>JBKBLH010000005.1:0-252328 GCA_046296475.1 Reyranella sp.
TCGTCGCCGTTGTCGGCCCCTCCATGGGTGGCTTCCAGTCGTTCCAGTGGGCCGCCTCCTACCCCGGCTTCATGCGGGGCATCGCCGCCTCGGTCACCGCGCCGCGCGCGCCCGGCCGCCGCGGCGGCCTCGAGGCGCTGCAGAAGCGGCTCGCCAGCGATCCCAACTGGAATGGCGGCTGGTACTACGAGAACGGCGGCATCGCCGGCACGCTGGAGCAGATCCGCTACGAGACACTTCTGAACTACGGCCAGGGCGAGGCCGAGGCCAAGGTGGCCGCCAAGGGCTGGGCGCAAATCTACGACGGCCACTCGCTCGTTACTTTGCGGCGCGCGATCGACGGATTCGACATCACCAAGCAGTACGACCAGCTGAAGAAGACCAAGGTCCTGTACGTGATCTCCAAAACCGACAAGCTGTTCGATCTCACCGACTGCGCCGCCCACGCGCTTGCCATGCGCAAGGCGGGCGTTGACCTGACCTATGTCGAGATGCCGTCGGACAAGGGCCACATGGCGAGCCACGCCGACGCCGCGATGTGGGCGCCGATCCTGGGCGCCTTCATCAAGAGCCTCTCGTGAACGAAGCGGCGTTCTCCCCGCAGGACGCCGCGGCGCTCTTGCGCTGGTACGTCGATCACGGGATCGACGAGACGATCGGCGAGGAGGCGATCGACCGTTTCGCGCTTCCACCGCCGGCGGCCGTTGCCGCCGTCGCGTCTCCCGCCGTGCCGGCCGCGCCAACGCCCATCCGCGCGCCGATCGCGCCGCCGGTCGCCCGTCCGCCCGTGCCGCTGGAATCGCCGCAGCTCGCCGAGGATGCCCGCACGGTCGCGCAGCAGGCGAACACCATTGCTGAGCTCGAAGAGGCGGTCCGCGCGTTCGAGGGCTGCGCGCTGAAGCGAACCGCCAAGAACACCGTGTTTGCCGACGGCGTGGCCGGCGCGCCGGTAATGATCGTGGGAGAGGCGCCCGGCGCCGACGAGGACCGGCTCGGCAAGCCGTTCGTCGGCGTGAGCGGCCAGCTCATGGACCGCATGTTCGCGGCCATCGGCATGAGCCGCGAGCGCGACCTCTACATCACCAACATTCTCTTCTGGCGCCCCCCAGGCAACCGCACGCCGACCCTGTCGGAACAGGCGATCTGCCTCGCCTTCACGCGCCGCCACATCGAACTCGCCCGGCCGAAGATACTCGTGCTGGCCGGCGGCACCGCGGTGAAGGCCGTACTGAACACGACCGAGGGCATCACCCGCCTGCGCGGCAAATGGACCAACCTGGCGTTGGACGACGGCAGCGAAGTCCCGGCCCTCCCGACCTTCCACCCCGCCTACCTGCTGCGCACACCCGCCAGCAAACGCCAGAGCTGGGCCGACCTCCTGTCACTCGACAAGCGACTGAAGGACCTCGGCGTTCGCTGACACGAAAGCGTTGTATTGCCAACACGGACACTCCGGTCGAGACGACGGGATGATTAGTGCCCCGTTTGGCTCAACATACCTCCGCGCCTACAGTTTCTTCTTGAGGAAGAACTTCTTGTGGCCCGGCGGGAAGTCGTCGAGCGTGGCGAAGACTTCGTAGCCGCGCTTCTCGTAGAACGGACGCGCCTGCCACGTGTGGGTGTCGAGATGCGCCGAGTGGCAGCCGCGCTTGCGGGCATAGTCCTCGGCGGCGTCCATCAGGCGCGTGGCATGGCCCCGGCCGCGCAGCGCCTCGTCGACCCAGAGGATCGCCACGAACAGCCAGCCGGACCAGACGTAGCCAAGCAGGCCACCCAGGGTTTCGCCCTTCTCCCCTTTCAGGAAGATGTTGCAGGGATAATAGTCGGACGTGCCCGTGCGGCTCGAGTTGAACATCGACAGACGATCGCGCACATAATCGGCCGCGCGCGTATTGTCGGGGTCGAAGACGAGATCGACCTTTTCCATGTCAGCGCATGGCCGCGCGCTGACGGACCAAGGCCAGCACGCTGCGGCCGATCGGCATGTCGACGCCGACCCATTCGGACATCTCGACGACCGCGCCCAGCAGCGCCTCGATCTCCAGCGGGCGACCGCGCTCGAGGTCCTGCAGCATGGAGGTCTTATGGGCGCCCACCTCGGCGCCACCGGCGATGCGCTTGTCGACGTTGATGGCGAACTTCACGCCGAGCTTCTCGGCCACGGCCTGCCCCTCGACCATCAGCGCGCGGCAGACCGCATGCGTGCCGGGATCGCCGATCACCTTGTCGAGCGTCGCACCGGTCAGCGCACTGATCGGGTTGAAGGCCATGTTGCCCCAGAGCTTGACCCAGAGCTCGTCACGGATGCGCGGGCGCACCGGCGCCTTGAGGCCGGCCTTGATCAGCAGTTCCGACAGCTTCGCCGCGCGCTCGCTGCGGCTGCCGTCCGGCTCGCCCAGGGTGAATCGGTCGCCGTAGGTGTGGTGGATCACGCCGGGCTCGACCACGTCGGCGGCCGGATAGACGATGCTGCCCAGTACCTGCGACGGCGGCAGCGCGGCCGTCAGCTCACCGCCCGGATCGACCGATTCGATGCGCCTGCCCTCGAAGTCGCCGCCGAGCCTGTAGGTGTACCACCACGGCACGCCGTTTATGGCGGCGACGATGGTGGTGTGCGGCCCGATCAGCGGCTTGAGCTGCTCCATCGCCGGCAGCAGCGAATGGGCCTTCAGGGTCAGGACGAGATAATCCTGCGCGCCGATCTCCTTCGGATCCGAGGCGACCTTCGGCTCGGTCACGGTTTCCTTGCCGTCGCTCAGCAGGACGAGGCCCCGCGTGCGCAACGCCTCGCCATGGGGACCGCGCGCCACCACGGTGACGGGCGTGCCCGCCATTTCGAGCTTGGCGGCCACCAGGCCGCCGATCGCGCCGGCGCCGAAAACGCAGATCGAGGTCACGTCGGCACCCTCAGGCTGTTGCTCCGGCGAGGCCCAGCTTGGCCGCGAGGCCGATCCGCTGCAGCTTGCCGGTGGCCCCCTTCGGGATCTCGTTCACGAACACGACCTTGCGTGGGACCTTGAAGTCGGCGGCATGCCTGGCCACGAAGTCGCGCAACTCGCGCTCCGTCGCTTCCATGCCCGCCCGCAGCACCACCACCGCGCCGACATCCTCGCCCAGCATGGGATGCGGGATGGCGAAGGTCACGACCTGCTCGACAGCCGGGTGATCCATCAGGATCGTGTCGACCTCGATCGGGCTGATTTTCTCGCCGCCGCGGTTGATGATCTCCTTGAGCCGGCCGGTCAGGAACAGGTAACCGTCCTCGTCGAACCGGCCCTGGTCGCCGGTGCGGAACCAGCCATCGGCGAAGGCCTTG
This sequence comes from Reyranella sp., assembly GCA_046296475.1. GTDB lineage: Bacteria > Pseudomonadota > Alphaproteobacteria > Reyranellales > Reyranellaceae > Reyranella. The sequence continues at coordinate 3,317 of JBKBLH010000005.1, forward strand.
AGGTTGGCGTCGGGATTGTTGTCGTAGCCCGCGGTGACGTTCGGCCCCTGGATCACGACCTCGCCGATCGCGCCCTGCGGCAGGAAGTGCCCGGCCTCGTCCATGATGGCGATCTTCGGACCGGCCGGCAGGCCGACGGCGCCCGGCTTGCGCTTGCCGGGCGGCAGCGCGTTCGACGCCATCTGATGGCTGGCCTCGGTCATGCCGTAGGCCTCGATCACCGGGCAGTCGAAGGCGGCCTCGAGCTCCAGCATGACCTGCGGCGGCAGCGACGCCGACGAGGAGCGGATGAACCGCAGCTTCGCGGCCTTGGCGGCGTCGGCATGGCTGCGCAGGCGCGTCAGGATCGCCTGGTGCATGGTCGGCACCGCCGTGTACCAAGTGGGCTTCACCTCCTCGAGCTGGGCGAAGAAACGCAGCGCGTTGAAGCCTGGCGTGCACGAGACCGACGCACCGGCTCCGAGCGACGACAGCGTCGCGGCGATCAGCCCGTGGATGTGGAACAGCGGCATGATGTTCATGCAGCGGTCGCCCGGCGTCAGCGCCAGCGACTCGGCGATATGGCGCGCCGAGGCCGCGAGGTTCGCCGTCGACAGCGGCACGATCTTGGGTCGCGCCGTCGTGCCCGACGTGTGCAGCACCAGCGCGATCTCGCCGTCGACCGAGGTGCCGGGGCTCGCCGCCTTGGCCGGCTTCAGCGCCGAGACGTCGAGCGTGAAGCTGCCGGCCGGACCGGCTTCGGTCGGGACCAGCTCGATGATCGGCACGCCGACCTTTTCAGCCATGGCCCGCACCGGGCTGTCCATGCCCTTCTGGACGATCACGGCCTTGGGCTTCAGGTCGTCGAGATAGAATTCGAACTCGTCGGCACGATAGGCCGGGTTGAGCGGCGCCGAGCTGGTGCCCGAGGCGACGGCGATGAAGGACGACGCCATCTCCGGACCGTTGGGCGCGACCATGGCGACCCTGTCGCCACGGCCGATGCCGACGCCGTTCAGCGTCGCCAGCGTATCGTCGGTCAGCTTCTTCAGGCCGGCATAAGTGAGCCACGGCCGTCCCGGCGCACCGATGGCCGGCGCGTCGGGCTTGCCCGCGGAGGCGACGTCGTAAACGGTCTTGATCATCGTGATGTCCTTACGCCGCCGCCTTCTCGTCGGCTATGATGCGGTCGTAGGCCGGCAGGGTCAGGAACTCGTAGAACTGCGGCTGCTCGACCAGGTCGATCATGAGCTGCGCGGCATCCTCGTAGCGGCCCTTGTTGTAGGCCTCCTCGCCGATCTGCGCCTTTACCTTGTCGTTCTCCTCGCGCACGATCTGGCGCACCAGGTCCTTGGTGATGGCGCGGCCGTCGTCGAGCTTCTGGTTGTGGCGCACCCATTGCCAGACCTGCGCCCGGCTGATCTCCGCGGTGGCCGCGTCTTCCATCAGGTTGAACAGCGGCACGCAGCCGATGCCGCGTAGCCACGCCTCGACATAACCGATGCCCACGGCCACGTTCTGGCGCAGGCCGGCCTCGGTCTTCGGCCCCGTGGGGATCTGGATCAGGTCGGCGGCGGTGACGTGCACGTCCTGGCGCTTGCGCGCGATCTGGTTGGGCTCCTTCATCACCGCGTCGAACTCGGCCTTGGCGATCGGCACCAGACCGGGATGCGCCACCCAGGTGCCGTCATGCCCGTCGCCGGCCTCGCGCTTCTTGTCGGCATGGACGCGGGCCATGGCCTCGTCATTGGCCTTGGGATCGTTCTTGATCGGGATCTGCGCCGCCATGCCGCCCATCGCATGCACTTCGCGGCGGTGGCAGGTCTTGATCACGAGCTGGCTGTAGGAGCGCAGGAAGTGCGAGGTCATGCCGACCGTGCCGCGATCCGGCAGTACCGCCCACTCCTGCTCGCGGAACTTCTTGATGAAGGAGAAGATGTAGTCCCAGCGGCCGCAGTTGAGGCCGGCCGAATGATCCTTCAGCTCCCACAGGATCTCGTCCATCTCGAAGGTAGCGACGATCGTCTCGATCAGCACCGTGGCCTTGATCGACTTCTGCGGCACGCCGAGCGCATCCTGGGCGGCGACGAACACGTCGTTCCACAGCCGCGCCTCGAGATGGCTCTCCATCTTGGGCAGGTAGAAATATGGGCCGGTGCCGCGCGCAAGAGCTTCCTTGGCGTTGTGGAAGAAATACAGGCCGAAGTCGAACAGCGATCCCGACATCGGCTTGCCGTCGACCGTCATGTGCTTCTCGAGCAGGTGCCATCCGCGCGGACGCACGAACAGCACGGCGGTCTTTTCATTCAGCTTGTAGGACTTGCCACTGACCGGATCGACATAGTCGATCTGGCGGCGCACCGCGTCGGCCAGATTGTACTGGCCCTCGATCATGTTGGCCCAGGTCGGGGTCGAGGCGTCCTCGAAGTCGGCCATGAAGACGTTGGCGCCGCAGTTCAGCGCGTTGATGATCATCTTGCGGTCGACAGGTCCGGTGATCTCGACCCGGCGGTCGAGGATGTCCTTGGGCAGCGGCGCGACCGTCCAGTCGCTCTCGCGGATCTTGGCGGTCTCCGGCAGGAAGTCCGGCTTCTCGCCGGCATCGAGGCGCTTCTGACGCTCGACGCGGGCGGCCAGGAGCTCCTCGCGGCGGGCATTGAACTTGCGCTGCAGGTCGGCGACGAAGGCGACTGCCTCTTTCGTGAGCACCCTCTCGAAGCCGGGCTTGATGGCGCCGTCGATCGTCACACCTGCAGGAAGGTCCAAAGCCGCCATCGTCGTTCCCCTCGAAATTCGCTTGGTTTCAGTCGAAAGGGCGATTTACCGCCTTGAGGGCATGCCCGGCAAGGCGGTACGAGGGGTTCATGGACGCCGCTTTCGTCGTAGACTGGCTGAATCTGCTGCTGCGCTGGGCTCACATGATCGTGGGCATCGCCTGGATCGGCGCCTCCTTCTATTTCATCTGGCTGGACAATCACCTGCACAAACCGCTCGACCCCGCCGACGAGGCCAAGGGAATCGGCGGCGAGGTCTGGGCGGTCCATGGCGGCGGCTTCTACACCGCCAAGAAGTTCAAGGTGGCGCCGGAGCGGCTGCCGCCGGAACTGCACTGGTTCAAGTGGGAAGCCTACACGACGCTCGTCACCGGCTTCTTCCTGCTCTGCCTCGTCTATTACCACGGGGCCGAGGTCGCGCTGATCGACCCGTCGGTCCTGCCGCTGACGAAGCCGCAGGCGATCGCCATCGGGCTGGGATTCCTCGTCCTGGGCTGGCTGGTCTACGACTGGCTCTGCCGCTCGACCCTTGGCCAGGACGACGTCGTGCTGGGCGGCCTGGTCTTCGTATACTGCGTCGCCGCCGCCTGGGCTCTCTGCCACATCTTTTCCGGCCGCGGCGCCTACATCCATTTCGGCGCAATGCTCGGCACCATCATGGTGCTCAACGTCTATTTCGTGATCATCCCGGGCCAGCGCGAGTTGGTGAAGGCCAAGGAAGAGGGCCGGATTCCCGACCCGATCCACGGGCTGCGCGGCCGCCAGCGCTCGGTCCACAACACCTATTTCACGCTCCCGGTGCTGTTCACGATGATCAGCAACCACTATGCCGGCCTCTACGGCCACGAGTGGAACTGGGTGCTGCTGCTGACGATCTCGATCGCCGGCGCGCTGATCCGGGTCTGGTTCGTCCAGCGCCACAAGGGCAATGCCAACCCGCTGGTCCTCGCGGCGGGCTTCGTCTTCATCGCCATCACCGCCCTGCTCGCCCTGCCGAGGCCGAGTGCGGAAGGCGGCGGACCAGTGGCCTTCGCCGAGGTCCAGCCCATCATCCAGGCGCGGTGCACGCCCTGCCATGCCGCAAAGCCGACGCAGGAAGGTTTCCTGGCGCCGCCCAAGGGCCTTCTGCTCGAGACTCCGTCTCAGGTCCATGCCATGGCCGCCGCCATCAACCAGCAGGCAGCCGCCTCCCGCGTCATGCCGCCGGGCAACATGACAAACATGACCGACGCCGAGCGCCGCATGATTGCGCGCTGGTTCAAAGGCGGCGCACAATAGCGGCATGAACCTCCGCACCCGCGGCATGCCGTGGCGCCGACTGCTGACGGCGGCGCTGGCGGCGGTCGCGATCTTCCTCTTCTGGAGCCAGACCGCCGAGCGGGGACAGCGCGAGGTGACGCGCGGGCCTGCGATTTCCGCCGAGGCGCGCGAACCGGGACAGGGCTGGGGCGCGAGCGTCGGCTTCGCCGACCAGCGCCGGCTCGACGATCACTACCAGAAGCACGGCGCCGAGTTCGGCCGCATCACCAAGCACGACTATCTCCGGCAGGCGCAGCTGCTTCGCGATGCCAAGGTCGGCGGACCGATCCTGGAGACGGTACGGCGAGACGGCGTCGTCACCCGTTTTGACCGTGACACCGGCGCCTTCATCGCCTTCAATCCCAACGGCATCATAAGAACGTTCTTCAAACCCAACGACGGCGAGCGCTACTACCGCCGGCAAGCCGAACGGGGAAGCAATTGAAGCCGCCACCGCCACCCGGCCCACCTGACGTCGCCGAGCTCCAGGAGCTGATCGACCAGTGGGCCGGCTTCGCCCGGGACCTCGAGCGCCATGACTACACGTTCGACCTCGACAACTGGCTGAACGATGTCGACGTGCGCGAGCTGATCCTCGAGGCGCTGCCGATGTTCAGCCGAGAGGAAATGGGCGAGCATGCGCTGAAGCTCGATGAGGCCGACCGATCCTTCATGGCCGCGACTCGCGACTTCAAGCGCTGCGTCTGGGGACACGGCACCGCCCGGAAGGAGAAATGGACCCCCCAGGAGAACTGGTGGTACTTCCGCACACCGACCCGCTCCAACGCCCAGCTTGAAGACGAACTCGCCACGGTTCGTTAAGACGAAGGCATGAGCACACGGAAGATCGTCGTCGAGGCCCAAGGGCCGGTGACCACCATCATCATCAACCGGCCGCAGGCCAGGAACGCGCTGGACAACGAGGCCGCGCACGGGCTCGCCGACGCGCTGCGCGCCTTCGAGGCCGATCCCGGAGCACGCGTCGCGGTGCTGACCGGCGCCGGCGGCGCCTTCTGCGCCGGTGCGGACCTCAAGGAGCTGGGCTCGGGCACCGACTATTTCCCGTGGGCCGGCAGCGACGAGGGCCCGCTGCGGGCGCCGCTGTCGAAGCCGGTGATCGCGGCCGTCGAGGGACATGCCTGTGCCGGCGGGCTGGGGGTCGCCCTGTTCTGCGACATCCGCATCGTCGACGAGACGGCGACCTTCGGCGTCTTTTCGCGGCGCTGGGGCGTGCCCATGAGCGACGGCACGACCGTGCGCCTGCCGCGCATCGTGGGTCAGGGCCGCGCCATGGACATGCTGCTGACCGGCCGCGCCGTCGGCGCCGACGAGGCGGTCGCGATCGGTCTGGCCACGCGCAGGGTGGCGCGCGGCACGACGCGGGTCGAGGCTGAGGCGCTGGCCCGCCAGATCGCAGGATTTCCGCCGATCGCCATGACTTCGGACCGCCGGTCGGCCTATGAGAGTTTCGACCGCGACGAGGCGTCGGCGATTCGTCGCGAGATGGAACTGTCGCTCGAAGCCCGGCGGCGGGAATCGCAGAGCGGCGCGGCGCGCTTCGCCCAGGGCGAAGGCCGGCACGGCGCGTTCAAGAAGTAGAGTTCAAGAAGTCATCCGGGAGTCAGGGATATGCGGGCGCTGGTCTGTCATGCTTACGGTCCGATCGACAGTCTGAAGGTCGAGGACATTCCGCAGCCCGTGCCGAAGGCGGGCGAAGTGCTGGTCAAGGTCCGTGCCGCCGGCGTGAGCTTCGCCGCGATGCTGGGCGTCCAGGGCAAGCACCAGAACAAGCCGCCCCTGCCCTACGTCCCCGGCAACGAGTTGGCCGGCCATGTCGTGGCGCTGGGCGACGGCGTGACCAACGTGGCGGTCGGCGACCGCATCGCCACCGGCGTCAGCCAGGGCGCCTTTGCCGAGTACGCAACGGCGACGGCCGCGAACCTCGTCCCGATCCCCGAGATCATGCCCTATGCCGAGGCAACGAATTTCCCGACCCTCTATCCCACCGCCTACGGCGCCCTGAAGTGGAAGGCCAACCTGCAGCCCGGCGAGGTACTGCTGGTGCACGGCGCGGGTGGCGGCTCGGGCCTTACGGCGATCGAGGTCGGCAAGGCCATGGGTGCGATCGTGATCGCCAGCGCCGGCGGCGCCGACAAACTCAAGGCGGCCCGCGAGGCCGGCGCGGATCATCTGATCGACTATCGCGCCGAGGACCTGCGCACCAAGGTGCTCGACCTCACGGGTGGGCGTGGCGCCGACGTAGTCTACGATCCGGTGGGCGGATCGGCCTTCGATGCCTCGCTGAGGTGTATTGCTCCGGAGGGCCGCATCATTCCGATGGGCTTCGCCAGCGGGACAGTCCCGCAGATTCCGGCCAACATCCTGCTGGTCAAGAACGTAACGGTGATCGGCTTCTACTACGGCTACTGGAACGGCTGGGGCGGCAAGGGCACGCCGTCGCCGAAGGAAGCCGAAGCGCTCGCCAGGCGACGTGCGTTGGTGGCCGCGGCGCAAAGCGACCTCACGCGCTGGTTCACCGAAGGCAAGCTCAAGGCGACTGTGGCGGCGACCTATGACCTTGCAGATTGGGTGAAGGCTTTTCGCCTGATCGAGGAACGCACCGTCGTCGGCAAGGCCGTCCTGGTTCCGTAACGCGCGGCCCTTGTCCGTCCCGCGCGCGGTCCGGCATAGTCGGTCCGCATGTCGGTTCAGTGGACGATCTCGAAGCCGCACCAACTCGTGATTGCCGTCGCGAGAGACGAGTTGCGTCTCGAGGACGTCGAGACCTATCTCGACGGAGTGACCATCGCCGACGCGCTCTCGTACCGGAAGATCTTCGATACGACCAATGCCAGGATGATGCTCAGCGATGCCGACATGATGTCGCTGGGTGCTCGCATTCGTGCCTACATGAAGGTGAGCAGGCTGGGCCCGCTCGCCATCGTGGCCGTCACCGAAGGCGCCTACCGGCAGGCCAGACTTTTCGAGGTGCTCGCCGAAGGCGACCGTCCCGTGAAGATCTTTCGCGAACTGCACCTCGCCCGCGAATGGCTGGATGGGTTCGACGCCGGTTGACGGGAACGCACGGCGCGACCGCGCGTCGATCAGGTCGGCCACACCTTGGGAAAGGTCTCGCATTCGAGCCGGTCGCCCGGCTTGAGACCGTGGCCCTCGATCGGCGGCGAGATCTGACCGACCCGGGCGCCATAGCGCGCATCGTCGCCGCACCAGCGTGTCGCCCAGGCGCGACGGCGGCGGTCGCTCGATCGGTTGCCCGAGGCGCCGTGGAGGGTGAGCGCGTGGAAAGCGATGACGTCGCCCGGCTCCATGTCCCAGGCGAGGAACTCGTGCTTCTCACGTTCGGCATCGAGATCGGGCAGCGGCTCGAAGCGGCTGTCCTGGACCTGAAGGTCGACGCCGCCCTGCCTGAAGAACCTGGGCTGGAACCAGCGTCCCCAGCGATGCGAGCCCTTCACGTACTCGACGCAGGTCTCGCGATCGACCGGATCGAGCGGCGTCCACAGCGAGATCACCTGCTCGCCGTCGATCGGATAGTAGGGCTGGTCGTGATGCCAGGGCGTACGCTCCTGCGTGCCCGGCTCCTTCACCAGGAGATGGTCGTGATAGTAGACGACTTCCTGCGAGCCCATGAGGCTGGCCACGATTTCGCGCGCGGGCGATTCGTGGACGAAGGCACGGGCCGCCGGATGGCGTTGCCAGAGCTGGAAGTCGACGAAGAAGAGGCCGGGCGCGCCCTGCGGCGTGTTGATCCGAACCATCGGTCCCGGGTTCGCCATGTCGTCGTCCACGGCCGCGCGCATCCGCTCGATCCACTCCATCGGAATGGCATTGCGCAGGCAGACGGCGCCATCCTCACGGTAACGCGCAATCTCGGCGTCGGTCGGCATCGGCATCGGCATCGGACGTCAGCTTCCCTGCATCATGCGCAGCGGCGTGTAGATCAGGACCGTCTCACCCTTCTGGTTCTTCACAAGGTTGGTGGTCCGCACCAGCGCCCGCATCGGGTCCTTGGACGTCGGCTTGATCTCGGTGATCTCGATCTCGACGTGCAGCGTGTCGTTCACGTAGGTCGGCCCCTTGATGTCGAAGCCCATCGACAGGAAGGCGAGGCCCGTTCCCTGCAGGGTCGTCGGGATCACCAGCCCTTCGGCCATGGAATAGACCAGGGCGCCCGGCACCGGATGCCCGCCGCGCATCGGCGCGTGATCCTTGATGTATTCCCTGTTGGTGAACAGCTCCTCGGAAAAGCCGCAAAGGGTCACGAAATTCAGAAGATCGGCCTCGAAGATGGTCCGGCCATAGGTGATGAACTTGTCTCCGACCTTCAGGTCGCGCCAGTTCCAGCCTTCGCCGAGCTGTTTCATGGGGCCGTTCCTTCAGTGCGCGTGGGCGGGATGTGCGCCTTCGCGCAGCTTGTAGAGCCGGCTGCAGTAGGGACACTCGACGTGTCCCTGCGGGCCCAGGTTGAGGTAGACTTTGGGATGGCCCAACGCGCCGCCACCGCCATCGCAGGCGACGCGGTCAGTATCGACAGTGATGACTTCAAACGGCTCCGTCACGATCCCACTCCTGTTACGCCGGCGAATGATAGCGGCCTCCGCCGCCGCGGTCATGCTCTCCGCCTGTGCCCCGACGGTGGTTCCGGCCGGCGGCGCGGTCGAGACGCCGCGGCTGACCGAAGACCGTTATGTCGCGGCGGACGGAACTTCGCTACCGCTGTCGGTCTGGCCTGCGGCAAACGGCGCTCCCCGCGCGGTCATCTTGGCCCTGCACGGCTTCGGCGACTACCGCATGGCCTGGGAGGAACCGGCCGGGACCTGGTCCGGCGCCGACATCACCACCTACGCCTATGACCAGCGCGGTTTCGGCGGCAGCCCGACGCGCGGCCGCTGGCCGGGCACCGACACTCTGGTCGAAGATGCCAGGACGGTCGCGGCCCTCGTACGGGCGCGGCATCCCGGCGTGCCGTTCTACCTGGCTGGCGAGAGCATGGGCGGCGCGGTGGTGCTGGTGGCCGCCGATCGCGGGACCGAATCGGACGGGCTGATCCTGTCGGCGGCGGCCGTCCGCTCGCGCGATACGTTCGGCCCGGTGGCCAGCGCCGGCCTGTGGTTCTTCGCCCATACCATCCCCTGGATGCCCGCGGGTCCGACCTCGATCGACTACCAGCCGACCGACAATCCCAGGACCATCGAAAAGCTGCGCAACGATCCGATGATGCTGCGACAGCCCCGTCTGGACATGGCCTACGGGCTGGTCGACCTGATGGACGATGCGCGCGCTTCCGCGGCCCGGGTCGACGAGCCCTATCTCATGATGTACGGGCTGGGTGACCGCATCGTGCCGCAGGCACCGGTCAAGGCCGCAATCGAGATCATGCCGCCACGACCCGATTCGAAGCTCGCCTTCTACAAGAACGGCTATCACCTGCTGATGCGCGACAAGGCGGGGCCGGCCGTGACGCAGGACGTCGTGGCGTGGATCTCGGATCACGAGGCCCTGCTTCCGTCGGGCGCGGACGCCTCGCAATCCCTGCCCGCAATGGCGAGCCTCTGGGGATCGAAGCGCAACGGTCAGGCGAGCGCTACGTCCCGCAGCGAATGACGACCGACGCCGGCCCGCGCACCGTGCTCATGTCGCCGCGCGTCGGCATGTTTTGCATCTTCAGCGTGACATAATCGCCACCCGTGCTGTTGCACATGGCGACTGCGCGGGTCTGACAGGCGCCGGGCTCCTTGCAGCTGATCGCGATGGCGGGCTTGCCGTCGGTCCAGGTGACCTGGGTCGCATTCGTTTCCGTCCGGGGATCCTCGCCGGGGGTACCCTTCGCCATGGCGCAGGCCGCGACCAGACCTGTGATGCCCAGCACGAACATCCACCGCACCGTCGATCGCGTCGTCATTTGCTCTCCCCCCTGGCCTCCTGCAGGAGGCCAGCGACAGTACCCCGCAGCGCCGGACGGGTGCAAGATCGCGCGATTCGTGGCCTACTGTGCGACATGAAGACCCGCTTCGGGATGCTGGTTTCGCTCGCGGCTGCAGGATTGCTGATGTCGCCCGCTTCCGGCCGCGCCCAGCAGACCGACGAGCAACTGGCGGCGCGCTGCGCCCAGCTCGGGGCACTCTACGACCGCTACAATCTGCAGCGCGGCGAAGGCTCAGGGGGCCCCAACATGGCGCGCCTCGGCGCCGCCATCGATTGCCAGAAGGGTCGATACCAGCAGGGAATCAAGGCGCTGGAGGACCTCCTCCAGCGCAGCCGCATTCCCTATCCGCCGGCCGGCTGAAGGACTATTTGCCCTTCAGCTTGAAGTCGCGCCACAGGACGATGCCGCTGGCATTGTCGACCGCCATGCCGTCGAGCTGTTTCTTCAGCTCGATGGCCGTCGGGCGCCAGATGAGCGTGCTCTCCCCGCTCGCACCGGCGAAGCGGCCGGTGCCGCCGGTCAGCTTGAAGGTTCCGCGGCAGCCGACGAGTTCGTAGCCGGCACAGTCCCATTCGCCCCAGGCGGTCGCGCCGTCGTGGGCCGTGAAGCTGCAGGCGCCCGAAGCGCTGGTCTTGCGGCTGGCCTGGTCGATCTTCGACGACAGCGCGCAGCCGACGCGGCCGGCCTGCTGCGGTCCCTCGTCGGTCTCGATGAACATCGGGCCGGCCAGGCTGCCCGCCAGCACGAGCTGCTTGTCGCCGGCCCGCACGACCGTGCCGTTGGCGAGGACCACCGCAAAAGCATTGAAGGTCTGGGTCTCGTCCTGCGCGACCGCCGGAGCAGCGGAGAGGAGAACGAGGGCGCCCGCGAGGGCGCGGCTGAACTTCGGCATGGGCCGCCTCACTTGAAGTCGATGATGACGGCGTCGGCGCCGAGCGAGACGGCGAGACCCTGGCGACGCGTCTTGAGGTCGATCATCACGCCGTTGGTGTTCTCCAGCCACATCTCGCCCTTGCCCTGGTCGCCGTAGGCCGCGCCATAGCGCGCCTGGCCGTAGGCGCCGGGAAACTGGCGCAGCTCCTTCAGATTGTAGACGTCGCCATAGGCTTCCATCTTGGAGACGCCGAATCCGCCGACGCCCAGGCCGCCGACCGAGAAGCGGTAGCTGCGGCCCTCGTAGTGCAGGGTACCGCTGCCGACGTTTCCGCTGCCGAAGAAGGCCACCTGGACCTGCTCGATGTTGACGGTCCCGGACTTGACCCGCTGCTGGGCGATCGCCGGCGCGGCCAGCATCGTTCCCGCGGCCCCCCCAAGCGCGCCCATGGACCCGACCAGCGCCTGTCGGCGCCCCAGCAACATGACTCTCTTCCCACTCATCCCGCGCACTCCATCACCCCTGCCCCTCATCGTTCAGCGACGACGGCCGTCGCCTCAATTTCGACCAGCAGGCCGGGCACGGCAAGGGCGCTCACGGCCACCAGCGTCGATGTGACCACCGCGCCCTTCAGCGACTTGCCAAGGGCCGTGCTCACGGCCCCCATGTCGCGGATGTCGGTCACGTAGATCGTCGTCCGCACCAGGTCGCCCAGCTTTGCACCGGCGGACTTCAGCCCGGCCTCGATCTTGCGCATGGTGATCGCCGTCTGCTGGGCCGCATCCTTGCCCTGGACCTGGCCTTTGGCATTCAGCGAGGTCGTGCCCGACACGAAGACGAACGGCCCGCTCCTGATGGTCCGGACGTAGAACCCGGCCACTTCGGTGCCGTCGGGAAAGACTTTCTTGGCCATGCCTCACTCCAGCTTCGATGCGCTATGCTGACACTCTAGGCGGCCGTTTCGTGCCGGGCAAAGGAGGAAGCCGTGTCACTCGATCGCTATCGCACCGCCATCGTCACCGGCGCGAGCCGCGGCATCGGCGCGGCGATCGTCCGTGAACTCACGATCGGCGGCATCGACGTCTATGCCGTCGCCCGCTCCGCCGACGACCTGACGGAACTGGCCGGCGAAACCGGCTGCCGGCCGATGGCGCTCGACATCTCCCACCGCGACGCCGTGCTGAGCGCGCTGGGCTCGCTCGACGCCGACATACTGGTCAACAATGCCTCCGCACCGGTGCGCGGCGGCGTTTCGTGGGAGACCGCGCCCGACGACATCGCCAGGCTGATGGACGTCAACCTGCGCGGCACGCTCAACTGCCTGGCCGCCACCGTGCCCGGCATGCGGGCCCGCGGGCTGGGCCATGTGGTCAATCTCGGATCGACGTCGGGCACCTGGGCGCTGCCGGGCATGCCGGTCTATGCCATGACCAAGGCCGCCATCCACAATCTCAGCCAGACCCTGCGCCTCGACCTGCACGGATCCGGCGTGCGGGTGAGCGAGATATCGCCGGGCCGGGTCGAGACCGGCGCCCATCTCGATCTGATGGAGGATCGCGAGGAGGGTCGGCGCCGCTTCTACGACGGCTTCGAGACGCTGCAGCCGGCCGACATCGCCGAGGCGGTCATGTTCGTGCTGGGCGCACCGCAGCGCATGGACGTGAGCTTCATGGAGATCGTGCCGACCGACCAGTCGTATGGCGGCTCGCAATTCCATCGCCGCCGCTGAAGTCCGGCACGTCGCTTGCAGAACCATCGTCCGTCGAACATTCAGGAACTCATGACCCTCAGCAATCTCGCCGCCATCCTCGACCCGCAGGCGCCGGCCGACCGACCGTTCATCATCCAGGTCTCGCCCGAGGGCGACGAACAGCTGCAGCTGAGCTACGGCGAGACACGGGCCCGCATCGCCGCCCTCGCCCGCGGCCTGTTGAAACGGGGGCTCGTCCGCGGCGAGGCGGTGGCCATCGTGGCCGCCAACAGTGCCGACTATCTCGTGCTCTACATGGCCACGATGGCGGCCGGCCTCGTATCGGTCTGCGTCAATCACAAGCTGCCGCGCGAGACCGTGGCGCACATCATGAAGGACTCTTCGGTCAAGCTGGCGATCGCCGACGCCGAGCGCGCGCCGCTGGTCGGATCGCTGGTGCCGACCGTCGCGATGGAGGAACTCGACGGCCTGCTCGACCCGGGCCCGTTCGAGCCGGTCGAGATGGCGCCGGAAGAGGTCGCCATGATCCTCTACACGTCGGGCTCGACCGGCCTGCCCAAGGGCGTGCCGCTGACCCATGGCGGCTACCTCTGGGCGACCGGCGCCACGCCGGAGCAACGGCCCGGCATCGAGGGCAAGAAGATCATCATCGCCGCGCCTCTCTTCCACATGAACGGCCTGTTCAGCGCCAAGATGGCGATGATCAACGGTGGCACGATCGTGCTGATGACCAACTTCACCGCACGCGGCTTCATCCGCGCCATCGACCGGCAGCGCGTCGCCATGATCACCTCGGTGCCGACCATGCTGGCGCTGGTGATGCGCGAGACGGACGAGCTGGCCAAGGCGGACTTGACGTGCGTCACCACGGCGGTCACCGGCTCGGCGCCGTCGACAGCGGAATTCTTCGAGCAGATGCACCGGCTGTTTCCCAATGCCGAGACCGCCAACAGCTGGGGCACGACGGAGTCGGGGCCGCTGGGCTTCGGACCGCATCCCGACGGCATCCCCAAGCCTATGGGGGCGCTCGGCTATCCGCGGGCCGGTATCGAGGTGAAATTCGTCGGCGGCGCCGAGACCGGCCCGACGCAGGGCGTGCTGCACATCCGCACCCCAGCGCTGATGAGCGGCTACCTCAATCGCGAGGCCGATACGAAGAAACGCCTGATCGACGGCTGGTACGACACCGGCGACGTGATGCGGCGCGACGAGAACGGCTTCGTCTTCTTCGTCGGCCGCGCCGACGACATGTTCCAGTGCGGCGGCGAGAACGTCTATCCCGGCGAGGTCGAGAAGCTGCTCGGCCGGCATCCCGACGTGGCGCAGGCCTGCGTCGTGCCGGTGCCGGACGAGATCAAGTACCAGCTCCCGGTCGCCTTCGTGGTCGCGAAGCCCGGCACCTCACCGACCGAGGAGTCGCTGCGCCGCTTCGCGCTCGACAACGGCCCCGCCTACGCCCACCCGCGCGCCGTCTGGTTCGTCGACGAGCTGCCGCTCGCGGGAACCAACAAGATCGACCGCAAGACCCTGGTCGACCGCGCCGTCGCGACCTATGCGAGGGACGACGCAAAGCGGGTTTAGCGCTTTCCTCCCCATTCAAACGGGGAGGTGGCGGCGCCTTACGCCGACGGAGGGGTCATAAGTGTCGCAACGCCCATGACCCCATCGCCCCGGTAAGACCGGGGCACTTCCCCATTTGAATGGGGAAGCAAACTTACGAGTCCGCCGTGAAGCCGATCTTCTTCACGATCGGGCCCCAGCGGTCGTAGCTCTCCTTCAGGAGCGCGCCGAGTTCCTGCGGGGTCGAGGACTTCATCTCGAGGCCCATGACGGCGAGGCCGTCGATCACGTCCTTCTTCGCGAGCGCTGTGCGCAGGGCTTCGTTGGCGCGCATCACTACCGGCGCCGGGGTGCCGCCCGGGGCGAAGAAGCCGAACCACTCGGTGAAGACCAGGTCCTTGTAGCCCTGCTCGGCGAAGGTCGGGACGTTGGGCGCGAAGCGGCTGCGGGTCGCGCCCGAGACGCCGAGCAGACGTGCCTTGCCGGCGGCGACCTGCTGGGTGAACTCGCCGACCGGGCCGGACACGGCCTGGATCTGGCCGCCGATCATGTCCTGCACCGCGGGCTGGGTGCCGCGATAGGCGACGTGCTTCAGCTCGATGCCGGCGGCCTGGCCCAGCAGCACGCCGATGAAGTGCGGCACCGAGCCGGAGGCCGGCGAGCCGTAGTTGGCCTTGTCCGGGTTGGCCTTGCACCAGGCCAGGAACTCCGGAATGTTCTTCACGCTCTCGGGCACGGCCGGGCCGACGCAGAAGCCGAAATCGAAGGTGCAGGCGAGCGTCACCGGCGTCACGTCGGTGAAGGCGTCGTAGGCGAGCTTCTTGTAGATGTGCGGATAGATCATCAGCATCGAGGCCGGCGTCTGCAGGATCACGCTCCCGTCGGTCGCCGCGCCCTTCATCGACTGCACGGCGATCTGGCCGCCGGCGCCCGGCTTGTTCTCGACGATCGCCACCTTCGTGTAGGAGGTGCCCTTCAGCCCCTCGGCGACGCGGCGGCACAGCGTGTCGGACGTGCCCCCCGGCGGGAAGCCGGTGACGAGGCGCACCGATTCGAGCGGCGCGGCGCCCTGCGCGCCGGCGCGGCTCGCGAGTCCGAGGGTGGCGAGCGCGGCGGCGGCGCCCGAAGCGCGGACGAAGCCGCGGCGGTTGTGGTCGGTCATCTATATTCCTCCCGGTGGGGTTCTTGTGGGCGGACTGTCGCCGAAACGCGGCGCGCCGCCAAGTCAAACCGCCGGCTCCAGCGTACGATCAGCTGCCGCTCGGTGGGCCGGTCCAGCGCGGGAACGTCCCGGTGTCGAGGCCGAACAGGTCGAGCACGCGTGCGACGGAATGCGTCACGATATCGTCGACGGTCTTCGGTCGCGTGTAGAAGGCCGGCGACGGCACCGCGACGATGGCGCCCATCTCGGTGACGGCCAGCATGCTCTTGATGTGGCCGGCGTGCAGCGGCGTCTCGCGGAACATCAGCACGACCCGCCGCCGCTCCTTCAGGCAGACGTCGGCGGCCCGCGAGACGAGGCCCGAGGTGACGCCCGTCGCGATCTCGCTCAGGGTTCGCACCGAACAGGGCGCGACGATCATGCCCATGGTCTGGAACGAGCCGCTCGAAATCGACGCGGCAATGTCGCCGGGCGCATGGACGTGATCGGCCAGGGCGCGCAGTTCCGCCGCCGACATGTCGGTTTCGAGCGCTCGCGTCTGGTCGCCCGCCTTGGAGACCACGAGATGGCTCTCGACCTTCAGCGCCCGTAGCGCTTCCAGCACACGGATGCCGTAGACCGTCCCCGAAGCGCCGGTGATGCCGACCACCATGCGCCGCACGGGTTCCTTCCCTGCCATTCGGGGGCCCTCAGCCGCCGGCCTTGGCATTGACGGCATCAAGCGCGTACTCGGACACGACGGGACCTCCAAAATTTGCGTGCGACGGCGACCTTAGCAGGGGCGATGCGGCGCTCAACCCTGGCCACCGGGTGGGTCGACACCATCCCTCCCGGTCCCCGCGTCGATGCGTTGCGCCGCCGAGCCCCCTCCGGTATGGTCCGCCGCGCCGGACCCGTAGCTCAGCTGGATAGAGCGCTGCCCTCCGAAGGCAGAGGTCGTGAGTTCGAATCTCGCCGGGCCCGCCATTCACCGACAAGACGACCAGGCGCGCGCCATGCTGCGACGGGAAACGTCCCGTCGCCCCCAGTCATGTCGAGGGACTTTTCCCTCGGGGTCTCTCAGATGCGCTCGATGATGATCGCCGGCGCCATGCCGCCGGCGGCGCACATCGTGACGAGACCGAACTGCTTGTCCTGCCGCTCGAGTTCGTCGAGGACGGTGCCGATCAGGATGGCGCCGGTCGCGCCGATCGGGTGGCCGAGCGCGATCGAGCCGCCGTTGACGTTGACCTTGTCGCGATCGAGGTCGAGATCGCGCACGAACTTCTCCGAGACGACGGCAAAGGCCTCGTTGATCTCCCAGAGGTCGATGTCGTTCTTGGTGAGACCGGCCTTCTCCAGCACCTTCTTGGCCGCCGGCACCGGCGCGTTGAGCATCAGCTCGGGGCTGTCGCCCATGTTCGCCATGGCGACGACGCGGGCGCGCGGCTTGAGGCCGTGGGCCCTGGCATAGTCCGGCGAGGCGAGCAGCACGGCGGCCGAGCCGTCGACGACGCCGGAAGAATTGCCGGCATGATGGACATGCTCGATCTTCAGGTCGGGATAGGCCTGCAGGATCAGTGAGCGATAGGTCATGCCCTTGTCGTCGAGGGGCACGTCGGCCATCGCCGCGAAGGCGGCCTTGAGGTTCGCCAGTCCCTCGCGGGTCGTCTGCGGACGCGGATATTCCTCGCGATCCAGCGCCAGCGTGCCGTCTTCCTTGTAGACGGGGATCAGCGACTTGGCGAAGCGGCCCTCGGCGATGGCGGTCGCCGCACGCTGCTGGCTGATGTAGCCCGCCTCGTCCAGCGCCTGGCGCGGGATCTTCTCCAGCGTGGCGATGGCGTCGGCGCAGATGCCCTGGTGCGTCTGAGGATGATGCAGGCGCAGGCGCAGATTGCCGTTGTCCATGACCGGCGGGCCGCTGCCGCGGCTGCGGTCCATCGACATCATCTCCGTGCCGCCGGCGACCACCAGGTCTTCCATGCCCGACTTGATGCAGGCGGCGGCGAGGCTCACGGCGCTGATGCCCGAACCGCAGAACCGGTCGATCGTGATGCCGCTCGCCTTGACGTCATAGCCGGCGTCGAGGGCCGACATGCGGCCGAGATCGCCGCTCTGCTTGGAGACCTGGGCGGCCGTGCCCCAGATCACGTCGCCGACTTCCCTGGTGTCGATCTTGTTGCGTTCGGCGATCGCCTTGAGGACGGTCGCGCCGAGCTGCTGCGGGTGAACCTCCCACAGCGCGCCCTTGCCCGCCTTGCCGACGCCGCGCGGCGTGCGGCAGGCATCGATGATCCATGCTTCGGTCATTGCTTGATCCTTTCCCGGTCCCGGTTCAGCGCGGCGCCATGCGGATGGCGCCGTCGATGCGCACGTCCTCGCCATTGAAGTAGCCGCAGGTGATCATCGTATGGGCGACCTGGGCATATTCCTCGGGGCGTCCCAGGCGCTTGGGGAACGGCACCGAGGCGGCCAGCGCCGCCTTGACGTTGTCCGGCGCCCGCGCGAGCAGCGGCGTGTCGAAGATGCCGGGCAGGATCGTGTTGCAGCGGATTCCGTCATTGGAAAGGTCGCGCGCCACGACCAGCGTGATGCCGACGACGCCGGCCTTCGAGGCGGTATAGGCGACCTGGCCGATCTGGCCGTCTTCGGCCGCGACCGAGGCAGTATTGAGGATCACGCCCCGATCGCCGTCGGGCTGCGGCGCCAGCGTCAGCATGCCCGCCGCCGACTTGGTGATGCAGCGGAATGTGCCGATGAGATTGACGTTGATGATGCGCTCGAAGTTCTCCAGCGGATATTCCTTGGGCGCGCCGGTCGTGCGGTCGAGCGACGCGGTCTTCTGCGCGCCGCCGCCGACGCCGGCACAGTTCACCAGGATGCGCTCCTGCCCGTTGGCCGCCCGTGCCTTCGCGAACCCGGCGTCGACCTCCTCGGTAGAGGTCACGTTGACCTTGCAGAAGACGCCGCCGATTTCCCGGGCGAGAACCTCGCCCTGCTCCTCGTTGAGGTCGAAGATCGCGACCTTCACGCCGTGCGAGGCCAGCATGCGCGAGGTGGCGGCGCCGAGGCCGGACGCGCCGCCCGTGACGACCGCGGCCACTGTCTTGTCGAGTTGCATGAGCGATGAGTCCCCCGGGATATGACGTCGTGAATGGTTCGCCGGATTGTTAGAGCATCGCGACCGCGGTTGGCCAGAGGCGTGTGTCCGCACCGCAAACCGGAGAGCCGCGGTTCGAAAGCGACGCCAGGCAGGCGGCCGGGACCCATTGTACATTCGAAGTCTCGACCATGCGAACGGAGACGGTGGCCGCTGCGCAGGGGCGCTTGGCGCCTTAAAGCCCGCGGCCTTCGAGCCAGACGCTAATCTCCCTGCACACCAGCTCTCCATACCGTTCATTCATGTGCCTGTAGTCGCGATCATGTTCGCCATATCGAAACGGGCGACCGTCCTTTCTCGTCCTGATGGCGTCCATCAACCCGCCGCGGCCATAGGAGGATTGAGTGAACATGCCGTCCTCAATCGTTTCGGGAGGCTGTGCGAGAACGTCGGCTAGAGGGGTGAGATGAAGTTGCACAGGCACACGGTCCAGACGCGCCCTTGCTCTCCATACGCTATAGTGCCGACGCAAAGTCGAGTTCGAGAACCAGATCAGACTATGCTGGACAAATGGACCTTTTTGCCGATTGGCGCAGCGCGCCTTACCCCGACCTGAGGTAGATCCATGGTGGATATCGAGCCGCGGCCTGGATGGTCCAAAGAGGCAAACTCTCCGGCGCAGTCGCCACTGCCTCCGCTCTATCTTCACATCGGCCGGGGCAAGTCCGGCTCATCGACGATCCAGAGCCTTGCGCACGACCACGTGCAGTTCATGAAATCGATCGGCTTCACGTGTCCGACGACCGTCCATGGAATGGTAAACCATGCGCGTCTGGCCGCTGCTTTGCACGCTCCACACAAGGACCCGGAGACGATACAGAAGTTTCGTCTGGATGTTCGAAGGAATAAGAAGAGGAAGCTGTTCATTTCGGGGGAGATCCTGTTTTCCCTCAACAGGGACAGCATACAGCGCCTAAAGCGGCATGCTGGCGCCCGCGAGATACGCATTCTCTGCTATGTGCGCGACTATCCAAGCTGGGTTCAATCGATGTATGCGCAGCGCACCAAGACTGGCTCGAACATTGGGGACTTCGACGCCTACTACAGAGCCTCACGAAGGGGAGTTTCTGCCTTACCGCGAATAGACCGATGGGCAGAGGCTTTCGGTTGGGAGTCCATTCATGCCCGGCCCCTCCTGCCGCAGGCACTGGTCGGTGGGAGCCTCATGACCGATGTTCTCTCCGTCCTCGGGGCGGAGACATGCCCGGATGGGATCGAAACTCACAATGTGGCTCCCCATTGGGTAACGCTGGAATTGCTGCGAGCCCTGGCGGCCGCCGCCAAGGCAAGCCCGATCGGCATTCTTGATCAAAGATCTTTCAAGGTCGCGCGTGCGTTCTTCGAGTTGTGCACCACGGACGTAAAGCCCCGGCGAGCCCAGTATCTGACGCGGGAGCAATGGCTCGACCTTGCGGAGTTGTACCGGTCGGACATGAACGTCCTTGGACGCCACCAGAACATGTCGTTTGCGGTTCCTCCCGAAGACCCGCCGGAAAGACCATTTCTGCCCGACATCTCGATTGTGCCGGATACGACGAAGGCCCAAATGCTGGCGAAGTTGGACGAGCCCCGCGTTCGGAGCCGTTTCCAGGCCCCGGTCCTCGAACTGCTCGTGCGGATTCTCACCGCCAAGTCAAATGGTCTAGCGGAGCAAAGTCAGTCGTAGTGCGTGACCTGCGTCGGCATGTCAGAAACGATCACGATGAAGGTAGCGTGTTCGCATCCACCGATTTCTGCCGCTCCTCAAGTCGCTTCTTCTTCGCAGGTCTGTCATCGTACATGCGGGCAAGCAGCCGAATCTTGCGCGCGAGAAACATCAGCCGAAACCGTTGCCGATGCGTGAACCATCTGAGCTTTCACTCCAATAGCTCATTGGTCTCATCGAGCCTCGCCCGGCCGTGCGCTGTAATTTCAACAGCGCATGTTCCATTGTCTGCGATCTGGGTCGCGCGCACCATGCCCGATGCTGCCAGCGATTGGGTCATCCGCTGGATTCGCTTGTAGTTGGCCCCCATGATCCTCGTAACTTGCCGATCGGTCACACCGGGAGGCTCGAGCATCAGTGTCATCAGGATCGTCCAGTCCACCAGACCGGATACGCCATTGCGAGAAAATGCCTTGTCTGCCGTGGTCAGAGTTAGAAAGCGGACCATCGCCGTCACGACGTCGAACAGCTCGCGCGCGGAGACGGCATCGACATCCACGGGCTTGATCTCTTCGAGCAGCGCCCGATATCGCTCAATTTGCGGAGGGAGCACGGGCTGCAGCCCGGCTTCGATGTAGTTCAAGGTCGCACGCAGCGCGTCCCGCAACTCCTCAACGTCACTGATCAGTTCGAGTTCGCGGTCCGTAAGAGGCGGCGACTGCTCTTCTTGTGGATTCAGCATGGCAGCTTGAACACATGGCGTCGAAAGCCCATCGCAATCAACCGCAATGCCAGTTCGCGCTCGGCGGCTGGCAAGGTCTTTGGGGGACCAGCCGGCGTGTCGTTGGCGTCAACGATGTAGATTCTCCCGTCTTTCCCGTCGCGCAGGATGTCGAGTTCACCGTAGTCGAGCCCCATGACACTGCAAAAACGCTGGCAGAGCGCCATCTCCTCGTCCGTCAGTACCTCGGACGGCGCAACCATCCTGACATGCGCGTTGGAGTTGTCGAACCTTCGGCCACGATCACGAAACTTGACATAAGCCGATAGAGGGTTTCCGCACACGAACGGTATGCGAATGTCGACCACATGATCGTCGAGCGTATTGTTCACCAGTCGCTGGCAGATGAGGTCTTTGGTATCGTACCCGTCGATGGGGAGCTGAACCACCCGGCCATCGTGTCGAGCGTTCATTCTTGACTTGAGCACCGCGAGGCCGCTCGCCTGGCTAGGATCGACAATCGAGCCATAGCCTGCGACCCCAGAAAACTTCGCCTCAACATTCGCCTTGTCGGTGTCGAGATGAGTGTCGTTCAGCACCGCAACACCAGCCGGAATGCGATCGCGGTCGGCCTGCGCGACCAGCCCCCAGCGAATGAGGGCAATGTCAGGTCGGCCAATCTCCTCGGCAGGCAAGTCGCGAAAGGGTACGGCGCGGATCAGGCCCGTGCTCTTGATGGCCTTGAACAGCGCACTGCCATGAAAGCGATGCAACAAACCAAGGACCGCCAAAACGGGGGGCTGGATGGCCGGACGCCATGCTAGGAATTGCGCCAACAGAGCGTCGTAGTTCGCAACGGTCCGGTCCGCCTCATCCCACCAGAAGTCGATCTTCGCCATATATTCAAGCATGGCGGACGGTCTGAGCCCCTGTCAATTCGGGTTGTGCGCTGGGCTGACAGCGGAGCGTCAGCGATCAGCCGAAGTAGCGGATTTCCCGCCCGCTTGCGACAAGCTATTCTGGCTTTGAAATGATCGCGTCACGAAAGCACAATTTCATCTTCCTCAAGACGATGAAGACGGCCGGCACCTCGATCGAGCTTGCCCTCAGCCCTCATTGCGGACCGAACGACATC
Organism: Reyranella sp.; assembly: GCA_046296475.1. Classification (GTDB taxonomy): domain Bacteria; phylum Pseudomonadota; class Alphaproteobacteria; order Reyranellales; family Reyranellaceae; genus Reyranella. The sequence continues at coordinate 25,266 of JBKBLH010000005.1, forward strand.
ATCACGCCCATCAGCGCCCAACACGACATTCGGCGGCTGAAGGACGATGGCGTGGCGCCCCGGAACTTCGCCCCCAGGGACGTCGTGGATCGGTACAGGAAGGCGCTGAAAAAGGGCAATCCGAAGCTCATCAAGCGCGCGCTTCGGGAGGACCGGGGCAGGCTCGACACCATGCGGACCCATGTGACCTGCAGGCGGGTGCGGGAGTTCGTCGGAGAAGACTTCTGGAGAGCCGCCTTCAAGTTCGCGGTCGAGCGGCATCCCTACGAGAAGGCGGTGTCGCTGGCCGCGATGAACGGACTGTCGATCGCCGACACGGTCTTCTTCGACCTGCGCTACATCGGCTACCGGAGCTACACGATCAACGACTACATGGCGGTGGACCACGTCATCCGCTTCGACGATCTGGTCCACGAAATGAAGGTCCTGATGGAGCGCTTCGGGATGCCCTGGCGCGGGCTCCCGCACGCCCGCGCGTCCGACCGCGACCGGCGGCCGGGGCGCGAACAGCTGTCGCACCAGCAGCGGCTGTTCGTCCAGGAGATGTGTGCGCTGGAGTTCGAGCTGTTCGGGTGGGAGCGGTAGTCGCGGGACCTCGCCATCGAAGGCGGAGACCGGGCGGTCTCTGGACGGCCCGGGGGCGAAGTGTCAGGTTCCCGCCATGTCCCTGAAGCGAGCGGCGCGCGACGCCGTGTACCGACTGGTGATCGACCCGATCCTGTGGCTCAGTCCCCGGGTCAGCACCTCCCACCTGCGCGCCGACAGCGTCTACAAGATCATCTCCGACCGGGCCGCCCAGCGGGCCGCCGACTATGTCGAGAAGCATCTCGACGTGGCGCTGATGTTCTCGGCGCGGGAGCTGCTGTGGGACTTCGCGATCTCGAAGGCGACCCGCGATGGGCTCTATCTCGAGTTCGGCGTCATGACGGCCGCCTCGACCAACCATTTCGCCCGCCGCGTGGCGCGCGGCAACATCAAGGTCTACGGCTTCGACAGCTTCGAGGGGCTGAAGGAGGACTGGCCCGGCACCGAGGCGCCGGCCGGCGCCTACCAGGTGAGCAAGCCGACCGAGCTGGAACCCAACGTCGAACTGGTGGTCGGCTGGTTCGACGCCACCCTGCCCGGCTTCCTGGAGCGGCACAAAGGCCCGTGCTCGTTCCTGCACGTCGATTGCGACACCTATCCCTCGACCCGGCTGGTGCTCGACCTGCTCGCCGACCGCATCGTCGCCGGCACCGTGATCGTGTTCGACGACTACATGGCCTTCCCCAACTGGGAGAACGGCGAGTTCAAGGCGTTCCGGGAATTCGTCGAGGCGCGCGGCCTGAAATACAGGTACCTGGCCTTCGCCAACCAGCAGTCTGCGGTGCAGATCCTGTAGCGGGCGTCGCTCCTCGTCAGCGAAGGCCGTCCAATGCGACGCCAGTCTCTAAATCCTCGCGGCTATGACTTCTACCGCTTTGGACAAACCGTGCTCCTGCCCGATCGCACGTGAGATGTCCGCCGCCCTCGCCCGAAAGACCGGCTCCGTCGTTGCACGCTCAATGGCCTCGGCAAGAAGCGTCGCGGTAAGCTTCTGCCGGGGTATGGCCTTGGGGCCGGCTCCGATACGCTCGACCCGGTGACCCCAGAAGAACTGGTCCCCAATAAAAGGGCAAATGACCGTGGGGCACCCCGCTCGAAGTGCGGCCGCCGTCGTGCCCGCACCGCCATGATGAACAACTGCGTCCATGCGCGGGAAAAGCCAGGAATGGGGAGCCGAATCGATCACATGGACCCAGTCGGGGAGCGCTTCTGTACGGAACCCGCCCCAGCCTCTTGCGAGCACCCCCCGTCGTCCAGTTCTCGCGAGTGCCTCCAGTATCAACCTGGTCGACTTCTCCGGATCGGCAGCAGGCATGCTTCCAAAGCCTACGTAAACCGGGCGGTCACCACCTTCCAGGAAGGCGCGTAGACCAGGGGGAGGCAGCCATTGAGACTCGTCGTCCAGGAACCAGTAGCCGGTCACAATGCTGCTGCTGTCCCAATCCGGCGGCACAGGTACAACGGCCGCACTGTAGGGGTAGAGCTTCGGGATGGGCCGCCCTGCAATGTGCAGCCAATCAGATTGCTCCGACAAACCCAGGACCTTGCGACGCCAGCGCTTAACGAGCTTGCGAAAGCCCAAGTCACCGAACCTGGTTACCAGAAGATGGCTCGCCCGATTGAAGACACCCAGATCCCGAAACGGCATCAACGGAGAAGGAAAGGCGCGCGTCGGCGAAAGACCGGGCAGAGGCAGAGCGATGAAGGCTGGAATGCCGAGCGCTTCAGCGATATGAGGAGCTCCAAATGCCTTTGGATGGTAGACGATCGCATCTGCGTCCCGTGTCGCGGCCAGTTGGGCGTCGATCAACATTTCGAACATCGGCCGAAGCGTGCCGATGAGACGCAGCGTCGCCAGCAGCTTGTGACGACCATCTATTGCGGATTTTCCAAGCTGGGTGTCGACAAGGTCGACTACATCGCCAGGGAGCGGTTCGAATTGCAGATCGTTGCTGACGACGAGCCGCTCGAAGTGTGGAGACGTGGCGACTGTAACGCCGAACCCTTTGCCGCGAAGGGCACGGCCAAGCGCCACAAATGGCCGAATGTCGCCCAACGTTCCTATTGTCTGGATGGCAATCTTCTTCACCAGGCGTGACCAACCTTCGAGGCCAACTTCACTCTCAATACAAACCTGATGCCGAGGAGCGCCCGCGCAGCTCCACCGGTCAGTCGGGTTTGGTTTCAGCGCATCTTCACGTAGATCGACTTGGCAAGCCTGTAGAGCCGGGAGTCCTGGGCGGCGAAGCGCATGATGAAGTCGCGCGACCTGTCCTCGAGCGCGCTCACGATGTAGTCGAAGCCCGCGCGGCGACGGTATTCGGCCAGGTAGGCGCGCAACTCGGCATCCGTCTCGGCCTGTCCGTTGTCGCCGTACTTCGCGACGTAGTAGTTGAAGCCGCCCTCCTGCAGCGAGCGCACGCCGCCATGCAGGGTGGTCTTCATGTAGTTGCCGATCAGCAGGTCGTCGAAGATGCGGTAGTCGATGCAGGTCATCAGGCTGCCGCGCGGCACGGCGAAGCTGATGCCGCGCTCCTTCGGCCCGCGCATCCCGATCGTATGGTCGCGCCCGCCGACGCGGAAATTGACGAAGCCGAAATAGTCCTGCACCGGGTCCTTGCGGGCGAAATAGGCCTCGATCTTCTTCAGGTCCGCGGCCTCCAGCGCATCGGACCAGTTGTCCCCGAACTCCTCCGGCGCCCTGGGAACGACGGTGATCGCCTCCGGAGCCTGCGTCGTCCACGAGCCGTCGCGGCAGTCGACCGTCGAGAAGGCGGGAATGAATCCCACGTCCGGAGACAGGCCCTTCTCGAAGGCGTCCATCGGCGTGGTGTAGGCCTCGGCCCACATCGAATCGGTGCGCTGATACTGATGGAAGGCCGAGAAGGGAATCACCGACCTCGCGCCCGTCGCCCTGGCGAGATTGGTGAGCTGGCCGCCGACCGACGGCTTGCGCGCGGCGCGCGGCGTCAGGAAATTTCCCTGCTCGTCGAAGAAGTTGATCATGTCGGCGTCGCCGTAGCCCGCCAGGGCCAGCAGGTAGGAGCGTTCGTAGCGCGAGGCGATGCCGCGAACGTAGCGCGTGCAGTCGCGCGTGCCGGCATCGTTGGTGTCGATGAAGAGACTGCCACACGAGTCGATCAGCAGGATCGAGTCCTGGATGCGGGTGGTGATGCACTGGACCTTCACCTTGTCGCTGAGCTGCACCCACTTGCGATCGGGCAGCACGGTGAGATCGTAGCCGCCGGGCTGCAGGTCCTTCAGGATGCGGCCGTTCACGTGATCGGGCAGCAGGATCTTCTGTCCCTTGAAGCGTTCGATCGTCACCGGGTTCAGGTGATCCGGATGGCCGTGCGAGAACCAGATGTACTCGCACTTCAGGATGTCGTCCTTCAGCGCCCTTGGAATGCGATGGCTGAGCACCCAGCTGCCGAAATAGGCGGGATCCTCGTCGCCGAACCAGGGATCGGTCGCGAGCAGCGGCTTGCCGTCATAGACGATCAGGGTCGCGTTGCCGGTGGTCGTTACCTGGTTCATGTCGGTGTCTGATAACGTGGATGTCGATGCCCGGCAAACCACGCGCATCGACCGATCATGCGTCGCGGGACCGCGGCAATAATGCTCTGGATTTTTCATCATTTTCGATGCAATTTGTCTGCCTCGGAGCTTCCGGCGCGTGTCGCCAGACGAAGGGGAGCCCCGATGGAGCGCCTGCGCAGCCATTGGGAAGTAGTCGGATGATGAAGGTTGGAACGACGTCGAGCCGGTATCGGAGGCGATCACTCGGGTCGATCGCGCACCGCGGACGACAGGGTCACTTGAGAAAGCCGGCGGTTGCGTTCGCGCATCGCCTGTCAGCGAACGCCCGCCTCGAGCAGGTCGACGCCCTCTCCTCCCCCTGATTTTTCCCTGCGACTGCGGACCCGACGGTTATGCCCCTGCATTGGTCCATTGATTCAAAGCTCAAGCTGTTCGCGGCCCGGGCCGACGGCGATGTCACCCTGGCCGATCTGAACCGCATGCTCGACGCGATGGCCGGCGCACAGGCGCACGGCTACCGGAAACTGTTCGATGGAAGCCGGGGCGACACGCAAATGGGCCCTGCCGAGTTCCTCAGCCTGGGCGTGCGCATGCGAACGATCCATGCCACCGGCCCAATGGGCCCGCTCGCCGTCGTGCTGCCGGCCAACAAATACTACCTGGTGGCGCGCGCACTCGGCGTGCTTGCGGCCGCCAAGCGGCCCATGCGCATCTTCACCGATCCGGACAAGGCGCGGCAATGGCTGAACCTGCCGTCGATTCGCGCCAAAGTGCCGGACCTTCTCGTGGGCGAGGCGTCGAAGATTCCCCCTCGTTCGACCACGAACACGACCATCCCGACACAAGACTGCTGACGGATCGGCCGAACGAGCGGTCTGTTTACGCAGGCGACCAGGTCCGGCACTCTTCCCAGAGTAATCAGTAGCCAGGGAATCCTCGCTTGGGGCCGGTATTTCTTCACGACTTCTTCTACGAGTTCGTCACCCTGTTCGTGATCCTCGATCCGTTCGCCACCGTACCCCTCTTTCTCATGGTCACGGCCGGACTCGACCGGCGACGGTCGCTGCTGGTCGCGGCCTATGCGCTGGGCGCCGCGTTCCTGATCCTCCTCTTCTTCATCGTCCTGGGGCGGCCGCTGCTGGCGGCGCTGCACATTCCCATGCCCTCGTTCCAGCTCGCGGGATCGCTCATCCTGCTGCTGTTCGGGCTCAAGATGGCTCTCGGCAAAGTGGCCGAAGAGGCCCTCGAAGTCCCGGCGGATGCGACGCCGCTCCAGCGGGCGGTCTTTCCCCTCGCGATCCCCGGCATTGCCGGCGCCGGTGCGATCCTCACCGTCGTGCTGCTGACCGACAACAACGTGCGCTCGATCGGCGAACAGGTGATGACGACGGCGATCCTGGCCCTCTGCCTCTGCCTGCTGTTCGTCGTCTACGCGCTCGCCGGAACGCTGTTCCGCCTGCTCGGAAGGGCGGGCATCGAGATCGTGACCCGCGTGTTCGGCCTCATCCTGTGCAGCATCGCCGTCACCGGCATGGTCACCGCCGCCAAGCTGAGCTTCGGCCTGAACTGAAGGTCAGAGTCGCAGCACCCAGGCCTCGACGGTTCCCTTGCCCTTGACCTCGATCTCGCCGCGGGCCTCGAAGACGAACTGGTCCTTGAGCTTCTCGTAGACCGGACGCGTGACCTGGATGGAGTCGGGTATGCCGCCGGACTCCATGCGGCTCGCCATGTTCACCGTGTCGCCCCACAGGTCGTAGATGTACTTGCTCTTGCCGATGACGCCGGCGACGACCGGGCCGCTGTTGATGCCGACGCGCAGCTTCATCGACACGCCGTGCTCCATCGCATGCTCGCGCGTGATGTGCACCATGCGGATGGCCATGCGGATGGCCATGCGCACCATGCGTTCGGCATGGTTGGGCACCGGGACCGGCAGCCCGCACACCGCCATGTAGGCATCGCCCACCGTCTTGATCTTCTCGATGCCGAGCTCGCTCGCCGCGAGATCGAAGCGGGTGAACAGTCCGTTCAGCAGGGTGACGACATCGGCCGGCGGCATCTCCGAAGACAGGGCCGTGAATCCCACGAGGTCGGCGAAGGCGACGGTGACCTCCGCGAAACCGTCGGCGATCCCCTGCTCGCCGTCGCGCAGGCGATTGGCGATCGGGGCCGGCAGCACGTTGAGCAGGAGTTCCTCGTTCTCGCGGTTCTTCGTCTCGATGACGACGTTCTTCCGGTTGATGTCGTCGATCATGCCGTTGAAGGCGAGGCACAGCTGGCCGATCTCGTCGCGCGTCCGCACCGGCACGTGCGCGGCGTGGTCGCCGGCCGCGAAACGGCGCACGCCGGCGGTGAGATCGCGCAACGGGCCGAGCAGCGAGCGCGACAGCCAGGCGCCGGTCACTACGACCACGAGGAAGGCGATGGCGCCCACGATCAACAGATCCCGCTCCAGCCGGTACACCGGCTCGAACGCTTCCGAGCTGTCGATCTTGGCGACCAGCCCCCACTTCACCCCGGAAACCCGTACCGGTCCCCACGAAGCCAGGGTCGGAATCCCACGATGGTCCACGACCTGGCCGGTCCCCTGGACGCCGCCGACCGCGGCGCGGGCCGCAGCGGTGTCCGCATGCTGGTGAAGGATCGGCGATCCGTAACGCTTGATGGCCGCCATGTCCGCGTCGGAGGCGCCCCCGGCCTTCAGTTCGGCAAAATAGGCAGCGGGATTCTCGAAGAAGCTCCGGCCGCTCGACCGAATCAGGAAATCCGGGCCGACCAAGGCAGCCTCGCCGGTGGCACCGAACCCTTCGTTGCGCCAGCGCCGGCCGCCGGTGACGATCGCATCGATCTCGTCGATCGACAGTTCCGCGACCAGCACGCCCGTCACGACGCCCTGGTCGACGATCGGGGCCGCCATGAAGGCCTCGGGCTCCCCGTTCGAAGGCAGGTACGGCGAAAAATCCTCGAGGCACGTGAGCGACGGATCGGGCGCCGCAGCGCAGCGTGCGGCCGCCGCGGCGAGTTTGGACTGTCGATAGGGACCGGCGCGCAGCGACGTCGCGAAATCGGGATCCTTGTCGACCGTGTAGATCAGCCGGCCGCTGCGTGGGTCGACGATCATGAAATCGTGAAACCCCACAGTGGCGGCCGCGGTCCGCATCAGCGGGTGAAAGATCGCATGGATCTTGCTGTAGGTGCTGCCATCGCCCGGGTCGTCGAGCAGATCGCGCCGCCCCTCGGGATGGGGATTCCTGACGATATAGAGGTCCTGCAGGACATAGGGCGCGGCCGTCATCGGCAGGAACTCGTCCGCGCTCACGTCCTTGCCGAGCAGCTTGCGCACCGTCGGCATGTACTGTGTGTCGTACCATTGGTGCACCGACTGCTTCACGGCGGCGGGCACTTCCTTGCCATCGAGTTCGTCCACGGCCTCGCGGAAGCCGCGCGTGGCGTCGACCACCATCTTCGAGGCCGCGAGCAGGCGGACCTCGTTGCGCACGGTGCGGAAGTAGGACTCGACCTGATGGGCCTTGGTTTCGCGCGCGGCGGTGAGCTGGGCGAAGATCGCCCGCTCCAGCGCCTCGCGGGCGCGGATGTAGCCCAGCACGCCGGTGATCATGACCGCCACCGCGCCCAGCAGCAGCAGGATCGCGAACAGCTTGGCCGCGAGGCCCCAGCGGGCGGGCCGCGGGTCGGCGGCGACCTCCGTCATCGGAGGCCTCTATCCCTTCTTGGCGCCGTAGGTCCCGCCGGAGTTGATCGCCCGGATCTCGGCCGCCGACTTGGCCTTGCGCGTCTTCTCGAGCTTGTCGGCCTCGTCGGCCAGCATCGCCTGCGCGTTCTTCAGCACCGCCCGGGCGTGCTGGGCCGGGAACTTGACCGCGCCGTTCTCGTCCATGTGGATCAGCTCGCCCGGCGCCACGTCCATGCCGCCGACCGACACCGGCGCGTTGACCGACTGCACCGCCATCTCGCCATGCCCGGCGGTGACGCCGCCCAGCAGCATCTGGAACTTCATGCGCCGGATCGCATCGACGTCGCGCGACGGGCCGTTGGACAGCAGCCCGACGCAACCCACGGCCTGCATCGAGGTCGTCATCATCTCGCCGGCGAGGCCCGCCTTGTTCATCAGTTTGGGCGGCCACTTCTGCTCGATGACCAGGATGGTCGGCTTCTTCATGGCGTCGAGCGCATCGACCACGTCCATGAAGGTCAGCCGGCCGGCGAAGTTCGGATCGGGCAGGCCGTACACGCAGGTCACGGCATAGCCGATGATGGCCCCCATCTCGGGGTACATGCAGCGGATCGACGTGTCGGTGTACCAGTTCTCGGTCCACGGATTGTAGAGACCGAGGCAGAGGGGATTCTTCGGATAGGTCGCGACGACGTTGGTGATGGTCGGCGTGTCGATCTTGCGCAGCTCGGCGAACAGCTGGTCTTCGGAAAGCTCGGTCATCGCTGGTTTCCCCCTGGGTAAGGGTCCGTTCTTCGCGCGAATGGAAGCGGCGGGCAAGGCCCCGCCGCCTCGCTCAGCGCGCCTGTCGCCGCTTCCACCATTCCGCGAACTCGCCGACCACGCCCTTGCGGAACGCCAGCACGATGACGACGAAGATGGCGCCCTGGATCACCAGCACGAACTCGCCGGTCGCGGCCAGATAGTTCTGCATCGTGACGATGATGAAGGCCCCGACCACCGGCCCGATTATGGTGCCAAGACCGCCGACCAGCGCCATCAGCACGACCTCGCCCGAGGTCGACGCCGCAACGTCCGTCAGGGTGGCGAACTGCTGGACCATCGCCTTGGTGGCGCCGGCCAGGCCGGCAAGACTTGCCGACAGCACGAAAGCCAGCAATTTGTAGCGGTCGGCCTCGTAGCCCAGCGAGAGCGCGCGCTGCTCGTTGTCGCGGATCGCCTTGAGCACCTGTCCGAACGGCGAGTAGATGACGCGATAGATGGTGGCGTAACCGAACAGGAAGATCGCCAGCACGACGTAGTAGAGGACCATGTCGTCCTTGATCGGGACCAGTCCGCCGAGCAGCGCCTTGCGCGGGATACCCTGCAAGCCGTCCTCGCCGCCGGTGAACGGCGCCTGCACGCAGAAGAAATAGATCATCTGCGCGAAGGCCAGCGTGATCATGGCGAAGTAGATGCCCTGGCGACGGATCGCCAGCGCGCCGGTCACGAGCCCCAGCAGCGCCGCGCCCGCCACGCCGGCCAGCAGGCCGAGTTCGGGCGCCATGTCCCAGGCCTTCACGACATGGCCGTAGAAGTAGCCCGCCATGCCGAAGAACATGGCGTGGCCGAAGCTCATGAGGCCGGCATAGCCCAGCAGCAGGTTGAAGGCGCAGGCGAACAGCGCGAAGCACAGCGCCTTCATCAGGAACACGGGATAGGCGAAGGTCGGCGCGACCAGCGCCAACACGATCAGGAGGGCGTAGCCCACGCGCTGAGTGGTCATTTGGTCTGCCCGAACAGGCCGGCCGGCTTGATCAGCAGGACGAGCGCCATGACGACGAAGATCACCGTGTTGGAGGCCGGCGGGTAGAAGACCTTGGTCAGGCCTTCGACCAGACCGAGGCCGAAGCCGGTAACGATCGAGCCCATGATCGAGCCCATGCCGCCGATCACCACGACCGCGAAGACGACCAGTACGAGATTCACGCCCATCAGGGCCGAGACCTGCTGGATCGGCGCGGCGAGGACGCCGGCGAGCGCCGCCAGCCCGACGCCCAGACCATAGGTGAGCGTGATCAGCCGCGGCACGTTGATGCCGAAGGCGCGGACCAGCGTTGGATTCTCGGTCGCCGCACGCAGATAGGCGCCGAGCTTGGTGCGCTCGATGCCGTACCAGGTGGCAAGGCAGATCACGAGCGCCGCCACCACGACGAACGCCCGGTAGGTCGGCAGGAACATGAAGCCGAGATTGAAGCCGCCCGGAATGGGATTCGGATAGGGCGCGCCCGACGAGCCCCACTTCCACTGGAACAGGCCTTCGATCACCAGCGCGAGGCCGAACGTCAACAGGAAGCCGTAGAGATGATCGAGATGGTAGATGCGTTTCAGCAGGAGCTTCTCGAGAACGATGCCGAACAGGCCGACGATGATCGGGGCGATGACGAGCGATGCCCAGAACGGCACGTCGAGGAGCCCGAGCAGCAGCCAGGCCGCGAAGGCGCCCATCATGTACTGCGCGCCGTGCGTGAAGTTGATGACGTTCAGCATGCCGAAGATCACGGCGAGGCCGAGGCTGAGCATGGCGTAGAAGGCGCCGTTGATCAGGCCGAGCAGGAGCTGACCGAACAGCGCCTGGGGAGGAATGCCTAAGAGTTCGAACATGCGGCCCTACACCCCCAAATACGTCTGCAGCTTGCCGATGCTCTGCTGGACATCGCTCGAAGTGACCATGTCGACCACATGGCCGTCCTCCATCACGTAGTGGCGGTCCGCGACGGTGGCCGCAAAATGGAAATTCTGCTCGACCAGCAGGATGGTGAAGCCCCGGCTCTTGAGCTGGCGGATGATTTCGCCGATGCGCTGGACGATGACCGGAGCCAGGCCCTCGGTGGGCTCGTCGAGCAGCAGAAGGGTGGCGCCGGTGCGCAGGATGCGCCCGATGGCCAGCATCTGCTGCTCGCCGCCCGACAGCTTCGTGCCCTGGCTGTACCGCCGTTCCAGCAGGTTGGGAAACAGCTTGTAGATTTCCTCGATGCTCAGGCCGCCGGGCTTGACGACCGGCGGCAGGCGCAGGTTCTCGTCGACGTTCAGGCTCGAAAATATCCCGCGCTCCTCGGGGCAGTAGGCGATGCCCAGCCGCGCGATGTGATCCGACGACAGGCCGATCGTTTCCTTGCCGTCGAAGGCGATCGAGCCGGTGCGCTTGCCGAGGATGCCCATGATCGACCGAAGCGTCGTCGTCTTGCCGGCGCCGTTGCGCCCCAGCAGCGTGACGAGTTCGCCACGGCGGATCTCGAAATCGACGCCGTGCAGGATGTGGGACTCGCCGTACCAGGCCTGGAGGCCGGCGACTTTCAACAATGCCTCAGCCATGACCGGTTCCGACATAAGCCTCGATGACGGCGGGATGCTTGGACACCGTGGCGTATGGCCCCTCGGCCAGCACCTCGCCGCGCGCCAGCACGGTGATCGTGTCGGAAAGGTCGGCGACCACGGACATGTTGTGCTCGACCATCAGGACCGTGCGGTCCCTCGCGACGGTGCGGATGAGGGCGGCGATGCGCTTGATGTCCTCCTGGCCGAGGCCGGCCATCGGCTCGTCGAGCAGCATCATTTCGGGCTCGAGCGCCAGGGTCGTGGCGATCTCCAGCGCGCGCTTGCGGCCATAGGGAAGATCGACCGCCTGCGCCTCCGCGAAGTCGGCGAGGCCCACCGCAGCCACCAGCTCCAGCGCGCGCGCATCGAGGCTGGCGAGCACGCTTTCGGAGCGCCAGAACTGGAAGGAAATCCCGAGCTTGCGCTGCAGCGCCACGCGGACGTTTTCACGCACACTGAGATGGGGAAACACGGCCGAGATCTGGAACGACCGGGCGAGCCCCATGCGGGCGATCGCCGCCGGCGAACTGCCGGTGATGTTGCGCCCCTTGAAGTGGATCTTGCCCGCGGTCGGAGTCAGGAAATGCGTCAACAGGTTGAAGCAGGTCGTCTTGCCCGCGCCATTTGGCCCGATCAACGCGTGAATTGTATGGCGTTTGACGCGCAGATTGACGTTCTTGACCGCGATGAAGCCCTTGAACTCCTTCGTCAGTCCGCTTGCCTCGAGAATTATTTCTTCGTTGGCCATCGGCTCTCCCTGTCCCGCGAATAAATCGAAGCTTTGCGCCGCTGTCCAGCACTGGCGTCGGCGTCGACACGCGGATAGATTTCGACGGCCAGAAACGGGGAAGCATTGGGAGGATCAAGATCGTGAAGTTCACAACAAGCATCAGGCATGCCGGAGCGGCCGCCGCCGTCGCCGGCCTCGCCGTCATCGGCCTGGCGGCCCATGCCCAGGCCCAGGCGCCCCAGCCGCTGAAGATCGGCGTCATGGAAGGCTTCTCGGGCGTCTACGGCGACCTCACTCAAGGTGAAGTCGAGGCCATCCAGATGGCGATCGAGGATTTCGGCGGGAAAGTTCTGGGCCGTCCGATCGAGGTTCTGCAGGCCGACCATCAGACCAAGCCTGACGTCGGCGCGGCGATCGCGCGCAAATGGTACGACGTCGACGGCGTCAAGATGATCACCGGCATCGGCACCTCTTCGGTGGCACTGGCCGTCCGCAAGATCGCCCAGGAAAAGGGCATGATCGACATCAACACCGGCGCGGCGTCGGCCGACCTGACCGGCCCTGCCTGTTCGCCGACCGGTGCGCACTGGGTCTATGACACCTATGCGCTGGCGAAGGTGGCCGGCGGCGCGGTCGTGAAGGATGGCGGCGATTCCTGGTACTTCCTCACCGCCGACTACGCGTTCGGCCATGCGCTCGAGCGCGACGTGACCGCGGTCGTGACGGCGTCCGGCGGCAAGGTGCTGGGCGGCGTCAAGCATCCGCTCAGCACGCAGGACTTCTCGTCCTTCCTGCTGCAGGCGCAGGCCTCGAAGGCCAAGGTCATCGGCCTCGCCAATGCGGGCCAGGACACGATCAATTCGATCAAGCAGGCCGGCGAGTTCGGCATCACCAAGGCCGGCCAGCGCCTCGCGGGCCTGCTCGTCTTCTCGACCGACGTGGCCGCGCTCACCCTGCCGGTGGCGCAGGGCCTCGTCCTCACCGAGGCCTTCTACTGGGATCTCAACGACGAGACCCGGGCCTGGACGAAGCGCTTCCGCGCCAAGAAGGACAAGATCCCCAGCATGCTGACGGTAGGCGTCTACAGCTCGACCCTGCACTACCTCAAGGCGGTGCAGGCCGCCGGCACCGACGATCCCAAGGCGGTGATGGCGAAGATGCGGGAGATTCCCGTCAACGACGTCATGACCAAGAACGGCAAGCTGCGCGAGGACGGCCGCCTGGAGCGCGACATGTACCTCTTCCAGGTCAAGACTCCGGCCGAGTCCAAGAGCAAGGACGACATCTACAAGCTGGTCGCCACGGTGCCGGGCAGCGAAGCCTTTCGTCCGATGAAGGACGGCAAGTGCCCGTTCGTGAAGAACTGATCGCCGTCAGTTCATGATCTTCGGAAAGGGGCGCCTTGGGCGCCCCTTTTTCATGCCCGAACGCGACAGAGCACTTTCTTGCCGACCGACGACCGCATTCCTTGACGACTCAGGGCGCATCCCATCTGATGCGGCAGGGGAGCAGGGGAGAAGTATCGCGTGGCTGTCCAGGATAGGCCCCTGAAGGGGGCTTGGGGAATAACGTCCCTCATCTTCCTCTTCATGCTCGTGAACTTCGCGGACAAGATGGTGGTCGGCCTCGCCGCCAAGCCGATCATGGAGGACCTCAAACTCACCCCGGAGCAATTCGGGCTGATCGGCTCGGCCTTCTTCTTCCTCTTCCCGTTCTCGGCCATCCTGGTCGGTTTCGTCGCCAACCGCCTCCCAGCGCGCAACGCCCTGCTCGCCATGGCGATCTTCTGGTCCCTGCTGCAGTTCCCGATGCTGGGCCTGGTGAGCTTCGAGGTGCTGATCGCCTGTCGTATCCTGCTCGGCGCAGCAGAAGGGCCGGCCAACCCGGTGGCCACGCACGCGCTCTACAAATGGTTTCCCGATTCGCTGCGTGCGGTTCCGACCGCGGTCGTGGCGCAGGGCTCGGCGATCGGTGTCGTCGTGGCCGTGCCGGCGCTGAACTGGATCATCGTCCACCATTCCTGGCACTGGGCCTTCGGCGCCATCGGCATTGCCGGCCTTCTGTGGAGCGTCCTGTGGTTCTTCTTCGGCCGCGAAGGCACGCTGGTCGACCCGCCCGTAACGGAGCGCGCAACGGATGAGGCCCGGGTGCCGTATCGCGATCTCCTCACCTGCCCCACCATTCTGGCCGCCTGTTGCACGGGCTTCGCCAGCTATTGGGGCCTGGCGCTCGGCCTCACCTGGTTCACGCCCTACCTCGTCGACGGGCTGGGCTTCAGCCAGACGCTCGGCGGCAATCTCAGCGTCCTGCCGTGGATCGCGGGCCTCGTGGTCGTACTCGCCGGCAGCTGGCTCTCGCAGCGGCTGAAGGCGGGCGGCGCGTCGAGCCGGATCTCCCGCGGCATTCTTGCCTCGGTCGCCGTGATGGCCGGCGGCTGCATCCTGCCGTTCATCGGCTTCACGTCCGCACCCGACCTCAAGCTCGCGATCCTGATCGCCGGTACCGCGATCGGCAGCACCATCTTCGTTGTCGTACCCCTGGTGGTGAGCGAGCTGACGCCGCATTCGCAGCGCGCCGCGATGCTCGCCATCGTGAACTCGATCATGACCCTGGGCGGAGTCGTCGCTCCCTTTGCGATGGGAGTTGTGGTGCAGGACGCCCCCACTCGACTGGCCGGGTACGACGACGGCTTCACCCTCCTGGGCGGACTCCTGCTGGCAAGCGGCCTCATCGGCCTTCTCTTCATCCGCCCGGAAGCCGATCGCCGGAGGCTGGCCGCGCGCGCCGCGCTCCGTCGCGGGCCCGGCAGTCCTGCAGAAACGCCCACGTGACCGTCCAGGATCGTCCGCTCAAGGGAGCCTGGGGCATGACCGCCCTGCTCTTCCTCTTCATGCTGATCAACTTCGCCGACAAGGTCGTCGTCGGTCTGGTGGCCGTTCCCCTGACCCGCGACCTCGGCCTGACCCCCGAGCAGTTCGGCGACATCGGCTCGGCGTTCTTCCTGCTTTTCGCGATCTCGGCAATCGTCGTCGGCTTCGTCTCCAATCGCGTCCAGACAAGGCACACGCTGCTGGTCATGGCGATCATCTGGTCGGTGGTGCAGTTCCCGATGCTGGGCATGGTGAGCCTGGAAACGCTGATCGTGTGCCGCATCATCCTGGGCGCCGGCGAGGGCCCGGCCGGTCCCGTTGCAACCCACGCACTCTACAAATGGTTTCCCGATTCCTTGCGCGGACTGCCGACCGCCGTCATCGCCCAGGGATCGGCCTTCGGCGTCATCATCGCCGTCCCCCTGCTCAACTGGATCATCGAGGCCTATTCGTGGCACTGGGCGTTCGGCGCGCTGGGCATCGCGGGCCTGGCGTGGGCCGTGCTGTGGCTGATCTTCGGCCGCGAAGGCACGCTCGTCGATCCGCCGGTCAGCACCAGCGGCAGCGACGAGCGCGTGCCCTATCGCTACCTGCTCACCTGCCCGACCATCCTGGCCGCCTGTGCCGCGGGCTTCGCCAGCTACTGGGGCCTGGCTCTGGGCCTCACCTGGTTCACGTCCTACCTGGTGGCGGGCCTCGGCTTCAGCCAGAAGCTCGGCGGCAATCTCACCGTGCTCCCGTGGGTCTTCGGCGCCCTGGTCGTGCTGGGCGGAGGCTACGTCTCCCAGCGCCTCAAGCGGAAGGGTGTGTCCAGTCGTGTCTGCCGCGGCGTGCTGCCGTGCCTCGCGATCGTCTCCGGCGGCTGCGCCCTTCCGTTCGTCGGCGCCATGCCGACCGACGGCCTCAAGATCGCGTTCCTGGTATTCGGCTCGGCCATCGGCAGCACGATCTACGTCGTCCTGCCGATGATCATCAGCGAGCTCACACCGCACTCCCAGCGCGCCGCGATGCTCGCGATCACCACCTCGGTCGTGACGTTCGCCGGCGTCCTCGCGCCGCGGATCATGGGATCCATGATCCAGAATGCCTCGACGCCCCTGGCCGGCTACGAGCAGGGCTACGTCGTTCTGGGCGTGCTGCTGCTCGCCGGCGGCCTCATCGGCCTAGTCTTCATCCGCCCGGAAAGGGATCGCAAGCGACTGGCGTCGCGTGCCGTCGCCGGCCCGGCGCTTGCGCCCGCCCGTGCCTGAACCCGGGAGGACGGGCCCAGACGAAAGAAAATTTCGCGAAAAATCGCCCTGTCGCGCCGGGACGGGCCCTTTCCCCGCCAGTTATTTCGTTTGTTTCATTTATTTCGTTTATTGGGCCCTGCGGGGCCGCCGGAGCGCCGCCACGCAGGGAATTCAGGTCATGACGCCCTAGAATGGCCGGTCGCCCCGGACCGTCACGCGATGGCCGCTCCGGGTGTGGGGCCAGTAGTCCCACATGGCACGATGCTGGGTGCAGCGATTGTCCCAGAAAGCGATCGAGTTCTCGCGCCAGCGGAAGCGGCACTGGAAGAGCGGGTTCTCCATGTGCTGGTAGAGGTAGCGCAGGATGGCGTCGCCCTCGTCGCGCGGCACGCCGAGCAGACGGCTGGTGAAGCCGGCGTTGACGTAGAGGCACTTTCGGCCGGTCACCGGATGGGTGCGCACCACCGGATGCTCGGCCCGCGGATACTCCGGCTTGTCGGCCACCCCGATCGGCTTGAACAGGCCGCGATAGACCGGCTCGCCGTCGTGCAGGGCGATCATGCCGTCGAGATAGGCCTTCATGCGGTCCGACAGGGCGTCGTAGGCGGCATACATGTTGGCAAACAGCGTGTCGCCGCCGCGCGGCGGGCAGGTATTGATATGAAGGATCGAGCCCATCGGCGGCTCGACCTCGCAGCTCACGTCGGTGTGCCAGCCCTCGCCGTTGGCGCGCGGGCTGTTCTTGTCGGAGTGGATGATCATGAATTCCGGCATGCCGGGTTCGTGCGGCGCCGCCGGATGGACGTGCAGCTCGCCGAACAGGCGGCCGAACGACATGTGCTGCTCGGGCGTGAGCACCTGGTCGCGGAAGAAGATGACGAGGTTCTCGGCAAGCGCACGGTGGATCTCGTCCTGCTGGCGGTTCGACAGCGGCTTGCTGAGATCGACGCCGCCCAGTTCGGCCCCGATGATCGGCGTCAGCTTGTCGACGGTGATCGTCTCGTAGGGTGCGCTCTCGTCCGCCTTGTAGCGGATGCGGGGGCCGGCATTGGCATTCAGGGAACCTGACATGACTGTCTCCGTGACTACTCGTCGAGGGTGATCTTGTTGTCCTTGATGATCTTCGACCAGACATCGCCCTCGGCGGCCACGAACTGGTCGAACTGTTCCGGTGTCCAGTCTTTCAGGACGATCCCGAGCTGCTTCGACCGCTCGACCACGACATCGAACCCGGCGATCTTCCTCATGGCCGCGTTGAGCTTGTCGATGATCGGCTTCGGGATCCCCGCCGGGGCGAACATTCCGTACCAGGCATCGAAGATGAAGCCCGGCAGGCCCGCTTCGGCGGTCGTGGGAATGTCGGGGAAGGCGGCGAGTCGAGCGTCGCTCGCCAGCGCGAGGGCCTTCACGTTACCGTTGCGGATGTGCGATGCGAGCGACGGCGGGCTCATGACCGCCAGCTCGACCTGGCCGGCCACGAGATCGGCGCTCACCGGTCCGGCTCCCTTATACGGGATGTGGACGAGATCGATGCCGGCGGCCTTGTTCAGCATCACGCCGCCGATATGGGCGACGGAGCCCGGCCCGAACGACGCGTAGTTCAGCTTGCCCGGATTCTCCTTCGCGTAGGCGATGAAGTCCTTCAGGTTGTCGGGCGGCACCCGCTTGGCGATGACGATGAGCTGCGGCGCGATCGCTCCCATCGCGACGCCCGTCAGATCCTTCGGCGACCAGTTCAGGTTCTTGATCATCGCCGGATTGGCGGAATGGAAGGACGAGTACTGCATCAGCAGCGTGTAGCCGTCCGGCCTGGCCTTCGCGACGAGCGCCGTGGCGATGTTGCCGTTGCCGCCGCCCTTGTTGTCGACGATCACCTGTTGCCCGAGCTCCTTCGTCAGATGCTCGGCGAACATGCGGCCGACGATGTCGGTGCCGCCGCCCGGCGGGGCCGCGACCACCAGCGTGATCGGACGGTCGGGGTAGGCGCCCTGCGCCTGCGCGCCCGGGCTGGCGATCATCGACCCGGCGGCGGCAGAGGCGAGCGACAGGAGGCGGCGACGCTTCATCCCTGGTTCCTTTCTCGATCCGCCCCATTGGGGGTGCGGTTGACGCAGCGCTACCACCGATCCACCCTATGCATGAAGTGCATTGTTTGCAGTGTAATAATTGAGGATTGCGCAAGAATGGACAAACGGCTGCTGGAGTCCTTCGTCGCCGTGTATCGATCGGGGTCGCTCGTCGAAGCAGCGGACCGGCTCAACATCTCGCAGTCCGCCCTCTCGCGCCGCATCACGGAACTTCAGCACCGGCTGGGACTGGCCCTGTTCGAGCCTTCGGGCCGGGGCATGGCTGCGACGATGGACGCCCACGATCTGCTCCCGCTCGCCTCATCGGTTCTCGAGGGCATCGCACGACTGGAGGCCGCGGCGCGGGCCAACAGCGTCCAGCCTGCGGTGCGGATCACGGTCGCCGCGACCGCTCACACGATCGAAACGGTCGTGGCGCCCGGCATCGCCGCCTTCACGTCGGCGAGACCGCACGTCCGCGTCGGCGTCGTCGAAGCGAATGGCGTCGAGATCGAAGACCTCGTGCTGAGCGGCGACGCCTCGATGGGCATCACCGGGCGACCACGCTACGACGCAGGCCTGGTCGATCAGCATATCGCTCGCCTCGACATCCTGGCGGCTTCGCCGAGACCGTTCAGCCCCGCCGAGCGCCGGACCGGCATCGATCTCCGCGCGCTTTGCGAGCGGGACCTGCTGGTGCTCGACCGCGGATATCAGTCGCGGCAGACGCTCGACGCGGCACTGCGCTTGCTGTCCCTGGCACCGAGCATCCGCCACGAAGGCGGATCGGGAACCGTCATCCTGGCGCTGGCGCGAGCCGGTCTCGGAACCGCCGTCATTCCGGCGACGACACGCACCGACCTGCACACCGCCAAGATCATTGCCAACGGTATCGTCCTCGGCATGGATCTCGCGGCCATCTGGGACCCGGCGCTTCGCTGGCGCGCGGAGGTCGAGCAGTTCGCCGATCGGCTCAGGGCGTCCTTTTCTTCCCGCCGCCCATCTACCGCGCGATTTCCTTGATGCGGGCGATCAATTCGTCGACGGCCTTCTCGACGGACAGCTTGTCGGTGACGACGCGGTTCATCGCCTTGGCCCAGACGTTCTCGGCGTCGAGGCGCGAGAACTTCCAGTTCTTCGCGAACTCGGAAGGCTGCGGTGACGTCTTGAACTGGTCGTAAACGGCCCTGCGATGCTTGTCGGCCTGCCAGAACGGGCTCTCCCGGCCAGCCTTGGTGACGGGAAACCATCGTCCGAGTCCGGCTTCCACATAGGGGCGCAGGTTCTCCTCCTCGAGCAGAAACCTCAGGAATTCCCGGGCACGCTCCTTGTTCTTCGACTCCCGGAAGATGACGCCCACCTTGACGACGGTGCGATACACCATCGGCGTGCCATCGGGCTTGTTCGGCAGGCCTGCGGTCGCAAGCAGCTCGTCATAGGCCCTGCGACCGGCCCTGCGCTCCGCCGGGCTGCGCTGCGGGTTGTTGGCATCGTCGAGCCATTTGGCCGCGATCCCGATCGAATAATCGTGGGTCAGGATCGTCGTGCGATCGTTGAAGGCCGCGGCGGCGTCACCGTCCTTCCAGCCCGTCGACGCGGGAGGCGAGCAGCCCTTGGCATACACGTCGGTATAGTCGCGCAGGGCGGCGATCAGCCCTTCCCGCACCTTTGGATCGTCGACCAGAAGCCTGCCGGAGCCGTCAACCAGCTTCACGTCGTAGGCATCGACCCAACTCATGAACGACCGGAACGAGTCGGTCGAGTCGACGCCCATCGGCCTCGCGATGCCATGGACCAGGCTGCTGGTCGCCCTGCGATAGGCCGGCTGAACCTTGTCGCACCAGAAGGACCAGTATTCCTTCCAGGTCCCGGGAATGTCGTTTTCCTTGTAGCCCGCCGTCGCCAGCATGTCCTTCCAGTATTCGACGTGCAGCATCTGTTGCTTCAGCACGAAGCCGTAGAAGGCCTTCTTCCGGGCCTTGCCATCGTAGAGATAGGCGGAGTCGATGGTGAGCGGCAGGAACCGATCCCTCATCGGCTCGATCACGTCGGAGATGTCTTCCAGCTTGCCGTCGAAGGCCCATTTGGCGGCGACCTGGACGTCGTAGGTATCGGAATAGGCAATGTCGGGTGGCGAACCCGACTCGAGAGCGGCGACCGTCTTCGGGATCATGTCCGCCGCAGCGTACTGCGTCAGGTCGACCTTCACGCCGGTCCTGGCCTCGAACTTATGGATCGCCGCGAACAGGGCCTCGTCCTCGGCCTTGTAGAAGCCCTTGATCCACCAGACGGCGAGCTTCTCCTGGGCGAAGCCCGGGCCGGCGGAGAAGGCGATCACCAGCGCCGCGGCGCCGGCCAGAATCCGTCTCATTGCGTCCTCGCTTCAAGGCTGCCCGACGGTCCGGGTATCAGTCCGTCTGCCGCGAGTCGAGAAAAGTCCGCAAGGCCTGCGCGCATTGCGCAGCATGCGAGAAGGGCAGGCCGTGGCGAGACCGGCCGAACACGTGCAACTCGCTGTCGGGCAGCCTCTCGTGCAGCGCCGCCATGATGCCCACGGGGATGAACGGACTGCCATCGGGATGCAGCAGCAGGGTCGGACACTTTATGGCGGCGAGACGGGATGTGAGGTCGGTCCCGATGAGCACGCCGAGCGCATTCAGAATGGAGGCCCGCGGCCATTTCTCCTGTTCTGCCGCAAACCATGCCCGGCGCTCGGCTGACAACGCATCGTCGTGAAAACGGTCACGCATGAAAGCGTCGGACCAGCCCTTCGAACCGCCTTCGTCGAGCTGGCGACGCCACGCCTCGACCCTCTGGATCGAGGCGCCGAGATGAGCGCCGTTGCTGACGGTGAGGGAGGCGATCCTCGCCGGCCGGGCGAGCGCCGCGGCCAGCGCCACCGTCCCGCCGATCGATTCACCCACGAGATGGAAACGCGGCAGGCCGGCCGCGTCGGCCACGGCGAACAGATCGTCGACCAGCAGGTCCAGCGACCAGCCGAAGTCTGCCGCCGGAACGGTCGAGCGCCCGTAGCCGCGCATGTCGAAAGTGAAGAGCCGGTGGGCGTCCGCCAGTGCGGGGCGCCATCCGGCCCAGATCCCGGCGCTCGCGCCGATCCCGTGATGGAACAGGATCGGCAGGCGCGGCCGCTGCCAGGGCGCCACGAGATCCACGACGTCGTAGTGGAGGGTCCCGTGCGGTGTGGCGGCGAGGGGCATCCTCAGTCGGCGCGCATGCCGGCGACCTTGATGACCTCTTCCCACTTCTTGCGATCGGCCATGATGGTCGCCTTGAACTCGGCCGGCGACCCGATGATCGTGTCCATGCCGCTCTCGGCGAATCGCTTCTGGACTTCCGGCTTGGCGACGGCCGCCCGGAGAGCCTTGTTCCAGAAGTCGACGAGATCGGCCGGGAGCCCCTTCGAGCCGAACACGCCGAACCAGTTGACCACCTGGAAGCCCGGCAGGAACTTCGATATGAGCGGCAGGTCGGGAAACATCGGCGAGGGCTTGGGCGAGCCGAAGGCGACGGGAATCAGCCCACCGCCCCTGATCTGGCCCAGGAACTCCGGCATGTTACCGAACATCAGGTCGGTGTTGCCGGAGATGATGTCCTGGATGGCCGGAGCACCGCCGCGATAGGGCACGTGAAGGATGTTGACGCCGGCCATCTTCTTGAAGAGTTCGGCGGCCAGGTGCTGCGATGTCCCGTTGCCCGCGGACGCATAGGTGAGCTTGCCCGGGTTCTTCTTCGCGAAGTCGATGATTTCCGGAACCGTGCGGTACTTCATGTGCTTGCCGACCACCAGCATGTTGGTGACGCCGGCGATGTTGGCGATCGGCGTCAGGTCGGTGTCGACGTTGATCGGCAGCTTCTGCCCCGGCATCACCGGCGCAACGCACAGGGCCGCCATGGCGGCCAGGCCGATCGTACGCCCGTCCGGCGGGGAGTTGGCAACGATCTCGTTGGCGATGAAGCCGCTGGCGCCGGTCTTGGTGTCGACGATCACCTTCTGCCCCACTTCGGACGTCGCCGCCTCTGCCAGGATGCGGCACAGGAGATCCGCCGTACCGCCCGGCGCGAAGCCGCAGAGAAAGCGCACGTCACCGCTGATCTTCTGGGCGAGGGCCGGCCAACCGGCCAGCGAACCGACCAACGCCGCCGTACCGGCGGTCGCAAATGTCCTGCGTTGCATTCTTCGTTTCCTCCCTGTGTTGCGAAAAGCCTAGCATACTTCGCGCAAAAGCAAGCCCCTTTGCCGCGCTCCTGCCGGATCGCGACGGACGCACGCGCAAAGGGAGCCAGCCCCTACTGGACCGACGAGAAACCCGTGGGCGTCAGCATCTGCACCGAGACGTTCTCCACGATGGCACCGTCCTTCTCGGTCTCGGCGCGCTTGGCCAGCCACTCCGGGTCGGCCGCGAAAGCGTTCCACTTCTTCTCTCGCTCGGCGAGCGATTCCCAGGCGAGGAAGTAGGTCAGTTCCTGGTTCGACTCGCCGATCAGGGTGGTGAAGAAGCCGGCCTGCTTGATTCCATGCCGCTCCCAGATCTTGAGCGTGATGGTGTTGAAGCGATTGAGCAATGCCGGCAGACGGCCCGGCACGCACCTGTAGACCCGCATTTCGTAGATCATCGTCTCTCTCCCTAGAATTGCCCGCCGAAGCGCGGCACGAACCCATCGCCCGCGTGGTCGATGTGGCAGCTGAACGGTGCCCCGAAATGGCATGGCATCAACCTCGCACCACTGCCCGCGCAGTGTTCGAGCGCCGCGCGCCGGCTCCTGCGGGCGCCCATGGCGTCGGCACAGGCGAAGCTGTTCCACTCGGGATGATAGACCTGAAGCGCGTGATGCAGGATGTCGCCGCAGAACAGCGCTTTCTCCCCACGCGATTCGAACTTGATGGCGATCGTGCCCGGCGTATGCCCCGGTGCCGGCTCGACCGCGAGATTCTCGTCGAGCTGGGCAGCGCCCTCGATCATCTGAGTGAGCCCCGCCTCGACCACCGGCAGCACCGAGTCGCGGAACGAGCCGGCATTGACCGGGCCGGTGGCGGGATCGCTGTCGAGTTTGAGGTAGTGATCGTAGTCGGCCCGGCTGAACACGTACCTGGCATTCCTGAACGTGGGCACCCACCTGCCGTTCTCGAGCCGCGTGTTCCATCCGACATGGTCGACGTGGAGATGCGTGCACATCACCATGTCGATCCGGTCGGGGTCCACGCCCGCCGCCTTCAAACGTTCGAGATACCTCGTCTCCATCAGGTGCCATTTCGGACGATGGGGACGCGGCTTGTGATTGCCCACGCAGGTGTCGATCAGGATCGTCTTGCCGCCGATCTTCAGCAACCAGCTATGGACGCTGAGCTTCAGAAACGCGGACGCCTCGTCATAGTGCGACGGCACGAGCCAGTCGCGATGACGCTCCACGACGGCTGGATCCCAGTCGGGGAAGAACGCCCTGGCGTCGAAGTTCGGTTCGTAGCTCTCTTCGATGCGCACGGCCGTACCGGCGCCGAGCTTCAGTTCGACCATTCCCGGCCCTCCCCTGTTCGCCGGGGAGACTAGCGTCGCAAGGCCGTTGCGGAAAAGACGCTTGTTTCGCGCCTAGAACGGCAGGCGCGCGGCGTCGAGGCGCTCGACATGCCGATGCGTCAGCGTCGCGATGACGGCACCGCCGAGCGGCGCCACGACGAGCAACGCGATGAAATGGACGCCGAGCAGCCAGGGCTCGAACAAATGGGGCATGAAATGGCCCACCGTCACGGTCGACACGAAGAACAGCACGGCGAAGCCGGCGCCCGAGAGAAGGCCGCCAAGCGCGACCAGGAGAACGGGAGCCGTCAGCGAGCGACCGATGAGGTAGCTCAGTCCGAAGGCGGCGCCGGCGGCGACAAGTGCGGTGACGGTTTCCATCGCGGTTCTCTCCAATACGCTCTCGACTTAGGAGAAATCAGAGTTGAAACTTGAACGACCCCGATACTCTGAAACATCCAACCTCCGTCGAGAACCGACTAATTGCGCATGTCTGACTCTGCATTCGACTGGCTTTCCGCAGCGGAACTCTCAAAACTGCTGACACGAGGTGAGGCATCGCCGGTCGACATCGTCGGCGCGATGCTAAAGCGTGCATCTACGCTGCAACCTCATCTCAATGCGCTGGTCCTCGTCGATGCCGAAGGCGCGATAGCTGCTGCAAGAGCGTCAGAATCCCGGTGGAAGGAGGGCCGACCGCTGTCGCCGTTCGACGGCATTCCGACGACGATCAAGGATACGACGAACGTAAAGGGTTGGCCTACGCGCCTCGGCTCCCATTCGACGGACGAGACTCCGGCGAGCGAGAACGCTGCGGTCGTCGACCGGTTGCTTGCCGCGGGCATGATTATTCTCGGCAAGACGACGACCCCGGAATTCGGCTGGAAGGCGCTGACCGATTCGCCTCTGCACGGCACGACGCGCAATCCCTGGAACCTCGCCCACTCGCCCGGCGGCTCCTCCGGCGGCGCCTCCGCGCTCACCGCGGCGGGAGTGAATCCGTTCAACCATGGCAATGACGGTGGCGGGTCGATCCGCATCCCGGCCGCCCATACCGGCCTCGTCGGACTGAAACCCTCCTATGGACGCATCCCTCAGTCACCCGCCGATGCGCCCTTCGCCGACGTCATCAGCCAGGGCGTGCTGGCGCGGTCAGTGTTGGACACCGCGATGGCGTTGAACCTGACCGCTGGCCCCGACCCGCGGGACTGGCGTTCGCTGCCTGCCGAGGCGCGCGACTACACGGTCGGCCTCGATGCCGGCGTCCGCGGCTGGAGGATCGGGCTCAGCCTCGACCTCGGGCATGTGAAGGCCGATCCGGAGGTGCGCGAGCTCGTCGCCGCCGCGGCGAGGCGCTTCGAAGATCTCGGAGCCCATGTCGAGGAAGTCGGCCCGATGTTCGAACCGTTGCAGCAGCATTTCGAGCCACTGTGGATAGGCAGCTTCGCCACCCGCTTCCGGCAGATCCCGACCCAGCTTCATGACAAACTCGATCCCGGACTACGTGCGCTCATGGAAAAGGGTCTGGCGATCTCGCTCGCCGACTATGCCAGGGCCTTCGAGGCGAGGAGCAAGCTGGCGCGCGACCTCGCGCTCTGGCATCGCGACTTCGATCTGCTGCTCGCGCCGGTCACGCCGACGGCCGGACCGTCGGTGGAGACCATCTACAACTCCGAAGCGTTCCCGCGCTGGACCAAGGGCGCGCCCTACACGCTGCCCTGCAATCTGACGGGCCAACCCGCCGCCTCGATGCCTGCGGGCCTGACCCGGACCGGGCTGCCGGTCGGCCTGCAGATCATCGGTGCGCCGCGCGCCGACGCGACGGTGCTGCAGGCGATGCGTGCCTATGAGAGCGCGAGCGGCTGGACGTGGCCGCAGCCCCGGGTGCTGGAGACGTTGAGGGCGTTGTGACGCCGCAGCGCCATCAGGCGGCAGTCGACATCTTGCCCGGACGCGTCGGACGCACGACGCGCAGCGCGATGACGAGCGTGCGGTAGCCGAGGAAGCCGGCGCACAGCGCGCTGGCGGCGGCAATGTAGCCGGGCTCGATCAGGGCCTCGCCGAGCATCGCCGAAGTGAAGTCGACTCCGGACAGCGCGGCGAGAATGAGGGCCGCGGTCAGCCCGTCCGCCGTTGCGGGCAGCGAGACGAGTCCCGCTTCGCGATTCCACTGAACGCTGAGCATCCAGCCGCGGATACGGCCGATCATCGACCCCAATGCAAAAGCCACGACCCACAGGATGTCGAAAAGGATGCTGGTCTCGAACACACCCGCGAGCAGCATCAGGGTGGCCAACAGCGCGAATCCTCCCGGGAGAGCCACCCGCCCGAGGGTCGTGGCTCCGCCGCGCGACTGCAGCGCCATCGTCCAGAGGCACAGGGCGGCGAACAGAAGTGTCAGGCCGTTCGCCAGACTCAAGGTCGCAATCATGGAATAGAGCAAACGATACGCCACGGAACGAGTAAAGCGCCGAGGCTGCACTTTGACTGTCAGCGAAGTGCCTCTGCACTTGCAGCCGGTCGGAAATTCTCGCCCGGCACACGCCATGAGCGCGCGACCGAAAGCCGGCGAATGGCCGAAAACACGAGAGGAAACCCTCATGCGCGTCCGCGGCGACCGGACGGGACCGTCGCCCGCTTCGTCATGACGCGCCCGGCCGGCCACGTCGTCGCAGCCCACCCATGCAACGGCGACAGACCACCAAACGAATGCGGCGCCGGGTTTGCCGGCGCCGCTGCCTCGACTTTGGATCCTGTGATCAGGCGTCGGGTTTGACGCCGGCGGTGGTGATCACCTTCTCCCACTTGTCGATCTCGCTCTGCAGGAACTTGCCCGTATCCTCCGGGGTCGCCCCCACCGGAATCACGGCCTGCTCGGCCAGCCGCTTGCGCAGCGCCTCGTCCTTCAGCGCCCTGGAGACCTCGGCCGACACCTTGTCGACGATTGCCTTCGGCGTGCCCGCCGGCGCGAGGAACATCACCCAGGTCGACGATTCGATCAGCGGTCCGCCCGACTCCACGATCGTGGGAATCTCCTCGACACCCGGCACGCGGTTCTTCGACAGCATGGCGAGTGCGCGGATCTTGCCCGCGCGCACCTGGGTCATGACACCGATCGGCGCGTCGATCAGCATCTGGATGTTGCCCGACGCAAGGTCGGCCAGCGCCGGCGCGGTGCCCTTGTAGGGAACGTGCACCATGTCGATGCCCGCGACCTGCTTCATGAGCTCGCTGGTGAGGTGGGCCGCGGCACCGACCCCCGAAGAACCGAAGGAGATCTTGCCCGGATTCTTCTTGGCATAGGCGATCAGCTCGCCGACGTTCCTGACCGGCAGGTCGTTGGTCACCGTGATGATGAGCGGCGCCACGCCGACCAGTGACACCGGCGCAAAGCCCTTCACCGGATCGAACTTCAGCTTGCCGGCATAGAGCGTCTTGTTGGCGGCGTGGGCGGCGATCACCGTCAGGAAGGTGTAGCCGTCGGGAGCCGCGTTCGCGACGATCTCCGCCCCGATCAGGGAGTTGGCGCCGGGCTTGTTGTCGACCACGAAGGTCTGGCCGACGTTCATCTTCTCCAGCGTGAGCCGCGTCGTGACGTCGGTGAGGCCACCGGCCGTATAGGGCACGACCCAGCGGATCTGCTTGTTCGGCCACGCCTGGGCGCGCGCGGCGCCCGGAACGAGTGCAGCCGCGGCCGTCGCCGCCAGCGCCGTGCGGCGGTTGATCTTCAACATGTACTTTGCTTCTTCCTTCTTCCGTTCGTCTTTCAGTCCAGATCGAGACCGTTCATGCCCGCGTTCTTGCGGGCCTTCCGGGCGATCTCGGCCAGCACCTTGCCGGCCTGCACCGGATCCATGATCTGCTCGACGGTCGGGCCCTTATGCCAGCCTTCGGCGACGGCGAAAATGCCGTTCCCGGCCTGGAAGACGCGGCCCGTCACCTCACGGCTGTCCTCGCTCACCAGCCAGGTGGCGACCGGCGCGATCCACTTCGGGTCCCGGCGCTTCTTGTCCTCTTCCGTGTATTCGCGCAGGTCCTCGGTCATGCGCGTGAAGGCCGAGGGCGAGATCGAGTTCACCGTTACGCCGTAGCGGGCCAGTTCGCGGGCGGCGATGATGGTGAACGAGGCGATGCCGGCCTTGGCCGCGCCGTAGTTGGTCTGGCCGATATTGCCGTAGATGCCGGAGACCGAGGTGGTGGTGATGATGCGCGCATCGACCGGGCCGCCCTTCAGCTTGGCCTGGTCGCGCCAGTAGGCGGCGGCGTGTCTGGCCGGCGCGAAGGTGCCCTTGAGGTGGACCTTGATGACGGCGTCCCACTCGTCCTCGCTCATGTTGACGAGCATGCGGTCGCGCAGGATGCCGGCATTGAGCACGATGGCGTCGAGCTTGCCGAACGTCTCGACCGCCTGGTCGATCATGCGCTTGGCGCCGTTCCAGTCGGAAACATCGTCGCCATTGGCCACCGCCTCGCCGCCCATCGCCTTGATCTCGTTCACGACCTGCTGGGCCGGACCGACATCGTTGCCCTTGCCGGCCCGGTCGCCACCCAGGTCGTTCACGACCACCTTGGCGCCATGCTCCGCCAGCATCAGGCAATGTTCCCGGCCGACGCCGCGGGCGCCTCCCGTCACGATCGCCACCCGTCCCTCGCACAATCTCGCCATTGCTCCCTCCCGTCTTTTGCGTGTCTGAAACCCGTCGTCCTGGGCTAGTCTAGCGGGGCTCAAGGGAGGATCGCCATGGACACGCTGCCGCTCGTCACCCCCGAACAGGTCGGGCTTTCCGCAGCGCGGCTCGACCGCGTGCGTACCTGGATGAATGGATGGGTCGACAGCGGGAAGCTGGCCGGCATGGTCACCTGCGTCATGCGCAAAGGGGAGCTCGCCTTCGCCGAGGTCGTGGGCAAGTCCGACCTGGCCCGCAACAAGCCGATGCGCGCCGACACGATCTTCCGCATCTACTCCATGACCAAGCCGCTCACCTCGGTGGCGATCATGATGCTCTACGAGGAGGGCCGCTTTCAGCTCGACGACCCGATCTCGAGGTTCATCCCCGCCTTCGCCAACCCGCGCGTCATGGTGGGAGGCAGCCGCGGCAAGATCGAAACCGTGCCGGCCGAGCGCGAGATCAACTTTCGCGACCTGCTCACCCACACGTCGGGCCTGACCTACGGCTTCATGGAGAGCAATCCGGTCGATGCCGCCTATCGCGCCAAGCAGGATGGGGTCGATTTCCAGACCGCCGACACCAGCCTGAAACAGGTCGTCGAGCGCCTGGCGCAGCTGCCGCTGATCGCCCAGCCCGGCAAGGCCTGGAACTACTCGGTTTCCACCGACGTGCTGGGCTACCTGGTCGAGGTCATCTCCGGTCAGCCGTTCGAGAAATACCTGAAGGAGAAGGTGATCGACCCGCTCGGCATGGTCGACACCGACTTCCACGTCCCGGCCACCAAGCACGACCGCTTCGCCGCGAACTATGCCGCCGGCGCGGGCGGCAAGCTCGACCTGATCGACGATCCGGGCAAGAGCCGTTACCTCGCGCCGCGCAAGGTTAACTCGGGCGGCGGCGGCCTCGTCTCCACGGCGTCGGACTACCTCCGCTTCTGCAAGTTCATGCTGAACAAGGGCGAGCTCGACGGCGTGCGCCTGCTCGGCCGCAAGACGGTCGAGCTGATGACCATGAACCACCTCAAGGGCGACATGGCCGACATGGGCACGCCGCGCTTTTCCGAATCGACCTATACCGGCATCGGCTTCGGGCTCGGCTTCTCGGTGATGATCGATCCGGCCAAGGCCTATATCGCCGGCACTCCGGGCGAGTATGCCTGGGGCGGCGCCGCTTCCACCGCCTTCTGGATCGACCCGGTCGAGGACATGGCCGTGGTGCTGCTGACGCAGCTCATGCCCTCCTCCACCTATCCAATCCGGCGCGAGCTGCGCGTGCTCACCTACCAGGCGATCATCGACTGAGGGCCAACGTCATGCGCAACACCGGCAGCATCGAAGTCCGCAAGCTCCATCCGCTGTTCGGCGCGGAGATCACCGGCATCGACATCACGCGGCCACTGTCGGCCCGCGAGTTCGGGCCGATTCGTGCCGCCTTCGAGGAGCATTCCGTGCTCCTGTTCCGCGACCAGCCGATGGACGACGACACGCAGATCGCCTTCAGCGAGAATTTCGGGCCGCTCGAGACGACGCTCAGCGCCAATCCGGCCGCCGGCACCAAGTTCGCCCGCCAGTCCAACCTCGACATCATGACCGGCGAGCCGATCCCGCCGGACGACATGCGGATGATCTACCAGAAGGCCAACTACTTCTGGCACTCGGACTCGTCCTTCAAGCGGATCCCGTCGCTCTGCTCGATCCTGACGGCGCGGATCTGCCCGCCCGAGGGCGGCAACACCGAGTTCCTGAACATGCGCGCGGCCTGGGACGCGCTGCCGCCCGCCCTGCAGGCGACGATCCATCCGCTCGTCGCCGAGCACGCGCTCGCCCATTCGCGCGACCGGGTGCAGAAGGGCATCCTGAGCGCCAAGTCTCTGGCCGAGCTGCCGCCGGTCAAGCAGCGCATGTTCCGCGACAATCCCATCAACGGCCGCCGCGCGCTCTATATCGGCGCCCATGCCGGCCGGATCCTCGACTGGCCGGAGCCGATGTCGAAGGCGATCCTGTGGGAGCTGGCGCAGCGTGCGGAGCAGCCGGAATTCATGATGTCGCATGCCTGGCGCGAGGGCGACGTGATCGTCTGGGACAATCGTGCCGTCCTGCATCGCGCCACCTACTATGATGCGACCAAGCACAAGCGCCTGATGCAGCGCACCACCATCGCCGGCGACGAGCTGACGGTTCCCCAGTAACAGATGGCCGAACCCGTTTCAGCCGCTCCGCTCCCCGACGGCATGCCATCGGGGCCAAGGCGGCTCGCCGCCGTGGCGACAATCACCATCGGCCTGTCGATGGCGGTGCTCAGCAACTCGATGACCAATCTCGCTTTGCCCTACATCGCGAACGATCTCGCGATCACGGCGGAGAGCTCGATCTGGATCGTCAACGCCTACCAGATCGCCCTGATGATCATGCTGCTGCCGGTGGCGGCGCTGGGCGACATCGTGGGCTACCGCACCGTCTATCGCTGGGGTCTCGTCGTCTTCTCGCTCGCCTCGATCGGGTGCGTGCTGGCGCCGTCCCTTCCCTGGCTGATCGCCGCGCGCACGCTGCAGGGGCTGGGCGGCGCGGCCATCATGGCCATCCAGCCCGCCCTGGTCCGCTCGATCTATCCGCGCGCCGCGCTCGGCCGCGGCCTCGGCTTCAACACCACCGTCGTGGCGACCTCGCTGGCCGCGGGCCCCAGTCTCGGCGCCGCGCTGCTCGCCATCACGAGCTGGCCGATCCTGTTCGCCGTCTATGTCCCGCTCGGCATCCTGTCCTTCCTGCTGGCCGGCCGCTTCCTGCCGGTGACCACCCATGCCAAGCGGCCGTTCGACGTGCTTTCGGCGGTGCTGTCTGGCGGCACCTTCGGTCTGCTCATCTTCGGCATCGACGGGGTCGGCCATGGCCATCCCGTGCCGGTGATCGTGGCGGAACTGGTCGGCGCGGCCCTGTTCGGCACCCTTTTCGTGCGTCGGCAGCGCACGCTCGCCGACCCGATGATGCCGATCGACATGTTTGCCCGGCCGATCTTCTCGCTGTCGGTGTCGGCTTCCACCTGCACCTTCACGGCGCAGGGCCTGGCCTTCGTCAGCCTGCCCTTCTTCTTCCATACGGTGCTGGGACGCGACGCCACCGCGACCGGCCTGCTGCTCACGGCATGGCCGCTCGCCCTGGCCGGCGTCGCCCCGATCGCCGGCCGGCTGGCCGACCGGCATCATGCCGGCGCACTGGGCACGATCGGCCTCACCTGCATGGCCTCCGGCATGATCCTGACGGCGCTGCTGCCGCCGGATCCGTCCGCCTTCGACATCGTGTGGCGCCTGGTCCTGTGCGGCGCGGGGTTCGGTATCTTCGCCTCGCCCAACAACAGGCTGATGATGAACGCCGTGCCGCGCGACCGCAGCGGCAGCGCCGGCGGCATCATCGCGACCGCCCGCACGCTCGGGCAGACGATGGGCGCCGCCCTGGTGGCGTTGGTCTTCGGCCTGTTCGACTTCTCGGGTGGCGGTGCGGCCGATGCGGCGCGGGCCGCGATCTGGCTGGGCGCCGGCTTCGCCCTGACCGCGCTGATCCTGAGCAGCCTGCGCCTACGTCACTGACGCGGCGTGCATCTCGCGGAACAGCGACGGGGCCATGCCGAAGCGGCGCTCGAAGGCCTGACCGAGTCGCGCCGAAGAGCGCAACCCCACACGGCCCGCAATCGCCTTCAGCGGCATGCCCTTGGCCAGAAGGGTGCGCGCCGCGTCGAGCCGCAACCCCTCGACGAAGTGTGCGGGCGTCTTGCCGGTCGCCTCGACGAACTTGCGGTAGAAACTGCGCTCCGACAGGCCCGCACGGGCCGCCAGCGCCGGCACGTCGAGCGACTCGTCGAGATGGGCCTGCATCCACTCGATCAGCCGGGCGAAGGGCGCGTCGGCCTCGGTCTGCACCTGCAACAGCGGACTGAACTGCGATTGGTAGCCGGGCCGGCGAGCATAGAGCACGAAGTGCCGCGCGATGAGGTTGGCCGTCGCCGCGCCGAGATCCGCCTCGACCAGCGCCAACGCCATGTCGATGCCGGTCGTCACACCGGCCGAGGTCCAGACCTTGCCGTCGACGACATAGAGAGCGTCGGCATCGACTGTCAGCGCGGGAAACTTCTCGGCCAGCCGCCGGCAGCTCGCCCAGTGCGTGGCCACCCGCTTGCCGTCGAGCAGTCCGGCGGCGGCCAGCACGAAGGCGCCGGTGCACACCGACCCGAACCGCCTCGTGCGGGGCGTCACCTTCATTAGCCAGCGCCGCACGTCCTCGCGCGCCACCACCGCCTTGAGCCCGCGCGATCCGCCGGCAACAAGCAGGGTGTCGTAGCG
The DNA here is from genome assembly GCA_046296475.1 of Reyranella sp. Lineage (GTDB taxonomy): Bacteria > Pseudomonadota > Alphaproteobacteria > Reyranellales > Reyranellaceae > Reyranella. Next base: position 57,874 of record JBKBLH010000005.1, read on the forward strand.
CTTGCCCAGGCGGCAGCTCATCAGGGCGACGCCGCAGTTCGACGTGACGGGACCACCGTCGGGCGAGACGATCTCCACCTCATAGGCGGGCCGCTCGCGTCCCTCGTTGGCCGCCCCGAACACGGCGGCGGGCCCAGTGACATCGAGCAGCTGGCAGCCTTCGTAGGCCAGGATGGCGATCCGGTGCGGCTTGGGCATTGGCAGAAATTAGAACACTTTTGTCCTTTCTGCCAACGGCCGACACGCCTATACACACACTGTTCTCATCGTGAAGGGTACCCCCATGGCAGACACGGTCCACATCGGCATCCTGCTCTTTCCCGACGTCACGCAGCTCGACGCGACCGGCCCCGCGCAGGTCCTGTGCCGCGTACCCAACGCGAAGCTTCACATGATCTGGAAGACGCTCGATCCCGTTCGGACCGACGCCGGCTTCTCGATCGTGCCGACGACCACCTTCGCCGACTGCCCGCAGCTCGACGTGATCTGCGTGCCGGGCGGCGGCGGGCAGGTTGCACTGATGACCGACGAGGAGACGCTCGCCTTCCTGCGCAAGCAGGCCGAAGGAGCGCGCTACGTCACGTCGGTCTGCACCGGTTCGCTGGTGCTGGGCGCCGCCGGCCTCCTGAAGGGCTACAAGTCCGCCTGCCACTGGACCTCGCGCGAGTTCCTGCCGGCCTTCGGCGCGATCCCGGTCGCCGACCGGGTCGTCCGGGACCGCAACCGCATATCCGGTGGCGGCGTCACCGCCGGCATCGATTTCGGCCTCACCCTCGCAGCCGAGCTGGCCGGCGAGGAAGTCGCCAAGTCGATCCAGCTCACGCTGGAATACGATCCCAAGCCGCCCTTCGATTCGGGCAGCCCCGAGAAGGCCGGGCCGGAGCGCGTGACGCGGCTGAAGGAGCGCATCCACGCCATGCTGCAGAAGCGGGACGAAGCCAACCAGGCCGCGGCTGCGCGGCTTTCCTAGGGAAGCGCGACGACGAGCAGGATCATGCAGGCGGCCGACGCAGCCGTCCGCACGGTATTCCACATCGTCCAGCGTTCGAGATAGTGCGCCCAGAGGGACGCGGCATCCGCCGTCTCCGGCTTGGCCGCCGCCAGCGCATTGTTGAGCGGCACGTTGAAGACCATCGTCACGCCGATCGTGCCGACGAGATAGAGCAAGCTGCCGAGCAGGAGCAGCTTGCCGCTGCCGTCGTTCCACCGCAGGAACGCCGCGACCAGCAGCCCGCAGCAGATGACTGCCGTGCCGAAGAAGGCCAGCATGAAGCTCCGGTTGATGACGACCACGTTGATCGCCTGCATGGCCCCTATGCCGTGTGCGGCCGGCAGGCGTCCGAGTGCTCCCATCACGAACGAGGAGAAGGCATAGAAGATGCCGGCGACCAGCCCGCTGCCGACGGCGCCGGCGAAGGTCGCGTAGAAGACCGTCTCGTCGAGCATCAGCCACCTCCCACCATACGCTGCAGCACGGCATCGAGCGTCACCGTGCCCCGCCGCATCTCGCCGCCCGCGGGAAAGTCCAGACGTCCGGCATTGATCGCCTCGTCGAGATCCGCGAGCTTTTCCGCATAGTCGGCGCCGAGGCCCGCCGCCACCAGCGCCGCCACCGACTGCTGGCGGGACGACGGCACCGCCGTCACCGGTTTGCCCAGCAGACCCGACAGGATCGCCGCCGCATCGCGCGCCGAACGGGGCTCCGGCCCCGCGAGATCGACGATGCGCGTCCCCGGTCGCGGATCGAACAGCAGCTCCGCCGCGACGCGGCCGACGTCCAGCGCCGACACGGCCTCGTGACGTACGTCGAGGTCGAGCTTGCCCGAGGGCAGCACGCCCGCGTCGCGGGCCACGGGCAGCACACCCGCCCAGTTCTCGAGGAATTCACCCGGACGCAGAAACACGAGCGAGGGTGCGGCGTCCGCGAGGGCCGCCTCGAAGTCGTGCAGAACCTGAACGATGCCGTTGCCTTCGCTGAGATGCGCGCCGACTGAAGACAGCGCCACGACGTGCGGCACCCGGACCGCACGCACGGCGTCGGCGACCGACCGCGCCATGACGCGCGATTCGGCCACCACGTCCCGCGCCTGGTACGGCGGGACCAGCATCACGAAGGCAGCCTGCGCACCCGAGAATGCCGCAACGAGGCTCTCCGAATCCGCCGCGTCGCCGCGGACGATCTCAACGCCGAGCCCCTGCGCGCGCGCCGGATCGCGCGCGACCGCGCGCAAGGCGACACCGCGCCGCTTCAGGGCCTCCAGCGCTGCACCACCGACCTTGCCGGTGGCTCCCATGATGACGAACATTGCGACCTCCATAGTTGTCAGGCCGCCCTAGCATTCCAGTACACTTTCCATAAGTACGCACATTTTTTATACTAGGTATCAGACATGGGTTTGGAGGCATGCGCGATGGCCGAAACGAAGGCGCCCTGGTGTCCGGTGACGGCGACGGTCGAGGTTATCGGCGGACGCTGGAAATCGACGATCCTGTACCACCTGAAGGATCAGCCCCGTCGGTTCAACGAGCTGCGCCGTCTGGTTCCGGGCATCACGCAACGCATGTTGACCTTGCAGTTGCGCGCGCTGGAGCAGGACGGGATCGTGGCGCGTAAGGTCCACGACACCGTCCCGCCGCACGTCGAGTATTCGTTCACGAAGAAGGGCTGGAGCCTCGGCCCCATCCTCGATGCGATGGAGGCCTGGGGCGATGCGAACCGTCCACGCCGGCGCGGACGCGCCGAGGGCTAGTTGGCGCCGGCCGTCGCGCTTTCGATGGTGATCGCCTTGCCGGCCGCCATGTCGAACTTGAGGCGGCGTACGTAGTCGAGATCGCGCCCCGTGACGCGCACGAAGCGGCTGCCATCGGGATAGTCAATGGCGTGGATCGCGCCGACGTCATAGACGCCCGCACGACCCGGCTCGAGGCGGTAGGTCTTCACCTTCTCCAGCTTCGCGTCACCCGCATCCGTGCCGCCGTCGACGCGTTCGTACTCGCTCATGTCGGTGTACTTCACGGCCTGGCCGTAGACTGCCCACGAGGCGCCGTGATCGTGCGGCGGGCTCTTGTGCGGCTTGGGATTGCAGTGTGCCAGCACGACGAAGCCGAGCTCCTTGTCTTCGTACAGCTTACGGGTGCCGAGAGGTGCGGCCGGTCCAACCGCCTCGTCGACGAAGGACGGGTTGGCCAGCAGCCTCTCCAGCAGCACGCGAACCTGCTCGCGGCCGGCGGGCCCCTCGTTGTTCCTGAGTGCGGCCTGGGCGTCCTTCACGAACGTATCGAGTGTATAGGTCATGCGGCGGCTCCCTCGATCGTTGGCAGGCGGAAATGATCCGCCTGCCCGCCGCCACCTGTCAACGGCCGCCGAAGATGCGGCGCGCGATCACCATGCGATGGACTTCCGAAGGGCCCTCGTAGACCCGCATGGTGCGGACCTTCTGCGCCATGATCGACAGCGGCAGCTCCTGCGTCACGCCCATGGCGCCGAAGGCCTGCTGTGCATGGTCGATCACCTCGCTCGCCATCTCGGTCGCATAGACCTTGATCATCGAGGCCTCCATGCGGACGTCGCGGCCCTCGTCCTGCTTCACGGCCGCGTCCATCACCATCAGCCGGCAGGCATGCAGCTTCATCGCCGCATCGGCCACCCACCACTGGACGGCCTGGCGGTCGGAAAGCTTCTCGCCGAAGGTGACCCGCTGGCTGGCATGCTCGACCAGCATGTCGAGCGCGCGCTGCGCCATGCCGATGCACCATGAGCCCATCTGCAGGCGGCGCACCGTCAGGCGGAGCTGCATGGGCGCGAAGCCCGCGCCGATACGGCCCAGAACCTGCGACTCGGGCACACGGCAATCCTCGAACACGACCTCGTAGGTGCGCTGGCCGGCCAGCATCGGGATGGCGCGCGCCACGACGAGGCCAGGCGTGCCCTTGTCGATCAGGAAGGCGGTGATGCCGCCGCGGGCGCCGAGATTGGGATCGGTCACGGCCATGGCGATGGTGAAGTCGGCCTTGGCGATGCGGCTGATCCAGATCTTGCGGCCGTTGATCACCCAGTCGTTGCCGTCCTTGACCGCCCGGGTCTTCATGCCGGCCGGGTCACCACCCGCGCCGGGCTCGGAGATGGCGATCGCCGAGCTGGTCTCGCCGGCGGCATAGGGTTCCAGGTACTTCTTGCGCTGCTCCGGATTTGCGGTCGCCAGCAGCATGTGCAGGTTGGGCGAGTCGGGCGGGAAGGTGAAGGGCACGCAGGTGTAGCCGAGTTCCTCGTTGACGCCGACCAGGGCAACGGAGGGCAGGTTGGCGCCGCCGACTTCCTCTGGCACGTCGAGCGCCCAGAGACCGAGATCCTTGCACTGCTTGAACAGCCTGGCGTTCTCGTCATCGGACAGCGAGGCCGGCTGGCCCGATGCGAACCGGTCGAGCACGTTCTTCTCGAGCGGCATCAGTTCGTTGCGCACGAACTTCTTCACGAGATCGCGCAGCATCTGATGTTCTTCGTTGACCTGATACATGGCAGCTCCTCCTGATCCGACTATGTCGGCTTTCCAATACCCTTGTTCACGAAGTCGAGCGTGTAGGCCTGGGCAACGTCCAGCCCTTTCGGCAGCACGTCGACATCGACCATCGACCGATAGAATCCCTGCCAGCGCGCCTCGGTCATGGCACCGATTCCGCCCTGCAATGCATCCCCCGACATCACGATTCCGCGCTCGTTCAACACCTTGATCGCATACTCGATACGATCATCCGTCTGTTCCGGATTGGCCTTCTTGATCAGCGCGTTTGCGGCCTCGATCTCAGGCCCGCCCCTGAGATACTGGGCCCAGCCTTCGAGCGTCGCGTCCACGAAACGCTGGATGAGGTCGCGCCTTTCGCCGGCCAGCTTGCGCGAGATCGCAATGGTGGTCTGGTACGCGCTGAAGCCCGCATCGGCGAGCAGCAGGAACGGCGGCATACGGCCGATCACCTTCGAGATCGAATAGGGCTCCGACGAAAGGAAGCCTTGTTGCACCACGTTCTTGTCGGCGAGATAGGGCGCCATGTTGAACGTGTAGGGCCTGAGCTGCTGGTCGCGCAGCCCGAATTTCTTGCGAAGATACGGCCAGTAGGTGACGCGCCCGCCGCTGCCGATCAGCAGGGTGCGACCCTTCAGGTCCTCGAAGGCGTCGAAGCCGGTGTCCGGATGGCCGATCAGGACCTGCGGATCCTTCTGAAAGATCGAGGCGATGGTGAAGAAGGGCGCGCCTTCGCGCACATAGGTGAAGGCCTCGAAGCTGTTCGACATGATCATGTCGACGCGGCCCGTGAGCAGCAGCTGGCCGATATTGAGACTCGGGCCGCCCTGGCGAATCTCGCACTCGATGCCGGCCTTGCGATAGAGGCCGGCGGCGACCGCCTGGTAGTAGCCGCCATGTTCGGCCTGGGCGCGCCAGTCGGTCTGGAAGACGAGCCTGTCCAGCGCCTGCGCACGGGCCGGGCGCGTCAGAGGCAGCAGGAGCGGCACGGCAGCGAGGCCGAGCGCGGCGCGACGGTGGAGACGATAGGCGGTCATGGCGCGAGTGCGTCTCCCCGGCGGTCGAAGTTGAGCGCCACCAGCTCCTTGATCGCCGTGTTCGATTCACCGAGAGCGCTGGCCGAAGGCAGCCAGGCATCCCACCACGCGACCGCGTCGCTGGGGACGCTCCAGTCGACGCCGAAGATCGCGAAGTCGAGGCCGCCCTGCCGGGCGAGCCTGGCGGCCCGCGGCACATGGAAGGCCGACGTGACGATCGCCACCCTTCCTCCCTTCACGAGTTCCCTTACGTTGCGGATGTTGTCGATCGTGTTCAACGCCTTGCCCTCCGAGACGATCGCATCTCCGGGAACGCCGAGATCGAGCAGGAAGCGCCGCATCGCTTCGGCCTCGGTCGTTGCCGGCCCACCCTGCTGTTCGACGAACGACCCGCCGCTCACGATGATCTTCGGCGCGGCGCCCGCCCTGAACATGCGGGCCGCCTGCCAGATGCGGTCGGACGCGTCGGTCAGTTCGGGCTCCGTCGTATAGGGCGGGGCGGCGGGCGCGATGCCGCCGCCCAGCACGACGATGGCATCGTAGCAGCACGGCTGATTGCCGGCGACGAGCTTGCGGGCCGTCTCCTCGAGCTGGCGGGTGAACAGCCCCGCCGCCGGCGGAAAGGACAGGACGAGAGTCTGGAGGAGTGCGAGACCGAGCGGTACGGCGGCGACCCGGCGCCACCCCACGAGACGCAGCAACAGCCACAGCACGACGCCGATCGCCAGCGAGGCCGGCGGCAGCATCAGTGTGGCGAGGATCTTCAGGATGACGAAGGTGTTCATGCCGGTCTGCGTCGCGCTTGGACCATATCAGAGCAAACCGTCGGCAGGCCCGCTCAAAGGACTGCAAAGATGTCGCTGTGCGGGGACGGCCGCCCGGCTGGCGCGGGACAAAAAGAAGGGCGGGCCCGGCTTGCGCCGGAACCCGCCCAATCTTTGCTCGTCGGGAACGAAACTAGATCGCGTCCTTCAGATCCTTGGCGACGCGGAAGGTGACCTTCTTGGACGCCTTGATCTTGATCGCTTCGCCGGTGGCCGGATTGCGGCCCATGCGCGCCGGACGGGCGCGAACCTGCAGGATGCCGAGGCCCGTGATGCGGACCTTGTTGCCCTTCTTCAGGTGGCGGACGACCAGGCCGATGAACTCGTCGAGGGTGCCGGTCGCATCCTTCTTGGTCATGCCCGTCTTTTCGGCCAGCTCGGCGGCGACCTTGGAAAGCGGAATGGTGGGAACAGTGGTGGGTTTGGTAGCCATGGTTGAGGGGTCCCTTACATTTTTGGTTTGCCAACGTTCCTGACGCCCCAGGGCACCGTTGACGGCGCCAAGGTTATCCACGAATCCATCCCCCGCAAGCCCGGAATCCACGGAAAATGTCGATTTTTGGGGCTTTTTGGGTCATCAGAGGCAGTCATCCACAGATTGCAGAGAGCGTTTAGCGTGTCGAGTCCCCGCCTGATCCCGACTTTCAGCACCGCCGTTAACACCTGGCAGTGCGACGAGAACGACCATCTCAATGTCCAATTCTACACCGAGTTCGCCCATGAGGCGTCGGCCAACCTGCTGGCAATCCTGGGCTTCGGCCCTCGCGCCCAACGCGCCGCCGGCGTCGTCACGCGGGCAGCCGACGATCACGTCCGCTACCTGCGCGAGTTCCGCGTGGTCGAACCGGTCGAGGTCCACTCCGCGCCGGTCGAGGTCGGCGAACGCGAGATCGTCGCCTACCACGAGGTGCGCAACCCGGCGAAGGGAGAGATCGCCGCCACCGTCCGCCGCCGCATCGTCTGCGAGGGGCCGTGGCCCGCGGACTTTCGCGCCCGGGCGGAAGCGGCCCGCGTCGCCCTGCCCGACACGGCCCGCCCGCGCAGCGTCGGGAAGTTTTCCCTCCCCGACCTGCGTCTTTCCCATGCGGCATCGGTCGGCCTGATCGAAGTCGGCCGAACGCAGATCACCCCCGACGAGTGCGACGAGCGCGGCGACTTCCTGCCGCGTCATCATTTCGGTCGCTACTCCGACGGCGCACCGGTCCTGTGGAACCATCTGGGCTTCGACCGCGCCGCGATGCAGGAGCGGCAGGAAGGATCGGTCGTGGTCGAGATGCTGAACCAGTATCGTCGTCCATTGCAGGCGGGCGACCTCGCCGTGGTCATGAGCGGACTCGCCGCCTTCACGGACAAGACGATCACCTTCACGCATTTCCTGTTCGAGGCGGAGAGCGGCACGCTTGCTGCTTGCGCCGAGGCCGTGGGCATGAAGTTCGACCAGAAGATCCGCAAGATCATGACGTTCCCGCCCGAGGATCGCGCGCGCATGGAGGCGCGGCGATTGAAGTTCTGAGGAGCAGGCCATGGACGAGAAGACGAAGACAGCCGCCGGCATCGCCGCCGGCCTTCAGGGCCTCGAGTACGACGACAAGCGACTGGCCGAGCTGGCGGCCGAGGTCGAGATCCTGAACGACGCCGTGCGCAAGGCGGCCGCCCAGCGGCTCGGCTTCGATGACGATCCGGCGGCCTTTGCCGGGATCATGGCCCGGGAGTCCCGCTCGTGAGGAACGAAGATCTCGCCCTGGACGATCTCACCGCGATTGCCGATGCGATCGCCGCGGGGCGCACGACATCCGTGGCAGCGACCGAAGCCTGCCTCGCGCGCATCGAGGCCTGGCAACCACGGACCAACGCCTTCCTGCGCGTCTACAGGGAGAGGGCACTGGAGCAGGCAAAGGCGATGGATGCCGAGCTTGCCGCCGGCAAGCGACGCGGGCCGCTGCATGGCGTGCCGATGGCGCACAAGGACATGTACTATCGCAAGGGGGAGGTTTCGACCGGTGGCAGTGCGATCCGGCGCGACTGGATCGCGCCGGTGACGGCGACGGTGCTGGGCAGGCTCGATGCCGCGGGCGTGGTCGAGCTGGGCTTCCTCAACATGGCGGAGTTCGCGGCCGGCCCGACCGGCCACAACGTCCATCATGGGCACTGCCGCAACCCCTGGGATCGGAGCCGCGTGACCGGCGGAAGCTCCAGCGGCTCCGGTGCCTCTGTGGCGGCGCGCATGGTCTATGGCGCGCTGGGCTCCGACACCGGCGGTTCGATCCGCCTGCCCGCCGCGGCGTGTGGCGTCGTCGGCATGAAGGCGACCTACGGCCGCGTGAGCCGCGCCGGCGCGGTCGCGCGCTCGTGGAGTCTCGACCATGTCGGGCCGCTGACCCGCACCGTGCGCGACAATGCCCGCATGCTGTCGGTGATCGCCGGCCACGACCCGGACGATTCCACCACCAGCGAGAAGCCGGTCCCCGACTACGAGGCGCTGCTCGACGGCGGCGTCGCCGGACTGCGCATCGGCCTCGCCCTGCCGAAGGATGGTCTGGCGCCGCTCGACGCAGGGATCGGCGCGGCGGTGCAGGCGGCTGCCGACACACTGGGCCGCCTCGGCGCCAAGGTCTCGACCGTCACCCTGCCAGACTTCACCGCGCTCTATCGCGCCGCCGAAGTCATTGTTAAATGCGAGGCTGCCGCCATGCACCGTCCGTGGATGGAGAAGACGCCCGAGCTCTACGCCAACCAGGTGCGCACGCGCATGGAGGCCGGCTTCTTCATCCCGGCGACGCAGTACATCGATGCGCTTCGCCTGCGCGCCCACTTCGTGAAGGAGTTCCTGTCGACGGCCATGCAGGGCGTCGATGCCGTGCTGCTGCCGGCGATTCCGTTTCCTCTTCCAACGATCGAGGAAACCGACACCGAGACCAAGGGCGGGCCGGCCGTCCTCAAGATGGTGGCGGGCTTTACCGGCCTCACCCGGCCGTTCAACACGCTGGGCGTTCCGGCGCTATCGGTGCCCTGCGGCTTCGACGTGAATGGCGCTCCGATCGGGATGCAACTCGTCGGCCGACCGTTCGACGAGGCGATGCTCTACCGGATCGGTCACGCCTATCAGGGCGCGACCGAGCATCATTTGAGAGTGCCGACGTAAGAGAAAGGTCCCTCGCTGCGCTCGGGATGACATCGTTGGAGTAGTCGGCGCACTGCGCCAATCACAACAAAATTGTCATCCCGAGCTTTAGCGAGGGACCTTTCCTCAAACCACTAGACCGCGAGGTTGACCGTCACGCTCTTGCGCTGCGTGAAGCTGTCGAGCATGCCCTCCAGCGAGAACTCACGGCCGAGACCACTCTGCTTGTAGCCGCCATAGGACATGCCCGGGGTCTGGCCGCCGCCCTGGTTGACCTGTACCCAGCCCGATTCGATGGCGTGCGCGGCCCGCAGGCCCTTGCCGATGTCGTGCGTCCAGACATAAGCAGCCAGACCGTAGTGGCTGTCGTTGGCCATGCGGATCGCTTCGGCCTCGTCGCTCCAGCGGATGGCGACCAGCACCGGCCCGAAGATCTCTTCGCGGGCGAGGCGCCAGTCGTTGGAGCGGTCGGCGAATACGGTCGGCATGGTGAAATAGCCTTCGCTCAGCGGGCCGGTCTTGGGCGGCAGGCCGCCGAACACCAGCTTGGCGTCGGCGCGGGCGAGCCCGTCCTCAACATACTTGCAGACCTTGGTGTACTGCTTGTTGTTGATGATGGTGCCGATGTCACTCGCCTCGTCGAGCGGATCGCCGATCTTGAGCGCCGTCGTCTTCTTCTCGAGCTTCTTGAGGAAGCTGTCGAAGATGTCCTCGTGCAGGAACATGCGCGAGCCGGCCGTGCAGCTCTGGCTCTGGCGGGTGAAGCGCATCGCATTGATGATGCCGTCGACCGCCCAATCCTCGTCGGCGTCGGGATAGACGATCGACGGGCTCTTGCCGCCCAGTTCGAGCGAGACCGGCACGATCCGTTCGGCCGCGGCGCGCATGATCACCTTGCCGACCTCGGTCGAGCCGGTGAAGGAGAGCTTGCGGATCTTCGGATGATTGGCCAGCGGGCCGCCGCACTCCTGGCCGTAGCCGGTCAGCACGTTCAGCACGCCGGGCGGCAGGAACTCCTGGCAGATGTCGGCCATCAGCAGCACGCCCATCGGCGCGTCCTCGGCCGCCTTCATCACCAGCACGTTGCCGGCGCAGAGCGCGGGCGCGATCTTGAGCGCGCCCAGCATGACCGGGGCGTTCCACGGAATGATGGCGCCGACGATGCCGATCGGCTCACGCCGCGTATAGGAGAGCACATGCTCGCCCAGCGGCACGGTCTCGCCCTTGAGTTCCGAACCGAGGCCGCCGAAATAACGGAAGATGTCGGCCGCCAGCTTGGCCTCGCCGCGCGCCTGGGTGCGCAGCGCGTTGCCCGTTTCCAGCGCGATGGTGCGCGCCATCTCCTCGGCTCGCGCCTCGAGCACCTCGGCGATCTTGAGCAGGATCTTGCCGCGCTCGCGCGGCACCACGTTCTTCCAGGCCGGAAAGGCCTTCTCGGCCGCCTCGACGGCGGCGTTGACGTCGGCTTCCGCGGCGCGCGGCACTTCGGCGACGGCCGTGCGCTTACCTGGGTTCTCGATCGTGATGCGGGCGCCGGACGCGCTCTCGACCCACTTGCCGCCGATCAGCATACCCTTGGGCTTGTAGGTATTGGCCGGCTGGGCCTGGGTCTTCAGTTCGGCGGTGGCGGTCGACATTGGCAGTCCTCCGGGTCCAGAAAAACGGGCCGGAGTTTGGCCCGCAGGGCGTCGCGCCACAAGCGGAACGACCGCCCCTCGATACGGGGCTGGAACGGGCCATGACGTCTCCGGAATTCCGGTAGCGACAACGGGCCGAATGTCGGATTGTTCGCCGTCATTCGGAGAGGGACGAGATGAAGCGATTCCTGAGCGGGTTTGCGTTGACCCTGGCTTTCCTTGCCGCCGGCAACGCCTGGGCTGGCACCCTGGACGACGTCGCCAAGAACGGCGTGATCCGCGGCGGCTTCCGCGAGAACGCCCATCCCTTCGCCTACAAGGGTGCCAACGGTCAGCCCGCCGGCTTTATGGTCCAGCTCTGCGAGGCCGTTGCCTCGGACATCGCCCGGCAGCTCAAGCTGCCCGGTCTCAAGCTCGAGTTCGTGCCGGTCACCACCGAGAACCGCCTCGACATGATCAAGCAGGGCAAGATTGACCTTCTGTGCGATTCGCTCACCGAGACGCTCGATCGCCGCGCCGTGGTCGATTTCTCCATCACCACCTTCGTCGACGGAACCACCTTCGCCATCCGCAACGACGGGCCGCGCGACATGCAGGAGTTCGCCGGCAGGAAGGTGGGCGCGGTCGCGGGCACCCTGACCGAGCAGGAGTTGCGCAAGGCGCTCGCCTCCATTCACGTCAACGCCACCGTGGTGCCGTTCACCGACTTCACGGTGGCGATGACGGCGCTGGAGAAGGGCGAGATCGCCGCCTACTTCGCCGGCGGCGCGATGCTCACCGCGATGATCAAGGATCACAAGGACGCCGCGCGCATCCTGCTGGCAAATACCTACCTCAGCCTCGAGCCCTTCGCGCTCGCGATGAAGCTCGGCGAAGGCCCGTTCCGCTTGGCCGTCGACCGGGCGCTGAGCCGCATCTACCGGTCGGGCCAGATCGCCACGATCTTCGGCGACGTGTTCGGCAAGAACGCGCGGCCGACGCAGCAACTGCAGACGCTCTACATGATCGCGACCTTGCCGGAATAGACCACAGGGCCCATTTCAAGCCGATGTCGCGTCCCTTCCGCCTTTCCGTCCTCGACCAGTCGATCGCCGTCTCGGGCCGGCCGCAGGACCAGTCGATCCGCAACACCGTGTCGCTCGCCAGGCACTGCGAGGCGCTGGGCTACGAGCGCTTCTGGGTGTCGGAGCATCACAACCATCCGACGATCGTCGGGACCGCGCCCGAGATCGTGATGGCAGCGATCGCGGCCACGACCGAGCGCATCCGCATCGGCAGCGCCGGAATCATGCTGCCGCACTATTCGCCGTTCAAGGTGGCCGAGGTCTTCCGCGTGCTCGAGGCGCTGGCGCCGGGCCGCATCGACATGGGCCTCGGCCGGGCGCCCGGCTCGGATGGACGCACTGCCTTCGCGCTCAATCCCGCCGCCAACGAGCGGCCCGAGCATTTCCCCGCCGACGTGCGCGACCTGATTGCCTGGGTCAACAACGAGCCGCTGATCGAGCGCCATCCCTTCGCGACGGTAAAGGCCTTTCCGCAGAGCCCGACCGCGCCCGAGGTCTGGATACTGGGCAGTTCCGACTACGGCGCTCAGGTCGCGGCGCTGTTCGGCCTGCCCTATTGCTACGCTTGGTTCTTCAGCGACGGCGCCGGCGGCGAGCGTGCCATCCAGCTCTACAAGAAGAACTATCGCCCCAGCGCGCGGCATCCCGAGCCGCACTCCGCCCTCTGCGTCTGGGCGCTCGCCGCGGAGTCGATGGAGAAGGCGCAGTACCATTTCACGTCGCGGGCGCTGAGCCGTATCAACCGCGACAAGAACATCCTGGGTCCGCTGCTGCCGCCGGACGAGGCCGCCCAGGCGCCGCTCAGCGCCTACGAAGCCGCGAAGATGGAACAGTTCCGCAAGGATTCGTTCGTCGGCACCGGCCCCGAGGTCGCGGCCCGCATCACCGAGCTGAAGGATCGCGTCGGCGTCGACGAGATGGCCGTCGTCACCTGGACCCACGACGAGCAGGTCCGCCGCGACAGCTACACCGAACTCGCCAAGGCCTACGGCTTCGCGCCGTAGGCCCTGGCACGGATCGTCAGCGCGGCTCGGTCCAGCTTTCCGAGAAGGCGAGCGCGGAGGTGCTGAAGGGGCGGCCTTCGCGTTCGCGGGGCCACGGCTTGCCGCGGGCCTGCTGGCCGTTCAGCGTCAGCCGGCCGGACAACGCCGGGACCAGCACGGTGCAGACGCCGTAGGGCCGCGGGTTCGGCTCCTTGTTGGGTTCGGTGTGGATCAGCAGCGGATCGCCGATATCGTGCCAGGTGAGAGCGATCTCGGCGTCGGCGGCGGACACGTATTCGGTCCAGAAATAGCGCGGGTCGCCGGCCTTGCTGAAATCGGCATCGATCACGGGGATCGACAGGTCCTTCAGCTCGGGATTGAGCATCCCCTGCACGGTCTGCTGCAGCCAGCGGGCCATGGCGATGTTGTCGGAATAGATCCGCCAGTGGCCGTGCGTCAGCTCGCTCTTGAGATAGAGGACATGCCCCGGACCGGCGGGGCAGAACAGGATCCGCCAGTAGCTGGCGTCGGTGGAATTGGGATCGCCGTCCTTCTCGCTGAGACGAAGGAACGGATTCTCACCGGTCAGGACGACGCGGTGCGGGTCGGCGACGCTCATTTTCATCTCCCTTTGACTCTCGTGGTGGGCGCAACCGCCATGACGAGTGGGCGTTCTCGGGACCTAGCCTAGCAGGAGGTCCGTGATGGGCGAAGTGTTTGGCCGTGCGACGATGACGTTTCTGGCCGGCGTCGTCGGAGCTTCATTGATCGCCGGCAGTGTCATGGCGCAGACGCAGAACGATCCCCCCGGCCGCGTCGGCCGCCTCGCATTCATCGACGGCACCGTCTCCTTCCACGACGACGAGGAGAACGGTTGGCGAAGGGCGGTCGTCAACACGCCCCTGACATCGGGCGACGCGCTTTGGACGGAACCAAACGCCCGCAGCGAAGTATCGCTTGCCGGCACCCGGATCCGCATGGAGGGCGCTACCGAACTCGACATGGCCCGGATCGACGACAGCCAAGTTCGCCTCCAGCTGGCTCAGGGACGGCTGGACGTGAAGACCACCCAGATGGATAGGTCCCAGCCCTACGAAATCGTAACTCCGCGCGGCACCATCGCACTTCAGCAGCAAGGGGATTATTATATCGAAGCCGGCTCGCAGCAGGACCCGACGCGCCTCGGGGTCCGCGCCGGCGCGGCGCAGATCCAGGGCCTCAACGGCCAGACGCTGGCCGTGCGGCCCGGTGAAGTCGGCGAAGTCTACGGCGACGGCTCTTCGATGCAGCTCAAGACCGTGCGCGCCACGCCGCCGGCGCCGGCGGCGTCGTGGGCCGCCCGCGACCGGCAGGTCGTGTACGACCAGCAGCCGCAGTATCTGCCGGCCGGCATGACCGGCTACGAGGACCTGAACGCCTATGGCAATTGGATCAACGACGGCAGCTACGGCCAGGTCTGGGTGCCGCGATCGACGCCGGCGGGTTGGGCACCCTATCGCACCGGCCACTGGTCCTATGTGAAGCCGTGGGGATGGACCTGGATCGACGAGCAGCCGTGGGGCTTCGCGCCCTATCATTACGGACGCTGGGCCAACAGCAACAATCGCTGGGTCTGGGTTCCGCCGCAGCGCGAGGAACGCCCGTTCTACGCACCGGCACTGGTCGCCTTCGTGGGCGGTCTCGAACTCGCAGCCCAGCTCGGCAACCAGGGCCGCAATACCGGCCCGGTTGGCTGGTTCCCGCTGGGACCCCGCGAAGTCTATGTCCCGCCCTACTCCACCAACCGCGACTACTACCAGCGCATCAACCGAGCGGCGCGCATCCAGGAACGCGAACTCGAGGAACGCTGGGAGCGCGCGCAGCGCCGCGAGGCGTTCATCGCGGGTCAGAACTCCGTGCTGGCCAACCAGCGCTTCGCGACCGTCGTGCCATCGCAGGCCTTCGTGCGGTCGCAGCCGGTACAGCGCGCGGTGCTGAACGTCCCCGCCGACCGCATCGCGAAGGCCGCGGTGGCTCCGGTTTCCGCGCCACCAGCTCCAACGGCTTCCGTTACAGCCGCGGCCGACGCCAAGGCGGCCGCCAGGCCGGACTCGGCGAACGCCAAGGCCGCGGCTGATGCCAAGGCCAAGGCGGGCGACGTCGCCGTCGCCAAGACAGCGGTAGCCGACATGGAAACCTTGGCCCGCCCCAAGAGGGCCGAGACCGAAAAGAAGGCCGGCGCGCCGGGCCCGAAGATCGCCCGGACCGAAACCAAGGCGGACACCGATACCAAAGCCACCGCCGAAACCCCGGACGCCAAGACCGCGAAGCCGGCCGCGCCGCAACTTCGCCCCCGCCAGGGTGCCGCGCCGCCGACGCTCAAGGAGACGGACAAGACCGAGCCCAGCCCGGCCAAGCAGGAACTGAACCGCCAGGAGCCTGGCAAGCAGCAGCCCGGAAAGCCGGCCGCCAATCAGCCGCGGGAAGCGGCGCCCGCTCCGCCGAAGCCGGCACTCGCCTCGCCCGACCCCTCACCCGCGAAGCGCGACGAGCAGCGGCAGCCAGCACAGATCCCGAACCAACCGAATCGGGACGAGCCCAGGCAGGCGGCTCCGGATCAGCAGAAGCCGAACGCGGCACCGCAGTCCCGTCAGGAAGAGCTGAAGCAGGCAGCGCCCGCTCCGCAGCGCCCGGCCGCAAATCCGCGGCCGCGCCAGGAGGCTCCGCGGCAGGCCGCCCCGGAGCCACGCGCCGAACCGCAGCAGCAGAGGCAGGAGCAGGCCAAGCCGCAGCGTCAGCAGCAGCAGCCTCAGCGCGAAAGAGAGACCCGCGCGCCGGCTCCGCAGCAGCAGCAGATCGCCCAGCCGCCGCAGCAACAGCAGCAGCGCGGCAACAACAACGGCAGCGGCAACAAGAAGGACAAGGACTAGCTCGTCCTTCTCGAGATAAAGCCCGTGGTAGGGCTTACAGAACCTGGTTGCGGAGCGTCGCCTCGCCTCGCCACAGGCGGTCGAGGTTTTCGATCAGGATGTCGATGACGTTGTCCTCATAGGCGCGCGTTTCGCCCGCCGTATGCGGCGTGATGAAGACATTAGGCAGCGTCCAGAGGGGCGAGGCCGCCGGCAGGGGCTCCTCGGCGGTGACGTCGAGGGCCGCCGCCCAGATCCTGTTACCTTCCATCGTCTCGATGAGCGCCGCCTCGTCCGCGACCTTGCCGCGGGCCACGTTCACGAACACCGACGACGGCTTCATGGCCGCGAAAGCCGCCGCGCTCATCAGGCCCGTGGTCTCGGGCGTCAGCGCACAGGTCAGGGCCACGATGTCGGCCTGCGGGACCAGCTTCACCAGGTCGCCCATGCCGTGGATCTCGTCGGCGCCGTTGGTGCCGGCCTTCGGGTCGCGCCGGATGCCGATCACCTTCATGTCGAAGGCCCTGGCGAGCTTGGCGAGATGGCTGCCGATGCGGCCCATGCCGACGATCAGCAGCGTCTTGCCGCCCAGCTCGTCCTCGCGCTGGGTGAGGTCGCCCAGCATGCCGCGCCAGACCTTCTTGTGCTGGTTGTCCCGCGCCTCGGGCAGGCGGCGATAGACCGCCAGGATGAGGGCCAGCGCATGCTCGGCGACGGCACGGGCGTTGACCCCGGCGGCACTCGCCAGGCGGATGCCCTTGGCGCCCAGCATCTCCTTGGAATACTGGTCCATGCCCGAGCTGATCGACTGGATGAACTTGAGGTTCGTGGCGTGGGGGATGATGTCGTTCTTCCACATGCCCGAGACCGAGACGACGTCGGCTTCACCGACCCGCTGCACGAATTCGTCGTAGCTGCGCACCTGGAAGCTGTTGATGCCGGTATTCCGGGCGTCGAACCGGGCCTTCATCTGGTATGCCGCGTGCGCGAAGCAGATTGTCAGTCTATCTCTCGTCGGAAACATGGAACTCCCCCTGCACAAGATGCCACACTAGCGCGAACGATCACCCCGGGGGAACAAGATGAGCCGCAATCCGCTTCGTGAACGCCTGAACGAGGGCAAGCCGACGCTCGGCACGCACATCCTGTCGGCCTGGCCGACCCTGGTCGAGCTGATCGGCCACTCGAAGCAGTACGACTATGTGGAATTCACCGCCGAGTATGCGCCCTTCACCATGCATGACCTCGACAATCTCGGCCGCTCGTTCGAGCTGATGGGCATGTCGGGCATGATCAAGATCGAGCAGACCCAGTACACGCACCAGGCCATGCGGGCGATCGGCTCGGGCTTCCAGAGCGTTCTGTTCGCCGACATCCGCTCGGTCGAGGACGCCAGGGCCGCCGTCGACGCCGTGCGTGCCGAGACGACGATGGCACAAGGCGCGCGCGGACGCGGCCGCCTGGGCGTCGGCATGCGGCGCGACGTCGGCACGGTCCGCACTGGCGGTACGCCCGCCTATGTCGACGCGCTGAACGAGGTCGTGATCGCCATCATGGTCGAGAAGAAGTCTTGCGTGGACGATCTCGACCGCATCCTCGACGTGCCGGGCCTCGACATGGTGCAGTTCGGAGCCTCGGACTTCTCGATGAGCATCGGCAAGACCGGCCAGTACAACGATCCCGACGTGGTGGCGGCGGAGAAGAAGACGATCGAGACGGCGCTCAAGAAGGGCCTGCATCCCCGGGTCGAACTGCGCGATCCCAGCCAGGCCGCCAAGTATCTCGACATGGGCGTGAGGCACTATTGCATCGGCTGGGACGTCCGCATCCTCGCCGACTGGTGGGACACCAAGGGCGCCGAGATGCGCGGCCTGCTCGGCGGCGCAGCGACTGCGCCGGCCAAGGGACCAGAGAAGCAGGGCAACTACTGAGCGCCGCGATGAAGCCCCCTGTCGCGCCGCGACATCCGTCGCGGCGCACCCTGCACGGCGTGACGATCACCGACGACTATGCCTGGCTCAAGGACGCGAACTGGCAGGAGGTGCTGCGCAACCCGTCGCTGCTCGATCCCGAGATCCGCGCCTATCTCAAGGCCGAGAACGCGTATGCCGAGGAGCGGCTCGCGCCGACGCGGGCCCTGCAGGAGACCCTGGCGGCCGAGATGCGCGGCCGCATCAAGGAGGACGATTCCGGCGTGCCGACGCCGGACGGGCCGTTCGCCTATCTGTGGCGATTCCGCGAGGGCGGCCAGCATCAGCAGATCGGCCGCATGCCGCGCGACGGCGGCGAGATGCAGACGATCCTCGACGGCGACGCGCTGGCGAAGCAGGCGACCTATTTCAAGTTCGGCGGCACACGGCATTCGCCCGACCATCGCCTCGAGGCCTGGAGCGCCGACCTGCTCGGTTCTGAGTTCTACACCTTGCGCATCCGGCGCTGGGACACGGGCGAGGACCTGCCCGACACGCTGACGGAGACCAGCGGCAGCGTCGTCTGGGGCCGCGACGGCTCGTTCTTCTTCTATGTCCGGGTCGACGAAAATCATCGTCCGCTGAAGGTCTATCGGCACATCCTGGGCACGGCGCAGACCGACGACGTGCTGGTCTACGAGGAAAAGGACGTCGGCTGGTTCACCCGTATCGCCGAAAGCGCCAGCGGACGCTTCTGCATCGTCTCGGGCGGCGACCACGACACGACCGAGGAGCGGCTGATCGATCTCGCCTCGCCCGATGCCGAGCCACGCCTGATCGCAGCCCGCGAAAAGGGTGTGCGCTACAGCGTGGCCGATCGCGGCGACGAGCTGTTCATTCTCACCAACGAGGGCGGTGCCATCGATTTCAGGATCGCGACCGCACCACTCGCCGCGCCGGACCGCGCGAACTGGCGCGAGCTGGTGCCGCATCGGCCGGGCACCTACATCATCGACATCGAACTCTTCGCCGGCCATCTCGCACGTCTGGAGCGCGCCAACGCCCTGCCCTCGATCGTGATCCGCGATCTCGCGACCGCAGACGAGCATGCGATCGCCTTCGACGAAACGGCCTACGCGCTCGACATGGCAGGCGGCTACGAGTTCGACACCACGACCCTGCGCTTCGTCTATTCGTCGATGGCGACCCCGTCGGAGGTCTACGACTACGACATGGCGACCCGACGGCGGATCCTGCGCAAGCGCCAGGTGATTCCCTCCGGCCACGATCCCGCTTCCTATGTCACGACGCGCATCACGGCGAAGGCACATGACGGCGCCGAGGTGCGGGTGTCGATCCTGCACCGCCGCGACCTGGTGCGCGACGGCGGCGCGCCGTTGCTGCTCTATGGCTACGGTTCCTACGGCATGTCGATACCGGCTTCCTTCTCGGCCAACCGGCTGTCCCTGGTCGACCGCGGCTTCGTCTATGCCATCGCCCACATCCGCGGTGGCGCCGACCAGGGCTGGTCATGGTATCTCGACGGCAAGCGTGAGAAGAAAACCAACACGTTCGACGATTTCGTCGCGGCCGGCCGCGCCCTGATCGAGGCCGGATACACGTCGGCCGGGCGCATCGTGGGTCATGGCGGCAGCGCCGGCGGCATGCTGATGGGCGCGGTCGCCAACCGGGCGCCCGAACTCTTCGCCGGCATCGTCGCCGAAGTGCCGTTCGTCGACGTGCTCGCGACCATGCTCGACGACACGCTGCCGCTCACGCCGCCGGAATGGCCCGAATGGGGCAATCCGATCACCGACGCGGCGGCCTTCAGTTACATCCGTTCCTATTCGCCCTACGACAACGTCACGGCGCAACACTATCCGGCGATCCTGGCGATGGCGGGCTTGACCGATCCTCGGGTCACCTACTGGGAGCCGGCCAAGTGGGTCGCCCGACTGCGCGCCACCATGACGGGCGGCGGGCCGGTGATTCTGCATACCAACATGGGCGCAGGCCATGGCGGCGCATCGGGCCGCTTCTCGCGGCTCGGCGAGGTGGCAATCGCCTATGCCTTCGCCCTGGACACGGTCGGACTTGCCGGAGCCAAGCCATGAAGACTCGCATCGATACACTGCTGAGCGAGGCCGTTCGGCGCGGCGACGTTCCCGGCGTCGCAGCCGTCGCGACGGACGGGAGCGGCACGACGTACGAAGGCGGCTTCGGCAAGGCGATCCTGGGTCACGACGCCGACATGACACCGGACACCGTCGTCTGGATCGCCTCCATGACCAAGGCCGTCACCGGCGCGGTGGCGATGCAGCAGGTCGAGCGCGGCGCCCTGAAGCTCGATGCGCCCGCCAAGGAGGTGATCCCCTATCTCGGCGAAGTCCGGGTGCTGGAAGGCTTCGACGCGGACGGCCAGCCGCAGCTGCGCAAGCCGGTTCGTGACATCACCCTGCGTCACCTGCTGACCCACACGGCAGGCTTCGGCTACGACATCTGGAATCCCGAGATCCTGCGGTATCGCGAGGTCATGGACGTGCCGACCATCGGCACCGGTCTCGACAAGTCGCTGACGACGCCGCTTCTGTTCGATCCCGGCGCGCGATGGCAGTACGGGATTGGCATCGACTGGGCCGGCAAGATGGTCGAAGCCGTCACGGGCCGCAAACTCGGCCAGGTGATGCAAGACGATCTGCTCGGGCCGCTCGGCATGGCCAGCACCGGCTTCCGCCTCACGCCGGCGATGCGCGCGCGCATGGCGCGCGTCCATCACCGCAAGGAAGATGGCAGCCTGGTCGCTGATCTCAAGCGCGAGGTGCCGCAGGATCCCGAATTCGAGGCGGGCGGCGGCGGCCTCTACTCGACGGCCAACGACTATCTGAAGTTCGTGCGCATGGTGCTGGACGACGGCCGGTCGGCCCGCGGCGATACCGTGATGAAGCCTGCGACGGTCGACGCGATGGCGGCCAATGCGATGGGCGATTCGACGGTGTCGCTGCTCAAGACCGTGATGCCGGCCCTGTCCAACGATGCGGAATTCTTCCCCGGCATCACCAAGCAGTGGGGCCTCAGCTTCCTGATCAACAATACCGAAGCTCCGACAGGCCGTTCCGCCGGCAGTCTCTGCTGGGCGGGCCTCCCCAACACCTACTACTGGATCGACCGGAGTAAGCGCCTGGGCGGCGTCTACATGACCCAGATCCTGCCCTTCGCCGACGTGAAGGCTCTGCCGCTCTTCTACGCATTCGAGAGCGCGGTCTACGGGCGGTAGAACGATCCCGTAAGACCAAACAGCTCAGTCTCCTCGCGGACCCCGCGCAGCCGGTGGCGGCCGAGCGAGACAAGCCGGTCGCGGCTCGCGGTCGCGGCTGCGGCGAAGGCCTGAGACATCAGCAGCGCCTGGCCGAGCGGCTCGCACAGCGCCTCGATACGCGACGCCTCGTTGACTGCAGGCCCGATCACCGTGAAGTCGAGCCGCGTGTCCGAGCCGACATTGCCGTACAGGACGCGGCCGATGTGCAGCGAGACGTCCAGCGAGGTCGCCCGCTGACCGGCACTGCGCCGTTCGATGTTCAAGGCCTCGACGCGCGCCAGCACCTCCTCAGCCGCCGACAGCGCCGACGCACATACCTCGGCACGGTCATCGAGGACCACCGCAAAGGCCGCAAGCATGCCGTCGCCCATGAACTTCAGTACCTCGCCACCGCGTGCCATGACCGGCTGGACCATGCAGTTGAAGTAGTCGTCGAGCAGCACGATCAGCTCGCGACCCGGCATCGCGTCGGCGAGCGCCGTGAAGCCGCGCAGATCGGTGAAGAACACCACGGCCTCGACGCTCTGTACTTCGCCGCGCAGCACGGTGCCGGCCAGAACGCGGCTCGCCGGGTCGTTGCCAAGATAGGCGGCCAGGAGCCCGTGGCCGACACCACGCAGGCTGGTGGCCTTCACGGCAAGAGCGAAGACCGGAAGGACCTCGCGCAGGAGCGCGACGCCCTGGTCGGAAAAGCCGCCCGGACGGTCGGTTGCGGTGGAGAAGACGAGCCACAGCCGCTCGGCATGATCCGCCTCGGTCGGGCTGCCGACCTGCGGCATCAATTCGCCGAACGGCTGCACCCAGCCCATCCATTCGGTCATTCCCACGCCACGCAACTCGTCGAACACGGGGACGCCGGGCAAGAGATCGGCACGGTCGAGAGGCTGTCGCAGCTCGGCGATGCCATCGCGCAGCATCGCGGCAAACGGGCTCTGCTGAATCTGCGCCGAATCGATATCGGCATGGGCGAACTCGAAATGCCGGGCGACACCCTCGCCCGAGTTCCAGATCAGGCTGCGCGCCCGCACCATGGGATGCAGCGTATTCATGCCCACGAACATGCGCTCGACCCGGAGGCCCGCCTCGTTGAGACGCCGGCCAAAACCGTCGACCAGCTCCTCCAGGGGCATGTTGCGCAGTCCGGCCTGTGCCAGCCAGCCTGCGAGGTCGATCGACGTCACGGCGTCACCTTGATCTCACTTCGGGGGCGGCGTCATCGTCCCTGCCGGCAGCGCGGCACAGTGATCGTAGATGTCGCTCGGCCGCGTGAACCAGACCTTGTCCCTCTGCGGATGGTTGGCGATGTGCGACAGCGCCTCGCGCAGCGCCCGCAGGCGATAGGGCTGGCCCACGATCATCGTGTGGAGCGCGATGCCGCAGACCAGCGGCTGCTTCGCCGACTGCCGCAGCAGTTCCTCGAACTGGCCGATGATCATGTCGCGGAACTCCTCGGCGCTGTGATGGCGCACCAGGACCTGCGGACTGTCGTTGACCTCGATCGGATAGGGCACGCTCATCAGCGGACCCGAGCGGGTCTTCATCCAGACCGGCTGGTCGTCGTTGGGCCAGTCCATCAGGAAGTCGTAGCCGGTCTCCTTGAGGAGGTCGGGCGTGACCCGCGTCGAGGCCATCCACGGTGCCATCCAGCCGCGCGGCCGCCTGCCCGACGCCTTCTCGATCGAATCGCCGATCTCCTGCAGGAAGCGCTTCTCGTCGGCTTCCCACATGCCGCCGTGCCGTTCGGCATTGGTGCGGCCATGGCCGATGAATTCGTCGCCGCGCGCTTTCAGCGCATCGACGATCTGCGGCGCATAATCGAACACCGTCGTGTTGATGAGGTGAGCGGCCGGCAGGTTGAGTTCGTCGAACAGTTCGAGGCAGCGCCAGACTCCGACCCGGTTGCCGTAGTCGCGCCAGGCAAAGGTGCGGGGATCGGGCGGCGGATTGGCGACGGTGAGAAGGTGTCCCTCGCCAGCGCCGAAGGCAAAATGCTCTATGTTGAGGCCGAGATAGACCGCAAGTCGCTTGCCCTCGGGCCACGAATAGTCCTTGCGCTCGGTGATCGGCGAATAGGGGTAGCGGTCGTGATACGGCAGCCTGATCGTGTGCATTCCTACCTCTTGACGACCGCAACCCTGTTGTCGGTCTGCTCGACATTCATTTTCCGGAACCGATCGACCGCCTCGGCATGGAAGGCGCGCTCTTCGGGACCCGCCTCCTCGACCGGCCGGCGCTCGTCGTCGAAGTGCCCATACGTGTCCTTGCCGCGAACCAGCATGGCGCTCACCCGCGTCGGCGAGGTGCATCGCGCGTAAGTCGGAATGTAGCTGATGCCGAGACCGATGCGCCGGTCCGTCGAGCGGTTCGGCCGCGAGTTGTGAACGAGATGCGTGTGATGCAGCGAGAACTGGCCGGCCTTCACCGGCATGAAGGCCGTGCGGCTGCGGTCAAAGTCCCCGGCCAGTTCCTGGCCGCGCGACAGGAGATTATCGGGGTCCTGCATTTCCGCGTGCGGCAGCTGGCCGAGCTTGTGCGAGCCCGGCACGACCTCCATGCAGCCCGCCTCGATCGGCGCATCGGTCAGGGCAACCCACGCCGTGACGTGGCACGCCGGCTCCAGGGCGAAGTAGGTCGCATCCTGGTGCCAGCTCACATACACACCGGAGCCCGCATCCTTGGGCCAGACGCTGAGATGGAACAGGCGGATGTCGGGACCGATCAGATCCTCGACCGCATCGAGCACTTCAGGGGCGTGCACGATCTCGTCGACCCAAGGGAACAGCAGGTGCGGCTTGAAATTGTGGCCTCGCGTCAGCTTCTGGCCCTGGGCGCGTTCGAAGGCTTCGAGCCGGTCGCGCCACGCCCGCGTCCGTTCGGTCGAGAAAGCGTCGACCGGGCAGATATAGCCGTCGCGCTCATAGGCTGCGACCTGTTCGGGTGTCAGTTTCTTCGGCATGTCAGTGCGCCGTCCAGCCGCCGTCGACGAACAGCAGCGATCCCGTGGTGAAGGAGGAGTCCGATGAGGCCAGGAAGAGAGCCGCCTTCGCGACTTCCTCCGGCTGGCCGATGCGACCCATTGGATGGCGCACCTTCCAGAAGGCGCGCGCGGCTTCCGGGTCGGCCTGGCGCTTCAGCGAGCGCGCCGGCATCGGCGTGTCGATGACGCCGGGCATCAGCGCATTGATGCGTACACCCTGGGCCGCATGGTCGACGGCGACGGTCTTGGTGAACGAGACGATCGCGCCCTTCGAGGCGATGTAGGCCACGTTGGTGCCGAGGCTGGACTGCGCGAGCTGCGAGCCCAGGGTGACGATGGCCCCCGACTTGGCCGCGATCATCGGCTTGATGGCGTGATGCACCCACAGGAAGGTGCCCTTGACGTTGATCGCGAAGGTGCGATCCCAGGTTGCCTCGTCGATCTTGTCGACGGTGCCGCCCAGCGAGGCGCCGGCGGCCGTCACCAGCACGTCGATCCGGGCCCACTTGTCCAGTACCTGCGCCACGCCGGCGCGGGCCTGGGCGTCGCTGCTGACGTCGGCTGCTATGGTCAGGGTCTCGTCGCCGATCTCGGCCGCCACCTTGGCCAGGCCCGCTTCGTCCAGGTCGACCAGCACGAGCCTCGCCCCTTCGGCAGCGAACAGGCGGGCGGTCGCCGCGCCGATTCCCGACGCCGCACCGGTTACGATGGCCACCTGACCCTTGAGCTTCATGGCAGGAGACTAGCCTGCCATGCCATCCCTTGTCAGCGCGTCAACGCGGTCGCTTGCGCAACGGACGTCTGCTCTGCGCGCGGCGCGCCAGCATGTTCAATCCTTCCACCATGCCGGAGAACGCCATCGCCGCATAGATGTAGCCCTTGGGAACATGCATCCCCATGCCGTCGGCAATCAGGGTCATGCCGATCATCAGCAGGAAGCTCAGCGCCAGCATGACGATCGTCGGGTTGTTGCCGATGAACCGCGCCAGGCCGTCGGCCGCGGCGAGCATCAAGCCGACCGCCACGACCACGGCGATCACCATGATCGGGACGTGGTCGGTCATGCCGACGGCGGTGATGATGCTGTCGAGCGAGAATACGAGGTCGAGGAGCAGGATCTGGCCGATCACGCCCACGAACGTAACGCCCGCGGCGCCGCCGACCGACGGTCCCTTGTCCTCATGGTCTGCCGCGACATGGTCGCGGATCTCGCTGGTCGCCTTGTAGATCAGGAACAGACCCCCGCCGATCAGGATGAGATCGCGCCAGGAAAATCCTTGCCCGAACAGTGAAAAGATCGGCGTCGTGAGCTGAACGATGAAGGCCACACCACCCAGCAGAGCAAGCCGCAGGAAGACAGCCAGTCCGATGCCGAGCCGCCGGGCGCTGGACCGCTTCTCCTCCGGCAGCTTGTTGGTCAGGATCGAGATGAAGATCAGGTTGTCGATGCCCAGCACGACTTCCATTACGATCAGGGTCGCGAGCGCGGCCCAGGCCTGTGGGTCGCCGGCGAGAGCCAGGAAGTCTTCCATCATTCCAACAGCATAGGTCATTGCTGGGTCGCGCCGAGAGACCTTTATTTTGCCGGTCCGAGTCGCTAAGCCCGGAACCAATGCCCTCCCCCGCCGTTCCCACGCGGCCCGCCCCCGACAGCCTCCCTCCCGCCGCCCCCGCGATCGCCATCGTGCTGCTATCGGTCGCCGCCTTCGCGTCGGCAGCGAACATGCGCGTAATCGACCCGTTGCTGGTACAGCTCTCCGCAACATTCGGGGTGACCGTCGGCGCGGCCTCGATCGCCGCCACCGCCTTCTTGTTCGCCAACGGCGTCTTCGTGCTGGTGCACGGCCCGTTCGGCGACCGCTACGGCAAGATGCCGGTCGTCGCCATCGCCTGCATCGGGGCCGCGCTCTGCTGCGTGCTGAGCGCGGTGTCGGCGTCGCTGGACATGCTCACCCTGGCCCGCTTCCTCACCGGCGTCACCGGTTCGGCGATCATCCCGCTCGCCATCGCCTGGGTCGGCGACAATGTGAGCTACGAAAAGCGGCAGGCCACACTGGCCCGTTTCCTCACGGGCCAGACGCTCGGCCTGATGACGGGGTCGGCGCTGGGCGGTGCCCTCGGCGACTGGTTGGGCTGGCGCTCGGTCTTCTGGGTTCTGGCCGGGATCTATGTCCTTGCGGGCGGCGCCCTGTTCGCCGTGATGCACGCGCGGCCCGACATCGCGCGGCCGGGCGAGCGCGCGGCGGGTTCGATGATCGGACAAATGGTCCGCGTCGTCCGGCGGCCCTGGGCACTCACGGTGATTCTGGTCGTGGCGCTGGAGGGCGGCGTCTTCTGGGGCGCCTTCACCTTCGTCGGCGCCGACTTGCACCAGCGTTTCGGCCTGGGCTTTGCCGCCATCGGTCTCGCGGTCGCGGCCTTCGGCGCCGGCGGCTTCCTCTATGTCACGGTGGCGCATCACCTTGTACGTATCCTGGGCGAGCGCGGCCTCTGCACCTGGGGCGGAACGGGGCTGGGCATCGCCTTCGCCACCATGGCGCTGGCGCCGACCGCCGAGGTCGAGTTCGCCGCCATCGTCCTGTCGGGCGTGTCGTTCTACATGCTTCACAACACGCTGCAGACCAACGGCACGCAGATGGCGCCGGAGGCCCGCGGCGCGGGAATGGCGCTTTTCGCCCTCTGCCTCTTCGTGGGACAGGCGATTGGCGTGCCCATCGCCGCCCCCATCGTCGACCTTTGGGGCGCGCCGCCCGTCTTCTGGGCGGCGGCCGTCGTACTGCCGCTGCTGGCCTTCTGGTTCTCGGCCGCGATCGGCCGGCGCGCTCAGTTGACCGGCGAAACCCGGAACCGATAGGGCGCCTCGAGCTCCCCGCACTCCTCTTCGGTCAGCCTGACCTCGGTTGCCTTGGCAGCCGATGTGAGCTGCTCGAGGTCGGTTGCACCGATGATCGGCGAGCCCATGTAGGGTTTGTGCAGCAGCCAGGCCAGCGCCGCCTGCGCCGGCGTGCAGCCTTTCCCGGCGGCGATCTTCTTCAGCCGGTCCACGATCTCCCAGTCGCAGTCACGATAAGTACCGTCCTTGACGACCGTGTCGTTCTTCGCCCGCTCGGTCGCGCCGCCGCCTTCCTTGTTGCGGTTGCCGGCCAGGAAGCCGCGCGCCAGCGGTGAATAGGGGATGAGGCCGACGCCCTGCTCCTGGCAGAGCCGGTTCATCTCGGTTTCCTCCTCGCGCTGTATCAGGTTGTAGAGGTTCTGCATGGCAATCGGCCGCGCATAGCCCTTCCAGTCGGCGATCATCACCATCTGGGCGAACTTGTAGGCCGGCATGGTCGAGCCGCCGATGTAGCGCACCTTGCCCGAGCGCACGATCTGGTCGAGCGAGTACATGGTCTCCTCGATCGGCGTGTGCGGGTCGAGGCGATGGACCTGGTAGACGTCGATATAGTCGGTCTGCAGGCGCTTCAGCTGGGCGTCGACCGACGCCATCAGGTGCTTGCGGCCGGTGCCGACGTCGTTCTGGTTTTCGCTCATGCGGATGCCGACCTTGGTCGACAGCACGAAGTCCTCGCGCCGGGCCATCTTCATGAGCGTGGCGCCCATGATCTCCTCGGAGCGGCCGAAATTATAGGTGTCGGCAGTGTCGAAGAAGGTGATGCCGACGTCGAGCGCGCGCTTGAAATAGGCCGGCGCCTCCGACTCGTCGAACTTGCCCCAGCCGCGCCGGCCCTTGGCGCCCCAAGAATTTCCGCCGAGGCAGATCCGGCTGACGATCAGGCCCGAGCGGCCGAGCGGTCCATACTTCATCAATACCCCCTAAAAAAGCTGCGGCACCGGTCGCCTTCGACCGATGCCGCCTATCCACGTTCAATCCTCTTTCAGGCCTCAGCCGAGCACTTCCTTGTTCACCACGTTCGCCGCATTGGGCTTTCCGTCGAACACGCTCAGGATGTTCTCGATGGCGGTGACGGCCATGCGGTCGCTGGCCTCCTTGGTGACACCGGCCATGTGCGGGCTGAAGAACACATTCTCCAGGGTGAACAGCTTGTTCGCCGGATCCGGCGGCTCGCGATCGAGCACGTCGAGGCCGGCGCCGCGCAGCCTGCCCGTGCTCAGCGCCTCGTAGAGCGCCTCCTCGTTCACGATGCCGCCGCGCGCGGTATTCACCAGGAACGCCGTCGGCTTCATCAGCCCCAGCGTAGCGACGTTGAACATGTCGATCGTCTCCGGCGCCTTGGGGCAATGGATCGACACGTAGTCCATATCCGGCAGGATCGCCTTGAGATCGGTGACTTTTGTAGCGCCGGCCTTCTCGATATCGGCCTTCGAGATGTTGGGATCGAGCACATAAGTGTCCATCTCGAACGCGACGCAGCGCTTGACCGTGCGCGAGCCGATGCGGCCCATGCCGACGACCAGCACCTTCTTGCCTGCGACGTCGGACGGCAGGTCGCTCAGCCGCTCGGCCCAGGCGCCGGTGCGCACCCAGCGGTCCGACTTCCTGGTGAGGCGCGCGGCGGCGAGCATCATGTACATCGCGTGCTCGGCCACCGAGACCGAGTTGGCGATACCGGTGGTCATCAGCGGGATCTTGCGCTTGTTCAGCGCCGGGATCTCGACGGCATCGAAGCCGACGCCGAGCCGGGCCACCACCATCATGCCCGGAGCCGCATCGAGCTCGGCCTGGCGGAACGGTGTGGCGCCGAGGGTCACGGCATTCGCGTCCGCCAGCTTGGGATGGAGCGACGGGACCCGGTCGTCCGTCAGGATCTCGTAGTCGACATCGTCGCGCGCCTTGAGGACGGCGATTCCCGCCTCCGGCATGCGGCCGACGATCAGCACCTTCTTGCGGTTCTTGCCTGTGTTCGCGCCCGTATTCATCGTTTCCCCTGCAGCCTTGTCATGCAAACCGGCGCGATCCTAAGGCCGGCCGGCGCGGGAGACCAGAGCCGGCAACTAGGGCAGATAGTTCAACGGCAGCCGCGTGGTGGACTTGATCTCCTCCATCGCGAACATGGAGGTCACGTCGGACAATTCGATCTTGGCGATCAGTCGCTTGTAGAAGGCATCGTAGGCCTCGATGTCGGGCAATGCGAGGCGGATCAGGTAGTCGATTTCACCACTCATGCGATAGCAATCCATGACCTCGGGGAACGAGGCGATGGCCCTTGCGAAGCGCGTCAGCCACTGGGCGCTGTGCTGCGCCGTGCGCACGGCCACGAACACGGTGACGTGGGCATTGACGGCCTTGCGGTCGAGCAGCGCCACGCGCGACCGCACGATGCCCTGTTCCTGCAGCCGGTTGATGCGCCGCCAGCAGGGCGTGGTCGACAGGCCGACGCGCCTGGCGACTTCGGCCAACGGCATGTCGGCATTGTCCTGGAGGCAATCCAGAATCTTCTTGTCGAAGGAATCGAGTGTAAATTTTCCGGCCATCGGCTTCTCAAGGGAATGACATGCTCAACTTTGCCGACACCGGCGCAAAGGTAGCAAGCTGTTTCCGGACCCACCCGGTACAATTTGCGTCATGCTCCGCCGCTTCACCGAACACCCCGCCTCGGTCAACGAGACCTACTTCCAGCACATGGGCATGGCCTTTGGCTTCGGCGCCAGGATGCTCGTTGGCTCGCTCGCCTGTTTCGTGCACGGGATCTTCCCTTGGGTGTGCCTGACCCGCGGCAGCGACACGGTCCGAGCACTGCATCACCGCATGGTGACTCATCGTGTGGTGCGTCCGTCCAAGGACGCCGCCCCGGCCGTCGCGGCGGGCGACTAGTCCCGCTTTCCCGCTTCACTGGTCTACCCGTCGCGACGGTTTCCCCGCGAGGCGTGCCGGCACCGGGCTTCCTCGGACCCGCGTCACCAGTTCGGTACAAGGTCTGCGCCATTGACCGGCCAGGTCGGGCAACGAATTATTTCCGCCATGCCCCTGTGGGACGCGACAGGAGCGCCCTATGTCATGAATGAGGGCGGACGGGACGCCCTCCACAGAAGCGCAACCCCTTCCCGACGTGGTACGTTTTGCATGTGGGGAAGCGAACAGAAGCGGAGGCTGAAATGGAAACTGCGTTGCGGATCAGCTACCAGGGTGGGACGCCCAGCGAAGCGCTGAACTCCCTGATCAACGACCATGTCGAGACGCTCGAGAAGCTCCATGGCCGGCTGACCTCCTGCCAGGTCACCGTCAGGGTGCCCGACCGGCACCACCGCACCAGCAACCTATTCAGCGTCAACATCCACATCGCCCTGCCCGGTCATGTCGACGTCAACATCGACCACCTGTCGCACGACGACGAGCGTTTCGCCGATCCGACCTTCGCGGTCAACGACGCGTTTCGCCGTGCCAAACGCCAGATCAAGGAACGGGCCCGCAAGCAGCGGGGTGACGTCAAGAACCTGCACGAACGCGTCGACCGCACGTTGGACCGACCCGAACCCTAGCGGCGGTGCGGCACGCCTTTTTCGTCGAGTCTTTCTCTCAGGAGAAGGACTCGATCGCCGCCCCAGAAAATCTCGCCGTCCAGGACGAAGCTCGGGACACCGAAAATACCCGATGCCTCGGCTTCGCGTCTAAGCGCGTCATGGCGGGCACCGCCTTCGCCGTCGAGGAATGCGGCAAAGCCCGATGGGGCACCCGCCTGTTCGAGCGCAGCGCCGACCGCCTCCACACTTTCGGGATCGAGGTCGCGGCGCCAGAAGCGATCGAAGGCGAGATCGTTGTAGGCACGGAAGACTCCGTGCTGCCGGGCGTAGAGCATCCCGGTGTTGATCGCGCGCGCATAGTAGATCTTCTTCGGCCCCATCAGGGTCAGGCCCTGCTTGTTGGCGAAGCGACGCGCATCCATGTAGGCATACCGCACGCGGCGCCAGTGATGCGGATCACGCTGCTCGACCGATCCCTGGAACGACGCGATGTCCAGCGTGTAGGGGCGCCACTCGAGATCGATCTCGTAGTCGGCCTCCAGCTGATAGGCCCATGCCTTCGCGACGAAGGCGTAGGGGCTGACATAGTCGCTCCACAGAATGACCTTCGCGCGATCGGTCACGGCGCCCCCCGCTCCCGTCGCCACAGCCACCAGAAGACGCCGCCGACCGCGACGACCATCAGCGCCCCGACCAGCAGCAGCATCGCGGAGTCCTGGATCCACGCCACCGCCGGTACCGACACGGCGAGGAAGAGCCCGACCAGGCAGATGCGCCAGACCCGCGCATGGACGCCCGCCACGAAGGTGCCGAGCGCCAGCAGGATCAGCAGCGCGAGACTGGTGGCATTGTCGTTCACCACGCCGCGCACTTCGGGCAGGAACATCAGCCACATCGCCGCCAGGAAGGCGAGCCAGTGCAGTGCCTGCGTGACGATGAGCCGGAGATGATCGGCCGTCTTGTCGACTTCCCGCCACCCCGACATCACGCAGGCGAGACCGTAGACCGGCGCCAGCACCATCCAGTAGGCGTAGGTCGTGGGACCGCGGAAGCCCGTCAGGATGACGCCGCCGACCGCCAGGACCAGCATCGCCACATAGGGCAGTTCCCGCACCAGCCAGTGCCGGCCTGCAGCGTCGCCGGCGGTACTCACCGCGGATCCTTCGCCAGCCGCTTCTCGACGACCCGCGCCCACAGGGTCGAGCCCAGGGTGAGCGCCTCGTCGTTGAAGTCGTAGCTGGGATTGTGGACCTCGCAGCCGCCCTCGCCGCCGCCGTTGCCGATATTGATGAAGGCGCCCGGGACCTGCTCCAGCATGTAGGAGAAGTCCTCGGAAGCCATGACGTAGGGGCCTTCGCGGTTCATGTTCTCCGGGCCCACGATCTCGGCCGCCACGTCGGCGATGAACTTCACCGCGTCCTTGTCGTTCACCAACGGAGGAAAGACGACGCGGACATCGGCCTTGGCGCTGCCGCCCAGGGTCGCGGCAATGCCGCTGGAAATGGTCTCGATGCGCTCCTTGATCAGCGCCATCGTCTCCTTCCGGAAAGCGCGGATCGTGCCGCGCAGCACAGCCTCCTGCGGGATCACGTTGTAGGCGTCGCCCGAATGCATCTGCGTGACGGAGATCACCGCCGAATCGAGCGGCGCCACGTTGCGCGACACGACGCTCTGCAGCGCCGAAATGATCTGCGTGGCGATGATGACGGGATCAACGCCGGACTCCGGCCGTGCGCCGTGGGCGCCCTTGCCGGTGATGTGGATGTCGAACAGGCCGCCGCCCGCCATCTGCGGGCCGGAGCGGATGGCGAACTTGCCGACATCGAGCTTCGGCCTGTTGTGCATCCCGAAGATGATCTCGCACGGGAATTTCTGGAACAACCCGTCCTTGACCATCGCCTCGGCACCGCCGCGGCCCTCCTCGGCCGGCTGGAAAATCAGGTGCACGGTGCCGTCGAAGTTGCGCGTAGCCGCGAGGTACTTGGCAGCGCCCAGCAGCATTGCGGTGTGGCCGTCATGGCCGCAGGCATGCATGCGGCCCTTGTGGGTGCTGCGGTGATCGAAGGTGTTGAGTTCGTCCATCGGCAGCGCGTCCATGTCGGCCCGCAGGCCGATGGCGCGCGGGTTGTTGCCGACGCGGATCGTGCCGACGACGCCGGTCTTGCCGATGCCTGTCGTGACCTCGCAGCCCCACTCCTTCAGCTTCTGGGCGACGATCGTGCTGGTACGCTCCTCCTCGAAGCCCAGTTCCGGATGGGCATGGATGTCGCGCCGGATGGCGGTGAGCTCGGCGGCGGCGGCGGCGATCAGCGGTTCGATCTTCATGGCGGTCACGTCTCCAGGAGGAAGGCGGTCATTACACGACGAAATTCTCCGCCGTGCACGTTAGGATAAGCATGGCCGCCATCCGGCAGCACATAGGCCCGCGCGCCCGGGATCAGGCGCACCAGCTCCTCGGTGAAGTAGAGCGGCGTCACCGTGTCGTCGCGGGCGCAGACGGCCAGGGTGGGCGCCGTCACCCGCTGCAGCTGCTCGCGCCGGTCGTGGGCCAGGATGGCGGCGATGCGCGACAGAACGATCTCGGGAACGGGGATGGTTTCCAGCGCCTTCGCCTCGGCGACCGCGAGTGCGTCATCGTGATCGCGTACCCAGGCCGGCGAATTGAGCGCCAGCGCGCTCGCCTTCAGGTAGGCCGCCGGCCCCAGCTCGCGCAGCATCAGTGAGCGCACCTCGAACAGCCGGCGAAAGAAGGTGTCCGTTTTCGCCCAGGTGGCGCTCAGCACCAGCCGGTCGACTCTCCTGGGATGCTCGATTGCGAGGATCTGCCCCATCGCGCCACCGGTCGAATGTCCGCACCAGTGGACCTTCTCGTAGCCCAGCCCCTCGATGAGCTGAAGCGCATCGTCGGCCATCTGCTCGACGCTGTAGTCGATCCTCGACAGGCTGCTGCGCGCGGTGCCGCGGTGATCGTGCACGACGACGGTGAATTGCTTCGCGAGTTCTGACACATTGTCGCCCCACCAGCGGCCGTCGCCGCCGAGCCCCGCGACCAGAAACAGCGCCGGGCCGCTGCCGTGGACCTCGTAGTAGAGTTCGGCGCCATCGCGCAGCGTGAACAGGGCCATTCCGTCTCCTCGACGATTTGCTATGGTGCCCCGGGAGGTAAGCGCACCATGAAGCGCCTGTCGATTGTTGCGTTGGCCCTTTTGAGCGGATGCGGGCCCCAGGAACAAGTGGTCACGAGCAACATCCCTCGCCCGGCGCCCGACGAGGCAACGCCGACCGGAATCGCCTACCTCTGCGAAGGACGCAGGGAAGTTTCCGTGGTCTATGCCAAAAATCGCGCATCGGTGACCCTTGGCGACAGGACCTGGCGTCTTGAGTATCAGAGCGGCGGCCAGGGCTTCCGCTACGCCGATTCCTCGACCGAATGGTCGGGGTCCGGCAATGCGGGAACGCTCAAGGCCTTGAACGCGGCAACGCCGCTGGCTGCCAACTGTCAGCCGATGCGGCGCACCACCTAAGTCACGGCCAGACGGGCATGCCATCGAGCCCTGTGGTATCCGGCAGGCCGCAGATCAGGTTGGCATTCTGGATCGCCTGGCCGGCGGCTCCCTTGCCGAGATTGTCGACCACGCCCATGGCAATCACCAGCTTGCGTTCTGGATCGGCGGCGTAGCTCAGGAACGCGAGGTTCGAACCGGTCGCCCACTTGGTCTGCGGCGGCTTGTCGGTAACCCGGACGAACGCTCGTCCAGCGTAGAAGCGCCGCGCCGCCTCGAGGCACTGCTCCGTGGTGGCACGGCCGCGACAGTAGACGGTAGCGAGCACGCCACGGGTCATGGGAACGAGGTGGGGCGTGAAGACCAGTCCGGCCGCGCTGCCGCCGCTCAGCCGCTCGATCGTCCTGGCCATCTCCGGCATGTGGGTGTGCTTGAGCAGGCCGTAGGGCACGAGGTTCTCGTTGCTCTCGGCATAGCCGAAGCGGCTGTCGGCGCCGCCCCGGCCGGCACCGGAAATGCCGGTCTTGGCGTCGATCACGATGTTGCCCGGCTCGATCAGCCCGTCGGCCAGCAGCGGCGCCAGCGCGGTCAGGGTCGCCGCGGGGAAGCAGCCGGGATTGGCCACGCGGTTCTTGCCTTCGATCTCCGCCGGCCAGACATCGGCCAGACCGTAGGCCCATCCATCGACGTAGCGATGGTCGCCGCCGATATCGACGATATTCACACCCTTCGGAACACGCGCCAGCGCTTCCGCCGATGCACCCGTGGGCAGGGACGCAAACAGCACATCGAGCTTCGGCAGGGCCGCAGGATCCCACTTCTCGATCACGCGATCGGCCAATTGAGCGGGCAGTCCGGGGAAGCGGTCCACCAAGCGGCTGCCCGCACTGCCTTCGCCCGCGGCGTAGACCAGTTCGAAAGATGGATGGCTGGCGAGCAGGCGCAATGCCTCGCCGCCCCCGAAGCCGCTGATTCCAACGATGCCGACTCGAATGCTCATGACGACGTCCTCTCTGGTCTGGGCAAATGAAAACCCCCGGAGCCGGGGGCTGCGGGGGTTCAGGAACGGGCCGGATCATGTCCGGCGGGTGGGGTCTCAACGTGACGCAGTCACCACACCGACGAACGAAGACCGGCGCGCAGCACGAAGAGCCGCCGCTGGAATGCAGGGGCGTCGGCGTCGGTCATGAAAGAGTTCGTTCCTGAGCATGTCGTTCGACACTGTCGCCACGCGCGGTGAGCGTCAAGCGCAATGTCTGCCGGCGACTACTTCAGCCAGAGCTTGATGGCGTAGCCGACCAGCGCCGTGACGCCGACGCCGGCGGCCCACAGGCCCACGAACCACAGCCACTGCCGCGCCTTCGGCATCAGTGATAGCCCTCATGCCCGGTCTTGCCGCGGAACACCCAGTAGGAATAGCCGGTGTAGCCGAGGATGATGGGGACCATAACGAGCACGCCGGGCAGCATGAACTTCAGGCTGTCGTCGGGCGCGGCGGCGTCCCAGATCGAGACCGAGGGCGGCACCACGAAAGGGTAGAGGCTGATCCCGAGGCCGGCCAGTCCCAGGCCGAACAGCGCGAGGGCCATCAGGAACGGCGTGTAATGGTGGCCGCGGCGCAGGCTCCAGAACAGCACGAACGTGACGATCGCCACCAGCAGCGGCACCTGCGCGGTGAAAAGCACCTGCGGCCAGGCGAACCAACGCAGCCAGTAGGCCTCGCGCAGGAAGGGTGTGGCCGCACTCACCGCCGCCATGGCCACGATCGTCGCGATTCCCAGACGCAAGGCCAGGCGGTGGCAACGCTCCTGAAGCGAGCCTTCGCTCTTCATCACCAGCCAGGTCGAGCCCAGCAGCGCATAGCCGCAGACCAGGCTGACGCCCACGAGCAGGCTGAACGGCGTCAGCCAGTCGAACCAGCCGCCGGCATAGGTTCGGTTCTGCACGGCGATTCCCTGCAGCAGCGCGCCAAGCGTAATGCCCTGCGCAAGCGCCGCCACGATCGAACCGCCGGCGAACGCCACGTCCCAGAGCGGGCGATGGCGGGGATCTCGCCAGCGGAACTCGAAGGCCACGCCGCGGAAGACCAGCGCCAGCAGCATCGCGATGATGGGCGCATAGAGCGCGGAGAGGATCATGCCATAGGCCAGCGGGAAGGCCGCCAGCAGGCCGCCGCCGCCCAGCACCAGCCATGTCTCGTTGCCGTCCCACACCGGCGCCACGGAATTCATCGCGCTGTCGCGCTCACGTCCCACCGGGAGAAACGGAAACAGGATGCCGACGCCGAGATCGAACCCGTCCATGACGACATAGGCGAGGATGGCGAAGGCGATGATGAACGCGAAGAACATCGGAAGGTCGAGCGGCATGATCAGGTCTCCTTGCCGGTCGCGAGCGACTCGGCCACCGCCGGGGCCGGTGTGATGCCGGCCGCCCGCACCGGCTGGTCGCGGCGCGGCCCCTCCTCGCCGCGATGCGGCGGATGCGACATCAGCTTCAGGATGTAATAGGTGCCCGCGCCGAACGCGAAGAAGTAGACGATGACGAAGGCGAGCAGCGAGGCCCCGACGGCCGGCGCATCGAGCGCGGAAGCCGAGTCGACCGTTCGCAGCAGGCCATAGACCGTATAGGGCTGGCGACCGACCTCCGTCGTCACCCATCCGGCGATGACGGCGACGAAGCCGGCCGGGCCCATCGCCAAGGCGAAGCGATGCAGCAGCGGCCAGTCGTAAAGACGCTTGCGTACGCGAGCGATCATGCTGAACGCCGCCAGCGCCAACATGAGCATGCCCATGCCGACCATGATCCGGAACGCCCAGAACACGACGGGCACCGGCGGCCAGTCCTTGCGGTCGACCGTGTCGAGGCCCTTCAGCGGCGCATCCCACGAATGCTTCAGGATCAGCGACGAGGCCTTCGGAATCTCGACGGCGAAACGGTTCTTGCCGGCGGCTTCGTCGGGCCAGCCGAACAGCACCAGCGGCGCGCCGTCGGGGTAGCTCTCGAAGTGGCCTTCCATGGCCATGACTTTGACGGGCTGGTGCTCCAGCGTGTTCAGCCCGTGCTGGTCGCCGGCGAAGATCTGCAGCGGCGCCACCACGGTAATCATCCCCATCGCCATCGAGAACATGACGCGCGCGCCCTCGTTGCCGCGCTTTTCGGCAGACGTGGCACGGAGCAGATGCCACGCGCCGACGGCGCCGACGACCAGCGCCGTGGTCAGGTAGGCGCCGAACACCGTATGCACGAGCCGGTAGGGGAAGGACGGGTTGAAGATGATCGCCCACCAATCGGTCGGCACGAACTGGCCGCCGGCATTGATCGCGTAGCCGGCCGGCGTCTGCATCCAGCTGTTGGCGCTCAGGATCCAGAAGGCGGAGAAGAAGGTACCGACCGCGACGGCGAGCGTCGCCGTGAAATGCAGCCCCTTGCCCACGCGATTCATGCCGAACAGCATGACGCCGAGGAAACCCGCCTCGAGGAAGAACGCCGTCAGCACCTCGTAGGCCATCAGCGGGCCAATGACCGGCCCCGCCTTGTCGGAGAAGACGGACCAGTTGGTGCCGAACTGATAGGACATCACGATGCCAGACACGACGCCCATGCCGAAGGCGAGCGCGAAGATCTTCAGCCAGTACTTGAAGAGGTCGAGATAGACCTGACGTCCGGTCCACAGCCAGAGCCCCTCGAGCACCGCGAGATAGCTCGTCAGCCCGATCGAGAACGCCGGGAAGACGAAATGGAACGAGACGGTGAACGCGAATTGCAGTCTGGCGAGGAAGATGGCGTCCAGTCCCTCGAACATCACGTTCTCCCTAGACGATGCGCGACGCGTAAGCGGGCGACTTCAGGGCGACGACCAAGACATCCAGCGCCGCCACCAGTTCCGCGCGGCTGCGTGCCGCACCGAGCGCGATGCGAATGGCATGCTCCGGCTCGCCGTCGACGTGGAAACTGTCGCTTGTGACGACGGCAAGCCCCTGTCGCTGAACGTGGGCCGCAAATTCCGCGCGGGTCCACGTCTCCGGTAATTTCAGCCAGACGTGAAGCCCCTTGGAATGAGCCGTGTACTTCTGGCCGGAAAGCGCTTTGGCAGCCAGCCCCTGTCTCGCTGCGGCCTCCGTCGCGACGGCCGATACGATGGTGTCCGCGCTGCCGTCGGAAAACCAGCGCGAGACGAGAGAGACCATTAGAGGCGCCGGCATCTGCGACACAGTGCGCAACGCGTTGGCTACGCCTGATGCGGCCACGCGATCGGGCGTCAGCACATGGGCCACGCGCAATCCCGGCGTCATGCACTTCGACAGCGTCATGGCGAGATAGCTGCGCTCGGGAATGAGAGTCGCGATCGGCAGGGCCTCCGGTTCGAAACTTCCATAGGCGTCGTCCTCGATCAGCGTCAGATCGTGACGCCGAATCGCGCCCGCAAGCTCCCCGCGACGTTCTGGACCGATCGTCGTGGCCATCGGATTGTGAATGGTCGGCATGAGATAGACCGCACGGGGCCCGTGAAGGCGGCAGGCTTCGGCGAGTGCGTCGGGGTTCATGCCGTCGTCGTCCGATGCCACGCCTACGAGGCGCACGCCGAGCGACGCGGCGGCCGACCTGAAGCCCGGATAGGTCAGCCGGTCGGTCAGCACCACGTCGCCCGGCCGCGTCACCACCAGCAGCAGCGCCATCAGCGCGCTCTGCGTGCCGGGCGATATGACGAGACGGTCCGCTTCGATCGTGGGCACGCGCCGCCGCAGCCACTCGGCCGCGATGCCCCGGTCCACCGCGCTCCCGCCTGCCTGCTGGTAGCTCATCAGATCGGAGAAGCCGTGGTCGCGCTGCAGGGCCGCCAGTCCGCGCATGATGCGGCCTTCGAGGTCGGCCTCGATGGGCGACGGCGGCAGGTTCATCGACAGGTCGACGTCTATTGCGGCTGTGGCGCGGGCCGCCGGCCGCATGCGGTTTTCCGCAACGAAGGTGCCCTGCCCCACCCGGGCATCGGTCAGGCCACGGCGGCGCGCTTCGTTGTAGGCCCGCGTCACCGTCGTCAGGTCGACGTTCAGGATTCTGGCAAGGGCCCGATGCGTCGGCAGCCGCTGGCCGCGATGCAGGCGGCCCGAGGCGATATCTCGCTCCAGCGCCGCGACGATGCCCTCATAGACCGGCCCGCCGGCCTCGAGTGTAGGACTCCAATCCATACAATCGCTCTCCTTGTTCTTGAATGTATGGCTATTCGTATGGATATACCAGCTTGCAATCCTTGGAGGACGCAATGGCTGTGAAGGGCGGGCTTTATCTTCTGCGGGGCATGCTGGGACGCTGCCCGGCCTGTGGCGAGGGCAAGCTGTTCCGCGCCTTCGTGAAGGTGGCCGAACGCTGCCCGGCCTGCGGCGAAGACCTGCACCATCATCGCGCCGACGACTTCCCGGCCTACCTGACGATCTTCCTGGTCGGTCATCTGGTCGTGCCGATCGCGATGTATGTCGAGATCGCCTACCAGCCGTCCTACTGGCTCCACACACTCTTATGGGCGCCGCTGGTGATCATCCTGTCGATCGGCCTGCTTCAGCCGATCAAGGGCATGATCGTCGCGCTGCAATGGCACATGGGCATGCACGGCTTCGCCGCGGCGAAGCAGGCCCGCGCGGAATACTGCTAACCGAAGGCCTCGAAGACCTCGGCAATCGCGGGCCGGTCGAGTCCTGCCCGCAGGCAGGTCTGCAACAGGACGCGCGCCTTCAATGGATTGAGGCGGCCGCCCCAGATCAGGCCGGCCTTGCGCAGGGCGATCTCCGAGCTGGGACCGCCATAGGTCTGGCGCAGCAGCGGTCCGCCGCCGGCGCGCGGCGCCACGACGGTCGGAATGATGTCGGAGAGTTGTCCGACCAAGGAGGCTACACGTTCGGGAACGTGGCCGCCGCCCATCGCCCCCAGGACGGCGCCGCGATAGCCGAGCTGGTCGCGATGATCGACCATCGCCTCGAGGATGTAGCCGGGCTCGTCGAGTCCCATCCATAGCAGCGCCACCGGCTGCTCCCTGCCCTCCGAAGCCGCACCGAGCCGCTTGCGAGCGGCCTCCATCGGCGCACGTACCGGCAGCGACAGCGGCACGACGCGATCCTCCACGAGTGCCGCGAGCGGCCCGGTCTGCGGCGAGGCGAAGGCGTTGAGGCGGGTCGGATGGATCTTCAGCACATCGGAGGCGGCGTAGATCTCGTCCAGCATCACCGCAATCACGCCCAGCGCCTTCGCATGCGCCTTCACCCAGGGATCGCAGGCCACGCGCACCGCGGCGAGCAGGTTGCCAGGCCCGTCTGGCGAGGTGAGCGCGGGATTGCGCATCGCCGCCGTCACGATGACGGGGATGTCGCGCTCGACCAGCAGGTCGAGCAGGAAGCTCGTCTCCTCCAGCGTGTCGGTGCCCTGCGTCACCACCACGCCGTCGACATCGAGCCCCATGATCTTCTGCGCGAGCGCATGAATCTGGTCGAAGGACAGCGAATGGCTGCCGACCCGCGAGACCGTCTCGGCACGAATGTCGGCGAGCGTGGCCAGCAGCGGCACCGCGGCGACGAGATCGTCGGCGCCCAGGCCCATCTGCATCGCGCCCGAGGCATCGGGCGCCGTCGCGATGGTGCCGCCGAGGGCCAGGATCTGGATGCGCGGAAGGGTCATGACAGGAGCCTCAGGGAACTGAAAAAGCGTTCGGCTTCCGGTGCGCGCATCGCATCGGCCGGCGCGAGATAGCCGAGCGAGACGTAGCGGCGCCCCTTCAGCAGCACGAGCTGGCGCAGCGCGTTGCCGCCGGCGAGCGGGCCGACCGATTCGACGGCCGGCGCGCCCTGCACCGTGTTCCAGTCGACGCTCGTCCATTTGCCACTGGCGAGACGCTGCGCGCGATCGTCGAGCGCCGACTGAAGGTTGATCTTCGGCTGCCGCACGTCGACGTCGGCCGGAAAGAGTGCGCTCTGCGCCACGAACGAGAGCCGGCGATATTCCAGACTGTAGGAGTGATAGACGAAGGGCGTGCCGCCGGCCGACACGGTATCGAGCACCTTGTACACCGGTGCGCCCGGCATCTCGACGAAGAATGACTTGTCGGCCGCTTCGACGGGAAACCAGGAAACCGATTGCGCCACGGCGTCCGCCGCGAAGAGAACCATGGGCAGGACGAGGAACGAGCGTCGAGAGGTGCTCATTCGGCAGCCTGCGCCCGGTCAAATTTCTCGCGGGCTTCCGCCGCGGTGTAATAGCCGCGCGCCACGTCCCGTTCGATCGACTGAGGATCGCGCTTCGCCGGATCGCCGAAGCCGCCGCCCCCGGGCGTCGAGACCCGCACCACGTCGCCGACACCGATCTCGATGTCCTGGTCCTTCGAGATGTGCGGCGGGCGATAGGCCTTGCCGCCCTGGTCGATCTGCACCGAATTGGTGCCCCCGGCCTGGCCGCCGAGCACGCCCTGCGGACCGGTGCGCCCGTGGTCCATCACCATCGAGACGCGCGCCTCGCCGCGCCGAAGCTTGATCGCGTAGTTGATGCCGAAGCCGCCGCGGAATTCGCCGGCGCCGCCCGAGCCCTCACGCAGGGAAAATTCTTCGAACAGCACGGGGTAGAACTGCTCCAGCACCTCGACCGGCGGCATCTTGGAAATGCCGATGGTCGAGCAGCCGTTGCTCAGGCCGTCGCCGCCCTGGAAGCCGCCATATCCGCCCCCGGTGAAGAGATACATGATGTAGTTGCGTTGGCGCTCCGGATCGTAGCCGCCGATGCCCAGGTTGCCGGAGGTCCCGGCGGGCGCGGCGAACAGCAGGTCGGGAATGGCCTTGGTCAGCGCCGCGAACACCGCCTCGGCGATGCGTTGACTCACTTCGGCGGCGCAACCCGATACCGGCCGCGGATACTTTGCGTAGAGGAAGGTGCCCTCGGGCTCGACGATGCGCAGCGGCTCGAAGGTGCCGGCATTGATCGGCACGTCGGGAAAGACGT
This sequence comes from Reyranella sp., assembly GCA_046296475.1. Classification (GTDB taxonomy): domain Bacteria; phylum Pseudomonadota; class Alphaproteobacteria; order Reyranellales; family Reyranellaceae; genus Reyranella. The sequence continues at coordinate 100,048 of JBKBLH010000005.1, forward strand.
GCTTCACCGCGAGATAGATCGCCGACTTGGTGGTGGCGATCACGCTGTTCATCGGGCCGCGGCAGGGCGGGCTCGATCCCGTCATGTCGAAGGTGAGTCCGTCGCCCTTCTTCGTGATCTTCATCCGGATGGTGAGCGGCTCGTCGACCACGCCGTCACTGTCGACCTGGGAGGTGCCCTCGTACACGCCGTCGGGAATGTCGGCGATCTTGGCGCGCATCTGGCGTTCGGCGCGATGGCGCATTTCCGCGATCGCCGCCCGCACCACGTCGGCGCCGTAGCGGTCGATCAAGTCGGTGAGCCGCACCTCGCCCGTGGTCAGCGCCGCGGCCTGCGCCTTGATGTCGCCGATGCGCTGATCGGCGATGCGGATGTTGGACATGATGATGGACAGGATCTCCTGGTCCATCTCGCCCTTCTTGAAGAACTTCACGGGCGGCAGCCGCAGTCCTTCCTGCTCGACCTCGGTGGCGCTGGCGGAGAAGCCGCCCGGCACCATGCCGCCGACGTCCGGCCAGTGCCCGGTATTGGCCAGCCAGGCGAACAACTCGCCCTTGTAGAAGAACGGCTTCACGAAGCGCACGTCCATCAGGTGCGTGCCGCCGAGATAGGGATCGTTGACGATGAACACGTCGCCCGGATCGACCTTGCCGGCATAGTGCGTTTTCACCCGCTCGATCACGGCGCGGGTGGAAAACTGCATGGTGCCGACGAACACCGGCAGGCCGAGCTCGCCTTGGGCGATCAGCGAGCCGTCGACGGTGTCGTAGATGCCGTCGGAGCGGTCCATACCCTCCGAGATCACCGGCGAGAAGGCGGCGCGCACGAAGGCCAGGTCCATCTCGTTGCAGACCTGGACCAGGCCGTTCTGGATGACTGTCAATGTCACGGGATCGAGGTTCGACATGTTCGAATCACTAGCACAGCCGGTGCCCTGCTGCGCTATGATGGCGTTCAAATCCCCCACTTTTCGAAGCGGAATCCCCATGAACGCGCCTCTCGATGCGGACAATCTCGATTTGATGAAATTCGGCGTCGGCCAGCCCGTGCCGCGCCAGGAGGACCCGACCCTGCTGAAGGGCCAGGGGCGCTACACCGACGACATCAACCTGCCGGGCCAAGCCTATGCAGTGATGGTGCGTAGCCAGGTGGCGCACGGTGTGCTGAAGGGCATCGACGCCGAAGCGGCCCGCGCGATGCCTGGCGTACTCGGGATCTGGACCGGGGCCGATCTCAACGCCGCCGGCTACGGCGCGCTGAAGACGGTGATGATGGTGCCCAACCGCGACGGCTCGCAGATGAAGACGCCGACGCGCTATTCGCTGGCCACCGACAAGGTGCGCTTCGTCGGCGATCCGGTGGCCTTCGTCGTCGCCGAGACCCAGGCCCAGGCGCGCGATGCAGCGGAAGCGGTCGTACTCGACATCGAAGCGCTGCCCGCCGTGACCGAGGCGCGCGCGGCCGTCCAGCCCGGCGCGCCCACGGTGTTCGACGACGTGCCGGACAATGTCTGCGCGGACTTCCAGTTCGGCGACAGCGCCAAGGTCGCCGAGGCCTTCGCGAAGGCCGCACACGTGACGAAGCTGCATCTCGTCAGCAATCGCATCGTCGTCTGCGCGATGGAGCCGCGCACGGCGATCGGACACTACGACAGGGAGACTGATCGCTCGACGCTCTATGCTGGCTGCCAGGGTGTGTTCGGCCTCAGGAACCAGATGGCCGCCCTGCTCGGCATCAAGCCGGCGCAGATGCGCGTGGTCACCGGCAATGTCGGCGGCTCGTTCGGCATGAAGGGTTCGCCCTATCCGGAATATGCCGGCCTTTTCCATGCCTCCAAGATCCTGGGCCGTCCGGTGAAATGGACCGATGACCGCTCGGGCAGCTTCCTCAGCGACCAGCACGGGCGCGACCACGATTTCGACGCCGAGCTCGCGCTCGACAAGGACGGCACCTTCCTCGCCGTGCGCCTCAAGGGCTACGCCAATCTCGGTGCCTATCTCTCGAACGTCGGCGCGGCGATGGGCGCGCTGGGCGTTTCGCGCAATCTCGCCGCGGTCTATCGCACGCCCCTGATCGAGGTGCAGACCAAGGTCGCGTTCACGCACACTTCGCCGATCGGCGCCTATCGCGGTGCCGGTCGCCCTGAGGCCAACTACTTCATGGAGCGCCTGATCACCACCGCCGCCCGCGAGATGGGCATCGACCAGGTGGAGATGCGCCGCCGCAATCACATCAGGCCCGAAGAGATGCCCTACAAGACCGCATCGGGCACCACCTATGACAGCGGCGAGTTCACCGTTCTGCTCGACAAGGCGCTCGAGCTGGCCGACGTGGCCGGCTTCGAGGCGCGCAAGGCGGAGAGCGCCAGGCGCGGCAAGCTGCGCGGCCTCGGCATCGGCGACTATCTCGAAGTGACGGCGCCGCCCACCAACGAGATGGGCGGCCTGCGCTTCGAGGAGAATGGCGACGTCACGATCATCACCGGCACGCTCGACTACGGCCAGGGCCATTGGTCGGCCTTTGCCCAGGTCCTCACGAGCAAGCTCGGCATCCCGTTCCACCGCATCAAGCTGAAGCAGGGCGACAGCGACCTGCTGATCGCCGGCGGCGGCACCGGCGGCTCCAAGTCGATCATGGCCTCGGGCGCGGCGATCATGGAAGCGTCGGACAAGGTCATCGAGAAGGGCAAGGAGATTGCCGGCGTCGTGCTCGAAGCGGCCGCCGCCGATATCGAGTTCAAGCTCGGCCGCTTCGGGATCGTCGGGACCGACCGCGGCATCGGCATCCTCGAGCTGGCGGCCAAGCTGCGCGGCGGTATGAAGCTGCCCGAGGGCGTGCCCACGACGCTCGATGTCAGCCACGTCCACGAGGCGGCACCGTCGGCCTATCCCAACGGCACCCACGTGGCGGAGGTCGAGATCGATCCCGATACCGGCCATGTCGAGGTCGTGAAGTACACGATGGTGGGCGACTTCGGCACGGTCATCAATCCGCTGCTGGTCGAGGGCCAGAGCCACGGTGGCGTGGTCCAAGGCATAAGCCAGGCGATCTTCGAGCACGTCGTCTACAGCGAGGAAGGACAGCCGCTGACCGGCAGCTTCACTGACTATGCGATCCCGCGGGCGGGCGACGCCCCCTCCTTCACGATCGACTATCACTCGGTGCCCGCGAAGACCAACGTGCTGGGCGCCAAAGGCTGCGGCGAAGCCGGCTGCGCGGGCTCGCTGCCCTCGGTGATGAACGCCATCTCCGACGCGCTGGGCGGCAAACACATCAACATGCCGGCGACGCCGCAGCGGGTATGGGCAGCGCTCAACGGCTGAGCGGCATCCGGCAACGATTCCGTCCCGTTGGAGGGACGCCCCCGATCGGCTATGAGCGGGCCCGATGAAGCACAAGCGTCTCTGGTTCTCGGGCATCTTCGCGGCCCTGCTCGTGGCGGTAACGGTGGCCGGCCTCGAACTCCTCAGCTCCTTCGTCGTGCCGCCCTGGCCGTCGCGGGAACTGCGGCCGATCGAGGTCTCCAACGCGTCGGTCGCGAGCACGCTCACCGGTTCACAGCCGGTTCCGACCTACAACAGCTGGGGCATGCGCGACCGCGAGCATTCGCTGGAGAAGCCGCCGGGCACCGTCAGGACGGTACTGGTCGGCGACAGCTTCCTCGAAGGCGCCTTCGTCGAGGAATCGGTCGGCATGAAGCTGGAGGAACTCTGGCGATCGGAGGGCCATCGCAATTGGGAGGTGACCACGCTGGGCATTTCCGCGACGGGCCCCCCTCAATACTACTACCGCATCCGCAACATTGCCCTGTCGCTGCAGCCCGATGCGCTGGTTCTCATGTTCTTTTCGGGCAACGACTTCGTGTCCGATGCGCTCTCGTTCTGGCGCATCCCGCCGCCCATCGCCGAGCGGCCGCAACCTTCGTGGCTCGGCGCGGTGGCGCCCCGACTGACCTGGCTGCTGGTCAACCGGCTCGGCCTCTCGGAGTTCGGTCGTGGCAACAAGGCCCCGCCGGACGAGGCGCAGAAGATCATCAAGCTGCCGCGTGGCGATCGCCTTGATGCGATGGTCCGGCTGGTCAAGACCTACTACTACCCCGACAAGGACGAGAAGGTCATTCGCGAGATCCTGTCGCGCGGCGGCGATGCGTTCTGGGATCGGCTCGAACCGCGCGAACGCGACGAGGAATACATTCAGGCCTGGTGGCTGGCCAGCATGGTCGATTGGGAAACCGCGACCTGGACGATTCCACTGACCGAAGCCGAACTCGAGAAGTCCGTGGACAGGAAGGCGATCGCCGCGACCATGACCTGGCTGCTGGGCGCCCGTGACCTCGCGCGCGAACGTGGCATAAAGTTCGTAGTGACCCTGGCGCCGGTGGGCATCGTCGATCCCAGCTACGCCGAATTCTGGGCGCCGTGGCCGAAGTACATGAGCTATCCCAAGCAGCGGGCCTTGATGCACCGCATCCTGCGCAAGGAGCTTGAGGCGCAGGGGATAAAGGTCGTCGACCTCGAGGACGATTTCAAAGGCGTGCCGAACACCTACCGGGTGTCGGACGGTCACTGGACCGAACTCGGCACCGAGATCGCCGCCAAACGTCTCGCGGCGGCGCTCGGGAAGATGGTGGAGGCCCGGTAGAGCCTCCCGATGACTTCCGCGACATCTCCCGACGTCGCCATCCTGGGCTACGGCCCGGTTGGCGCGCTGCTGGCGAACCTGCTGGGCCAGGCCGGGCTGTCGGTCACCGTGCATGAGCGCGACACGGCGATCCATGCGCTGCCGCGCGCCGTGCATTTCGACGGCGAGGTCATGAGGATCTTCCAGTCGGTCGGGCTGGCGGAGAAGATCGCCGCGACGGCGCGGTCCTCGTCTAAGGGCATGCATTTCGTCAATGCCAGCAGCCAGACCCTGATGGTTCGGCGCGGCATCGACGGCCCCGGGCCGCACGGCTGGGCGGGCAACTGGTATTTTCACCAACCGGCGCTCGAAGAAACACTGCGCGCCGGAGTCGCGCGCTTCCCGAACGTGACGGTCCATCTCGGCCACGAGGTTGCCGACGTGGGCGAGCTCGACGCCCGCTACGTCGTCGGATGCGACGGCGCGCGCTCGCTGGTGCGACGCGCCATCGGCAGCCGGCAGCACGACCTCGGCCTGCACCAGCCATGGCTGGTGGTCGACCTTCTCTGCGATCCCGACTCGCCGCGGGTGATGGCGCTACCCGACCACACAGTCCAGCTCTGCGATCCGGCACGACCGATGACGGTCGTGAATGTCGGCGGGGCGAGGCGCCGCTGGGAGATCATGCTGATGCCGGGCGACGATCCGGAGCGAATGGCCGACCCCGACATATTCTGGCCGATGATGGCGCGCTGGGTCGGTCCCGACGATGCTCGGATCGAGCGCGCCGCCGTCTATACCTTCCATTCGGTCGTGCAGGAGGGCTGGCGCCGGGGAAAGCTGCTGCTGGCGGGGGATGCATGTCACCAGACGCCGCCCTTCCTCGGCCAGGGGATGTGCACGGGGATGCGCGACGCCAGCAACCTCGCCTGGAAGCTCGCCGCAGTGCTGCGCGAGGGCACGCCCGAATCGCTGCTCGACACCTACGAGAGCGAGCGCCTGCCCCATGTCCGCGCCTTCATCGAGCTCGCGGTCAAGCTCGGCGCCGTCCTGCAGGAAACCGATCCCGCCGCCGCCGCGGCGCGCGACGCGCGCTTCGCCGCCGGTGCGCAGATGTTCGACTTCCCGCAGCCGCAACTCGGGCCGGGCTGCCGCACCGACGCGCCGCCGCCTGTCGGCACGATCTTCCCGCAGCCGCGTCTGGCCGACGGACGGCTGATGGACGAGGTCATCGGCCCGCGCTTTGCGATCGTGGGTGAGGCCGAGATGCTCGCGGGCCTTGAAACCTCAGCCGCCCTGCTTCCGGGCGTCGCTACCGAATGGCTGGCACGCCACGGTTCACGTGCTGCGATTCTGCGCCCCGATCGCTACGTCTTCGCTCTCGCCGACAACCGCGCGGATCTGGAGACCCACCTTCGATCCGCCATGAATTGGAAACGAATGCGGGAGGCCCGCTGAAGCCTCCCGCTCCGAACGTCACGCCGGCGTGAACATCGGCAGCGGCGGGCCGCCGTCGGTCGACTTGAAGACCAGCTTCACCGGCTGCTCGCACTTCAGGGCGTCGAAGTCGCAGTCGACGATGTTGGTCACCATGCGCGGCCCCTCGGCCAGGGTAACGTAGGCCATCGCATACGGCACCGGTGCGCGGCGCATCACGCTGAACGAATAGATCGTGCCCTTGCCTGAGGCTTCGACCCATTCGGTGTCGTCGCTGAAGCAGAACGGGCAGATCGTGCGCGGATAGTGGTGCACCTGACCGCAGCTCTTGCACTTGCGTACCAGAAGCTTGCCCTTGCCGGCGGCATCCCAGTAGGCCTGCGTCTCGTCGCTGATGGCGGGCGCGGGCAGCTTGCGTTCCTTGGCCTCGGCCATGGTCTACTCCCTCTCCAGAATGACGGTGGCGCTGCCGTGCCGCAGCCCGAGCGAACCGCCCGTGCCGTGCGCGATCGCCAGATTGCAGTTCGGCACCTGCACCTTCGGGTGCGCCTCGCCGCGGAGCTGGCGCACCGCCTCGAGCACCTTGGTGAGGCCGCCGCGGTTGCCCGGATGGTTGCTGCACAGGCCTCCGCCATCGGTGTTGAACGGCAACTTGCCGGTGCCGGCGATCAGGTTGCCGTCGGCAACGAAGGCTCCGCCCTTGCCTTTCTCGCAGAAGCCCAAGTCTTCGAGCTGCATCAGCACCGTGATGGTGAAGCTGTCGTAGATCGAGGCGTACTTGATGTCGCCGGGCTTGACGCCCGCCTCGGCGAAGGCCGCCGCGCCGGTGAAGCGCGCGCCGGAATAGGTCAGGTCGACCTTTCCGCCCATCTGGGTCTTCACGAACTCCGAGGCGCCCAGCAGCTTGACCTTCGGTCGCTTGAGCTTGGCCGCGATCTCCGGCGCCACGACGACGATCGCGCCGCCGCCGTCGGTGATGACGCAGCAGTCGAGCCGGTGCAGCGGGTCGGAGATCATCGGCGAATTCACGACCTCCTCGACCGTGACCACGTCCTTCAGCAGCGCGTGCGGATTGTATTGCGCATGGTGCGAAGCGGCGACCTTGATCCAGGCGAGCTGCTCGGAGGTCGTGCCGAACTCGTACATGTGGCGCATGGCGCACATCGCGTACATGTTCACGACGGTCGGGCCGTAGGGGAACTCGAACGGCTCGTCGGGCGTCGGAGTGCCGCCGCGGCTGCGCGGCACCGTGCCGGTCGCCATGCCCTCGGCGCGCGGCCGACCGGCGAGCGTAATCAGCGCCACCTTGCATTTGCCGGCGGCGACCGCCTCGGCGGCGTGGCCGACATGCAGCACGTAGGAGGAGCCGCCCGTGTCCGTGGAGTCGACGTGGCGCGGCTTCAGGCCCATGTATTCGACCATGGACATAGGCCCGAGGCCCGGCGCGTCGCCGGCGCAGAAATAGCCGTCGACATCGTCCTTCGTGAGGCCCGCATCCTCCAGCGCGCCCTTGGCGCACTGGGCATGGATCTGGGCCAGCGAGATATCCTTCGCGAGACGCGTCGGATGCTCATAGATTCCAGCGATATAGGCCTTGCCTTTGATGCTCATCGGCGAGCCATCCCCCTTGGTCATTGTGCAGCGCACATGGTGGGGGATCGGAGCCTCACAGGAAAGTGCGCACTTTCGCTCCGAAGAACGATGCTAGGCTGTGCGAAACGACAAGGGAATGACGCCCATGATTTTCCGTCTTCTTTCCGTCATCGTGGCGGCGGTGTTCGCCTCCGCAGGCGCGGCACACGCGCAAGGAAAGGCCGAGCTTCTGTGGTACAGCCAAGCCGCCTTCAAGCTCACCACCCAGAGCGGCAAGGTGATCATGATCGACCCCTGGATCATGGGCGCCACCAAGATCCCGCCGGAGCTGAAGGACCTCGACAAGATCGGCAAGGTCGACCTGATCCTGGTGACCCATGGCCACGGCGACCATCTCGGCGATGCGATGGAGATTTCGAAGCGGAATAATGCGCCGATCTGGGCGCCGGCCGGCCTCAACCAGACCCTGGCGACGCTCGGCCTCATGCCCGCCAACCTGGTGCCGCGCATGAGCAAGGGCGGCACGATCGAGCCTTTCCCCGGCGTCAAGATCACCATGGTCCATGCCGACCATTCCTCGGAGATGATCCTCAAGGACCCGGCCACCGGCAAGAACACCAGCTTCGCCGCCGGCGAACCCTGCGGCTTCATCATCGAGCTGGAGAACGGCTTCAAGATCTACCACATGGGCGATACCGGCATGTTCGGTGACATGAAGCTGATCGGCGAATACTACAAGCCCGACCTGGTGCTGATCCCGATCGGCGGCCACTACGTGATGGACCCCAAGGCCGCCGCCTATGCCACCAAGGAGCTGATCAAGCCCAGGATGGCGTGGCCCATGCACTATGCCAGCAACCCGTTCCTCCGCGGTACGCCCGCCGAGTACAAAGCGGCGCTGGGCCAGACCTCGATCGAAGTGATCGACGCCGAGCCGGGTACCAGGAAGACGTTCTAGGCTGGGGGCGCGCCACTCCAGCCATGATCAGTCGCCTGCGACGTCCCGGGCGCCGGGCGTGCGGGCGCGGAATTCCTCGGGGGCCTCGCGGCCGGCATCGGTGAAGGCCTTCTTCACCGCGGCGACGTTGGGTCCGAAGATGCCCTTGCGGTTGTCCTTGGCCCACTGGTTCGAGTTGACGATCGTGTCGAGCGATCCCTGGAAGCGCGGCATCACGTAGCGCGCAAACAGCTCGTACGAGCGCAGGGTCTGCTCGCGCGTCGCCCACTCGTGGGCGCGGAACAGGACACCGCCGAAGCCGCCGTTGGAGAAGCCCAGCAGACGCTCGATGCCCTTGGCCACCGTGTCCGGACTGCCGACCAGGGTCGTGCCCATCTTCACGCCGTCGCGCAGCGGGTCGTCGGCGCGGCCCGGCGGACGGCCGAGCGTGTCCTCGAAATAGGTCACGGTCTCGCGGCGCTCGCCGGCATGGACCTCGCGCAGCGCCTGCTCGTCGTCCTCCGTCACGTGGCAGTTCACCACCACCCGCCACTTGCCGCGGTCGGCTGTCTTGCCGTGCTTGGCCGCCGTCTCCTCGTAGATGCCCCACTGCTTGCCGAGCATCTCCGGACCGCCTGGGATGCCGGCGCCGATCGACAGGACACCCAGCCCATGCTTGCCGGCCGCGATCATGCCCGACGGCGTGATCGTGCTGGCGCAGGCGATCGGGAAGTGAGGATAGCTGTAGGGCGCGAGATGCAGCCGCGCCTCCTTGAGCTCGAACCAGTCGGTCTTCATGGTGACCGGCTCCTTGCATTCGAGCAGGCGCATGATCGCCTCCAGCGCCTCCTCCATGCGCGGCCGCTGGGTCGAGGGATCGATGCCCATCATGTAGGCGTCCGATGGCAGCGCGCCCGGCCCGCAGCCCAGCATGGTGCGGCCGCGCGACATGTGATCGAGCTGCACGAAGCGATTCGCGACCATCAGCGGATGATGATACGGCAGGCTGGTGACGCCCGAGCCGAGGCGGATGTAGCGGGTGCGCTCGATGGCGGCGGCGATGAACACTTCCGGAGAGGCGATAGTTTCCCAGCCGGCAGAGTGGTGCTCGCCGATCCAGGCCTCGTCGTAACCCAGCTCGTCGATCCATTCGATCAGCTCCATGTCGCGCGCCATCGAGAGGGTCGGGTTCTCGCCCACGCGATGGAACGGCGCCAGGAAGATGCCGAACGTCAGTCCCTTGTGATTGCCGGTCTGTGCCATTGAAGTCCTCCGTCACGCGCGACGGTAGCATGCGCGTGGCGTTGACCGCAGCACCGGCTTGCGCAGATCATCCCGGGATGACAGAGGCCTCTTCCCTTCCGCTGGCACACTTTAGGATCGTCGAGGTGAACGACGCGAATGTGCCGCTCTGCCTGCGTTTGGCGACATCGATGGCCGCGAAGATCGCGGCCGATCTCGGTGCCGACGTGCTCAAGATCGAACCACCCGAGGGCGATCCGGTGCGCCGCGCACCGCCCTTGCTGCCGCAGGGCGAAAGCGCGCTGTTCCAGTTCCTCAACACCTCGAAGCGCTCCTTGACGCTCGATCTGATGAGCGAGTCGGGCCGCACCGCTCTCTCTGAACTTGTCGACAAGGCCGATATCGTGCTGTTCGAGGAGCCGGCCTCGGTGGCTGATTCTCTGCGCAGCTCTAGGGCGACGCCGGTCGAGATCGCGGCCTTTCCGGTCGAGATGGAAGCAGCCCAGCGTCCCGTCAGCGAGCTGGCGATCCAGGCGCTGGGTGGGCTGATGCACATGGTGGGCGAACCGGAGCGCAAGCCGCTGAAGCTGGGCGGTCATCAGGCGTCCTACGCCGCGGGCCTCACCGCCTTCACCGGACTCATGGCAGCGCTGGCGGCGCGCGATGCCGGGCGACGGGCGCCTGCGATTAGGGTGTCACTCGCCGAAGTCATGCAGTGGGTGAACTGGAAGGCCGCGTCCGGGGCGGCAGCCTCGGGCGTCTCGCCCGGTCGCGAAGGCAGGAACTCCGAATTTCAGGTGCTGCCCTGCCGCGACGGTCATGTCGCCGTGGTCTACACGGTGACCCAATGGCCGGCGACGCGCGCCCTGATCGGCGATCCCCGGCTCGACGATCCGAAGTTCAACACCCGAGCCGGCCGGCGAAAGAACATCGCCGAACTCTATGCAGCGCTCGCGGCGTGGTTTGCCGACAAGACGCGCGAGGAAATCCAGAAGGTCGCGCAGGCCAGGGGCGTGCCTTTCGGTCCGATCTTCTCGCCAGCCGAATTGCTGCAGACAGAGCAATACACGGCGCGCGGGTTTCTCGCCGACATGATGCATCCAATCGAGGGGGCGCTGCGGCTACCGCAGCTGCCGGTGCAATGGAACGGCCGGTCCTTCGCGCCGCGGCCCGCGCCGGAGTTCGCACCATGAGCGAGCGTCCCCTCACCGGCATACGCGTGCTCGACTTCGGATTGCTGACGGCCGGGGCGAACACCTCGGCCATGCTGGCCGATCTCGGCGCCGACGTGATCAAGATCGAGTCCGGCGCCTATCTCGATCCGTTTCGCGTGGTCGGCAAGATCGATGATGGCGAGGGTTGGTGGAACCGCTCGCCACAGTTCCGCTTCACCAACCGCAACAAGCGCGGGCTGGCGCTGAACCTCAAGGATCCCGAGGGCCAGCGCGTCATCCGCGAACTCGCGGCGCATTGCGACGTCGTCGTCGAGAATTTCCGCCGCGGCGTGCTCGACCGGGCCGGCCTCGGCTACAAGGATCTGAGCGCGATCAATCCGCGCCTGGTGTTCGCCGCCATCTCCAGCCAGGGCAATACGGGGCCGGAGCGCATGAACGTCTCGTTCGGGAGCACGCTCGATGCCACATCGGGCATCGCCTCGCTCACGGGATACGAGGGCGAGGCGCCTCGGATCTCTGGCATGGACGTGAACTATCCCGACCAGATCGTGTCGCTATTCGCCACCGGCATCGTCATCGCCGCCATCACCGAGGCGCGTCGCGCCGGCAAGGGCGCGTTCCTCGATTTCTCCCAGCGCGAGGTCGCGTCGTTCACGCTCGGGGAGGAGATCCTCGCCGCGTCGGCCGATCCCGCGCACCGGCTCGCGCCCCGGGGAAACGGCGAACCCGGCGTGGCGCAGCAGGACGCCTATCATTGCGCCGACGGCAAGTGGCTGGCCGCCACGCTCGATGCGCCCGATCCCTCGATGGCAGCGTTCTGCACCGGCAAGGATCGCGAGGCGGCGCTGGCGGCGCTGCTTGCCAAGGGTATTGCCGCCGCGCCCTGTCTCGACGGCAACGATCTGCTGCAAGACAGGGCGTTGCAGGGCGTCACGCTCGTCCGCGACGAAAACGGCGGCCTCGTGAAAGGCCTGCCCTACCGCCTCGACGGCAAGGGACTCGCGATCGAGCGGCCCGCCCCCGATCTCGGCCAGCACACCGATGAGGTGTTGCGCGAACTGCTGGGCTACGACGAGGCCCGCCTGAAGGAATTGAACGACAGCGGCGTGACCTCGACCACGCCCATCATCGGAGAGGTTTGATCCATGCCGCGCGCGGAAGTTCACAAGCTGATGGAGCACATGGCGATCCCCGCCATCGCCGCCCCGATGTTCCTGGTCTCAAATCCCGCGCTGACGCTAGCCTGCTGCGGCGAGGGTCTGATGGGGAGCTTCCCCGCCCATGGAACGCGCAGCCGCGAGGAATTCCAAGCCTGGCTCGACGAAATGGTCGAGGGCATGAAGCGGCTGGAGGATGCCGGCCGCAAGCCCGCACCTTGGGCGGTCAACCTGGTCGTCCATGCGTCCAACCCGCGCTATCAGGGCGATCTGGAACTGGCCGAGAAGTACAAGGTGCCGGTGGTGCTCACCTCGAAGGGCGCCCCGGGCGACGCCATCAAGCGCATCCATGGCTGGGGCGCCGTCGCCCTCCACGATATCGCCAACCGGCGTCACGCGGAGAAGGCGCTGGAAGCGGGAGTCGACGGCGTGATTGCGGTTGCGGGCGGCGCTGGCGGCCATACCGGCACGATCAATCCCTTCGCGCTGATGAACGAGGTGCGTCAGCTCGGTGACAGCTTCGCGGTGGTGCTGGCCGGCGGCCAGACGACGGGCCGCGACGTGCTGGCGGCAGAGGCGATGGGTGCCGATCTCGCCTATATCGGCACACGTTTCATCGCGACCCGGGAGGCGATGGCGGCACAGGCGCACAAGGACATGATCCTGGGCACGCGCGCGACCGACGTCTTCCTCACCGCCTCGATCGACGGCGCACCGGCCAACTGGCTGACGCCGAGCCTGGTGGCCGCCGGCATCGACCTCGACGTGTTGCGCACCACGCTGCCCGGCAAGATCGTCGGCGCGCAGGAAAACAAGAAGCGCTGGAAGGACATCTACACGGCGGGCCATGGCGTTGGGAACATCGACGACGTCCCGGCCGCCGCCGACCTCGTCCGCCGTCTCGTCAGCCAGTATCGCGAAGCGAAGTCTGAAATGGCGCGCAGGCTCGCGAGCCGCGCCGCAGCGTAGACGGTGGGCGCTCCCCTGCTCTAGGTTTCGGCTCCAGAGTTTCGAGGGGGTATCCGCGTGAAGACAAAGGCAGCCGTCTGTTACGAAGCCGGCAAGAACCTCGAGATCGAGACCGTCGATCTCGAAGGGCCGAAGTTCGGCGAGGTGCTGGTCGAGATCAAGGCGTCGGGTGTGTGCCACACCGACGAGTTCACGCGGTCAGGCGGCGATCCCGAGGGCTTGTTCCCCGTGATCTTCGGCCATGAGGGCGCGGGCGTGGTGGTCGATGTCGGGCCGGGAATCGTGTCCTTGAAGAAGGGCGATCACGTGATCCCGCTCTACACGCCGGAATGCCGCCAGTGCAAATCCTGCGTCTCGGGCAAGACCAACCTCTGCACCTCGATCCGCGCCACGCAGGGACAGGGCGTAATGCCCGACGGCACGTCCCGCTTTTCGATCAAGGGCAAGAAGATCCATCACTACATGGGTTGCTCGACCTTCTCGAACTACACCGTGCTGCCCGAGATCGCGCTGGCCAAGATCCGGCCTGACGCGCCATTCGACAAGGTCTGCTATATCGGCTGCGGCGTCACCACCGGCATCGGCGCGGTGATCAACACCGCCAAGGTCGAGGCCGGCGCAAATGTCGTGGTGTTCGGCCTGGGCGGTATCGGCCTCAATGTGCTGCAGGGCGCGCGCATGGTCGGCGCCAACATGATCGTCGGCGTCGATCTCAATCCGGCGCGCGAGGCGCTCGGCCGCAGGTTCGGCATGACGCACTTCGTCAATCCGAAGGATCTCGGCGACAAGGATCTCGTGGCGCATCTCGTCGAGCTGACCGACGGCGGCGCGGATTACAGCTTCGAATGCGTCGGCAACACCAGGCTGATGCGCCAGGCGCTGGAATGCTGCCATCGCGGCTGGGGCAAGTCGGTCATCATTGGCGTCGCCGGCGCCGGCCAGGAGATCGCCACCCGCCCGTTCCAGCTCGTCACCGGTCGCACCTGGATGGGCACCGCCTTCGGCGGTGCCAAGGGCCGCCGCGACGTGCCGAAGATCGTCGACTGGTACATGGACGGCAAGATCGACATCGACTCGCTCATCACCCACACGATGCCGGTCGAGAAGATCAACGACGCGTTCGACCTGATGCACAGGGGCGAGTCGATCCGCAGCGTCGTCACGTTCTAGTTGTCAAATCATGAAGGAAGCCACGCGATGACCGTGCGAAAGCTGGGCGGAGCCACCATCGAGAAGGTCGAGGAGATCTGTGGCCCTGGCTTCAAGCCCGGCCGCATGTTTCCGAAGTTCGACCAGGAAGCCTTCGACGCCCAGAAGGGCTGGATGGTGCCGGAGCATGTGCAGGAGGGCAGCGACCGGCTTATCGGCTCGGTCCACACCTGGATCGTGAAGACGCCCCGACACACGATCTTGATCGACACCTGTCTCGGCAATCACAAGCAGCGCCACAATCCCGGCTGGAGCGGCCTCAACACGCCGTTCCTCGACCGGCTGAAGGCCTGCGGCTGCCCCGCGGAATCCGTCGACTTCGTGATGTGCACCCACCTGCACGTCGACCATGTCGGCTGGAACACCAAACTCGAGAACGGTCGATGGGTGCCGACCTTCCCCAACGCCAAGTACCTGTTCGCCAAGCGCGAATACGCCCACTGGGAGGGCGAGCGAAAGGCGCAGGGCGAGGGTAAGGTGAACGACGGCTCGTTCGACGATTCGGTGCTGCCGGTGGTCGAGGCGGGCAAAGCGGTGATGATCGAGAGCGACCACCAGCCCGACCCGCTACTGACCATCAGGGATTATCCCGGCCACACGCCGGGCTCGATTGCGATCAATCTGAAAGACCAGGGAAAGCAGGCCTGCTTCTCGGGCGACATCATGCATCACCCGATCCAGGTCTATCATCCCGACTGGTCGAGCCAGTTCTGCTGGGACCAGGCTATGTCGGCGGTCTCGCGTCGCAAGCTTCTGGAGGATTGCGTCGAGAGCAACGCCCTGCTCTGCCCCGCCCATTTTCCTGGCGCCAATGCGGGCTACGTCAAACCGGAGGGCAATTCGTTCAGGATCGAGTGGGACCGCCAATGATCAAGATGAGCAAGGAGTGTCATCCTGAGCGAAGCGAAGGATCCTTCGCTTCGCTCAGGATGACAAAGTAGCCATGAAGCTTGAACCGCTGCTCGACGGCCTCTCCTTCGGCGAAGGCCCGCGCTGGCGGGATGACCGGCTCTATTTCTCCGACTTCTATGTCCACCAGGTGCGTACCGTCGACGAGAGCGGCAAGACCGAGACGATCGTCGAAGTGCCAGGCCAACCCTCCGGACTGGGCTGGCGCCCGGACGGTACGATGCTGATCGTCAGCATGACCGACCGCCGGCTGATGCGCTTCGTCGGCGGCAAGCTCGCCATCGAGGCGGAACTGGGCCAGATCGCGACCGGCCTGTGCAACGACATGATCGTCGACGCCAAGGGCAGGGCCTATGTGGGTAATTTCGGCTTCGACCGCCACGCCGGCGAAGCCCCCCGTCCCGCCGTTCTGGCCCGCGTCGATCCCGACGGCTCCGTCCATGCGGCGGTAAACGAGCTGATGTTCCCCAACGGCAGCGTCATCACGCCCGACGGCCGGACGATGATCGTGGCCGAGACCTTCGCCAAGCGCCTCACCGCGTTCGATCTCGCCGAGGACGGCACCTTGTCCAACCGGCGCGTCTGGGCGGAGACGCCGAGCTGCAATCCCGACGGAATCTGCCTCGATGCCGAGGGCGCCATCTGGGTCACCGGCGCCTTCACGCATCACATGATCCGCGTCTTCGAAGGCGGCAGGGTGACGCACGATCTCGATCTCGGCGAGCGCGCGGCCTATGCCTGCATGCTGGGCGGCAAGGATCGCCGCACGCTCTTCGTCGTGACCAACAGCGGCAGCGGCCCCGCCATTGCCGCGAAGAAGGACGGACGCATCGAGACGATGCGCGTCGACGTTCCCGGCGCTGGCCTGCCCTAGGAGGAAACGGTGAAAGGTCCAGAGGACGATGCCGGTCTGGCCGGCAAGGTGGCGATCATCTCCGGCGGCGGCGCGGCCGGCGACGGCATCGGCAACGGACGCGCCGCGGCAATCCTGCTCGCCCGCGCCGGCACCCGCGTGCTGGTGGCCGATCGCGACCTGAAGCTCGCGCAGCGCACGGTCGAAATGATCCAGGCCGAGGGCGGCCACGCCGCTGCCCATGCCGGCGACATGACGCAGGAGGCGGAGTGCAAGCGGCTGGTCGATGCCGCGGTCGATCGCTGGGGACGGCTCGACTTCCTCGACAACAATATCGGCATCGGCAGCCGCGGCTCGGTCGTCGACGAGAAGCCCGAGGAGTTCCGCCGCGTGATGCAGGTGAACGTCGAGACGATGTTCCTGCTCTCGAAGCACGCGATCCCGGCCATGATCAAGACCGCCAAGGGCGGCTCCATCGTGAACATCTCGTCGATCTCGGCGCTGCGGCCGCGCGGCCTGACGACCTACACGACCTCCAAGGCCGCCGTCATCGGCCTCACCCAGGCGATGGCGGTCGACCATGGCCGCGACGGCATCCGCGTCAATTGCATCTGTCCCGGCCCGGTCTACACGCCGATGGTCTATGCCCGCGGCAATGGCATGAGCGACGCTGCGCGCGCCCAACGCGCGAAGGCCTCCGTCCTCAAGACCGAAGGCACGGGCTGGGACGTGGGCCACGCGGTGCGCTTCCTGCTGAGCAGCCATGCCCGCTACATCACCGGCCAGGTGCTGGTCGTCGACGGCGGCGTGACCCTGCAGGGCCCGGAACGCGATTCACAGGATCACTGATTAAACGAACCATGAGTGTCATCCCGAGCGCAGCGAGGGACCTCTAAGGCAACAGCAAGGATCCCTCGCCTTCGGCTCGGGATGACAATGAAGGAGGAAAGCAAAAGATGGCCCGGCTGCCCTATCTCGAGCCCGACCAGGTCGCGCCCGAGTATCGCGACATGCTCAAGCGCAACACCAACCTGCACAAGCTGCTGGTCAATTCGCCCGACATGGCGCGGGCCTTCAGCGGTCTGGGCGGCTACATCCGCTTCAAGAGCAAGCTCGATCCCCGTCTGCGCGAACTCGCCATCCTGCAGGTCGGCTGGCTGGAGAAGTCGGAATACGAATTCACCCACCATGTGAAGATCGGCAAGGAGTTCGGCGTCACCGACGAGGACATCAAGGGGCTGATCGCCGAGACCGAGGGCAAGGCCTCCAAGCTCGAACCGCTCGCCAAGGCGATCCTCAGGGGCGCGCGCGAGATGGTGAAGAACCTTGCCATGTCTGACGCCACCTTCGCGGAGATCAAGAAAGAGCTGTCCGACGAGCACATGACCGACCTGGTGCTCACCATCGCCTTCTACTGCGCCGTCGTCCGCGTGCTCGCCACCATGCAGATCGACAACGAGCCGCAGTACAAGGAAGTGCTGAAGCAGTATCCACTGCCGGGAGTTCAGTGACATGCGCCTGAAGGATCGCGTCGCCATCGTCGTCGGCGCCGGGCAGAGCCCCGGCGAGGGCATGGGCAACGGCCGCGCCACCGCCCTCACCTTCGCGCGCGAGGGTGCCAAGGTTCTCTGCGTCGATCACAATCTCGACTCGGCGAAGGAGACCGTCGAGATGATCGGGGCCAACCAGGGGACGGCGGTCGCCTTCAAGGCCGACGTGACCCGGAGCGCCGACCTCAAGGCCATGGTCGACGAGACGCATGCCCGCTGGGGCCGGGTCGACATCCTGCACAACAATGTCGGCGTTTCGCTGTCGGGGGGCGATGCCGAGCTGCTCGACATCACCGAGGAAGCCTTCGATCGCTGCACCGCGATCAATCTCAAGAGCTGCATCTTCGCCGCCAAGCATGTGCTTCCGATCATGCGCGAGCAGCAGAACGGCGTGATCATCAACATCTCGTCGATGGCCGTCATCACCACCTATCCCTACGTCGCCTACAAGGCGACCAAGTCGGCCATGGTGTCTTTCACCGAGCAGCTTGCCTACCAGAACGCGCAATACGGCATCCGCGCCAACGTGATCCTGCCGGGACTGATGAACACGCCGATGGCTGTCGACACACGGGCCCGCGCCTTCAAGAAGAGCCGCGCCGAGGTCGAGGCCGAGCGCGATTCGAAGGTGCCCTTGCGCAAGAAGATGGGCACCGGCTGGGACGTCGCCAACGCCGCCCTGTTCCTGGCGTCCGACGAGGCGAGCTTCATCACCGGCGTCACCCTGCCGGTCGATGGCGGCGCCAGCGTGCGGCGCGGCTAGGGCACGACCCTTGCGTCGGCTGGGCCCATGAACCGACTCGCCGGCAAGACCGCCCTCATCACCGGTGCCTCTTCGGGTATCGGCCGCGCCATCGCAAGGAAGTTCCACGCCGAAGGGGCTACGCTCCTGCTGATGGACATCACGGAGGCTGTTGTCGAGGGCGGCGAGCCGACGCATCGGATCCTGGATGTGCCGTTCTTCCAGGGCGACGTGTCGAAAGAGGCAGATGTCGAAGAGGCGGTGCGCCGGGCCACCCTGCCGACCGGCCGGCTCGACATCGTGGTCAACGACGCGGCCATCCGCTCGGCAAGGAAGCTGACCGAGACCAGCCTCGCGGAATGGAACCGGGTGATGGAGGTGAACGTCACCGGCGTCTTCCTGATGTGCCGCGCCGCCGTGCGCCGGATGCTGACGCAGGAGATCCGCAACGAGGCGCGCGGGCGCATCGTCAACATCTCCTCGCAGCACGGCATGATCTCCTCGCCCGAAGACTTCTCCTACGGCGTCTCGAAATCTGCGGTGGTCTACATCACGCGCCAGATCGCCTCGGACTATGGGCGTGACAGCGTCATCTGCAATGCCGTGGCGCCGGGGAAAATCCTCACCGGCAAGACAGGGCGCGCGATCGAACCGCGCTGGATCGATTATTCGAATGCCCGCACGCCGCTGCCCCGGCTCGGCCGCTCCGAGGACGTGGCCAACGCCGCCCTGTTCCTTGCCTCCGACGAGGCGACCTTCATCACCGGCGAGAATTTGATGGTCGACGGCGGCTGGATGGCGAGCTGACCGGCAACAGGCCGGCCAACACCTGAAGGAAAGCATGCACGAGGCGCGCTTTCTGCCGTTCCTTCAGGTGCACGACGTGGGCATAGGTGTAGATCTCGGCATCGGCGATCGGCAGCGGGCGAATGCGCGGATCGGGGATGAACTCCGCCTCCGACACCACGCCCATGCCGATCCCCTTAGCCACGGCCTCACGGATCGATTCCCGGCTGCCGATCTCCATCACGACACGAGGCCGTACGTCGGCCTCCCGCATCGCCTGGTCGAAGGCGCGGCGGGTCGTCGATCCCGCCTCGCGCACGATCAGCCGCTGACCCTCCATGTCGCGCGCGCGGATGCTGCGCCGCTGCGCGAAGGGATGATCGATGGGGCAGAAGGCGACGACCCGGTGGCGGCGATAGGGAATGGCGACCAGCCGCGGATCTGGATCGACATGGGCCAGCACCGCCACGTCGGTCCGATAGTCCAGGAGGTCTCGAAGCGTGTCGCGTGAATTGCCGACGGTGACTGACACATAGAGACCGGGATGGCGTGCGTTGAAAGCCGCCAGCATGTCGGTCACGTGATAGGGACCCACGGCGCCGACGCGCAGATGGCCGGTCCTGAGGCCCC
The DNA here is from genome assembly GCA_046296475.1 of Reyranella sp. GTDB lineage: Bacteria > Pseudomonadota > Alphaproteobacteria > Reyranellales > Reyranellaceae > Reyranella. The sequence continues at coordinate 119,857 of JBKBLH010000005.1, forward strand.
GTGTCTCGTTGAGATAGTCCGCCGCCTCCTTCTCGTCGGCGAACAGGCGGCGCGTGATGTCCAGCAGGCCGCCGCCGGTCTCTGTGAGTTCGATGCGGCGGCCACGTCGCACGAACAACTCGACGCCGAACTCCTCTTCCAGCGACTTCACCTGCGTGGTGATGGTGGGCTGGCTCACGCCCAGCTCGCGGGCCGCGGCGGTGAAACTCAACCGCTGCGCCACGGCATGGAAGGAGCGTAGCTGGGTGTGCCTCATATTGATTTTCTCAATGTGAATTCGAGAATGTTTGAATTGGATAAATGTGAGCAGCGGCCGGAGGATTGTCAAAAGGACGACAAGTCCAAAGCCATCGAGCCATGGGAGTGACGCGCGGATGTGGCGCTACCGTAATCCGGTCGACGTGAAGTTCGGCGCCGGCGTCTTCGAGACGCTGGGTAAGGTGCTGGCCGGCCGGGCCTACTGTCTCGTCACCTACGACGACGTTAACGGTGGCGGCATCTTCGCCGATCTCACGCGCCGTGTCATCGGCCAGGCGGGCGCGCCGGCCGTGACGGTGAGCAACATCGGCCCCAATCCCGATTTCATCGGCCTCACCGAGTCCTGCCGGAGTTACGCGACCTCATCTCGCCCCGTGGAAGCCATCGTGGCGCTGGGCGGCGGCTCGGTGATGGACGCCGCCAAGGTACTGGCCGCCGCGAAGGGCGATTTCGAGACGGTGCGGCGCCATCTCGAGACAGGCAAGCGCGGTGACACTCTCGGCCACACACCGATCATCGCCATCCCGACGACCGCCGGCACAGGCAGCGAGGTCACCTCATGGGCCACGGTCTGGGACACAGAAGCGATGAAGAAGTACTCGCTGGCCCGCGAGACGCTCTACCCCGAAGCGGCGCTGGTCGATCCGCTGCTGACGATTGGCTTGCCGCGCGCCATCACGATCAGCACCGGCCTCGATGCGCTCAGCCACGCGCTGGAAAGCATCTGGAACGTCAATGCCAACCCGGTATCGAGTTCGCTCGCAGAGGTCGCCGCGCGCGAGGTGATCGAGGCGCTGCCGCTGCTGGCCGACGATCTCCGCAACGAGGCCTTGCGCACACGGCTGGCGCGCGCCAGCCTGTTCGCGGGGCTCGCCTTCTCCAACACGCGCACCGCGCTCGCCCATTCCTTGTCCTATCATCTGACCCTGTACCATGGCGTACCGCACGGCATCGCGTGCTCGTTCAGCCTGCCGATGGTGATGCGTGCCGTCGCGGGCTGCGACGCGGCCTGCGATGCCTCGCTGCGGCGCGTCTTCGGCAACGACCTGGCCGCCGGCGCCGCGCATCTCGAGACCTTCCTGAAGAAACTCGGCATCTCGCCCGATGCCACCGCGCACGGTATCGCCGCGCGCGACTGGTCGCGTCTCGTAGACGATGCCCTGGCGGGCGACCGCGGACGCAACTTCATCGGACGCCGGGAGGCGCTGTTGGCCGAAATGGCCGCTTAGTCAGTCAAAGAAAAGAAAACATGGAGGAAACAGATGACCAGGATGACGCGTCGCGATTTCGGGCTTCTCACCGCGGGTTCGCTTCTGGCCGGCGGAACCGTCGTCACCGCCCAGGCCCAGCAGGTCCTGAAGGTCGGCCTGATTCCCTCCGAGGACTCGCGGGCGATGCTTGCCCAAAGCAAGGACATCCTCGACGCTGTCGAGAAGAACTCCGGGATGAAGGTCCAGGGCTTCGTTGCCACCGACTATAACGGCGTCATCGAGGCCCTGCGCGCCAAGCATCTCGACATCGCCTATCTCGGGCCCTTCTCCTACGTGCTGGCGACGACCGTGACGCCGGTCGAGGCCTTTGCGATCGCCGAGACCGCCAAGGCCGGCCGCACCTACTATCACTCCAAGATCATCGCGCTGAAGTCGAGCGGCATCAAAACGCTCGACGATCTCAAGGGCAAGAACTTCGCCTTCGTCGATCCCGCCTCGACGTCGGGCTATGCCTTCCCGCTGGCGGGCCTGCTCAAGGCCGGCATCGAGCCCAAGCGCGACTTCAAGACCGTGATCTTTACCGGGGCGCACGACGCCAATGCGCTGGCCGTCGCCAACGGCAAGGTCGATGCCGCGACCATCGCCGACCGGATCCTCGATGCTGCCATCGCCAAGGGTCACATCAAGGCCGACCAGATCCAGGTCGTGTGGGAATCCGCTCCGATCCCCGAATCGCCGATGGTGTGGCGCAAGGATCTCTCGCCCGAGACAAAGGCCAAGGTGAAGGCCGCCTTCCTGTCGATCAAGGGCCTCAACTGGTCCGACCAGGGCAAGCTGAACGGCTTCAAGGAAACCAACGACCAGGCCTACGACGTCGTGCGCGAGACCGCCAAGCTCGCGAACATCGATCTCAAGAAGCAGAAATAGCCGCACGCCTGCTCCCAGGGGAAATCGACCAATGATCGAAATCCGCGGCCTCGCCAAGTCCTATGGCGACCACCAGGCGCTGCAGGACGTGAGCCTCTCGATCCGGCCCGGCGAGTTCGTCGTCGTGCTGGGACCATCCGGCGCCGGCAAGTCGACCCTGCTGCGCTGCATAAACCGGCTGATCGAGCCGACGTCCGGCGACATCTTGGTCGACGGCACCTCTCTATCGTCCAACCGTCGCGACCTGCGCCTGCTCCGGCGCAACGTCGCGATGATCTTCCAGCAGCACAATCTGGTGAAGCGCCTCAGCGTGCTGAAGAACGTACTGGTCGGCCGCATGGCCGATCTCTCGCCGCTCCTCAGTAGCCTGCAGCTCTTCCCCGAGGCCGACGTGAAGATCGCGCTTCATTGCCTCGAGCAGGTCGCGATGTCCCACAAGGCCCGCAGTCGTGCGGACGCTCTGTCGGGCGGCGAGCAGCAGCGGGTCGGCATCGCCCGGGCACTCGCCCAGCAACCCAAATTCATGCTGGCCGACGAGCCGGTCGCCAGCCTGGATCCCAAGACCTCGCGCACCGTGCTGAACTACCTGAAGAAGAGCTGCAAGGAGTCCAACATCGCGGTCCTCTGCAATCTCCACCAGATCGACTATGCGCTGGAGTTCGCCGAGCGGGTCGTGGGCCTGTCGGCCGGCCGGATCGTCTATGACGGCGCGCCGGCCGGCGTGAGTGGCGAAGTGATCCGCAGCATCTATCCCGGGCTCGACGATCCGAACGTGCTCGATGCCGCGCAACGCCTCACCGAGCGACGGCGCGTCGCGGCGGAGGCGGAGATCGCGCTCTCGGCCGCCGTCACCTCCGTCGAGGAGAGGGCTTAGCAATGTCCCTGCAATTCGTCGTCAACAGGCCGCGCGGTCCGCTCGGCTGGTGGATCATGGTCCCGATCGGGGGCATCACGGTTGCTGCCCTGTGGTGGTCGGCCGTCGGCACGCGCCTGAGCGTCTCCGGCTTCATCGACGGACTGCCATGGATCGGTGACTTCATCGGCCGCATGCTGCCGCCCAACTTCGCCTTCATGCAGAAGCTGGTGCAGCCCGCCGTCGAGACCGTGCAGATCGCGCTGTGGGGTACCCTGCTCGGCATCGTGCTGGCCCTGCCGGTCTGCTTTTTCGCGGCCCGAAACCTCTCGCCCCATGCCTGGCTGTTCCACGGGCTGCGTCAGGTGCTCAATGTGATGCGCGGCATAAACGAGATCATCCTGGCGCTGATCTTCGTCGCCGCGGTCGGTCTCGGTCCCTTCGCAGGCGTGCTCGCCATCGCGCTGCACGGGGCCGGGATGTTGGGGAAGTTCTTCGCCGAGGCGATCGAGGAGATCGACGAGGGTCCGCTCGATGCGTTGCGCGCGGCCGGCGCAGGCACCCTGCAACGCATCGTGTTCGGCGTACTGCCCCAGGTCCTGCCCGCCTGGATCGGCGTCGTGCTCTATCGCTTCGAAACCAACATCCGCGTCTCGACCGTGCTGGGCATGGTCGGTGCGGGCGGCATTGGATTCGAACTGATCAGCTCGATGAAACTGTTCGCATACGAGGACACGGCGGCCTGTGTCATCGTGATCCTGGTTCTGGTGCTCGCCGCCGACCTGATGTCGTCGAAGCTGCGTGCCATGATCCGATAGGACAGTTCGCTAGCCGGACGGGCGCTCTCGACGGGGCATCTGCAGCGCGCCATCCTTCCGGCAACTGGGCATGGGAGGATCAATGATGCGCTTATCGATCGGACTTCTCGGTATCGCGGCGGCACTAAGCCTGTCGGCCGGGCCGGCGCTCGCACAAAAGAGCGGCGGCACGCTCAAGATGTACATAGCGGACAATCCGCCCAGCACCTCGATCCACGAGGAGGCGACGACCTCGACCGTCGTTCCCTTCATGGGGCTCTACAACAACCTCGTCGTCTTCGATTCGCAGATCCCGCAGAACAGCATGGAGACGATCCGCCCCGATCTGGCCGAGAGCTGGTCGTGGAGTGAGGACGGCAAGAAGCTGACCTTCAAACTGGTCGGCAATGCCAAGTGGCACGACGGCAAGCCCTTCACCTCGGCCGACGTGAAGTGCACCTGGGACATGCTGACGGGCAAGAGCGAGACCCAGAAGCTGCGCAAGAACCCGCGCACTTCCTGGTACTGGAACCTCAAGGAAGTCACGACGAACGGCGACCGCGAGGTGACTTTTCACCTCGGCCAGCCTCAGCCCTCGCTGCTGATCCTGCTCGCCTCCGGCTACAGCCCCGTCTATTCCTGCCACGTGCCGACGGCGCAGATGCGTACCAAGCCGATCGGCACCGGTCCCTTCAAGCTCGGCGAGTTCAAGCAGAAGGAGATCGTCAAGCTCGTCCGCAACCCGGACTACTTCAAGAAGGGCAAGCCCTACCTCGACGGCGTCGAGATGCCGATCGTGCCGGCCCGCGGCACAGCCATATTGGGCTTCGTGTCGGGCCGCTATGACATGACGGCGCCCTACGCCGTCACCATACCGCTGCTCAAGGATGTCAAGGCGCAGGCCGCCGACGCCATCTGCGAGGTCGCACCCATGAACAACAACACCAACCTGATCGTGAACAGCGCGGCGCCGCCGTTCGACAATGCCGACATCCGGCGCGCGATGCTGCTCACCATCGACCGCAAGTCGTTCATCGACATCCTCGCCCAGGGACATGGCGAGGCCGGCGGGGTCATGGAACCGGCGCCCGGCGGCGTCTGGGGCATGCCGAAGGAGATGTTCGACAAGGTCCAGGGGTACGGGCCCGACGTCGCCAAGAACCGCGCCGAGGCGCAGGCGATCATGAAGAAGGCGGGCTACGGGCCCGACAACAGGCTGAAGCTCAAGGTCTCAACCCGCAATCACCTGCTCTATCGCGACCCGGCGGTCATCCTGATCGACCAGCTGAAGGAGATCTACATCGACGGCGAGCTCGACCTCGTCGACACCGCTCTGTGGTTCAACAAGGTCGCGCGCAAGGACTACTCGATCGGCCTCAATACCACCGGCAACGGTGTCGACGATCCCGACCAGACCTACTTCGAGCACTATGCTTGCAAGTCGGAGCGCAACTATGTCGGCTACTGCAATCCCGAGATCGAGAAGCTCTTCCCGATCCAGTCGGCCGAGCGCGACATCGAGAAGCGCAAGAAGCTGGTCTGGGAGATCGACAGGCAGATCCTCGAGGAAGGCTTTCGCCCGATCATCATGTGGAACGCCTCGGGCAGCTGCTGGCATCCCCACGTGAAGGGCTTCCGCCCGATGGTGAACAGCCTCTACAACGGCTCGCGCTTCGAGGACGTCTGGCTCGACAAGTAGCGACCCAGCCACGGCCACACGACTGCCGAAAGCCGCGCGCCGTTGCGCGGCTTTCGTGCGATGAGGCCTGATGGAGGGCAGGGCCTCAAGCGTGACCGCGGAGAAGTCAGTCCCCCGCCGCCAGCTCGTTGCGCGGAAAACCCGCGATTTCCTGAATCAGCTTCTTCGTCATCGACCGACCGAACGCTTGGTGGTTCTCGGCGACGATCGTGAAGGCGCCAGGTCCGCCGATCACGTTCTCCCGAAAGTACTTTTCGAGCCCGCCCGGCGGGTTGGTGTGCTCGGGCCGGAAAGCCTCCTCGATCGAGGTCAGGATCACCAGCGCGTTGATGACGACGTTCTTTGCCACCGCGTCGTCGCGCGAGTCGGTGATCGGGCGGCCGCCGATGTTGTTGCCATCACCCGACACGTCGATCACCCGCCGGTCAGATACGAACGGCGCGCGTTCGAACTGTGCCACGGCGAAGTCGATGGCGGCGCTGATCGAGGTGCTGCCGGCAAAGGAGCGGGGCGTCTCGATCAGCTTGTCGCCGAAATTGCGCGCCGAGTCGCCGTCGCCGATCACCATCCAGTCGATCACGACCTTCTGCATGTTGGCCGACGCCCATTCGACGAAGCACACGGCGATGCGCCGGTTCGGACCGGACGTGATCGCCCGCACCACATCCGGATGGGTGATGGCGGCAGCCGCCCCTTCGCGCTGAAGCCTGAACTTGGGATCGGTCACGCTGCGCGAGACGTCCGCCGCCAGTATGAGGAGCATGTCGACGGGCTCGGCCGCTCGTGCCGCTGGCGAGGCGAACGCCAGGGCCAGTCCCAGCAGCGCGACAAGCATCCTCATGGCACGGCTCCCCGCTCACCCGGTTCGGCCGAGTATATGACGGCTGCGGCCGCACGCGACCGGTGGAGGCCCTGCTACCTGTGACAATCTCGACATTGCGAATCACTCGCAAACATGGAATTTTATGCTGCACTGCACTATATCATGTACCGGCGTTTGCCGGGGCCCGTAGCGTAGGAGCGTTTGCGTGAGCGCGTTGAGGAACGAAACCGTATTGTCGGTGCATCACTGGACCGACGAGTTGTTCAGCTTCCGGACGACCCGCGACAAGGGTTTCCGTTTCGCCAGCGGCCAGTTCACGATGATCGGCCTGAAGCTCGAGGGCAAGCCGGTGCTGCGGGCCTACTCCATCGCCAGCCCACATTATGTGGACGAGCTGGAGTTCTTCTCCATCAAGGTGCCCGACGGCAAACTCACCTCGCACCTCAAGAACCTGATGCCGGGCGATCCGGTGCTGGTCGGCGCCAAGGCGGTCGGTACCCTGCTGCTCGACAGCCTCACCCCCGGCCGCAATCTCTACCTGCTGGGCACCGGCACCGGCCTCGCCCCCTTCCTGTCACTGGTCCGCGACCCGGAGGTCTACGAGCGGTTCGAGAAGGTCGTCCTGGTCCATGGCTGCCGCCATGTCCGCGACCTCGCCTATCGCTCGGCGCTGGCCGACGAGTTGCCGGCCGACGAGATCCTGGGCGACATGGTGCGCGACAAGCTGGTCTATTATCCGACAGTCACCCGCGAGCCCTTCAAGTATCGCGGCCGCATCTCGCACCTGATCGAGAACGGCACCCTGGCGAACGATGTCGGCCTGCCGCCGATGTCGCGCGAGAACGACCGCTTCATGCTGTGCGGCAGCGTCCAGATGCTGGCCGACATCCGTGCCCTGCTCGAAGGCATGGGCCTCACCGAAGGCAGCACGACGACCCCGGGCGAGTTCGTCGTCGAAAAGGCCTTCGTCGAGTAGACGGTTCCGCTTCGCGAGCCCCTGAAAGTAGCGTGCGACGGTCGCCGGCGGCTAGGATGCTGGCGAGAAGCGCATGCCGTCAGGCTCGGGAAGAGGATTGAAAGTGACACTACCGCTCGAGGGAGTTCGCGTCATCGAAGTGGGCCAGGCACTAGCCGGCCCGCTGGCCGGGGTGATCCTGGCCGACATGGGCGCCGACGTGATCAAGATCGAAAAGCCCGATGGCGGCGACGATGCCCGCATCTGGGGCCCTCCGTTCGGCCCCGACGGCAAGACCTCGCTCTACTTCTACTCGCAGAACCGCAACAAGCGCTCGGTCGTGCTCGACCTCAAGCTCGCGGAAGACGTCGACAAGCTGCACAAGCTTTGCGAGACCGCAGACATCCTGATCCAGAACCTGCGGCCCGGCGTGGTCGATGAGGTCGGCATCGGCCCCGAGACCATGCTCGCGCGCCATCCGCGCCTCATCTACTGCTCGATCTGGGCCTTCGGATACCAGGGGCCGCTGCGCATGAAGCCGGCCTTTGATCCGCTGCTGCAAGCCTATGGCGGCATGATGAGCGTGACCGGCCGGCCGGAGGATCCGCCGACCTTCTGCGGCGCCTCGATCAACGACAAGGCGACCGGCATGTTCTGCACCATCGGTGCGCTGGCAGCCCTCAGACTGCGCGACAAGACCGGCAAGGGCTGCCTGGTCGACACGTCGCTGTTCGACTCGGCGGTGCACTGGGTCGAGGGCCAGGTGAACGGCTACATCGCCAACGGTACCGTCTCCAAGCGCCACGGCACGGGCAGTCCGGTGATCGTGCCCTACCAGACCTTCGACACGGCCGACCATCCGATATGCCTCGCGCCCGGCAACGACCGGCTGTGGGCACGCTGCGCCAGGGTGTTGGGCCATGACGAATGGGCCACCGATCCGAAGTTCGCGAAGAGCGCGCAGCGGGTCGCCAACAAGGCCGAACTGCTGCCGATGATCGCCGACGCGCTGAAGGCAAGGCCGCGCGCCGAATGGCTCGAGGCCATGGAGAAGGCCGGCGTGCCCTGCGCTGCCGTGAACGATATCGGCGAGCTGGCGCGCACGGAACAGATGGAAGCGTCGAAGCTCATCCAGCAATTGCCGGGCGGTCCGAAGGTGGTCGGCCTGCCGATCGCGTTCGACCATGTGCGGCCACACTCGGCGCGCTCGGCACCCACACTGGGCGAGCACACAGACGAAGTATTGGGAAGCCTGCCCAAGTGAGCGGCGCCGCCGCCCTCGTCGCCCCCTGGCGCATCGGCGTCGACGTGGGCGGCACCTTCACCGACATGGTGTTGCGCGATGCAGCGGGGGCCGTGCGCATCTTCAAGTCGCCCTCCGTCCCGGCCGATCCCAGCGAGGGCGTACTGGGCGTGCTGCGACTGGCCGCGAAGCAGCTCGATATCACGCTGACGGCGCTGCTACGCGACTGCGCGCTGTTCGTGCACGGCTCGACCGTGGCGACCAACACGATCCTGGAGAAGAAGGGCGCCAGGGTCGGCATGCTGACGACCGAAGGCTTCCGCGATTCGCTGGAGATCCGACGCGGCATTCGCGAGAACCAGTGGGACCATCGCGCGCCCTTCCCGCAGGTGCTGGTGCCGCGCTACCTGCGCCTGCCGGTGCGCGGCCGCATCGCCGCCGACGGCACCGAGCTGGCGCCGCTGAACCCGGAAGACGTAGACGCCGCCGCGAAGATCTTCGCCGAAGAAGGCGTGGAGTCGGTCGCCGTCTGCCTGTTCAACTCGTTCCTCGATGGCGCGCACGAGCGTGCCGTCGGCGACCGGCTCGCGCAGTCCTGGAACGGCCAGTGGATCTCGCTATCGAGCGAGGTCATGCCGACCATGGGGGAGTACGAGCGCGGCTCAACCGCCGTGGTGAACGCCTATGTCGCGCCCAAGGTGACGAGCTATCTGCGGGCGCTCGACGAGCAGCTGCGCCAGTTCGGATTGCCGCGCTCCCTGCTGCTGCTGCAGAGCAATGGTGGCGCCGTCTCGGTCGACCAGGTGGCGGCGCGGCCGGTCATGCTGGTTCTCTCCGGCCCGGCCGCCGGTGTCGGCGCGCTCAAGGGCTGCGCGGCGACGGGTGAGAAGGCCAACCTGATCTCCATGGAGATCGGTGGCACGAGCTGCGACGTGATGGTGATGGCGCGCGGCGACGTGCCGGTCACCGACGAGCTCACCATCGACGGCTATCATCTCACCACGCCGTCGGTCGAAATCCACACGGTCGGCGCCGGCGGCGGCACGGTCGCCTGGGTCGACGATGCCGGCCTCCTCCATGCAGGCCCGCAGGGCGCCGGCGCCCGCCCCGGCCCGGCCGCCTACGGGCTGGGCGGCGAGAACCCGACCGTCACCGACGCACAGCTCGTGCTGGGCCGCCTGCGCCCCGGCCCGCTGGCCGGTGGCGCCGTCACGCTCGACGCCAACCTTGCCCGCAAGGCCATCGAGACCAAGCTCGCCAAGCCGCTCGGCCTCTCGGTCGAGGATGCCGCGGCCGGCGTCATTCGCCTGCTGGAGCAGAACCTGCTGCATGCCGTCGAGAGGCTCAGCATCGAGCGTGGCCACAATCCCGCGACCTTCACGCTGGTCGCCGCCGGCGGCGCCGGACCGATGCACGGTACCAACGTCGCGCGCGCGCTCGGCTGTCGTCGCGCCCTGCTGCCGCGTGCTGCCGGCGCCTTCTGCGCCATGGGCATGCTGCAGTCCGACGTGCGGCAGGACTATCTCCAAGTCTTCCTCGCGGACCTCGACAATGTCGAGACCGCGGCGCTCGAAGCGGGCTTCGCCCAGCTCGAGGCACGGGCCGCCGAAGCACTGATGCGCGACGGCTTCGGCGAGGATGAGATCGTGATCGAGCGCCAACTCGACCTGCGCTACGACGGCCAGCAATGGCCGGTCCGTGCGCCGCTTCCGGCCTCGGGCTTCGATGCCTCCGAGGCGCGCCACGCCTTCGAGGCCGAGCACCAGCGGCTGTTCGGCCATATCCAGCCCGGCGGTCGCATCGACATCACCGCGCTGCGCGTCGTGGGACGCGGCCGGCTCGACTGGACGCCGCCCAGCGCCCGGTCGCCCCAGACCGCTGCGCCCAAGCCGCGCGAGACCCGCAAGGTCTGGATCGATCCGGCGGCCGGCTGGCTCGACGTGCCGATCTACGACGGCGCCGACCTCCGGCCGGGCTGCCGCCTCGACGGACCGTTGCTGATCGAAGAGCGCACGACCACCGCCTTCGTCGGCCCACGCGACGTCCTCGAAGTCGACGAGCGCGACGATTTCCTCGTGCATGTCGGAGCCGCCGCATGAGCACCGCCACTCTCGACCCCGTCACGCTGGCGCTGGTGCAGAACCGGCTCGACCATATCTCGCACCAGATGGGCTGGGTAATGACGCGCACCGCGCGCTCGCCGATCTTCAGCCAGAGCCACGACTTCTCCTGCTTCATCGCCGATGCGCGCGGCACGCTGATCAGCCAGGCCGACGGCATTCCGATCCATACCGGCGGCGGCGGCTTTGCGGTGCGCGCCATCCTGCGCGACTTCAAGGACGCCATCGCGCCCGAGGACGTGTTCCTGCTGAATGATCCCTATACGGCGGGCGGCAATCACCTCCCAGACTGGGTGATCACGCGGCCGGTGTTCGCCGGCGGCAAGCTGGTGGCCTTCGCCTGCAACCGCGCCCACCAGGCCGATATCGGCGGCGGCGCGGCCGGCACCTACAATTCGGCGGCGACCGAGATCTTCCATGAAGGCATCCGGCTGCCGGTGCTGAAGCTGATCGAAGGCGGCAAGGTCCGCGACGACCTGTGGCGTCTGCTGATGCTGAACACGCGCCTGCCTGAAGCGCTCGACGGCGACCTGCGCGCCATGATCGGCTCGACACGCATCGGTGCGGAGCGGCTCGCCTTGCTGGTCGAGGAGTTGGGCGTCGACCGCGCCGACGAGTTCTTCGAAGGTGTGCTCGACCACGCCGACCGGCGTTTCCGGACCTGCATCGATCGTCTGCAGCAGGGCGTGTGGAAAGGCGAGGAGCCGGTCGACAACGACTGCTTCGAGCCGATCGACGCGAAGATCGCCGTTTCGATCACGGTCAAGGATCGCAGGCTGGTCGTGGATTTCGCCGGCACCTCGCCGCAGGTGCGCGGCTTCAAGAATAGTTCGATCGCCAACTCGACGTCGGCGGTGTTCATGTCGCTCGCTTCGTTCTTCGAGCCCGACCTGCCGAAGAATGAAGGCGCCTTCCGCAGCGTCGAAATCCGCCTGCCCGAGGGCACGCTGGTGAATGCGCGCATGCCGGCGCCGATGACCATGAACACCGTGTTCGTTGCGCACGAGATCATCCACGCGATGTGGAAGGCGCTGGCGCAGGCCCTTCCCGAACGCGCCTCGGCCGGCTGGTCGAAGGCCGTGCATGCCGTGACGGCGGGTCTGCGGGAAGATGGCGGCCGCTACGTCATGTACCAATGGGCCGGCGCGCCGGCCGGCGGCGGTGTCGAGGGCCGCGACGGCTTCCACCTGATCGGCCATCTCATCACCCTGGGCGGCCTCACCCTGCCCAACCTCGAAACCTACGAGCAGCTCTATCCAGCGCGGTTCCGTCGCCAGGAGCTGCGCTGCGACACTGCGGGGCCGGGCCGCTTCCGTGGCGGCGCCGGCTGCGACTACGAGGTCGAGGTCTTCACGCCGGCCGACTATGCCTTTCGTGGCGAGGGTGCCGGTGCACCGTCGAGTTTCGGCGTCGCGGGCGGCCGGGCCGGCGCGGGTGGTGAGGTGGTACTGACCCTGGCCGACGGCCGGCGTATCCAGGCGCCAAAATATGGCGTCGAAAGGCATGGTCCGGGCACGTACCGCGCACTGTCGCCCGGTGGCGGTGGCTATGGCGACCCGAAGACTCGCGATCCCGAGCGCGTGCTGCGCGACGTCCGGGACGGCATCGTGAGCGTCGAAAGGGCCGAGCAGGACTACGGCGTCGCGATCGATGCGAACGGGCGCAGCGTGGATGCCGCGCGCACGGCGCTGTTGCGGAAAGCCCCGCCCTGAAACCGCCATGTGCCGTTCGGCTGGCGGTGGGACACATCGTACTTATCTTGCCGTAACGCGAGGTCCCGACCTAGTTTCCTGCCGACAATGAAACACCTTGGGAAGGACTTCACATGATCCAGCGCCGCAGCTTCGTGGCCGGCACCGCCGCCGCCCTGACCCTGCCCTCGATCGCCTTCGGTCAGAGCGGCCAGATCCGCCTCGTTGTACCGTACGGTCCCGGCGGCTCGACCGACACGGCCGGCCGCGTCCTGGCCGAGCGCATGGCGGCCGATACCGGCAAGAACATCGTGGTCGAAAACCGGCCGGGTGGCGGCACGATGGTCGGCATGGTGAACGTCGCCAAGAGCAAGCCCGACGGCACCAGCCTGATGATCCTGACCACAACGGCAGCGCTGCAGCCGGCATTCGACATACCGATGCCGATCGATCCGCAAAAGGACCTCGCGCCGATCTCGCAGCTCGCCGACATCCCCTGTGTGCTCGCGGTCAATGCCAACAATCCGGCCAAGACCTTTGCCGAATTCATCGAATGGGTGAAGGCCCAGCCGGGCCCCGTGCACTATTCGACATCGAGTTCCGGCGGTCTGCCGCATCTGTGGGGCGAGGTGATCGCCACGCGCACCAACGGCAAACTCCAGCACATCCCCTATAAGGCCGCCGCCGAGGCGCTGCGCGATGCGGTCGCCGGCCACGTCCCGGCCTTCGTCGACGTGACGACGCCCGTCGACGCTCAGATCCGCGCCGGCACGATGCGCGGCCTGCTGTGCGGCGCCAAGAGCCGCGTCGCCAACATCCCGACAGTGCCGGTGGCGAGCGAACTCGGCATGCCGGAGCTCGAGGCCGCGGTCTACTTCGGCGTGGCGACGACGGCGGGCACGCCGCGCGAGACCATCCAGGAGCTCAACGCCGCCGTGAATGCCGCGCTGAAGGCCGAGGCCGTACGCCAGCGGCTGACGTCGCTGGGCTTCATTCCGACCGGCGGCACGCCGGAAGCCTACGCCAAGCGCCTGGCCGACGAGACCGTGCGCTGGCGCCAGGTCATCAAGGACGCGAAGATTCCGGCTCCGACCTGATATTCGCGGTCTAGAAGGAGCCTGTGAACTCGAACTCGATCGAGTTCCTCACATTGTCGATCTTCCAGGAGCTGAGGCGGCGCAGGAAACTCTGCCCCAGCAGGGCACGACTGCGTGCTGGGCTGACCGACGCCATGACATTCTCCATCGTGCGCTCTCCGATCCTGATCGAGCGCAGGCGCACGATGCGTTGCTGGAGGCCGCTGCCGTCGGCCAGGGTAAATCGCCGTTGCCCCAGCGAATCGGCTTCGGTAAGCGTGCCATTGCGCCTCATCTCGTCGGCAAGTTCTTCGGGGATCTGAACATTGGCCGCACCGGAATCGACGATGAAGTAGGCGGTCGAGGTGCCGTTGACCGTCGCCGGCAGTACGAAAACGCCGCCCATCCTCTGGAACCGTTGCGTCGCCCGCGCGAGCGCTGCGTCCTTGAGCGCCTTCTCGCTGGGCTTGCCCGCCGCAGGATCGCCGCCACACAGCGTCCAGCCCGCAGGCGCGCTCTCTTCCCCTGGGCCGTAACAATAGTTGGAAGCCGACAGCAGCTTCGAATAGGTGTCGCGTTGCTCGCAGGCGGCAATCGCTTCGAGGGCGGGTGTGCCCGGCGCGCGGCAGGCGGCATCGCTCCTCTGCCAATGCGCAATGAATTGCGGGATCTCTTGTGGCTGCGCTTGCGCTGCCGCAGCCTCCAAGAGAGACATCGTGGCAAGCGTCGCCAGGAAGAGTGTCCATCTCATCGCTTCCGCCTCGATCGGGATTGCAGCCGATTGGACATACCCACGCTCAACCTGTACGAAGTCTATACCATCGCCCACCAAATGGTCGGCCTGCGATGGCTGAGAGATGTATGTGCTCCCGCCCAGGTACTGAGGCAACCGCATCTGGACCAGCGTGAGTTGCCGGTCTCGTTACCGAGCTTCCTCGTTCTGTCGAACGCCAGCGCGCAATTCTGTGTGCCGAGCTGACGGGAGCCGCACGGCCCCGGAAGGATACTCCATGGCAATGCCAAAGAACATTTCCACCCTGATCTGGAGCGCCGTCGGCGGCGCCGTGCTCTGCGCGGTCGTCGGCTTCACCTGGGGCGGCTGGGTCACCGGCGGAACAGCGCGCAAGGAGTCCGCCGCGGCGGTCCGCGACGCTGTGGTCGTGGCCTTGGCGCCGATCTGCGTCGACCGCTTCAACCGGCAGCCCGACGCGGCCACCAAGATCGCCGAACTCAGCAAGGCCAGCACTTGGGACCGCGGCAACGTGATCGCCAAGAGCGGCTTCGCCACGATGCCGGGCGCCAAGGACGCCGAATCCGACGTGGCCCGCGCCTGCGCCGAAATCCTGACGACCCCCCCTGCGCCCAAAAGCTAGCGACACGTTAGCCTCGGACGAATACGAAACCGGTCTCCGAGATGCTGCGACGGCCGGTCGGGAGGGCGGCAACCGGCTTCGCGCGACAGTTCCTCGGTATTGGCCTAGCGATCCTTCGCCATCTCAGCCTTTTCGAGCGCAGCCGCGGGGTCTTGCGTCAGGTCGGCGTGCAGGAATTCAGCGGTCTCGGGCATCGCGAGATGAAGATTGTCTAGGTCTTGGACCTGGACGTCGAGCGAGGCCGCTTTCGCGCCCAGGACGTGCCCGCCGCTCCTGCGATCCTCGGTAAGGAAATGCAGGTGCCATCCCGCCACGCCGATCGTGCGCGAATAAGCCGGCGTCCAGAATCCCAGCATGGTCCCCTTGACGTTCTGCTGACGGAACTCGGCCTGCGCATCGGTCGCCTTGTCGAGATGCACTCCGGCTTCGACCTTGCAGGCCACCCGCCAGTAGACCTCCTCGAAGTGGCCGTCGACGCGCGCGGCGAAAAAGAGATTGTCCGAGCGGCGGAGCTTGTCGAGCGCGGCGATCAGTGACGTCATGGAATCGATGTCGGCGATCTTGCCACGATGCTGCGGCTTGAAGTTTGTGAGGGTCGCGAAGGGCACCGACGCGTTGTCGCCCGGCGAAGTGATGCTGCCGTCGGCATGGGCCTGATAGAACGCACCGTCGAGAACGACCATCTCGCCATCCAGCCCCTCGAAGGTGCCGAGGCCGAAGTCGCCGTGCGGCCTGAGACCGCCGACCGTGACGGCCTTGTTGTAGACGCCCTGCACCAGCGCCCCCGTAGTCGAGACCTGGAACAGGGTCGAATGGTCGAGCCCGAGGGCGTCGGACAGTGCCCGCGACACGAAATGGCGCAGCGGTTCGCCGGTCTTCTCGCAATGCGCCACCAGCGCGTCCATGAGCGATTGATACACTTCGACCGTCAGCTGCGGCATTGCACCATCCTTCCATCGCGGGCGACAAGGACTGCCCGGACAGGCATGATCGCCCGGACCGAGCCTGGAATCGAGAGCGGAGCGACACGATGAGCAGCGACCCGAAGAACGGTGCACACCTTCTGGTGCGCAACCTCGAAGCCCAGGGCGTGCGGCATATCTTCGGCATTCCCGGCGCCAAGATCGATCCCGTGTTCGACGCGCTGGTCGACTCGAAGATTGAGATGGTCGTCTGTCGGCACGAGCAGAATGCGACGTTCATCGCTGGCGGACTGGGCCGGTTGACCGGCAAGGCCGGCGTCGTTCTGGTGACCTCGGGCCCTGGCGTGTCCAACCTGGCCACCGGCCTCGCCACCGCCAACACGGAGGGCGACCCCGTGGTGGCGCTGGGCGGCGCCGTTCCGGTCGCCGACCGGCTGAAGCAGGCGCACCAGAGCATGGATACGGTGGCGCTGCTGCGACCTGTCACCAAGTACGCCGCCGAGATCGATTCGCCGTCGGCAATCTCCGAAGCCACCGCTGCCGCCTTTCGTGCCGCAGAGTCTGGCCGGCCGGGCGCCGCCTTTCTCGGCCTGCCCAAGGACGTGATGAAGGCGCCCGCTCCCGGTCCCGTCCTGACGCCGGCCGTGGTCCCGCGGCCGGGGGCCGCCAACGGCGAAGCGATCGCCGAAGCCGCAAGCATGATCGACGCCGCCGAACGGCCGGTGGTCCTGCTTGGCATGCTGGCAAGCCAGGGTCCCGTTGCCGAAGCGGTGCGGGTGCTGCTCGCCCGGACCCGGCTGGCGGTCGCGGGGACCTACCAGGCCGCGGGCGTGGTGCCGCGCGACCGGCTGGATTGTTTCGGCGGAAGGGTCGGGCTGTTCCATAACCAGCCGGCCGACCGGTTACTCGATCAGGCGGACGTCGTGATCACGATCGGCTTCGATCCGGTGGAGTACGACCCCGGGCTCTGGAATGCCGGGCGCAAGCGCACCCTGATCCACATCGACTGCGTTCCGGCCGACTACGACCAGTGCTACCGTCCCGACATCGAGCTGATGGGCGACAGCGCCGCCACGGTGCGCGCGCTCTCGGCCCTGCTTCAGCCGAAGGAACGCCCGACGCAGTCGGCGCTGCTGGCCGAGATCCACAACGAGCGCATCACGGTCGCCGCCGAGGCGGCAAAGCGCAACGGCACGCCAGTGCATCCGCTGCGTCTGTTGCACGAGTTGCAGCAGCTGATCGACGAGGACGTGACGCTCTGCTCCGACATGGGCTCGTTCCACATCTGGATGGCGCGTCATCTCATCAGCCATCGGCCACGGCAGATCCTGATCACCAACGGGCAGCAGACCCTGGGTGTCGCCCTGCCGTGGGGCATCGCGGCCTGCCTCGCCGAGCCCGGCCGCAAGGTGATCTCCATCTCCGGCGACGGCGGCTTCCTGTTCTCCGCCGTGGAACTGGAGACGGCGGTGCGCCTGAAGTGCAACTTCGTGCACGTCGTCTGGATCGACGGCAGCTACAACATGGTCGGCATCCAGCAGGTCGCCGCCTATGGGCGCGACTCCGGCGTGCATTTCGGCCCTGTCGACCTGGTGAAGTTCGCTGAATCGATGGGCGCCCAAGGTCTGATGATCAAGCACGCCGATGACGTCGGCCCGACACTCAGGAAGGCGATGGCGATGGAAGGTCCGGTGCTGGTGGGCGTCCGCGTCGACTACCGCGACAATCCCGGCCTGATGGCCGCGATGCACGACGACGTCATCATCTGACGTCCTCTCGAGCATGGGCCGCGGTCAGCGCAGACCGTAGGAGCGACGGCCGGCCGACGTGAGGTCGACCGCCCAGGCGCCGAGCAGGCAGAGGAACGTCAGGATCGCGCCGAGCGAGCGGACGTGATTCCACGATGCCCACGGAACGGAGAAGTCCTTCCAGTAACTCGCGGCGTTGGCATCGGCGCCGGCCACGGTGGCCAGCGTCTCGTTCAACGGCACGTTGACCTGCAGGGTGACGCCGATCACCGATGCGGCGTAAATCAGTGCGGCGAGACCCGCGAGGCGCGCCGCGCCGCGATGGCCGGCCGACCGGGCGCCCAGCGCCGCCAACAGCGGCAAGACCAGAGCGCCGAAAAAGACGATGGCAAAAAGCGGGCTGCGCACGATCGTGTTGATGCCGTGCATGGAGTTCACGGCCGACATGGCGCCGCCGAGATCGAGGCCCGGCATCACGATGGTCGAGAATGAATAGAACATGCCCGCGCTCAGCGCAGTGCACAGCAAGGCGAGGACGAAGAAGACGTGGCGCATCCCTGAAACTCCGCTGACCCACCCTACGACGCTGCAGCCCTAGCCGAGGCCGTTGCCGCCGTAAAGCCACTCCAGGGAATCGAGCCACTGATCCTGTGTCCGCGCGCCCATCATGGCGTTGCGCAAGGCCGCGTGCGGCCCGGCCGGATGATAGACATGATCGCCCATGGCACGGGACATCAGCTGGGTCCTCGCCGTGCGCAGGACGCGGCGGTCGCGATAGCTGACGAGACCGCTCTCGACCGAACCGCTGCCTGACAGCGAATCCGCAAGACAGACTGCATCCTCCATCGCCATGCACCCTCCCTGGGACATGTACTGCAGCATGGGGTGTGCAGCGTCTCCCAGCAACGCCACCCGTCCGTCGACCCAGCGGTCGATCGGATCACGGTCACAGAGAACCCACATGTGCCAGTTCCGGCCGCGTTCTATGACGTTCTGCGCCCGTTCGCAGACATGGGTGAATCCCTTGCGCACCTCTTCCGTATCGACGGGCCTGCCGGCGACGGGCTCGGGCGCATGGTTGTGGTAGGTCACGACCAGGTTGAAGAGCTTCCACCCGGACAGCGGGTAGTGGACGATGTGGCACTTCGGGCCGGCCCACAGGGTGGCGGCATTCCAGCGCAAATCCTCCGGCATCTGCTCGGTCGGAATGACCGAGCGGTAGGTCGTGTGTCCCGAGACGCGCGGCGGCCCATCGTTGGCGACCTGCGCCCGTACGTTCGACCACAGCCCGTCGGCCCCGATCAGCGCGCGGCCTGTGACCGTCTCGCCGTTGCGGAGCCGGGCGGCGACCGATCTACCGTCCTGATCAT
Source organism: Reyranella sp. (assembly GCA_046296475.1). GTDB lineage: Bacteria > Pseudomonadota > Alphaproteobacteria > Reyranellales > Reyranellaceae > Reyranella. The sequence goes on from JBKBLH010000005.1 coordinate 138,924, forward strand.
AGCCGGTTACCTCGGCGCTGGTGCGCAGCGCGATCAGCGGATGATCCTCGCATCCCTTCAGCAGCACGCCGTGCAGGTCGCCGCGATGGACCACGGCGTAGGGATTGCCGAAGCGCGCGCGGAATCTGTCGCCGAGATCGATGTGACAGATTTCGCCACCGGCCAGCGCATCCATGAGCCGCAGCTGGTCGATATAGACCGCCATGCCGCGAGCCGCCTCGCCGACGCCGAGCCGGTCGAAACAGTGGAAGGCATTGGGGCCGAGTTGGATGCCGGCGCCGATCTCGCCGAGGCGACCCGCCTTCTCCAGCACCTGCGAGGCGATGCCTTTCTGGGCGAGCGCCAGCGCCGTGGCAAGTCCGCCGATGCCGCCGCCGGCGATGAGGATTCTATCGGGGGCCACCGATGACCTTGTCGTCGTGCAACCGGGCGATCTCGTGCCCGGGCAGGCCGAGGATACCCGAAAGGATTTCGTCGGTATGCTGACCCAGGACAGGCGCCGGCAGCGGCGGCTGGCGCGGCGCGGCGCCGAACTGCATCGGCGAGGCGGCCACGGGATAGCGGCCGATGCCCGGCTGCTCGAGGATCGTGAACATCGGATTGTCGAGCACGTTCGCCTTGTCGGCGGCCAGTTCGCGGAACGTCTGGTAGGGCGCCCAGAGGGCACCGGCCTTCTTCAGCGCAGCCGACACCTCCGCCGCATCATGCGCGGCGACCCACGGTTCGATCACGGCGATGAGATGCTGACGGGCATTCCATCGACCAGCATCGCTCTTGAGGTCGACTCCGGTCTCGGCCTCGATCCTCGCGAAGGCCTCTGCGAACCCGCCGGCCGCCGCCAACGCGTCGACGTGACGGTCCGAGAAGATGCAGATCATCACGAAGCGCCCATCCTTCGTACGGAAGTCGCGACCGAAGGTGCCGAAGATCTCGTTGCCGAATCGCGGCCGGTCGACGTCGTTCACCACCGCTTCGCCGATGTAGCCCAGCGCCGATGTGGTCGCGAGCGCCATGTCCTGCAGCGGCAGGACGATCTTCTGTCCCTGCCCCGTCATCCGCCGATGGCGTTCGGCCGCGAGCAGCGACAGCGCGCCGGCATAGGCAGCGGCGAGATCCCAGGGCGGACAGACCGCATTCACCGGTCCTTCATGACCGACCGGACCGGTCACCATGGGAAATCCCGTGATGGCGTTCACCGTGTAGTCGACATGGGCAGAGCCGTCGCGCGCGCCGATGATGTTGAGCGCGATCAGGTCGGGGCGCTTCTTCGCCAGCTCCTCGTAGGCGAGCCAGCCACGCGCGGGCATGTTGGTCGTGAAGATACCGGCGCCTTCGCCCGGCGCGGTGATCAGCGCCGTCAGCAGTTCGCGGCCCCTCGGATTGCGCAGGTCGACGGCGATCGAGCGCTTGCCCTTGTTGAGGCCGGCCCAATAGATCGACCGGCCATTCTCCGTGACCGGCCAGCGCTCATTGTCGAGACCGCCCTTGATATCGTCGAAGCGGATCACGTCGGCGCCCATCTGCGCGAGCGTCATGCCGCCCAAGGGCGCTGCGATGAACGCCGAGCCCTCGACGATGCGAAGGCCCGCAAGAATACCTGTCATGTGCGTTTCCCGTTCTTATTGATCTTCTTCTTACTTCCTGCCGAGCGTGTGCTCCCGCTTCTCGAGCCACCAGCCGTATTCCGGCGTCCACAGGTCGAAGTCCGGATCGCAGCCCAGCGCCTGCGCGGCGTGCAGCGCCCAGAACGGCTCGTAGAGCGCCTGGCGGCCGATCGCGATCAGGTCGGCATCGCCCGCCTGCAGGATCGCCTCGGCCTGCGGCCCGTCGAGGATCAGGCCGACGGCCATCGTCGCGATGCCGGCCTGCTTCTTCACCGCCGAGGCGAACGGCACCTGGAAGCCGAGCCCGCGCTTCACGCCGGCGGCGGTTGCGGCGCCCGCGATCCCGCCCGATGAACAGTCGACCACGTCGACGCCGATCGCCTTCAGCTCCTGCGCGAAGGCCACAGTGTCGTCGACGTCCCAGCCACCGCCGCCGTCCACAGCCGAGACACGCACGAACAGAGGCTTGTTCTCCGGCCACGCCTGGCGCACCGCGCGCGCCACGTCGAGCGGGAAGCGCATGCGGCCCGCGCGGTCGCCGCCATACCGGTCGTTGCGCGTGTTGCTGATCGGCGAGAGAAACTGCGCCAGCAGATAGCCGTGCGCGCCGTGCACTTCGAGCACGTCATAGCCCGCGGCGTCGGCGCGCTTGGCGGCCGCTGCGAACTTCAGCACGAGCTCCTCGATCTCTTCGACCGACAGAGCGCGCGGCTTCAGCCAGCCATCTGCCGCCGGCAGCTCGGTCGGGCCGACCACTTCCCATTTCTTCCAGCCGGCGCCTTCCGGTCCGAACTGGCCGCGCTTGTCGAAGGTGCGCGGCGTCGAGCCCTTGCGCCCCGAATGGGTGATCTGGGTCGCCGACAGAACGCCCTCGCCACGGATGAAGTCGGTCAGGCGCTTATGGCTCGCGATCTGGCCGTCGTCCCACAGGCCAAGATCGCCCTGGGTGACGCGGCCGCGCGGCTCGACGGCGCAGTTCTCGGTGAACACGGTCCCGAACCTGCCCAGCGCGAACTTGCCGAGATGGACGAGGTGGAAGTCGTTCACCAGCCCGTCCGTCGCGCGGAACTGGACCATGGGCGAGACGACACAGCGGTTGGGCGCGGTGACGCCACGCATCGTGAGCGGCGTGAAGAGAAGCGGTTTCTGCAAAGGTCGGTCCCCCGGACGGGATGGCTTTCGGAAAGCCGAGCATAGACCGGGCCGGCCAGCCCGGCCTATCCTCAGCGGCATGTTTGACCTCGTCATCCGAAACGGAACCGTGATCGATGGCTCCGGCGCCCCGCGCCGCATCGCCGATGTTGCAGTGCAAGGCGGAAAGATCGCCGCCGTTGGCGCCAAGCTGGGCGCTGGCAAGCGCGAGATCGATGCCGGCGGGCTCATCGTCGCCCCGGGCTTCGTCGACATCCACACGCATTATGACGGCCAGGCAACGTGGGACCCGTTCGTCACGCCCTCCTCGTGGCACGGCGTGACGACGACGGTGTTCGGCAATTGCGGCGTCGGCTTCGCGCCGGTGCGGCCCGGAGCCTCGGGTTACCTCATCAACCTGATGGAAGGCGTCGAGGACATTCCCGGCACCGTCCTCAGCGAGGGCGTGAAGTTCAACTGGGAATCCTTCCCCGACTATCTCGACGCGCTGGCCTCGATGGACCGCGCGGTCGACGTGGCGGCCCAGCTGCCGCACGGCGCGCTGCGCTTCTACGTGATGGGCGATCGCGGCGCCGACCATGCCGAGGTGCCGACCGAGCGCGAGATCGAGGAGATGGCCCGCCTCACCGAGGAGGCGCTGCATGCCGGCGCCATGGGTTTCACGACCTCGCGCACCACCAAGCACAAGGCCCGCGACGGTCGCTTCACGCCGTCGCTCAGCGCCCGCGAGGCCGAACTGCTCGGTATCGCGCAGGGCATGAAGCGCGCCGGTCGCGGCGTGCTGCAGGTCAATTCCGATTTCGGTCCCGGCGAGTTCGAAGCGCTGGACGCGGCCGCGAAGCTGGCGGGCCGTCCGCTCTCCTGCCTGCTGGTGCAGGTCGACGCGCAGCCCAAGTTGTGGCGCGAGACGCTCGACCAGATCAATGCCGTGCGCCGCAGCGGCCGGATGGCCAATGCTCAGGTGGGCTCGCGGCCGATCGGCGTCATCATGGGCCTCGAGACGACGGCACATCCGTTCGCCGGTCATCGCGCCTGGCTCGACATGCGCAAGCTGTCGCCCGAGGAACGCTACCAGCGCCTCGTGTCCGACGCCGAGCTGCGCCGCGTGCTGACCGAAGGCAGGCAGGAGCCCAATCCGCGCGCCTTCATGGCCGAGGCCTTCGACCGAATGTACCCGATCGGCGAGCGGCCCGACTACGAGCCGCAGCCCGAGGACTCGATCGCGGCCATCGCGCGCCGCATGGGCCGTACACCCCAGGCGGTGGCGCTCGAGGAGATGATGTCGCGCGGCGGCAAAGGTCTGCTGATGCTGCCGTTCGAGAACTATGCGTATGGCAGCCTCGACGTGGTGCACGAGATGATCACCGATCCCGCGTCGGTCCTGGGAATCGCCGATGGCGGCGCCCATGTCGGCGTGATCTGCGACGCCTCCTCACCCACCTCGCTGCTGACCCTGTGGGGCCGCGACCGCACGCGCGGGCCGAAGCTCGATCTGGAATTCCTGATCGCCAAGCAGACGCGCGGAACGGCAGAAGCCTACGGGCTGATGGACCGCGGCCTGCTGGCGCCGGGCCACAAGGCCGACATCAACGTGATCGACTTCGATGCGCTCACGTTGAAGCGCCCCGAGGTGGCGTACGACCTGCCGACCGGCGGCCGCCGCCTGATCCAGCGCGCCTCTGGTTACCGGCACACGTTCAATTCCGGGGTCGAGACGCTGCAGAACGACGAGCTGACCGGCGAACGTCCAGGCCGGCTGGTGAGGGGCGCGCAGGCGGCGCAATAAAACTCCCGGCTACACTGTCATGTGCTTGCGCACGGCCTCGACGTCGAAGGTCTCGCGGGTGCCGGACATCACGATCTCGCCGCGGTCCATGACGGCGAAGTCGTCGGCGAGTTCATGGGCGAAGTCGAGATACTGTTCGACCAGCAGGATCGCCATGTCGCCGCGCTGGCGCAGATAGGTGATGGCCCGGCCGATGTCCTTGATGACGGAGGGCTGGATGCCTTCGGTTGGTTCGTCGAGCAGCAGGAGCTTGGGCCGCATGGTGAGGGCTCGACCGATCGCGAGCTGCTGCTGCTGGCCGCCCGAGAGATCGCCGCCGCGGCGCTTCAACATCGACTGCAGCACCGGGAAGAGTTCGAACACCTCGTCCGGCACCTTCTTGTGCTCGCGGCTCACCGGCGCGAAGCCGGTCTCCAGGTTCTCCTTCACCGTCAGCAGCGGGAAGATTTCGCGGCCCTGCGGGACGAGTGCCACGCCGCGGCGGGCGCGCTCGTAGGGCGGGAGCTTGGAGACCTCCTGGCCGTCAACCGAGATCGTGCCCGACGCGACGGACTGCAGGCCGGAAATGGCGCGCAGCAGGCTGGTCTTGCCGACGCCGTTGCGGCCCAGCAGGCAGGTCACGCGGCCGATCGTGGCCGAGAGCGAGACGCTGCGCAGCGCCTGCGCGGCACCGTAGTAGAGATTGACGTTCTGGACTGAAAGCATCGTCATCGCCCGAGATATACTTCGACGACGCGCGGGTCGGCGCTCACCTGGTCGAGGGTACCCTCGGCCAGCATCGAGCCCTCGTGCAGCACCGTGACCTTGACGCCGAGCGCGCGCACGAAACTCATGTCGTGCTCGACCACCACGACCGAGTGCGTCTTGTTGATCTCCCGCAGCACCTGGGCGGTCGTCTCCGTCTCGACGTCGGTCATACCCGCCACCGGCTCGTCGACCAGCAGCAGCTTGGGATCCTGGGCCAGCAGCATGCCGATCTCCAGCCACTGCTTCTGGCCGTGGCTGAGACGGGCCGCCGGCATGTGCTGCTGCGCTTCCATGCGGATGATCGACAGGATCTCGTCGAGACGCTGGTTCTCCTCCCGGGTCGGTGTGGCGAGCAGCAGCTTGTACCAGCTGCGCAGGCCGGCCAGCGCCAACAGGAGATTGTCGCGCACCGTGTGGGTCTCGAACACGGTCGGCTTCTGGAATTTCCGGCCGATGCCGAGCGTCGCGATGCTGGCCTCGTCCAGCTTCGTGAGGTCGGCCTGACCGTCGAACACCACCTCGCCAGTGTCGGGCCGGGTCTTGCCGGTGACGACGTCCATCATGGTTGTCTTGCCGGCGCCGTTTGGACCGATGATGGCGCGCATTTCGCCCGGCTCGATCAGCAGCGACAGGTTGTTCAGGGCCCTGAACCCGTCGAAGGAGACGGTGACCCCGCTGAGGTACAACAGCGCGGAGGTGCTTCTCGCGGCCGGGGCGTTCATGCGGGCGCCCTCGCCTTCCGAGCCTGCGACCGGGTCTTCATCTGGCCCCACAGGCCCACGATGCCCTTGGGCAGCAGCAGCGTGACCACGATGAACAGCGCGCCCAATGCGAACAGCCAGACTTCCGGCAGGGCGCCGGTCAGCCAGGTCTTGCCGAAGTTCACCAGGATGGCGCCGATGATCGGCCCCACCAGCGTGCCGCGGCCGCCGACGGCCACCCACAGCACGGCCTCGATCGAGTTGCCGGGCGCGAACTCGCTGGGATTGATGATGCCAACCTGCGGCACGTAGAGCGCCCCCGCGACGCCGGCCATCGCCGCCGAGAGGACGAAGACGAAGAGCTTGAAGCCCTCGACCCGGTAGCCGAGGAAGCGCATGCGGCTTTCGGCATCGCGCACCGCGGTGAGCGCCTTCCCAAAGCGGGAACTCACGACCGCCGCCGAGACGATGAGGCCCACTGCGAGCGCGACCGCCGAGGCGAAGAACAGCACGGCCCGCGTCTCGCTGGCCTGAACCGAATAGCCCAGGATGTCCTTGAAATCCGTCAGGCCGTTGTTGCCGCCCAGGCCCATGTCGTTGCGGAAGAAGGCGAGCATCAGCGCGAAGGTCATTGCCTGGGTGATGATCGAGAGATACACGCCGGTCACGCGGCTGCGGAAGGCGAACCAGCCGAGTGCGAAGGCGAGCACGCTCGGCACCAGCACAACCATGATCGCCGCGAACCAGAAATGATCGAAGCCGTGCCAGAACCAGGGAAGTTCCTTGTAATTCAGGAACACCATGAAGTCGGGCAGGATCGGATTGCCGTAGACGCCGCGGGTGCCGATCTGGCGCATGAGATACATGCCCATGCAGTAGCCGCCGAGCGCGAAGAAGGCGCCGTGGCCCAGCGAGAGGATGCCGCAGAAGCCCCAGACCAGATCGACCGCCACGGCGAGCAGCGCGTAGCAGAGATACTTGCCGAACAGCTGCAGCACCCACGACGGCACATGCGCCGGGTTGGTCGCGGCCAGGATCAGGTTCGCGAGCGGCAGGGCGATGCCGACCGCCAGGATCAGCAGGACGCAGAGACGCAGGTTGCGGTCCATGCCCTGCCAGAGAAAGCGCGTGATCATTCGACGGACCGCCCCTTCAGCGCGAACAGGCCGCGGGGGCGCCGCTGGATGAACATGATGATGAAGACCAGGACCAGGATCTTGCCGAGCACGGCGCCGGCATAGGGTTCCAGGAACTTGTTCACGACGCCCAGCGTCATCGCGCCGATCAGGGTGCCGAACAGGTTTCCGACCCCGCCGAAAACCACGACCATGAAGGAATCGATGATGTAGCCCTGGCCGAGATTGGGGCTGACATTGTCGATCTGGCTGAGCGCCACGCCGGCCAGCCCGGCGATGCCGGAGCCGAGGCCGAACGTCAGCGCATCGACCCGCGGCGTGCGGATGCCGACAGCCGACGCCATCGGGCGATTCTGCGTGACGGCGCGCATGTAGAGGCCCATCGGCGTCTTGCGCAGGAGCAGGATCAGGGCGACGAAGACGACCAGCGCGAACACCACGATCCAGAGTCGGCCATAGGTGATGTTGAGCTGGCCAAGCTGGAAGGTGCCGGACATCCAGGACGGCGCTCCGACCTCGCGGTTGGACGAGCCGAAGATCGACCGCACCGCCTGCTGCAGCACGAGCGACAGGCCCCAGGTCGCGAGCAGCGTGTCGAGCGGCCGGCCATAGAGGAAGCGGATGATGGTGCGTTCGATCAGGATGCCGATCGCGCCCGAGACGAGGAAAGCGAGTGGCAGGGCAATGACCAGCGAGACGTCGAACAGATGCGGCGCCGAGGTGCGGATCACTTCCTGGACGACGAAGGTCGTGTAGGCGCCGAGCATGACCATCTCGCCATGCGCCATGTTGATCACGCCCATGGTGCCGAAGGTGATGGCCAGCCCGATGGCGGCCAGCAGCAGCACGGAACCGAGCGAGATGCCGTACCAGACATTCTGCGCCATCTGCCACGCGGCAAGCGTCTGCTGGATCGAGTCTGCAGCGGCCACGGCGGCCGCCTTGACCTCGCCATCAGAGTTGGCAGCGACCGTGTTCAGCACACCGAGCGAATCGCGGTCGGCGCGCTCGCGGACCACGGCGACCGCGGCGAGCTTCTGCGCCGCCGGGGAATCGGGCGTCGCGAGGACGATGGCGGCCCGCGCTTCGCTCATGGCGCGCTTGATGCGCGCGTCCTTCTCGACGGCAAGCGCCTGGTCGAGGGCGGCCAGAGCCGAGGCGTCGCGCCGCTTGAAGAGGGCGTCGGCGGCATTGAGCCGGACCCGGGGATTGGGGCTCATCAGGGTGAGCGAACCGACGGCGGCCTCGATGGTGCCGCGCAGGCGGTTGTTGACCCTGACCCTTTCGAGGTCGGCATCCACGGCCGTGCCAGCCGGGTTGCCGGTGACCGCGTCGGTCAGCGCCAGCCGGTTGCCATCGGTCGTGGCGATGACGGCCAGCTTGTCGGACGTACGAACATAGAGTCGACCGGCCGCCAGGGCCTCAAGGATGGGCGCGGCCCGCTCCTCGCCGGAGGCTGCCAGCGCGGTGATCGCCGCTTCACGCTCGCTCAAGCCACCCGAGGTGAGATTTCCCACGAGGGTCGCGAGATCGGCGGCGAGGGCTGCTCCGGCCAGCGCCAGCGACGCCAGGAGCGAGAGCAGGACCGAAACCGGTCGAAGAAGAGGCATGGCTTTGACTTGATCCGGGAGATGGAAACGGGGCGACCTTCCAGCCGCCCCGTCCGTTTGGGTCCTGCGTGGCGGTTACTTCGCCGCCTTGCCGATGCACTTCTTGGCAACGGTGTCGTAGTTTCCGCAGTTCATGGGCTTCGTCCAGTCGGCCTTCAGGTTCTTCGAGTCGTCGAGGATGGGCGACCAGGCTTCACCGGCGACGAGGCCGGGGGTTTTCCACACCACGTCGAATTGGCCGTTGTCCTCAATCTCGCCGATCAGCACCGGCTTCGTGATGTGATGGTTCGGCAGCATCTCGGAGATACCGCCCGTGAGGTTCGGGACCTTGATGCCGATGAGCGCGTCGATCACCTTGTCGGGGTCGGTCGTGCCGGCCTTCTTGACCGCCTCGACCCACATCCGGAAGCCGATCACCGAAGCTTCCATCGGATCGTTGGTGACGCGCTTCGGATTCTTGGTGAAGGCCTGCCAGGTCTTGATGAATTCCGCGTTGGCGGGATCCTTGACCGACTGGAAGTAGTTCCAGGCCGCGAGATGGCCGACGAGCGGCTTGGTGTCGATGCCGGCGAGCTCTTCCTCACCCACCGAGAAGGCGACGACCGGGATGTCCTTGGCCTTGATGCCCTGGTTGCCGAGTTCCTTGTAGAAGGGGACGTTGGCGTCGCCGTTGATCGTCGACACGACGGCGGTCTTCTTGCCGGCCGAGCCGAACTTCTTGATGTCGGCGACGATCGACTGCCAGTCGGAATGACCGAACGGCGTGTAGTTGATCATGATGTCTTCCTTCGGAACGCCCTTCTTGAGCAGGTACGCTTCGAGGATCTTGTTGGTCGTGCGCGGATAGACGTAGTCGGTGCCAGCCAGGACCCAGCGCTTCACGTCGCCGCCATCCTTGCTCATCAGATAGTCGACCGCCGGGATCGCCTGCTGGTTCGGAGCAGCGCCGGTATAGAACACGTTACGCTGGCTCTCCTGGCCCTCGTACTGGACCGGGTAGAACAGGATGCCATTCAGCTCCTCGAACACCGGCAACACCGACTTGCGGCTGACCGAGGTCCAGCAGCCGAATACCACGGCGACCTTTTCCTTCTGCAGCAGCTCGCGCGCCTTCTCTGCGAACAACGGCCAGTTCGACGCCGGGTCGACCACCACGGGCTCCAGCTTCTTGCCCAGCAGGCCGCCCTTCTTGTTCTGCTCCTCGACCATCATCAGCACGACGTCCTTCAGGGTCGTCTCGCTGATGGCCATCGTGCCCGACAGCGAATGGAGGATCCCGACCTTGATCGTGTCCCCCGCCTGCGCGAACGCGCTGGTCGCCGCGCTGGCCACCAGGCCGGCGGCGACGAGACCCGTCCGCATGAGTGTTCCCAACTTCATCCCGCTCTCCTTGTCTCTCGACGGAATCTCCCCGCCGAAAAACGAGGGAAGCGAAAGTCGTGCCAAACCAGCCGAATGCCCTTGGGATAAGGGCTAGTGGGCGATCAGGACCAGCGCGCCACCGGCCATGACGGCGCCGCCCAGCGCGCGCAATCCCGGGTCGCCGACGGCGCGGCGCGCAACCCAGCCGAGTCCCAGGCCAGCGGCGTGGAGCAAGGCCGTCGCGGCGACGAAGCCCAGAATGTAGAGGCCCGTCCCGCCGGCGGGCGCCTCGAGGGCGTGGGCGTAGCCGTGAAAAACCGCAAACAAGCCCACGATCGCCATCGCCAGGGCCGACGGAAGGTGGATCTCGGCGACGATGAGGGCGCCCAGCGCGAGAACCGACGTCACGATCGCCGCCTCCACAAGAGGCAATTTAATGCCCGCGAAACCGGCAGCTGCCCCGACAAGCATCATCACCATAAAGGACACCGGTACGAGATAGACGGCGGCCGGGCGCTTCACGGCCAGCAGCGAGGCCCAGACGCCGACGCCGACCATCGCCAGCAGGTGGTCGACCCCGGTGAAGGGGTGCGCGAAGCCGGACGTCTCGTGTCCGGAATGGGCCAGCACCGGGCTCGACGCCAGTACCAGCAAACCCGCCAGGCGGATCGTCCCAATCGTCATCGAATACTCCTCTATTGGTTCAGACGCGACGGCAAGCCGCCTTGCCGCACGATGAAGGCCGCGATGTCTTCCAGGCCCTTGTTCTCCTTGAGATTGGAGAAAAGGAAGGGCCGCTGGCCACGCATCTTCCGGGCATCCCTGTCCATCACGTCGAGACTGGCGCCGACCAGCGGCGCGAGATCGATCTTGTTGATCACCAGCAGGTCCGACCGCGTGATGCCGGGCCCTCCCTTGCGCGGGATTTTCTCGCCCGCCGAAACGTCGATCACGTAGATCGTGAGGTCGGCCAGTTCGGGCGAGAAGGTAGCGGCGAGGTTGTCGCCTCCGGATTCGACGAAGATGACCTCGAGGTCCGGCCATTTGCGCACGATGTCGGACACGGCGGCCAGGTTGATCGAGGCATCCTCGCGGATCGCCGTGTGCGGACAGCCGCCGGTCTCGACCCCCACGATGCGCTCGGGCGCCAGGGCGCCGGCGCGCGTCAGGAACTCGGCATCTTCCTTGGTGTAGATGTCATTGGTCACGACCGCGATGTCGTAGGCATCGCGCATGCGCTTGCACAGGCGTTCCACGAGCGCCGTCTTGCCGGATCCAACGGGGCCACCGACCCCAACTCTCAGCGGACCACGCAGACTCATTTGTCCATTTCTCCCGCGACCAGGGCGATGTATCCCACTCCGAGCAATAGGCAGTAGGGTGAATAGTAGCGCCGGTTGCGCGTGGCAAACGGCTCGACCGTGAAATGCGCCCGCCAGCGATGGCTGAACCCCGCGATCCCACGTGCCACGAAGATGCCCGCGATCATGTAGGTGCCGGCCAGCACCGCCGGCTCGGCGATACGGCCCAGCACGTACCATGGCCACAGCGCCATGACGGCAAGGACCAGCGCCACGAGGAAGCACTGCCAGGAAGGCGGCATGCGGCGGCGCCCGTCGCCGACCACGCTGCGTGCGAGAGCTTCTTCGCTGGCCTCGGGCCAGTGGCTGCCCAGGCCCCACATCACGTGGATCACGGCGATCGCGCCCACGCCTATCGTCAGGAGAAGAGCCATCAGGGCGGTCATGAGCGAAAGAGCCGTGTGTACTGTGTCTCGTGACGGAGCGAACACCAGTCGAGCAGCGGGGTCGCCGTTCCCACCTCGTCCAGCGACACGACTGCAATAGCGGCCGCAGTCGCATCGTTAACCGAAGCTTCGAGCGCGGCCAAGGCAATCTGGCCATTGGTCTGGCCGAGCGGCACGGCGCGCAGGGCGGCCGAAATCAGGTTGGCGATGAAGGCGTGGAGATAGCCCGCCAGCGCCTGTTCGAGCGCGATACCGTGGACCGCGGCAGCGAGCGCAACGGCGACCGGCAGGGCCAGTTCGCCGTCGAGCCGCCGGTGCGCCTCGTCCAGGGCGGCATGGGGCCAGGCCGTGCGCGTGATCGACAGGAACGATCCACCCTGCTGACGCGACTCCAGCGCCATCTCCGAGGTGCCGCGCCAGGCCGCGGCGCGCTCGGCGATCGCGTCGAACGAGGACCAGTCGGCTGCGCAGGCGGCCCGCCAGCCGGCCGCGAACAACGCCCCGTCCACGGCGCCGGTGCCGCGTCGCAGGACACTGTCGAGCCAGGCCACCAGCGAGGCGCGGTCCCGGATCAGCCCCTCCTCCACCGCCGTTTCGACGCCGTGGCTGTAGCTGAACGCGCCGATCGGATAGGCCGGCGACAGCCAGGCAAGCAAACGGTAAAGCGGGTCGCCGCCCTGCACCCTAGCCATGGCGCTCCGCATGCAGTTCCCCGTGTCTATGGCCAGTATCGTGGTTGTGCTGGCCGTAGGCGCCCCCCTCGGGATCGAAAGGCGCCCGAACCTTGCGCACGTTGGCGCCAAGTCCCTTCAGCATGTCAACGATGACGTGGTCGTCGCGGATCAGAATCCGGTCGCTGTCGATCTGAGTCGGCAGGTGACGATTGCCGAGATGCCAGGCCAGCCGCGCAAAGGAGGCGGCATCGCGGCCGCGCACCTCGACGAGATCCTCGTCGGCCGCCTTCACCTCGACGAAGCCGCCCTCCTCCAGGCGGAGCCCGTCGCCGGTATGCAGCACGACGGGTTCGACGAGATCCAGCAGGAAGTCGAGTCCGCCGTCGCCCAGCATGCGCAGGCGGCGGCGATAGCGGTCGTCGAACAGGAGTGTGACGGTGTCGGTGCGCTCGGACGCCGGCCAGCGGCCGGCGCGCACGACGTCGATGGCGCGCTTCATCGTCAGAACAGGAAGTAGCGCTGCGCCATCGGCAGCGACGTGGCGGGCTCGCAGGTCAGCAACTCCCCATCGGCCCTCACTTCGTAGGTCTCGGGATCGACGTCAATCTTCGGGCAGGTCGAATTGTGCACCATGTTCTTCTTGCCGATCTTGCGCGTGCCCTTCACCGGCAGCAGCGAACGGGTCAGGCCCCACTTCTTCGCGACGCCCTTGGTGATGGCGGCCTGCGAGACGAAGAGGACTGGGCTCGTTACGAGCGCACGGCCGAAGGCGCCGAACATCGGCCGGTAGTGGACCGGCTGAGGTGTCGGGATCGAGGCATTGGGATCGCCCATCGGGGCAGCGATGATCGAACCGCCGATCAGCACCATGTCGGGCTTGGCGCCGAAGAAGGCCGGCGACCACATCACGAGATCGGCGCGCTTGCCGACCTCGACCGAACCGACATGCCTGGCGATGCCGTGCGTGATCGCGGGATTGATCGTGTACTTGGCGACGTAGCGCTTGACGCGGAAATTGTCGTTGTCGCCGGTCTCTTCCTTGAGCCGCCCGCGCTGCTTCTTCATCTTGTCGGCGGTCTGCCAGGTGCGGATCACGACCTCGCCGACCCGGCCCATCGCCTGGCTGTCGGACGACATCATCGAGAAGGCGCCCATGTCGTGGAGGATGTCCTCGGCCGCGATCGTCTCCTTGCGGATACGGCTCTCGGCGAAGGCCACGTCCTCGGGGATGGCGGCGTCGAGATGATGGCAGACCATCAGCATGTCGAGATGCTCGTCCACGGTGTTCACCGTGTATGGCATCGTCGGGTTGGTCGAGCTGGGCAGGACGTTCTTCTCGCCTGCGAGCCGGATGATGTCCGGCGCATGGCCACCGCCCGCGCCCTCCGTATGGAAAGTCGCGATGGTGCGCCCCTTGAAGGCGGCGCGCGTCGTCTCGACGAAGCCGGATTCGTTCAGCGTGTCGGTATGGATCGCCACCTGCACGTCATAGCGGTCGGCAACGCTCAGGCAGTTGTCGATGGCGGCCGGCGTCGTGCCCCAGTCTTCGTGCAGCTTGAGCCCACAGGCGCCCGCCTCGATCTGCTCCTTGATGCCGGCGGGCTTGCTGGTGTTGCCCTTGCCGAAGAATCCGAGATTCATCGGCAGACCTTCGGCGGCCTGCAGCATGCGGCCCATGTGCCACGGACCCGGCGTCACCGTCGTGGCGAGCGTGCCGTGCGCCGGGCCGGTGCCGCCGCCCAGCATCGTCGTGACGCCGCTGTAGAGCGCGTCGTCGATCTGCTGCGGGCAGATGAAGTGGATGTGGCAGTCGATGCCGCCTGCCGTGATGATCTTGCCCTCGGCCGCGATCGCCTCGGTGCCGGGACCGATGACGATGTCGACACCGGGCTGGACGTCGGGATTGCCTGCCTTGCCGATCGCGACGATCACCCCGCCCTTGAGCCCGATATCGGCCTTCACGATCCCCCAGTGATCGACGATCAGCGCATTGGTGATGACCGTGTCGACGGCGCCCTGCCCGCGCGTCTTCTGGCTCTGGCCCATGCCGTCGCGGATCACTTTGCCGCCGCCGAACTTCACTTCCTCGCCGTAGATCGTGTGGTCCTTCTCGACCTCTATGAAGAGCTCGGTGTCGGCGAGCCGCACCTTGTCGCCCACGGTCGGGCCGAACATATGGACATAGGCCGAGCGCGAGATGCGGGTCGGGCCTTCGTTGGACGGACCGACCTTGGCGACCGGCCCCAGCTTGCCGTGCACCTTGCCCTGGAAGCCATGGCTCTCGCGGCCACCCATGTAGGGCGTGAGCCGCACGGTGCGCGATTGGCCGGGCTCGAAGCGCACCGCGGTGCCGGCGGCGATGTCGAGCCGCATGCCCTTCGCCCGCTTGCGGTCGAACTTCAGCGCGTCGTTGGTCTCGAAGAAATGATAATGGCTGCCGACCTGGATCGGGCGGTCGCCGGTATTGGCGACCTCGATGGTGATCGGGTTGCGGCCCTTATTGAGTTCGAGCTCGCCGGCGCTGGGCAGGATTTCACCCGGGATCATGGCGTCTCTCCTCAGCGAATCGGCGCGTGGACGGTGACGAGCTTGGTGCCGTCGGGAAAGGTCGCCTCGACCTGGATTTCGGCCAGCATGTCGGCGATGCCATCCATCACCTGCGCCCGCGAGATCACGTGCGCGCCGTCGCGCATCAGGTCGGCGACCGAGCGGCCGTCGCGCGCGCCCTCGACGACGAAATCGGTGATCAGCGCCACGGCCTCCGGGTAGTTGAGCTTCACGCCGCGCTCCAGGCGACGGCGCGCCACGACGGCAGCCATGGCAACGAGCAGCTTGTCCTTCTCACGCGGCGTCAAATTCATCGACCGTTTCCCCCTGCCGGTTGGCTCCGACTATAGCGCGGGCGAGTTTGCATCAAACATGCCAAACGCGCGGAAGGCGACGGCCGCGAAACTCGGTCAGAAACCGGATCGTCGCGTGGCGCACCGCGGTCGCTTCACCCAGCAGGCGCGCAACCATGATGCCGTTCACCACGGTGACTCCGGCGCGCACCCCGTCCGCGCCGTCGAGCAGGGCGCGCGCCCTCTCGAAGTGCGATTGCGGCGCATCCCACACGCCGATCACGGTCGCCAGCGCATTCGCCGTGCCGAAACCGGCGCCGTCGGGTGTCTCGCCCTCGACCCGCAGCGTATCGGTCCACACCAGGCGGCCGGGACGGCGCACCGACCAGGCGTCGAGCAGTAGTCCGGACGTAAAGCGCTCGCCGGACGCGGCGCGTCCCAGCACCACCATCTCGCAGGCCAGCAGCGATCCGCCCTCGACCACCTCGGCGACCGTCCGTCGTATCAGCTGCGCACCCTCGAAGACGATGGTTTCCTGAGGCAACCAGTCGAGCGTCGCACCCTCGGCCACCCGTACGTCGACGTCGATCGCGCAGGGAGCGCTTCCGCGCGAGGCGCGGTAGATTTTCTCCGCGGCCTGCGTGGTCGCGACCGCTTCGGCGCCCGGGCCGATCCCGACCGACATGCTGAGCGCGTCGCCGCCGGTGACGCCGCCCGATGTCGTGATCATCACGGCCTGCGGCGGTTCGCCCGGCTCGGACTTGGGGAACAAAACCCGGCAGGGATCGCGTTGATAGAGGTCGCCCAAGCGGGTCTTGCCGTCCCGGAGGTCGAAGGCCACGCGGCTTTCACCGGAGGCGCGCTGCATACGGGGAGATGCGGTGGAAGACGGGCTGGTGGTCATCGGCCCCGACTTGATAGATTAAGGATCGAAATGAGCAAGGCCTTCACCAAGGAAAGCGACGACGGCGACGAGGACGACCTGCCCGACAATGTCGGCGGACTGCCGGCCGGCGCGAAGAACTACATGACCCCGCAGGGCTTCGAGCGCTTGCGCGAGGAGCTGATGACGCTCATGCGCAAGGAACGGCCCGAGGTCGTGCAGGTCGTGTCATGGGCGGCGGCCAACGGCGACCGTTCTGAGAACGGCGACTATCTCTACGGCAAGAAGCGCCTGCGCGAGATCGACCGCCGCATCCGCTTCCTCAGCAAGCGGCTGGAACGCTCGGAGGTGGTCGATCCGGCCAAGCGCCCCAAGACCGACCAGGTGTTCTTCGGTGCCACCGTGACCTACGTCAATTCGAAGGACGAGGAGCGCACGGTCAAGATCGTGGGCGTCGACGAGGTCGATCCCGGCCGCGGCCATGTCAGCTGGATCTCCCCCATCGCCCGCGCCGTGATGCGGGCCCATGAGGGCGATGCCGTGCGCATGAACACGCCCGCCGGCGAGGAAGAGATCGAAATCCTGAAGGTCACCTACGTCTGAGGTCGGCGAGCAGCCGGTCGACAAACTTCGGCGAGTAGCCGAGTAGTGCGGCTTCGTCGGCCAGCTCCGTCTCGAGCCGGCCGAGCGCCTCGACGAACGAGCCCCCCCTGGCCAGCGCCTTCTCGACCAAGGCATGCGCCTCGTGCTTGCCCATCCTCGCGGCCAGCAGGAAGGTCGCGCGCTCGGCGAGGACGGCGGCTTCCGCCGAGTCCATGTTGGCCTGCAACGCATCCGGATCGACGACCAGCCCGGATGCCACTTCCGCCATCGCCTCGACGGCAGATCCCAGGCATTCGACCAGCGTGGCGAGCGTCGGCCATTCGGCCTGCCAGCCGCCCAGTGCGCGCTCGTGCTCCTGCGGCATCGCCATCACGATGGTCGCGGCCAGCATCGGCGCCCGCGTCGCCGCCGACAGGACTAGCGCGGCGCCCACGGGGTTGCGCTTGTGCGGCATGGTCGAGGAGCCGCCCCGACCGGGACCCGACGGTTCGGCCGCCTCGCCCACCTCGGCCTGCATCATCAGGGCGATGTCGCGGGAAGCCTTTGCGAGTGCGCCGACGACCAGCGCGCAGTCCTGCGCCAAGGCCGCGATCCTCACACGCTGGGTGAACCAAGGGGCGGGCGGCAGCGCGAGACCCAGCTGCTTCGCCAGTAACGTCATCACGCGTTCGCCTTCCGGACCCAATGCCGTGAGGCTTCCGGATGCTCCACCGAACTGGAGGACCTGGGTCTCGTCGAAGCTCCGCCGCAGGCGCCTCCGGGAACGTTCGATATCGGAGGCCCAGCCGGCGATCTTCTGGCCCAACGCCAGCGGCGTCGCCGGCTGCAGCAGGGTCCGGCCCAGCATCGGCGTCGTGCGGTGCGTCTTCGCCAGACGCGCAAGGGCCGCGACGATGCCCTCGAGTGACTTCAGCAGCGGCGGCAGCGCCTCGCCGAGTTGCAGCACCATCGCCGTGTCGATCACGTCCTGGCTGGTGGCACCCCAATGAACGTAGTCGGCGGCTTTCGGATCGCGCCGCGCGACCTGCTCGGTCAGCGCCTTGACGACCGGGACGGTCAAGGTCGCGGTCCGGCGCGCCGCGGCGACGAGCGGCGCGGGATCGTAGAGGGAAACATCGCAGGCTTTGACGATGACCGACGCGGCGCGCTTTGGAATCAGGCCTGCCGCCGCAGTCGCCTCGGCAAGCACTGCCTCGAAGCGCAGCATGTGGCGCAAGGTGGCGATATCGGAGAAGCACTCCGCGGTCGCGGCCGATGAGCCCAATGCGGTAACCAGACGCACCGTCATGGATTCAGCAATCGAAGAATACGGTTTCGTTCGGTCCCCCGAGATACAGAGGCAGCCGCCAGACGCCGGCCTCGTCGCGCTTCGCGATCAAGGTGGACCGGCGCTCAGGTTCGACGAGCTTGAGGACCGGATCCTCCACCAACGCCGGATCGCCCTCGAAATAGAGGCGCGTCGCGAGACGATTGAGGACGCCGCGCGCGAACACGGACACGTTGATGTGCGCCGCCTGCAGGCCACCGGCCGGCCACGGCACGCGGCCTGGCCTCACCGTTCCGAAGCGTGCGCATCCCGACGGATCGGTCGACGCGCGGCCGAAGCCTTCGAACCCGGGATCAAGCGGCAGGTTTCGGCGATCCTCGGGATGGTTGTAGCGACCGTGGGCGTTGGCCTGCCAGATCTCGAGCAGACCGTCCGGTACGATCGCGCCCTCCGCGTCATGCAGGATGAGTGCGATCTCGATCCTTTCCCCCGCAATGCCCGGCGCCGCCAGATCCTGGCGATAGGTGTTCGTGACGGTGCCGAAGTAGAACGGGCCGATCGTCTGCGACGGCGTCAGCGCGCGGCTCATGTGTTCTCCATCGGCGTGGCGGTGCGGCCGCGCAGAACGATGTCGAAGCGATAGGCGAGCGCCCATTGGGGCTGGGTCGCCTCCATGTCGAATGCCGCCTGAAGCCGCTCCCTCGCGCCTTCCGGCACCGAATTGTAGATCGGGTCGAAGGCCAGCAGCGGATCGTTCGGAAAATACATCTGTGTGATCAGGCGCGTCGCGAAGGCCGGCCCGAACAACGAGAAATGGATATGCGCCGGCCGCCAGGCATTATGGTGGTTGCCCCAAGGATAGGCGCCGGGCTTGATGGTGATGAACCTGTAGTTGCCGTCGGCATCGGCGCGGGCGCGGCCGCCACCGTGGAAATTCGGATCGAGCGGCGCGTCGTGCTGGTCGCCGGGATGATGGTAGCGACCGGCAGCATTGCATTGCCAGATCTCGACCAAAGCCTCGGGCACCGGCCGGCCCTCCTCGTCTAGGACACGGCCCTGCACGATGATGCGCTCTCCTAGGGGTTCGCCCATGCGCCGTCGCGTGAGGTCGTTCTCGCCCGCATCGAGTCGCTCCTCCCGTTGCAGCGGACCGGTGACTTCCGACAGCGTATGCGGCAGCATGATCGCCGGCCTCGACGGTGATCGGCTGACCGTCGATTTGTAGGCGGGCGACAGATTGGCCGGGTGCTGCCCTGCGGCAGGGCGGCGGTACGTTTCCTCTTTCATGCTCGCGAGCTTAGCGCCGGCTCAGGCGGCGCGCACCTCCAGCCCCCGCGGCGTGGCGCGGTAGCCGGTGAGCGTCCGCTCGGCATAGCCCAGCCGCCAGTCGAGCATCTTGCGGGCATAGTCGGCGACCGTGACGGCATAGGCTGGGTCGGCGGCGCAGTTGACGAACTGGCCGGGATCCTTTGCGAGATCGAACAGGAGCGGCGGCAGGGCGGCGAAGTGCACGTACTTGAACCTCTCGTCCTGAACGACGGCCAGCGAGCATTTGTCCATCGGCACGCCGAGCGCCGATTCCGGCGTGGTGTAATACAAGTCCCGGAAGTCGAACTCATAGTGGACCTCGGTGCGCCAGTCGGCCGGCACCGTGCCCTCGCAGAAGGGCAGCAGCGAGTGGCCGTCGCACTGGCGCGGCACCGGCAGGTCCATCCATTCGAGGATCGTCGGCATGGTGTCGATCGTCTCGGTGAAACGATCGACGATACTTCCACGGGTACCATTTGCCTCGGCCCGCGGATCGCGGATCACCATCGGGATGCGATAGGATTCGTCGAAATATCCGATCTTGCCCAGCAGGTGATGGTCGCCGCCCTGCTCGCCATGATCGCAGGTGAAGACGATCAGCGTGTCGTCCCATTGGCCCGTCTGCTTCAGATAGTCGAAGACGCGGCCGAGATGATCGTCGATCTCGCTCATCAGGCCGCAATAGGTGGCGCGCATCTGCGCCACTTCGGCCTCGGTCATGTCCGAACCCAGCGCCTGACCGTCTTGGAAGAAGCTCGCCTGCTTGATGTTGCGCACATAGTAGTCGAGCAGCGCATTCTGCTTTCCCTCTTCGGCGGGCGAGGCCGCGCGGACGGGCTTGGGCATGTCCTCGGGCCGATACATCGAATTGTAGGGCTCGGGCGCGATGAACGGCGGATGCGGGCGGTAGTAGCCGAGATGCAGGAACCACGGTTTGCCGCCGCGACCGCGCAGGTAATCGAGCCCGCGCTCGGTGAACCAGGCCGTGTCCGACAGTTCCTTTGGAATGACGGCTGGGCGCCCGGTCGCGCCGGCCCCCGGCTCTCCTTGCGGCAACCAGATATTCTCGCGGGTCTTCGGCAGCTCGAACCCCTGGCTGGCGACCCAGCCGAAATAGGCGTCGCGATTCTCGAAGGCCCCCACCGAATGGAAGCCTTCCATGATGTCGCCCAGCACGAAGAAGCGCGGGTCGTTGGGCGCCGTTTGGCGCGGATCGGGCGTCGTGGTCGTGTAACCCACCAGCGCCGGATCGTAGCCTCCGCGCCGCAACTCGTGTGCGAGATTCGTGAACCGTGAGGCCAGCGGAATCGTGTTCTGCACCGCGCGATGGTTCATCATGTACTGGCCGGTCAGCAGGCTGGCGCGCGCGGGACCGCAGGGCACGGCTTGCGTGAAATGGTTGCGGAAGGTCACGCCCTCGGCGCACAGCCGGTCGATGTTGGGCAGCTTGAGATAGTCCGCACCGAGCTTGGGCAGCATCAGCCCGCGCCATTGGTCGACGACGATCAACAGCACATTCTTGGACGCAGGCATGTTCATTCACCGAGGTTGGACGGCGGCGGGATTGCGATAGAGTGCCGCCAAATCGACGGAGGAGACAAGACGTGGCGCGTTTCAAGATCGTGACGACCGGACCGGGGAAGACCGATCATTCACTGGAAATGGAGGCGCTCGGCCCCCTCGGGGCGGAGATCGTCGAGGTCTCGGGCGACGAGGCCGAGCTCATCAAGGCGGTCGCCGATGCCGACGCCATCTACGGCAAGGGCCGCCCGCGCATCACCGCCAGGGTGATCGAGGCGGGCAAGAAGCTGAAGGTCGTGTCGCTGGGCAGCGTCGGCGTCGATTCGGTCGATGTAGACGCGGCCACGCAGCTCGGCATTCCGGTCACCAACGTGCCCGACACCTTCATCGAGGAAGTGGCGGACCATGCCATGACCCTGATCCTCGCGAGCTGGCGGCGCCTGGTGGTGCAGGACCAGATGGTGCGCAAGGGCGAATGGGCCAAGGGCCGGCCGCACCTCTACCAGTTCCCGCGCCTCATGGGCATGACCCTCGGTTTCATCTCGTTCGGCCATGTCGCCCGCGCGGTGGCCAAGCGCGCCGCGCCGTTCGGCTTCCAGATGCTGGCCTACGATCCCTATATCGAGGAGCTGGTCATGTCCGACTACAGCGTCCAGCCGGTCGGCTATGACGAGCTGCTGCAGCGCTCCGACATCGTGAGCATGCATGCGCCGGGCACCAAGGATGCCCATCACCTCATGAAGGAACAGCACTTCCGCCAGATGAAGAAGACGGCGCTGTTCGTGAATACCGGCCGCGGCTCGACGGTCGACGAGCCGGCCATGATCAGGGCGCTGCAGGAAGGCTGGATCGCCGGTGCCGGCCTCGACGTGCTCGAGACCGAGCCCGTGGGCCACAACAATCCCCTGCTCGCGATGGACAATGTGATCCTGACCGCGCACGTCGCCTCGGCCTCGAGCCGCTTCGATCCTGCCCGCAAGCGCCGCGTCGGCGCAGAGCTTGCGCTGGTCCTGGGTGGCAAGTGGCCGCGCGCCTGCGTCAATCCGACGGTACTGGAGAAGTCCAAGCTGCAGCGCTGGCAGCCTTTCTCGATGGAACGCGGCCCCGGCAACTGAGCCGGCGCTCCCGACCGCGACGGCTCACAGCTTCTGTTGCTGGAGCCGGTCGCGGATCGCGCGGTCACATTGGGCGAGGCTCTCGAAGGGCCCGAGGATGACGTGGCCGCCATCGTCCATCGCATACCAGCCGGACTGGGTGAGATTGTAGTCGCCCAGATCCTCGTTCGGAACATGGACGGCGATCAGATCCTTCGGCATGCGCATGCACTGCACATGCGCCCGCCGGGGAGGCTTTTCAACCCCGGCGGGTCCAGCTCGAAGCGTTTACCGCGCCTGGAGGCACCTCGCCCCTCACCAGCGCTTCGACCTGGCACACCGTATCCATCGCCTGGCTCTCGCTCGCAGGTGGCGTCAGACCGCCGATATGGGGCGTTGCGACGACGTTGGGCAGACACGCCAGCTCGGGCGATGGCATCTGGTCGGGGGCGCGGCCGACATCCATCGCGGCGCCGGCAATGCGCCCCGCGGCCAGAACCTTCGCGAGCGCGGCTTCATCGATCAGGTTGCCACGCGACATGTTGATGAAGAAGGCGTCGGGCTTCATGCGCGCGAAGGCCGCCGCGTCGAGCAGGTTCTCGGTCTCCTCGGTGGCGATGGCGAGGCAGATCACGTAGTCGGCCTTCGCCAGCAGATCCTCCATCGGCAGCTTCACGAAGCGCGGATCGTCGACCTGGGCGTAGGGATCGGAGACCACCACGGTCATGCCGAGCTGGGACAGCACCGGCGCCAGCGCGCGCGAGATTCGGCCATAGCCGATGAGCCCGACGGTCGAGCCGCCGAGCTGTCGGCCGACCCTGATCTCGGGCTTCGCACCCTCATGGTAGGCCGCCGCCGCCCGCGTGATGCCACGGGACAAATCGACCAGGAATCCCAGCGTGAGTTCCACCACCGACGGCACGAAGCCCGCCTCGGCATGTGTCACCAGCACGCCCGCCTTGGTCGCGGCGGCCACGTCGATGTTGCGGATGTCGATGGCGCTGCGCATCACCGCGCGCAGCCCCGGCAGGCTCTCAAAGACGGTCGCCGGTATTGCGGTCGCCCGGTCGGCGACGATGAAATCGACACCGCGCGCCATCCCGATCACACCCTGCGCATCGAGCGGCGCCTCGCCTTCGTGCAGTACGACCTCGACCAGTTCCTGCAGTCGGGCAAGCGCGCGGGCGCCGTAATACTGCCGCCGCGCGAGCGGGGCGTGGGTCAGGAGAAGCCTCTTCATGCCGCGGAGCTTACGCCGGCAGCATTGAGAAAGAACTAGCTCTTCATCGGTGTCGCTTCGCCCAGCAGGGAGACGTGGGCGGCGACGATGCGCCAGCCGTCGGGTGTGCGCATCCAGGTGTGGCTCTGCCGACCAGGCTTGCTCGCGCCGTGGCGCTGAAACTCGCAGTTGGCGGTGCCGAAGTCGCGGCCGTAAGTGACGATCCAGAGCTTCAGCAGGTCGCGGTTCGGCACGAACTGCGGGTTCCGGCCGGAGCGGAAGGCGGCGATCTGGTCGTAGCCGTAGAGCTGCTCGCCGACGCCGTAGCGCAGCGTGTGCGGGCTCTTCCAGAAGAGCTCGTCGAGCACCGCGACGTCGTTGCTGTTCAGCGCCGCCTCGTAGCGATTGAACGCGGCCGTCACCTCGGCGACGACTTCCGGGATATTGATCTCCATGTGTACTCCTTACGCGGGCGGCGCGGCGGCAACGCCGATCTTCTCGAGATGGGCGGCCACGCGCAGCGCGACCTGTTCGTTGTAGGGCTTGGCGATCAGCTGCACGCCGATCGGCAATCCGCCGGGCCGCTGCAGCGGCGCAACGGCGACCGGCAGGCCGATGAAGGAGATCGGCTGGGTGTAGATGCCGAGATTGGCGCGCACCGCCAGCTCGACGCCGTCGAGCGTCATCATCGTCTGGCCGAGCTTCGGCGCGGTGCAGGGCGTGGCCGGCGCCAGGATCACGTCGACCTCTTCGAACAGTTTCAGCACCTGGGCGCGGTACTGGCGGCGGAAGCGTTGCGCCTTCACGTACCAGGCGCCGGGCAGCAGGGCGCCCGCCATGAAGCGTTCGCGCGTATCGGGATCGAAATCCTGCGGCCGCGTCCGCAGGCGCGGAAGATGGAGCTGCGCGCCTTCGATCGCGGTGATGACATAGGCGGCCGCGCGTGCCGCCGCCGCCTGCGGCAGCACCACGGTCTTCGTGGCCCCCAGCGCCCTAGCCACGGTCGCCACGGCCTCGAACGCCTCGGGCTCACCGCCCTTGGCGAAGTAGTCGCCAGCGATGGCGATCCGCAGCCCGTCGATGCCGTCCACCAGTCGCGGCAGGGTGGGATCGGCCGGCCGGTCGGTACAGACAGGGTCGTCGGGGTCCCAGCCCTGCAGGGCATCGAAGGAGAGCGCCAGATCCTCGGCCGAACGGGCGATCGGTCCGAGATGGTCGAAGGAATCGACGAAGGGGAAGGACCCGGCGCGGCTCAGCCTGCCATAGGTCGGCTTCAGCCCGAACAGGCCGCAGAGCGAGGACGGTACGCGGATCGAGCCGTTGGTGTCCGAGCCCAGCGCCAAGGGCACCTCGCCCGCCGCCACCGCAGCACCCGATCCGCCGGACGAGCCACCTGACATGCGTGTGGGATCGTGCGGGTTGCGTGACGGCCCGTAATGGACATTCTCGCCGGTGAAGTCGTAGGCGTACTCGCCCATGTTGAGGCCGCCGACCAGGATCGCCCCGGCCGCCTCAAGCTTGCGCACCAGCGCCCCGTCGCGCTCGGCGTTCGGTCCGTCGACGTTGATCTTCGAGCCGGCGCGGGTCGGCAGGCCGGCGATGTCGAACAGGTTCTTGACCGCGAAGGGCACGCCCAGCAGCGGCCCCCGATGCAGGCCGGCATCGATCTCGGCGGCACGCTTGCGCGCCCGTTCGGCCACGACATCGGTGAAGGCGTTGATCGTGGGCTCGGCCGCCTCGATGCGCTTCAGCGTGGCGTCGATCACGGCAGCGGCCTTGACCTTGCCGCTCATCACCGCGCCCGCGATCTCCGTCGCGGTCGCTGCTTTCGACAGGGGATCGCTCATGGCCGAAACACCGGGGCCGACATCAGATCGTCCTCGAGATCGAGATCGAGCAGCGGCCGCGCGATGATCAGCGAGCGCTCGACGTTCAGGACAACGTTGGGGAGGTACTCGGGCGCGATTGTGAGGCTCGCGGTCTTTGCGCCCTCCTCGACCATGCGCGCCACGTCACGCTTCTCTTCGGCCATGCGCTTCCTTCTTTCATTCGGCCGGGACGGTCGGTCTTCAGACGACGTGGAGATCGCGCCGCATGAGCCGGTAGCTCGCGCCCAGTTCGCATCCAAGCTGCCGAAGAATCTTCAGGATTGCCAGACCTGTCGCCGTCTCATACGCGCGACGCTTCATGGCGTACCCTCGCCCTCCCGTTTCCCGTTCGAAGCGAGACGCAAGGACCGTGCCAATGCCTGCGCGAATCTGGAGGCTGCAAATGCCGTGGCGCTTGTCTACAACCGGCCCATGACAGGCTTTCTCGACCTCGGGATTCACGCGCTGCTGGGTGCTTATCGCGCCGGCTCGCTCGATGTGCGGCAGACGATCGAGGAGGTGCTCAAGCGCATCGCAAGTGCCGGTGAGGACAGGGTTTGGATCTCGCGTACAACCGACACTAACCTTCGTGCGCAGGCGGCTGCGCTCGATGCAAGGCGCGCTGAGATCGACCGGTTGCCACTCTACGGCGTGCCCTTCGCAGTGAAGGACAATCTCGACGTCGCCGGCATGGTGACGACCGCAGCCTGCCCAGGCTTCGCTTACCAGGCGGAGGCTTCCGCCGAAGTCGTGCAGCGCCTCGTCGACGCCGGTGCGATCGTGATCGGCAAGACCAACCTCGACCAGTTCGCCACCGGTCTGGTGGGGGTGCGGTCGCCCTATGGCGTGCCGCGCAATCCCTTCGATGCCACGTATGTGCCCGGCGGATCGAGTTCTGGATCCGCAGTGGCCGTATCGTCCGGCCTCGTCAGCTTCTCGCTGGGCACCGACACCGCGGGATCGGGTCGTGTCCCGGCCGGCTTCAACAACATCGTCGGCCTGAAGCCGACGCCCGGCCTGCTCAGCAACGAGGGCATGGTGCCGGCCTGCCGCTCTCTCGACTGCACGTCCGTGTTCGCCCTCTCCTGCGCCGATGCCGATGCCGTGCTGGCCGTCGTCGCCGAGCCGAAGACCACACCCGCCATCGGCCGGACTTTCCGTTTCGGTATCCTCGGCACGAAGGACGCGGAGTTCTTCGGCGACACCGCCTATGCCGTGCTCTATGCGCAGTCGATCGAGCGGCTGAAGGGGCTGGGCGGCACGCCGGTCGAGATCGACTATGCGCCGTTCCGCGACGCCGCGCAGCTTCTCTACAACGGTCCCTGGGTCGCCGAGCGCACCGCCGCGGTCGGCGCGTTCATGGAGGCCGCCGACGACACGACCGGCGTGTGGCCGACGACACGGCAGATCGTGATGAGCGGCCTCGAATACAGCGCCGTCGACGCCTTCGAAGGACAGTACCGGCTCGCCGAGCTGCAAGCGCGCGCCTTCGCGCAAATGGAGGGGCTCGATTTCCTCGCGGTGCCGACCGCCGGCACGATCTACAGGCTGGCCGATCTCGAACGCGAGCCGGTGCTCTACAACTCGCATCTCGGCCACTACACCAACTTCGTGAACTTCTTCGGCCTGTCGGCGCTCGCCGTACCGGCCGGCTTCCGGCCCGACGGGATGCCGTTCGGCATCACCCTGATCGCGCGCGCCCATGCCGAGCGCACCCTTCTGGCGTTCGGCGCACGCTGGCAACGCGCGGTGCCATTGCCGCTCGGCAAGACGACGAGCCGCCTGCCCGAGCCGGAGAAGGATCCGGTCGTTGTGGAAGATCGCGTCCCGATCGCGGTGGTTGGGGCGCATATGAGCGGCCTCCCGCTGAATGGCCAGCTCCTGGAGCTGGGCGGGCGACTTCAGAGCGCCGGCACCACCGCTCCCGTCTATCGCTTTTACGCATTGCCCGGCGGCCCGCCGCATCGTCCGGGTCTGGTGCGCGTGGCCGCGGGCGGCGCCGCCATCGAACTGGAAGTCTGGAACCTACCGGCCGAGCGGATCGGCGACCTGCTGCGCCGCATCCCGGCCCCGCTGGGGCTTGGCAGGGTGAGCCTTGCCGACGGCACGGAGGTGCCGGGCTTCCTGTGCGAGGCCCATGCGGCGCAGGGCGCCAAGGACATCACCGCGCTGGGCGGCTGGCGGGCCTACCTCGAAACCCTGCCGTAGCGCACCGCGCTTCTATTGCGACACGCCGGTCTGCTAGGGTCCGATCCTTCGAGGAGAGGAAACGAACCCATGAGTGGAAAGATCGCCGTCGTCACCGGCGCGGGCAGCGGCATCGGCCGGGCCTCCGCGCTCGCCCTGCTGAACAACGGCTACAAGGTAGCACTGGCGGGCCGGCGCAAGGATGCGCTGGACGAGACGGCGTCGATGGCCGGCAACAATGCGCCGAACGCGCTCGCCGTCCCGACCGACGTCACCAAGCGGGACGACATCGTGGCGCTGTTCGCCAAAGTGAAAGCAACCTGGGGTCGCCTCGACCTGCTGTTCAACAATGCCGGCGGCGGCGCCCCGCCCGTGCCGCTCGAGGAACTGCCCTACGAGACCTGGCTGAGCGTGGTGGCAGCGAACCTCACCGGTCCGTTCCTGTGCACGCAGGAAGCGATGAAGATCATGAAGGACCAGACGCCGCGAGGCGGCCGCATCATCAACAATGGCTCGATCTCGGCGCACGCGCCGCGGCCCTTCTCGGTCGCCTACACCTCGACCAAGCACGCCATCACCGGCCTCACCAAGTCGACGTCGCTCGACGGCCGCGCCTACGACATCGCCTGCGGCCAGATCGACATCGGCAACGCCGTGTCGCCGATGACCGACCGCATGACCAAGGGCGTCCTGCAGCCCAACGGCACCACCATGGCCGAGCCGCGAATGGACGTCTCCGCGGTGGCCAATGCCATCCTCTACATGGACAGCCTGCCGCTCGACGCCAACGTGCAGTTCATGACCGTGATGGCCACGAAGATGCCGTTCGTTGGTAGAGGCTAGCGCTACGCGCTAGCCTCTGGCGGGCGGCAGCGCCTTCTCAGGCGCGAGAGCCCGCACGGTACAGAAAAGACAAGAAGCGGGCCTGCAGTCCGAACTTAATAACCATCGTCCTGCAGGTTGAGCAGCGGGAAGGCACTGTGCACGCCGGTTAGGTTGGTCGGCATGCTCTTCGCGATGTAGGTCCTGTCGAGCTGCGACAGCGAGGTGACGCCCAGCAGGCCCATCACCTCCTTCATCTCCTCCTCGAGCAGCTCGATCACGCGCTCGATGCCGGCGGCGCCGGCGGCGGCCAGGCCGTAGCAGTAGAGGCGACCGAGGCCGACCCAGTCGGCGCCCATGCATATCGCCTTCACGATGTCGCTGCCGCGGCTGAAGCTGCCGTCGACCGCCACCTTGGCGCGACCGGCGACCGCCTCGACGATCTCCGGCAGCACTTCGGCCGAGCCGCGCCCATGGTCGAGCTGGCGGCCGCCGTGGTTGGAGCAGTAGACCGCCCAGACGCCGTTCTGGCAGGCAAGTTCGGCATCCTCGCCGGTGCCGATCCCCTTCAGCATGAACTTCACGTTGGGGAACTTCTCGCGGACGGCGATGAAGTTCTTCCAGGAGAAGGCAGCCTGGTGATCCTGCCCGGTGGCCGCGGCGCGCCACGACTTCACGAAGCGCTTTGCGATGTCACGCTCGCGCCGGCTGTAGACCTGGGTGTCGACGGTGATGCAGAAGGCATCGTAGCCGGCATCCATTGCCTCCTTCACACGGTCCGCGACCCAGGCGTCGTCGCCGCGCACATAGAGCTGGTAGATCTTGGGGCCCGCGCCGCCCTTCACGATGTCCTGGAGCTTGAGGGTGGTCACCGAGCTGATCAGCATCGCGACATTGCTGGCACCCGCGCCTTGCGCGACGGTGATGCCGCCGCCGGCCTCGAAGGATTCGAGCGATCCGACGGGCGCCAGCATCACGGGCAGGCGAATCTTCTTGCCGAGGATTTCGGACGACGGATCGATCTTCGAAACGTCGCGCAGCACACGCGGCCTGAAGGCGATCGTGTCGAGGGCCAGTCTATTGCGGCGCAGCGTGGTTTCGGTCTCGGTACCGCCGATCAAATAGTCCCAGATGTTCGGATTGAGCCTGATTTTCGCCGCTTTTACGATCTCGTGTAGCGTCGCGAACTCGCTCTCAAGGCCGCTCGTCATCTTTCCCTCGAATCTTCGAAATTCAATGGTTTTCTTGCGCGTCTCCTGCGCCCCGTCAACGTGGCGTCACAGGCGGCGGCAAGCATTGACGGTGGCACTTCTGGACGATTTTATCGCCCTCGGGCATCCGCCCGGCGGAACCGCAGGCAATCGGTGAAGGACTCGAGATGAAGAGACGCGTTCTGACGGCAGCATTGGTGTTCGGATGGATGGCAGGGCCTGCCTTCGCTGCCGATCCCGTGCCCGCCCTCAAGGAAACACCGATGTTCGCTGACCAGGTGAAATCCGGCGCTCTGCCGCCGGTCGGCAAGCGTGTCCCAGAGCAGCCCTGGGTCGTGAAGCATTTCGCCGGCGGCGAGGGTCCCGGACAGCAGGGCGGCCAGCTGAACATGCTGGTGGCCAGCTCGCGCGACACGCGCCTGATGACGATTTTCAGCTACACCCGCCTCATTGTCTACGACGACAAGTTCAAGCTGAAGCCCGACATTCTCGAGAGCTACGAGGTCAAGGACGGCCGCGAGTTCACGTTCAAGCTGCGTGCCGGCCACAAATGGTCGGACGGCCATCCCTTCACGACCGAGGACTTCCGCTTCTTCTGGGAGGACGTCGCCAACAACAAGGACCTCTCGTCCGGAGGGCCCAGTGTAGAGCTGTTGGTCGACGGACAACCGCCCAAAGTCGACATCATCGACCCGCTCACCATCAAGTACTCGTGGGACAAGCCCAATCCCTACTTCATCGAGAGCCAGGCGCGCGCCGCGCCCCTCTTCCTCTTCCGGCCTGCCCACTACCTTAAGAAGTTCCACGCGAAGTACACGCCCGAAGCCGAGATCCTGAAGTCCGCGCGCGGCGGCCAGCAGAGCTGGGTGTCGGTCTACCGTCGCCTGGATGTGATGTATGCCAACGACAATGTCGATCTGCCGACACTGAACCCCTGGGTCAGCACGACGGCGTCGCCGGCCCAGCGCTTCGTCTACATGCGCAACCCCTACTATCACCGCATCGACGAAAAGGGGCAGCAACTCCCTTACGTGGACCGGGTGATCTTCACCGTGGTGGCCGCCAACCTGGTGCCGGCCAAGGCGGGCCTTGGCGAGGCCGACCTGCAGCCGCGCTACCTCAACATGCGCGACTACACTTTTCTGCAGAAGAGCGCACAGTCCTCAGGCGTGAACGTGCGCCTGTGGGAAGCAGGCTCGGGTTCGCAGCTCGCCCTCTATCCCAACCTCAACGCCAACGACGCGGAATGGCGCAAACTCATGCGCGACGTGCGCTTCCGCCGGGCGCTTTCGCTGGCAATCGATCGCGAGGAACTCAACCAGGTCGTCTATATCGGCCTCGCCAAGCCCTCCAACAATACGATCATGGAGCGCTCGGAGCTGTTCAAGCCCGAGTACGCGACCAAGTGGGCGCAGTACGATCCAAAGCTCGCCAACAAGCTCCTGGACGAAATCGGCCTGAAGAAAAAGGACAGCCAGGGCATCCGCCTGCTGCCCGACGGCCGTCCGGCGACGATCGTCGTCGAGCATGCGAGCGAGGAGACCGAGGACAACGACGCGCTCGCATTGATCGCGGACGGCTGGAAGAAGATCGGCATCAAGATGCTGACCAAGCCGCAGACGCGCGACAACTTCCGGCTCCGGGCGTCCTCGGGTGAAGCCGTCATGACGGCGTTCGCCGGCGCGGTTACGGCGGTTCCGACCCCCAATACCAGTCCCAAGGAGTTCGCACCGACCATGCTGGGCGGCCTGCAGTGGGCGCGCTGGGGCATGTTCGTGGAAACCAAGGGGAAGCAGGGCGAGAAGTGCGATCTCGAATCGGCCTGCAAGCTCCTCGACTACGTCAAGGAATGGGAAACCGGCGCGACCGAGGAAGACCGCCGCAAGGCCTGGGAGAAGATCCTCGCCACCAACGCCGACGAAGTCTTCTCGATCGGCACGATCAACGGCGTTCGCCAGCCGATCGTGGTCGGCCCGAAAGTGCGCAACGTTCCGAAGGAAGGCTACTACGCCTGGGATCCGGGCGGCTACATCGGCCTCTACCAGCCGGACACGTTCTGGATCGCGCAGTAGACGATCCGGCCCGAAGCGAAAGGCCCCTCCTTCCGAGGGGCCATTCCTTACCACGTGTCGATGTTCGGACGCTTCTTGTGACTGTGCGGCGGTCGCGGCTTTGCCTCGAGAAGCGCCGTCGCGATCCAGCGCCGTGAATCGGCGGGATCGATCACCTCGTCGACCTCGAAATAGGTCGCGGTGCTCAGGGCCTTGCCGCGCGCATAGGCGGCCGCGACCATCTCGTCGAACAGCGCACGCCGCTCGGCGGGATCGCTCACCGCCTCGAGCTCCTTGCGGAAGCCGAGCTTCACCGCGCCTTCCAGGCCCATGCCGCCGAATTCACCGGTCGGCCAGGAGAGCGCGAAGACCGGCGCATGGAAAGAGCCTCCCGCCATCGCCTGCGCGCCCAGCCCGTAGGCCTTGCGCAGCACGATCGTGCCGAACGGCACGGTGAGATTGGCGCCGGTCACAAAGAGGCGCGAGCAGTGCCGGACCAGGCCGGTTTTTTCGATCTCGGGTCCGACCATCATGCCCGGCGTGTCGCAGAGAAACAGGATCGGAATGTCGAACGCGTCGCAAAGCTGCAGGAAACGCGCGGCCTTGTCGGAGCCGTCGCTGTCGATGGCGCCCGCCAGATGCACCGGGTTGTTCGCCACGATGCCCAAGGGCTTGCCCTCGACGCGTCCGAACGCCGTCACCATTCCGGGCCCGAAGGCGCGACGCACTTCGAGCACGGAGTCCTCGTCACATAGCGTGGCGATGACGTCGCGCACGTCGTAGACGCGCAGCCGGTTCTCCGGGATCGCCCGCCGCAGCAGGCGCTGGTCGGCCGCACGCCACTCCGGCAGCGCGCCCTGGAAGTAGGATAGGTACTTCTTGGCAACGGCGACTGCCTCGGCTTCGTCCTCTACGGCGATGTCGACGACGCCATTGGGGACCTGCACGTTCATCGGCCCGACTTCCTCGGGCGAGAAGACGCCGAGATTGCCCCCCTCGATCATCGCAGGCCCGCCCATGCCGATTGTCGAGTTCTTGGTGGCGATGACGACGTCGCAGCACCCCAGGATCGCGGCGTTGCCGGCGAAGCAACGGCCCGAGTTGATGCCAACCAGCGGTGCGACGCCGCTCAGGCGTCCGAAGATGTGGAAGGCCATGGTGTTGAGCCCGGCCACCGACTGGACGTCGATGTCGCCCGGCCGTCCGCCGCCGCCCTCGGTGAAGAAGACCAGCGGAATGCGCTGCTTCTCGACGATCTCGAACAGCCGGTCCTTCTTGTGGTGGTTGTTCTTGCCCTGGGTGCCGGCCAGCACTGTGTAGTCATAATGCGCCACCGCGACCCGGCTGCGCTCTGGCCCGAACAGCGAACCGTTGACCCGGCCGATGCCGGTGATCAGTCCGTCGGCGGGCGTCTTCTCGATCAGGTCCTCGACTGTGCGGCGCGTGCGCTGGCTGGCGATGGCGAAGGCACCATATTCGACGAAGCTGTTGGGATCGACGAGATCCTCGAGATTCTCGCGGGCCGTCCGCTGGTTGGTCTTGCGCCGGCGCGCCACCGACTCCGGCCGCTTCTCGTCGAGCGTCAGCGCGCGGCGTTCGAAATACTCCGCGAGGTCGGGCCGGATATGGTCGAGGTCAATCGCCTCCTCGACCGCCATCCCCTTCACCTCGACATCGGCCTCTTCTACGAAGAGCAGAGAATGGCCCTCATAGACCGTCTCGCCCGCCTCGACCGCGATGCGCCGCACATAGCCGCGCACGGGGCTGCGGATCTCGTGCTGCATCTTCATGGCGTCCATGACCAGCAATGCCTGGCCCGCCGCCACGGCGTCGCCTTCCTTGACAGACAGGCTGACGACTGTGCCCTGCATCGGCGCCGGCACCGCGACCGTGCCCTCCGGCGCGTCGCTCTGGGCACTGGACGAAGCCGTCTCCAGTCTGGTCTTGCCGAAAGCCAGCACTGCCAATGGATCGACATTGTCCACCCTCGCGCCGACCTGCCGGGCGGACGAGGCCGCCGGAGCCGCCGCTTCGAAGTAGAGGCCGGCCTTCAGCTTGCCTGCCGCCTCGATCAGCGATGCGGACTGCTCATCGACGAAGCGTGTATGAATCTTGTCGGCCCGGAAGTCGGGATGCGCGATCAAGGCGCGCAGGAAGGCGAGGTTCGACGGCGCGCCTTCGAGGCGGAAAGCCGACAGCGCCCGTTCGGCCCGCTGCAGGACATCGCGGAAATCCGCCGACGGCGCCTGCACGATCACCTTGGCCAGCAGCGAATCGAAGTTGGGATTGGTGCGATACCCCGCATAACCATAGGTGTCGACCCGGATGCCCGGCCCCGACGGCGGTTCGAAGGAGGTCAGCGTGCCACCGCCCGGCCTGGCCGAGCCATCGGCCGTCATGGTCTCCATGTTCACGCGAAGCTGGATGGCGTGGCCGCGCGGCGCGGCCCTGGTGATGCCCGTGTCTTCCAGCGACGCCCCGCCGGCAAGACGCAGCTGCGTCTTCACCAGGTCGACGCCCCATACTTCCTCGGTGACGGTGTGCTCGACCTGCAGGCGCGGATTGGCCTCGATGAAGCAGAAGAAATCCGGCGCTGCGTCGTCGACCAGGAATTCGAAGGTGCCGAGGCTGCGATAGTTCACCGCCTTCGCCATCGTGACGGCCGAGTCGACGATGTGCCGGCGCATCGCCTCGGCGAGGTTCGGACTGGGCGCCACCTCGACGATCTTCTGGCTGCGGCGCTGGATCGTGCATTCGCGCTCGCCGAGCGACGCAATGCCGCCCTGTCCGTCGCCCACGATCTGGACCTCGATGTGTCGCGCGCGGGCGATCAGACGCTCGGCATACAGTGCTCCATTGCCGAAAGCGGCTTGCGCTTCGGCGGAAGCCCGCGCGAAGGCCTCCTCGATATCACTCTCCCGGGTCACGATGCGCATACCGCGCCCACCGCCGCCGGCGATCGCCTTGATGACGATGCCGGACTTCGCGTGCTTTCCGAAGAACGCCCTGATGCCCGCCACATCTGTCGCTCCGTCGGTGCCCGGCAGGACGGGCGCGCCGTTCTTGCCGGCATGCGCCCGGGCGCGTGTCTTGTCTCCGAACAGGTCGAGCTGCTCGGGCCTGGGGCCGACGAACACCAGCCCCGCATCGGTACAGGCTTTCGAGAAGGCCGCATTCTCCGACAGAAAGCCGTAGCCGGGATGGATGGCGTCGCAGCCCGCTTCTCGGGCGGCCGCGATGACATTGGCGATATCGAGATAGGCCGCGGCGCCGCGGCCCTTGAGCGGCCAGACTTCGTCGACCCGCCGCACATGCAGCGAGGTCGCGTCGTCCTCCGAATGGATGCCCACGGTTGCGATGCCGAGTTCGGCGGCGGCCTGGGCGATGCGAATGGCGATCTCGCCGCGGTTGGCGATCAGGAGTTTCTTGAGCATGTCGGCGTGGGGTAGAACCCCCTCCATGTCGAAAAGGCTGCTCATTGTGGCGCACGCCCCGTCGGAGAACACCCTTTCCCTGCGCGACGCCGTGGAACGCGGCGCGCGCAGCGAAACGGGGGTCGACGTCGCGGTGAGGTCCGCGCTCCAGGCCGGCCCGGACGACGTGCTGGTCGCGCAGGCGGTGATTCTCGGCACGCCGGAGAACCTGGGCTACATGAGCGGCGCGCTGAAGGACTTCTTCGACCGCAGCTACAATGCCTGCCTGGAGAAGACCCAGGGCATGCCCTGCGCCCTCTACATTAGAGCCGGAAGCGACGGCACCGGCACGCGCCGTGGTGTCGAGACGATCCTGACCGGCCTGCGCTGGCGTGCCGTTCAGGAACCGCTGCTGTGCAAGGGCCCCTGGCAACCCGCCTTCGTCGAGCAGTGCGAGGAGCTGGGCGCCGCCATGGCGGCCGGCCTCGCCGCCGGCATCTTCTGAGCGACTGACCGGACTACTGGGCGGTGTAGCCGCCGTCCACCACGAGGCCCGAGCCGGTCATGAAGCCGGCATCGTCCGACGCCAGGAACACGATCCCCTTGGCGATGTCCTCGGCGACCCCCAGCCGCCCGATCGGATGCATGGCGAGCGACGTCTTGCGCGTGGCCTCTGTGTCGTTGGTACCGAGAGCGCGCGCCCGCATGGCGAAGGTCTGCTGGCCCATGTCGGTCTCGATAACGCCGGGATGGATCGAGTTCACGCGGATGCGATAGCCCTTGCGGCCGAATTCGAGCGCCGTCGACTTGGTGAACAGCGTGACGCCGCCCTTGGTCAGCGAATAGAGCGGATCGAGCTGCGAGCCGACCAACCCCGCCACCGAGGCAAGGTTCACGATCGCCGCGCCGTGCGCGCTCCTGGCACCGCGTTCCTTGAGATGCGGGAGTGCAATCTTTGTCCCCAGCACCACGCCCGTCAGGTTGACGGCGACGAGCCGGTGCCATTCGTCCATCGAGGCCTCTTCGACGCCCTTGCCGACGAAGATGCCGGCATTGTTCACGAGGATGTCGAGACCACCGAACTTCTTCACCGTGGCATCGATGGCGGCGGTCCAGCCCGCCTCCTGCGTCACGTCGAGCGGCACGAAGAGCGCCTGTCCGCCAGCCGCCTCGATCTCCTTCACCGTCTGCCGGCCGCGCTCCTCGAGCACGTCTCCGATTGCTACCCTGGCGCCGACGCTCGCCATCAGTTTCGCCGCTTCGCCGCCGATGCCACGTGCGGCACCGGAGAGAAATGCCACTTTGCCGTCAAGCCTGTTCACGAGCGTTCCTCCTCCTGCTTGTTCCGCCGACCATCCCAAAGCCGGGATGGTCGACGCAAGGCACAAGGCCGGGATAACCGGCGTCCAGAAGGAAATCGCGAAACGTGCGAGACGGCCCGCCCCGGCGCTACTTCTTCCCGAGCTGGTTGAACGGAATGTCCTTATCGACCCGGATGTCGGCCGGCAGTCCCAGCACCCGCTCCGCCACGATATTGCGCAGGATCTCGTCGGTACCGCCGGCGATGCGGAAGCCGGCGCCGCCGATCCATTGCGCCTGGAAGCCAGCTGCGAAGGGCACGTCCTCCTTCATGATGCCGGCATGGCCCATCAGCTCCATCGCGAAGGCGCCCATGTCCTGCATCTTGGGTGCCGCCACGATCTTGATGATCGAGGATTCCGGTCCCGGCGTCTGGCCCTTGGAGAGAGCCGTCAGCGTGCGGTAGCGGGTGAGCTTCAGCCCCTGCTGCTGGACGTACCAGTCGGCGATCTTCGAGCGGACCTGCTGGTTGCGGATCGCCGCCCCGTCCTCCAGCTCGGTCTCGCGCGCCAGCTCCATCAGCTCGTCGATGTCGAGCCCGCCCGAGGGCAGGCCGACGGCGAGGCGCTCGTTCATCAGCGTGGTCAGCGCGGCCTTCCAGCCCTCGCCCACCTTGCCCAGCCGCTGGCTGTCGGGAATGCGGACGTTGGTGAAAAACACCTCGTTGAAGTTGGCACCGCCTGACATCTGCTTGATCGGACGGACCTCGACGCCGGGGCTCTTCATGTCGAGGAAGAACATGGTGAGGCCGGCATGCTTCGGCACGTTCGGATCGGTGCGCGTGATCACGATGCCGAAGTCGCAATAATGCGCGCCCGATGTCCAGACCTTCTGGCCGTTGATGATCCAGTCGTCGCCGTCGCGCTCGGCCTTCGTACGGATGCCCGCCACGTCGGAGCCGGCCGCCGGCTCGGAGAAGAGCTGGCACCAGATCTCCTGGCCGTGCAGCGCCGGTTTCACGTAGCGCTTGAGCTGCTCAGGCGTCGCATAGGCCATCATCGTCGGGATGCACATGCCCAGCCCGATGTCGAAGAAACCGAGCGGCACCAGGTAGTTCGATTCCTCCTGCTGGTAGATCACCTGCAGAATGGGCGAGGCGCCGCGACCGCCGAACTCCTTCGGCCAGGTCATGCGCGCATAACCGGCGGTGGCCTTCTTGTCCTGCCAAGCCTTGGCCTTCTCAAGCAGTCCGGGATCGTCGTTGCGCGCGCGATTGCTCTGCGTGTCGTCGCTCTTGCGCGTCGCGTTGGCGTCGAGCCAGGCGCGCACTTCCTGGCGGAAGGCGGCTTCTTCTGGAGTATCGTTGAAGTCCATCGTTACCTCCTAGGCCGCGTTCTTCTGTTCGAGGCGGGTCACCAGCTTGTCCTTCCAGGCCATCGGCCCGCCGAGCGACAGCGCCATCAGGCGCGAGCGCCGGTAATGGAACTGCGTGTCGGCCTCCCAGGTGAAGCCGATGCCGCCATGGGTCTGGATGTTCTCCTTGGCCGCGAAGTCGTAGGCGTCTGTCGCGGCGATACGCGCCGCCGCCGCGGCGAGCGGCAGGTCGGCGCCGTCCTCGGTCAGCATCATCGCGCCGTAATAGGCGTTGGAGCGGGCCAGCTCGAGCTTCACGTAGCAGTCCGCCAGCTTGTGCTTGATCGCCTGGTAGGAGCCGATGGGACGGCCGAAGGCGTTGCGCTGCAGCGCATAGTCGCGCGCCATCCACATCGCGGCCTCCGCTCCGCCCACCTGGGCGAAGGCGAAGTAGACGGCCGCCGCGTCGTAGAGCCGCTCGAGCAGGCGCCAGCCCTCGCCCTCGGCACCCAGCAGTTCGGCCGAGGCGTCGCTGAAGGCGAGCTCGGCATGCTTGCGCGCGGGATCGATCGTCTCGATGCGCTTCTTCGCGACGCCCTTCTGGCCGAGATCGACCAGGACCAGCGACACTGCACGATCGCCCGAGCCGCCGGTATTGGCGAGCACGATGGCGAAGGTCGCCGCCTCACCGTCCGTTACCGGCAGCTTCTTGCCGTTGAGGCGACCGCCGCCGAACGTCGTGCGGGTGTTCCGCGGCTTCGGCGGCTGCGCGCCTTCGGCAATCGCCAGCGTGCCGAGCGCCTTGCCCGACGCGAGCTCGGGCAGCCACTTCTTCTTCTGCGCGTCGGAGCCGGCGAGCTTCAGCGCTTCGGTCGCTAGCACGACCGAACTGTCGAACGGCACCGGCGCCGCGGCGCGGCCGATCTCCTCGGCGGCGACGCAGACTTCGAGCGGCGACAGGCCCATGCCGCCATACTCTTCGGGAATGCCGAGGGCCGGCACGCCGAGATCGACGAGGCCCTTCCAGACATCTTCCGCATGGGTTTCGTTGCCGTCGAGCACGCGCCGCACCACTTTGGTGGGGCACTTGTCGGCGAGGAATTTGCGAACCTGCTCCTTGAGCAGCTTCTGGTCGTCGGAGAAATCGAAGTTCATGATGCCTGACCCTAGCAAGCCTGCTCCGCTCGGGGAACGGCTCAGGGTTCCGACAGGCGGGTTGTGCTGCTCATTATGGTGAACGTTATGAACACGGACGAAATCAAGGACTGGCACGCACACGTCTACTTCGACGAGGCGTCGCGCGACGCAGCGTGGGCGTTGCGCGAGCGCATCGAGAAGACCTTCGCGGTCGAGATGGGCCGCTTCCACGAGAGGCCGGTCGGACCGCATCCGCGCTTCAGCTATCAGGTTGCTCTGAAGAACGAACAGTTCGAGCCCTTCCTGTCATGGCTGACCCTGAACCGCGGCGAACTTACGGTGTTCATTCATCCCAACACCGGGCACGATCTGGAGGATCATCGCGACCGCGCGATCTGGATGGGCCAGCAGCTGCCGCTGGTCCTGGACATCTTCACGAAGAAGGACTGACCCGATGGACACCCTGCTCCCGCTCGCCCGGCGCGTCGGCGAAAAGCTCAAGGCCCGCAAAGAGACCGTCGGCATCTCCGAATCGTCCGCCGGCGGTTTGATCTCGGCGGCGCTGCTCGCCATCCCGGGCGCCTCAGCTTATTTCATGGGCGGCGCCGTGGTCTACACGCGGCCCGCCGGCGACGCCTTCCTCGCGGTGCCGCGCGAGAAGCGCGCTGGCGTCCGCTCCTCCTCTGAGCCCTGGGCGCTGCTCGCTGCCGAGCATGTCCGCGGCCGCCTCAAGACGACCTGGGGCCTCGCCGAAACTGGCGCCTCGGGCCCGACCGGCAATTCCTACGGCGATCCCGCGGGGCATACTTGCGTTGCAGTCGTCGGTCCCCATGGCAGCGTGGCGCGCACCCTGCGCACCGGCTCCGACGATCGCGTCGCCAACATGCGCGCCTTTGCGGCCGAGGCGCTGAAGCTGCTGGACGAGCAGCTTTCGTAGCCAGACGCCTGGTCCATTTGACGGGCTCAAGGAACTAGACTAAGATGACTTAGTTCAATCAATAGCCCATGAAATCCGTCAACATTCACGAAGCCAAAACCAACCTCTCCAAACTGGTGGCTGATGCTGCACGCGGGGAGTCCTTCGTGATTGCAAAGGCGGGCAAGCCCCTTGTTAAGGTCGTCGCTCTCGACGCCCCTTCTTCGGGGGAGAAGCGTCGCGTGGGTTTCCTGTCCGGGCAACTCAAGGTACCTGATGACTTCGACCGGATGGGCGACGAGCAGATCGGCCGCCTGTTCGGGACTGCGCCTTGAACCTACTCCTCGATACCCACATCCTGCTCTGGGCGGCTGCACGCCCCGAAAAGCTTTCCCGCAAGACCCTCCGATTATTCGACGATCCGGACAACACGCTCGTCTTCAGCGCAGCCAGCCTCTGGGAGATCGTCATCAAGCAGAGCTTGGGTCGGGATGATTTCGATGTGAATGCGCGACAATTACGGCGGGGGTTGTTGGACAACGGCTACAACGAGCTTTTGGTCACGAGTACCCATGCCTTGGCTCTCGACGACTTACCGCCGCTCCATAAGGATCCCTTTGACAGGATGCTTCTCGCTCAATCCCGGGTCGAGGGGTTCACGCTCCTGACCGCAGATAAACAGGTCCTGCAGTATCCCGGCCTCATTCAGAAGGCCTAGTTGCTCCGTCAGACGCCACGCCCCTTGAACGCGGCGATCGCCAGAACCACCCAGCCGGCGATGAAGGCGATACCGCCGACCGGCGCCACGGCGCCGAACCATCGCGGGCCACCGAACGACAGGCAATAGAGCGCGCCGGGGAACAGGACGCTGCCGACGAGGAACAGCCATAGGGCGACGAGGGCCAGGCGCGCGTTCAGGAGCTCCGCCCCGGCCAGCGCACACACGCCCAGCATCGCGAGCGCATGGACCATCTGATAGTGGCTGCCGGTCTGCAGCCAGTCGCGGGCCTTGAGTCCGGCTTCGGTGCGCAGGTCGAGACCGTGCGCGGCGAAGGCGCCGACGATGACCGAGATCGCGCCGCTGAGCGCCGCGAGGACGATCCAGAGCCGCGCGGCGTCGCCCATGGCTATTGAAGCGGCCGGGTCGGTCGCCCGCCGGCCGTCATGCCGCCGTCGATCACCAGCTCCTGGCCCGTGATGTAGTTGCCGGCGTCGGTGCAGAGGAAGAGCACGCCGTTGGCGATGTCCTGCGCCTCGCCGACCCGGGGCAGCGGCACCGTGGCGGCGGCGCGCTCGCGCGGATCGATCGGGGCGTTGCGGCGGTTGCCCTCGGCGCCGGTCGGGATCTTCTCCCAGATCGGCGTGGCGATGATGCCGGGATGGACCGAGTTGCAGCGGATGTTGTCGGCCGCATGTTCGAGCGCCACCGACTTCGCCAGCAGCCGCACGCCGCCCTTGGTCGCCGAATAGGCCGCGAGGCCCGGGGCGCCGCGCAGGCCGGCCACCGACGACATCAGCACGATCGAGCCGCCGCCCGCCCGCTTCATCGCCGGGATCGAGTGCTTGATGGAGAGGAACACGCCGTCGAGATTAATGGCCTGTTGCCGCTGCCAGTCGGCCAGCGTCATGGTCGCGATGGGCGACATGATGCCGATGCCGGCATTGGCCACCATGATGTCGAGACGGCCGTAGCGCTTTTCCGCGTCGTCGACGACGCCCGGCCAGGCCGCCTCGTCGCGCACGTCGTGGCGCAGATAGTGCGCCGTGCCGCCCGCCTTGGTGATGCGGTCGACGACAGCCTTGCCCAGGGTGTCGTCGATGTCGGTGATGAGAACCGACGCGCCTTCGCGCGCCAGCGTTTCGGCACAGGCCTCGCCGATGCCGGAGGCACCGCCGGTGACGATGGCGACCTTGCCCGAGACCTGAGCCATGGAACGCTCCCTAGCGGTTCTTCCAGTTGCCGGGGCGCTTCTCGGCGTATGACTTGACGCCCTCCTTGAAGTCCTCGGTCTTGCGGGTCCACTCCTGCTCGGTGAGTTCGCGCTCGGTGGCCGCTTCCGCCGCATCGGCAAAGCCACGGCGCATCGTCTCGCGGGTCGACATCAACGCAAGCGGAGCAGACTCGGCGATTTCCTGCGCAAGCTTGATCGCCTCCTTGCGCACGTCGGCGAGCGGCGCCAGCATATCGGCCAGCCCCCATTGCACCGCCTCCTCGCCGCCGATGCGACGGCCCGTGTAGAACATGAGGTTGGCCTTCTGCTGGCCGACCAGGCGCGGCAGCGTGTAGGTGAGCGAGAAGCCCGGATGGAAGCCCAGTCGCGTGAAGTTGGCCGCGAAGCGCGCTTCCGGAGCGGCCACACGGAAATCGGTGGCCAGCGCGAGACCGAGGCCACCGCCGATCGCCGGTCCCTGGATAGCGCCGACGCTGGGCTTCTTCGCACGGAAAATGCGGGTCGCTT
Source organism: Reyranella sp. (assembly GCA_046296475.1). Taxonomy (GTDB): domain Bacteria; phylum Pseudomonadota; class Alphaproteobacteria; order Reyranellales; family Reyranellaceae; genus Reyranella. Next base: position 180,894 of record JBKBLH010000005.1, read on the forward strand.
CCTTGTAGAGATGCTTGCCGCTCTCGTTCGCGCCAGTCTGAGGGCGGTTGGCGAAGTCGGCGCCGGCACAGAACGACTTGCCCTGCGCGCACAGCACATAGGCGCGGATCTTGTCGTCGCGGTCGAACGCCTCGAAGGCGTCGGCGATCTGGTTGATCAGCGAGTTGTCGAAGAAGTTGTGCGGCGGCCGCTGGATCTCGACGATCCCGACCGCGCCTTCGGTGCTGATTCCGAGATCCTTGAAGGTGGTGCTCATCTATTTTCTCCCGCGTTGAAAATCCGGCTAACGTGGCCGGGATACTGCCCCGGCAGGGGTCACGCGTCGATACGGGAGAAAAACACATGCCGCAAAGCGAACGACACGCCCTGGTGCTGGGGGGCGGCACGATGGGGGTCGGGATCATCGCCATGTTCCTGGGCGGGGGCTGGAAGGTGGACGTCGTGTCGCGCTCCGCCTCTACTCGCGACGGACTGCCTGCGGCGGCATCCCGTGCGCTCAAGGCCATGGGAAAACCGGACGATGTCTCGGGTCTGGCCACCTATGCGACGCTCGAGGAGGCGCCCTGGGCGAAGATCGACATCGTGGTCGAAACGGTGACCGAGGATCTCGCGCTGAAGCAGAAGATCTTCGCCGACCTGGAACGGCTTTCGTGTCCTGGCGTGCCGCTGACCTCGAACTCGTCGAGCTTTCCGATCAGCGAGATCGGCAAGGGCCTTGCGAGTCAGGACCGCATGATGGGGCTCCATTTCTTCATGCCGGCCCACCTGATCCCGCTGGTCGAGGTCGTACGATCCGTCCACACCGACGTCGCCCTGGCGGAGAAGGTCGGCGAAATCATGGGGGCGCTGGGGAAGCGCCCCGTGCAGGTGAAGAAGGACGTGATCGGCTTCCTGGGCAACCGCATCCAGGGCGCGCTGATGCGCGAGGCGCTGTGGCTGATCGAGCAGGGCGTGGCCTCGCCCGAGGACATCGACGCGACGGTGCGTCTCTCCTTCGGGTTCCGCTACGCCGCCGCCGGTCCGATCACGCAGAAGGAGCATTCGGGCTGGGACACGACCTGCGCCGTGGCCAAGATCATCTGGCCCGACCTCAGCAACGCCGACGGCCCACCGCCGGTTCTGCAGCGCAACGTCGACCAGGGCCGCATCGGCTTCAAGACCAAAGGCGGTTTCTTCGATTGGGACGAGGCGTCGATGGCAAAAGAGCGCGCCCGTTACGAGCGCGCTCTTTCGAAGTGTCTGGAGATCTTCCGCGAGGAAGGAATTATCGGCTAGGCGGCGCGGCCGCGACCACCGCCGCCGCCTCCACCTCCGAAGCGACGGCCCTTCCACTGGGGACGTGGACCCTGCGCACGATCGCCGGCCGGGCGATCACCGTGGGGACGGTCGCCGTGGGGACGGTCGCCGTGCGAGCGGGGCGCATACTGACCACCACCGTTGTTGTTCGGGCGATCGCCGAACGACCGCGGGCGGTCACCCTGCGGACGATCACCGTGGGGACGATCGCCCTGCGCGCGATCGAAACGATCGCCCTGCGCGCGATCGAAACGATCGCCCTGCGCGCGATCGAAACGATCGCCCTGCGGACGATCACCATGGGGACGGTCGCCATGGGGACGCTCACCTCGGGGGCGGTCGCCGAACAGGCGATCACCCTGCGGGCGCGGATTGCGTGAACGGTCGCCGTAGGGACGGTCACCGTGCGGGCGATCGCGATGCGGGCGGTCACCCTGCGGAGCATCGCGGAAGTCGCCCCCGCGGAACTGACTGTCGGCATGCGCCGGCGGACGGTCGCCGCGGGAACGATCGTGATTGGCGCGGTCGTCGAACGAGCGATGACCGCCTGGACGAGCACCGCCACCCGGACGGCCGCCGCCACGCGGACCACCGCGACCTTCGCGGCGACGCTCGTCGCGCTCGCGATCGTCGTCTTCGGTGCGGGCACGCATCGGCGGGGCCGGCGGCATGTCTTCGTTGGCCGGCGTCGGTACGACCGGGATGCGCTGATTGGTCAGACGCTCGATGCCCTTGAGCTGGCCGCGCTCGCTGCCGTCGCAGAACGAGATGGCGATACCCGAGGCGCCGGCGCGCGCAGTGCGGCCGATGCGATGCACATAGCTCTCGGCATCGGCCGGCAGCTCGAAGTTGATGACGTGGGTCACCCCCTGCACATCGATGCCGCGCGAGGCGAGATCGGTCGCAACCAGGACGCGGGCCTTGCCGCGGCTGAAATTGTCGAGCGCCTTCTGGCGGGCGTTCTGCGACTTGTTGCCGTGGATCGCCTCGGAGCGTACGCCGCGGTCTTCCAGCGCCTCGGCGACGCGGTTGGCGCCGCGCTTGGTGCGGGTGAAGATGATGACCCGCTCAAGAGCCTCGTCGGCCAGCAGATGGTTGAGCAGGGTGCGCTTGTTGGCCGAGTTCACGAAGTACACGCGCTGGTCGATCTTCTCGACCGTGCGGCCCTGCGGTGCGATCTCGACCTTCTCGGGATTCTTCAAGATTTCCGAGGAAAGCTTGGCGATGTCGTTCGGCATGGTGGCCGAGAACAGGAGCGTCTGCCGGTTCTTCGAGACCGAGGCCGCGATGCGGCGCACGTCGCGGATGAACCCCATGTCGAACATGCGGTCGGCTTCGTCGAGGACGAAGAAGCTGACCTGGCCGAGCTTGACGTTGCCACGCTCGACGAGGTCGAGCAGACGGCCTGGCGTGGCGATCAGGATGTCGACGCCGCGCGACAGGGTCTCGATCTGGCGGCCATAGCCTAGGCCGCCGACGACGGTGCAGAGGCGCAGGCCGAGGCCGCGGCCGTAGGTGTCGAAGCTGCGGGCGATCTGGACCGCGAGTTCGCGGGTCGGCGCCAGCACGAGGGCCCGCGGGCTCTTGGGCTGGGCGCGCTCCTTCGACTCCGAAAGATGCTGCAGCACGGGCAACGCGAACGCCGCCGTCTTGCCTGTGCCGGTCTGTGCGATGCCTAGCACGTCACGGCCCTGCAGCAGGGCGGGAATCGTGCGCGCCTGGATGGGCGTCGGCACGGTGTAGTTGGCTGCAGTCAACGCACGCAGCAGCGGCTCGGCCAGACCGAGATCCGCAAACGTAACTTCACTCACTGAAAATCCTTACTTGCCGCCGGCATGCCATCCGGGCACGCACATCTGTGGCGGCGTTAGGCCCGTTCCCGCGCGCGGCTGGGACGGCTCTTGTCTTGGGGGATTGTCTCGGGATGAGGCGCCGTCACAGAGGAATGGGGCGCGTCGCGCGATCGCGAGAAATCTTGCTAAGTCCACGAACCCGTGGTCTGGCGCGTATATGATGCTGCAGCGCAGCGGAGTCAAGCGGATTGATGCCTGCTCCGGAAGTCGGTCGGGGCGACGGTTCTCGACAAGGCTGCGCAGAGCGATACATGGTCGCTGCGCGAGGTCGAAAACGGGGCGAAGGTGGTGAAGGATAAGGGCATCAAGCTCGAATGACGATGGAGGAGAACGGCATGGAATTCGGCATCCTCTTGACCTCGCACGCCAATCCGAAGGAAGAGCCCTATCCGCACCGCGCGGTGCATGCTCGGACGACGGACGAGGTGATCGAGGCGGAACGGCTGGGCTACAACACGGCCTGGATCGCCGAGCACCATTTCTCGACCAGTTACGGCATCATGCCGGATTGCTTCGCCTTCATGGCCTATCTCGCGGCGAAGACCAGCCGCATCAAGCTGGCGTCCGGCGTGATCACCCTGCCGCTCTACGATCCGATACGCGTTGTGGAGAATGCCAACTTCGTCGACATCCTGTCGAACGGGCGGGTCATGCTGGGCATCGGGTCGGGCTACCGGCCCTACGAATTCGTCGGGTTGGGCAAGGACTTCGAGGGCCGCCGGGACATGGTCGAGGAGGCGGTCGGCCTGATGTTCGACGCCTTCCACCGCCATCGCTACGACCACAAGGGAAAGTACTTCAGCGGCACCGTCGCGGAGCCCTACGAGCTGCTGCCACAGCCGGTGCAGATGCCGCATCCGCCGCTCTACATGGCGGGCGGCACCGACCGCTCGATCGGCTATTGCGGCCGCAACGGCTTCGGCCTGATGCTGTCGACCTTGCCCGGCATCGAGACGCTCGCCGCCCAGACCGCGCTCTACAAGCGCGAACTCGCGACGGCCTCCGCAGAGCGCGCCAAGAATCCCGCGGCCGGCCAGATCGACATCGCGCGCTGGGTCTACATCGCCGACACCGATGCGCAGGCGCGCGCCGAGACCGAGGAGGCGATCGTCCGCCACATCGCGCATTTCGGCGGCACCGGCACGGCGGGCTACCTCGGCTCGGTGTCCGAGAAGGGCGGCCAACTCAGCTACGACGATCTGCTGAACACCACGCTGCTGCACGGCTCGGCCGAGACGGTGATCGCGCGCCTGCGGGAAATGCAGGCGCGCACCGGCATGACCTCGCTGCTGCTGCACTACCCGCCCTACTATGGACGCGAGAAGACGATGAAGAGCCTGAAACTCTTCGCCGAAAGGGTGATCCCCGCCTTCCGCCCGCCGGCGCAGCGCGTGGCCGCCGCCGAATGACGCCGCCGGCGGCCGCGCCCGGCCGCAACGACACGTCGCGCGGCGCGATCTTCACCATGCTTGCCATGCTGGGCTTCGCCAGCATGGACGCCATCACCAAGTGGATGGTGGCCGACTATTCGGTCGGCCAGATGATGTGGGTGCGCTACGCCGTCTTCTGCCTGTTCGCCTGGGCGGCCGTGCGCCGCCGCGGCCTGCGCGCCGCCGCGCGCTCGGCGCGGCCGGCGCTCCAGTTCGGCCGCGCCTTGCTGGCAGTGATCGAGAGCGCGGTGTTCGTGCTCGCTTTCCGGTACCTGCCGCTGGCCGACACCCATGCTGTAGCCGCCACCTCGCCGCTGATCGTGATCGCGCTCGGCGTCGTGTTCCTCGGCGAGCGGGCCGGGCCGTCGCGCTGGGCGGCCGTCGGCGCGGGCTTCGTCGGGGTGCTGCTGATCGTACGACCGGGCTTTCGCGAACTCGACTGGCCGCTCCTGCTGCCGGTAGCCGGGGCCATCCTGTGGGGCGGCTACCAGATCCTCGTCCGTCTCTGCTCGCGCACCGACCCGCCCGACACCACGCTCGTCTGGTCGGCCTTCGTGGCCTTCGGAGCGACGACATTGGTCGGACCATGGCAGTGGATATGGCCCGACGCGACGGGATGGGCGTTGCTCTTTGCAATCGCGCTGCTGGGCGCGCTGGCGCACTATTCGCTGATCAAGGCACTGGACTATGCCGAAGCCGGCGCGGTCCAACCCTACAGCTACACGCTGCTCGTCTTCGTCACGATCCTGGGCGCCATCGTGTTCGGCGACATCCCCGACCACTGGACCCTTGCCGGCGCCGCCGTGATCGTCGCCTCAGGCCTCTACACGTGGCACCACGAGCGGCGGGCCGCCGCTACTCCCTGACGCAGGACAGGTCGCCCTCCCGGCAGTCGAGCTGGGCTTCGAGATCCTTCACGCGCACGAGAGTGAGGCGCGCGTGGCACTGGGCAACGATCATCCCGTGGATCGAGCCGCCGGCGGTCGGCGCGCCGATGAAGGCGCATTCCCGGTCGCGGAAGCGGATCCAGGCTTCCTCGGCCGCCTGAAGACGCGCCCGGCTCTCGGGTCCGAGGCGCGTGCGGAGCTTCGTGTAGACTGCGTTGAGCCGCCGGTCGGCGTCCTGCAGCGCCGTACCGGCCTGCTGGTTGAGCTCCATCTGATTCTGCGCGGACACCGGGACTGCGTCCGTCTGGATCGCGCCGACAGCAACCGACAGCGCGACCAGGCGCCGGATCATCGCGGCCACGCCCGCAACGCGACCAGGCCGCCGTCGATCGGCAACATCACGCCCGTCACCCAGCGCGATTCGTCGGACGCCAGATAGACCGCGCCGTGGGCGATGTCCCAGGCCGTTCCCTCGACCTGCATCGGCACCATCTTCTTGCGCCGGTCGCGTGCCTCGGCGCCGAGATGCGCCACCATCGGCGTGTGCACGGAGCCCACGATGATGCAGTTGGCGCGGATGTTCTGCGTTGCATAGTCCGCCGCGACGGACATGGTGAAGCCGTGCAGGCCGGCCTTGGCCGTCGCATAGGCCACCGCCCCGGCGCTGCCCATCAGGCCGACGGCACCCGCGATCGACGACACCATGATGATCGACCCGCCGCCGCCTTCCTTCATGCGCGGCAGGCACGACTTGGTGCAGAGCATCGTCGTGGTCAGGTTGGCTTCGAGCACCTTGTTCCAGGTCTCGAGCGTCACCGTCTCCGGCGTGCCCGGCCCGCCGATGCCGACATTGTTGTGCAGGATGTCGAGCCGGCCATATTTCTTCATCGCGAAGTCGGCCATCGCCTCGGCCACGTCGAGCTGCGCCACGTCGCCTGCGAACACGGACGCCTCGCCGCCCTCGTCCTTGATCTGTTTCGCCAGTCCCTCAGCGCGCTCCGCGCTGCGATTCACGAGCACGACGCGGGCGCCTTCCCTCGCGAACAGGATGGCCGTCGCCATGCCATTGCCCACCCCCTCGCCGCGCGGAGCCGCCCCCGTCACCACCGCCACCTTGCCCTGCAGCCGCCCGCCCATGTCTACTCTCCACCCAGATGATTTCAGGCGCGGACCTTAGCCGGGAGACGAATGTGATGACCAGCGAGACGGAGACGTTCGAAGGCGGCTGCACCTGCCGGCACATTCGCTACCGGCTCGCCTCGCGGCCGCTGTTCGTGCATTGCTGCCACTGCCGCTGGTGCCAGCGCGATTCGGGAACGGCCTTCGCGATGAACGCGATGATCGAGGCCCACCGCGTCGAGGCGCTGGGCGGCGAGGTCGAGGTGATCGACACGCCGACCTTGAGCGGCAAGGGCCAGAAGATCGCGCGCTGCCCGAAATGCCGCATCGCGCTGTGGAGCAACTATGCCGGCGCCGGACCGACCGTCCATTTCGTGCGCGTCGGCACGCTCGACGAGCCCGACCGGCTGCCGCCCGACATCCACATCTTCACCATGAGCAAGCAGCCCTGGGTCGCGCTTCCCGCCGGCGTTCCCGCCGCCGAGGAATATTACGATCGCAATGCGCTCTGGCCGCAGGAGAGTCTCGACCGGTTCGCTGCACTGAGGGCGAAGAACGCGTCCTAACCTAAGTCCAGTAGCCGGGCAGCCTCGTCGCCAGCCACTTCGCGAGGGCCGCATTCACGTCGACCGGCTTCTCCTGCGCCATCCAATGGCCGGACTCCACGACGATTTCCGTCAGGTCGGCGCACGCGTGCCGCATGGGTTCGGCGAGCCTCGACGTCATCGTCTCGCAGGTCGTGTCATAGGCGCCGTGCAGGAAAAGCACCGGCATCGCGAGCCGGCCGCCGTTCGGCGCCCGCTTCGCATACGCGCCGTTGGCCCGGTGGTTCATGTACCAGGAATCCGGACCGAAGAAGCCGTTCCTGGCCAGCGCCGCGGCATAGGCTTCCATGTCCTGCTCGGTCAGCACGTCCGGGTCGCGCGGCACGTCGGGGCAGGCGCCGCCGCTGAACCAGCCGCCGGCGCGGCGCACCATCGAGGTCGGTGCCGGTTTGCCGACCCGCGAGGGATCGCCCTTGCGGAACAGCGCCTTCACCACGTTGAGCGGGTGCGCATCGAAGCCCGCACAGGCCTTGTCGAAGCTCTCCTCGTAGAAGAACTGGTAGTCCCACTGTCCGGCCGGGAACTGTGCCTCGGGATAGAGCGCGCGGTCGACCAGCGGCACGACGGTGTCGAGGGTGAAGCCGGTCGGGAGATAGGGCACGCACAGGCTGGCCACGCCCACGACCTTGTCAGGATGATGCGCCGCCATGTTCCAGACGACGGGGCTGCCCCAGTCGTGACCGATCCACACCGCCCGCTCGCGGCCGAGGGACACGAGCAGCTCGAGCATGTCGGCCACGATCTCTTCCTGCGCAAAGTCCTCGTGGCGCGCGTAGGTGCTGGAGCGACCGTAGCCGCGCATGTCCGGCGCGACACAACGGAAGCCCAGCGCGGCAAAGACGGGAAGCTGGTGCCGCCACGACAGCGACAGCTCGGGCCAGCCGTGGACGAAGATCAGCAGCGGGGCGTCTTTCGCTCCGCAGGCGAGATAGCCCGTCGTGTGGCGGGCGGTCTTGACGGTGTGTTCGGTGACCGGGAATGTCATGGCAAGGAGAAGGTCACATGGAAATCGATACCGGCACAACCGAACTCTTGTGCAGCGTCCGCGACGGCGTCGCGCTGATCACGCTGAACCGCCCGGAGGCGCGCAACGCGATGTCGCCCGACCTCACCGAGGCGCTGCGCAACCAGATCAAGGCGCGCGGCGACGACGATGCCGTGGGCGCACTGCTGATCACCGGCGCCGGCACCGCCTTCTGCAGCGGCGGCGACGTGAAGGGCATGGGTGGACGCGGGCCCCGCGGGCAGATGAGCTACGAGGAGCGGCTGGCCGACCTGCGCTGGCGCCAGACGCATCTCACCGGTGCGCTTGTCGCGGTGCGCAAGCCCACCATCGCGGCACTGCCCGGCGCTGCAGCCGGTGCCGGCCTTGCCATCGCGCTGGCCTGCGACATCCGCATCGCCGCCAAGTCCGCCTTCTGCACCACCGGCTACGCCAAGATCGGCCTGTCGGGCGACTACGGCATCTCCTGGCTGCTGACGCGTACCGTGGGCCCGATGCGGGCACGCGAGCTGATGTTCACGTCGGAAAAGGTCGGCGCCGAGCGCTGCGAGCAGATCGGGCTGGTGAACCGCGTGGTCGACGATGCCAAACTGCAGGAGGAGGCCTTCGCCTTCGCCAGGTCACTGGCCGAGGGTCCGCGGGTGGCGCTGCGCCACATGAAGGACAATCTCGACGAGGCCCTGCACATCGACTACTCGGTCGCGCATTATCGCGAGGCCGAGCGCCTGGTGCAGTCGTCACGCACCGAAGATCACAAGGAAGCGGTGGCGTCCTTCGTCGAGAAGCGCAAGCCGGTGTTCAAGGGGCGCTGAAGAGACTCTCAATCCCTGTAGTTCGCGGCGCGCTTCTGCAGGTTGGACATGATGGCCTCGAGCTGGTTGGGCGAGCCGATCAGCTTCTGCTGCTCAACCGATTCCATCATCAGGCCCGACGCGGCATCGGTCGCGACGGCGGCGTTGAGCAGCCGCTTGTTGGCGCGGATCGCGTCGGGGCTCTTGGAGGCGATTTCTCTTGCCGTCTCCAGCGCCGCGGCGCGGGGATCCTCGACCACGCGGGTCACGAATCCCATCTCGCGCGCCTCGACGCCATTGAAGATGCGGCCGGTATAGGTCAGTTCGCGCACGATGTCCTCGCGCGCCAGATGGCGCATGAGCTGCGTGCCAGCGAGGTCGGGCACGAGGCCCCACTTGATTTCCATCACCGAGAAGCGCGCGTCGGCGGTGGCGTAGCGGATGTCCGGCCCCAGTGCGATCTGGAAGCCGCCGCCGAAGGCCACGCCATGGACGGCGGCGATCACCGGCATCGGCAGTTCACGCCACAGCCAAGCGCATTGCTGCGGCCGATTGGCGATGCCGTGGGTGCGCTTGGTGAGATCGCGCACACCGGGAACCGCATCGCCCTCCGCTTTCATCGCGGCGAAGCTTCCCATGTCGAGGCCGGCGCAGAAGGCCTTGCCCTCGCCCGACAGGACCACGCACCGCAGCCCCGGCATGGCGGCGAGCTTGGCGCCCGCCTCGATGATGCCCTCGAACATCGCCGGATCGAGCGCATTCATCTTGTCGGCACGGATCAGCCTGACGTCGGCGACGCCGTCCTTGAAGTCGATCGAGACGCGGTCCTTCATTTCTCTCCCTCCGATTTCATCCATTCGCGCAGGCGGCGCTTCACTTCCTCCGGGTCGACGCGCTTGGGCGGCTCCAGACTGCCATCCTCGCGCTTGGGCCACATCATGACGGCAATGCCGCGCTGCACGTCGGCGAAGGTGCAATCGTCGGGAAGCTTGTCGAGCAGCGCCCGGACCCGGTCCTTCACGTCGCTCATCGCGTCACCATCAGCCAGAGTCCCTGCCCTATGTACACCGTGCCGAGCGCCAGTATCACCCGGCGCGTCCAGTGATAGAACTGCTTGTCCGACATGCGGTCGAGGAAGCTGCGCGACAGGGTCGTCCCGACCACCGCGAAGAGCGCGGCGTAGCCCATGACCAGCCACTGTTCGAGGTCGCGCCCGGCCGGACCCTCGATCACCATCGCGAAGTAGAGGACCTTGGTCAGGTGCCCCAGCACCTGCGCCGCCGCCTTGGTCGCCACGTTGACCTGGCGCGTCATGCCGGTGCGCACATAGAAGATGTCGAGCAGCGGACCCGTCACGCCCGAGACGAGCTGGATGGCGCCGCCGATCGCACCCGCCAGGAAAGCCTGCCCGCCGCGTTCGATGTTGGGCGCGATGCGCTGCGGCACCGCGAGGGCGATGAAAGGCGTGAGCCCGACCGCCATCAGCACCAGCGCCTTGTCGGGCACGAAGTCGAAGAAGGAGAAGACGACCAGTGACGTGACGGCGCCGGCGCCGAACTTCAGCACGACGTTCCAGTTCACGTGATGGCGCCACAGCCAGGCCCGCCAGCCATTGGCCGCGATCTGGATGACCCCGTGGAAGACCATGGCGACCGGCACGGGCAGGAAGACCAGCAGGAAGCCGATCAGCAGCATCCCGCCCGCCATGCCGAAAATGCCGGAGACGAAGGAGGTCACGACGGCCACGACCGCGAGTGCGGCCATTACAGGCAGGGAGAACATCGCCAGCGGGCGTAGCGCAGCGTGCAGACCATGTCGAGGATGGGCTAGTGTGTCCGCCATGACCGACACGGATCTTCTGTTCACCCCGGCCGTTCAGGCCGCCGCCCTCATTCGCGCGAAGAAGCTTTCGCCCGTCGAGTATCTCGACGCGGTGCTGAAGGCAGCCGAGCGCGCCAATCCCCGGATCAACTGCTTCCGCGAAGTCATGGTCGACCAGGCGAGGCGCGAGGCCAGGAAGGCGGAGGAGGCCGTCACACGGGGTGAAGCGCTGGGACCGCTGCACGGTGTGCCGATCAGCGTTAAGGACTTGGTCGATGTCGAAGGCGCGCCGACGCGCCACGGCTCGGCGATCTTCGAGGGCAACGGGCCGGCGGCTGCAGACGATCTGCTGGTGCAGCGCCTGCGCAAGGCTGGCGCAGTCATCTTCGCCAAGGCGACCACGCCCGAGTTCGGCGTGAAGGGCCTGACCGATGGACCGTTCGGCGTGACGCGCAACCCTTGGAATCTCGAACGTACGCCGGGCGGCTCGAGCGGCGGCGGCGCGGCGGCGGTGGCGGCGGGCCTCGGGCCGCTGTCGCTCGGCACCGACGGCGCGGGCTCGGTGCGCGGCCCCGCCTCCTGCTCCGGGCTGGTCGGCCTCAAACCGACCCTGGGCGCCGTGCCCTACGACACGACGCGCGACGCCTATGGCAACAACGTCTATGCAGGCCCGCTGGCACGCTCCGTCACCGATGCCGCGATCATGCATTCGGTCCTGCTGGGACCCAGCGACAAGGATCCCTGGACGCTGTCCGGGAACGCTCAGAAGCCGCTGTCGCCGAAACTGGCGGGCGCCGACCTGGCCGCCGTGCGTATCGGCTACATCGAGCGCACCGCCAATCCCCGCGTGGCCGCCGACGTGGCGACCAACACGCGCGCCGCTCTGGCGGCGTGGGAGGCGATGGGCGCCGAGGTCGGGGAGGTCACCGAAGAGATCGACTGGATCGAATACGAGGGCCGTGTGCTCTACCAGGCGAATTTCGCCGTCTTCTGCGCGCAGTACCTGCCGAAGTGGCAGAACCAGATGGACCCGGTGACGCTGGCCTTCATGGAACGCGGCGCCAAGTTCACGCTGGCCGATTTCCGCAACGCGCAGTTCGCGCGCACCGCCTTGTTCCGCAGGATCCAGTCGCTGTTCGAGCGCTACGACTTCCTGGTGATGCCGACCAATGCGCGCACCGCCCTCGACGTTACGCACGACGCGGCCAACGACGAGGTGGTGATCGACGGCGTGAAGTGCGGCATCACCCGCCAGGGCTGGACCTCCTACCAGTATCCGTTCAACCTCACCGGCCATCCAGCCTGCGCCTACCCGTCGGGCTTCGGCGCCGACGGGCTCCCGACCTCGGTGCAAGTCGTGGGCAGGTGGGGAGCCGAAACCGACGTGCTGCGGATGGGCGCGCTGCTCGAAGCCGCACGGCCGTGGGCGCAGCACCGACCGCCGACCCCCTGACGAGCCGCTACGCGGCAGCGTCAGGACCAAGCCTTTGCGCGGCGATAGTCGTTCTTCTAGGGTCCTTTCAACCATCAATGGGAGGACTCCGTGAAGCTTATTGCGATTCTAACGGCTCTTTGTGGGCTCGCCCTCGGGCCGGCAACGGCGCATGCGCAAACGTTCGACAAGCCCATCAAGATCATGGCGCCCTATGCGCCGGGCGGAAACATCGACGTCACCGCGCGCATCATCGCCGACAAGCTGCGCGAAGTGCTGGGCACGACCGTGCTCGTCGAGAACAAGGCGGGCGCCAGCGGCATGATCGGCAGCGACATCGTTGCCCGCTCCGCGCCCGACGGCACCAGCCTGCTGGTCTCGGCCAACTCACTGGTCGCGGTGCCCGCCATCTACGGCAACGCGCCCTACGACTGGCGCACGGCCTTCACGCCGATCACCCACATCCAGCGTGTCCCGGCCGTCCTCGTCGTGCCGCCCGGCTCGCCGATCAAGACGCTGGCCGACTTCATCGCGCTGGGCAAGGATGGCAAGTTCGCGGTCGCCGATTCCGGCATCGGCACCACCAACCACCTGGCCATCGAACTGATCAGCGAGGCCACCGGGACCAAGTATACGCTGGTGCACTACAAGGGATCGGGCGCCGCCATGATCGACGTCATGGCGGGCCAGGTGCCGGCCCAGGTCGACCAGCTCAACGCCGCCATCGGCAACATCAAGGCGGGCAAGCTGCGCGCCATCGCGGTGTCTTCCGACAAGCGCGTGCCGCAACTCCCTGACGTGCCGACCTTCAAGGAAAGCGGCGTGAAAGGTCTCGAGAACTTCACCTTCGCGACCTTCACCGGCCTGTTCGGTCCGGCGAAGATGCCGCCCGAGGTGGTGGCGAAGATCAACGAGGCGATGGTCAAGGTCCTCAAGGACCCAGCCGTCGTCAAGCGCTTCGCCGATCTCACGGCCGAGGCCTATCCGACGACGCCGCAGGAGACTGCGGCGATGTTCGATGCCGAGGACAAGACGGTCGTGCCGCTCATCAAGAAGCTGAAGATCAAACCGGAGTAACCCGATCGATGTCCCTGTTGCCGGCCACCATCACGCCCATCGTCCTGCTGCTGGTTTCCAACGTCTTCATGACGTTCGCCTGGTACGGGCACCTGAAGTTCACCGACAAGCCGCTGTGGCTCGTGGTGGTGGCGAGCTGGGGCATCGCCTTCGTCGAATACTGCTTCGCCGTTCCGGCCAACCGGTACGGCCACGCCGTCTATTCCGCCGCCGAACTCAAGACCATGCAGGAGGTGATCACGCTCACCGTGTTCGCCGCCTTCTCGGTCCTGTATCTCGGCGAGCGCATCACCTCCAACCATCTCGTGGGCTTCGCCCTGATCTGCGCCGGCGCCTTCTTCATCTTCAAGGGACCGCTGCCGTCCTGGTGAAGCGGATCACCCACCACCGAAAGCGACAGCGATCCGATAGGTGAGGAAGGCCGCCACGTAGGCCAGCCCCAACATGTAGAAGAACGTCACCCACAGCCACCGCCAGCCGCCGGTCTCGCGGCGGATGACCGCCAGGGTCGAGGCGCATTGCGGCGCGAACACGTACCAGGCGAGGAAGGCCAGCGCCGTGGCAAGGCTCCATTGCGAACCGAGCGCTGCGGCGATCTTGTCGGTGGCCTCCTCGCCGCCGCTGATCGCGTATATCGTGCCGAGCGAGCCGACCGCGACCTCGCGTGCGGCCATGCCGGGGATCAGCGCCACGTTGATCTGCCAGTTGAAGCCCAGCGGTTCGGTCAGCGGCTGGATGGCCGTGCCGATCCTGGCGGCGAGGCTGTAGTTGATCGCAGGCTCTGTCGCACCTTCCGGCGGCTGCGGGAAGGAGGCCAGCACCCAGATCAGGATCATCATCGACAGGATGATGGTGCCCGCCCGCTTCAGGAAGATCGCAGCGCGGGTCCACAGGCCGATGGCGATGCTCTTCGCCTGCGGGATCTTGTAGTCCGGCAATTCGAGCATGAACGGCTCGCCGGGCTTGCCGCGCCAGATCAGCCGCTTCACGACAAAAGACACCGCGAGCGCGCTGGCGATACCTACCGTATAGAGGCCGAACATCACCAGCCCCTGCAGGCCGACGAAGCCCCAGACCTCCCGGTCGGGAATGAACGCGCCGATGATCAGCGTATAAACCGGAATACGCGCCGAGCAGGTCATCAGCGGCGCCACCAGGATCGTCGTGAGACGGTCGCGTCGGTCGTCGATCACGCGCGTCGACATGATGCCGGGGATGGCGCAGGCAAAGGACGACAGAAGCGGGATGAAGGCCCGCCCATGCAGGCCGGCGCCGCCCATGATGCGGTCCATCAGGAAGGCCGCACGCGCCATGTAGCCCAGATCCTCGAGGATGAGGATGAAAAAGAACAGGATCACGATCTGCGGCAGAAACACGATGACGCTGCCCACGCCGCCGATCAGCCCGTTCTTCAGGAAACTCTTCAGCAGGTCGGGCAACGGCAGACCTTCGACGAGGTCGCCAAGGATATGAAAGAGTGCCTCGATCGCTTCCATCCCCGGCTCGGCCCAGGCGAAGACCGCCTGGAACATCACGAACAGGATGGCGAGCAGGACGACCAGCCCCGCCACCGGATGTAGCAGCACCGAATCGAGGCGTGCCGTCAGGCTGTCGGGACTGCCCTGCCCCTTCACCACCGAGGCGAGGATACGGTCCGCCTCCTTCTGCGCACGCCGCAGCGCCGCGGCGTCGGGCGTTGTCCAGAGGGTTCCGGTCGCGTCTTGCGCAGCCGCCAGCCGCCGGTCGATCTCGGCCAGCAGCGCGTCGGTGCCGCCGCGGCGTACCGCGACCGAACTCACGACCGGCAGGCCAAGTTCGCGTCCGAGCTTCTCGGTGTCGATCTCGATACCGCGCTTGCGCGCGATGTCCATCATGTTGAGTGACAGCATGACCGACCGGCCGACCTGCTTCAGCTCCAGCACGAGGCGTAGCGCAAGGCGCAGGTTCGAGGCGTCGGCCACGCAGACGATCAGGTCGGGGATCACGTCGCTCTGGGTACGCCCCAGCACGATGTCGCGCGTCACCTCCTCGTCGGGAGAGCGCGCACGCAGTGAATAGGTGCCGGGCAGGTCGACGATGCGTACCGTGCGGCCGGCAGGCGTCGTCAGCGGCCCTACCTTCTTCTCGACGGTGACGCCGGGATAGTTGGCGACCTTCTGCCGGCTGCCGGTCAGCGCGTTGAACAGCGCCGTCTTGCCGCAATTGGGATTGCCGACCAAAGCGATGACCGGAGTGACAACGGATGCGGTGATGCTCACGGTTCGGCCCCGACGCTCACGAGAATGGCCATCGCTTCGCGACGGCGCAGGCCGATGGTGGCGTGGGCGACCCGCACGGCGATGGGATCGCCGCCGAACAGGCCCTGGTGCAGCACTTCCACGTCGGCGCCTTCGACGAAGCCCAGCTCGATCAAGCGGCGTTCGAGCTCGGGCGCCGGCATGCCGGCAGCGACCCGCCCCGCGGCGATGGCCTGTATGCGCCCGCGAAACCCCACAGGGGCCACGCCAAGTGCTATTGTTGGTTCACTGCTCATTGAGAGTAAGTCGTAGTAGCATCAATGAACTTGGCGTGCCAGCGGGAGGTAAGGAAATGGCAAACATCGTTCTGGCGCATGGCGCCTGGTCGGCGGCGTGGGCGTGGAAGAAGATGCGTCCCCTCCTGCAGGCGGCCGGCCACCAGTTCTATGCGCCGACCTATACCGGGCTCGGCGCGCGCTCCCATCTCGCCACGCCCGACGTCGACCTCTCCACCCACGTCCAGGATGTCGTCTCCGAGATCGAGTTCGAGGATCTGAACGACGTCGTCCTGCTGGGTCATTCCTACGGCGGCATGGTCGCCACGGGCGTTGCCGACAGGATCGCCCCCCGTCTCGCACGCATCGTGTATATCGACGCCTTCGCGCCGAAGGACGGCCAGAGTCTGTTCGACCTGGTGGGGCCGAAAGCCGAAGGCAACATGCGCAAGGGCGCGGAGAGGGACGGCGACGGTTGGAAGATGCCGGTCAACCCGATGCCGCCCGATACCTCGCCCGAGGACGTGGCCTGGGCCAGCCCGCGCCGTCGGCCGCAGCCGATCAAGACCTTCGAGCAGAAGATCAAGCTCGAGTCGAAGGATCCGATGCCGCCCCGCGATTACATCTACGCGACCCGCAACGGCCCCGGCGACCCGTTCCGCCAGTTCGCCGACCGGGCGCGCAGCGAGGCCGGCTGGACATGCCACGAGCTCGACACCAGCCACAACCCGCACATCACCTGCCCGAACGAGTTCATGGCACTCCTGACCAAGATCATGGCAGGCGGCAAGTGAACACCGACCTGGCCTATTCGATCCTGGGCCAGCTTGGACGCAGTCCGCGCGCCGACGACCGGCTCGCCATCACCGGCGACGGCGATCCGGTGTTCCAGACCCCGTGGCGCGTCGGCACCGCCGGCGCTGCCGCCCTGGGCGCCGTCGGTCTCGCCGTCTCCGACCTGTGGCGCCTGAAGACCGGCAGGCCCCAGTCAGTCTCGGTCGACGTCTCCGCCGCCACCGCGTCGCTGCGCTCCAACACCTATGTGCTGCGCAACGGCGAGCGGCCGGTGTCGTGGGATCCGTTGTCCGGGCACTACCCGACGCGCGACGGCCGGCACATGTTCATCCATACCAACCATCCGCATCACCGCGCCGGTGCGCTGCGCATCGCCGGCGCCGAAGGCGACACCCGCGAGGCGCTGGCCGCCGCCGTCGCCAAATGGGACGGGCTCGCGATCGAGCAGGCAATCGCCGACGGCGGTTGCGTCGGTGGCCTGACGCGCAGCCGCGACGAATGGAATGCCCATCCGCACGGAATCGCGGTGGCGAAGCTGCCCCTGATCGACATCGTGAAGATCGGCGACTCGCCGGCAGAGCCGCTGCCCACGGGCGAACGGCCGCTGTCGGGCGTGCGCGCCTTCGACCTCACGCGCGTACTGGCCGGTCCCACGAGCGGCCGCGTGCTGGCGGAGAACGGGGCCGACGTGCTGCACGTCGCGGCGCCGCATCTGCCCTACCAGGCCGAACTGCTGATGGACACCGGACACGGCAAGCGCTGCGCCTGGATCGACCTGCGCGAACCGGCCGGCGTCGAAGCGATGACGTCGCTGCTGAAGCAGGCCGACATCTTCACCCAGGGCTATCGTCCCGGCACCCTGGCGGCACGCGGCTTCTGGCCCGAGCAGGTGGCGGCGCTGCGGCCCGGCATCGTTTGCGTCAGCCTCTGCGCCTATGGCCATGAAGGCCCCTGGTCGTCGCGCCGCGGCTTCGATTCGATCGTGCAGAACGTCACCGGGCTCGCCGCGACGCAGGGTTCGCTGGACAAGCCGCGCAACCTACCGGTCCAGGCGCTCGACTATATCGCGGGCTATCTCGGCGCGCTGGGCGCCCTGGTGGCGCTGGCGCGGCGCGTCGAACGGGGCGGCTCGTGGCTGGTCCGCGTGTCGCTGGTCCAGGTCGCCCACTGGCTCGCCAGCCTCGACACCGTCGACGCCAGCAAGGGCGCCGCGGAGCTGCCCGAGGATCTGCTGCTGCCGCTCCTCACCGAAAGCGTCGGCCCGCTCGGCCGGCTGCGTCACCTGAAGCCGGTGGTGCAGCTCGGCGAGACACCGGCCTATTACGCCCGTCCCGCCGAACCGCTCGGCACGTCGCCCGCGCGGTGGGCGTAAACCGAGACGGACATGACGGATACAGGAGTAGCCGGTACCGATTGGTCGAACTCTGAACTCGATCTTATCGTTGCCGACTACTTCACCATGCTGAAGGAAGAGCAAGCGGGCGAAACCATACGCAAGACCGAGCATCGGCGGGCGCTGATGAAGCTCATACAGCGTTCGAATGGCTCGATCGAATTCAAGCACCAGAACATTTCCGCCGTCCTGACTGAACTCGGCCTACCGCGGATTCGTGGTTACCTTCCTGCTCGGAATTTCCAGGGCGCGATCGCAGATGCAATCGGCCGCTATCTGCAGATTCATCCGAATCCCATTCCTTCGTTCGCCAGACCGTTGACGGGATTCGCCGATCCGCAACTCCTCTTCGAGAGTCCGCCACCAACAGCACGCCCAATCAATAGAGAAGCAAAGAAGGCCTTCGACCGCGTAGCGAGGAAATTCGATCCAGCGCTCCGAGATCAGCTCAATCGCGCTTTGGGAGCGGCAGGTGAGGAGTTCATTTACGAACGCGAGCAGCGGTTGCTCGTCTTAGCTGATCGGTCCGACCTCGCGAAGAAGGTCAAGTGGGTTTCCAGGGAAGACGGGGATGGTGCCGGCTATGACATTCGGTCCTATGACCCATCGGGGTCCGAGCGATGGATCGAAGTCAAAACGACGCGTGGGGGCAGCAGGACGCCGTTCTATCTTACTTCCAACGAAAATGAAGTTGCCCGGGAGCGGCCTGACGCATTCAGATTGTATCGCCTGCATGATTTTTCACAGCGACCGGGACTTTTCACCTTGAAGCCCCCTCTTGAAACGGTATTGCAGCTCGAAGCCCTGACGTTTCGTGCGTCGCTGAAGTAGCGGAGACAAGATGTCGGACATACTGAGAACCGAAGCCGAGCTCGAGGCGATCTACGGGCGGCCGGTCGAAGCGGCGACGGTCAAGGAAGTGAACTGGATCACGCCGCACTATCGCGCCTATATCGAGGCGTCGCCCTATGCAGCGCTGGCGACTTCGGGGCCGGAGGGGCTCGACTGCTCGCCGCGCGGCGACAGGCCGGGATTCGTGCGGGTGCATGACGCCAAGACGCTGATGCTGCCCGACCGGCGCGGCAACAACCGGATCGATTCGCTGCGCAACATCGTCCGCGATCCCCGGGTGGCGCTGCTGTTCATGATCCCCGGAGTCGGCAACACGCTGCGCGTGAACGGACGTGCCCATCTCAGCATTGCTCCGGACCTTCTGGAATCCTTCGCCGTCGAGGAGAAGGCGCCGCGTTCGGTAACCATCATCGAGGTCGACGCCGTCTATTTCCAGTGTGCGCGCGCGCTGGTGCGCTCCGAACTCTGGAATCCCGCACGGCATCTCGATCCGAAGTCGCTGCCCAGCGCCGGTCAGATCCTGGCCGCATTGAGCGACGAGAGGGTTGGTGGCGAAACATACGATCGCGAATGGCCGGGCCGGGCAGCGGCCACGATGTGGTGATCCGTGAAATAATGATCCGCGAGCGCGAACCGGCGGACGATCAGGCGATCAGTCGGCTGAACGATATGGTTTTCGGCGGCCCGTTCGAGGGCAGGCTGATCGAGGAGTTGCGCGAAGCGTTCATCGACGCGGTCGAGCTGGTGGCCGTAGAGGATGGCGCCATCGTCGGCCACATCCTGTTCAGCGCGCTGACCACGATCGTCGACGACGACGCCGTGCCGACCTTGTCGTTGGCCCCGATGTGCGTGCGTCCGGATCGCCAGCGATCCGGCATCGGCTCCGCCCTCGTCGAAACCGGGCTCGACCTGGCACGTGACAGGGAGTGGCAGGCCGTCGTGGTGCTCGGTCATCCCGAATACTATCCGCGCTTCGGCTTCTCGGCCGAACTGGCGAGCACGCTCGATTCGCCGTTCGACGGCGATTCCTTCATGGCCCTGGAACTTGTGCCCGGAGCCCTCGACGGCGACGACGGCCTGGTCGTCTATCCGGCGGCATTCGGACTCGTTTCCTGAACCTATGCCGCCCGCGCGACTCCCGGACCTTCGAGGGCCTCGATGAAGCGTCGGCAGTAAGCTTCTGCCGTGGTTTGCATCACCTTCTCCCGGAGCACGCTCTGGCGTTCCTGGCGTTCCGACAGCGGCATCGTGAGCGCCACGTGCATCGCGTCGGCGATGGCATCGGGATCGAATGGGTTGACGATCAGTGCCTCGGTGAGATCCTGCGCCGCGCCGGCGAATTGCGACAGGACCAGCACGCCGGGATCTTCGTCCGACTGCGCGGCGACGAACTCCTTGGCGACGAGATTCATGCCGTCGCGCAGCGGCGTCACCACTCCGATGCGGCCGAGGCGGTAGAGGCCCGCGAGCGTGGAGCGCGGCGCGCTGCGGGTGGAATAACGCAGCGGTGTCCAGTCGAACTCGGAGAAGCGGCCGTTGATGCGTCCCGCCAGCCGGTCGAGCTCAGTGCGCAGCCGGCGATACTCGTCGACCTCCTCGCGCGAGCGCGGGCAGATCTGGAGGAAATGGATCTTCCGTTTGTGCTCGGGGTGCTTCTCGATCAGGCGCCCGAAGGCCTCGAAGCGGTGCGGCAGTCCCTTGGAGTAGTCCAGCCGGTCGACGCCGATGGCGAGAGCGCGGTTGGACAGGCTCTCGGCAACACGCTGCACCTCCTTGTCGCCCGCAGCCCGAACGGCGTCCTGGGCAAAGCCCTGGGCATCGATGCCGATCGGATCGGCGAAGGCGCGTACGCGGCGCCCCGCCAGACGGATCCACTCGCCCTCGACCGTGGCGCCCAGCAGGCGCTGCGCACAGTCGCGAAAGTCGCGCGCATGTTCCTCCGTCTGGAAGCCCACGACGTCGTAGGCGCAGAGATCCGCCACCAGTTCCCGCGCCACAGGCATGGCTTCCAGCATCGATGGCGGCACGAACGGAACGTGCAGGAAGAATCCGATACGGCCTTCGAAGCCTTCCTGTCGCAGCAGGCGGGCGAACGGGATGAGATGGTAGTCGTGCGCCCACACCGTGTCGTCGCCCTGCAGCAGCGGCGCCAGGGACGAGGCAAAGGAGCGGTTGACCGACAGATAGCCCTCGTAGTCCTCGCGGCGGAAATGCATCAGCCCCAGCCGAAAGTGGAGCAAGGGCCAAAGCGCCCCGTTGGCAAAGCCGACATAAAAGCCCCGATAGGCATCGGGCGTGAGGTCGACCGTGGCATAGGTGACTCCGCGCGCCTCGACGATGGCCGGCTGCGGCGAGGGCTCGGCGCTCAGGCGACCGCTCCATCCGAACCACATGGCACCGGGTGTCATCAGGTCACGCAAGGCGACGGCGAGGCCGCCCGCGGCCGCGCCCCGCGCCTTGGGGACCGGCACACGATTGGAGACGACTACGAGGCGTGCCACAGGCCCTCCTCCCAGCTCCGCGAGAGCCGCATGGCCGACAGGATGAGGCCGACCTGGCTGTAGGTCTGCGGGAAGTTGCCCCACAGTTCGCCGGTGCGCGGATCGAGATCCTCGGAAAGCAGGCCGACGTGATTGCGCCGTGCCAGCACGTTATTGAAGAGTTCGAGCGCCTCCTCGCGACGGCCGACGCTGGCCAGCGCATCGATGTACCAGAAGGTGCACAGCAGGAAGGCGTTCGATGGCGCGCCGAAATCGTCGGCCTCGATGTAGCGCATGATGAAGCCGTTCTTCATCAGCTTGCGGGAAACCATGTCGAGCGTCGCGTGGAAGCGCGGGTCGTCGGAACGCAGCAGGCCGATCTCCGGCAGCACGAGACTGGACGCGTCGGCCATCTCTCGGTCGAGCACGCCCGACAGCCAGCCCTCCGACATGGTGGCACGTTGCATGATCTCCTGCCGCAGCACGCCCGCCTTGGCGAGCCATTCGCGGGATTCGCCACCAAGGCCTACCCGGCGGGCGATCATGCCGAGCCTGTGCTGGGCAGCCCAGCACATGGCAGCGGAAAAAGTGTGCACCTCCTCGCGTTCTCGATATTCCCACAGGCCGGCATCGGGCGTGAGGGCGGCGCGGTGTGCCTCGTTGCCGACGGCGCAAAGCTGCCGATAGAGTTCGACGTCGCCCTGTCGCGGCAGGCGCTCGTCCCAGAACATCTGCGCGGCCGTCAGTACCATCGACCCGTACACGTCGTTCTGACGCTGCCCGACCGCGGCATTGCCGATCCGCACCGGCCCGTAGCCGCGGTAGCCCGGCAGGCTGTCGATCAGGCGTTCTGCCGTGTCGGTGCCGGGCGCGATCGGAAACAGGGGCGCGACACTCTCCACCTCGCCACGCGTGCTGCCGGCTTCCACCACGTCGATGATAAAGCGCACATAGCTTTCCATGGTCCGCGTCGCCGACAGCCTGTTGAGCGCCGTCACCGTGAAGAAGGCGTCGCGGAGCCAGGTGAAGCGGTAGTCCCAGTTGCGCACCGTGCCGGCGGCCTCCGGCACGGAGGTCGTGAGCGCGGCCAATACGGCCCCGGTATCCTCGTAGCTGCAGAGTTTCAGGGTGATCGCAGCCCGGATTACCGCCACCTGCCAGTCGAATGGGATATTGAGATCGCGCACCCATCCCTGCCAGTAGATCTCCGTCTCGCTGAGGAACGAGCGCGACAGCTGGTCGACATTGTCGGTGATGCTCTCGTCGGCGCCGACGATCAGCGTGAGCGGCCGGTCGAGCGAGAATTCGGTCTCGTGCATCACGTAGTTCAGGGAAGCGTCGGTCGTGAGCCGCAGGACCGAGGCATCGCCGTAGTAGCGAACATGGTTGCTGCCCACCGTTACCTGCGACGTACGTGCGCCATAGTTGAAGGTGGGTCGCAGTCTGAGAGTGACGCGCGGCCGGCCCGCCACCGGTTCGAGGCGACGCATCACCATGGGCGGGCGGAACATGCGGCCGAAACGTCGGAAGCGCGGCGCGAAGTCGAGAAGGCGCGCCGTCCCGCCGGCGCATTCAATGGTCGTCTCGAGAATGGCCGTGTTCGGCAGGTAGCGCTGCCGGCTTTCCTTCATCCCGTCGAAGACCGCATCCATGTAGCCGGCCTGCGGATCATTGCCACCAAGCAGGGCATTGAAGACGGGATCACCGTCGAGCCGCCCCAGCCCGTGCCAGACATGACGGCCGTTACGATCGATCAGGCTGGCGATCGAGCAGTTGCCGATGACGCCGAGGTCCAGGGTGCTCATGGGCGGGCTGCTGCTCCTGCCGAAGTTGTGTGCAATGCACGCGCCATCCGCTCGGCATTGCGTGCGAGCCACGCGCGCACCTTCGCCGGATCGCCGTCGAAAGCTTCCTGCACACGTAATCCTTCGCCGCCATGGCGTCGCGCGGCGCTCATGCCGGCCTCGTCGGTGAAATCGTCGCCGATGAAGATCGGCCGGCGCCCCTTGAAGGCGCCGTCCTTCATCAATCGTTCGACGGCATGTCCCTTTGAGGTGCCGCGCGGCCCGATCTCGACCGCTTCGCGCGCGGGAATCAGACGGAACCAGGGATGATCCTCGGGCACGAGCGCGCGCACCAGACGCCACACATCGTCGTGGCGCTCCGGCGCCAGCCTGTAGTGGATCGCACAGCCATGGGGCTTGGGCTCGACGAGCACGCCGGGCCACCGCTCCGTCGCCGCAACCAGCGAGTCGCGCCAAGCCTGCGTGACGCCGAGGCCAGCCGGCATCTCCTCGACCGTGCCGTCGCTGAAGCGCAGGGTGACGCCGTGCTCTCCGGCTGCTGCCGACACAAAGGGGTGCAGGAACTGGTCGATCGTCTTCAGCGAACGTCCACTGACGATCGCCAACCCGCCGGCCAACACGGTATGCAATTGCGTGAGGATGCCCGGCAGATTGGGGGGTATCACCACGAGCTCAGGGGTGGCCGCAATCTCGAGAAGCGTACCGTCCAGATCCAAGAAGAGTGCGGTGCCGTAGTCGAAATCCGGTGCTGCCATTCCGTCCCCTCTGCGCCTCGGTAGCCTGGGGCGCGAAGGGCCGTCGACCACAACACGCCGCGTTTCGGGGGCCGTCCCGAATACGGCCGCGCCTGGCGCGTGCGCTTTCAACGCCGCAGGCACGCGATGGTTTCCTCAAGAAGACTTAATGTTGTGGCGACAATGAGGCAGGCGGATCGAGGCAACGTCTCCCCTGACACTGCGTTGATCGGGCTCGAAGCCATTCAACAAAGGAGATGTCATGAGCAGCACGACCGACAAGATCAAGGGCGCTACCAACGAGGCCATCGGTAACGCCAAGCAGGGCATCGGCAAAATGGTCGACAGCGACAAGATGCAGGTCGAGGGCGCGGTCCAGGAGCGCAAGGGTGAGGCCCAGCAGGCGGTGGGGAAGACCAAGGACGCCCTGAAGAAGGCCATCGACGGCTGACGCTGCGCCTGAGGTGAAGGTCTGAATGGACGCCCGTTAACCAACGGGCGTCCTTTTTCTTGCTCGGCGTTTGGCCTAGGCTGTGCGACCCCTTCGATCGGCGGTCCCCATGATTCCCTGCCAACGTGAACTCTTCGACATTCCGCGAGACGTCTGCTTCCTCAACGCCGCGGCCTGGAGCCCGCTGCCCCGCGCCGTCCAGGAGGCGGGCCGTATCGGCGTCGCGCGCAAAGGGCAGCCCTGGAAGCTCGACGCCGACTTCATGCCGCAACAGCACGAGCGCGCCCGGCGGGCGGCGGCGGCATTGATCGGCGCCGACCCCGTCGACGTCGCATTGATCCCATCGGTCGGCTATGGCGTTTCGACGGCCGGCAAGGTCATGAGCCTGCCGCGCGGCAGCCGCGTGCTGGTGCTGCAGGACGACCACACGTCGCCGGTCCTCGAATGGATGAGTCGCGCCGAAGAAGCGGGCTTCACCGTCGAACAGGTCAAGCAGCCCGGCGATGGGGACTGGACCACGGCCGTCCTCGAAGCGATGTACCGCAAGGGTAGCGCCCCGCTTTCGCTGATCTCGATCTCATCCGTGCACTGGTCGGATGGTGGCGCGCTCGACCTGTCGCAGATCGGCGCGGCGGCGCGGCAGACGGGCGCGGCCCTGCTGGTCGATGCGACCCATGATGCCGGCGTCCGACACATCGACGTGAAGACGCTCGATCCCGATTTCCTGATCTTCCCGACCTACAAATGGGTGCTGGGCCCCTATGGTCGTGCCTTCATGTACGTCGCCAAGCGTCGCCAGAACGGGGTACCGCTCGAGCAGACGGCCCCGGCACGCAAGGGAGTGGCCGCCGAGCAGAAGGTCTATTTCCGCGACCTCTCCTATGCCGACGGGGCGCGCCGCTACGACATGGGCGAACGCGATCATTTCATCACGCTCGAAATGGCGGCAGTGGGCATGGAGATGATGGCCGGCTGGGGCAACGATCCCATCGTGGCGCGCCTCTCGATGCTGACGGACCGGCTGGCCGAGGGGCTCGAAAACTCCGGAGTGCGCGTGCTCGACCGCAAGCTGCGCGCGCCCCACCTGCTCTGCCTGCAGTTCCCGAAGGGCATGGACGACGCCCTGCCGCAGAAACTTGCTGCAGAGAATGTCTACGCCGCGCCGCGGCTCGGCCGGCTGCGCATAAGCCCGCACGTATACAACGACGAGCAGGACGTGGACCGCTTCGTGGACGTGTTCAGGAAGATCGTGCTGTAAGGACGCTCACGAGCCGCCACTTCGTTCAACGCGAATCGCACGCGTTGTCGTGCTTGCACCGGCCAGGGACGCGGCGGCGGTCGGATCGCCGCGTCCCTGCCTCCGTCAGAAGCTCTTGTCGAACTCAGGCCGGTGCTTGTTGCGCAGCTTGAAGTCCTGACGCTCGGCGTTGCGCGGCGCGCGGACCCAGACCTCGCGGTTGGGATGCAGGCCGCCGCCGCGGGTCGCCGGCACGGCGCTGGTGCGGGCGCGATGGAGCAGCCTCGTATCGGCGATGCCGCAATTGGGATGGATGCCGCCATTGTCGGCGACGACCTTGTCCCATGCCGCCTTGCGCTTGGCATAGATGGCAGGATCGGCGAGTTGGGTGCAGCTCAACTCATTGATGTTGAGGTCGGCCACGATCTCGTCGCCCTCCTCGACCAGCGCGATCGGGCCCCCGATCGCCGCCTCGGGGCCTACATGGCCGATCACCAGTCCGACCGAGCCGCCCGAGAAGCGCGCATCGGTCATCAGCGCCACGACGATGTTGCGTTCGCGGCAGAGCGTCGTGATGCGCGAGGTCGGATCGAGCATCTCCGGCATGCCGGGCGCGCCGCTCGGCCCCTCGTAGCGCACGATGATCATGTCGTGGTTCTGGAAAGTCTCCGGCGTCTCGTCGAGCGCTTTGAGCAGTCCCGCCTCGCCCTCGAACACACGGGCCCGGCCACGGAACAGATTGTCCTCGAGGCCGCCCTCGACGCCCGCGAGCTTCAGGATGGCGGAGAAGTCCGGTGACAGGTTGCCGCCCAGCATGCGCAGGCCGCCGGTCGGCTTGTACGGCTTCTCTACCGGATAGACGACCTTGCCGTCCGCCTTCTTGGCGCCCAGCCGCTCGACCTGCCTGGCAAGCGTCTCACCGGTGCAGGTCAGCACGTCGCCGTTCAGCAGGCCGGCCTCCAGCAGCTCGCGCACGATCACCTGCACGCCGCCCACTTTGTCGATGTCGACCATCGAGTACTTGCCGTAGGGCCGCGCGTCGGTCAGCACGGGGACGATGTTCTGCGAGAGGTAGTTGAACTCCTCCGGCGTCATCACGTCCTTCCAGAAGTCGCCGTAGCCGGCGGCGCGGGCGATTTCCGGCGCGTGCAGCACGACGTTGGTCGAGCCGCCAACCGCCATCGCCACGATCACCGCGTTGCGGATCGAATCGCGCACGACGATGTCGCGCGGCTTCAGGTCGTTCTTGATGAGGTTGGCGAGATGGTCCACCAGTTCGGCGGCGAACTCGTTGGTGCGGCGCGGGTCGTCGGAAGCGGGCGCCACCATATGCAGCGGCTGCATGCCGACCACGCCGATGAAGGTTTGCATGGTGTTGTAGGTGAACATGCCGCCGCAGCTGCCGATGCCGGGGCAGGCGTGACAGGCAATGAGGTGCCGGTAGTCCGCGTCGGGATGACCGGCGACCTGGTAGGCGCTCACGATGTCGAGCGGCTCGCCGGTGTTCGGCTCCTTGCCGGGATGGATCGCCCCGTCCGACATGATGATCGACGGCAGATTGTGTTCGAGCAGCGCCGAAAGCGTGCCGACCGGCGGCTTGTCGCAGGCAACGACCGCGATCGTGCCGGCGAGGCCGGTGGCGCTCAGATGTTCGCAAAGCGCGTCCTGAGTCACTTCGCGCCCGATCAGCGAGTAGCGCATCTCGCGGGTGCCGTTGCGTATGCCGTCCGAGGTGGCGATCGTGTACTCCGGCTGCACCAGGCGCATCTTGAGCTGGTTCGGCCCGGTGCCGATGCGCGCCTTGAGCTGCGCATGGATTGCGTCGACTTTCGACAGGACGCCGAGGTAGCACTGGCTGTCGCCCTTGGTGCCGACGACGCCGACCGACGGTTCGTGAATCAATTCCGGATCGGTGCCGAGCGCCCGGGCGACACCGATGGTCTGGGCCGAGCGTCCAGGGTGGCGGTCAATCGTCACAAACTTCGGATTCATCACAACCATCCCTTTAGGACTTGCAAGCATTGGCCTGCCCCCCGAGGGCAAGCGGGTCTGGGGGTATATCACAGGCCAAGCGAGCCTTTCCCACGATTTCTTCAAGGGTTCGACCTACATAAAGCCGCCCTCCGGAACATCGTCGGATCACGTTGGGCGCTTGGCTCCCGTCCGGCGGGCAGGCATTCTCTCGCGAACCGGGGCGCCACGCGTTGCGCCAAAGTAATGAACGAGGAAACAAAGATGTGGCAGCCCAACGAGCGCTACCCCGATCCGGCCGTGCGCGTTCTCGACCCGTCCTTCAACCAGTACCGGCTGGTGCTGGCCTCGGTCGAACGGCTCTACACGGGTTGCCGCTGGTCCGAGGGCCCCGTCTGGTTCGGCGACGGGCGCTATCTCCTGTGGAGCGACATTCCAAACAACCGGGTCCTGCGCTGGGACGAGGAGACGGGCAACGTCTCGATCTTTCGCAAGCCATCCAACAACGCCAACGGCCACACGCGCGACAGACGCGGCCGCCTGATCGCCTGTGAACACGACGCCCGGCGCGTGGTGCGCTTCGAGTACGACGGCGCCATCACGGTGCTGGCCGAATCGTACAACGGCAAGCCGCTCAATTCGCCCAACGACGTGGTGGTGAAATCCGACGGCTCGATCTGGTTCACCGATCCGACCTTCGGCATCCTGGGCTACTACGAGGGCCACAAGGAAGAGAGTCAGAACAAGCCTGCGGTCTATCGCCTCGACCCGACGACCGGCAAGCTCGCGGTGATGGCGGACGACATTCCTGGTCCCAATGGCCTCGCCTTCTCACCCGACGAGAAGAAGCTCTACGTCGTGGCCTCGCGCGCCGAGCCGCATCGCACGATCCTCTCCTACGATGTCGTCGGCGACGGCAACGAGACGGCGCTGGGCAAGGGCTCGGTGCTGATCGACGCCGGGCCGGGCGGGTCTCCGGATGGCTTCCGCGTCGATGTCGACGGCAACCTCTGGTGCGGCTGGGGCATGGGCTCGGCCGAGCTCGACGGCGTGCGCGTCTTCAATGCGTCGGGCAAGCCGATCGGCCATATCGACCTGCCCGAGCGCTGCGCCAACGTCTGTTTCGGCGGACGCCATCGCAACCGCCTCTTCATGGCGGCCAGCCATTCCCTCTACGCGCTCTACGTCAACACGCAGGGAGCGATCGGCGGCTAGATCCATGTCTGGAGTTGAATCGACTTACGCGTGGTGGCGTCTCGCCGCCAGCGTGACACTGAGCACGGTCGGCGGCATCGGCATGTGGTGCCTCGTCGTGGCGCTGCCCTCGATCCAGCAGGATCTTGGCATCACCCGCGCCGACATTTCCTTCGCCTATACGATGAACACGCTGGGCTTCTTCGCCGGCGGGGTCACCTGGGGCAAGCTGGTCGACAAGCGCGGCATCGTCCTCACCGCGGTGCTGAGCGCGACCGGCCTGGCGCTCGGCTTCGCGCTGGCGCCGCTGGCGACCGCGCTGCCCCTGTTCGCCGCGGTCCAGGTGCTGATCGGCTTCAGCTCTGCCGCGACCTTCGCGCCCCTGGTGGCGGACATCTCGCATTGGTTCGACCGGCGACGCGGCATCGCCGTGGCGATCGCGGCCTCCGGCAACTATCTGGCAGGCGCGATCTGGCCGACGATCATCCAGATGCTGATCCACGATCACGGCTGGCGGGTCACCTACTGGGCCGCCGGTGCGCTATGCTTCGCGGCGATGATTCCGCTGGCGCTGACCCTGCGCCGCAAGCCGCCCCCGGAGCGGATGACGGGTGCCGCGGGAACGGCCGGCGCCGCCGCCCATTCTCCGCGCTCGCTCGGCCTCTCGCCGAACGGCCTGCAGGCGGTCCTGATCGTCGCGGGCATCGGCTGCTGCGTCGCCATGTCGATGCCGCAGGTCCATATCGTCGCCTACTGCGCCGACCTGGGCTATGGCGTGGCGCGCGGCGCGGAGATGCTGTCGCTGATGCTGGGCTTCGGCATCGTGAGCCGCATCGCCTCGGGATGGATCGCCGACCGGGTCGGCGGCGTGAAGACGCTGCTGCTGGGCTCGACCCTGCAGTGCGTGGCGCTGGTCTTCTATCTCATCGACGATTCCGTCACCTCGCTGTACCTCGCCTCGGCGATGTTCGGCCTGTTCCAGGGCGGCATCGTGCCGTCCTACGCCATCATCGTGCGCGAGTACTTTCCGCCGAAGGAAGCCGGCTTCCGGGTCGGCCTCGCCATCTCCTCGACACTCGTCGGCATGGCACTGGGCGGCTGGATGGGCGGCGTACTGTTCGACATGACGGGCTCCTACCGGGCCGCCTTCATCAACGGCATCGCCTGGAACCTGCTGAACGGCGCGGTCGCGTGGTGGCTGCTGTTCCGCCAGAACCGCCGCAACGTCTTCGCGGCGGGTTAACGCCGCATCGCCATCAACAGCGCATCGCCGGTATAGGGCTTGCGAATGCGCGGCACGCCCAGCAGTTTGGGCGGAAAGGCGATGTCTTCGCCGTAGCCGGTGGTGAACACGAAGGATATGCCAATTGAAGCGAGATGCTCGGCGACCGCGAAGCTCGTCTCGCGACCGAGATTGATGTCGAGCAGCGCGAAGTCAGGCGCTCGTGTGGCGATCGCCCGCATGGCCTGCGCGACGCTCGACGCGACACGCACCGACTCGACACCCGCGCGCAGCAGCGAACTCTCGGCGTCGAGCGCGATGATCATGTTGTCCTCGACGATCAGTACGTCTTTCGGGAGGTCGGTGGGACTTACTTCGGGTGATACTTCGGACGACGTTTCCGCCAGAGCCCCCGGCGCTGGACGAACGTAGGCTGCAGGCACGACGAACCGGGCACGGACGCCCGTCGGGGCATAATCGATGGTGGCCTCACCCTTGAGATCGTAGGGAATCGACCGCTCGATCACTGTCGAACCAAACCCGCGCCTGCTTGGGGGCATCACCGGCGGCCCACCATGTTCGGTCCAGGCGACAAGCAGGTTTCGCTGCGGATCGAGCCGGGTCTCGATGTCGATGGCGCCGGTGCTGTCGCTCAGCGCCCCGTACTTGGCGGAATTCGTCATCAGCTCGTGAATGACCAGCGCCAGGGTGGTGAAACCTTGCGGCTCCAGCAGCATTTCCGGCCCGGTCAGCCGCACGCGCGTGGCCTTGCCGCCGAGATAGGCGCCTGCCTCCGCAGCGACCAGTCCGCGGAACGAAGCCGGCCCCCAGTTGTCAGCGGTGATCTGGTCGTGGGCGCGCGCCAGCGCCTGGATGCGCCCACCGACGACGTCGGTGAAGGCGTCGATCGTGAGCGACGGGTCGCGGCTCTGCGAGATGACGCCGCGTATGAGCCCCAGAATGTTACGGACCCGGTGGTTGAGTTCGGCGATCAGCAGCTCCTGCCGCTCCTGCGCCCGCCGGCGTTCGACCTCGGTTATGTCGGATAGGCGCAGGATGACCTCGAGCAGGCTGACTCGCAGGCTCTCGGCTATGCGAACGTCGACTGCCTGCCAGGGCGCCGACTGGCCACTCACCGTCTCGCGCCAGAGTTCGAAGCTCTTGCGCGGCGTCAGTCGCGCCCCGAGCGGGCCGACGACGACCGGCTTGCTGGGATCTCCGGCCCAGTTCACGGACCGCGCGACCTCCTTGCGGAAGAAGATGAGAAAGTCTCGTGCCGGGCGGGACAGGGGCACCACCAGCATGCCGGCCGCGCGGTCGGCGAAGTCGCGGCCTGGCGGGTGTTCGGCGCCAATCTCGTAAGTCGCGAACACGTCCCGGAGATCCCGCTGCACCAGATGTTCGACGAGACCGGCGAACTGATCCTGGCTCGGCGCCATGCCCTGCAATGTTGCGTGCCCGCCGGTCCAGATGCCGATTCCGTCGCAGGAGAGTAGATCGGCTATCTCGTCGAGATGGGAGACGATGCTGTCGAAACGAGTCGCTTCCGCCGCCATCACGGTCACGAGCTGGTTATGGAGCTTTCGCGCGCGCGCCTCGTAGGCGGCTTCGCTGTCCCGTTCCCGGCTCTCCATCAGCAGCGAGAACATCTGGCCGAACAATTCCGCCGCCGTGCGCCGCTCGAACGGCACGTTGTGGGCGCCATAGTGATGGCAGGCAAACAGCCCCCACAGTCTCCCATCCCGCAGGATCGACACCGACATCGAGGCGCCCACGCCCATGTTCTGTAGATACTCAATATGGATGGGAGACACGCTGCGAAGGACGCTCATCGACAGGTCGATCGTCCGGCCGTCCACGAGGCCGGGCTCGATGGCAACGGGTCTGGCGGAGACGTCGGGAATGATGCGCAGCCAGTTGCGCTCGTAGAGTATCCGCGCCTGCCGCGGGATGTCAGACGCGGGATAATGCAGCCCGAGATAGCTTTCCAGACCGCCGCGCGCGGACTCCGCAATCACCTCGCCCGAGCCGTCATGGTCGAAGCGATAGACCATCACTCGGTCGAAGCCGGTCAGGCCACGCATTTCGCGGGCCGCGACGCGATAGAAGGTCCGAAGATCGGGAGTCTGCTGCAGGCGCGCGATCATTGCGCGCACGAGGGCTCCCGAATTGACGCCCCGCTCGTCGATGCACGGCTCGGCCTCGATCACGATCGCGTCTTCGTTCACGTGCACGGCCAGGTCGAACCGGGGCGCGCCGGAGAGCAAGGCCACGGAAAAGGCCCGCGCCACCGTACTGGTGAAGACCGCCGTCTGGAGCTGGCCCCGGATCAGATGGATCGACTCGTGAGTGAACACGTCCTCGATCGGGCGGCCGACCAATTCGGCTGGACCGGCGCCCAGCCAGACGCCGGCGTTGCCCGACAGGCGGGTGATGGTCCACCGCGTGCTGTCGAGCGCGACCAGAAAGCCGAAGGGCTGGATCGCTCCCAGGAGGTGGATCGGTTCGCGGTCGCAGTTGGTGAGGTCGACGGCGGCGACCGGCTCAGACATGCGCTTGGCCCGCCATGAACAAGCCGAAGGCCTCGCGTGCACCGCGTATCGTGCGTTCGGGAGATGCGGCAACCGCGTCCGACCGCTCGAGCCGCAGCAGGAAGGCTCCCCAGAAGTCGGCGCCCGCCCCGTGCCCCAGGTAGTTCGTGGCCGCGCCCACCGACGGGGCGGGGTTTGCATACGCCAACTTCACCAGCATGCGACTGCCGAGGCGTGAGCCCTCCAGCACATATAGGCGACCAAACAGGAGCGCTTCATCGCCGGTGACGTGTACGAAGATGGGCGCAGGCACGGGAATACCGAGGATTTGCAGATCACGTTCAAGGGCAAGTGACCGCCGTCGCAACGACCAGTCCGGAAGTATGCGAGATACACCTCCCGCCTCTAGTGCGGCTTCCAACGGCCGGACCACCCGGGCCAGCGCCGTCAGAAACGTCCTGTAGGCGTTCACGTCCTTCTCGAAACAGCCGGAAAACCGCGCATCGACCTCCGAATGAAGACTCGCCGTCGCGGCACGAAGGACCTGGCGGGCGGAGGACCGTCCTTCCGCGGGCATGTTGAGCGCTTGCCGCATATGGATGCTTATACGCCCAGAGAGCGAAAAGGTTTCGGCCAATTCAGCCCGGGAACCTGCCGCTTGCGCGCACGTTTAGCTTTCCGCCATGGTCAAGCACGTACTCATTGTCGAAGACGATGAACTGGTAGCCGACCATTTGGCTGCTCTGGTGCGCGATCAACTCGGCTGCGTGCCCGTCGTTGCAACCACGGCGGGCGACGCGATGGCTGCAGCGACCGAAAGAGTCGATTTCAGCTTCCTCGACATCAAGCTCTTTGACGGTCTGACATTTTCGGTCGCCGAGTATCTCCGGGCGCGTGGCGTGCCTTTCGCCTTCGTTTCCGCAAGCGATCCGACCAGTGTTCCGGCAGACTTCTCGCACGCGCCCTTCCTGCGCAAGCCGGTTCCCCCGCCCCGCCTACTGGCCGTCGCCCGCGCGCACCTGTAGAACCGCTGGACCCGGCCCTCAGGCCCTCAAAGATACGGACGACCCTATGCGCATCGTCGCCATTCGCGACATCGTTTCGCCCATCCGCTCGAACATTGCCAACGCCTATATCGACTTCAGTCAGATGACCGCCTCGGTCGTTGCCCTGGTCACCGACGCGATGGTCGACGGAAAGCCGGTGGTCGGATTCGGCTTCAATTCGAACGGCCGCTACGCGCAGCATGGGTTGCTGGGCGAGCGCTTCATCCCGCGGCTCACCCAGGCCAAGCCGGATTCGCTGCTCGACGCGGAAGGGCTGCTCGATCCGGCGAAGTGCTGGTCCGCGATGATGGCCAACGAAAAGCCTGGCGGGCACGGCGAGCGGTCCGTCGCCGTCGGCGTGCTCGACATGGCGATCTGGGACGCCGTCGCCAAGGCCAGGCGGGTACCGCTCTGGAAGCTGCTGGCGGACCGCTACAATGGCGGCCGGGCGGACGAGAGGGCATGGGTCTATGCCGCCGGCGGCTACTACTATCCCGGCAAGGGACTGCAGGCGCTTCAGGACGAGATGAAGCACTATCTCGGCCTCGGCTATTCCTGTGTGAAGATGAAGGTGGGCGGCGTGCCGCTGGCCGAGGACCTCAAGCGCATCGAGGCGGTGCTGGAAATCGTCGGCGCCGGCGAGCGACTGGCGGTCGACGTCAATGGCAAGTTCGACCTCACCACCGCGATCGAATTCGGCCGCGCCATCGCGGGCTTCGGCCTGCGATGGTACGAGGAGCCTCTCGACCCGCTCGACTATCTCGCGCACGCCGCGCTCGCCACCGAATACGTTCCGCCTCTCGCCACCGGCGAGAACCTGTTCTCGATGCAGGATGCGCGGAACCTGATTCGCCATGGCGGGCTCCGGCCCGACCGCGACATCCTGCAGTACGATCCTGCGCTGTCCTACGGGCTGGTCGAGTATCTGCGGACGATCGAGATGCTGAAGGCGCACGGCTGGTCGCCGCGCCGCTGCGTGCCACACGGCGGCCACCAGTTCGCGCTGAACATTGCCGTTGGCCTGCAATGCGGCGGCAACGAATCCTATCCGCAGGTCTTCGCCCCGTTCGGCGGTTTCGCCGACGATTGCGCCGTGGTCGACGGCCGGGTGGCCCTGCCAGAAGCACCCGGCATCGGGTTCGAACGCAAGGCCGACCTGTGGGCGGTGATGAAGGAGATCGCCTGAGAGCGACAGCTTGGTTCCGTCAGCCGCGCCAGTTGTCCCAACTGGCGTTGCCGTGCGTCTGATAACGGCCGTCCTGTGGAACCCCGCTGCATCCCGCGGCGGCGCCGGCCGTGGCGAGAAGCAGGACCAGTGTGATCGTCCTGAAGAGGAGCTTTGTCATGCCGCCGACATGACACCCGCTCACGACGGTTTCAACAAACCAGACTTCACAAGTGCGCTAACACCCGCCTCCTGATCCTTCATGTAAGCTGCGAACTCCTCCATCGTCGAGGGACGCGGCACGGCGCCCAGTTCGACCAGCTTCGCGGCAATGGCGGGATCCCTGAGCGCCTTCACGACGGCGGCGTTCAGCGTTTCGAGGATCGGCTTGGGCGTCTCGACGCGCGCCAGCACACCGGCCGTGGTGCCGCCGTCGAAAGGCTTGCTGCCGATATCCGTCAGCGAAGGCATCTCCGGCAGCTGCGCGACACGGTCGGGACTCATGGCCAGCAGGCCCTTGAGCTTGCCCGACTTGATGTGCGGCAGGGAGGTCGTGAGCTGGTCCATGTAGAGGTCGATCTGGCCTGCCATCAGATCGGTGAGGCCGGGACCCGATCCCTTGTAGGGGATGATGTTGAACTTCACGCCCTCGTTCATCTCGAGGCGCAGGATCGCGATGTGATTGGTCGTGCCGTTGCCGGCATGGCCGATGCTGACCGTGCCCGGCTTGGCCTTCGCTTCGGCAAGAGCTGCGCGGATGTCGGCGAAGCGCCCGTCCGCTTTGCCGACGAGGATCATCGGCACGGTCGACAGCAGGCTGATCGGCGCGAACATCGGCACCAGCGACGGCTTCCCCGCCAGGTAGGGCGAAACGTACAGGACGCTGAAGCTGCCCATGACGACGGTGTATCCGTCGGCCGGTGCATTGGCCGCCGCCTCCGAACCGACCAGCCCGCCGGCACCGGGCCGGTTGTCGACGATCACCGTCTGGCCGAGGATGCGGGACATGCCTTCGCCCACCAGCCTCGACGTCAGGTCGTAGTTGCCGCCAGCGGCGAAGGGCGCGATCCAGCGGATCGGCTTGGTGGGATAGGCCTGCGCCGAGGCCGGAGCGGCGGCCGCACCGAAGGCAGACAATGCCAAGCTTCCGCCCAGCAGTTTGCGTCGCGATATCGTCATCTCGATCCTCCCAGTTCCGCTCAGACTGATTGCAATTTCGGGGGATGCGCGCCACACCGGAAGTACCCGTTCAATCGCTGAGAGAAACCGGATGCCGGAGCATCAAACCCCGCTCATAGCGACGATTGCTGCGGGGCTGATGCTCGCCTTCGTGCTCGGCCTGATCGCCCAAAGGCTTCGGGTACAGCCGTTGGTCGGCTATCTGCTGGCCGGCGTTATGGTCGGCCCCTATACGCCGGGCTTCACGGCCGACCCGGCCCTGGCCACGGAACTCGCCGAGATCGGCGTCATCCTGCTCATGTTCGGGGTGGGCCTGCACTTCTCGCTGAAGGATCTGCTGTCGGTCGGACGCATTGCCGTCCCCGGGGCCATAGGGCAGATCGCCGTCGCGACGCTGATGGGTGCGGGTCTTTCCTGGGCGCTCGGCTGGCCGCCGCTGGCCGGCTTCGTCTTCGGCCTCGCCCTTTCGGTGGCCAGCACCGTCGTGCTCATCCGCGCGCTGCAGGACCGTCACATCCTCGAGACGCAGCGCGGCCGGATCGCCGTGGGCTGGCTGGTGGTCGAGGACCTCGCGATGGTGCTGGCGCTGGTCCTGTTGCCTGCCCTCGCGGTGGCGACGGAAGGCAAAGGCGTACCGCCAACCCAGATTCTCCTCAGCCTTCTCGCGACACTCGCCAAGGTCTCGATCTTCGTGGCGATCATGCTGATCGTCGGTCGGCGCCTCATCCCCTGGCTGATGCACTACACCGCCCATACCGGGTCGCGCGAACTGTTCCGGCTCGCCGTGTACGCCGTCGCGCTGGGGGTCGCCTACGGAGCACACTACTTCTTCGGTGTCTCCTTCGCCCTCGGCGCCTTCTTCGCCGGCATGGTGCTGGGCGAGAGCGACCTCAGCCAGCGTGCGGCCGAAGAGGCCATCCCGCTGCGCGACGCCTTCGCGGTGCTGTTCTTCGTCTCAGTCGGCATGCTGCTGAACCCGATGGTATTCGTCGATTCGCCGCTGGCCGTGATCGCGACCATCGCGATCATCATCGTCGGCAAGTCGGCCGCCGCCTACCTCATCGTCCGCGCCTTCGGCCACGGCCGGTCGACCGCCTTCACCGTCTCGGCGAGCCTCGCGCAGATCGGCGAATTCTCCTTCATCCTGATCGGTATCGGCATCGGCCTGAACATGGTGCCGAGAGAGGCGCGCGACCTCGTCCTGGCCGGAGCCATCGTGTCGATCCTGGCGAACCCGTTCGTCTTCACGCTGCTCGAGCGCCTGGGAACCGACAAGGAAGCCGCGCCGGGGGACCAGCCCGCCGTCCCGCCCGAGACCGACCTCGAGCCGACGACCCTGACCGGCCACGACATCGTGGTGGGCTACGGTCGGGTCGGATCTCTGGTCGGCGCCGGCCTGCGGGGCGACGGCGCCAAGATGGTCGTCGTCGAGGCCAGCGACGCCGGCGTTGCCCGGGCCCGCAGCGACGGCGCCGAAGTCTTCAGCGGCAATGCCGCCGAGCCGGCCATCATCGCGGCGCTCAATCTCGCCGGTGCACGGCGCCTTTACGTCACGATCCCGGAGGCGTTCGAGGCCGGGCAGATCGTCCAGCAGGCCCGGGCGGCCAATCCGACTCTCGACATCCTGGCACGAGCGCATTCGATCGCCACGGTGGAGCACTTCGAGAATCTGGGCGCCAACCTGATCGTGCTGGGCGAGACGGAAATTGCCCACAGCATGCTGGAGCGCGGACGAACGGACAAGACTCCGAGGCCCGCCTGACCGATCCTGAATGGCGGTTCACAGCCTGCCCCCATCGCGCCCCAATTGAGGCCCATCTCGCACACTACCGGCTCGATCGCCGGGACAACTGGAGGGTGAAATGTCATCGCGCCGTACGTTCCTGTGGGGAATGACTTCGGTCGCCCTCGCCGGCGGATTGGCGGGTGTTTCCCCGGCGAAGGCACAACCCGATCCGACGGCCGCCGTGCGCCTTGGGCTCAAGGGGTACGATCCGGTCGCCTACTTCATCCTGGGCACGGCAACGCCGGGCGACGCGGCCTACGAGTTTGTCTGGGACGGCGTGCGCTATCGCTTCGCCAATGCCAGGCACCGCGACCTGTTCAAGGCGGACCCCGATACATACATGCCGCAGTTCGGCGGCCAGTGCGCCATGAACATGGCCAACGGCAATCTCCGTGAAGCGGACCCGACGATCTGGACCATTTCCAACGGCCGTCTCTATGTCTTTGCCAGCGCCATGGGTTCGGAGCGATTTCGGCAGGAAACCATGGCGAACGCGACGCGCGCCGCCGCCAACTGGCGCAACCTGAGGAACGCGGCGACCCAATAGACCGTCTGTTTTCGCGTCAATGTAGTCCGGCCCCGCGCAGGCTCGCCGCAAGCCGCTGCTGGAGCGCCGGATCCTGGAAGCGCGTGCCGAAGCTCGCGGCGTCGAGGTGCGGGTTCTTGCGCAGCCCCTCCTCCAGCGCCTCGCGCGCCTCGGTCTTGCGGCCCATTTCGGCATAAGCGGCAGCCAGTGGCAGGTCGAGGAGCGGATAGGCCGGGAATCGCGCGCGAACGGTCTCGAGCAGTCGCACCGCATCGGCGTATCGACCGCTCAGCAGGTAGGCGATCCCGAGATTGAGCGCGGCCTCCGGACCGATGTTCGGATCGAGGCGGCCTGCGATCTCCGCCGTCGCGATCGACTCCGCGATGCGGCCGGTCCAGAGCAGAACCGCGGCGCGCGCGCGTAGAACCTCTGCATCGCTGGGGTTGATCTCGAGCGCGCGTTCGGACTCGGCCATCGCCAGGTCGTACTTCCCGGTCGCGGCATAGGCTCGGGCGAGCACGCCGTGGGCGAGCACGCTCTCCTCGTCGAGGTCGATCGCCTTCCGGGCGTAGCGGATCGCCGTGTCGATGTCCTGCTGGACGAACTCCGACCAGCCGAAGGTGGCGCGCTCGAAATGGACGGCAGCCAGCTCGGCATAGGCGTCGGCATAGGCCGGTGCCATCGCCATCGCCTTTTCCAGCATCTCACGCGCCATACGGTTGCCGGACGGTGTCGTCTCCGCCGCCTTGGTCCGCCCCCGCAGGAGCATGTCGTAGGCATCGAGATTGTCGGTCGGCTTGCGCAGCGATTGCTGCACGGCAATCTGCTGGAGATTGGTCGCCAGCGTGCCGGCGATCCGGCGGGCGATCCGATCCTGCACCGCGAAGATGTCGCCCAGGTCGTCGTCATACTGCTCCGACCAGAGCTGCGTGCCGGTCATCGCGTCGCTCAACTGGACCGTGACGCGCACCCGCGGGCCCATGCGGCGCACCGTACCGCCCACGATATACCGTGCGCGCAACGCACGCCCGATCTCCTGCGGCGGCAGGTTCTTCCCCCGGAACGGCAGGACGGCCCCATATGACAGCACGGTGAGCTGCTTGAAACGGCCCAGCGCCCGCGTGATGTCCTCGGTCAGCCCATCGGAGAAGTAATCCTGGGCCGGATCGCCGCTCTGGTTGGCGAAGACCAGCACCGCGACCGACAGGCCCGTCTCGACCGGTGCCGGCGCGACACCCGCCGCCTCCTCCATCGGAAGGAGATGGCCGGAGAAATAGGCCGCGCCGCCAGCGCCCGCCAGCACCACCGCCGCGGCGGCTGCGACGACGGTCGCGATGCGCCTGCGTGGCCGCGGCTTGAGTGGGCCCGCAGCCCCCCCGGCCAGCGCGGCGGGGTCGAGCGAATAGACGTGGACCGGCCGATCGATGTTCTTCACCGAGCGGTTGCCGAGATCGCGGAACGGCAGACTGATCTTGTCACGGACCTGCTCGTAAACGGCCGCCGACAGCACGATGGCGCCGGGCTCGGCGACGCCCTGCAAGCGCGCCGCGACGTTGACCGTGTCCCCGAACACGTCGTCGCCGGACGCAATGACGTCGCCCAGGTGGACGCCGATGCGGAAGGTCTGCCGACGCTCCGCCGGCACCCCTTCGTTGCGCCCCGCCATGCCGCGCTGCAGCTCCACGGCGGACTGTACCGCCCCGACGGCGCTCCCGAACTCGACCATCACGCCATCGCCCACAGTCTTCACGATGCGACCGCCGAACCGCTCGATCACCGGCGCCACCAGCTCGGCCAGATGCGCGCGCAGGTCGACCAGGGTGCGTTCCTCGTCGGCGCGCATCATGCGGCTGTAGCCGGAGACGTCGGCGAACAGGACGGTCGCCAGCCTGCGGGGGGTGCTCGGAGATGACATCGGTCTCGCGTCAGCGCCGGGTGTGATAGAAAACGAACTCTTGGGTCATGCTGCTGCGCCCTTGCAGCGGCTACAATATGGCGCTCGGACGGTCCCTGCCGCCAGAGCGGTTCGAGAGCGAGATGTCACCGTCCCTGCGCCGCCTTGCCTGCCTGCTGTGTATGACCGTTGTGACGCCGGTAGTTGCCCAGGGCCCGGCCCCGACCGTGCTCGACTGCACCGGCCCCTTCGCCCGCGACGCCGACGAGCGCAAGCTCGCGCAGATATTCGGCGCCGCCAACGTCGAGCGCGCCGACATTTCCATCGGCGAGGGCAATACGGAGCCCGGAACCGCGATCTTCGCCAACGATCCGCTGAGGCGCATCGATATCCTCTGGCACGACGGCTATGCCCGTCCGAACGTCGTCATCATCCGCAACGGATCGACCTGGCCGGTAGCCGTCAGCGGGCTCGACAAGCCGGTCGCGAACGGCGCCACCCTGACGGAAATCGAGGCCATGAACGGCAAGCCTTTCACACTGACGGGCTTCGGCTGGGATCTGGGCGGCTATGCCAACGGCTGGCACGGCGGCCGCCTAGAGCAGCCGGTCGGCGGCTGCAACCTCTCGCTGCGCTTCGACCCGGCGAGCGATGCACCCGGCGAGGCGCTCGACAGGGTCAACGGCGACGTCGAGTTCCTGTCGACCGACAGCGCCGTGCGCCAGACCAGGCCGGTCGTCATCGAGATCGAACTCGGCTGGCCGCAGTAGCGATGGCTCAATCTGAGAAAGTCGACGACCATCGCCGCGACGATGCGGGGAGAGGCAGAGCGTGACAGAGCGGCATTGGTGGGAGCCGTTGCGGCAGATCGCGGTTGCCGCCTCGACCGGCCGGAAGCCGGCTTCCCCCGGACTCCTGGTGAAGTGTGCGGTCGTTTTTTGCGCCGCCATCGGCATCTACGACGTGGTGGCGATCATCCTGTTCCTCTCGGGCGGCCCCTATATCGGTCCGCAGCGATGGATCCTGTTCCCCGACTTCATCGTCTTCCACGCGGCAGGTCGCGCCATCCTCGAGGGAATGGCCGGTTCGATCTACGGCCTGACGGCCTTCTCCGACTACCTGAACCTAAACTACGGCAGCTACTTCAACGGGAAGCTGATCGACTTCCGGCCCTTCATGTACCCGCCACCCTGGCTGATCCTGCTCCTGCCCTTCGCCACGGTCGGTGTCGTCGCGGGATACGGTCTCTTCATGGCGGCGACCGGTACGCTGGCGACGGTGCTGGTCGGCCGGACCAACTTCTGGATCTGGATGGCCGCGCTGACCTCGCCTGCCGCCCTCTGGACGATGATTGCCGGCCAGAACGCCTTCCTTAACGTCGGGCTGTTCTACGGCGGGATGCGACTCCTCGACCGGTCGCCGCGGATCGCGGGCATTCTGCTCGGTCTGCTGTCCTACAAGCCGCAGCTCTTCGTCCTCGTTCCCATTGCACTGCTGGCGGCGCAGCGGTGGCGGGCCCTGGTTTGGACGATCGGCACGGCGGCCTTCATGGCCCTGGCGAGCCTGCTCGCGTTCGGCCCGGCATTCTGGATCCAGTTCCTGGAGATGGCGCGTGAATCGTCGACGCCGCAATTCACGGAACAGATGTACCGGCATGTCGCAACCTTCATGACGACGATCCAGGCCGCAGCCCGCATCCTGGGCGTTCCGCCCGGCCTCGCGACCGTGGCCCATCTGGTCGGAGCCCTTGCCGCGCTGGCCGTGGTCTGGCGGGCCTTCAGCCGCCATCCACTCGGCGACGAAACGACGGCGATCCTGGCGGTGGCCACGCTCATGGTGTCGCCCTACCTGATCAACTACGACCTGC
This sequence comes from Reyranella sp., assembly GCA_046296475.1. GTDB lineage: Bacteria > Pseudomonadota > Alphaproteobacteria > Reyranellales > Reyranellaceae > Reyranella. Next base: position 222,848 of record JBKBLH010000005.1, read on the forward strand.
TCCTGATGATGCCGGCGGCGCTGATGGTGTTCCGGCGTCGCGTACAAGCCGATCTCTATCCGGGCGAACTGCTCTTCTATGTCGGGCTATGGCTCGTTCCCAATCTCGGTATCCGGCTCAACGCGAAAGGCATTCCCCTGACACCTCTTTTCGTCGTGGGCCTGCTCTTCCTCGCCTGGCAGGTGTCGAAGCGGCGCGCCCCCCTCCAGCTACGCAACACCTGACGGGCGACCCGCTCACTGCCCCTTGAAGACCGGCGGCCGCTTCTCCGCGAAGGCGCGGCGCGCTTCCCGGGCGTCCTCGGAACCGTTCAGGATGCCGCCCGCATTGGAGGTGAGGACCATGGTGGTCTCCATCGTGCTGTCGAGGGCCGCCCGCATGATGCGCTTGCCGACCCACTGCACGAGCGGTGGCACCTTGATGATGCGGTCGCACAACGCCCGCGTTGTCTCCTCCAGCCTGTCCGAAGCCACGAGGTGGTTGAGCATCCCCCAGTCGTAGGCGCGCTTGGCGTCGAGTTCTCCGGTGTAGGCGAACTCCAATGCCCGGCCGAGGCCCACCATCTTCGGCAGGTAGTAGGAGCCGCCGTTCTCGATGATCTGGCCGGCATTCTGGTAGCCGATGAAGCGCGTCTTCTCGCAGCCGATACGGATGTCGCAGTGAAGCGCCATGTCCATGCCCGATCCGACCGCCGGACCGTTGATCATGGCGATGGTCGGCTTGCGGATCAGCGAGATGTCGCGGTGGAGCTTGGTGAAGCCGTGGAAGAAATGCTGACGCGCCGCATCGGGGCCTTCGTGCGAGCCTCGGTTGCCGGGGAATTCCTCGCCCGTCACTTCGGGCGGCATCTTCGAGCGCAGGTCGGCGCCGGCACAGAAGACGCGGCCGACTCCGGTCAGCACGATCACGCGGATCTTCGGATCGTCGTCGCCGGCGCGCATGTACTCGCCGACCTTGGCGACCGTGCCGTTTTCTTCGGCCGTCCCGACGAGCGCATTGAGCCGGTCCGGACGGTTGAACCTGATCCAGAGGATTCCGTTCTCCTCGGGTTCATAGGACAGGTAGTCGACGAGCTTCGGCGCCATGGGTGTTTCCTCACATGCTGTTTTTCGGCCGATGCCGAGTATCGGCCGGCGCACCCTCACCGTCATGCGTGCGGTTTCGCGCCGCTAAGCGGCCTCCTCCAGCGACGAGCATTGTCCGCTGACGCGGGTCTGCCTCATGTAGCGGCGGTGGCGGTCGGCGTCGTAGCCGCTGCCCGCGTGCAGCAGGCAGCGATTGTCCCAGAGCACGACCTCGCCCGGCTGCCACCGGTGATGCCAGATGTGCTCGGGCCGGATGGCCTCCTCGGTCAGCGCGTCAATCAGGGCGCGGCCCTCGGCCGGGTCCATGCCCTCGATCTCGCGCACGTGGCTGCCGAGGAACAGGTTCTTCGCCCCCGTCGCCGGGTTGGTCCGCACGAGCCGCTGGCGCACCGGCGGCAGCGAGGCCGCCAGCTCCGGCGACACGGCATCGGGCGCGACCTTCGATCGCGAATAGACATAGTCGTGGATGGCGATCAGCGGATCGAGCTCGGCCCTGCGTTCCGGGGACAGCCGCTCGTAGGCGGCGCGCAGGGAGACGAACATCGTGATGCCGCCCTCGGACGGCGTCTCGTAGGCGCACATGATCGAGAGGAACGCCGGCACCGGTTTGAACGAGGCATCGGAGTGCCACATGTTGTTGCCGGTCAGGAAGATGGTCTTCTTGTGCGCGTTGCCCAGCACCGTTCCGTCCTTCTGGACGTTGCCGATGGTGCCGAAATATTCGATCTTGCCGACGCTGGTATGGCTGGGCTCCGGATTGCCCAGCTGGCGCGTGAGCGCGAGCTGGCGATCGTCGTCCATCTTCTGGTCGGGGAAGCAGACGAACGAATATCGGTCGATCGCCGCGTTGATCTCGGCGACGAGGTCGGACGAGAGCGGCCTGCTCACGTCGACTCCGTGGATGCGGACGCCGAACTCGGGATGGAGTTGTTCGTAACGAAGCTGGGGCATGGCGCGCGAATCTCCTGGATGCCGTCAGATCGCAGTCTTTCCGATTTGCGGCGGGCGGACCAGCCCAGGCAACGCCCCAGTCCCGCAGGTCGGCTTTCCCTTCCGGCTGCGACTCCCTCGTCCAGCCGTCGGCGATTGGCGGTGTACGATATGCAGTCACTTCGGAAGCGAGACGCGTGAAATTCCTCTTTGCCATCAACCAGCTCTCCGAACTCGTCGGTGCTTCCCTCGTGCCCGTCGAGATCGCCGAATATCTCCAGGGAATGGGACATGCCTGCACGATCGCGGCCAACCATGTCGACGAGCCGCTGGCAGGCCTGGTTGCCCAACGAGGTATTGCCGTGACCGACGAGATCCCGCTGTTGAATGCGTTCGATTTCGATCTCGTCTGGCTCCAAAATCACACGGCGCCGCTGCTGCGCTACGAACTCACCGACGGATCGTGCGAGCGCACGCTCTTCGTCTTCACGCATCTTTCGGGGCTGACGTTCCATGAGAATCCGGGGCTGGTGTTCGAACCGTTGCTTTCCGACGTGACCATCGCCAACTCCGAGAACCTGAAGCGCCACCTGACGCAACTCGACGTTCCATCCGACGGTATCGTCGTCTATCCCAACCCGGCGCCAGCAGGCTTCTGGCGCATCGCGCCGGCCGCCGAACCGGCGCAGAGGCCAGAGACGGTGCAATTGATCTCGAATCACGCGCCCCAGGAAGTCGTCGACGCCCTCGCTCTGCTCGGCCGGCGCGGCATCGAAACGCTTCACATCGGAAAGGGGGGCTCCTCCGTCCGGGTCACGCCCGAAACATTCCGCTCCGGCGGCGCCGTCGTCTCGGTCGGCAAGAGCGTCCAGTATGGCATCGCCAGCGGCGTTCCCCCTTATGTCTACGATCGATGGGGAGGACCCGGCTACCTGACCGCCGAGAACTTCGAGAAGGCCGCCAACGCCAATTTCTCCGGACGCTGCTGCTTTCGAAGGGTCGATGCCTCACGGATTGCGGAGGAGATCGTCGAGGGATTCCCGGCCGCCCGCCGCTTTCTCGCCGGGTTGCCTCGCGATCTGCTTCATCGCTGCCGGATGGAGCCCTATGTCGAGCAGCTTCTCTCTAGGATCGAATCGGCGCCGCCGAACACCGCGCGACTGGCGTCCCTGAACCAGAAGGCCCCTTGGTTGCGCCGGGAACGGTTCATGGCCCTCGGCATCCGTGACCATTTCCGAGGTCACAAGGCGGGGAACGCGAAGATCAGGCAGATGCGCCGCGAGATCCGGAAGCTGAAGCGAAGGCTGCAAATTCGCTGAACTCACAGGACAAGGCTTACTCTGACAGGTCGAGCTTTCCCTCCAGCTGCAGGAGCCGGACGGCCTGCAGCGAAAGAATGCTCAGCGCGTCGCGAATCTTGCCGGCTTCGACCATGCGGAAGGCTTCCGCCAGCGGAACGCGCTTCACCACAAGCTCCTCCGTGGCCTCCGGCTCCGACTCCCCCGCCGTCAGGCCCCAGGCAAGATAGGCGACGGCGCGCTCGTCGGAGACGGAATTCGAGAGATCCGCTTCCAGTATCTTCCGCCAGCGACGCGCCACGAGCCCGGTCTCCTCGCGCAGCTCGCGCGCCGCAGAGTCGAGCGGATCGACGCCGTGTGCCCCACCGCCCTCGGGAATTTCCCAACTGTAGGCGTCGAGCGGGAAGCGGTACTGGCCGACCAGGTAGGTGTGGAACTCCGCATCCACCGGCACCACCCCGATGGCCAGGTTCTTGTAGTGGATCAGCCCGTAGATACCCGGCGTCCCGGACGGCGTAAGCACCTCGTGGTGGGTGAGCCGGATCCACGGATTTTCGTACACGTCCTTCCGGGAGAGGATGGTCCACGGACCCTTTTTGCTGGTGGTCATCAGGATCTCCATCTCTCCGGATTGCTTCGCGATGGCCCCACGATAGGCGCCCGCCCGAAGACCGGTCGAGAGGGTGTCCACCGGCCCCGTCCCGGAAATACCTTCCTGCGGCTTTTCTTCCCCTCGGAATTCTTCAAAATATCAACGAATTCTGCCTTAGTTGCGGATCATGGTCCCTGCGGGGCGCTTTGGGGCCGCCAGAAAGCCGGGCGGCGGGCAATCAGGGAGGCTGACGATGAAAAGACGTGTGCTGACGCAGGCGCTGTTGATGGGACTCGTGGCGCGGGGTGTGCCCGCATTCGCCGCGAATCCGCTGCCGACGCTGCAGGAGACTCCGGGCCTGCTGGACAAGGTCAAGTCGGGCGCACTGCCGCCGATCGACAAGCGGCTTCCGAAGCAGCCGCGTGTCATCGAGAGTTTCGCGGGTGCCGACGGGATCGGCCGCCATGGCGGCCAGCTCAACATGCTGGTCGCGGCCACGCGCGATACCCGCCTGATGACGGTCTACAGCTATACCCGCCTGATCGTCTACGACGACAAGTTCAAGCTGCATCCCGACATCCTCGAGAGCTACGAGATCAAGGACGGCCGCGAGTTCACCTTCAAGCTGCGCGCCGGACACAAATGGTCGGACGGCCATCCCTTCACCACCGAGGATTTCCGCTTCTTCTGGGAGGACGTCGCCAACAACAAGGACCTGTCGCCGAACGGTCCCTCCGTCGAACTGCTGGTCGAGGGCAAGCCGCCCAAGGTGGAAATCCTCGACGAGCTGACGATCCGCTACAGCTGGGAAAAGCCCAACCCTGACTTCATCCAGAGCCAGGCGCGCGCCGCGCCGTTGTTCCTCTTTCGCCCCGCCCATTACATGAAGACGCTGCATGGCAAGTACACGGACGAGGAGGAGATCCTCAAGCGCCACAAGGGCAGCCGCTGGGCCAACGTCTACAAGCGCCAGGACGCGATGTACGGCAACAGCAACGTCGAGCTGCCGACGCTCAACCCGTGGATCCTGACCACGGTGCCGCCCGCCCAGCGCTTCGTGTTCGTACGCAACCCCTACTTCCATCGCATCGACAGCAAGGGCCATCAGCTGCCCTACATCAACGACGTGATCATGACGGTGGTGGCAGCCAACCTCATCCCGGCCAAGGCCGGGCTGGGCGAATCCGACCTGCAGCCGCGCTATCTCGGCCTGCGCGACTACACTTTCCTGCGCGACGCCGCCAAGACCTCGGGCATCAAGGCGCTGCTGTGGGAGAAGGGCTCCGGGTCGGAAGTCGCCTTCTATCCCAACATGAACGCCAACGACGAGACCTGGCGCAAGCTGAACCGCGACGTCCGCTTCCGCCGCGCGCTCTCGCTGGCGATCAACCGGGAGGAGCTGAGCGACGTCGTCTACAGCGGACTGGCAAAGCCTTCCGCCAACACGATCATGCCGCGCTCGCCGCTGTTCAAGCCGGAATACGCGACCAAGTGGGCGACTTACGACCTGAAGGCGGCCAACAAGCTGCTCGACGAGATCGGGCTCAAGAAGGGCAGCGACGGCATCCGCCTGCTGCCCAACGGCCAGCCGGCGATGTTCGTGATCGAGCATTCGAGCGAGAAGGCCGACGAGGTCGATACGATGATGCTGGTGACGGACCAGTGGAAGAAGATCGGCATCAAGGCGCTGCTGAAGCCTCAGACCACGGACAATTTCCGTCTGCGCACCACCTCGGGCGAGGCGATCATGACCGCCTATGCCGGTGTCACCACCGCCGCCCCGACCGTCGACACCAGCCCGCGCGAGTTCACGCCGGTGATGCAGGGCGGGCTGCAATGGCCGAAATGGGGTCTCTACGTCGAGTCCAAGGGCAAGCAGGGCGAGCCCTGCGACATGGAGGTCGGCAAGCAACTGCTCGGGCTGCTACATAAATGGGAAACGTCTGTGGACGCCGCGGAGAAGCGCAAGGCCTGGGAGGAGATCCTCGCGGTCAACGCCGACCAGGTCTTCTCGATCGGCACCGTGAACGAGGTGCGCCAACCGGTCACGGTGGGCAAGAAGGTGCGCAACGTGCCGGAGAAGGGCTACTGGGCCTGGGATCCGGGCGGATACATCGGCCTCTACGAGCCCGATACCTTCTGGATCGCCAGCTAGCGATCCAGAGGTCGGTCGGCGAGACCGGGGCCGGGGCCCGTCAAGAGGCCCTGGTCATTGCGGCTTGGGTCATTGCGGCTTGAGCGGGCCCTCGAACAGGCAGTAGCCGTCGAGCATGATATTGGCGCTGCCCGGCTTGACCGAGCCCACGACATCCATCTTGTTGCCGCCGCCCACGATGGTGGTCGTCTTGAACTTCTTGTCGGGACCCAGCGTCGCCTTGAATCCGCGCTCGGGGCGGCCTTCCTGCTGGAACCAGCCGTCCACGTCGTTGCCGACGACCGTGACCTTGATCACCATCTTGTAGGTCGGGCACTTGCCGCTGCCCGGCACGTTCAGCCCATAGCCCGTCCAGGTCCACACGGCCGGCTCGGCCGAAGCAGGCAACGCAGGGAGAAGAGCGACCAAGGCGGCCACGGCGACTTTTTTCAGCATCGACATTCCCTCACCGTTAGGTGGCAACGAACACGCAATCACTCTGTGAATTCTAGCCACTTTCGATGTCGAAATCGTGCAGAATTGAAGGCATCGTCCCCTAGCGAGCAGGCTTCTTCCGCGTCCGGCGTGTCTTGGGAAGGGTGCCCGATCCGGCGGGCCGGGTCTTGGAGGCGAGCGCGGTCTGCAGCGCCTTCTCGGCGTCCCGGATCTTCGCCTCCCGTCCGGGATGGTCCGCCGGCAGATTGCGGGCGAATTTCAGCCGGACCTCGGCCCGCTGCTGGAACATCGCCTTCTTGGCTTCGGAAATCGGCTGGCCCATGCACTCTCCTGCAGGAACCGGCGTCACTTGCGGGCCGGCACCTTACGGACTTTAGCGTCTTTCGGGTCGGCAGGGCGAACGGGAACCTCCGAACTGCCCTCGTCGTCCGGCCGTTCCATCGTGGGCTCCAGCCCGAAGCGACCGCCCTCCTCCTCGTCCTCGCGCTCGTAGCCCGGCCCCTCTTCCGCCTCGGCACCGTAGACGCCAGTCTTCCGCTTCTCTTCGCGGCGCGCGTCCTTGGCCTGCTCGGTGGCGCTGTAGCTGGCCGAGGCTTCGTTTGGATCGGGCTTGTTCGACACGGCGTTCATGAGTCCTCCAATCAGATGCAATCGTCACGATGCCGGACGTCGGACGGCCACGAGCGTGCCGTAGCCGGCGAGCGCGCAGCAGACGGCCAGCGCGGCATAGAACAGGGCGAAGAGGTCGTTCCGCACGAGCCCCAGCCACAGCGCCACGCCCGCGAAGACGGCGGCGAGAAACACGGCGCTCCACCACACGACGCGTATGCCCAGCCGCAGCTTTTGTACGCGCTCGTGCGGCTTGGGGGCCGCGTTTTCCGTCCGGGTGCTGGGCTCGTCCATCCCCCTCAACGGCCCGGAAGGGCCAAGGCTGCATCCGGCAACCGTCTTGCCGCGTATCGGCGGCAAGACCTACGCTGCCGACAGGGGAAGGCCATGCGCGCACGAAGCAAGTCCATGATCCGATCGCGACTCCCGATCCTTGCGGCATCGCTCGCCGCCGTCATGGCCGGTGCCGTCCCCGCACCCGCGCAACCGCCGGAGTCGGCGCGAATCGGCGACTTCAGGATCGATGCGACCGAGGTGACGATCGGCCAGTTCCGCGCCTTCGCCCGCGCCACCTCCCTGACGACGGCGGCCGAGCGCGAGGGCGGCGGGTTCGAGTACACCGGCGGGTGGACGCGGCGGGAGGGCTGGACCTACGAGCGCCCGCAAGGCCAGCCCGGCCAGGACTCCGAGCCCGCCGTGCACGTGACCTGGGCAGAGGCCGATGCCTTCTGCCGGCACGCCGGCGGCCGGCTGCCGACCTTCGCGGAGTGGCGAAGCGCCGCCTATACCGAGCAGCGCTACCGGCCGACGGACGGCTACGTCCGCGGGCAGACCTACCAGTATCCGGTGGGCGACGCCCCCGACGGCATGAACAACAACCGCCGGGCGCATGTCCCGGTCGCGACCACGAAGCGCGGCGTCAACGGACTCTACGACATGGGCGCCAATGTCTGGGAATGGCTGGCGGACCGGCGCGGCGACGACGCCCTGACCGCCGGCGGGTCCTGGTGGTATGGCCCGGCCCAGGCCCGCGCCGACGGCGCCCAGTGGAAGGCCGCCGGCTTCCATGCCGTCTATATCGGGTTCCGCTGCGCCTACACCCCGCAAGGTTAGGCGGCGGCGCGTCTCCGCCAGAGCATGTTCCCGACATAGACGACGGCGAGCATGCCGAGCCCGAACAGGTCCGTGGCGAGGCCCGGGACCAGCAGTCCGAGGGCGCCCGCGACCAGCAGCACCCGCGAGGCCCGGCCGATGGCCCCGACACCGTACAGCCAGCCTTCCAGACCGGCGGCCAGCAGCCAGACCGCGAAGCAGGCCGTCGCGACGTCGTGGACGATATGCAGCGGCGTGCCGATCAGCAGGAGCGTCGGATTGAGCACGAACAGGAACGGCAGCACGAAGTTGATCAACCCGAGCCGCATCGACCAGATGCCCGTGCGCCAGGGATCGGCCCGCGCGATGCTGGCGGCGGCGATGGAAGCGAGCGCCACCGGCGGCGTGATGAAGCTGATGAGGCCCCAGTAGAGGATGAACAGGTGGGCGGCGATCGGGTTCAGTCCGCCGCCGACCAGGGCCGGCGCCAGCGTGATCGCCAGGAAGATGTAGCAGGCGCTCGCCGTCATCCCCATGCCGAGAATGAAGCTGGTGAGGGCACCCAGGACGAGCAGCAGATAGATGTTGCCGCCGGCGAACTGCAGCAGCTCGCGCGAGAACGCGCCGCCCACGCCGGTATAGGACAGCGACCCGACGATGAAGCCGACACCGGCCAGGATGGCGACGATGTTGACGATGTTGCGGGTGGCGTCCATCGCGAGGTCGCGCAGGCCGGCGAGGCCGAAGCGCTTCTCGCCGAACACGATCGTCGTGCCGATCAGCACCGCGGTCGCGATGTAGGGGGCCAGCGCCTCCTGCTTCATGACCAGCAGCAGGTAGGTGAGCAGGCCGAGGCTGAACAGGAAGTGCCATCCCCGCTTCAGCACCGGCAGCAGCGGCGGAATCTCGGACGCCGGCTGGCCCTTCAGCCCGTTGCGCGCAGCAAAGTGATCGGCCTGCAGCAGCAGCGCGCCGTAGTAGAGCAGCGCCGGCACGACGGCGGCCAGCATGACCGTGCTGTAGGGCACGTTCAGGAACTCGGCCATGATGAAGGCGACGGCGCCCATCACCGGCGGCATGAGCGCGCCGCCGGTCGAGGCGCAGGCTTCGACCGCGCCGGCATAATGTGGCGGATATCCGACGCGCTTCATCGTCGGAATCGTCATCTGTCCGGTCGTGACCACGTTGGAGATGACGCTGCCGGACAGCGACCCGAAGAAGCCGCTCGACAGCACCGCGACCTTGGCCGGGCCGCCCCGCGTGCGGCCCATCAGGGCGACGGCCAGCGCCATGAAGAATTCGCCGCCGCCGGTGACCACCAGCGCCGAGCCGAAGACCAGGAAGCCGACCAGCAGCGACGCCACGGTGCGCATCGGCACGCCGATGATGCTCTCCACGCCCATGCCGTGCGCGCTCAGCGTCTCGGCCAGTCCGCTGCTCGGCCCCCAGAGAAATCCCGGCATCTCGCCCGCGAACATCGGATAGACGGCGAAGACGGCGCACAGAACGAACAGCACCATCCCGCCGGCGCGGCGCACGCCTTCGAGCGCCAGCAGGCAGATGATGCCGGCGACCACGACGGCCTCGGTCGGCGCGGCGAGGTCCCAGCCCTCGGCGACGATGCGGCCGCCGTGCCAGGCGAGATAGGACGTCGCGGCCATGCACGCCACGAACAGGGCCCAGTCGTACCAGGGGATCGCGTTGCGGTCGGCCTCGCGGGCCGGATAGGCGAGGAAGGCGAGCGACAGGAACAGGCCGAGCAGCAGATAGTAGAACGACGTGTCGATGATCGCCTGGCCGAACAGATGGAGATTGAACGTCTGATTGATGGTCAGCACCACGCCGGCGCTGCCCATGACGATGGCCAGCCAGTATGCAGGACCGCTCAGCCTGTCGCGGCCCCCGTCTTCGGGCGCGAGCTTGATCTCCGGCGCGTCCGCGCGATCGGTCATGTTCCGGTTCCTCCCTGGCTCGAGCCGCCATGCGGCTCGACTCGTTTGTTGGCGCCAGTTTGACCCTCGATACCGTTCTTGCCAATGTCGGACTGAAAAAACACAAGCAACACGACACAGGAGAGGAAACGCCATGTTCAAGCGACGCGAAGTATTGCTCGGATCGACGGCCATGATGCTCGCGGGCGGCAGCGCGCAGGCGAAGCTGCCCGATGTTTCGGTGTGGACGGCCTACGATCTGGGTTCGTCGGGCTATGCCGAAGCATCCGGCATCGCCGATGCGATCATGAAGAAGCAGCCGATGAAGGTGCGTATCGTGCCGTCCGGCACGTCGATCGGCCGTCTTCTGCCGCTGAAGCAGGGCAAGGCCAATTACGGCTTCCTGGCCAACGAACTCTATTTCTCCGCGGAAGGCACCTTCGACTTCGCGGCGCCCTCATGGGGCCCGCAGGACGTGCGTGTCGTGCTGGCCCGGCCCGCGAGCAACGCGATGGCCACCGCCGGCGACATCGGCGTCAAGGAAGTGAAGGACCTCAAGGGCAAGCGCATCGGCTACGTGAAGGGCAACCCCTCGGTCAACGTCAAGACCGACGCCTATCTCGCCTTTGCCGGCCTGACCCGTGCCGATGTCCAGGTCGTCTGGTTCGGCAGCTACAACGCCATGAAGACGGCGGTGATCAACAACCAGCTCGACTCCTTCTCGAGCGTCACCACCTCGGCCAACATGCGCGAGATCGAGGCGAGTCCGCGCGGCCTCACCTATCCGCCGTTCCCGCCCTCCGACAAGGCCGGCTGGGACCGCATCCGCGCGGTGGCCGATTTCTTCGAACCCTACCGCGAGACGGCCGGCGCCGGCATCTCCAAGGAAAAGCCGATCGATCTCGTCGGCTACCGCTATCCGATCATCGCGACCTACGCCAACACCAGCGCCGACGAGGTCTATTCGATCGTCAAGGCGGTCGACGAGTCGATGGACCTGATCAAGGCCATCACGGCGAGCGCGGGCAACTGGGCACCGAACATCTCCGGCAAGCCGCCGGCCGACGCGCCCTGGCACGAAGGGTCGATCCGCTACCTGAAGGAGAAGGGCATCTGGAAGCCCGAGCATCAGGCCTGGCAGGACCAGCGCATGGCCCGGCTGAAGAAGGTCCAGGCCGGCTGGGCCGACGCCCAGAAGAAGTTCAAGGGCCAGGGCGACGAGGCCTGGATGAAGTTCTGGGAAGAGTACCGCGTGAAGACGCTCGGCCTCGCGCCCAGCGACGCCTGACCGGCGGCCGGTCCGCCACATCATCGTCCAAACGCCGCACGGGCACCGCCTGGCGGCGTTTGGATCGCCGGTCCGACAATCCGACTGGCCCCTCTCCGCGTCATCGCGCCGGGGCGCCCACGTCCGGACGTCAGGTCGCAGCCGGTTTTCGGGACGTGCGGCTTCAACCTGCGGTTCGGTTTGTCTAGTCTCGCGGCGAGCTTCTCACCCAACGCGGGATTGCCGTCATGCCACCGCCTCCCACCGACACCGGTTCGGCCCCGACCGCGATCGCCCTCCTTGGCGACACGGTCGCGGAGAATGCGGCGGGCGCGGTGATCGGCGAACTGGCGGTGACCGATCCCGATCCCGCCGATACCCATGTCTTCGCCGTCTCCGACCCCCGCTTCGAGGTGGTCGACAGGGTGCTGTGGCTGCGCCCCGGCTTCCGGCTCGACTACGAGGCGACGCCCGAGGTGGTGATCGAGGTCACCGCCACCGATCCCGCCGGACTGTCCGTCACCCAGGAAGTGCGGATCCAGGTCACCAACAAGAAGGAGACCCTGCGCGGAGGACCGGGCGACGACACGCTGAGCGGCGCCGAGGTGCTGCTGGGCCGCGAGGGCAACGACACCCTGTTCGGCACGCCGGGCAAGGACCGGCTGGACGGCGGCACCGGCGCCGACACGATGGCGGGCGGCGCGGGCGACGATACCTACATCGTGGACGAGGCCGGCGACGTGACGGTGGAGGCCGCGGGCGGCGGGTACGACCGGGTGATCGCCTCGCTCGACTGGACGCTGGGCGCGGAACTCGAGCGGCTCGGCCTGTCGGGCATCGCCGACCTCGACGGCACCGGCAACGCGCTGGCCAACCGGCTCGACGGCAATGCCGGCGCCAACCGCCTCGATGGCGGCGAGGGCAACGACTGGCTCTACGGCAACGCGGGCCACGACACGCTGCTGGGCGGCGAGGGCAACGACCGGCTCTACGGCGGCACCGGCGCCGACACCATGACGGGCGGCGCGGGCGACGACACCTACGTCGTGGACGAGGCCGGCGACGTGACGGTGGAGGCCGCGGGCGGCGGATACGACCGGGTGATCGCCTCGCTCGACTGGACGCTGGGCGCGGAACTCGAGCGGCTCGGCCTCTCGGGCACCGCCGACCTCGACGGCACCGGCAACGCGCTGGCCAACCGGCTCGACGGCAATGCCGGCGCCAACCGCCTCGATGGCGGCGAGGGCGACGACCTGCTGTTCGGCGGCGCGGGCGACGATACGCTGCTGGGCGGGCTCGGCGACGACCGCCTGGTGGGCGGGACCGGCAACGACAGTCTCGACGGCGGCGACGGACTGGACCGCGCCGTCTATGCCGGCGCGCAGGGCGGCTACCGCCTCCACGGCAACACCGACGGGAGCATCACCGTCACCGACATCGACCTCGCCAACGGGGACATGGGCACCGACGTGCTGCGCGCGATCGAGCGCATCGACTTCGCCGGCGTCCGCGCGGCGCTGGCGCAGGGCGACAGGCTGGCCACCGACGAGGATGCCGGCCGCGGGGGCAACGCCGCCTTCGACTTCACCGCCGCCGACCTGCTCGCCAACGACAGCGGCCGCGGCCTGCGCATCACCGCCATCGACACCACCGGCCTCGAGGGCGCCCTCGCCTGGGAGACCGACGGCGACGGCTTCGTCACCGACTTCACCTACACGCCCACGCCGGACGCCGTCCCGAGCTTCCTCTGGCGGGACCCTGCGGACCGCACCGCGGACAATCCCGACCACGTCGAGGGCGTCGATCCGTTCCAGGAACTGGCCCCGGGCCAGACGCGCACCACCAGCTTCTCCTACACCGCCGTCGACGCCGCCGGTCGCGAGGTCAGCGCCACAGTCGACATCGACGTCGCCGGCGTCAACGACGCGCCGGTGGTCTTCGACCTCACGCTGCGGACGGCTTCAGCGCCGTTCGGCAACCCGTTCAAGCTGATCGCTGTGGATATCGACAGCGACGTGTTCTTCCTCGGGATCAACCCGCTGCCTGCTTTCGGCTTCCTCGACGCATATAATACGGGGCCGATTTACCTCCTCGACGATCCCCGCCAACCGGATTACCTCACCTGGGCCGTGACGCCGCCCAACCCCCATCCCGACATCTTCTGGATACAACCCGCCAGGCAGGGCATCTACTCCGAAGAGGCCATTCTTCTGTATGTCCCCTTCTCCTCGTTGTTCACCGGGTTCGACTCCATCACCTATGTCGCGACCGACGACCGCACCCTGACCACCTATTCGGCGCCCGCAACGGTCCTCTTCGAGATTTTCGAGGTCTGACGTCGCCGATCGGCTGGCGGCATGGCCGGAGCGTGGTCGTCTGGCACGTCCCGCACTGACCTCGCGGTATAGAGCTACCGCGCACCGGGAGGCCTCCTTCCCCGACAGATATTTTGTTTGTTTCGTTTATTTCGGTTATAGCCTCGATGAAGCCGTCGCGCCCGGCCGGAAGGCGCATCGTCACGAGACGATCCAGCGAATGACCGCTCAAACGGCATTCCGCCTGTCGAGCAGGTCGAGAGGGAAATCGGGGGCGCAAGCGTCTCGCTACGCATGCGAGGCGCCGAAAAATAATTTCCTTCTTGGAAGCAGACCCAGAGATTAACCTTTCTCCGGGAGGAACATGATGCCGAAGGATGCGGAAGCGATAGACGACCAGCAGTCAGCGGGCCTGAACCTCCACGCTTCCAGCGCCGACAAGATCACGCACACCACCTGCTACATGTGCGCCTGCCGCTGCGGCATCAAGGTTCATCTCAAGGACGGCCGCATTCGCTACATCGAGGGCAATCGCGATCATCCGGTGAACAAGGGCGTGCTCTGCGCCAAGGGCTCGGCCGGGATCATGAACCACTATTCGCCCGCCCGGCTGCGCAAGCCGTTGCGCCGGGTCGGGCCGCGCGGCAGCGGCGAATACCAGGAGATCGAATGGGACGAGGCCATGGCGGTCGCGACGGACTGGCTGGGCGCCATCCGGCAGAGCGATCCGCGCAAGCTGGCCTTCTTCACCGGACGCGACCAGAGCCAGGCCCTGACCGGCTGGTGGGCGAGCCAGTTCGGCACGCCGAACCATGCCGCTCATGGGGGGTTCTGTTCCGTCAATATGGCGGCAGCCGGGCTATACACGATCGGCGGCTCGTTCTGGGAGTTTGGCGAGCCGGACTGGGACAACACAAGATATTTCCTGATGTTTGGCGTGGCCGAGGACCACGATTCCAATCCGATCAAGGCCGGCCTCGGCAAGCTCAAGACGCGCGGCGGCGCCAAGTTCGTGTCGGTCAATCCGGTCCGCACCGGCTACTCGTCGATCGCCGACGAATGGATCGGCATCCGGCCGGGAACCGACGGGCTGTTCATCCTGGCGCTGATCCAGGAACTGCTGCGCGCCGGCAAGATCGACGAGGAATATCTCTGTCGCTACACGAATGCCCCGTGGCTCGTGATCCAGGACGAGGGCGCCGCCGATCACGGCCTGTTCGCCCGTGACGCCGCGGGCCAGCCGCTGGTGTTCGACAGCGCGACCCAGACGGTCACCGGCGCCAACCGGATCGATGCCAGGCCGCAGTTGACCGGCAAGGTCTTCCTGGCCGACGGGCGCGCCGCGGTGCCGGCCTTCCATCTCGTCGCCACCCGCTGCCTCGAGCCGCAATACGCGGCCGACGCGGTGGCCGCCGAGACCGGCATCGATGCCGACACCATCCGGCGCATCGCCGCCGAACTGGCGCATGCCGCCTTCGAACAGACCGTCGTGATCGAGCAGCCCTGGACCGACTGGGCCGGGCGGCAGCACGACAGGATGATCGGCCGGCCGGTCGCGATGCATGCGATGCGCGGCATCTCCGCCCATTCCAACGGCTTCCATACCTGCCGCGCCATCCACGTCCTGCAGATGATGCTGGGCGCCGTCGATTCGCCGGGCAGCTTCCGCTACAAGCCGCCCTTCCCGCGGCCCACGCCCCCCGGCGTGAAGCCGACCGGCCGCGCCGCCGACGTCCAGCCCGGCAAGCCGATGCCCGGCCCGCCGCTCGGCTTCCCGACATCGCCGCAGGAGCTGCTGGTCGAGGCCGACGGCACGCCGCGGCGGCTCGACAGGGCTTTCTCGTGGGAGGCGCCGCTGGCCGCCCACGGCATGATGCACCAGGTCATCCGCAATGCCTGGGCGGGCAATCCGTACAAGATCGACACGCTGTTCATGTTCATGGCGAACATGAGCTGGAACTCGTCGATGAACACGGCCGGCACCATCGAGATGCTGACCGACAAGGATCCGGAGACCGGTGACTACAGGATCCCGCGCATCATCTATTGCGACGCCTATGCCAGCGAGATGGTGGCCTATGCCGACCTGATCCTGCCCGACACGACCTATCTCGAGCGCTGGGACTGCATCTCGCTGCTCGACCGGCCGATCTGCGATGCCGACGGCGTCGCCGATTCGATCCGCCAGCCCGTGGTCGCGCCCGACCGCGACGTGCGTCCGTTCCAGGACGTGCTGATCGACCTGGGCGCCCGTCTCGGCCTGCCCGGCCTCATCAAGGAGGATGGCAGCCCGCGCTATCCCGGCGGCTATCCCGACTACATCGTGCATCACGAGCGCAAGCCCGGCATCGGCAGCCTGGCCGGCTGGCGCGGCGCGGCCGGCGACAAGCACGGCATCGGCGCGGTCAACGAGGGTCAGCTCGACGCCTACATCGCCAACAAGTGTTTCTGGCGGCACGAGGTTCCGGCCGACGCGCGCTACTTCAAGCATGCCAACCGCGCCTATCTCGACTGGGCGGTCGGCATGGGCCTGATCGACAAGCCGGAACCCATCGTCCTGCAGCTCTACAGCGAGATCCTGCAGAAGTTCCGCCTCGCCGCGGACGGGCATGGCGAAGTCCAGCCGCCGGACGAGCATCGCCCGCGCATCAGGACCTACTTCGATCCCTTACCGCTCTGGTACATGCCGTTCGAGGAGGCCGAGGTCGCGCGCGACGCCTTCCCGATGCACGCGATCACGCAGCGGCCGATGGCGATGTATCACGCCTGGGGCTCGCAGAACGCCTGGCTGCGCCAGATCCACGGCGACAATCGCCTTCACATCCATCACGCGACGGCGGCGAGGCTCGGCATCGCCGAGGGCGACTGGGTCGCCGTCACCAGCCATCACGGGCGCATCAAGGTCCAGGCCAAGCTGATGGACGGCGTCAATCCGCATACGGTCTGGACGTGGAACGCCATCGGCAAGCGGTCCGGCGCCTGGAACCTCGAACCGAAAACGGCGGAGTCCCAGAAGGGCTTCCTGCTCAATCACGTCATCTCCGAGCTGCTGCCCGACCGCGGCGACGGCCATCGCTACGGCAATTCCGATCCGGTGACCGGCCAGGCCGCGTGGTACGACCTGCGCGTCCGCATCGAGAAGGTGCCTGCGGAGGAAGGCGTGAGCGAGCCGCAGTTCGCCACCCTGCCGGTGCCGCCCAATCTGCCGCAACGTCCCGACGTGCTGCGCTACGGCGCCGGCTTCAGGGCGGCGGCCAATGGAGAGGTCAAGTGACGAGCCTGCCTGCCGCGCCCACGAACAAGCGACTGGGCCTCGTCATCGATCTCGACATCTGCGTCGGCTGTCATGCCTGCGCCGTGAACTGCAAGGAGTGGAACAGCGGCGGTGTCGCCGCGCCGCTGACCGACCTCGCGCCGTACGGGGCCAAGCCCGACGGCGTCTGGTTCAACCGCGTACACACCTACGAGGTCGGCGAGGGCGCGGCCGGCCGCACCGTCCATTTCCCGCGCTCCTGCCTGCATTGCGCCGAGCCTGCCTGCGTGACCGTGTGTCCGACCGGCGCCTCGTTCAAGCGCGCCGCCGACGGCATCGTCCTCGTCAACGAGGACCTCTGCATCGGCTGCAAGCTCTGCTCCTGGGCCTGCCCCTATGGCGCCCGCGAATTCGACGAAGATGCCGGCGTCATGAAGAAGTGCACGCTCTGCATCGATCGCATCTACAACGAGACCTTCGATCCCGAGGATCGCGTGCCGGCCTGTGTCGCCACCTGCCCGGCCTCGGCGCGCCATTTCGGCGATCTCGGCGATCCCAACTCCGCCGTCTCGAAGCTGGTGGCCGAGCGCGAAGGCTTCAACCTGATGGAAGAGCTGGGCTATGCGCCCACCAACAAGTACCTGCCGCCGCGCCCGCGACAGCAGGCGCAGGGCTGCACCGGTGCGCCGGCCCGGCTCGAGCCCGCGCAACCGGCGGCCGCCGGCGGCCTGCTGGGATGGCTCGACCGGCTCCTGTCGGCAGAACGAACAAACTGATCTTTCGGAGACGACGTGCATCCCTCGCTGTCGGTGATTTTCTTCACCACCGCCTCAGGCGCCGGCTACGGGCTCCTGACCCTGCTCGGCGTCCTGGCGCCGTTCGGCCTGCTGCCGGCCGATCCGCGGTTCGGACTGGTGGCGCTGGGCCTGGCCCTGGCCGCCATCACCGCCGGCCTGCTCTCCTCGACGTTCCATCTCGGGCAGAAGCAGCGCGCCTGGCGGGCCTTCTCGCAGTGGCGGTCGTCGTGGCTGTCGCGCGAGGGCGTCGCCGCCGTCGCGACCTATCTGCCGGCCGGTCTCTTCGGCATCGGCTGGGTGTTCCTCGGCAACGTCTCCAAGGCCGCGGGCGTGCTGGCGGCGCTCGGCGCCATCGCCACGGTCTACTGCACGGCGATGATCTACCGGTCGCTGAAGCCGGTGCCGCGCTGGCACAATGGCTGGGTGGTGCCGAACTACCTGGCGCTCGCCCTGATGAGCGGCCTCCTCTGGCTCGCCGCCCTGTGGCAGGCCTTCGGCGCGCCGCCGCAACTCGGCGGGCTGATGACCGTGCTGGTGCCTGTCGTGATCGCGCTCGCCGCGGTCCTGAAGCTCGGCTACTGGCGCTTCATCGACGAGGCCCCCGCCACCAGCACCGCCGGCAGCGCGACCGGCCTCGGTCGCCTGGGCAAGGTGCGTCTGTTCGAGGCGCCGCACACCTCCGAGAACTATCTGCTGAAGGAGATGGGCTTCAGCATCGCCCGCAAGCATGCCGCCAAGCTGCGGCGCATCGCGATCGCGCTGGGCTTCGGCCTGCCCTTCCTGCTGTCGCTGGTCCCCTTCCTCGCCCCCGGCTGGCCCGCCATCGCCGCGACCTTCGCCGCCGCGATCCTGGGAACGGCCGGCGTCTTCGTCGAGCGCTGGCTGTTCTTCGCCGAGGCGAAGCACGCCGTCACCCTGTACTACGGCCAGGCGGCGGTCTGAACCCGTCGCGCCCTGCCGGACTACGCGCTGCCGCGTAGCCGCCTGCGGACGAGAGCCCAGGCAACCAGCGCAACGACCAGCTTGTCGGCGACCTCGATCGGCAATCCACCGATCGTCGCGGTGCTCCAGGGACTGCGACCGGAGCCGACGGGAACGGCATCGATGGCCGCAATTGCCGAAACCAGTGCCGCCACCATCGCGACCGACACTCCGAGGATGATGGCCTTCCACGGTCGATCGAAGCCGATGGACCGCATGACCGCGAGCGCAGCAATCACCACCGAGATCTGGGTGCCGATGTAATCCGGATACACCGGACTGACGACCGCCCAGCCGAGCGCGGCCGTGACGGCGCCGACCGCGATGGCAAGCGCGGGGGGAAGGAGTGCCGCTCCGGTCACACTGCCGATCGTGTCCAGAGGCAGCGGCAGGGAGAGCAGGCTGGCGATCTTGCCGACCGCCAGGTTGAGGGCGACGCAGGCGGCGGCGATCGCCAACTCGTGCCGCGGGGGGACTTTCAGCATGGGTCGCGTCCTTCGAGGCGCCGCTACTTCCAGGCGTGTCCTCTTCCGCGCAAACCTACACCGAACGCGGCCCGCACCCCGGCGTTATTTGCAGTTGTTGTGGCGGCGCCACATCGCCGGGTCGCGTCCGGCGGGCACGCTCCTGCACGGGTCGCCCGCGCCGTAGCCGCGCAGGACGTTGTAGCGGTCGATCTGCTCGGGGGTCAGCACGGGCAGCGTCTCCAGATGCCGGACCAAATGGACAAAGCGCAGTTGCGCGCGGGCCTCGGCCGAGGCGGCGATCAGCTCACGCAGCCGATCCGAGGTCAGGTTTCTGTCGCGAAAAGCAGCCTCGATCGCCGCTTCGGCCACAATGAAGCGCCTCCCCGCCGCCTGTGCCTCGGCCTGCATCTGAGCGAACAACGCTTTCAGCACCGTCACCTGTGCGGGTGCGAGGCCGATCTGCTCCTTCAATTCCAGGAGATGCGCCGGCCCCGGCACGCCGTTCAGTTCGGCGGCAAGGGCGAGGCCCCATCCGCGGCCAGCCCGCAGGTCGTCGAGGTCGGTCTCGGACAGGCTCTTGATCTCGCGGGATTCCTTTCCCGCGTACGGGGAATGGCCGTGTGGCTGGGCGGCTGCCCCGACGGGCAGGACCATGGCGCAAAGTGCGAGTGCAAGACGGATCATCGCGAGGCTCCCGAGGTACTTCGCCCGCTGTCGCATATGCCGACTACACCGCATATGATCGTAATCATGTCTGGAAATTTCGAGCGGCTGTTTGCCGGTGCCGGCTTGCGCGATTTCGCTGCCGGGGAGGCCCTGTTCCGCGCCGGCGATGCGGTGGTGTCGATGATCCTGCTGCGCTCCGGTCACGCCGAACTCGTCCGTCATACGGGCCACGGGCTGAGGATGATCCTGCAGCGTGCCGGCCCTGGGCAGGTCCTCGCCGAGGCCTCGGCCTGGTCGGACTTCTATCACTGCGATGCGGTCGCTTGCGGGCCGTGTGCGGCGGCGGTTCTGCCGCGCCGCGCTTTCCGGATGCGGCTGAAGTCGGCTCCCGATCTTGCGGACACCTGGGCGAAGAACCTCGCGCAGGCAGTCCAGGCAGCGCGCCTCCGGGCTGAAATCCGGTCCCTGCCGCGTGTCGCGGACCGGCTGGCCACCTGGCTCGCCGAGGGGAATCGACTGCCCGACAAAGGTCGCTGGCAGGAAGTGGCGGCGGAACTCGGTGTCACGCGTGAAGCGCTCTACCGCGAACTGTCCCGGCGCAAGCAAGGCGGGTGATGGCCGCCTCGTCGGGGAAGATGACCCCCGACTTTGGCGCAGCGGTTGATTTCACCGCCGAGGCCGGCGGACCGGTGCCGTGCGGATGGCGAAGACCGCTCGGTCCGGCGTCGTCGTGCTATCGAGAATTCGGTGGCTTCTTTGCAAAAAGCTCGCGATGCGCTTGCAGCGCCGTCTCGAGTCCTTCCTCGGTGAAGACGACCGACTTGGCGCGGCTCGCCGGGTTGGAGATGAGGCCCCTGGCATGCAGCCGGTCGAGCGCGTCCCAATCGAAAGTCTTCCAAGCGCGCCCCTCGTCATGCAGGCCGTGCAGGAGCAGGGCGAGAACGGCCTGGTCGATGCGATCGGGATCCGGTTCGTAGTCAAGTTCGGCGTCCTGGGGATCGTCGCGCTGCCCGAGGGCGATCACCGGAGCATCGGCCACCCAGGCCTTCGCATCCGGCGCGGCATCCCAGGCGCCGGCAGCGGAATGGACATAGTAGACGGCCTCGCTCTCGTCGCCCATGCCGATGTACTCCGGCAAGGTACGCGGAAGCGGCTTTGTGCCCAGCAGATAGGCCGCCACGTGACGGTTGGCCTCGACGGCCCTGGCCAGCGCCTTGTTGGCGGGCGCGCTGTTTCCGCTGCGTCGAAACTCCAGCAGCGCTGCCGACCAGGTCCAATGAGCCGAACCATCGTTCTTGTAGCGCTTCAGGAGCGCGCCGGCGTCCGTCTCACGGCCGAGTTCGAGCAAGGCGTCGATCAACAGGTAGCGGATGCCCTGGTTGTCGCCGGGATTGAGACGCAGCATTTCATGATAGTGGCCGACGGCTTCGTCGCGGTGACCGCGGCGCCAGAGGGCGAGGGCCAGCTCGTGCCGCGCGCGCATGTAGGGTCGGGTCTCGAGCAACCCCCAGAACGGACCGGCGTCGTCCTGGAAAGCGGTCTCGCCCAACGCTTCTGCGCCGACGGCGACGGCTCGCCGGTAGAGTTCCAGCGCCTCGTCGGCATCGGCGGCTTCCCGTGCAAGCACGAGATGGGCGTCCGAGCAGAGCGGCGACAGTGCCAGCGCTTCCTTTGCCAGCGCGATCCGTTCTTCGGCCCGCGGCGCCTCCATCGCCTCGAAGGCCTTTTCCTGGGCAAGATCGAGCGCCTCGTCGCCCTCGTCTTCGTCCTCCAGCAGCCGCGTGAACGAGGCCAGCAGCGCGTCCAGGTCGGACTTCGAAACCGGCGGAGCGCCGGCGGATCTGGCCCTGGTCCGGCGGCCGGCGGTCTTTCGCTTCGTCTTTGCCCGTGCCATGCACCCTCGCGTCTGATCTGCACAGAATACAACGAACAATGACGTTCATGGTCACAGGCATATTCACTGTTGTGGACAGACGGGGCCGAACAGGAGTCCTGGACCGCCGGTCGTTTGATTGCACTGCGATCAATGCTTAATATTGCAGGATTCGAGGGGACCTCATGGCCAGTATCACGATCCGCAACCTCGGGGACGACCTGAAGCGTCGCCTTCGCATCCGCGCCGCCGAAAACGGGCGTTCCATGGAAGAGGAGGCACGGGCCATCCTGCGCCTGGTCGTGACCGAAACCGCCCCGCCCCGAAATCTGGCCGCCGCCATTCGTTCGCGGGTGGCGCCGCTGGGCGGCGTGGAGCTCGATCTGCCGCCACGAGACAGGATGCGTGCCCCGCCCCGTCTCTCGGGAAGGCGCGCATGATCGTCCTCGATACGAACGTGCTGTCCGAACTGCTGCGACCGAACCCGGCGCCCCGAGTCGAGGCGTGGCTCGCCGCCCAGGATGGCGCGAGCGTCTACTTCACGAGCGTGGGCGAGGCAGAACTGCGCTACGGCGTGGCGATCCTTCCCGCCGGTCGCCGCCGCACCACGATCGGCGCCGCCATCGACGACATTCTGGACGAAGATTTTCGCGACCGGATCCTGCCCTTCGACCGCGAAGCCGCAAGCGCCTATGCCGCCATCGCCGCCGAGCGCCGCGCCGCCGGCCGCCCCATCAGCCAGTTCGTCTGCCAGATCGCCGCGATCGCGCGCGCCCATGGCGCCAGCGTGGCGACCCGGAACACCGGAGACTATGAAGGCTGTGGCATTGGGGTGATCGACCCATGGGATCACGCCAGGGCGAGATGAACCGGCCCGGTCAGGAAGTCTACCCTGAAGTCCCCGCCGCCCTCGATCTCTTCCTGGGTCCGCGGCGACCGGGGAGAACGCCGGCTCAAACGAAGGCGGGGCCGCACTTGCGCCATGTCAAATGTTTCGGCGCTGCATCCTCTAGGCTCGGGTCCGGCATAGGAGGCAGGCGGCCCGCAATGAAGTCCATTTCCGACAAGGCAGAGGTTTCGGTCGATTTCCCCGACAAGACCTACATGGGGTCGTTCGGGCGGGAGGCGTCGTTCGACGTGAAGGTCGAGCCCGACGAGGTGATGCTGCGCCTCGTGCGCACCGGCGAGGAGCGGCGCGAGATCACCGTCCACCTGCACTACTACCTGCTGGCCGACATGCTGAAGGAGATCGGCCAGGGGCTGATGGCGCACGATTTCCTCGACGAGTCGCATCGCGAGGCGCTGGGCGTCGGCGTGGCGGCGCTGGCGGCCGCGCTGAAGCCGCCGGCGACGACCAGGCGCGGCAGGAAGAAATAAAGGCCTGGCACGGACAGGTGTGTGGCGCGCCGATCTGCTTCGCGTTCGCGGAGAGATGCAGCCGAGCGGTTGCTGGCGTCGGTAACGTGCGCAACAATCCGACCGATGCAATCGAGCGTGCGCATCGGCGAATGCCAGGACCGGGCCCGTGACCTGTAGCGTCAGAGCACTTGGCGTGGCGATCGGCGTGGCCGTGGGGCTGGCCCTTGACCTGTCGCCTCGTCCCTCGATCGCCCAGCAATCGGCCGTCAGTCGTCCCGGTCCCATCACCCTCGTCTATCGGGACGACATCAGCAATGTCAGGCAGCTGAAGGGAGTCGCCCGCTACGGTGGCGTGCTGGGGCGCGATTCATCGGTCTCGTTCACGGTCGCCAACGAAGCCGGAGAACAGGTGTGCAGCGGCACCTTCACCGCCGACTCTCCGCGCACCGGAAAGTTCTCGCTCACGTGCTTCAATGGCTCTTTCGGCGGCAACGGGACCTACGAGCGGAAGGCCGGTGACCGGCGCGACAGCTTCGTGGCACGAGGCCAGACCGCGCGCGGTCAGCGCATCATGCTGGTCGTCGGGAAGCCGTCCGCCATCGCCGATGGTCAGTTCCTGAGCCCGTGAGCCGTTCGGCGCTCTCGACGCAGCGGCGGCGCGCCTCGAGCCTGGAGCGCCGCCCGGCAGGCTCTACCCAATCGAGGGTCTGGTGCCGAGGATGATCATCTCGAGCACCTGATCCTTGGTCACGGCACGCGTCGGCGCGGTGCCGACCATCCTGCCGTTCTTCATCACCGCCACGCGATCGGCCAGATCGAAGACGTCGTGGATGTCGTGGCTGATGAGGAAGATGCCGATCCCCTCGCGCTTGAGCTGGAGGATGAGATCGGCGACCTGCTTCGTTTCCTGCGGCCCGAGCGCTGCGGTCGGCTCGTCCATGATCAGGATGCGGGCGTTGAAGTGGATGGCCCGGGCGATGGCCACCGCCTGGCGCTGGCCGCCCGAGAGGGCGCGCACGGGTTCCTTGAACTTGACGAAGTGCGGATTGAGGCGCGCCATCACCTGGCGCGTCTCGGCCTCCATGGCGACGTCGTCGAGCGTGCCCCAGGCGGTCCTGAGCTCACGGCCGAGGAACAGGTTGGCGGCGGCGTCCAGATTGTCGGCCAGCGCCAGCGTCTGGTAGATCGTCTCGATGCCGTGGCGACGCGCATCGCGCGGGCTGTTGATCGTGACGGCCTGCCCATCGATGCGGATCTCGCCCGCATCGGGGCGATAGGCGCCCGACAGCATCTTGATGAAGGTCGACTTGCCGGCGCCGTTGTGGCCGAGCAGGCCCACCACCTCGCCGGCATGGAGATCGAGCGATACGTCGTCGACCGCACGGATGCCGCCGAAGGCGATGCTCATGCCGCGCATCGCGACGAGCGGCTGCGCCGCACTCATGCCGCGCCCTTCAGGGTGCGCGAGCGGTAGAGCCGATCGAGCCATACCGCGACGACCAGGACCAGACCGACGACGATGTTCTGCAGGGGCGTGTCGAGCCCCATCAGCACCATGCCCGACTGCAGGCTCTGCATCACCAGCGCGCCCAGCATGGCGCCGGCGACCGTGCCGAGGCCGCCGCCGAGCGACGTGCCGCCGATCACGGTCGCGGCGATGACGTAGAGCTCGTCGAGCGTGCCCTGCGCGTTCGTCGCCGCATTGAGGCGCGCGGTCGAGATCGCGGCGGCAACGGCGCACAGCACGCCCATCAGGACGAACACGAGCACCGTGATGCGCCGCGTGTCGACGCCCGACAGCTCGGCAGCCTCGGGATTGCCGCCCAGCGCGAAGACGTAGCGGCCAAAGCGCGTGCGCCGGGCCAGGAAGGTGACGACGAGGCCGGCGCCGATCGCGATCAGCACCGGCACGGCGAGGCCGTGCGCGATCGACAGGCCTTCCGGCGGCACCACGAGGCCGCGCGCGGCGGCGATCCGCTCGGCGACGCGCGGCGGCAGGTCATAGCTGTTGGCGACCAGCACGACCGCCAGCACGGCGGCGCAGGCGAGCCCGGCCACCACGACTTCCGCCCATACCGGGCGCACCGCGAAGCCGACCTGCTGGCGGCGCCGACGGGCATGGAGGGCGCGCCAGACGATGGCGGCGACGGCGAGCCCGCCCACCGCCCAGGTCCAGGTCGAGCCGATCGCGCCCTCGACGCCCCCGCCCATGCGGCGGAAGGCATCGTCCATCGGCGCCACGGTGCGGCCGGAGGTGATCCACCAGGCGCAGCCGCGCCACACCAGAAGGCCGCCCAGCGTGACGATGAAGGCCGGCACGCCGAGATAGGCGATGATGACGCCATGCAGCAACCCGATGGCGGCGCCGACCGCCACGCCGGCGCCGAGCGCCAGGATCCAGATGAACGGGCTGTCGTAGCCCATGAGGCGCGGCAGCAACTCGGTCTGGGTCACGCCCATCACCATGCCGACGACGCCCAGGACGGAGCCGACCGACAGGTCGATATGGCGCGCGACGATCACCAACACCATGCCGGTCGCCATGACCATGACCGACGCGGTCTGGACGGAGAGGTTCCAGAGATTGCGCGGCGTGAGGAAGGCGCCGCCGGAAAGGATGTCGACGCCGACCCAGATCGACGCCAGCGCGGCCAGCATGCCGACCAGGCGCGCGTCGATCTCGGTGGCGCGGAGAAACCTCAGTTGCAGACCTTGACGCTACCGGGCTTCACGCCGCGGCAAACCACGTCCTTGCCGACCCAGCCGCCCTGGATGACCACATCGAGATTGTCCCTGGTGATCGGCACGGGCGTGAGCAGGATCGAAGTCATCGCCACCTTGCGCGGGCCATCGCCCCAGGTGACGGTGCCCGGCAGGCCGGAGAGCCTGGTGCCCTTGGCGAGCTTCATCGCCGCCTCGCCCGCCGACTTGCCGAGCACGCGGGCGTCCTTCCAGACGCTCACGGTCTGGGTGCCGAGCGCCACGCGGTTCAGGGCCGCGTGATCGCCGTCCTGGCCCGACACCGGCACGGTGCCCGCCAGGCCCTGCGCGGCCAGCGCCGCGATCGCACCGCCGGCCGTGCCGTCGTTCGAAGCCACGACCGCGTCGACCTTGTTGCGGTTGGCGGTGAGGAACTGCTCCATGTTGCGCTGGGCGTTGGCCGGCAGCCATCCATCGGTATAGGCGTCACCGACCACCTTGATCTTGCCGCCCTTGATCGCGGTCTCCAGCACTTCGCGCTGGCCGGCATAGAGAAAGTCGGCGTTGGGATCCGACGACGAGCCCTTGATGAAGACGTAATTGCCTTCGGGCTTCGCCTTGGCGACTTCACGGGCCTGAATGCGCCCGACTTCCTTGTTGTCGAAGGTGATGTAGAGCACGTCCTTCATCTCGATCAGCCGGTCGTAGCCGATCACCGGGATGCCCTCGTTGAGCGCCTTCTCGATCGCGGGGCGGATGGCGTTGGCGTCCTGCGCCAGCACGATCAACGCCTTGGCGCCGCGCGCAATCAGCGCCTCGATGTCGGTCAACTGCTTAGCGGCCGAACTCTGCGCGTCGGCCGAGACGTAGGTGCCGCCGGCGGCCGCGATCGCTGCCTTGATGGCTGCTTCGTCGGTCTTCCAGCGTTCTTCCTGGAAGTTCGACCAGCTCACCCCGATCGTCTGCGCCTGTGCGGGCAAGCCGACCAGGATCGCGGCGCCGGCAAGGGCCGCGAAGAAGCTGCGCACCATGTTTCCCCCAACTTGTTCGCCATTGCCACGGGTGAACCCGTGGAACGGCCCAAAGCCTATCATTGCGCCGGGTAGCGGGGAACTGGCGGAGGGAGAGAACCCGGCAACCAACGCTCTCTGCGCAGACGCAAACCCATCGCGATCTGACGAAAGTCCTTCTCAAATCCTCCGCCAAAGCGGCCAGGTCGCGGCGAGCGCCAACAGGCCCATCACGCCGGTGATCGCCGTGGCCTCAGGCGCTCCGACGACATCCGCGAACCAGCCCAGCCAGACGAAACCGATCGGGCCGGTGCCGATGCAGACCGAGAGCACACCCAGGATGCGCGAGCGCATTTCGATCGGCGCCGCGAGGTAGACGAGCGTGGCCTGCAGGGTGGCGAAGGTGGCGCCGGCAAGGCCGGTCACCAGCAACGCCACACCCGCCAGCAGCGGCGTGGGCGCCGCCGCAAAGCAGATCAGCCCGACCAGGTAGGCGGCCGTGCCGCCGACATAGGCGCGGGCATGCCAGCCCGGCGTCAGCCACAGCGCCAGCAGGAAGCAACCAACGAAGGCGCCGACGCCGTCGATGCTGGTGAGCAGGCCGACGCCCTCGGGGCCGAGCAGCAGCCGGTCGGCGCCGATCACCGGGATCATGCTGGTGAAGGGCCAGGCGAAGACATTGTAGATGACGGTGACCGCCATGATCGCGCCGAGGCGGCGGTCGGAAAAGATGAGCGCCACGCCCTCCCAGGTGCGGGCGAGCACGGCCCCCGCACCGGGCGAGGACGGGATGTGGCTGTGCACCATCAAGGTGGCGGCGACGGCCGACGCGTACAGTGCCACGCCGAGCAGGAAGGCGCCTTCGATGCCGACGCCCGCCAGCAGCAGGCCGCCGACGGCGGGCCCTACCATGCGGCTCACATTGCCAGCGCCGACATCGAGCGCCATGGCGATGGCCATGCGATCGCGGCCCATGACTTCACCCATCATCACGCGCCGGAGCGGATTGTCGGTGGCCCAGCCGCAGCCGTTGATGAAACTGGCGACGGCGAGGTGCCAGACTTCCAGGACTCCCCAGAAAGCCACGACGGAGAGCAGGACCGAGGTGACCATCATGAGGCCGACGATGCCGGCCAGGGTCAGGCGGCGGTCGAACCGTTCGGCGAAGGCCCCGAGGAAGGCGCCGAACAGGCCCATCGGGACCAGTCGGAGCATGGTGATCATGGCGACGACCAGCGCGGAGCCGGTCTGCTGATAGACGACGATGCCCATGGCAACCGTTTCCAGCCAGCGCACGGTGGTGTTGACGAAGCCGACATACCACAGGCGCCAGAAATCCATCGGACTGGTCCGCAGCACATGCCGGAACGAGTGCGCCGTGTTCTTGTTATTCTCGCCCATGCCGGCACCGACTGTCGCGCACGGCCGCGCCAAAGTCTCCTGTCCTGACCTGGTAATCCTACCAGATCATCCCGACCCCGAGGCCAAGGATGGATGGCGCCCGGACAGGGAAGCGGCCGCCAATCGCTCGCCGCAGCGCTCAGCCGTAGAAGCGAACCCCGCCCACGGCGAGGTCGGCCGTGAAAGCGCGTCCGATGGCCACGACACCCAGCCGGCGCAGACACGACAGATCGAGCGGCGCCTCGGCGCGATAGGCCCCGAAATCCGCGAAGGGCAACCGCAGGCTCTGCCATTCGGGCTGTTTTCCAGCCGCATGCCGCCGCGCATCGCCAGCGCCGGGCGTCCCGCCACCGTCTCCCGGGTCAGCGTGCCCCGCGACACGCCGCCCATCACCTGGTCGGTGACCTGCTGCCAGCGTGTGCCCAGCGCCGACAGGCCGGCAGGATCGGAGAGATCGTCGATGATCGTGGAAGGCATGGCTGGGGTCTGGCTCCAGGAGGCAGCGAGGGGCGCCATGAGCGCCCCGGCAGGAACGGGCCTTGGAGAGAATGATGCTGGAAGAGCGCCGTTCGGCCCATCCGGCGCGGAGGCCGGTCGACAGGTCCAATACTGGATGCGCGTGGCTATTGGGCTTCCGAGAGGCCCACCGAACCGGGCGAGACTGTCGTTCCAAGGGTGGATGGCGGTGGCAGCCGACAATACCCAAGAATACAATGACCAGAATATGGACCAGACTGAAGCCGCCTGGTGCCACTTCCGAGCCTGCGGCGTGCGCCTCGGGGGCGATCATCAGCCAAGTGCGTGAGGGTCAATTCATGGGCACAGCGCACTACGGCTACGAGTAGCCACCCGAATGGCGTCTGAGCCAAAGAAAGCCCCACTCGCAGCGAGGGGCTACGGTGGGGCAAAGATTGGCGCCGCCAGGGCTCTTAGTTCCAGCGGCCAAAAAAGCCTACGGCACCCATGGGCGAGCTGCAACGGGGCGATAGCGAGTTGGGCTTACCAAGCGTGCCCCATCCAAAATCTCCCCTGTGGCGCCGAGGACACATATGGCTGCAACGACGGCCGGGACGGGTATGCGAATGCTACCTCGTCGTGTATTACTATTTTTGGTTTTCCTTAACTTCGAGGGGTTCCCATGAATAAAGCTGGTTTGGCTCTGCTGGGTCTGGGACTGCTGCTGCCGAGCGTGGCTGGAGCCCAGGCGATCAATGCCCAAGAGGGCTTCTACATCGGGGCGGGCGGCGGCGCTTCTTGGTTCATCG
>JBKBLH010000006.1:0-244537 GCA_046296475.1 Reyranella sp.
GCTGGCGTCTGTACTGCGGAACGAACGTCCTCGAGGGTTCCCTCAAGGAGGTCGCCGCCCGCGCCGGCGCCAAGCGCGCCTTCGTCATCTGCTCGCCGTCGATCAACGCGCGAACCGACACGGTTCGCCGCATCGAGAAGGCGCTGGGACCGACCTACGCCGGCGTCTTCGACCGGATCGAAAAGGACTGCCCCTATCCCAACGTCTGCGCCGCGACGGACGCCGCGCGCGAGGCGAAGGCCGATCTGCTCATCGCCGTCGGCGGCGGAAGCGTGCTGGTCGCCACGCGGGCGGTCGCCATCTTCCTCGGCGAGGATCGCGATCCGTTCGAACTCATGACGCAGTACCCGGCCGGCAAGCCGGCCTACAGTCCGCGGCTGAACGCGCCGAAGCTTCCCATCGTCAACATTCCGACCACGCCCACCAGCGCCATGAACCGCGCGGGAACGGGACTGAAGAACGACGAGCTGGATCACCGGATGGAGTTCTTCGATCCCAAGACCCGGCCGCAGGCCATCCTGCTGGACCACGACGTGCTGATGACGACGCCTTCTTCCAGCCACCGCTCGACCGCCACCACGGTCTTCGCCGGTCTCGTCGGCTCCATCGCCGCGCCCGAATCCAATCCGCTGGTCGAAGGCGACCGCCTCCAGGCCTTCCGTCTCGCCTTTCGCGCCTATACGGGCCTCGCCGAGAATCGCGACGATGCGGCCTCGCGGGCCGATCTCTGCATCGCCGCCTTCCTGCAGAACCGCGCCGAGGACGATGGCGCCCGCCTGACGGCCAGTTCTTCCTTCGGCGGCGACTATGCCGTCTCCACCGCCCTGCACGTCCAGTTCCCGCATGTCGGCCAGGGCGAGTCGATCTCAACCATCCACGCCACCAGGATCCGGTTGGAAAAGGATGACGACGCGGCCGCGGCGCAGGTCGTCGCCGAAGCCCTCGGCCTCGGTGGCAGCACCCAGCCCCTCCGGCCGGCCATCGCCGATGAGCTGGAACGGCTGTACCGCCGCGTGGGCATGCCGATCCGTCTCAGCGAGATGAACATCCCGCGATCGGCGATCCCCGTCATCGCCGGCCTGACGGTGAAGAACTTCAACGCCAACGCCGGCGTCCGATCCGACAGCGACCGCATCGCCGCGGCGCAGCAGTTGCTGGAGGCCGCTTACTGAATGGGCGGGAAAAACTTGATGCGAGCGCATCGCATGTCCGCGCAATGAGCTGTAGCTCGCTATTGACGATTCAGGCCCATGATCGCCCCGGCCGCAAGAGCCACCATCCAACCGCACTTGCCAATGTCCTTGAGAGAGTTGGCGAGAAGGACGCGGCCCTCCTGCGAATATTCACTGGTGTTGAAAGTCCCGCGCCAGGTACTGCCGGGCGCACGCTGCTGCTGCGACCGGACGAACCGGAGGATTGCCCTCAGGAAGTAGACCGCGCCGAGGACTATCGCGCAACCGGCCACGAGGCCGAACATGGCGGTCAGCTGTGCCGAAAGCGGAACTCTCGATGGCAAGGAGGGGCGATCTTCCGCCACGACGGCGGTGCTGAACAACACGCACGCAGCCCCGATCATACCTGCAGCGAGATATCGACCTCCAACGAGCACGGAGATTCTTGTCACGACGCCGGCCCCCATCGCGCCCGTGCCTCATTCAGCACGTCGACGACGCGCTGAGTCGGCACTTCCCAAAGGACGCCCAGGTCTGGAGCAAGGAAGCGTCGCCATCCCGATCTCGCGCGATACGCGGCCGAGGGAACGCCGACCACGATCCGCGCTCCTCGCATCGAGACCTCACGGAAGCCGTCGAAATCGCTCCACGGGCTCTCGCGGGTCCTGAAGAGCGAGCGAATGGTGAGGCCCGCCGGATCGAGGATCAGGACCGCCGGAAACATCGCCAGCAGGGCAGAGAACGCGGCACCGGATCCGAACAGCCACATGCCGAAGTCGATCGTGAAGGTCCGGCGTTCCGGCGGCAGGACCCAGGCCATGCCCAAGAAGCAGAGGCATCCCAGGCACAGCAGCCAGAACTTGAGCCGGTCTTGCCGCAGCACGATCGGCGGATCGTCGAGCGATCCCTCGACTGCCGGGACCCATTTCGGAAGTCCAAGCTCTTCCTTTGTCCGCAGCCGGCCATGCTGTGTCATCGGGTGATCTTGCGAAAGCGATCAATGATTTTCAACCGACACCGAACGACCGATCTCGCCGCAATGCCATCTGGTAGAACGCGATCTCACCTCACGATCCGCCCGCTCTCCATCTGAACGATCTCGTCGGTGAACTGGGCGGCCGCGCGCGGGTCGTGGGTGATCAGGATGACGGTGCGGCCTTGCGTGGCGGCGCGCAGGGAGGCGATGAGCCGGCGCGCGGTGGCGGCGTCGAGATTTTCGGTGGGCTCGTCGAGGATCAGGATACGGGGATCGCGAAGGAGCGCGCGCGCCAGGACGAGCCGGCGGGCCTGGCCAGCCGAGAGGCGCGCACCCGCCTCGCCGATCCAGCTGTCGATCCCGTCGGGCAGGTCGCGCACGAACCCGGCGAGCTGCACGACCTCGAGCGCCCGGTCCATCGCCGCGGCGTCGGCTTCCGGCGCCGCCATCAGGAGATTGTCGCGGACCGAGCCGTTGAAGAGCTGCGCGTCCTGCGTGGCGATGCCGACCAGGCGGCGCAGATCGTCCGGCCGATAGCGGCGCAGATCGTGCCCGCCCAGCCGGATCTCGCCGTCATAGTCCCAGAAGCGCACCAGGAGGCGGCCCAGCGAGCTCTTGCCGGCACCGCTCGGTCCCAGGATCGCGATATGCCGGCCGTCGGCAATCGCGAGGTCGAGCCCGTCCAGGGCGGGCGGCAGATCGGGCGCGTAGCGCAACCGCACCGACGAGAAGACGAGGCTGGCGTCCCGCGGCACGGGCGACGGGTCGGGCTCGGCAACGAAGGCAGGCGTTCGATCGGCGAGATCGAAGATGCGGCGGGCCGCCGCCCTCACCTCGCCCCAGCGTTCCATCGCCGCCGGCAGCGGCGCCACCGCTTCGAACGCCGCCAGCGCGGCGAGCGCGAGCGCCGGAACGAGCGCGGGCGCGATTTCGGGGAGAAGCCCGCCCGCGGCGACGCTCGCCGTAGCCAGCAGCGCGGCCGACCACAGGGCCAGACCGGCGAAGAGACCGACCGCCGCCTCCGCCATCACCCCGGCGTTCGAGGCGCGGCACTGACCGTCGACCAGCCGCTCGCCCAGCCCGTCGAGGGCGGCGAGCTGGCGCTCGACGGCGCCCGCCGCCCGCAGATCCGTCAGCCCCTGCAGGAGATCGACCGTCGCCACGCGCAGCGCGGCCCGCGCGGCGACGGCTTCGGCGCCGGGTACCGCGGCGGCGCGACGCGCCCATGCCGGCACGATGCCCCCGGCCACGATCAGCAGCACGGCGAGCGCCAGAGCCGTCGGCGGATGCAGCGCGGCCACGACCGACACGACCGCGACGCCGCACACCAGCGCCACGGCAATCGGCGAAGCGAGGCGAAGATAGGCGTGCTGAAGCGTCTCGACATCGGCCTGCAGGCTTCCCGCCAGGTCGCCGCCGCGCCGCGACTGGAGCTGGCCGGGCGACAGGGGAACGAGCCTGCGGAACAACCAGAGGCGCAGGCCGGCCAGGAGGCGGAAGGTGGCCTCGTGGCTCAGCAGCCGCTCGCCATAGCGGCCGCCGGTGCGGACGATGGCAAAGAAGCGGATGCCCACCGCGGGGAGGAAGTAGTTCATCATCCCGGTGGTGACGCCGGCGATTGCCATGGCGGCGATGAACCAGCCGGCGATGCCCATCAGCGCAACGCTCGCCAGCACCGTGGCACAGGCGACGAGGACCGCCAGCCCCATCCAGCCACGCCATGGACGGGCGAGCGTGAGCAGGCGGCGGACGACGGCCCAGTCGTTCACGCGGTCGCTCATGGGGCGAGCCCCGCGTCGCCGAGCAGGCGGGCAAAGCGGCCGTCGTCCGCCTGCAGCGCGGCAAGCGGCCCCTGCTCCACGATGCGTCCCTCCTCCAGGAAAACGACCCGGTCGGCGAGACCGATCGTGGCGAGGCGATGGGTGACGATCAGCGTCGTGCGGCCCGCGGCGAGCCGGCGGATGGCGTCGGCCACGGCGGCTTCCGTGCCGCGGTCGAGTCCGGTCGTGCCCTCGTCGAGCAGCAGCAGGCCGGCCTTTTCCTTCAGGAAGGCCCGCGCCAGCGCCAGCCGCTGGACCTGGCCGCCCGACAAGGTCTCGCCATGCTCGCCGAGCGGCGTGTCGTAGCCGCGCGGCAGGGCGGCGATGAACCCGTCGGCCGCCGCCAGCCGGGCGGCTTCCCGCACGCGATCGAGACTGGCGTCGGGATCGCCCAGCCGGATGTTGTCGAGCACGCTGCCCTCGAACATGTGCGGCCGCTGCGGCACGACCGCGACATGGCCGAGCCAGTGCGCGGAATCGAGGCTGGCGAGGTCGTGGCCGTTGACCAGAACCCGACCCGATTGCGGATGCAGAAGGCCCATGAGCAGCGACAGCAGGGTGCTCTTGCCCGCCCCGCTCGGCCCGACCACGGCCACGATCTCGCCCGGCACGAGACGCAGGGAGAAGTCGTGGAGGGCAGGTCGGTCCGGCTCCCAGGCGAAGTTCAGGTTCTCGCAGTCGATGGTGAGGGCCTGCCCGAGGGCGGGTCGCTCCGTTCCGACCGGCAGCAACGGCTGCGCGTGCAGATCGAGAATGCGCTCGGCCGCCGCCAGGGCCTCCATGCGCGCGTGATAGTCGAGGCCGAGCTGCCGCAGCGGCGCATAGAATTCCGGCGCCAGCAGCAGGACGAAGAACGCGGCCTCGAAGCCCAGCGCGCCGTCGAGCAGGCGGAAGCCGATCAGAACGGCGACCAGGGCGATCCCCACGGTCGCGAAGAACTCCAGCGCCAGGGACGAGAGGAAGGCGACCCGCAGCACCGCCATCGTGCTCCGGCGATAGTCCTCGGCCGCCTCCGCGAGACGCCCGGCCTCCCGCTCGCCGGCATTCAGCAGGCGCAAGGTCGTCAGCCGCTGCAGCCCGTCGAGCAGCCGGCCGGACAGGCGCAGGAGGCGGAGCCACTGCCGGCGGTTCAACTTCTCCGCGCCCAGCCCCAGAAGGATCATGAACAGCGGAATGACCGGCGCCGTCACCAGCAATACGAGCCCCGAGATCCAGTCGCGCGGCAGCACGACCACCAGCACGAGCGGCGGCAGGACGACCAGCACGCCGAGATGGGCCATGAAGCGCGACACATAGGCGTCGAGGGCATCGACCCCTTCGAGCACGACGGTCGCGGCTTCGCCCGTGCTGCGTCCCGCGGTCGCCGCCGGCCCGAGCGACGCCAGGTGGCGCAGCAGCGCCGACCGAAGGCGCGCCTTGACGCGACCGGCGGCCACGAGCGCCGCGCGTCCCGACGCGGTGGCGAGGACGAAGCGCAGCACCAGCAGCGGCAGCACCGGCAGGAGCCAGGGAAGCGCCGACGATACGGCTGCCTTCTCCATCACGACCGGGGCGATGGCATGAGCCAGCAGCCAGGCCTGCGGCACGGCGAGGCAAGCGGCGGCCGCGCCCAGCACGATCGCGCGCCGCACCCCGCTGTTCGCGGCTTCGGCGATCTCGGCGCGCAGCCAGCGCTCGACGCCGGCACGCCGGCGGCCGGGTGCATCCGCCGGGGTCTCGCTCATGGGAAAGCGGTCGTCAGTTCAGCGCGATGGCCGTTGCGCAGGCGCGGGCGCGTCGACGGCACTGGACACGTCCAGCGATTCGCCGGAACCGCGCGCCGCCTTGGCCGCGTCCTCCTGCGCCTCGAACAGCACGCCCGCCGAGACCGCGACCAGCACCATGAAGCCCGTACCGAGGAACCACGACAGGTACCAGGGCCCATAGTCGCCGAGGATGATGCCGAACAGGATGGCCAGCGCCGCGAGCGCCATGGCGATGATGTAGCGCACGAACATGGTCCGGTCCCCTCCTAGTAGGCGTGGTCCGAGGTTTCGACCTGCTTCACGCCGACCTTGCCGCGCATCACCCAGAAGGCCCAGCTCGTGTACCAGACGATGATCGGCATGAAGATCACGACGAAACCCACCATCCAGGTCAGCGTCACCTTGCTCGAACCGGAGTTCCACAGCGTGAGGCTGTGCGCGGGATTGCTCGACGAGGGCATGATGAAGGGGAACATGGCGGCGCCGACCGTGCCGATGACGCCGATCCACGCCAGGGCCCCCAGCCACCAGGCGAGGATCGGCCGCCGGAGCGCATGGGCCAGCGCGCCCAGCAGAAGTCCGGCATAGACCAGCGCCGGCAGCGCCCACAGTGCCGGATGCGCGGCGTAGTTCGCCAGCAACGCGCCCGGCGCGCGCGTCACCTGCTGATGCAGCGGCGTCTGCGGCACGCCGGGATCGGGCCCCGCCACCAGCTTGAAGCCCTCCATGCCCGCAACCCAGAAGCCGCCGACCGTGAAGAGCACCAGTGCCGCGAGGCCGCCCACGATCGCGGCGCGGCGGGCACGCGCGCCGATCGGATCCTCGGCGCCGCTCGCGAGACATGTGCCGCCCATGTAGACGGCGAGCGCGACCGACATCAGCCCGCACAGGATGGCGAAGGGGTTGAACAGCCAGAGGAAGCTGCCTGTGTAGAAGGAGGTCAGGCGCCAGTCGAAGTGGAACGGCACGCCCTGCAGCACATTGCCGATCGCCGCGCCGAACACCACCATCGGCAGGAGCCCGCTCAGGAACAGGGCGGCGTCCCAGACGCCGCGCCAGGCGGGCGAGGCGAGCTTGCTGCGATATTCGAAGCCCAGGGGGCGCAGGATCATGCTCCACAGCAGCAGCAGCATGACGATGTAGAAGCCGGAGAAGGCGGTCGCATAGACCAGCGGCCAGGCCGCGAAGATCGCGCCGCCGCCCAGGATGAACCACACCTGGTTGCCGTCCCAATGCGGGCCGATGACGTTGAGCGCGACGCGACGTTCCGAGTCGGTGCGCCCGACATAGCGGAGCAGAGTCCCGACGCCCATGTCCATGCCGACCATGGCGCCGATGCCCGTCAGCAGCACGCCGAGCAGAATCCACCAGACGACCAGGAGGATCATGTAGGTTTCCATCACGCGCCTCCCCTACGACGCCGCGAGCGTGCGGCCGGCCGGCGAGAGACCGGTGGCCGCGTCGTGGCCGGCTCCGTGCTCTTCCGGTCCCTTCCGGATGAAAAGCAGCATCAGGTAGATCTCGACGATGGCGAAGGCGGTGTAGAGCAGGATGAAGCCCGACAACGAGAACACCATGTAGGCGACGCTGTGGGTCGAGGCCGAGAGCCAGGTCGGCAGCATTTCGTTGACGGTCCAGGGCTGGCGGCCGACCTCGGCGACCAGCCATCCGAACTCGCAGGCCAGGAACGGGACCGCCACCATCAACACGGCCGCCCACTGGAACCAGCGCTGGCGCTCGACCTGGTTGGAAAGCGTCATCAGCGTCGCCAGCACGAGGTAGGCCAGCATCAGGAGGCCGAAGGCCACCATGATGCGGAACGACCAGAAGACGATCGCAACGTTCGGGATGGTGTCGCGTGCGGCGCGGGTGATGTCGGCGTCGGTGATCTTCGACAGGTCGCCCCCAGGGGCATAGCGAAGCACCAGGAATCCGTAGCCCACGTCCTTGCCATGTGCCTTGAACTGGGCGAGCGCGGCTTCGTCGCGCGGATTGGCGCTCAGTTTCTGCATCGCCTGGACGGCCGGGATGCCATTGCGGATGCGCTCCTGCGCCTCGACCTGGAGCTGGTCGATCGCCGGCACCACGCCATCGAGTGAATGGGTGACCAGGATCGACAGCATCGCGGGAATCTGGACCGTGAAATAGTTCTTCTGCTCGGCCTGGTTCGGAAAGGCGATGGCGTTGAATGCCATCGGCGCCTTCTCGGCAGTCCAAAGAGCCTCCATCGCCGCGAGCTTGGTCGGCTGGACCTTGGCCCCGACATAGCCCAGCGCATCACCCAGCGTGATCACGCCGGCGCCGCCCAGCATGCCGAACACGGCAGCAACACGGAACGAGCGGCGCGCCAGATCGAGATGACGGCCCTTCAGCATGTACCAGGCGCTGATGCCGCAGACGAAGATGGCCGCCGTCACGTAGCCCGCGAGCACGGTGTGGACGAACTTGGACTGGGCATCGGGGTTGAAGAACAGTGCGCCGAAGTCCTGCAGCTCCATGCGCATGGTGATGGGATTGAACTCCGCGCCCTGCGGGTGCTGCATGAAGCTGTTGGCGACCAGGATCCACAGCGCCGAGAAGTTCGAGCCCAGCGCGACGGCGTACGTCACGATCAGATGCTGCGCCTTGGACATCCTGTCCCAGCCGAACACCATCAGCCCGATGAAGGTGGATTCGAGGAAGAACGCCATCAGCCCTTCGATCGCCAATGGCGCGCCGAACGTGTCGCCGACGAAGCTCGAATAGAAGGACCAGTTGGTGCCGAACTGGAACTCCATGGTGAGCCCGGTGGCGACGCCCAGCGCGAAATTGATCAGCAGCAGGCGGGTCCAGAACTGGGCCATCTGCTTGTAGATCTCGCGGCCGGTGGTGACATAGATGGTCTCCATCACGGCCAGCAGCACGGTGAGACCGAGCGTCAGCGGCACGAACAGGAAGTGGTAGAGGGCCGTGGCGGCGAACTGCGCGCGCGACAAATCCACGACGAGATCATTCACCATCGGTCAGCCCCTCTCCCCTGCTCGCGCGCCTGGAGAGCCTGCCAAGCGCGCGTCAACATATCACCTTGGGGCGCCTCGCTGCTGCACCCTGTCGACGCACCCGGCCGGACGCGTTCTCCATCGTCCTGATGATGCGAGGAATCGGCCGCCAATCCATCGCCATACGTGTGAATATGTCGCAAAACAGAGAAAATAGCATTATTATCCAATTGCTTAGGGCGTCTGTGACCATTGTGGCAAATATGCAACATTTGTTGGACGGATAAGGCAGGCTTCGCCACTATGCCCTCGGCCGTTGGCCACCGGTACTGGTTCCAAGGGGAATGAATTCATGGCTTTGAGAAACGGGCGCGGCACCACCTCAAACGTACAGAAGATCCTCAAGGCGACGGCTTATTCGATCATGGTCCTGGCAGCCGTGGCCCTCTTCGGAACGACGGGCACCCTGTCGCCCGCCCTTGCGCAGGCCAGCAAGGCGCCTCCCAAGGCAAAGGTCAAACGGGTGATCACGGCCGCGCCGGCCGATCCGACGGATCGCATGGCCGATCAGCTCAATGCCAGGTGGCAGCAGGAGAACAGCGCCGCATTCTCTGGCTTCAGCGCCCCCGCTTCCGGTGCCAATGCGGCCGTGACCCCGGCCGCCTTCTCGACCGGCCCGGCAGCCTCTGCCGCGACCAAGGACACCGGAGAGTGGGGCGACCGCCTGGTTTCGCGCGCCATGAACTACCTCGGCACGCCCTATCGCTATGGCGGCATCTCGCCGAAGACCGGCTTCGACTGCAGCGGCTTCGTCTACTATCTCTATGGCGCGGTCTTCGGACAACGCATCCCGCGGATGCCGCACGACATGGTGCGCGAGGCGACACCGGTTGCCCGCAACGACCTGCAGAAGGGCGATCTCATCATGTTCGGCCATCGCGGCGGCACGATCACCCATGTCGGCATCTACAGCGGCAACGGCCAGTTCGTGCACGCCACCCATCGCGGCTCGCCCGTCATGGTGACGTCGCTCGACGCCGACTACTACAACACCCGCTATCTGAAGGCCGTCCGGCTCACGCCGCAGTGACGCCGACCTCTCCGCCCGGCAATAATGACGCCGGAAAGAATGGAGAGGAAGAATGCCGGCGTCGTACGACACCCACCGCAAGCAGCTCGAACTGATTCTCGAGGCCTGGGGCATGCCGAAGGAGACGGCGGCCGGCACGGCGGAGATCATGAGCTGGGCCGACCTGCACGGCATCGACACGCATGGCATCTCGATGGTGCCGCCCTATGACGAGCGCCGGCGGGCCGACAAACTCAATATTCGCGCCGAGCCGAAGGTGGTGAAGGAGACCCCGGTGTCGGTGCTGCTCGACGGCGGCGGCGGCCTCGGCCATCCGGCGGGCCGGCGCGCCATGGAGATCGCCATCGAAAAGGCGAAGAAGACCGGCATCGGCGTGGCGGCGGTGCGCAACTCGGGTCATTTCGGCGCCTGCGGTTTCTACGTGCTGCAGGCCGTCGACGCCGGCTTCATCGGCATGGCGACGACCTCGGCCAGCGGCATCCAGGTGGCGCCGACCAACGGCGCTCAGGCCCGCCTCGGCACCGACCCGATCGCCTTCGCCGCCCCCGGCAAACCCGGCGAGCCGTTCCTGCTCGACATGGCGACCACGACCGTTGCCGCCGGCAAGATCCGCAACAAGGCGAACGAGGGTCTGCAAACGCCAATCGGGTGGCTGGTGACCAAGGACGGGCTGCCCAGCACCGATCCGCATGAAGTCAGCAAGGGCGGCTACATGACGCCGCTCGGCGGCACGCCCGAGGGGAGCAGCCACAAGGGCTATGGGCTGGGCGCCATGGTCAACATCCTGAGCTCGGCGCTGTCGGGCGGCGTGATGGTGACGGAGCCGACGCGCAACACGCGGCCCGGCCCGATCGACATCGGCCATTTTTTCCTGGCGATGGATCCCGGCATGTTCCGCGACACAGCCGACTTCCAGGCCGACGTCGCCGCCTTCTGCGACACACTGCGCGCGACGCGGCCCGTCCATCCCACGAAGCCGGTGCAGGTCGCGGGCGATCCCGAACGCCGCATCGCCGCTGCCCGGATGAAGACGGGAATCCCCGTCGGGCCCAACCTGCTCGCCAAGGTCAGGGAGGTCGCGCTCGCCTCGGGCGCCGACTGGATCATGGACAGCTGACGGCTCGATCCTGTTCGCCAACAAGGCGCACGAGCGTACTTCCTGCCTGGAAGGACGATCGTGCACCGCAACGTCGACCAGCACCGAGAATCAAGTACCGACCATCGCTCGGATCGTCAGGGCTCCCCGCGCTCGTCACCAGTCCGGATCGGCTCCCGGTCTGCGTGCAGCGTTCTGCACATGACACAAGATTATGAGTTTTTTACGCGGCGATAGAGCGGATTTCCAATATGACGCTCAAAGGAGCGTGTTAGCCTGCGTGCTTGACCGCGTGTGGCCTGTCGAGAGTCTCGGGGGTATTCCAAAATGGCCAGCTTTGCCGTAACCAATTTGGACGACAGCGGTATCGGCTCCCTTCGCGAAGCCATTGCCGGCGTCAATGCCACGGCGCCCGGCACATCCAACACGATCAGCTTCACCGTCACGGGAACGATCGTGCTCGCGAGCGATCTTCCCGATATTTCCCGGCCCGTCGCCATCGTCGCGGGAAACCCCGCCACAGGCAATGCGCCAACGGTCGGCATCGATTGCAACGGCAATGCCGGTCTGGTGTTCGCCACGGGATCGGACGGCTCGCAGCTGGTGGGCCTGGCCATCGGCGATGCCAGCGGCGCCGGCGTCACGCTGAATGCCGGAAACATCCTCCTCAACAACAACTTCATCGGCCTTGCCCTGGACGGGAGTGCCGCCGGCAACAGCGGCGACGGTGTGCTCGTGGCCGCGTCCTCGTCGGCCAACCAGATCGGCACCAATCCCGCAAACATCGCGCTTTCCCAGGCAGGTGAACCCACGACGGAAGTCATCTCGAACGTCATCTCCGCCAACGGCGGGCATGGCATCCACCTGCAAGGATCCGACGGCAATACGATCGTATCCAACCGAGTGGGCACGGACGCCGAGGGCACCTCCGCCATGGGCAATGGCGGCAACGGCATCTACCTGACGACGGGCGCCGACGGCAACGTGATCGGCGCACCTTATGCGGGCTACGATTCGAGCGGCGCGCAGAACAACCCGA
This sequence comes from Reyranella sp., assembly GCA_046296475.1. Classification (GTDB taxonomy): domain Bacteria; phylum Pseudomonadota; class Alphaproteobacteria; order Reyranellales; family Reyranellaceae; genus Reyranella. The sequence continues at coordinate 11,917 of JBKBLH010000006.1, forward strand.
CGGGCAACAAGGGCACTGCGGCCGACATCGTCATCGTGGCCCCGCCGCTCGGCAATCTGGTCTCGGGCAATACCGGCGATGGCATTCGCATCGACTCCAATTCGACCGGCAATACGCTGTTCGGCAACTATGTCGGCACGACCGTCGGCGGGACGTCGGCCCTCGGCAACCAGGGCGACGGCGTCGCCATCGTCGATTCCGATCTCAACTCGCTGCACGGCTGCCAGGTCGACGACAATCCGTTCATCTACTACAACGTGATCGGCGGCAATGCCGGCAACGGCATCCTGGTGACCAATTCCGACCACGTCACGATTCGCGCGAACTTCGTGGGGCTTGGCGCCGACAATGCAACGGTCGTCGCCAACGGCAACGACGGCGTCCTGATCAACGGCACGTCCCAGAACACCCAGGTCGGCGGCGTCATTCCGCTCGGCAACGTCATTGCGGGCAATGCCAACAACGGCATCGAGGTCGCCGACACGGCCAGCGGCTTCAGCACGCTGAACACCTTCGCCGGCATCACGGCATTCTTCGGTGCAGCGCCGAACGGCAACAACGGTATCCTGATCACCTCCACGGGGGGAAACCAGACGATCCAGACCAACGTGATCTCGGGCAACGTCAACAACGGCATCGAGATCTCGGGCAATGCGTCGGACGTCACCATCGTCCCCAACATCATTGGCCTCGATACACGCGGGGACGGCGTCATCGCCAACGGCGGCAACGGCATCCTGATCACCGGGACGGCCCACGACATCGTGGTCGCCAACGAGGATGTCGAAAGCAACCTGTCGGTGATCCGGCAGAATACCGTCTCGGGCAACGGCCAGTACGGCATCGTGATTGCCGGCAATGCCTACAACAACGTCATCGCCGACAGCGCCATCGGCACGGACATCCAGGAAGAAGCGGCCCTGCCGAACGGAGCCGGCGGCATCCTCGTATCGTCGACCGGTACAGGCAATGTGGTCGGTCAGGCCAACACCGGCTGGTCGCCGCTACCGTCACCGGCCGCCGACGTGAACATCATCAGCGGCAACCGCGGCAGTGGCGTCGAGCTCGCCGCCGGCGTCAACGGCAACGCCGTCATCAACAACTGGATCGGCCTCGATCTGCAGGGTCAGACCACACTGCCCAACGACAATCCGATCCTGAACAACGGCGGCAACAATCTGATCTATGGCAACTACACGAGCTCGCCTCCCGGCGCGCTGCCGGTGCAGTCGCCCACGGGCCAGCTCGAAGCCCTCTATATCGGCTGGTTCGGCCGCGCCGCGGATCCGGTGGGCTTCGATCAGCAGATGGAAAGATTCCTGTCGCAGATCCTGGGCGGCGCTTCCCTGAGCGACGCCGCGATCACGCTGTCGGCAGGCTTCGCCACCTCGTCGGAAAATGCACCTTATGTCTCTCTGGCGTCGCTGCCCACGCCCGTTGCCGACCCTACTCCCGCGCAGGAGGCGCTGGTCGCGAGCTTCATCAACCAGACCTACGAGAACCTGTTCGGCCGCGCCGCGACGGTTGCCGAGCTATCGAACTGGAGCGATTCGTTCTTCGACGGCAGCGTAAGCTACGCTGCCCTCGTTTACGACATCGCCGTAGCGGCGGTATCGTCCGCCGACATCGCTGCCCTGAACGCAAAGATCGACGCGGCAGCGTACTTCACGACGGCGGTGTCGGGCATGGATGCCGGGCCGCCGTCGCTTGCGGCGATGCAGGCGGCCGTCGCCAACGTCGTCGACGAGACGACGGCGCTTGCGTCCGAAGCCAACACCAATGCCCTCGTGGGTTCCACCCATGCGCAGATCAACTATCAGACGATCCTGTCGCCCGGTGACATCACGACCGGCGTGCGCGCCGACCTGAACGGATCCGTGATCCTGACCGGGAGCCAGGCCACTTCCGGCTCGACTGCAACGACGCCCTATCTGTACCAGGGCCCGCTGAACGACACCGGCTCGGGCACGATGTACGTTCTGACCCCGGACTTCGCCGACGTGACGTCGGCCACGCTCTACGGTCCGGACACGGCGATCTTCACGCCCGGCATCGGACTCGGGAACGTCCGCGCGGTGGGCAGCTTCCAGTCGTCGGCGAGCCCGGCCGGCGTGATCAACCACGGCATGATCTACGAGGGGCCGGTCAACGGCGTCGGCGGCACCTGGACCCAGATCGACGTGCCATCGAACGGTGTCAATGTCGTAGGCGGCGTGGTGATCGGGACACAGGTGGCCGACACCATCCTGCACAGCACGATGGGCAACCTCGTCGTCGGCAACTACGATCTCGACCCGTCCGGCGAGGCCGGCGCCAACGCCTTCATCTACGACATCGTCTCCGAGCAATACACGCTGCTGAACATCAACGGCAGCTACGACAATCTCACGTCGCTCTACGGCATCTGGCAGAACGGAGTCGGCAGCAACTCGTACACGATTGCCGGCGGAACCCTTGGCGAGTCAGGTCTGAACGTCGCCTTCCTGGCGACCTACGATTACACGACCGGCGCGATCGCCAACCTGACTTACTACACGGGCTTCAACGAGCCCGGCGTCGTCACCCATTTCGAGAACATCACGGCCGTTCCCGGCGGCTTCAACCTCGTCGCCACGACGGACAGGGGACCCGCCTTCGCCTCCGTCACCCTGAATCCGGACGGAACGTACAGCGAAGCCACCTGGACCGGGATCGACCTGCCGGGCAATGATCTGCTGACGGGCAACATCGCCTACCAGAACGTGATCGGCGGCATCTACAACACCTCGACGTCATCCGCCGGTGTGCCTGCCACCTATCTTGGGGTCGTGGAGCAGGCGTATGTGAGTGCCGAGGGCGGGCTGATCATGCCCGTGGGCGCCCATGAGTTCGCCTATGCCCTGTCTGTCGGCGCGAGCACCGGCGCCACGATCGTCGGATCGACCAACGCCGGCAACGTGCTCGGTGGCTCGATCGGCAACGACACGATCGCCGGAAGCCTCACCCAGGGCGATACGATATTCACCGGCGGCGGCGCCGATACGATTACCCTCTCCACCACGACGACCGAACGGGATCGCGTCGAGCTTTTTGCCGCGAATGCGAGCGGCAACGCCGCCGCGCTCAGCGCCGGCGCGCCGGTCAATGCCGTGGCGGGCAGCATCGTCGACGCCGACAACATCCCCCAGCTCGGCTGGTGGGGGCAGGCCACCGCCCAGTTCGGCGGGCCGGTCTCGAATGCCGCGACCAATGCCGGGTTCGGTGTCGGCACCAGCTTGGACATGTCGACGATCCTCAACTTCTCGGCTGCGGCCGACACCGTCGACATTGCCCTCAACGCGTTCAGCGGTCTTCTGCGCGGCCTGGGCGACGATGACTCGCCCACACCCCGCGCCGCCGTTTTCAGCAACATCGTGCTCCCCGGCGGCACGGTCACGGTCGCCGATGCGAACGTCCTGCTGATCGACAGCCCGCTTGGTTTCGCCAACGCGGCCGCTGTCGCGGCCGAGCTTGCGGCCAACCCGATCACTTTCGCGTCCGCCCAGACGGAACAATACAACCACTACATCATCGCCTACGAGGACCTGGATGGCGATGTGCGCATCGCCGACATGGACATCGGGCTCGGGGCATCGCCCTCGTTCATCACGACGAACGGCGGCGCCACGCTTGCCATTTCGGACATGGCCGAGCTCGAGGGCGTATCGCTCGATGAGCTGAGGCCCGCCAACATCACCTTCCTTACCGGAAACGAGATCGCCAACTCGACCTTCCTCGATTTCGCCGGCTACCGGATCACCGACGAGACAACGGTCGAAGCGGCATACGACCTCGACCCCAGCCAGGTTAGGGATTTCGACGGCAATCTCGACGACGGCATAAACATCGCAATCATCCTCGATCGCGCCGCGGATCCGGCCGCGCTCCTCAATTCGGATTGGGGCACGCGGCAGCAGATGCTGGCGCAGCTCAACACGGACGACACCCTGTGGTCGACATACGGCGCCGACCAGGCGCTCTATGATAGCGTCAAGACGCAACTGCAGAACACCTACGGCCTGACGGTCCTCGACTCGAGCAACAGCAATTATGTCAGCTCCGCAGAGTCACGCACCATCTGGATCGAGATAAATACCCAGGACGATTTCAAGAACCTGTTCCGGACCGAGCTGAAGTACGCGTCAGACGCCGATCTCGTGTTCTGGAACGGCCAGCTGTCGCTGCCGTCGGAATGGAACGTGGCAGGCCTGTGGGTCGATACGTCCACCATCCCCTATCCGTCCGATCTCGGCGGCACGCCGGTGACCCTGCCGCAGGGTGCGCAAAGCGTCGGGAATTCGGCGGCCACAATCGGGCAATGGGCACCGCAGGACATTGCGGCGCTCTACCACTTCCCGCTCGATGGCGCGGACGTTCCGACGGGAACGATCGGACTGATCGAGCCCGGGACCGGAACGTACCTTGACGGTGACCCGTCGGGCAGCGACTTCCAGGCCCGGCTCACCGCCTATCTCGAAAGCATCAATCGGGGCGGGGGGACCGGAACCGTCCTGCCGCCTCAGGGCATCGACGGACAATCCTTCTCGAGCGGAGAGCGTTCCCTCGATGTCGGCGTCGTTGCCGCGATCAATCCGAACAGCGATATCGCGCTGTACAACGGGTCGGGTACCACCTTCGCGACCGGGAACGCCCGGTCCTCCGTCTTCACGGCCGCCCAGAGCGCCATCTGGGACACGATCTACAATCCAGCGGTGATATCCAGCTCATGGACCGATTTTCAGAGCATGAGCCCGGACTCTCCGTTCTATACGGCCTACCAGGAACTCTTCGCCGACGCCGCGCTTCGCAATATCACGAACCTGATCGCTGCGGGCGATGGCGGCTCGAGCGGTGAATTCGGCAACGGCCTGACGAACGTCAGGGACAACGACAGTTCGCCCTACAATTTGCTGGTTGGCGGCACCTCGATCTCGACACTGGGCCTGGCGCAGGTCGACCCGACCCTCAACACCACGGTGCTGGCATCGGCTCTCGCCGGCAATACGAGCACGATCTGGCAGCTCGTTGCGGGCGGCCTTACCCGCATGCCGAGCAGCCTTCTATCGCTGCAGTTCTTCATCGAGACCGTATGGAACACGTACTACCTCGACGGCACCTACATCACGGGCCCCGGCAATTCCGGGTTCGATGTGGGCTATCTGCAGAACTCGACCGGATTGGGAGGCGTCGACACATCGCAGCCGGTTCCCTGGTATCAGGCCGCTTACGGGCTCCTGCCGACCACGACGGATCCCTATGATCAGACCGGACGGGGCGTACCGGACATCGCCGCCCTCGCCGGTGGCAACCTCTACTATACGGTGCCCGACGCCGACGTGGATGACGCCACCTACAGCGGCGGCACCAGCGCGGCGACCCCCCTGTGGGCCTCGCTCATTACCCAGTTCAATGCGATCTTCGCCGATCAGGGGCTTCCCGACCTCGGCTACATGAACGACCTTCTTTACATCGCCGCGGCGGTGGCACCCGCGTCGTTCAACGACATCACCATCGGCAGCAATACATCCTCGTTCGTATATGCGACGCCGGGGACCTACACGACGCTCGACTTCGCCGGAACCGGGAACGTCAGCATCGACGCGACGGGCTTCGGCTACTCGGCAAGCTACGGTTACGATTTGGTGACGGGCCTCGGATCTCCCAATGGCGTGTTGCTGGGGCGAGCGCTGACCGCGATCGCGCATTCCCAGATCTCGTACGCGGACCTGCCGGACATCCTGGATTCGAGCAATGGCGGCTGGACCAGCGGCGTGACTCAGACGCTGCTTTTCCAGACCATGTCGCCCGGCGGCGTCAACGTCAGCATCGATATCGGCGCGAGCAGCCTGCAGTATTCCAGCGGAGCCTCCGCCGGTTTCGCGTGGACCAGCGGCTTCGCGCAGCAAGCCTTGCAGGCCCATTTCGATCCTGCCCTGGTGCTGATGTTCGACAAGCAGTCGCAAGGCGCCGTGTTTCAATCCTCGGCCGCATCGGGCGCGAGCCTCGCCGTGGACATCAACACCGACGATGCCTCCGCCATCCAGGGCACGCTGACGACCGATTTCGGCTTCGCCGACTTCATGTCGGAATCCGGAGTCGTGCGTGTGGCGCGGGCCGTGACGGTCGCGGAGACGGTCGACGGCCTCGACGATCAGGCGGCCCTCGTCCGAGTACGCCAGGGCGGCATGGACGCCGTGGCGGTGAGCTTCTACAGGGTCGACGACTATTCCGGCACGATCGGCGCCTCTGCGCCGGGCTCGGCAGGCTATGCGGCCGCCGCACAGGCGCGCATGTATGAACTTGCGTCCGGCGGCACGTCACTGGGCGGTCCAGGCTACGGCGGCTACCGCGAGGACCAGCTCCTCGACGTCGATTCGGGCGATCTGATCGCCATGATGCTCATCAACGGGAGCAGCGGCAGCACCTACTGGGCCTTTTCGCAGTCCAATCCGGATGGCCAGGGCCATCTCTGGAATTATGGGCTCAATACCTGGGGTTGGGAGGATCTCTTCGGCGGAGGTGATCGCGACTACAACGACCTCCTCGTCCAGCTCGATTTCACGAGCCTGCACGGCAATGCCTTACTGGTCTGAGGAGGAGACCGCCCCCGCCGCTGGGCCCTCGGAGGTTGACCGCTATGCGGGTGAGGTCTCGCCGACGGCCTTGGCACCCAGCAGCGCTTCGATCTCGGCTTCGCTGTAGCCGACCTCTGCCAGGACCTCGCGCGTGTGCTGACCGAGCGTGGGCGGCAGGCGGTGGATCGCGGCCGGGCTTTCGGAGAAGCGCGCCGGCGGGCGGGCCTGCTGGATCTTCCCTTCCGTCGGATGATCCAGCTCCTGGAACAGGCCGACGGCCTTCAGGTGGGGCTGCTCCTGGACCTCCTTCATCTTCGCGAACGAAGCATGGGGAACGTCGATCTCGAGCAGCAGCGTCTCCCACTCCGCGGTGGTGCGCTCCAGGGCGATCTCGTTCATGCGCTTGTAGATCGCGTCGATGTTGGCCGCCCGCTTGATCGGGTCGCGAACGGAGAACTCCTCGATGCACTCGGGACGGCCGACCGTCTCGAAGAAGGTGCACCAGTTCTCGCCCGAGTAAGGGAGCATCGTGAGCCAGCCGTCCTTGGTCTTCACCGGGCGGCGCTCCTTGACGCGCTTGTAGCCCGCGGGCCCGATCGGCGGGACGAAGGCGTGTCCGCCCAGCATCTCGATGCTGTTGAAGGCCGCGACGGTCTCCAGCATCGGCACTTCGACCAGCTGGCCCTTGCCGGTTCGCTCACGATAGACGAGGGCGGCGGCCACGGCACCGGCGAGCGCCAGCCCACAGAGCTTGTCGCCGACGAGGCTCGGCACGAAGACCGGCTCCTCGTCCGTGCCGATGGACGAGGCGAGGCCGGACGCGGCCTGCACGATCTCGTCGAAGGCCGGACGCCTGGCCCAGGGTCCGTCCTGGCCGAAGCCGGTGGCGGCCGCGTAGATGATCTTCGGATTGAGCGCCTTGCAGGCCTCGTAGCCGAAGCCGAGCCGCCCCAGGGCGGCCGGTCGGATGTTGGTCACCAGCGCGTCGGCCTTGGCGATCAGACGGCGAAGCACCTCGGCGCCGCCTTCGGTCTTCAGGTCGACCGCCACGCTGCGCTTGTTGCGGTTGGCGGCCATGAACTGGCCGCTCATGCCCCTGTTCCGGAACTGGCCGGTGTAGCGCCACTGGTCGCCGGTCAGTCCCTCGACCTTGATGAGCTCGGCGCCCCAGTCGCCCAGCGTCTGGGCGCCGAACGGACCGAAGAGAACGGTCGTCAGGTCGAGAATTCGGAGGCCGGCGAGCGGCCCGGTCGGCTCGTTCATTGCGATTCCTGCAGGAAGTCGATGCGACCCATCAGATAGACAAGCGCACGATCCGACGAAAGGGCGGCGAGCCGATCATCGAAATGCAAGCACACCAGGGCCACCTTTGCCGCATCAGACCGGCCGGCATCAAACCGGGTTCGTCGGCCCCGAAGTCAGGCGCCGCATGTGGCGGCGCATGCCGTGATAGTCGTTGATGGCGTTGTGCATCGTGCGCCGGTTGTCCCAGATCGTGAGCGTGCCGGGCTTCCAGTGGACGCGGCAGGTGAATTCAGGCCGGGTCGCGTGCGCCTGCAGCCAGTCGATCATCGGCTTGCTTTCCTCCGGGGTCATGCCCTCGAAGGCGATGGTGTGGCCGATGCTGCAGTAGAGCGCCTTCTGGCCGGTCTCCTCGATGGTGCGCACGATCGGATGAACCGCCTCGTAGGAATCGGCGTCCTCGGTCCCGGTGATCTTCATGCCGCCGACCACCGCGTGATGCGCCTTGCGTCCGCCGAGATGCTTGAGCCCCGCGCTGTTCACGCCCTTGAGCGTGCCCAGCATCTCCTTCATGCGGTCCGAAAGACTCTCGTAGGCCGCGACCATGTCGCAGTAGAGCGTGTCGCCGCCGCGCTCGGGGGTCTCCAGCGCATAGAGCAGCGTCGCGAGCGGCGGGGTCTTCATGTAGGTCGTGTCGGAATGCCAGCCGCCGCCGAAGTTCCGCTTCTCCGCCGGCTCCTTCACGATGTCGAACAGGAACGGGAAGTCGTCCATGCCCTTGACGAAGGGATAGTGGTTGGGCTCACCGAACCGCGCGCCCACGTCCATCATGTCCTGCGGCGACAGCGACTGGTCGCGGATCGCGATAACCTTGTGGTCGAGGAAGGCCTGGTGGACCTGCGCCCAGTCGTGATTGTCCATGGTGCGCAGGTCGACGCCCGTCACCTCGGCGCCGAGAGAACCCGCAATCGGCGTTACGGTGATGCTGCTGCTGGCCATGCGATCGCTCCTGATGCTTTCGTTTCTGCGACACCGCCGATTAAAGACCCGGGTGGAGGCGTCGGCAATCGCCTGCTCCCGCATCGTGGCGAGCGGGGTTCCGCCCCGCGAGCCGCCGCGCATAGCCCGGTGCGCAGCGCTGCGGCTAGAGTGCGTGGCGAATTCAGACGGGAACACGATGAACAAAGACAGCAGCACCTACTGGAAGAAGTCGCGCGTGGAACTCCGGGCCGCCGGCTTCGAGCCGGACAAGACGGCGAAGTCCAGTGCCGTCGTCACGATCGCCACCGCCTACACCAATGCCCATCGCTGCAACAACCGGGTGCGCACGATCGGCGACCTTCTGGTCGAGCTGCTGGCCGAGCGTGGCGGAAACGGGCTGATCGTCGGCGCGCCGGCGGTGTCCGACGCGCTGACGCAAGGCACGCCCACCGCCGGTTACAGCCTGGTGTCACGCGACGTGGTCGCCGACTGTTTCGAGATCGGCCACTACGCCCACCACGGCGACGCGATGATCGTGATCTCGGGCTGCGACAAGACCGGTGCCGCCGCCCTGATGCCGCTGGCCCGCACCAACGCCTTCGGCCTGGTCCTCTATCCCGGCACCAGTTCGCCCGGGCGGGTCTCGTTCGGGGCGTGGGCTGCAAAGGGCAACAACCTCACCATCATGGACTATGTCGAGGGCCGGGCCGCCAACGAGGCCGGCCGCATCTCGGGCGCGGAACTGCTCGAGCTCGAGAGCAACGTCATGCCGGGCAGCGGCACCTGCGGCGCAATGTTCACCGCCAACACGATGAGCACCATCGCCGAGGCGATCGGCATGATGCTGCCGCGCGGCGCCTCGCATCCGGCCGACTACAAGGCCGGCAGCGACATCCATGCCGACGTGCGCGCGCAGGCCAAGGCGTCGGTCGATGCGCTCTACGCACTAATGGCCGCGGGTCTCCGCCCGCGCGACATCATGACGGAGAAGGCCTTCGAGAACGCCATCGCCACCGTCTATGCGATGGGCGGATCGACCAACATGTATCTTCACCTGCTGGCCATCGCGCGTGAGGCGCAGGTGCCGATCACCATCGAGCGCATCCAGCAGGTCGGCGAGCGCGTCCCGCTGATCTGCAATCTGCAGCCCCACGGCCCTTACGCGATGGTGAGCCTGCACGAGATCGGCGGCGTCCCCGTCGTGATGAAGGAGCTGTTGCGCAACGGCTTCCTTCATGGCGACGCGATGACGGTAACCGGCAAGACGCTGGCCGAAAACCTTGCCTCCGTGCCGACCCTCGAGGAACTCGGTAACCAGGATATCGTGCTGCCCGTGTCGGAGCCCGCGGCACCGGCGAACAATCATATCAGCGTGCTGAAGGGCAACCTCGCCCCCGAAAGCTGTGTCCTCAAGTTGAGCGGCAAGACCCTCGAGAAGGGTGAGTTCCGCGGCACCGCGCGCGTGTTCGAATCCGAGGCCGACACGATGAAGGCGATCCGCGCCGGCGAAATCGTTCCCGGCAACGTCGTCGTGGTGCGCAACGTCGGTCCGGTCGGCGGTCCCGGCATGCCCGAGATGGTGATGCTCACCATCCAGCTTCAGGGACGCGGGCTCGGCGAGGACGTGGCGCTGATCACCGACGGCCGCTTCTCGGGCGTCAGCCACGGCATCCTGATCGGACACATCTCGCCGGAAGCCGCACGCGGCGGCCCGATCGCAGCGGTGCGCGACGGCGATACCATCGTCATCGATCCCGGCAAGCGCACCTTGAGCCTGGAGATTTCCGACGATGAGTTGGCCCGCCGCATGGCCGACTGGCGTCCGCCCGATCCGGCCAACGGTCCGCGCCCGGGCTCCGTGCACGACAAATACACCAGGCTGGTGTCGTCGGCGCATTACGGCTGCGTGGTCTGAAGAAGACCCGTCGAGATTGGTGGAGACAAGATCGCTCCATGTCGCGCTTAGCGCGCATGGCACAGAATCTGCTGACGTGAGCCATCTGGACAGGCTACAGGCAAGGCATGCAGATCAGCCCCTCCCTTCCCGGGACAGACGACCTGGCCGCGCGCTATCACGACGACGGCGTCCTGCTTCTGCGTGGCGCCTTCGAGGCGTGGGTCGAACCGCTACGGGCCGGTGTCGATGCCTTGATGGCCAATCCCAGTCCGCTCGAGCGCACGGTCCGGCCGGCCGACGGCTCCGCCCCCTTCTTCCAGGACCTGTGCAACTGGCAGCGCATTCCCGAGTTCGAAGCCTTCGTCTGGAAATCGCCGGCGGCGGAGATCGCGGCCCGCCTCATGGGCTCTCGCACGGCCCGCTTCTTCCATGACCATGTGCTCGTAAAACAGCCGGGCGGCAGCACGGTCACCCCCTGGCATCAGGACCAGCCCTATTACTTCGTCGAAGGCCGGCAGAACGTCAGCTTCTGGATCCCGCTCGACCCGGTGTCGCGCGATATCGTGATGGAGTGCATCAGGGGTTCGCACCGCTGGGGCAAAGGCTTCCGCCCCATGCGTTTCGACGGCACGCGACTCTACGCCAACGACGATTTCGAGGTGATGCCCGACATCGAGGCGATACGCCCGACGCTCGACATCGCCGGCTGGGACATGCAGCCCGGCGATGCCATCGCCTTCAATTTCGGCACGGTCCACGGCGCACCGGCGAACCGGTCGCCGCGCGTACGCCGCGTTTTCTCGGCGCGCTGGGTCGGCGACGACGCGGTGTTCGCCAGGCGGGCCGGCCGGACCTCGCCGCCCTTCCCCGATCTCAGCTTCGAGGACGGCGCCCCGTTCGAGGCGCCGAACTTCCCCGTCGTCCATCGTTCCTGACACCTACCCCAAACGGAGTTCATCAATGGCCAGGTTCTCAGCATTCGCCGCCGTGATCGCGGCAGCCGCCGTCGCGGGCGCAGCATCGGTCGCCGCGGCACAGGATACCAAGGTCACCATCGGCATTTCCGGCTGGACCGGCTTCGCGCCGCTCACGCTGGCCAAGGAAGCCGGCATCTACAAGGCCAACGGGCTCGACGTCACGATCAAGAAGATCCCGCAGAAGGACCGCCACCTCGCGATCGCCTCGGGCGATCTGCAGTGCGCCGCGACCACGGTCGAGACCTGGATCGTGTGGAACGCCAACGGCATCGCAACGACCCAGCTGTTCAAGATGGACCAGGGCATGGGCTCGGACGGCATCGTGGCCCGCAACAGCATCTCCAAGGTCACCGACCTCAAGGGCAAGACCGTCGCCGCCTCGGCGCCGGGCACCAACCCGCACTTCACCCTGGCCTGGATCCTGAAGAAGAACGGCATGTCGCTGAAGGACGTGAAGCTCGTCACGCTGGAGCCGGCGCCGGCCGCCAACGCCTTCGTCACCGGCAAGGACCTCGACGCCGCCGTCACCTACGAGCCCTATCTCAGCCTGGTGCGCGACAAGCCCGAGACCGGCAAGCTGATCGCCGATTCGCTGCAGTACCCGATGGTGTTCGACTCGTTCGGCTGCACGCCGAAGTTCATCAAGGAGAACCCGAAGGCCGTGAAGGCGCTGGTCGAGAGCTACTTCCAGGCGCTCGACATGATCGAGAAGGACAAGCAGAAGGCCTTCACGATCATGGGCGCCGACGTGAAGCAGACGGCCGAGCAGTTCGGGAAGTCGCAGTCCAAGATCAAGTGGGCCGATCGCGAGGCCAACAAGAAGTTCTTCAGCGGCGAGATCCAGGCCTTCAATAAGGAAGCCGCGGAGCTGCTGCTGGAGATCGGCGTGATCAAGAGCAAGCCCGACAACATGGATACTCTCTTCGACACGACCTACATCAAGTAGCGATAAGCCAAGGATCCTTCGCTGCGCTCAGGATGACATTTCGGTGTCATCCCGAACAAAGTGAGGGATCCTTCTCTGCCTCTCACGATCAGAGGCATTGAGATTTTGAGAATATTCGAATGAAACTGCTGGTTCCCGTCAGGCGGGAGAATCGCATCGTCCTTGGCGTGGCGTTCTTCATCGTCTTCGTCGCGCTCTGGTCCTTCCTGAGCCTGAGCGGCGCGGTGCCGAAGCACTTCCTCGCCACACCGTGGGAGACGGTGGTCTCGGGCTGGAACCTGTTCGCCACCCAGGGCTTCACCCACGATGTCGGCATGACCATCTGGCGGGTCGTCGGCGGCTTCGTGCTCGCCGCCGTGATCGCCGTGCCACTCGGCATCGCGATGGGCGTCTACAAGCCGATCGAGGCCTTCTTCGAGCCTTTCGTTTCCTTCGCGCGCTATCTCCCGGCTTCGGCCTTCATCCCGCTGTTGATCCTGTGGGTCGGCATCGGGGAGGCGCAGAAGCTCACCGTCATCTTCATCGGCTGCTTCTTCCAGCTCACCCTCATGATCACCATGATCGTGAGCGGCACCCGCCGCGATCTCGTCGAGGCGGCCTATACGCTGGGCTGCAAGGATACCGGCGTGATCCGCCGCGTCGTCCTGCCCGGCGCCGCGCCTGAGATCGCCGAGGCGTTGCGCCAGGTGCTGGGGCTGGGCTGGACCTACATCATCGTCGCCGAGCTGATCGGTGCCTCCTCCGGAATCGGCCACATGATCACCGACAGCCAGGCGCTGATGGCGACCGACCACATCATCGCGGGCATCGTGGTGATCGGCCTGGTCGGCCTGCTCTCCGACGTGCTGTTCAAGAAGGCGAACCAGCATCTCTTCGCCTGGAGCCTGCTGCGATGAGCCGGCTGTCGATCCGCGACGTCTCCAAGACCTTCCCCGGCCACAGGCGGAATGCGCCGCCGACCCAGGCGCTGCTGCCGATCGGGCTCGAGGTCGGCGACAACGACTTCATCACCGTGCTGGGACCATCCGGCTGCGGCAAGTCCACCCTGCTGCGCCTGGTCGCCGGGCTGGAGACGCCGACCACCGGCGAGATCAGGCTCGACGGCACGAAGATCGAAGGCGCCGGTGCCGACCGCGGTGTGGTGTTCCAGAGTTACACCCTGTTTCCCTGGCTCAACGTCCGCCAGAACATTTGCTTCGGCCTGCGCGAGAAGGGTATCAAGCTCTCGGAGCAGAAGGAGATCAGCGACCGCTTCATCGCCCAGGTCGGCCTGCGCGGCTTCGAGGATCACTTTCCCAAGCAGCTCTCGGGCGGCATGCAGCAGAGGGTGGCGATCGCCCGCGCGCTGGCCAACGACCCGAAGATCCTGCTGCTCGACGAACCGTTCGGCGCGCTCGACAACCAGACCCGCGTCCTGATGCAGGAGCTGCTGCTCGGCATCTGGGAACAGGCGCAGAAGACCGTGATGTTCATCACCCACGACATCGACGAGGCCATCTTCATGGCCAGCAGGGTCGTCGTGTTCAGCGCCCGGCCCGGACGCATCAAGGCGGAGATCGAGGTGGGCTTCCCGCATCCGCGACACTACACGATCAAGACCTCGCCGGAATTCATGGCGCTCAAGGCCCGGCTCACCGAGGAGATCCGGGTCGAGGCGATCGCCGCGGCTCACTGAGGGACCGATGGAACCGGCCGCGCTCACCGCAAGGTCGGAATCGAATAGTGTGAGCGGGGATCAGAGATTCGACTGGCTTGCCTCTGCGACCACGAGAGCAGCCCAGGAGCGCGACGCCTGTTTCGCCCAGAGTGCCCGCTTCAGGGCAGCCTCGAGACGATCCCGAGCGGCCTGCTCGACCGGTTGAGCCTGTTCCTCGGAATGATGCGGATCGCGCGGCATATGGAGGAAATGCCGGACGCGCCAAAACGTTGCATCGAACCTGTCACACCGGCTTGAGCTTCATCCCGGAAGGGGGGACGGCGGCTTCCGGATCGACGGCGCGGGTCACATACGCATGGGCCTCGGGCTCGTACTTCGCCCAAAGCCGCGCGAGTTCCTCGATCGGCCGGGCATGATCGTCGACGCGCAGATCGACGTAGGGAAAGGACTCCCGGTCGACGACGAGCAGAGCGGCAGACGTCACCGGCTGGAACTCGCCGCCCGCCGCTTCGCCGGCAGCCAGCGCATCGAGCAGGCGGCGCGCCAGCGGCTGGCCGGGAGACGCCTCGAAGGCATTTACCATCTCTTGCGGGATCGCGGCCGAGCGCACGATGTTGGCGATGGAAGCGCATTCCCTGCCCTGCGCCTCGCCGCGCTCGGCCCGGACGTTGGCGCCCGAATAGACGGCGGTGCGGCCGGCCGCATCGATCAGCGCCAGCTGCCGCCAATGCCGGTGCGGCGTCGCGGCGACGACAGCCTGCATGGCCTCGGGCGCTGAGAATCCATGGGCCAGCAGGTCCAGCGCCAGCGGCCCCAGCCTCGGATCCGTACGGTGCTGGGTGAGCGCCGCCCCGATACCCGGCCGCGCATGCGAACAGCGTGAGCCCACCGAGATCGACGAGGTGGTGACGACCGCCCCCAGCATCCCGGTGCGGGCACAGCGTCCGACGAGCGAGAAGGTCAAGCGCGGCTCCTAAAGGCTCGGCAGATTGAGCCCCTTCTCGCGGGCGCAGTCGATGGCGTCCTGGTAGCCCGCGTCGGCATGGCGCATCACGCCGGTCGCCGGGTCGTTCCACAGGACGCGCTCGATGCGCCTGCCCGCTTCCGGCGTGCCGTCGCAGACGATAACCATGCCGGCATGCTGGGAGAAGCCCATGCCCACGCCGCCGCCATGGTGCAGCGACACCCAGGTCGCGCCCGAGGCGCAGTTGAGCAGGGCATTGAGCAGCGGCCAGTCGGACACGGCGTCCGATCCGTCGCGCATGCCTTCGGTTTCGCGGTTGGGGCTGGCGACCGAGCCCGAGTCGAGATGGTCGCGGCCGATCACGATCGGCGCCTTGAGCTCGCCCCTGGCCACCATCTCGTTGAAGGCGAGGCCGAGGCGATGGCGGTCGCCGAGTCCGACCCAGCAGATCCGCGCCGGCAGGCCCTGGAACTTGATGCGCTTCTTCGCCATGTCGAGCCAGTTGTGGAGATGCTTGTTGTCCGGCAGCAGCTCCTTCACCTTCTCGTCGGTGCGGTAGATGTCCTCGGGATCGCCCGAGAGCGCGGCCCAGCGGAACGGACCGACTCCGCGACAGAACAGCGGACGGATATAGGCCGGCACGAATCCCGGGAAGCTGAACGCGTCGGCGACGCCCTCCTCCAGCGCCATCTGGCGGATGTTGTTGCCGTAATCGACAGTGGGCACGCCAAGCTTGTGGAACTCGAGCATGGCGCGAACATGACCGGCCATCGACTGCTTGGCCGCCTTGGCAACTCCGGCCGGATCGCTGGCGCGCTTGGCTTCCCAGTCGGCCAAGGTCCAGCCCTTGGGCAGGTAGCCGTTGACCGGATCGTGCGCCGAGGTCTGGTCGGTTACGCAGTCGGGCCGCACGCCGCGCCGCAGCAGTTCGGGTAGGATCTCGGCGGCGTTGCCCAGCAGGCCGACCGAGACGGCCTTCTTCTCCGCCACCGCCTTGGAAACGATTGCGAGCGCATCGTCGAGGTCCTTGGCCTGGACGTCGAGATATCCGGTACGCAGGCGGAACTCGATGCTGCTGGGGCGGCATTCGATGGCGAGGCACGAGCCCCCGGCCATGGTCGCGGCCAGTGTCTGCGCGCCGCCCATGCCGCCCAGGCCCGCGGTCAGGATCCAGCGGCCGGCGAGGCTGCCGCCATAATGCTGGCGCGCCATCTCGACGAAGGTCTCATAGGTGCCCTGAACGATGCCCTGGCTGCCGATGTAGATCCACGAGCCGGCCGTCATCTGGCCGTACATCATGAGCCCCTTGCGATCGAGCTCGTTGAAGTGCTCCCACGTCGCCCAGCGCGGCACGAGGTTGGAATTGGCAATCAGTACCCGCGGCGCATCGGCATGGGTGCGGAACACGCCGACCGGCTTGCCCGACTGCACCAGCAGCGTCTCGTCGGCTTCGAGCTTGCGCAGCGAGGCCACGATGCGGTCGAAGCTCTCCCAGTCGCGCGCCGCGCGGCCGATGCCACCATAGACGACCAGTTCGCCCGGCTTCTCGGCGACGTCGGGATCGACATTGTTCATCAGCATGCGCAACGGCGCTTCGGTGAGCCAGCTCTTGGCCGAAAGTTCTGTGCCGTGCGGGGCCCGGACGGTGCGGGCATTGTCGATGCGGTTCATGGTGTCTCCTGGAGTGCGGGCAGGAAGCCGGGGCCGACGGTGGCAACGATCGCGCCATCGGCAACGAGCGCGGTGGCCTTCTCCATGTCGGGATGGAAATGGCGGTCGTCCTCGAGATGCGGCACCGAATTGCGCAGCAGGGTACGCACGGCCTCGAGTGGCGGGCTGGAGGCCAGCGGCCGGTGAAAGTCGCAGCCCTGCGCTGCCGCGAGCAACTCGATTCCGATGACGGACGACAGGTTGGCGGCCATGTCGAGCAGGCGCCGCGCGCCGTGCGCGGCCATCGAGACATGGTCCTCCTGGTTGGCCGAGGTCGGGATCGAATCGACGCTGGCGGGATGGGCGCGCTGCTTGTTCTCCGACACCAAAGCTGCCGCCGTCACCTGCGGGATCATGAAGCCCGAGTTGAGGCCGGGCCGCGGCGTCAGGAAGGCCGGCAGGCCCGACAGCGCCGGATCGACCAGCATGGCGATGCGGCGCTCGGCCAGCGAGCCGATCTCGCACAGCGCGAGCGCGATCATGTCGGCGGCGAAGGCCACCGGCTCGGCGTGGAAGTTGCCGCCCGACAGGGCTTCGTCGGGATCGGTGAAGATCAGCGGATTGTCGGTGACGCCGTTGGCTTCCGTCGCCAGCGTCGTCGCCGCCTGGCGCAGGATGTCGAGCACGGCGCCCATGACCTGCGGCTGGCAGCGCAGGCAGTAGGGATCCTGTACGCGCTCGTCGCCCACCAGATGCGAGGCGCGGATCGCCGAGCCCGTCATCAGGCGGCGCAGCGAGTCCGCCGTCGCGATCTGGCCGAGGTGACGCCGCAGCAGGTGGATGCGCGGATCGAACGGTGCATCCGAGCCGCGCGCGGCATCGGTCGAGAGGGCGCCGGTCACCAGCGCCGCGCCGTACAGGTTCTCGGCCTCGAACAGCCCGGCCAGCGCATAGGCGGTCGAGAACTGCGTGCCGTTCAACAGCGCGAGCCCCTCCTTGGCGCCCAGTACCAACGGTTTCAGCCCGGCATCCGCCAGTGCCTTCGCGGCCGGCACGACCTCGCCCTCGACGACGAACGAGCCGACGCCGATCATCGCCGCGCTCATATGGGCGAGCGGCGCCAGATCACCGGACGCGCCGACCGAGCCCTGGCAAGGCACGGCGGGCGTCAGCCCTTCGGCGAGCATCGTCTCCAACAGCCGCACCGTCGCAGGCTGCACGCCCGAGGCGCCCTGCGAGAGGCTGCCGAGCTTCAGCGCCATCATCAGCCGAACCACGGACACCGGCATTGGCGCGCCAACACCGGCCGCGTGACTGAGCACGATGTTGCGCTGCAGGGTTTCGAGATCGGCCGCGTCGATGCGGACGCTCGCCAGCTTTCCGAAGCCGGTGTTGATGCCGTAAACCGGCTGTCCCTTGGCGAGGATCGAGGACACCGCCTCGGCCGACTTCCCCACCGCGGCGTAGGCGCTGGGATCGAGACTCACCGCGGCGCCGCGATAAATGTCGCGCCATGCCGACAGGGGAACCGTTCCGGGCGTGATCACGATCGCCTTCATCTGCCCCTCCAGACCCGCGCGTGCAGCGGATTGAAGCCCATGCGGTAGACCAGCTCGGCCGGCCGCTCGATGTCCCAGATCGCGAGATCGCACCATTTGCCGACCTCGAGCGTGCCGATGCTGTCGAGCCGCCCCAGCGCCCGCGCCGCCTCGCGCGTCACGCCGGCCAGGCACTCCTCGACGGTGAGCCGGAACAGCGTCGCGCCCATGTTCATCGCCAGCAGCAGCGAGGTGAGCGGCGAGGTGCCGGGATTGCTGTCGGACGCCAGCGCGATCTTCACACCGTGCTGCCGCAGCAGGTCGACCGGCGGCTTGTGGGTCTCGCGCACGAAATAGAAGGCGCCGGGCAGCAGTACGGCGACCGTGCCGGCGGCGGCGAGCGCCGTCACACCCGCTTCGTCGACATGCTCCAGGTGATCGGCCGACAGAGCGGCGTAGCGCGCCGCGAGGCTCGCGCCATGCAGGTTCGAGAGCTGCTCGGCATGAAGCTTGACGCGCAGGCCCTTCGCCTTTGCCGCCTCGAATACCCGTTCGATCTGTTGCGGCGTGAAGGCGATGCCCTCGCAGAACCCGTCCACCGCGTCGGCGAGCCCGGCCCTGGCGACCGCCGGCAGCATCTCGTCGCAGACTGCGGCGATATAGGCATCCTTGTCGCCCTTGGCTTCAGGCGGCAGCGCGTGCGCCCCGAGGAACGTCGTGGTCACCGAGAGCGGCCGCACTTCGCCGATGCGGCGCGCGGCCCGCAGCGACTTCAGTTCGCTGGCGAGATCGAGCCCGTAGCCAGACTTGATCTCCATCGTCGTGACACCCTCGCCGATCAGCGCATCGACCCGCGGTAGCGCGCTCGCGACCAGCGCCTCCTCCGTCGCCGCACGGGTCGCCCGCATGGTCGACACGATTCCGCCACCGGCACGCGCAATCTCCTCGTAGCTGGCGCCGGCCAGGCGCAGTTCGAATTCGTGCGCACGGTTGCCGCCATAGACGACGTGGGTGTGGCAATCGACCAGCCCCGGCGTGATCCAGCGTCCGCCGCAGTCGATCGTCTCGGCGGGATCGGGCGACGGCGCATCCGCGGCAGCGCCGGCAAAGACGATGCGCCCGTCGCGCGCGGCGACGAGCCCGTCCTCGACGAGGCCCAGACCGTCACCGGTCAGGGTCGCGAGGCGCGCGTTCTTCCAGAGGCGGTCACATTGCATGGCACTCTTATTATGACTATACATAATAATATGTCCAGAACCACCCTATGGTTTCGCTCCCTGCTCCTGCCCGACGGCTGGGCCGACGGCGTGCGCCTGGTCATCGTGAACGGCCGGATTGAAACCTTGATGAAGGACACCCCGGCCGAGCCGGGAGACGAACGTCACGAGATCGGCCTGCCGGGCCTGCCCAACCTGCACAGCCACGCCTTCCAGCGCGGCATGGCGGGCCTCACCGAGCGGCGCGGCCCCACGCAGGACAGTTTCTGGACCTGGCGCGAAGCGATGTACCGCTTCGTCGACCATATGGGCCCCGACGAAGTCGAGGCGATCGCTGCACAGGCCTATCTGGAAATGCTCGAAAGCGGCTTCACCCGCGTCGGCGAATTCCACTACGTGCATCACGATCCCGGCGGCGCGCCCTATGCGAACGTCGCCGAGCTGGCGATGCGGATCGCCGCGGCGGCAGGTGAAGCCGGCATTGCGCTGACGTTGCTCCCCGTCTTCTATCTCCACGCCGGGTTCGGAGCCTTGCCCGCGGCGGCGGGGCAGCGGCGTTTCATCAACGAAGTCGACCGGTACGGGCGCCTGATGGACGCCAGTCGCAAGGCCGTGTCATCGCTGCCCGGTGCCGTGGTCGGCATCGCGCCACACAGTCTGCGCGCCGCGACGCCCGAGGAGATCACGGCCATCCTTCCGCTCGCGGCAGGCGGCCCCGTCCACATTCACGTCGCCGAGCAGACCAGGGAGGTCGAGGATTGCCTCACCTGGTCCGGCAAGCGGCCGGTCGAGCTGTTGCTCGATCGCCTGCCGGTCGACGGACGCTGGTGCCTCGTCCATGCAACGCATGTCACCGACGCCGAAAGTGCCGACATCGCCGTGCGTGGCGCGGTGGTGGGCCTCTGCCCGATCACCGAGGCCAATCTCGGCGACGGAATTTTCCCCGCGCAGTCCTTCATGGAACGCGGCGGCCGGTTCGGTGTCGGCTCGGACTCAAACGTCCTGATCGACGCCGCCGAAGAGCTGCGCCTCCTCGAATATGGACAGCGGCTTTCCTTACGCACACGCAACGCGATGGCGCAGGCCTCGACACCGTCGGTGGGACGCAGCCTGTTCGACGCAGCCCTTGCGGGCGGCGCACAGGCGCTCGGTGCGCCTGCGTCCCTTGCCGTCGGCCACTCCGCCGACCTCGTGAGCCTCAAGACCGACGACGAGAAGCTCGTTTATCGCCGCGGCGACCAATGGCTCGATGCCTGGATCTTCGCCGGCGGCCGCCGCACCGTTGACTGCGTGTGGCGGGCCGGTGCCAGGCTCGTGAGCGGTGGGTGGCACATCCATCGCGAATCGATCGGCCGGCGCTACCGGCAGGCGCTGCAGAAAGTGCTGCTGTCATCGTGACCGCCGTGCCATCCTCCCTGCACCAGAAGATCCTCGGCGACCTGCAGGGCAAGATCCTGTCGGGCAAGCTGGCGCCTGGCACGCGCATCGCCACCGAGCACGAGCTGGCCGAGGCCTACGACTGTTCGCGCATGACGGTGAGCAACGTGCTGGCCAAGCTGGCGCGCGCCGGCCTGGTCGAGCGCCGCCGCAAGGCCGGCACCTTCGTCACGCGGCCGCAGTCGCAGGCGGCCGTGCTGGAGATCCACGACATCAAGGCCGAGGTCCAGGCGCTGGGCCTCCCCTATCGCTTCGAACTCGTCTCGCGCGTCACCCGGCGAAGCACCGCGGCTGATCGCGAACGACTGGGCACCCGCAATGCCGGTCGTGTCGTCGACCTCGTCGCCCGGCATTTTGCGGGCGACCGGGTCTTCTGCCTGGAAGAGCGCCTGATCAACGCCGAGGCCGTGCCCGAAGCGGCGCAGCAGGACTTCCGGGACATCTCGCCCGGCCGGTGGCTGCTCGACAGCGTGCCCTGGACCGCGGCGGAGCATCGCATCGGCGCCAGCAACGCATCCGGGGCAGTTGCCTCGGCGCTGGCGGTGAAACCCGACGCGGCCTGCCTCGTCGTGGAGCGCCGCACCTGGCGTGCCCCCCTGCCCGTCACCCACGTCCGCCTCACCTATCCCGGCGATTCGCACCAGCTGGTCGCGCGCTTCACGCCGACTTCGGCCTGATCAGCGATTCGCCCGTGTCACGGCGGCGTTCAGGAGAAGATTGGCGCCGGGCACCGAGCGCGTGAGTTCGATCGCCTCGTTGACGTTGTGGCTGATGCCCTCGAAGCAGGGCGTGAAGATCATCGCGGTCGGCGCCATCGTCGCCACCGCGTAAGCGTCGTGGCCGGCCTGGCTCCTCATCTCGCGATAGGGCAGTCCGAGTACCTTCGCCGTCGACTTCAGCAGCTCGATGCATTCGGGCGCGAACAGCTCGCTGCCCCAGCTCCAGCCCTCCGCGACCTCGATCTCGACATTCGCCTTCTTCGCCGCGGCCGAAATCGCGGCATCGACCTCGGCGCGCATCGCCTTGAAGCGGCTTTCGTCGATGTGACGGAAATCGATGGTGAGCTTGACCTGCTCGGCGTAGGTGCCGGCCAAATTGGGAAAGCTTTCGATGCGGGTCGTGGTGGTGCGGCCCTCGTCGGCGGCATAGGCAAGGCCGATATCGTTGACCGCCGCGATGACGTAGCCGGCGCCGACCAGCGCATTGCGCCGCTGCGCCATCGGCGTGCCGCCGGCATGTCCCGTATCGCCGTTGATGGTGAGACGCAGCGCCTGGGTCTTGTAGCCGCCGACCACGATGCCGACGTCGCAGCCCTCCCGGTCCAGCACCGGCGCCTGCTCGATGTGCAGCTCGAGATAGGAATCGAATTCGCGGCCCATCGGCGCGGGACCGGCATAGCCGATCTGGTCCAGCGCCTCGGCGACCGTGACGCCGGCATCGTCGGTGGTGGCCAGCACGCTCTCCAGCGGCAGGACGCCGGCGAACGCCATCGAGCCCATCATCGGCGGGTTGAAGCGCGCGCCCTCCTCGTTGGTCCAGCAGATCACCTCGATGCCGCGCTTCGTCTGCAGGCCGCGATCGTTCAATGTTCGCACGACTTCGAGGCCGCACAGCACGCCCAGGATGCCGTCGTAGCGGCCGCCGCAGATCTGCGTGTCGAGATGACTGCCGATCGCGACCGGCGGCAGCGACGGGTCTGTGCCGGGCCGACGGGCGAAGATGTTGCCGAGACGGTCGATCTCGACATCGCAGCCCGCCGCCTTCGCCCATTGCACGAACAGGTCGCGCATCTGCTTGTCCTCGGCCGAGAGCGCGAGGCGACGCAGCCCAACATCGCGAAACCGTCCGATCTCTGCCGACCGTTCGAGACTCTCCCAGAGGCGTTCGGGATCGATCTCCAGGACGTTTGCGACCATGCGGCGCTCCTTTTGCGTGCGGCATTCTGAACGGGCGGTGGCATTCTAACCAAGAAACGTGCCAGCGACCGAGGGCCGAGAAGCGATCATGGAAGACGATTACGACTACATCATCATCGGCGGCGGCTCGGCCGGAGCGACCCTCGCCGCCCGGCTGAGCGAGGATCCGGCGATCCGGATCCTCTTGCTCGAAGCCGGCCGCGATTTCCGCACCGCCGAGACGCCACACCATCTGCGCATTCCCAATCCGCTGCGCGCCATCGGCGACGACAATTACCGCTATCCGAAGCTGCTCGCACGCCGCACCGAGCGCCAGGAACCCAAGCTCCTGTGGCGCGGCCGCGCGATCGGCGGCAGTTCGACGATCAACGGCCAGATCGCCATCCGAGGCATCCCCGAGGACTTCGAGGATTGGGCGTCGATGGGCGCCGCCGGCTGGGACTGGCAGTCCTGCCTGCCCTACTTCCGCAAGCTCGAGACAGACGTCGCTTTCGGCGACGCGCCCTATCACGGCAAGAACGGGCCCCTGCCCGTCTATCGTGCCCCGGTCGATCAGTGGGGCCCCGTCGATCGCGCGCTGCGGGAGGCCGCGCTCGGTCTCGGCTATCCCTGGTGCGAGGACCACAATGCGCCGACCGGCAGCGGCGTCGGCCCCTATGCGATCAACAGCCGCGAGGGGCTGCGCATCTCGACCAACGACGGATATCTCGAGCCGGCGCGTGGCCGCACGAACCTCACGATCGTCGGCGAAGCCGTCGTCGACACGCTGCAGTTCGAAGGCAACCGGCCGCATGTCAGCGGGGTCCGGGTCCGGCTGGCTGGCGAGGGGCGGCAGGTGAGGGCACGGCGCGAGGTGATCCTGGCGGCCGGCGCGATCCATTCGCCGGCGGTGCTCCAGCGCTCCGGCATCGGCCCGCGCGACTGGCTCGACGCCCTGGGCATCGAGGTCGTGGCCGATCGTCCGGTCGGCAGGCACCTGCTCGACCATCCGATCCTCGGGCTGATGCTCGACCTGAGGGACGGAGCCCGCGTGAGCACGCTGATGCACCGCCACACGAACTGCTGCCTTCGCTACTCGTCGGCGCTGGCCGGCGCGGGCGTCAACGACATGATCATGATCGCCGGCAATCTGCGTCCCGAGGAAGATGGCGGTACGGCGCGCGCACGCCTCGCCGTCTCGGCCTTCCAGGCCTTGAGCGAGGGCACGGTCCGCATCACCACGCGCGATGCCGGCATCGATCCGCAGGTCGACGAGCGCATGCTGTCGGACGAAAGCGATCTCGTGCGCATGAGAGACGGCGTGCAGCGGATGCGGGAGCTCTGCCTGCAGCCAGCCTTCAAGGCGATCTCGACCGACGTCCGGTACGGCACGACCGGCCGCTCGATCGAGGAGCCTTTCGATCAGGAGGCACTGGACGACTGGATGTTCGCCGAATGCTCCGACGCCCAGCATGCCAGCGGCACCTGCCGCATGGGCGCGACGGATGACCCGCATTCGGTGGTCGATCCGGAATGCCGGGTGATCGGCGTGTCAGGACTGCGCGTCATCGACGCGTCGATCATGCCGACCGTCGTGCGGGCCAACACACACTTCACGACGGTCATGATCGCCGAGAAGATGGCGGACGCGCTCAAACGGTCCGTGCCGCGCGACGGCCTCTAGGACGGAAGAGGCTTCGACCGCGCCCGGTTGATGGCATCGGTGCAGTTCTGGCCCCGCAGCGGCGCGCGGATCTTCCAGCACATGGTCTCGTCGTCCCTCGTGACGCCGGAGTTGCAGTAGAAGACATCCTTCTTCTTCTGCAGCCAGACGCCGCCCGGTACCGCCGCCTTGATCTCGTAGCTGTCTGCCAGCAGATCCGATGTCGACAGGCCGGGTTGCTCGAGATGTTGCGACGCACATGTCGCTTCTCCCGGCATGACCGAAGACTGCGGAATGGCTGCAGATTGTTGCCCGACATGCGGCCCCGTCGACTCAGGGGATCTCGCCGTCTGCGCATAGGCAATGGCGGCAATCGACAGAACAACGGCAAGCGCACCCGAAATGATGAATTTCGTGTTCGTATTCATTTGATCGACCCCAAGTTTACCGGACCGGCGCCCCACGCGCCGGCCGGAACTCGTTTTTCACTTCCCACATTTCTATAATTGCACCAATACGGCAACCTTTCAAGTGGCATTGCGAGTGAAATTATTTGCAGGGTCAGGCAAGACTCTTGCTTACGATCTCGAAGACGTCGCGCGACAGGCCGGGCTCGGTGGCGATGCGCTGGAGTTCGCGCCTCATGAGGTCCTGTCTCACCGTGTCGTAGCGGCGCCAGGAGCCGAGCGGGCCGAGCAGGCGGGCCGCGATCTGGGGGTTGAGCCTATCGGTGGCGAGGACCTGATCGGCGAGGAAGCGATAGCCGGCGCCTCCCGTCCGATGGAACTGGACCGGATTGCCCGACGCGAAGGCGCCGATCAGCGAATAGACCCGATTGGGGTTCCTTCGGTCGTATGACGGATGGTCGACGAGAACCTTCACACGGTCGAGCGTACCCTCCGTCGGCGTGCGCGCCTGGATCGCAAACCACTTGTCGAGGACCAGTGCCTCGCCCTTCCAGCGCTCATGGAAGGCCGCCAGCGCGGCCTCGCCTTCGGCGTCGCCGAGTTCCGCGAGGACGGCGAGGCCCGCGATGGATTCCGTCATGTTGCCGGCGTTCTCAAAATAGCCGACAGCCCGCCGCCGTGCCGCGTCGCCCCCTTCGGCCGACAGATAGGAGAGCGCGGTGCTGCGCAGGCGCCGGCGCCCCACCTCGCCGGGCGTGAAGCGATAGGCTCCGGTGGCATGGTTCGCGTCGTAGACCGAACCCCAGCGGTCGGCGAGCCGGTAAGCCAGCACGGAACGAACGCGCTGCTGTGCGGCCCACAATCCCTCGATGTCGATCTCCGGCATGAGTTCGCCCAGGAATGCCAGGCCCGGAAGGGTTACCGCGTCGGCGATGAAGGAGCAGTCGAGCCGCTGGTCGTCGAGCGTGCGGCGGATCGCGTCGACGAAATGGTCCGGCACGTCCATCGGCCTGCCGCCCCGGCGGGCCTCGACGAGTCCGAGGATCAGCCGGGCGCCGAGCTGCTGGCCGGCCTCCCAGCGCGCGAACGGGTCGCCGTCGTGCGCCATCAGAAAGGTGAGCTCGTCGTCCGAGCGCGGCGCATCGAGCTTCACCGGCGCCGAGAAGCCGCGCAGCAGCGACGCGACCGGCTTCTCGGGCACGTCCTCGAAGACGAACACGTCGCGCGTCGCGCGTACGTCGAGCACGCGCGTCGTGCCACCCGCCGTCCCTTCGCCGGCGAGCCTGAGCGGCAGGTCGCGACCGGCGCCGTCGAGCAGGCCGACCGAAAGCGGAATGTGCATGGGCTTTTTTTCGGGCTGCCCGGGAGTCGGACGCAGGCTCTGCGTGACCGTCAGCGTGTAGCGCTTGCTGGCCGCGTCATAACTGCCCTCGACCCTGACGTCAGGCGTGCCGGCCTGTGCATACCACAGGCGAAATTGCGTGAGATCGACACCCGACGCATCTTCCATGGCCTTCGCGAAGTCGTCGCAGGTGACCGCCTGGCCGTCATGGCGCTGGAAATAGAGATCGATGCCCTTGCGGTAGCGCTCCGGGCCCAGCAGCGTGTGCATCATCCGCACCACCTCGGCGCCCTTCTGATAGACCGTCGCGGTGTAGAAGTTGTTGATCTCGATATAGGAGTCTGGTCGCACCGGATGGGCCATGGGCCCGGCATCCTCGGGAAACTGGCTGGCGCGCAGACGGCGGACATCGTCGATGCGGGCGTCGGCAGCCGAGCCCATGTCGGCCGAGAACTGCTGGTCGCGGAAGACGGTCAGCCCTTCCTTGAGCGAGAGCTGGAACCAGTCGCGGCAGGTGACGCGATTGCCGGTCCAGTTGTGGAAGTATTCGTGGGCGACCACGGCCTCGATCGAATGATAGTCGAGATCGGTCGCGGTCTCCGGGTTGGCCAGGACGAGCTTCGAATTGAAGACGTTCAGCCCCTTGTTCTCCATCGCGCCCATGTTGAAGTCGTCGATGGCGACGATCATGAACGTGTCGAGGTCGTATTCGAGGCCGTAGACCTCCTCGTCCCATTTCATCGACTTCTTGAGCGACTCCATCGCATGGCCGCAGCGCCCGACATCGCCGGGGCGAACGTAGATGCGCAGGGTCACCTCCCGGCCGGAGCGCGTCGTGAACCGATCCTCGAGGCATTCGAGCGGACCCGCGACCAGCGCGAACAGATAGGACGGCTTGGGGAACGGATCTTCCCACCGGGCAAAGTGCCGGCCGTCATCCAGAGGCCCGCTGTCCACCAGGTTTCCGTTGGACAGCAGCACCGGTGCCAGCGCCCGGTCGGCCACGATGCGCGTCGTGTAGCGGGCCATCACGTCGGGCCGGTCGAGGAAATATGTGATGCGGCGGAAGCCCTCGGCCTCGCATTGCGTGCAGAAGAGATCACGCGATTTGTAGAGACCGGTCAGCTCGGTATTTTCCTGTGGCCGCAGACGCGTGGTGATCTCGAGCGAGAAGCTGTCGGGAACGCCCTGGAGGATCAGGGATTCCGGCGTCACCTCGTGGACGGCGGACCTGCCGTCCACACTGACCGACACCAACTCCATCTTCCTGCCATCGAGCACCAGATCCGGCGTTGTTGCGACCGACGCGGGATTGCGCCGCACGGCCAGCCGCGCGACGACGCCGGCCGTCTCCCTGCCGAGTTCGACATCGAGATCGACGGTATCGATGATGAAGGGCGGCGGCGTGTAGTCGACACGGCGAATCGTCCCGGGCGGCGTGATCATGTCGTTGCTGATATCCATGCCTTCTCCATACGATGTCGACGCCCCGACCCGAAATCGTGCTTGCCCCGAGTGACGACTCGCCGCAATTCTGAGGGATGGAAGGTGCCCTGCCCGGGGGGAATCGCGCTCTCCTGGCACGGTATCGTGCCGCAAACCCGCCACATGGCCTCATTAGGCCTGTCAGCAGGCCATTCTCGGATGCGGATGACGATCGGAACTCTCGCAACGCGGACCTTCGGAGTCGGATTGGGACTGCTGCTCCTGTCCGGCTGCGATGTAATGCGTGCGGCACGCGACGATTTCGCCAGCCTCACCGCGCCCAAGCCGCCGCCTGCCCCGGCGCCCGTGCGCAAACCAACACCAAAGCCGGTCGTGGCAACACGGCCCGCGAAACCGGTAACGGCTGCGGCGGCGGCCGATGTTTCGGCGACGCAGGCGACGGCCGCCGAGGCTCCGGCGCCGGCATTGACCGGCTATCGCGAGGCCCAGTTGCGTGCCCTGCTTGGACCGCCCTCCAGCGTGGAGGATCGTCCACCCGGCAAGCAATGGCGCTATCGCGACGGCAAGTGCACCCTCGACGTCCAGCTCTATCCGGATGTCGAAACCAAGCAGTACGGAACCCTCTCGTACAAGGTGAAGAGCGATGACGACACAGACGAAGGACGACGCCTCTGCCTGGCCCAGCTCCAATCCCGGATACAGGCCGGACCCTGAGGTCGAGAGCGGCCGGCGGGTCCGCATCGCCTTCGTGGAGGACGACGACGATTTCCGCGAGGCCGCCAGCGGCGAACTCGGGGACTACGGCTTCGACGTCGCGGCTTTCCGCGACGGCACCGGTCTCGTCGAATTCCTCGAGACCGCGGGCGACATCGAGATCATCGTCCTCGACTGGGGCCTGCCACGCGTTTCCGGCATCGATCTGCTGCCCAGGCTGCAGCGCGCCGGCATCAACCTGCCGGTGGTTTTCCTGACCGGGCACAGCGAGCCCAACTACGAACAGCTGGCGCTGGACCGCGGCGCGGTCGATTTCGTCGACAAGTCGCGCGGCGTGCCGATCCTCGCCCGCCGCCTGCGCCTGATCGCCGACCGCGCCGACAATCCCGTCTCAGCCGACGGCGAGGGTAATTTTCATTGCGGCCGCCTGCTGCTGAAGCCCGCGGTCAGCCGCGCCTTCTGGGACGAGACCGACCTCAACCTCACGGTGACGGAGTTCAAGATCGTCCACACCCTGGCCGCCAACGTCGGCAGCTATGTGAGCTATCGCGCCGTGTACGACTGCATGCACTATGTCGGTTTCATTGCGGGCAGCGGTGAGAATGGCTACCGGACCAACGTCCGCTCCTGCATCAAGCGCATCCGCAACAAGTTCCGGGCCATCGATCCGGAGTTCTCCGAGATCGAGAACTACCAGTCCTTCGGCTACCGCTGGGGCAAGGAATAGAGCGGGATGAGGTCAGGCCAATTCGGTAAACCCCGTCGTCTCGACCGGAGCGCGCAGCGCGGAGCGGAGAGACCTTCTCTCCACGACTTGCCGGCTCTGGGTAGAGAGAAGGTCTCTCCGCTCCGCACCTTCGGTGCTTCGGTCGAGACGACGAAAATTTTCCGTGGCGGGCTCTAGGGCAATTCAAATTGGAGGCCCGGTGCTGCGCCGCCTCGCTGCGTCGCTCACGCTGAAGCTGGTGGCGCTGGTCGGGCTGTTCGTCGCACTGCCCATCGTCCTCTACGGGCAGTTCGAGAGCGCAGACAGCCAGATGCAGATGCTGGTGACGCGCGCCATCCAGGACCGCAGTGCATTGATCGCCGAGGCACTCGCTCCGGTGCTCCGCGAAACCGACCCGTCGGAGCCGATGAACCTCAACCGCGAACTCGCGAAGTACGCGAGCAGCGGCACGGTGCTCAAGCTGATGTTTCAGCCGCCGGCCGCCCGTTCGGCGAGCCGCTTCTTCCTGGTGGCGTCGGCGCCACCGCTGGCGCCAGAAGCAGTAACGGCGGAGCTGGAAGAACTGGGCCAGCGCGGTATCCTGCAGCGCCTGTCGGAAGCCTGTACCTGGAACGCGTCCGACGAGATGCGCTACAGCCGCGCCGACGGCACGGTCGAGCTGCTGACGTCGATCATCCCGATCCGCGCCCGTGGCAATTGCTGGATCCTGACGACCACGCACATCGCCTCCGATTTCCTCAACACGTCGATCGGCCGCCCCTACTGGCAGACGCGCGAAGTCCGCATTGCCGCCGCGATCTATCTGGTCGGTGCCCTGTTGGCGGTGCTGGTGGCGCTGGGCATTCGCCTCAGCCTGCGCCGCTTTCGCAACGTCGCCGACGAGATCGCATTGGGCCGCGCCGTGGAGGCCACCTTCGTCCAGCGGAACACCGTACCCGAACTGGCGGGCGTCGCCCGCGACTTCGACCGGCTCGTGCACGAACTGCGCCGTGTATCGCGCGAGATACGCCAGTCGGCCGAGGACAACGCGCATTCCTTCAAGACACCGCTCGCCGCCGTGCAGTCGGCGCTGCGTCCGGTGCGCCGCGCCGTGCCCGAGGAGGACCAGCGCGCCCGCCGCGCGCTCGAGATCGTCGATTCCTCACTGGCGCGGCTGCTGAACCTGGTGAATGCCGCCCAGCGCCACGACATGGGAACCGCCGACATGATCGACGCCCCACGCGTGCCGACCGACCTCGCCCCGCTCGTCGAGGACGCGGCGCGGCATTTCAGGGAGATCCTTGCGACTCGGGATATCGGCCTGGTGGTGAAGCTCGACCGCGGCGCGATTGTCCGCACGGCGGCGGGAATGATGGAGATCGTTCTGCAGAACGTGCTGGAGAACGCCATCAGCTTTTCGCCCGCCGGCTCGAAGATCGCCATTTCGCTGCGCGTCTCCGCCGATACCGTGAAACTGACGGTCGACGACGAAGGGCCGGGCATCGAGGCGGAGAAGATCGACAGCGTCTTCCAGCGCTACTTCTCTTGGCGACCGGAGGATGGCATAGGCAGCGATCGTGCCGTCGAACATTCGGGCCTCGGCCTCTGGATCGTTCGGCGCAACGTCGAGGCATTGGGTGGCCAGGTGAGCGCCGCCAACCGCCCCGGCGGCGGCCTGTCGATCAGGATGGTGCTGCCCCGGTTCGTCATCCACTAGCCGGCTTTCGAAAGGTCAGGAGATCATGAGCGCCGTCACTGCAGCCAAGAGAGTGAGCACGCCACAGATCCGCGCCCGCAAAGGCGGCGAGCCCATCGTCTGCCTCACCGCCTACACCACGCAGATGGCGCGCTGGCTCGATCCACACGTCGACCTGCTGCTGGTCGGCGATTCGCTGGGCATGGTGCTGTACGGTTTCGACAGCACGCTGCCCGTCACGCTCGACATGATGATCGCCCACGGCTCGGCCGTGATGCGCGGCGCGAGCCGCGCCTGCGTGATCGTCGACCTGCCCTTCGGCAGCTACCAGGCGAGCCCCGAGCAGGCATTCAACAGTGCCGCGCGGATCATGTCCGAGACCGGGGCCAGCGGCGTGAAGCTGGAGGGCGGCGAGGTCATGGCCGAGACGGTCCGTTACCTCGTGCAGCGTGGCATACCGGTCTGCGCCCATGTCGGCCTGATGCCACAGGCCGTCAATGTGGCCGGCGGCTTCAAGGCGACCGGCCGCTCCGACGAGGAGGCAAAACAGGTGACGCGCGATGCCGAGGCGATGGCCAAGGCCGGCGCCTTCGCGGTCGTGCTGGAAGGCACGCTGGAGCCCGTGGCGGCCGCCATCACCAAGTCGCTGCCGATCCCGACCATCGGCATCGGCGCCTCGCCGGCCTGCGACGGCCAGATCCTGGTATCGGAAGACGTGTTCGGCCTGTTCAGCGATTTCACCCCGCGGTTCGTGAAGCGCTACGCCGATCTCGGCGGCAGGATCTCCGAGGCTGCCGCCGCCTATTCAGCCGACGTGAAGGCTCGTCGTTTTCCCGCGATGGAGCATTGCTTCCTGCCCAGATCCGGTGGTCAATCCCGATCCTAGACCGCTCAGGAAGAGAGAAAGCAACCGGATGGAGAGTTTCGACTACGTGATCGTGGGCGCCGGCTCGGCGGGCAGCGTGTTGGCCAACCGGTTGAGCGAGGATGCCAACGTCACGGTCTGCGTCCTGGAAGCCGGTCCTCGCGACTGGCATCCCTTCATCCATATCCCGGCCGGCTTCATGTACACGCTGGTCGATCCCAAGGTGAACTGGCTCTACAAGTCCGAGCCCAGCGAGTGGACCGGCGGCCGGTCGATCGCCGCGCCGCGCGGCAAGACCCTGGGCGGATCGAGTTCGATCAACGGCCACATCTACAATCGCGGCCAGCGCCTCGACTTCGACGGCTGGGCGCAGCGTGGCAATCGCGGCTGGGGCTATTCCGACGTGCTTCCCTACTTCCGCCGCAGCGAGCACCGCATGGCGGGCGATGCCGATCCTACGTTTCGCGGTAGCGAAGGCAACCTGCCGATCACCGACCTCGAATGGCGCGATCCTTTGTGCGAGGCCTTCATCGAGGGCGCGGTCGAACAGGGCATCCCGCGCAACCCCGACTACAACGGCACGATGCAGGCGGGCGTGAGCTACGTTCAGCGCATCATTAGGAACGGCCGCCGTGTGAGCGCCGCCCGCGGCTACCTGCATCCCGCCATGTCGCGGCCCAACCTCACCGTCCGCACCCACGCGCATGCGACATCGATCGTCCTCGAAGGCAAACGCGCCGTCGGCATACGCTACCGCAAGGGCGGCCGCACCGGCACGCCGGTGGAAGTGCGCGCCAGGCGGGAAGTGATCCTGAGCGGCGGCACGGTGAACTCGCCGCAGCTCCTGCAGCTGTCGGGCATCGGCCCGGCGCCGCTGCTGAAATCGCTCGGCATCGAAGTGAAGCACGAGTTGGCGGGCGTGGGTGAGAATTTGCGCGATCACTACGCGCCGCGCTTCGTGGCGCGCGTGAAGAACGCCACCAGCATCAACGAGCGTTCCAAGGGTTTGCGCCTGGCCGGCGAGGTCGTGAAATACGTCACGACCCGCAAAGGCCTGCTGACTCTCAACCCGACGCTGATCTACGTCTTCTGGAAGTCCGACGAGAGCATCGAGAACTACGACCTGCAGCTCACCTTCACGCCGGCGAGCTACAAGGAGGGCGTGCAGTCGACGCTCGACGATTTCCCCGGCATGACCATCGCCTCGTGGCAGCAGCGGCCCGATTCGATCGGCTATGTCCGCGCCCGTTCGGCCGACCCGTTCGAGCATCCAATCATCCAGCCGAACTATCTCGGCGCCGAGAGCGACCGCCGCGTCCTGCTGGCCGGCATGAAGCTGGCTCGGCGGCTGCTCGGCTCGAGGGCGCTCAGCAAGTACTATGATCGCGAAGAATTCCCCGGCGCCGAGAAGCAATCCGATGCCGACCTGATGCAGGCCGCCAAGGAACGCGGCACGACCACGTTCCACCTGATGGGCTCGTGCCGCATGGCGCCCGACAGCGATCCGACCGCCGTCGTCGACGACCAGCTCCGCGTGCGCGGACTCCAGGGGCTGCGGGTGGTCGATGCCTCGATCATGCCGACCATGCCCTCCGCCAACCTGAACGCGTCGGTGCTGATGATCGCCGAGAAGGCGGCCGACATGATCCGCGGCAAGCCGCCGCTCGAAGCAACCATGTTGAAGGACTGATGCCCGAAGAGGCTGCCGTCGACCCCCTTTCCGCGCTGGTCCCGGCGACCCTGCGCGCCCTGCACGCCATCGAGTTCGCCGGCCGGCACCTCTCGCCGCAGACGCTTGCGCAGGTTGTCGAGGCCCTGGCCGGCAGGAACGACGATCTCGCGCCCGCCCTCGCCGCTTCGCGTGCGCTCGACTGGCCGGGACGGCTGGCGCCGGTGCGCGATCATCTCGAGCGGGCCGCGGTCCTGGCCGGCGAGGCGATCCAGGGACTGATCGCCGCCCCCGAGGCGCCGCAGCCGATCGTGGCCGCCTATCGCAGCCTGCGCTTCTATCCGCAGGCCTGCGAGGCGCTCTATCCGCTGTCGCCGTTCCTTCGGCCCGTCGGCAACTTCTTCCTCGAACAGGCGGCGCGCAGCGACGAGAACCTGCAGGCGCGCCTCGCCGCGGCCGACCCGACGCGCGAAGGCGTCGGCTTCATGCATGTCGCCGGCCCGGCCGGGACGCGCGGCGCCTTTTCGCTCTACGTGCCCGAATATTACGACCCGAGCAGGAGCTGGCCGCTGGTCGTGGCGCTGCACGGCGGCAGCGGCAACGGCGGCGCCTTCCTGTGGAGCTGGGTGCGCGAGGCGCGCACGCGCGGCTTCATCGTCCTGGCGCCAACGGCGTCGGGCAGTACCTGGTCGCTGATGGAGCCGGAGGTCGACGGACCGCGTATCCACCGCATGGCGTCCGATGTCGCCAACGACTGGAACGTCGATGCCTCTCGCCAGCTCCTGACCGGGATGAGCGACGGCGGCACCTTCACCTACGTCGTTGGCCTGCGCGGCGATTGCCGGTTCACGCACCTCGCCCCGGTCGCCGCGAGCTTCCACCCGATGCTGATGACCTTCGCCGATGCCGATCGCATCCGCGGTCTTCCCGTCCACATCGTCCATGGGACGCAGGACTGGATGTTTCCCCCGGAAATGGCGCAGGGCGCCGAGCGGGCTCTGAGGCAGGCCGGCGCCGATGTGGTCTATCGCGAGATCGCGGACCTGTCGCATACGTACCCGCGCGACGAGAATGCGCGCATCCTCGACTGGTTCCTGCCGCCCGCGGCTTAGGGCTTGTCGTCCATGCCGACCGGCGTCGGCACGCCGGTCGTGACAGGCGATGGCGGTGTCTTCCCGGCGAGCCGCAGAGTGCGCTCCAGCAGCAGTTCGTAGAGCGGCCGGCTGCCCAGCGCCTCGGCGACGGCATTGGCCGTCACGCAGGTCACGATCAGCGGCAGGATCAGCGCGTAGCCGCCAGTCAGCTCGGCGGCCAGCACGACCCCGACCAGCGGCGCGCGGATGGAGGCGGCAAACAGACCGCCCATGGCCGCAATGACGAAAGCGGCGCCCGCCAGCGGCGGCAGCGGCACCGCCATCTGCAGCAGCGCCGCCGCGATCAGGCCCACCGTGGTGGCAAGGGTCAGCAGGGGCGCGAAGATGCCGCCGGGAACGCCCACCGGGTAGCTCACCATGACGCCGACGAAACGCAGGACGCAAAGCAGCAGCAGTATCTGCATCGACAGGTTGCCGGTGACGAGGCCGGGAATCAGCAGCTCGCCCCCGCCGACGGCCTGCGGCAGCACGATGGCCAATGCGCCTATGGCCGCGCCGACCACCAGTGCCGGCACGAAGGGCACCCTGCGAAACGTGGCCGCCACCCAATCAAGCAGGAAGAGCAGCGTGCGATTGAACACGAGGCCGAGCACGCCCAGCAGTATCCCCAGCACCACGAATGCCGGCAGCAGCGACAGTGGCATCTCGGCATTGTCGAGCTTGAGCTGCGGCGCCGTGCCGCCCACCAGTTCCATGCCGATGGCGCTGGCCGTGGAGGCAATGATCACGGCGGTGTAGGAGCGCAGGGTATAGCGGAACTGCTTGCGTGTCTCCTCGATCACGAAGAGGATGGCCGCAAGCGGCGCGTTGAAGGCGGCCGCGAGGCCGGCCGCGGCGCCGGCCGCCAGCAGGCCGCGCAGCTCCGCCTCGCTGAGCTTCATGCGTTCCGACACGGCCTGCGCGATCGACGCGCCCATGTGGATGGTGGGACCTTCGCGGCCGGCCACGAGACCGGACGAGAGCGCGAGGACGCCACCCACGAATTTCACCGGCAGCACCCGCCGCCAGCGCACGTCGCGCAGTCCCTCCATCGCGCCTTCGATCTCCTGGACACCGCTGCCGGCCGCTTCCGGCGCGAAGCGACGCGTGAGAAGGAAGGAGGCGACCAGGGCGATGGCGGCAATCCCCGCTGCGGCGGCGACGGTGAGGATCCCGGGGCCGAGACGCGCAACCAGCCAGGAGGGCCAGTGGACCAGCGTGTCGACGATGAGATGAAAGGCGGCTCCGATGACACCGGTGGCCAGTCCACACAGGCCCGCCAGAAAATACAACGCGCCATCGGAGATCGATTGCTCTGCCGGTCGATCTCCTGAACTCACGCGCCGCCTCCGATGATGAGGGTCAATAATGACCGCTAAGGACAGGGTGTCAAAGTGTCAGCGCGTGAAGACGACGTCGCTGATATCGCTACGCACTTCCCAGTGATGCCTTTCCAGTTCGGGATCGAGATGTTCCTCAGCCGGGAAGCCGAGACAGAGATAGGCAACGAGGTTCCAGCCAGCCGGCACGTCGAGTGCCCGGGTCACTTTCTTCGGATCGAGGATCGAGACCCAGCCCATGCCGATCCCGTCGGCGCGCGCCGCCAGCCACAGGGTCTGGATAGCGGCCACCACGGAGTAGTGCAGGGTCTCCGGCATGGTCTGCTGGCCGAGGCCACTGCCGGTGTGCGTGCCATCGTCGGAAAAGACCGCGAGATGCACGGGCGCTTCCTTGAGGCCCGCCAGCTTCAGGCCGGCATAGATCGCGTGCTTCTCGCCGGCGTAGCCGGCCAGCGCTTCTTCGTTCGCCGCGGTGAAACTCTCCACCACGGCGCGACGGCGTTCGGCCGACTCGACATATACGAACCGCCAGGGCTGACTCAGCCCGACCGACGGCGCATGGCTGGCGACTTCCAGCAACGCGTCGATACGCTCGCGCGCCACCGGATCGGTGCGGAAGCGTCGCACGTCACGCCGCCACAGGACGAGCTCGCGGAACTCGGCCCGGAAGGCCGCGTCGAAAACCGGATGCGTCATGAGTCACCGAATGACAGAAATCGCACCGATGGTCACCGTCCTTCGCCGATGGCAATGGCGCAGGTCGCGCGCTCCGTCGCGACGCGCGTGCCAAGCAGTCGTGCCGCATGGCCCGCTGCGGCCAAGGCCGAGGCCTCGGCAATCGATGGAAGGCCCTTGGCCTGCAGCACCAGCTTGGAGGGCGTAAGCACTCGCCCTGCGACGCGGTCGAGATCGTCGGCGGTGCAGCCGATCAGCTTCGCGGAGAGCCGCCGAACGGCTTCGACGAAAGCCGCATCCGTGGCTCTTTCCGACTCCGTGGCGACCGCCTCCAAGCGCTCAACCGGCAGGTCGAAAATGCCGAGCGCCATACGCACGACCCGCTCGATCTCGTCCGATGAGGTCTCGCGTCGAAAGCCCACGCCCGCGACGATCATGCTCTCCTCACGAACAGCCGGCCCCCTGCCGTTGCAGTTGATGCCGGCCTCAGCCTATCAGTCCCGCCGCTTCGATGGCGGCGACGCCACCCGCCACCACAACGAGGCAGCCCGCGATCACGAGCGCAGTCCGCTGTGCGGGCCACTTCGTCGCCCCCAAGGTGATCGCGCAGGATGCGACGCCCAGCGCGGTCTGGGCCACCAGCAGGCCCGAGACATAGGCTACGATCGGCACTGTGTCGGCGCCGACCATTACCGAGCCAAGGGAATAGCCGTGCACGAGTCCCGCGACGGCAAAGACGGCTGACGCCACCTTTGGGCTCAGCGGCTGGCGCAGCAGTATCAGGACGCCGATGACCATGGTGGTCAGTGCCACGAAGACACCGTCCGCCGGGATGTCGTAGGGACTGAGCTGTATCGCCACGCCGGCAATGGCCGCGAGTCCAAAAGCCAGTACGGGCACGATTCCCCGCGCGGCGATGCCGACCAGGATACCGATGCCGATCATCGCGGCCAGGTGATAGAGGCTGATCACCGGGAGGCCGACGCCCTGCATGAAGCCTTCGGCGAAGGTCACGGGCGGGTCCTCGTCGGTCACCGTGTGGGCGAGAGCCGACACTTGCCACGAGACAGCGAGTACGGCCGCGACCCCTCCCCAAAATTTGTTCGACATCACCTTCCCGGGTCACTTCATTGGACGCGATTCTTGGGGCGCGCAGTCATTCCAGATAGGTTGCTGCTTCCCGTCTATCAGCTTGATATTCGCATTAGAAATGAAATTTCTAAACATGAGTTTGCCCCGTTTTGGGAGGCCGATGCAAGCACGCGCACTGATGCTCCAGGGGACCGGCTCCGATGTCGGCAAGTCGTTGCTGGTCGCCGGCCTCGCCCGGGTCTTTACCCGGCGGGGCCTGCAGGTCCGTCCCTTCAAGCCGCAGAACATGTCGAACAATGCTGCGGTGACCGCCGACGGCGGTGAGATCGGTCGTGCCCAGGCGCTGCAGGCGCGGGCCGCGCACGCACCCCTCAGCGTTCATATGAATCCGGTGCTGCTGAAGCCCCAGAGCGATGTCGGCGCCCAGCTCGTCGTGCAGGGTCGCGTCGTGGGAAACACCGGCGCTCGCGATTACCAGGCCGTCAAGTCGGGCCTGCTCGCCGCGGTGCTCGACAGTTTCCGCCGTGTTGCCGCCGAAGCCGATCTCGTGCTGGTGGAAGGCGCCGGGTCCGCGTCCGAGGTCAATCTTCGCGCCGACGACATCGCCAACATGGGCTTCGCCCGAGCGGCGGAGGTTCCGGTCGTGCTGGTGGGCGACATCGATCGCGGCGGCGTCATTGCGAGCCTGGTAGGGACCAGGGCCGTGATCGACCCTGAAGACACCGCGATGATCGCCGGCTTCATCGTCAACCGCTTCCGCGGCGATCCGAGCCTGTTCGCCGACGGCATGACATTCATCTCGAAGCAAACCGGCTGGCCGGCTCTCGGCCTGGTGCCCCACTTCCCCGACGCCATCCGGCTGCCCGCGGAGGACGCGCTCGGTCTGCCCGGCCGCAGTGCACCGGGCGGTGCGGTGAAGATCGTCGTTCTGGCCTATCCTCACCTCGCCAACTTCGACGATGTCGATCCGCTTTGCCAGGAACCGGACGTCGAAGTCGTGTTCCTGCGGCCAGGCCAGCCGATCCCGGGCGATGCGGCGCTGGTCATCCTGCCCGGCTCCAAAGCCACCATTGCCGATCTCGTCACCCTGCGCGAGGCTGGCTGGGAGATCGACCTCAAGGCCCATCTGCGCCGCGGTGGCCATGTGCTGGGCGTTTGCGGCGGATATCAGATGCTCGGCCGGCGCATCTCTGACCCTGAAGGGATCGAAGGGCCGCCCGGCAGCATCGAGGGACTGGGTCTGCTCGACGCGGAGACCATTCTCGGCGGCGACAAGATCCTCATCGAGGTCACCGGAAGGACCATAGCGGAGGGCGTACCGTTCAAGGGCTACGAGATGCACGTCGGCCGCA
Organism: Reyranella sp.; assembly: GCA_046296475.1. GTDB lineage: Bacteria > Pseudomonadota > Alphaproteobacteria > Reyranellales > Reyranellaceae > Reyranella. Next base: position 51,011 of record JBKBLH010000006.1, read on the forward strand.
CGACCACGAAGGCACGTCCGCTGCTGGATCTCGACCACGGTGGCACCGACAGCGCCATCGATCAGAGCGGCCGGGTCGCCGGCTGCTACATCCATGGTTTGATGTCAGACGATCGCCAGCGGCGTTACTGGCTGCAGCGGATTGGCGCCACGGGTTCCGGCCTCGATTACGACGCTGGAATAGACGAGACGCTCGAGCGGCTGGCGGATCATCTCGAAGAGCATGTCGACTGCACACGACTGCTCGAGATCGCACGCGTGCCGCGAATCGATGCTACGAAGTGAGCGAACTCTCCTGGAGGACCCCGTGACCCACCCTTCGCGCAGGACCTTCATCGCCGGTACGGCCGCTCTCGCCGCAACGGCCGCGTGCGAAACGCCCGTCCAGGCCCAGACGGCCCGGATCACCGGCGGCACCGAATCGGCCTTTCCCTCCGCCGAGGCGCCGGGCTCGAACGAGGGCGGCTACAACATCCTCTTCATCCTGACGGACCAGGAGCACTACATGGGCCCGCGCTGGCCCATTCCGCTGCCGGGACACGAGCGGCTGCGCACCACCGGGACCTATTTCGAGAATCACCAGATCGCCGCCGACATGTGCTCGGCCTCGCGCGCGGTGATCTATACCGGGCTGCACATGCCGCTGAACGGCATCTTCGACAATGCCGGCGTGCCCTACATGAAGAGCCTCGATCCGTCGTTGCCGACCATCGGCAAGATCCTGCGCAGGATGGGTTACTACACCGCCTACAAGGGCAAGTGGCACCTGAACGGCGCGATGGCGATGGAGAACCGCGCCGACGACATCAAGGCGCTGTTCGAGACCATGATGGATCGCGACTATGGTTTCTACGACTATACCGGCGTCGGCGACTTCATCGAAGGCGCGCAGGGCGGCTACCAGTACGACCAGATCACGGCGGCGCAGGCCATCCAGTGGCTGAAGGCCAAGGGCCGGCCAATGACCGACCGCAAGCAGCCCTGGTATCTCGCGGTCAATCTCGTGAACCCGCACGACGTGATGTGGGTGAACACCGACAGGCGCGGCGAGACGCCGGTGCAGGCTGTCGAAGCCAAGCTCAAGATCGACTTTCCGCCGGACGATTCCTTCTATCGGCGCGAATGGAACGAGATTCCGCTGCAGAAGACCTGGCAGCAACCGCTCGACACGCCCGACCGCGTGCCGGCGCATCGCATCTACAAGGGTGCCAATGCGATCCTGACGGGGCTGATTCCGCAGGAGGAATGGCGCATGCGGCTGCGGCAGAACTACTACTTCAACGCCATCCGCGACGCCGACCAGCAGATCGTGGCCCTGCTCGATCAACTCGATCGGCTCGGCCTCACCAACAAGACGATCGTGATCTTCACGTCGGATCACGGCGAGCTGCTGGCCAGTCACGGCGGCCTGCAGGGCAAGGGCACGACCACCTACCGCCAGCAGAACCACGTGCCGATGCTGGTGGTGCATCCCGAGATCAAGGGCGGCCAGCGCTGTCTCGAACTCACCTCGCATCTGGACTTCGTGCCGACCATCGTGGCGATGACGGGCAAGCCGACCACACCGGTCGCCGACACGATGACGCGGATGAAGGGGCAGGATTTCTCGCCGCTGCTTCGTCAGCCGGCCAATCCCGCCTTTACGCAGAAGCGTGGTGGCACGCTGTTCTGCTACAGCCAACTCATGGTCCACGACGCGAATTTCACGCGGACGCTGTACGAGACCCTGCAGGACAAATCGATCGTGCGGTCGGAGCAATTCAGGAAGATCGAATCGTTCCCGGTCGACTGGAAACTGCGCGTCTGCATCCGCTCCATCGTCGACGAGCGCCACAAGTTCAGCCGCTATTTCTCGTTCCACGGCTTCAACACGCCGGCGACGCTGGAAGAACTCAGGGCCAAGAACGACCTCGAACTCTACGATCTGGTGAACGATCCCGACGAGATCGTGAACCTCGCCCATGACTTCGAGCGCAACCGCGACCTGATCGCGACGATGAACGGCAAGCTGAACGCCCTCATCGCCCGCGAAATCGGCATCGACGACGGCCGCTTCATGCATCTCGACCGGTGGATCGACTGGAAGGATGCGCGGCCGACGGCGGTCAATCTTTGAGAGGTAGAGAAAGGTCCTTCGCTGCGCTCAGGATGACAACGTTGGTTGGAATTGGCGCAGTGCGCCAATCCAAAAAAGGCTGTCATCCCGAACGTAACGAGGGACCTTTAATCAAGTACCGCAGAAGGTCCGATAGACGCGCTGGTCTTCCGGTGGCGGCTCGGCGTAGGCGGCGAATTCGGGCCGCTCCTCGTAGGGCTTCGCCAACACCGTCAGCAGTTCCTCGAATGGGGCGTAGTCGCTGCGTTCGGCGGCGGCGGTCAGGGCCAGCTCCACTCGGTGATTGCGCGGAATGTAGAGCGGGTTCACGGCATGCATCGCCGCGCGCCGGCTCGCGCCCTCCTGCGGCTCCTGCGCAAGGCGGTCGCGCCAGCGCGGTACCCACGCGTCGAAGGCTTCGGGCTTGTTCGCGAACAGGCGACGCACCTCGGTGTCGGCCGCAGGATCGGCGGCGGCATCGCCCAGGCGTCGGAAGGTAAGCGTGAAGTCGGCCTGCCCGTCGGTCATGGCGTTGAGCAGGTCCTGGGCGAGGGTGGCATCGCCCTCCTCCTCGGTGAACAGGCCGAGCTTGCGGCGCAGCCCGCCGATCAGCGCATCGACGTAGTGGGAGCGATAGGTCCCCAGCACCTCGTTGGCGATCGCCAGCGCCTTGTCGCTGTCGTCTGCAAGCAGCGGCAGCAGGGTCTCGCCGTACCGTGCCAGGTTCCAGTGGGCGATGCTGGGCTGGTGCGCATAGGCGTAGCGGCCCTGCTGGTCGATCGAGCTGAAGACCGTCTCGGGATTATAGGCGTCCATGAAGGCGCAGGGCCCATAGTCGATGGTCTCGCCGGCGATCGAGCAATTGTCGGTGTTCATCACGCCATGGATGAAGCCGACCAGAAGCCACTTCGCCACCAGCGATGCCTGGCGCGCGATCACCGCTTCGAACAGAGCGCGATAAGGCTCGGCGGACCCGCGGACCTCGGGATAGTGGCGCGCGATCACGTGATCGGCGAGCAGGCGCAGCGCCTCGGTGTCGCCGCGGGCGGCAAAGAACTGGAAGGTGCCGACGCGCACATGGCTGGAGGCGACCCGGGTCAGCACGGCCCCCGGCAGTTCGCCGTCGCGCCAGATCGGCTCGCCGGTGGTGACGGCGGCCAGCGAACGCGTCGTGGGGATGCCGAGCGCCGCCATGGCCTCGCTCACGATGTATTCGCGCAACACCGGACCAACCGCGGCGCGGCCATCGCCACTGCGCGAGAACGGCGTCGGCCCCGAGCCCTTGAGCTGGATGTCGCGGCGCCGGCCGTCCCGGTCCACGACTTCGCCCAGCAGGATGGCGCGGCCGTCGCCCAGCTGCGGCACGAAGTTTCCGAACTGGTGGCCGGCGTAGGCGAGCGCGATCGGCTCCGAGCCCCGCGCCACGCGATTGCCCGCCAGCATTTCCACGCCCTCGGCCGAAGCCAGGGCCTCGGGATCCAGGCCGAGCTGGAGGGCCAGCGCCTTGTTCAGCTTCACAAGGCGTGGCGCCGCGACCGGTGTCGGATTCAGCCGAGCATAAAAGCGCTCCGGCAGCCTCGCATAGCTGTTGTCGAACGGCAGACCCGGCAAGGCGTCCATGTTCTACTCGTCGTAACGGGCGGTGGTGATCCCGCTCATGCGGTCGTAGTGGAGTGAAATGTTCTTCAGCGTACAGAGGTTCAGATAGCCCCAGATGGCCGGCGGTCCGCCGTCGGCGAAGGTGACCTTTAGGTCACCCATGCACCAGTCTGTCGGGGCCCGGTAGGAGACCTCGCGGGCCTCGCCCGGCCGGATGGCGGGCGGCCGCAGGAAGTTCGGCCCCCACATATTGAGCTGGGTCGGCGAAACCGAGAGCTGGGCGATCGGGTATGCCATCGAGTTCTTCAGCCGGAACGTGGTTTCCTGAGCCGACGCCTGCCCCGAGAAGAGCACGAGAGCGGCAACGGCCAGACAGCGCAACTTGGACAATAGAACCTCACAGCGATCGATGGGTTGCGCGGGACTCTGTCGCAGATCGCCGAACCGCGCTAGAGGGGGATGCATGACGCTGCTGATCAGCCATCCGTCCTTCCTCGAGCACGATACCGGCGACTATCACCCGGAGCGTCCCGACCGCCTGCGCGCGGTGACCGCGGCGCTGGCCGACGAGGAGTTCGCGGGCCTCACCCGTCTGATCGCGCCCGCCGCCACGATCGAGCAGCTGACGCGCGTCCATCCGCCGGCCTATGTCGATGCGATCCTGGGCATCCGTCCGCCCGAAGGCGAGCTGGTCCACGTCGATGCCGACACGGTGATGAGTGCCGGCAGCGCCAATGCCGCGCTGCACGCCGCCGGTGCGGTCGTGGCCGGCGTCGACGGCGTGCTGGGTGGACAGGCCCGTACTGCCTTCGCGGCGGTGCGCCCGCCTGGCCATCATGCGACGCCGGACGTGCCCGGCGGCTTCTGCCTGTTCAGCAATGCCGCGATCGGCGCCCTGCACGCGCGTGCCGCCCACGGGGTCCGGCGCGTCGCCCTGATCGACTTCGACGTCCATCACGGGCAGGGCACGCAGGCCGTCGTCGAGACCGATCCCGACCTGTTCTATGCCTCCACGCACCAGTATCCGCTCTACCCCGGCACCGGCTCTCCGCGCGAGCGTGGCATCGACGGCAACGTCGTGAACGCCGTCCTGCCGGCCGGCAGCGGCAGCGCAGCCTTCCGGACCGCCTGGGCCGACCGGCTCCTGCCGGCCCTCGTCAATTTCGCGCCCGAACTCGTCATCGTCTCGGCCGGCTTCGACGCCCATCGCCGCGATCCCCTGGCGCAGCTCGACGTCGAGACCGAGGACTTCGTCTGGCTGACGGACGAGCTTCTGGCGATCGCCGGACGACACGGCCGCGGACGCCTCGTCTCCGTGCTGGAAGGCGGCTACGACCTTGCCGCCCTCGCCGAGTCCGTTGCAGCCCATGTGCGGGCGTTGATGCGCACCGAAGACGACTTGCGCGTGTAACGGTCCCGGGCGAGTTTCTCGCCGCGTGAAGAAGAACACTTACGGCTTCGTCCTCGGCACACTGCTCTGGGTCGCCGCCGCCCTCCTTGCCAGTCCGACACTCGCCGCCGGCGGCGCCCATATCGTGGACGATTCCGAGGTCGAGACGCCGGGCACCTGCCATCTCGAACTGTGGGTGTCGCGCTTCGTGCCGGGCGACGGGTACGGAAATGTGGGGCCGGCCTGCACGGCCCTGAAGATTCCCTGGCTGCAGTTCGGGGTGAACTACCAGCACTACTGGGACGAAGACATTGCCGCGCCGCTGATCGGGCCGGCACTCAAGATCAATCTCCAGCCGGCCTCGGCAGGTGTCGGATTCGCGCTGGGACTGAACGCGGCCGTCAATGCCCAGACCGGCGAGCTGGGCTTGGCCAGCCTGCTCGCCCTGGTAACCGTTCCGGTCACGGAAAAAGTCCGGATCAACCTCAATGCCGGCTGGAGCTACCTAAATGCCGAACATCCCACGGCATTTTTCTGGGGTGGCCAGATCGAGGTCAATGTCGGCTGGGACATCACCCTGATGATGGAAGCCTTCGGCCGCCAACCCGGCATCATCGGCAACCAGATGGGCCTGCGTTACACGCCGGCCGCCCACCCGCAATTCGACTTCGACCTGCTCGTGGGAACGACCTACGACACGTTGAACACGAAGTTCTTTACGTTCGGCGTCACCGTCCGGTTCTGAGCCGACGAGTTAACGCTACTTGCGGTCCATGTACCAGGTACCGTCCCACGCCGCCGGCACTCCGTCTCGCAGGAACTTCTCGCATCGTCCGATGAAGACGCGACAGGGCACGTCCTCCCCACGGATCGCAGATGCGGCCCGGAAGCCGGCCAATGCTTCCTCGAAGCGGCCCCCAACGTAAGCCTCGCGGGCCGCGTCCCAGACGGCGAGAAAGGCAGCATGCTCCGCACGGCTGGCATCCTCGCCCATCGGCTCGTAGACGTCGTGGGCTTCCGTCGTACCCACGGCCACGACGCGGTCGATGTGCCGCCAAACGAACAGTCCGGACGTCGGCCCGGCGACCTCTCCGCTCGCCAGGATCTCGGTGCCGTAGACCTTGTTCATGCCCTCTAGGCGCGACGCCTGGTTGGCGACCTGGCCGACCAGCGTGTAGTTGATGCGCTCGCGCGCACCGACGTTGCCGACTACCGCAAGGCCGGTATGCAGGCCGAAGCGGGTGCGGAACCCCGGCCGGCCGCGCTCCCGCCATTTCGCCGACAGCGCATGGCCGGCTGCCGCGGCCTGCAGCGCTCCGCGGCAGGCATTGGCGATATGCTGCGGATCGGTCTCGGGCGCATTCCAGAAGGCCATGATGCTGTCGCCGATATATTTGTCGATCGTGCCGCGATTGGCCGTGATGGCCGAGCCCAGCGCGTCGAAGTAGCGCGAGAGCCGGCTGGTCAGAAGTTCCGGCTCCAACTTCTCCGTGAGCAGCGAGAAGCCCTCGATGTCGGTGAACATCACCGTGACCTCGCGCCGCGTTCCCCCGACACCGCTGCTCGCCGGCGAGCGCATGATCTGCTGGACGAGAGTCTTGGAGACGTAGCGCCCGAAGATCTCCAGACCGGAACGCATGTTCTCGACCGCGTCGGACAGGCGGGCGATCTCGGTGATGCGGCTCCGCACCGGCTGCCGATCCGAGAAGTCGAGTTGGCGGATGCGCTCCGTCTTGAGCGCGATGCGTGCGATCGAGCGCGAGAGGATCAGCGATGCGCCCAGTGCGCCGATCACTGCGAGGGCGACGGCAAGCGCCGCGGCGATCGCGGCGCGTTGGAGCAACACCTGGGACTCGGCCGTCAGCTCCCGCACCGGTACGGCCGCGCCGATCACGAAGCGCTGTCCCAGCAACGGTGGCATCTGGTGGACGATCACGCGATAGACATGGCCTCCGGCTTCGACCTGACGGTCGATCTTCACGTCCGTCGCGACGCCCTCTTTTACCGATTTGTGCAGGATCTGACGCACCAGCGCATCCGCCGGCAGGCAGCCGGGCAGTGTCGGCGCGCACGGTTCCGACTCGATCTCCACACCGCCACCGGCATGGCCCACCACGATCACCGAATTGGCGGTGATCTTGTAGGCGGTGAGCAGCTCCGACAGCGTCCGGAGGGTGAAGTCGAAGCCCACGACGCCGAGGCCGGAGCGTAGCGGGATGCCGGCGGAGATGCCCGCGTCGGGCGTCTGGGCGAAGCGATAGGGTTCTGTGAGGATCGCCTGCCCGGCCTTCATCGCCTCGACGTACCAGGGCCGCACGCGGGCATCGAAGCTGGTCGTGGTCGTGCGCGCCGGACCGTAGCTGCCATCGGGCAGATAGAACCAGTAGGTCTCCGACCGCGGCGGCGCACCGGCCTCGATCACCCGCACGATGATCGATTCTCCGTCCGGCGCATCGAGTTCGATCCGCTGCTCGACGCTGAAGGTTTCCGACCGCCCGGCGTAGATGAAACTGCCATCGGCATAGCCGACGAAGGCCGACTGCACGGCCCGATGGCGATCCAGCATGGCGACGAGCTGGTGTCGGCGCTCCTCGTCGGTCAACGGATTTTCCGTCGCGTTGAAGCTCGGGCCGAAGGCCAGGGTCTGGCCGACCGATACAACCACATGAAGACCGTCGGTGAGGAAATCCTCCACCGCCGATTCCAGATGGGCGACCCTCTGGTCGGCGCTGCGCTGTTCCAACAGGTCGACGGACCGCCAACCGAGCCACAACAGCACGCTCGTGAGCGGCACCACGACCAGGGCCATCAGCGTCAGAATCGTGACGCTGAACGGAAACGACCGTCCGTCAGTCATCAAGCGTCAGACGACTACAAACGCCTTGAGAATCAGGCTCTTACCGCGTTCCACCTGCAGCCACCGTCCTGGCTCTGTGCGACCAGGGTCGGCGGCGTGGCGCCGAGATCGGCCGTATAGGTCAGGTTCATCCGACCGAGGTCGAAGTTACCCTGGTACACGTTCGGGCGGATCGGCTTCATCTTCACGTCGATACCGCCGGCCGACTTCAGTTCCACCTTACCGTCGACGATGGTGAACGTGTGGTCGCGCGTGAAGGACGGATCGGCCTGGATGCACCCCGAGATGTTGTTGGGGTTCTGCTTGAACGTGAATTTCACCTCGACGTTCTGCTGGGCGGAGGCCGCAAGGGGCAAGAGTCCCGCCAGGACGAACGGGGCCAGTCTCTCGATGAACATGCGGGATCGTCCTTCATTGGCTTTGGATGGAAGTCACTGTACAGAGTTCGGCCCCCTCCGTCAGTCCTTGCTGCGGAGCATGCCGTAGGCGGCGCCGGCGATCGCACCTCCCAGCAGCGGAGCCACCCAGAAGAGCCAGAGCTGCGACAGGGCCGCCCCACCCACGAACAGCGCCGGCGCCGTGCTGCGCGCGGGGTTTACCGACGTATTGGTCACCGGGATGGTCACCAGATGAATGAGCGTGAGCGCGAGGCCGATCGCCAGGCCCGCCACCGCCGGGCTGACCCGCTTGTCGGTGGCGCCCAGGATGATGGTCACGAAGCCGAAGGTCATCACGGTCTCGATGACCAGTGCCGAAACCAGACCGTACTTGCCAGGCGAATGGTCGCCGTAGCCATTGGTCGCGAAACTGCCGATCTCCGCTCCGGCCTTGCCGGTCGCAATGACATAGAGGATGGCAGCGCCCGCGATCCCGCCCAGCACTTGTGCGGCGACATACTGGACGATCTCACCGCGGGGAAAGCGGCCCGCTACCGCAAGGCCGACCGTCACCGCCGGATTGAAATGACCGCCCGACACGCCTCCCACGGCATAGACCATCGTAAGGACGGTGAGCCCGAACGCGAGCGCTACGCCTGCGAAGCCGATGCCAAGCTGGGGAAAGCCGGCGGCGAGCACGGCGCTGCCGCAGCCGCCCAGCACCAGCCAGGCGGTCCCCAGGAACTCCGCATAGAGACGATTGGTGATCGGCATGTTCACTCCCCCGAGTTGCCGAAGGGAGTCTACACCGCCGCAGGATTTTTGCCCAGCTTATGCACAAACTCTGGAGATCTTGCCAAGCCAAGTATGGAGGCACTCCCCATCTCCGGAAAACCTGGACCTTGTCCGGTTAGACTTGCCGACATCAGCACACCCGGTAGCGTTCGACGGCGTCGCGATCGAGCTCTATGCCCAGACCGGGACCCTCCGGCAGGAGGATATGGCCGTCCTCGAGCACGAGCGGCGTCTTGAGTAGCTTGGTGCGCAGCTCGTTGTCGCTCATGTCGTATTCCAGCATGGATGGATGCGGCGGATGGTCGGTGTGTGGCGTCGCCGGCAAAGAAGCGAGGAAGTGGCAGGCCGTCGCGAGCCCCACCGCGCCGCCCCAGACATGCGGCGCGACCCGCAGGTTCTGCGCATGGGCCAGCGCCACGATGCGCCTGGCCTCGGTGATGCCGCCGACTCCGGGGATCGACGGCTGCACGATGTCGATGCAGCGCCCGTCGATGAGGGCGCGGAAGTCGCGCACCGTATGGTGCGCCTCGCCGGCCGCCAGCGCGATCGGCGAGCGCGCCCGCAGTTCGGCATAGCCGCGGAAGTCACCCGGAGGCAGAGGCTCCTCGATCCAGTGGATGTCAAAGGGCTCGATTGCCCGGGCGCATTCCAGCGCCACATCGGCGGTATAGGCACCGTTGATGTCGACCAGCAGCAGCTTGTCGGGCCCCAGCGCCTCGCGCGCGAGCTTCACGCGTTCGACGTCGCTCCGGATGCCGCGGCCGATCTTGATCTTGGCGCCGGCATAGGGATGCGCCGCGGCCTCCTCCATCATGTGTTCGAGCTGGCGGTCGGGATCGTCGGAGAAGAAACCGGTCGAGGCGTAGGCCGGAAAACGCGTCGTGCCGCAGCCGCCGATGAGGTCGCAGACGCGCACGCCGAAGCCGCGCGCGACGGCGTCCCACAGCGCCACGTTGATGCCGGCGAGACACGAGGTGAGCTGGTTGCCGACACCCAGGTGATAGATCGCGTTGCGCACCTTGGCCTCGACATGGTCGAAGTCGAACACGCTGCAGCCCAGGAACATCGGCTCGAGCATGCGGAAGTACTCCCGCGTCACATGCGGATTGCCGAAGGCCTCGCCGATTCCCGTCACGCCCTGGTCGGTCTCGACTTCGACCAGCCCGCCCTGGCGGCGGAACCCGCCGCCGCGCGACATGCCGTAAGCCTTCTCCGGTGCGAAGGAATACTCGAGTCCGATGAACGAAAGACGGCGGATCGTCGGCATGGCAGCTCCTGCAAATCCCGCGCTATGGTGGGCCCCAAAGTAAATCGGAGGCAACCGCTCATGAGCATTCCCAAAACGCACCGCCGCGTCGTCCTCGTGCGCCGCCCGCCCGGCGAACCGGCCGAATCGGACTTCCGGGTCGAGGAGGTGCCGGTGCCGGAGCCACGCCACGGCGAGGTGCTGGTCAAGGTCCACTACCTCTCGCTCGATCCCTACCAGCGCGGCCGCATGCGCGATGCCGCCTCCTACGCCTCGCCCGTCGGGCTCGGCGAGGTCATGACCGGCGGCACGGTGGGCGAGGTCGTGGCCTCGCAGCATCCGGACTTCAAGGTGGGCGACATCGTCGAGGATCGTCTCGGCTGGCAGGAATATGCGATCGGCGGCGGCCCCGCCCTGCGCAAGGTCGATTCCTCGCTGGCCCCGATCTCGACCGCCAATGGCGTGCTCGGCATGCCGGGCATGACGGCCTATTTCGGCCTGCTCCATGTCGGCCAGCCCAAGCCCGGCGAGACGGTCGTCGTGTCGGCGGCCTCCGGCGCGGTCGGTCAGGTGGTGGGCCAGATCGCGAAGATCATGGGCTGTCGAACCGTCGGCATCGCCGGCGGCGCGAAGAAGTGCGCCTTCGTGAAGGACGAGCTCGGTTTCGATGTCTGCATCGACTACAAGGCCGAGAAGGACCTCGACGGCGCGCTGCGCGCCGCCTGCCCGAACGGACCCGACGTCTATTTCGACAATGTCGGCGGCGAGATCACCGATGCGGTGCTGCGCAACATCAACTTCTTCGGCCGGGTGGCCCTCTGCGGCTCGATCTCCCAGTACAACGCGACCGGCGCGTCGATGGGACCGCGCCTGCTCGGCACCTTCGTCGGCAAGAGGGTGATGGCGCGCGGCTTCATCGTCACCGACTTCGCGCAGCATTACGGCCCGGCAATGCGCCAGATGGGCGAATGGATCCGCGACGGCAAGCTCAAGTACCGCGAGGACATCGTCGAGGGCATCGACAAGGCGCCGCGCGCCTTCATCGGCCTGCTGCGCGGCGAGAATTTCGGCAAGATGCTGGTGAAGCTCGCATGAGCTACGACGCGCCCTTCGCCGGCCTGAAAGTCGTCGACCTGAGCCAGGGTATCGCCGGCCCCTATTGTGCCATGCTGCTGGCCCAGCACGGCGCCGAGGTCATCAAGGTCGAGGGAATCGGCGAGGGCGACTGGGCTCGCACCCTTGGGGTCCACTACGGCAGCCACAGCGCCTTCTCGATCATCGGCAACATGGGCAAGCGCAGCCTGTCGGTCGATCTCAAGAGCGGGGCCGGCAAGGAGGTCGTGTGGCGCCTGCTGAAGGACGCCGACATCTTCCTCGAAGGCTTCAGGCCGGGCGTCATCAAGCGGCTGGGCTTCGACTACGACACGGTGTCGGCGCGCGTGCCGCGCCTTCTCTACGTGTCGATCTCGGGGTTCGGCCAGACCGGGCCGCTGGCCGAGCGGCCCGCCATGGACCCGGTGCTGCAGGCCTATACCGGCCTGATGGCCGAGAATCGCGGCGAGGACGGGATTCCGCACCGTGTGCCGGTGATCGTGGTCGACATGTCGACGGCGCTCTACGCCTTCCAGGCGGTGAGCGCGGCGCTCTATGCCCGGCGCGACGAAGCGAAGGGGCGCTACATCGACGTCAGCCTGATGCAGTCGGCGACGGCGCTGCAGTCGATCCGGCTCATGGCCTGCCACCTCGAAGGCGGCACGATGAAGCCGGGCGGCGTGCCCGGCGGCGTGTTCAGGACGGCGGATGGGTGGATGTCGATCCTGGCCCTGAAGGACCGCGACTGGCAAAGCCTCTGTTCGCTGATGGAAGTGCCCGCACTGGCGTACGAGAAACGGTTCGCCACGCCGGCGGCGCGTCTCGCCAACGAGGCAGCGCTCTATGCGATCATACGCCCGATGATCGAGGCGAAGCCCTCGGACCACTGGAGCGCGAAGCTCACCGAGGCCAAGCTGATGCACGAGCGGCTGAACAGCTACGCCGACTTCCTCGAACAGCCGCATGTGAAGCAAACCGGCCTGATCCACTGGCTCGAACAGGCCGGCATGCCGCAAAAGGTGCCGGTGCCCGCCCTGCCCGGCATGCTGCCGCCGGCGCCCGGCACGACGCGCGCCGAGGCGCCCGTCCCCGGCCAGCACAGCCGCGCGGTCCTCGAGGAGCACGGTTACACGCCGGCCGAGATCGAGGCTCTGATTGCCAACGGGACCATCGCCACGACGAGGTAGAGCCATGCAGAAGAAGGCCGTCGTCGTCGGCGCCCTGGGCGTCATCGGTCGCTACATCGTCGAGCGGCTGATCGCCGAAGGTGACTGGCAGGTCGTGGGCCTGTCGCGCCGCCCGGAGAAGAACAGGCCACGCTACCGGCATGTCTCGGTCGACCTGCTCGACCTCGATGACGTAGCGGTGAAACTGAAGGACCTGCGCGATGTCACGCATGTCTTCTATGCCGCGTTCCAGCCCGGCACCGGCAATGCGGCGGGCTATGCCTCGGTGATCGTCCCCAATCGCGACATGCTGGTGAACTCGGTGACGGCCATCGCCAAGGCGTCGCGCGGCCTGCAGCGCGTCGTGCTCGTGACCGGCACGAAGTACTACGGCACGCATCTCGGGCCGCTGAAGACACCGATGCGCGAGACCGATCCGCGTCACATGCCGCCCGATTTCTACTTCGACCAGATCGACTGGCTGACAGGCTTCCAGCGCGGCAAGCGTTGGAGCTGGACGGAGCTCAGGCCCCAGACGCTCTGCGGCTTCGCGCCCGGCACGGCCATGAGCATCATGCCGGCCATCGCCGTCTATGCGTCGATCTCGAAGGAACTGGGGCTTCCGTTGCGTTTTCCCGGCAAGCCGGGCGCCTACGGCACGATCTACCAGGTGACCGAGTCCTCGCATTTCGCCGGCGCGGCGCTGTGGGCCGCCACCGAGAAGCGGGCCGCCAACCAGGCCTACAACATCACCAACGGCGACTATTTCCGCTGGCGTAACGTCTGGCCGCGCATCGCGCGGGTGTTCGACATGCCGGTGGGCGAACTGCAGACCATCAGCCTGAGCCAGCAGATGGCCGACAAGGCCGATCTGTGGGCCGAAATGACCAGGAAATACAAGCTGAAGACGTTCGACTTCGACCAGCTCGTGGCCTGGCCGTTTGCCGACTATGTATTCGGCTCGGATTGGGACGTGATGTCCGACGTCACCAAGTGCCGTCTGCATGGCTTCCACGAAGTGGTCGACAGCGAGGCCATGTTCGAACGCCTGCTGACCCGCTTCCGAAAGGAGAGGATCGTACCCTAGCGGGTGGCCCAACCACAGACTACAAGGGGAGCGGCCCGGACATTGCTTCGGGTGTGACGGCTGCGGGGGCCGCCGTCATTTGGGGGAGCGATGCGTACATGAGTGAGTCGTCCAGCCTCCTGCCGCCCGAACCGTGGCCGCAGCGTGTTTCGCGCATCCTCGCCTGGGTGGGCGGGGCCATCATTCTCGTCGGCTGCAGCGGCCTCATAACCATCGACGTCATCACCCGCTACCTCTTCAAGCGCGGCATGGTCGAGAGCTTCGAGATTTCGGGCTACGCGCTGGCCGCGTGCATCGGCCTTGGCCTGGGCTTCGCCACCACCTCCAAGACCCACATCCGCGTCGACATCCTGCTCGGTGCCTTCCCACGCCCCATCCGCGTTGCCTTCGATCTCCTCGCCGCCGTGTCGCTGGCGCTGCTGGCTGTTGCACTCGCCTGGTTCTGCTGGGGCACACTCGCTCAGTCCATGGCGATGAATGCCAAGTCGGTGTCCACCCTGCAGACGCCGATGGCGCTGCCGCAGTCGATCTGGTGGGTCGGTATCTTCTGGTTCGCCTGCGTGGCCGCGCTGCTGCCCGTCCAGGCGGTGCTTCGCCTGATGGCCGGCGACGGTCCGGGTTTCGATGCCCTGATCGGCAGCCTGCGCGTTGCCGAGGAAATCAGCCAGGCCGGCGTGGAGCAGGTGCCTCCCGCGACGGGGACGCAGCGATGATCGGCACAGCCTTTTCGCTGCTGGTCGTCCTGGTGGGCATCAGCCTGCCCGTCGCGGTCGCGCTCGGCCTGATGGCCTATGTGCTGTCGGAGCGTTACGCCTTCTTCCCGATGACCGGAGCGATCGGCGAGCTCGCCTGGAACTCGTCGAACGACTTCATCCTGATCGCCGCTCCCATGTTCATCATGATGGGCGAGCTGATGCACCGGTCCGGCATGAGCGAGCGCCTGTTCGCGGCGCTGACGCCGTGGTTCGCGCGCATTCCCGGCCGCCTCATCCACACCAATATCGCCGCGAGCGCGATCTTCGCCGCTACCTCGGGCTCCTCGGTGGCCACCGCCGCCACCATCGGCACGGTCGCCATCCCCAACATGGACAAGGGTGGCTACAACCGACCGCTCTTCCTGGGATCGATCGCCGCCGGCGGAACCCTCGGCATCCTCATCCCGCCCTCGATCAACATGATCATCTATGCCGTGCTCACCGACACGTCGGTCGCGGACCTGTATGCCGCGGGTTTCATCCCGGGCTTCATCATGGCGGGACTGTTCTCGCTGATGGTGCTGGCGCTATGCCTGTTCCGCCCGCGATGGGCCGGCCCCCGGCGGGACTCGGCGAACCTCTGGCGCGAGCGGCTGTCCGGCCTCAAGAACCTGCTGCCGCCGCTCGGCCTGTTCCTCGTGGTCGTGGGATCCATCTATGCCGGCATCGCCACGCCCACCGAAGCCGCGGCGCTGGGCCTGATGGCCACGCTGGGCCTGGTCGCGGCCAACGGGCAACTCACGGTGCCGGTCCTGCTGCGGGCCTTCGAGGGCACGGTGCGGACGACCTGCATGGTCATGCTGATCGTGATCGCGGCCTTCTTCCTCAACTTCGTCATGGTGTCGATCGGCCTGGTCAAGGCCATTACCGACTCGGTGCTGGCGCTGGGGCTGTCGCCGCTCGGCATGCTGATCGCAATCGTGGCGTTCTACCTGATCCTGGGCTGCTTCATGGAGACGCTGTCCATGATGATCGCCACCACGCCGGTGGTGGTCCCGGTGATCGTGGCGCTGGGCTACAGCCCGGTATGGTGGGGCATCGTCTTCGTCATCCTGATGGAGGCCGCGCTGATCACCCCGCCGGTCGGCCTCAATCTCTACGTGGTGCAAGCCGTGCGGCGCGGCGGCGCCTTCTACGACCTCTGTATCGGTGCGCTTCCGTTCGTGGCGGTGATGATTGCCATGATCGGCATCCTGATTGCTTTTCCCCAACTGGCCCTGTGGCTGCCGGCCCTTCTCAAGGCCTGACTTCTAGAAGGAGAATCTCATGTTCCTGAAGCATCTCGTCGCAGCGGCGGCCCTCGCCGGCTCGTTCGCCTTCGGCAGCGCCATGGCGCAGACGCCGCCGGCCCTGCCCTCGACCTCCTTCAACGTCGTGGGCAGCATCGGCGGCCTGTCGATGTACACGAGCCGCGAACTGCCCTTCTGGACCGTGACCGTACCGAAGGAATCGGGCGGTGCGATCAAGGTGCAGGTCAAGCCCTTCACCGAGCTCGGCTTCAAGGGTGCGGAGATCTTCCGACTCGTCTCCAGCGGGACGCTGCAGTTCGCCACCACCGTGCTGAACTACAATTCCGGCGAAGTGCCGATGAACGAAGCCGCCGACCTGGTCGGCCTCGTCGGTTCCGTCGAGGAACTGGAGAAGGTCATCGACGCGATCCGGCCGGCCTATGCCAAGTTCCTCGAGGAGAAACATGGCATCAAGCTGCTGGGCTTCGGCTCCTACCAGGCTCAGGTGCTCTACTGCCGCGACGCCTTCGTCACCATCGCCGACCTGAAGGGCCGCAAGATCCGCGCGTCCGGCGCCTCGCAGCAGGCCTTCGTTACCCATATCGGCGCCTCGCCGCTCAACATCGCCTTCGCCGAGGTCCAGCCCGCGCTCGCCAGCGGCGTCGTCGACTGCGCCATCACCGGTGCGCTGTCGGGCTACAAGTCCAAATGGCACGAGTCGGCCAAGTTCATCTCTCCCATGCCGATCAATTTCGGCGTGGCCGCCCAGCTCGCCAACCTGAAGTGGTGGAATTCGCTCGATCCGAAGGTCCAGGCCTTCCTGCAGACCGAGCTGAACAAGCTCGAGAAGTCGATCTTCGAGCAGGCTCGGACAGAGACCCAGACGGGCCTCAATTGCAATACCGGCACCGGCCCGTGCAGCGAGGGCACGCCCGCCAACATGAAGCTGGTGCCGGTCACACCGGCCGACGAGGCGCTGCGCAAGGACGCTCTCACCAAGGCGATCCTGCCGTCCTTCGCCAAGCGCTGCGGCGCGGACTGCGTCAAGACCTGGAACGACACGGTCGGCAAGACGGTGAACATCACGCTTGCACCGTAACGAGCGGACCGTGATCACGCTGCTCGATCCCGCGGGCTACCTCCGCACGCCGTGGAAGAACGGCAGCGGCACCACCGTCGACATCGCCTTCTCGGGCGATGTCTGGCGGTTCGGCCGCACGCCAATCGTGAAGGCCGGACCGTTTTCCGACTACACCGGCTTCGATCGCGTTCAGGTCCTCGTCTCCGGCAGCGGGCTGGTGCTGGAGACGCCCCAGGGCGAGATCGACGTGCGCCAGCCCTTTCGGCCCGTGCGCTTCTCCGGGGAGACGAGCATCGTGAGCCGGCTCGAGGCCGGACCGGTGGAAGTCGTCAACCTGATCGGCGCGCGTGCACACGTGAGAGTCGATATCGCCGTACTCGACGAGGACCGTACGCTCGTCCTCTCGCCCGGCACCCATATCGTTTACAACCCTCACGGTGATGCCACGGTGGCGGTGCATGGCAACGAGCGCAAACTGGCGTCGGACTATGCGCTGCGACTGGATCTCACCGTGCGCGTAAGGCTGAGCGGCCGGGTGGGCTGCCTGCTGGTCGGCAGCATCACGGCGGCATAGGAGACGGGCGGGATGAGGATCGCGGTTGTCGGCGCCGGCGGCGTCGGAGGCGGATATGGTGCGGCGCTCGCACATGCCGGCGCCGACGTCACCTTCATCGCGCGCGGGGCCCACCTCGCGGCGATGAAGATGGACGGGCTGCGGATCGAGAGCCCCCGCGGCGACACCCACCTGAAACCGACGCAGGCCACAGAGTACCCAGCCGAGGTCGGTCCCGTAGACTTCGTGCTGTTCTGCGTGAAACTGTGGGATGTCGAGAGTGCCGGGGTCGCGATCAAGCCGATGATCGGGCCCGACACCGCCGTCATCACCCTGCAGAACGGCGTCGACGCCCATGAGCGGCTGGTTCCGATCCTGGGCGCCCGCGCCGTCATGCCGGGCGTCGCCAACATCAGCGCGACCATCGCCGAGCCGGGACTGGTCCGTCAGACCGGCACGGTCATGCGCATGGTTTTCGGCGAACCCGACGGCAGCCGCAGTCCGCGCGCCGTGGCCTTCGCGGAGATGTGCAGGAAGGCCGGCATCGAGGGTGTGCTGAGCGAAGCCATCCTGACCGATCTCTGGATCAAGTTCGTCCTGCTCGCGTCAAATGCCGGCGTCATGGCGCTCACGCGCCTGCCCGTCGGCAAGTTGCGCGATGATGCCGACATCAATGCGATGTTCGGCGCCGCTTACGAGGAGGTGGCCGCGGTCGGGCGCGCCAAGGGGATTGCCCTGCCCGCCGACATCGTCGAACGGACCTTCAACTTCAACCGCAATGCCCCTCCCCACCTTATGGCATCGATGGCGGTCGACCTGCTGCGCGGCAACCGCATCGAGTTACCCTGGCTGTCGGGCAAGGTCGTGGAGCTGGGCCGGAAGCACAATGTCCCGACGCCGACACACGCGCTGATGTATGCTGCGCTGAAGCCCTACATCATGGGCACGCCAGCCTGAGGAAATCATGCGCGTCCTGCTCGTCCTTCTGTTCGCCCTTGCCGCGGGCGGCGCTTCGGCGGCCGACCTCAAGCTCTTGACGGCAGGCGCCTACAAGCCTGCCGCAATCGAGATCGTTGCCGACTTCGAGAAGAAGACCGGCCACAAGGTGACGATCGAGACCGGCACCGCCGGCGCCCTCCAGAAGCGCGTCGCCGCCGGCGAATATTTCGACGTGGTGGTCATCCCGCCGATCCCGATGGCGCAGTTCCTCGGAAACCGCATCGAGGAGAGCAGCGCCAAGGAACTGGCGCGCGCCGGTGTCGGCATGGCGATCAAACAGGGTGCGCCCGTGCCGGATATTTCCGAGCCCGACGGCTTCAAGAAGGCGCTGCTGGCGGCCCGCGCAATCGCCTATGTCGATCCGGCCTCGGGTGGGTCGAGCGGCGTCTATGTCGCGCAGCTGTTCCAGCAGATGGGGATCGCCGACCAGGTCAAGCCCAGGACCGTGCTGGTCCAGGGCGGCCTTGCGGCCGAGCGCATCGTCGATGGCAAGGCCGACGTCGCGCTCCAGCAGAGCAGCGAGCTGATGGGCGTGCCGGGCGTGCAGTTCGTCGGTCCGATTCCGCTCATGCTGCAGAACTACACGATCTATTCCGGCGGCATCTCCGTGGCCTCCCGCAACCGCGCTGCCGCCGACGCACTCCTGCTGGCGCTGGCCAACCCCGAGAACGGCAAGATCCTGAAGTCGAAGGGCCTCGATAGTCCCTGAGGAGACTGCGCTGAATCGTGATCCAATGAGCGAGAGCGAACGTCCATCGGCTCCGCCACTGATGGTGGAGCGCTGGTTCAACACCGATCAGCCGATCACCCTCGAAAGCCTGCGCGGACGAATCGTCGTGCTGCATGCCTTCCAGATGCTGTGCCCCGGCTGCGTCGCGAACGCGATCCCGCAGGCGGGGCGGCTGAACGACATCGCCAGGTCGATCGACGGGCTGGTCGTGCTGGGCATCCACACGGTCTTCGAGCACCACGCGGCCATGACGCCGGTGTCGCTCGAAGCCTTCCTGCACGAATACAAGATCGCTTTCCCGGTCGCGGTCGATCGCGCCTCGACCGACGGGCCGATCCCGCAGACCATGACGGCCTACGGGCTCCGCGGCACGCCGTCGACGGTGATTGTCGATCGCGCGGGCCGGATCGCGCGTCACAGTTTCGGGGCTGAGGACGATCTCGCCCTCGGCCTGATCCTGGGCTGCCTGCTCAGCGAGCGGACTTGATCTCCTTCAGCGCCTCTTCCCAGGCACCGATCGTGTGATCGATGTCGGCCTGGGTGTGGGCCACACTGACATAGTACTTGCTCTCGCCCTTCATGATGCCGCGGGCACGCAGGGCCTGGTTGAAGCGCTTCAGGATCGCGGTGTCGGCCTTCAGCGTGTCGCGATAGTCCTTGATCGGCTGGTCGGTGAAGACGATGTCGAACAGCGGCGGCTCACCCAGCACCTGCGCCTGGAATCCGTGCTTCTTCAGGAGCTCCGACAGCGTATCCATCAGCCTACGGCCGTTGGCGAAGACGCCCTCGTAGGTGCCGGGGCGCTTCAGCACCTCGAGCGTGGCGAGGCCCGCGACGGCGGCCACCGGATTGCCCGACAGCGTGCCCACCTGGAAGATGAAATCCTCGTCGGTCATCGCCAGGCGATCGAAGTGCTTCATGATGTCGGCGCGGCCAGCGATGGCCGCCAGCGCGAAGCCGCCGCCCACGATCTTGCCCAGAGTGCAGAGGTCGGGCGTGACGCCGTAATATTCCTGGGCGCCGCCATAGGCGAAGCGGAAACCGGTCACGACCTCGTCGAAGATCAGCGGGATGCCGTGCTCGGCCGTCACCTCACGCAGCGCCTGCAGGAAACCCGGCTTGGGCGGGATCAGACGCTGGAACGGCTCGACGATCACGCCGGCCAGCTCGTCCTTCTGCTCCTCGATCAGGCTCCGCACCATGTCGATGTCGTTGAAGGCCGCGACCACCATCTCGTCGGCCACCGACTTCGGAATGCCCGCCGAATCGAGCGTGCCGCGCGGGAAATTGCCGGGATTCTTGGGCGCCAGCGACACCAGCGCATAGTCGCTCATGCCGTGATAGCCGCCCTCGAACTTCAGGATCTTGTCGCGCTTTCGGAAGGCGCGCGCGGCCCGCATCGCGTAGAGGTCGGCCTCGGTGCCGGAGCAGACGAACCGCACCTGCTCGGCGCAGGGCACCGCGTCCACGATCGCCTCGGCGAGCGCGATGCCGTGGCGGTTGTTGCCGAAGAAGGTCGTGCCCAGCGGCACCTGCGCCTGCACCGCCGCCGTGACCTCGGGATGGGCGTGTCCGATGAACATCGGGCCGGAGCCCAGCAGGAAGTCGACATATTCCTTGCCGGCCTCGTCGTAGATCCGGCCGCCCCGGCCCTCCTTGAGGATCACCTCGGCCGGCATGTTGCCGAAGCTGCCGCCCGGCAGGAAGCGGCGCGCCTGCTCGACGAGGTCGTTGGTGGGATCGACCGGAGTCTGGATGTTCATGGAAGCCTCTACGCTATTCGATGGGGACGAAGATGGAATGACGGAGCTGGCCGTTGATCGCCTTCGAGAAGTGGCCCTTGCCGTGCGTGTCCTCGACCAGGATCACCTCGCCGGCGCCGATGATGCGGGTCTCGCCGTCGCTGGCCTGGATGGAGACGCCGGCGTCGAGGTTGATGATGTACTGCCGGCGCGGCGCAGGATGCCATTCGTAGTCGTAGGTGCCGGGCGTCTCGCGGAAGATGATGCCGGTGGCCGGCAGGGTGGCCGAGGTCTTGCCGCCGCGGCCCTCGTGCTTCCATTCGATCTCGATGTCGCGGAAGTGGGTCTCACCGTCTGCGTCGACATACAGGTTATGGATGCGCATGAATTTTTCTCTCCCTTGCCCTCTCGGCGGCACAGCTTAGAACGAAAGCATGCTGAAGAAACCCGTCGAAGCCGTCCTTTTCGACATGGACGGTCTGCTGATCGACACCGAGGCCGTCTACATCGATGCCCTGCAGGATGCCGCCCGCGATCTCGCGATCGAGATGAGCCTGGAATTCTGCCACTCGATGATCGGCATCTCGGGCCGCGAGTGCGACGTCATGATCCAGAATTTCTATGGCGCGGACTTTCGCATCGAGCATTTCCGCGAGCGCTTCTCCGGCCATGCCAGGCGGCGGCTGGAGACCCACCTGCCGGTCAAGCCCGGCGTCGTCGAGATGCTCGACTTTCTGGCGGGTCGCGGCCTGCGCCTCGCCGTCGCCACCGGCTCGGGGCGCCTCACGGCGGAGCGCCACCTCGGGCGCGCCGGTCTGATCGATCGCTTCGCCGCAGTGGCGACCCGCGACGATGTCGAGAACGCCAAGCCCGCACCGGACGTCTACCTCGAGGCCGCCCGCCGGCTTGGCGTGGCGCCGCAGCGCTGTATCGCCTTCGAGGACTCGAACGTCGGGCTGACCGCTGCGCACGCCGCCGGCACGATGGCGTTCATGGTGCCCGACATCCTGCCGCCGTCGCCCGAAGTCCGCGCCAAGTGCCTGCACGTGTTCGACGACCTGCATGCGGCACGCCTGATGCTCGAGGGGGCGCTTTAGTTCATAACGACTGATCCGCCCGGCGCCGGGGCGCGTAGAGAAGCGTCAACAGCGGAGTTGCCCGTGCGCTTGCTACGTTTTCTCGCTTCATGCTTCGCCATCGTCACGGTGCATGCTGGAACGGCTTATGCCCAGCCCACGAGCATCGGCAGCGAGCCTTCGGGGCCGCCACCGAAAGACTGGACGTTCGATATCGGACCGGGCCTGGTCGTGGCGCCTTGGTTCGAAGGCAGCGCGAACTATCGCATTCTGCCGATCCCCAACCTCGACCTGCGTTACCAGCGCGACAAGTTCTTCCTCTCGGCGCGCGACGGCGTCGGCGCAACGCTGTTCGACAACTCGGGCTTCAAGGCCGGTCCGATCTTCCGCTACCGCTTTCCGCGCAACCAGGGCAACGGCGGCTATCTCTATGGTACCGGCAACGTTCCCTTCACGATCGAAGGCGGCGCCTTCCTGCGCTACGACCTGCCCTTCATCGCCGCCAAGGTCGAGTTGCGGCGCGGCATCGGCGGCAGCAACGGCCTGGTCTTCGATGCGCTGGTCGATGGCAAGCTGCGGCTGAGCGACAGCGTGTTCCTGTCCGGCGGCCCCCGTCTATCGGTGACCGATGGCACCTTCAACCAGGCCTATTTCGGCATCGACGCCCTGCAGTCGATAAACTCAGGCTATTCGCAGTACTATCCGGGCGCAGGCCTTCGCAGCGTCGGCGTCGGGGCGAGCGCCCTGTGGCGCATCCACGACCAGCTGAGCTTCGTCGCCTTCGGCAGCTACAACTACCTGGCCGACACGGTCGCCAATTCGCCGATCGTCACGGGTCCCGGCGGATCGCGGAACCAGTTCGTGACGGGTGCCGCCCTCACCTGGCGTTTCTCCTGGTAGCGACCCGGACGCGCTAGAAGGTTTCCAACCAGGGCCGCACCTCGACTTCCCAGCTCCAAGCGCTGCGGTGCTGGTTTAGCACGTGCCAGTAGGTCTCAGCGATGGCGTCGGGATCGAGCAGGCTGTCGGGCCTGTCGTCAGGCACCGGCCGCGCGGCGCTGCGGATGCCGCCGTCGATCACGAAATGGGCGACGTGGATGCCCCGGGGCGAGAGTTCGCGCGCCATCGATTGCGCGAGACCGCGCAGGGCGAACTTTCCCATCGCGAAGGTGGCCGAGAGCGCGAACCCCTTCACGCCGGCCGTCGCACCGGACAGGAGAACCGCGCCTTCTCCCTTGGGCAACATGCGCTTCACCGCCTGCTGCGAAACCAGGAAGGCGCCGAAGGCGCTGATGTCGATGGCGCGCTTCACGTCATCCGGGGCCAGATCGACGAGCGCACCGCGCACCCGGTTGCTGGCGTTGTAGACGACGACGTCTGGGGTGCGGCCGGCGGCGTCCAGTGTCTCGAACAGCGTGGCTACGCCCTCTTGATCGGCCGCATTGCAGGCGTGGACCGATGCCCCCGTCTCTTCCGCAAGTGCAGCAAGCTTGTCGGTCTGGCGGGCCGCCAGCGTCACTGACAATCCGTTCTTCGCAAACAGGCGGGCCAGCGAGGCGCTGAGTCCGGGGCCGGACCCGACGATCAGGGCGGAGCGGTATTTCGGCATGGCTGGGGTCCTCTCGTTGCCGGACATTTCCGGCAGGTATAGGCTTCCACACAATAGGGAAGGAAACAAAGCCATGGACCAGGTCCAGCCGACCGGCCGTATCGACGTCATCTCCGACGTGATCTGCCCCTGGTGCTACATCGGCAAGCGCCAGCTCGAACGCGCCCTCGATCTCCTCGCCGCCCAACATTGCCGGGTTGCCGTCGCCTGGCACCCCTTCCAGCTCAATCCCGAGATGCCCGCCGAGGGTGTCGAGCGCACCAGCTACCGTATCGCCAAGTTCGGCAGCCTGGAGCGCTCGCGCCAACTCGACCAGCGCATCACCGAGACCGCCGCGACGGTCGGGCTCGAATTCCACCTCGACCGCATCGTGCGCACGCCCAACACGGTCAACGCCCATCGCCTGATCCGGTTCGCCGGACAACGCGGCGTCCAGGACGCCGTCGTCGAGGAGCTGTTCGACAGCTATTTCTGCAAGGGCGCCGATATCGGCGATTCGAAGATTCTGGGCGACGTGGCAGCCGAAGCCGGGCTCGACCGGGCCGAGGTGCTCGCGATGCTGGCCGGCGACGAGGGGCGTCGCGAAGTACTGGCCGGCGACCAGATGGCGCGCAACGCCGGCATCCAGGGCGTCCCGAGCTTCGCCCTGCAGGGCCATGTCCTCTTCTCCGGCGCCGTGCCGGCCGAGGAGATGGCAGAGACCTTCCGCCGCGCCTGGGAAATCCTCAAGGAGCGGGCAGCTTAGTATCTGTGCCGAAATGGGCACCGGTATGTCGACAAGACCATCCGCATGATCCAAGCAATAGTTGTGAGCTTCGCTAGTCGCCTGTGAGTCGATGCTTGGCCATGCGGTAGCGCATGGTGTCGCGGCTGATCCCAAGCGCGCGTGCAGCCCTCGAAACGTTTCCTTTCGCTTGCTGTAAGGCCGCCTCAATGGTCCGCCGTTCTATTTCGGGCAGGCTCGAAACGCCGTCCGAAGACGTCTGCGCCTCAATTCGCTCCGGCGGCTGCGTGAACTGGACAAGCGCAAGGTTCGCCACCGTGACGCGCCCGTCGCCAGCCGAGAGAGCTGCCTGCTCCATAGCATTGCGCAATTCTCGCACGTTACCCGGCCACGGATGGGCGAGCAGTCGCGATTCGGCGTCAGGCGCCAGCGTCAATACTGGTCGGCGGTAGCGTCGTGCGTGCTGGTCTAGGAAATGCCGCGCCAACAGCAGCACGTCGTCGCCGCGCTGCCGAAGCGGCGGCACACTGACACCGAGCACGGACAAACGGAAGAAAAGGTCCGAGCGGAACTTGCCCTCGTTGACGAGCCTTTCAAGCGGACGATGGGTCGCCGCGACGAAACGCAGATCGACCTGCCGCTCACGCACGCTGCCCAGTCGCCGGACCGTGCGATCTTCCAGCAGCTTGAGTAACTTGGCCTGCACGGCGGCGTCGAGGTCTCCGATCTCGTCGAGGAACAGCGTGCCGCCGTGCGCCGCCTCGACCAGGCCGATTCGTCGTTCGCGCGCGTCTGTGAAAGCGCCCTTCTCGTGGCCGAACAACTCCGACTCAAGCAGATGGGCCGGCAGCGCGGCGCAGTTCAATTCTATGAATGGCCCCTGACTCCGTGGCCCTTCGTAATGCAGAGCCCTGGCCACCAGTTCCTTCCCGGCGCCAGTTTCGCCGAGGATCAGGACCGGCGGCGGTACGCCTTCGCGCAGGCGCAGGTCACTCTCCAGGATCTGGCCGACTCGCTGATGCAGCTCGTGCATCGCCGGCGACTTGCCGATCAGGGTCGCCAGACCACCCTGTCGAGCCTCGCGGCCCCGGTAGTAAGACAGCGTTCCTTCCAGTCGCTCCTGACCCACCGCCTTTTCAATCGCCAGCTTCAGCTCGGTCAACGCGATCGGCTTGGACAGATAATCGAACGCGCCAGCCTTCATGGCGTCCACGGCGGTCTGGACCGATCCATGTCCGGTCAACACGATCACCTTGGGCTGCGGGTTGCGCTCGCGCAGTGATTTCAGCAGTTCAAGGCCATTTCCGTCAGGCAAGCCGAGATCGAGCAGCACGAGGTCAGGAGCAAACTCGTCGAAGCCCTTGGTGGCTTCGCGCAATGTGGAAGCATGGTGCGGCTCAAAGCCTTCGCGCTGCAAGAACCGATGGATGTTGCGGGCGAGTGTCTCCTCGTCCTCTACAAGAAGGATGCCGTACGCCATGGTCAGGTCGCCACAGGTAGCGCGATGACGGCCGACGTACCTCGGCCATGTCCGCTGTCGAAGCGCAAGCTGCCGCCGAACCCCTGGACGATGCGCCTCGTCAGGACGAGTCCCAAACCTGTACCGCGAGCCTTTGTCGAGTAGAACAGCCGCGGAAATCCCTTGTGCAGCGCGGGCGGCAGGCCCGTACCGGTATCGACCACCCGAATTTCGACCTGCTTCCCTCCGTCGACCAACACCGTCTCGATCACCAGATCACCGCCCGAAGGCATGGCCTCGATTGCGTTGAGGACCAGGTTATCAAGCGCTGGCCGCAACGCACCCGGATTGCCACGCACCGGCGGCACCGTTCCCGGTCGAACGTCGATCCGGACTCCCTGGCGCCCGGCAACCGCCGCATGATCACGCGCGCTGGCTTCGACCAAACGGTTAGCGTCGGCCTGCCCGCCGGCAATCGCTTCCTCGCGAGCTTGCAGCAGCAGGTCGCGGACCCATCCGTCGAGGCGATCCGACTCACGCATAATGTCGGCAAGACACCGGTCGCGCTCAGGGTCATCCTCCATGCGCGCCAGTTCAGCCGAGGAGCGAATCGATGCCAGCGGATTTCGCAGGCCGTGAGCTACGGTCGACGCGATCGCACCGATCGCGGCCAGCGCTTCCGCTTCCACGAGCTTCTCCTGCTGCGTGGCCATGACCTTGCGGGCATAGGCAACCACCAGGAAGAGCGCGCCGTAGAGCAATGCTGCGCAACAGCCGATCACAATCCAGACCAGCCGGAGGTCGCGGTCGATCGTCTCGAACAGGTTCTCAGGAAGGCGATAGATTTCGACGACGCCGATCACCTCCGTCCCGGCGGCATTTCGAACCGGCAGATAGGCTTCCATGAAGCGCCGGCCGCCCGCACCTGGAGAGAGTTCGATGTGCTCTTCCTTGTGATCACCGACTTCGCCCGACTCGACAACGATACGCCCTCGAAGCGCGTCCTGCAGCTCGTGGTTTTCCGAGAAGCGGCGGCCGATCAGTGCCGCGTCGCTCGACCAAAGGACCGTGCCGTCGGTCGAATAGACGTTCGCGCGCACAACACCGGGCATTCGAGAGACATGCTTGAAAAAGGATTCGAGCGGCTCTTTCGCAGCAGCCGACTTGGGATCGACAAAATACACCCAAGTCTCCTCCGCCCGCATGATGCTCTCGACGAAGGCTGCGCTCACGCCCGCATCACGCTCCAGCGTGTTGCGTGTCAGGGCGCGTCCAAGCAGCAGCGCACTGCCGCTTCCGAACACGACGACGCAGACCAGCGAGGTGAACGCGAACCAGCGCAGGAGGTCGAAATGTCGAGCAGAACTCTGCGCAATCTTGAATGCGGGAAACGGTCCGACCATGAAGTCGTTATACCGCATCGGGCTTGATTGGAACGCCCGCCGGGTTGCGGCTGCGCACCGCGGGAGAGACCGGACCCAGCCAAGCCAGGTCCGGTCGGGTTCGCAGCTTACGGACGACCACGATCGCGACCGCGAGTGCGACGGGAGCCGCCTTCGCGCACGAACACCAAGCCATTCTCGGCATCGCTGGGCGCATCGACCGCCGGAGCCTTTGCCTCGTCCACAGAGACCACCGTAGCGAGCGCCGGCTGCACCGAAGGCGCGGCAAAGGCGACGGCCGGCGCGGTGACGGCGACGAGCGAGACGAGCAGGGCGGACTTCATCATGACAGTTCTCTCCTTGTTGAGCGGATGCTTGGGACACCCACTCGACCGAATTGCGAGTGCCGTGCCATTCTTGAAGATGGAGCTAAGTATTTGGAAGAAAAGGAGAATTCAAGACTGATCGATTTCGGCAGCAAGCAATTGGGGGATTTGCCCCACCCACTTGAGGCTATTGGCCCAATGCGGGTCCCTAGAACTTCTGCGACAGCGTGACCAGGAAGGCGCGCCTCATGCCGTACTGCGGCGCACCGACCCCTATCCCCTCTCCTGTCCGTAGCTGGTACTGACTATCGGTCACATTGAGGAGATCGAAGCGCAGGCGTGTCGATCGCTTTTCCATGATTGGAATCGACTGGGTGATCGAGAGGTTTAGGGTCCCATACCCTGGGAGAGACATATCGTTTGGCGTCACCACAGTGGTCCGCAGGCCACCGCCATAGATCAGGTCGGCGGAGACCCGGGTTGCGTGGTCGGTGTTGAAGTCAAAGGCATAGGAGATGCCACCCGAGCCAGAAAAGCCCTGGTCGTGATCGGCGGGAATCCAGTTGACCGCGACGTAGTCGAGCTCCGCTTGGCTCGCATTGAATTGGGCCGAGTTGAGTCCGATGACGGAAGCACGAGACCAAGCAAGGTTGGCATAGAGCGACCAAGGCCCGTCCTCGTAGCTGACGAAGAATTCCAGACCTCTTGATTGCGCATATGCGTAGTTGAAGGCGGTCAGCAGCACGGGCGCACCGAACTGCCCTTCGTCCACGTAGTTCCGGGCGAACTTGTAGTAGCCACTGAATCCGAACGCGAGATGCGGCAGCGGCTTCACTGTCAGGCCGAAATCGATGCAGTCCGAGCGCTCGGCGCGCACCGGGTCGTTCAGCATCACGGAAGGCTCTGCAGTGGTTCCCGCGCGGGATGCGAGCGACGCCGCCGTCACAAATCCAAGCGGTGGCGGAACGAAGTACCTCGCGTAACCGGTCCGCACGACGATCGAAGGCACGGGTTCCCAAACGACATTGAAGCGAGGACTGAGTTGGTTCTCGCTTACCGCTCCGGACACCGCATCGAAGCGCAGTCCCAAGTTGACGGTCAACGACGGCGAGATCCGCCACTCATCCTGGAGGTATACGCTATTAGTCCAGGCCGTCAGATCGGACCGGTCAAAGATGCCGACCGGCTGTCCACCCGGCACCGTACCGCCGGCGACGAGAGGCAGGGCGTTGGCCCAGGTCGCGCTGCCCACTTGCTCGCGCTGCACCAGATAGCCTCCGCGGAGCGTATGTGCTTCGGAGATCTTCCAACTGGCGTCGCCCTGTAAGCCGGCTGCGAACCCCTGGCGGATCGCCCATGGGGCAAAGCCATTGTATAGGAGGTCGCCCATCGGATCGGGCTGGTAGGCTAGGCTGGTGTAGCGAGCGAACGCGGACACCTGGAAATCGAGACCCCGGTACGACTTCCGCAGGGAACCGATCGCGAAGTACGTCGATTCCCACTGCCGCTGATCGAGAAGTGTGCTGTCCCAGGAGGACGTGCCATCGACGGCGAAGATGGGAACCTGAAACGGCAAGTTGGGAATCTGGAAGCCCGCTGTGGCACCCCCAGCAATGAAGCTCAGCCGTGTCTGCTCATCGACGATCCCGGTAACCTTGGCCAACGCGTACCACTGCCTGGTTTCGTCATGGAGCGGCTGATACGAAGCCGTCGGATTCTCCATGCCGATGCTGTTGCTGATGAACTGGCCAACGGCAAAGAAGTCGACCTCGTCCGAGCGGCCTCCGTACTGCAGGACAGGCTGCATCCAGTTGTATGAACCTGTCACTACCGACGCTTCGATGCCGGGATCGCTCGTCCCTGACCGTATGCCGATGTCGACCACACCGGCAGTCGTCAGGCCATACTGGGCCGGTAACGCGCCAGTAAGAAGAGACAACGTGTCCGTGAAGCGGGAACTGAAAACCTGGGTGAAGGCTGACAATCCCTCCGGCAACTGAACGCCGTCGAAGCGGTACTGGAGGTTGCCGTGATCGCCGTGCACGTGGACGCGGCCGAAGCCATCCTGCGCCACGCCCGGCGCGCGTAGCAGCACCTGGCCAAGAGGTGCGTTCTCTCCTTGGGGGATGTTCTCGATGCTCTGCCGCGTGAAACGGTACCGGGTAGCCCCGATGTCCGGCAGGATCGCAGCCCGTTCCTGATCAAAACGCCCGGCCGTAACCTGGATCTCAGGCATGGTGCCGCGAGGCGAGTCACTGGGTATTGCCGTCTGAGCTGCAACAGGCACGACACACAGGTACATACCAGCCCAAGCCCAAGCGGCGAGACGCGTCGACCGACAGAGCATCCATTTCCCAAATGGTACTGAGCTTAAGCCGTGTTCCGGCTCTTCTGGCGCCAGACGAGCCGACATTTGCGTCGCAGCCCCGAGTAGCCGGACCCGAATGGAGCGGGCCCGGCATTGCGGTACGACTACGGACGGCCGCGGCCGCGGTCGCGGTCGCGGCCGCGTCCCTTGCGCGACTCGGTCTCGCGAACGGTGACCAGAGGGGCGGAGTCGTCGGCGGACTCCATTGTCACGGCCTGCTCCGTGGAAGCGACGGCATCGACAGAAGGCTGGAACGTCGGCGCCGCGAAAGCCAGAACGGGTAGAGAGACGGCGGCAAATGCGCCGAGAATGGCGGACTTCATCATGACCTTACCTCCTTGGTTGCGGGCGCTTGAAGCGTCCTTCCAGCACATCGCCAAAGCCGTGCCAGTCCGCCAAGCAGGCATAACTCTTTGATTCAATGAAGATCTCGGCAACCACGCTGAGGGGGGACTACTTCTTGGTGGGGCATTATTCCCACCCAATTGGGTGAGATGGCCCACGCCACCGTCTTCCTCCCCCTCGTCTGGTCATATACGAGAAAGAGATTCAGGGTTCACCTGCCACGAATGCTCATCGTGGGCGCGGACACCGGACCGTTCACCGTCATCACATAATCGGTCGCCCCGTTCGAGCCCGCGTCGAGGGCAATCGTCGTCTCGGTGGTCGCGCCGGCAAGGCTGGTGCGGCTGTTGATTCGCGCCGTCGCGTTCGGCCCCTTCAATGCATGGTTGCGCAGGTTGATCTCGCCGTTCGAGAGGGTGATGTCGCCCTCGATCGTGCTCTGCGCGTTGATGAAGCCCGAAATGACCGCCGAATTGAAACCCATCTCGGTGCTGAAAAGGCTTCCGATGCCGGTCGCGAAGGAGGCAAAGCCCAGCGAACCGCCGGCGACGGAGGGATAGATGACGCCGGAGAGATGGCCTTGCCCCATCAGGGAGTCGCGGATCTGCCCCGGCGAGTTCCCCTGCCCCTGCAGCGAGATCCTCATCACGTTGATCTTGCCGTCGACCGCCACCTTAAGGTGCTCATTGCCGAAGACGTTCTGCCCGGCGGCGCCGCGCAGCAACTCGCCGACATAGATGCCCTGCAGCGTACCGGCCACGTCGACAGTCATCGTGTTCTTCGAAGCGTCGACCGTGCCCGCGAAGTCGACGGCACCGCTGTAGAACTGACCGGTGAGCTTCGCCACCTTGAAGACGCCGTTCCGCAGGGTCGCGTTCAGGTCGGCGTAGCTGACCCTGAGAGCGCCGACCTCGATGGCGCTGGTTTCAAGGTTCAGCGTGGCATCGAAGGCGCGCAGGGCCGAGAGGTCGATCTGCTTGTCGGGCACGACGCGCGACGCTCTCGACGGCAACGGCACGGCCGCAGCGTTTGCGCCGCCCGGAGCGGCCGGAAGCGCGGGCGTAGGCACGGACGGGGCGGGTCCATCGGTGACGCCCAGCCAGTCGTCGAAGTTGAGTGTACCCGGAATGCGCAGGTTGGCCGCGATGTTGGGCCTTGCTCCCAGGGTGGCGTCGATGCGCCCCGACATCTGCGTGCCGATTGCGGTCAGGCTGCCTTCGAACGACGCACGCTGGTCGTTCCCTCTGAAGGCGCCCTGTACGGCCAGTCCGCCAAGGCCGGCCTGCGCCTTCCCTATGGCGACGGAAACCAGCCCGCTGGCATCCTGCGCCTGCAGCGCGAAGTTCGAGAGATCGAACGCGAACTTGTCGCCCAGCACCAGAGACCCGGTGGCGCGGGCGGTGGCCCCGGCCGCGTTGACCGATGCGTTGCGCAGGGTCAGCGCCTCCATCGTGCCGGCAACGCTACCGCCCGCCGTCGAGGCTCCGAGCTTGCCGTTCAGGAATTTCGGCATGCCGGCATAGACCAGCAGCTTGTCGGTATCGGGCATCGCGGCGTTGAAGGTGAGGTCGAACCGCGGCGCCGTGCCGAAGTCGGCGACCTGCCCCTTGAGGTCGAACCTGGCGCCCAGGATGTCGGCGACCTTGAAAGCGTTCACCTTCAGGAGATTGCCCTGCACGGAGAGATCGGCCTCGATGCCCTTCAGCGTTCCGCCACGGAAGGCGAGCTTGTCGATCTTGGCCTTCAGCCCAAGAACGGGCAGTGTCTTGTCGGGGACGGCGGGAGCGACGGCCGGCGCGGGGGCGGGTGCCGTCGATTCGGCCGGATTCGCGACGACCGACTCGCGAGACTCCGGCAGGTAGGCATCGAGGTCGAAACTCTCGAGCTGAACCGAAGTCGCCACCGTGAGCGGTACGCCGAACGTGATGCTGCCGCCGCCGGTCGCACGTTGGCCATCCAAGGCCATCGTGAGATCGGAGATCTGCAGGCTATTGGCCGTCGACGCGACCTTGCCCTCGATCGTCACGGTCTGGAGCTTGCCGGCCGGCACGCCCGACGTATCGATCGCCAGCCAGGCCAAAGTCTCGCGGAGGCGCGGTCCTGTCAGGCTGAACTGCCCGGCGGATTGGACGGCAGGAGTGGCTTCCGGCTTCGGTACCGGAGCAGCGGGAGCCGGCGGCGTCGCGGCGGCATTTGCCTTCAGGACCATGTCACCCGGAAGTATGGCGCTGAGATGCGGCACGGCGATCACACCATTGCGGATCTCGACGGCGAGCCCCACGTCGCGCGCCGCCCTGTTCCGATAGGTAACTTCCTGTGCGTCGATCGACAGCAGAACGGTGAACTCGGGTGGGAAAGGCGACAGCGAGGCACGGGCAGGCACAGCGGCTGGCTTGGCCGGGGCGGCGGGAGCTGCCCGCGGGGAGCCCTCAACAGCTTTCGGCCGAAAGGCCTCCGGCCTGGACAGAAGCGCGAGCCATTTTTCGGCATCGACCGTCGGCAGCGAGAGGCGGCTCTCCAGCGAAGGGTTGGCTCCGGTCACCAGAGTGACACTGCCCGACACGCTCTCAGTGCCGATCGCCATCCGGAAGTCGGTCAACGACAGCTTCTCGGCCGAGAGATCGATGTCGCCGTCGAAGGCGAACGAGCCGATCGCCGCGGCATCGAAGGCGGGCATCTGCTGTCCGCCCGCCCGCATCAGGCTGGCGATGAATTCGGCCAGGCCGCCGGTGGCGAGAGAGACCTTGCCCTTCACGTCGGCATCGGGCGCGATGCGGCTGACATGCCCGTCGAAGTTCAGCGTGCCGCTCTGAACCTTGAGCTTGAATGAGACGTCGCTGCCCTTGTCCGTGGGCGCGCCGACCTTCGCCATCAGGGACAACGGAACACCGTTGACGGTCGCCGTGGCATCGAAGTCGAACGGCCCCTGCAGGGAGCCGACCGACGCGAGGGCCTCCAGATTCTCGGCCTTGAGGGTCTGGCCGGTCGCCGGATTGGTGTAGCTGAGCGTCCCCTCCCGGATCTTGAGGGTGCCAATCGCCAGGTGCAGGCCGCTGCTCGGCGCGCCGGCGGGCTGGGCGGCGCCGGCACCGGGATGAAACTCCCAGTTAGGCCGGCCCTGTGCGTCGGCTTCGAGCACCAGGGTCGGCCTGAACAGCGTCAGCCGCCCGACCTCGATCCGCCCCTGCAGCAAGGCCCAGAAGGACGGCCTGATTCCAACCCAGCGCACGTCCACCATCTGGGCACCTTTGGCGCCGACCGCATTGGCGAAACGGACCTGACGGGCGCTTATGCGCAAAGTCGGGAACACCGTGAGCTTGAGCGGGCCCTCGATCACCAGCTCGCGCCCGGTCGCTTCCTTCACGGCCGCGATCATGGCGGGCTTGTATTGGTCGATATTCAGCAGCGTGGGGGCCGCCAGTCCGGCCACCACCAGAAACGCGGAAACCGCCGCGAGAGCCACGCCGGCCCGGATCCAGGTTCGCTTCTGCATGGCCATTTACTCGAACGCCTCATGCCAAGAAACGCCGCGAGGCGCTGCAGGTGCCGCCGCAGTCTATTTCAGGTCGCGCTTCGGGGCTATTCCAAGGCGCGCCGCCTGAGCGTCCTCTGGACGGCCTCGTCGAGCGCCGAAAGGAAGCGTGACCTGTCGCGCGGCGCCATCGGCCTGGGCCCGCCCGTGATCTCGCCCATCGCCCGAAGATTCGACATCAGTTCACGATTCGCCATGGCCATGCCGATCGAAGAGGCCGTGAAAGGCACGCCGTTGGAGCCGATGACCGCGGCGCCCTTCTTGAGGCTGCGATCGGCGAGCGGGATATCTGAGGTGATGACGATGTCGTCAAGCCCGGCCCGCTCGGCGATCCAGTCATCGGCGGCATCGAAGCCGTCGCCCACGACGATCCGCTCGATCCGCGGGTCGCGTGGCACGTTGATGTAGGAGTTCGCCACCACGAAGACCCTGAGCCTGTAACGCTCGGCGACGCGATAGACTTCCGCCTTTACCGGACAGGCATCGGCATCGATGTAGATCTCGATACCAGCCTCCTAGCTCAGGACGGCGAGCTTCTTGCGCTCGATCAGGGCGAAGTCGATGGCCGCCCCTAGTCCCGGGCCATTCGGGACGTGCACCATGCCGTCGCGTCCGACGACGATATCCTTCTCGAGTCCGTACTTCTGTGCACCGTCCGGAAGCAGGACCTCGAAGAACTCGGTGTTACGGATCGAGGCGATGACGTGGAGGTTCGCGACGTTGTTCAGCGAATTGCCGCCATGGTGCACCTCGTAGTTCATGCGGAAGGCCTCGGCGAGATGCGCGGTCTTCACCAGCGTGGTGATGCCGCCCTTCACGGCCACATCGCCGCGCAGATAGTCGGTGGCCTGCTGCAGGATCCAGGGCTGGTACGAATCGAGGCCGGTCTGCGGATACTCGGTCGCCATGATCGGAATCGAGAGCTGCTGCTTCAGCTTGGTGTAGTTGTAGATGTCCTGGTCGGCGAGCGGATCCTCGTACCAGTAGAAACCCATCTCCTGCACGGCCCGGCCGACGCGGATGGCGGCCGGGTAGTCGTAGCTCCAGGTCGAATCGAGCATGATCGTGTAGTCGCCGACGGCGCTTCGCACCGCCTCGCAGACTTTTATGTCCTCCTTCCAGCGCGTCGGCGGATGGATCTTGTAGGCGGCCCAGCCATTCTCCCTGAACCGCAGCGCCTCCTCGGCATACTCGGCGGGCGATGCCAGCACGGCGGAACTGGCATAGGCGGGCACGGACTCGCGGTAGGTACCGAGCAGACGATGGATCGGCTGGCCCATCGCCTTGCCCACCAGGTCCCACAGCGCCACGTCGACCGCGCCGATGGCGCGCACGCCCGCGGAGCGCTGGCGCTTCCAGATCTCCTGGTTGAGGAGTTCGCGCTGGAACGGATCCTTGCCGATCAGCCCCGGCTTCAGGTGGGAGATCAGCGCCTGCCCATCAGACGTCGCCGGATTCATTGCCGAGCCCAGAAACGCATGACCCTCCAGGCCCTGGTCGGTGACGATGCGCAAGAGTCCCAGCGCGCTCTTGCCCGAGAAGCGGCCGGTATGCGCGCCATAGGTCGTGGGCGGGATGTCGTCCCAGGCGAACAGCGTCAGCGTGACGTCGGTGATCTTCATGCCTTTGTCTCCCACACCCGCCGCTCCGTGCCGAGCGGGTCGATATCGAGGTGGCAAACCGTATCGAAAATCATCGTGGCCCGCATGCGCGCCGAGTAGGAAGGCCAAACCGGCAGACCGGAATGATTGGGATTGCCGTTTCGCGCAAAGGCGATCCACGCCCGGCTCATGGCCTCGCCGAGCGGCAGGCGCACGGGATCGTCACCGGTCAGCTCGGCCGATTCGAGGTTCGAGAAGACGAAGGGAATCTCGAGCGTATGGCAGGACCGCAGCCGTCCGCCCAGCACCGGAGTCTCCCAAGCGAAGAGATAGACGAACACCGGCGCCGCCTCCTGGGCCAGCTTGCGCTCGGCAATCACGAGCGACGGCGCGCGGATGCCCTGGTCGGACACGATGGCGATGGCGACCTCGTCGGGCCTCAGCCTGGGCTGCGCCTTGCGATAGACCGCCACGATCTCGGCCGCCCGGTCACCGAGATAGGGAGCAAGCGATCCGGGCAGGTTCTCGAAGGTGGCGCCGGAGACCCAGGGCATGTGGCCGAGGAACAGCGTCATTTCGTCCTTGTTGCTGCCGATCAACAGGGGGACGTCGATCGACGGCAGCGGGGCTTCCGGCGCAAAGGGCCCGCCCGGAAACAGCGTACCGTCGATCACCGGATTGAAACCGAGCCGCCGCCGGTCGGCGAAGGCGGCGCGGCTGACACCCGCCAGGACCTTGACCTGCGCTTCGAGGAGCGTTGCCGCCGGCAGTTCGCGCAGCCTGCCGGCATCCGCCGCCTCCAGCCCCAGATGATCGAGCATCTGGCGCGCGGTCCTGGTGCCGTCTTCGCGATTGGCCATCTGCACGGCCGGCCCGCTCTGGATGATGGCCTTGTGAAACAGGCCTCTGGCCGACGGCATGGCCATCAGCACGCTCACCTTCGCACCGCCGCCCGATTCGCCGAAGATGGTGACGTTGTTCGGATCACCGCCGAACCGGGCGATGTTGTCGCGCACCCATTCGAGGGCCGCCACGATGTCGAGCATGCCCGCGAGGCCCGCATGCTCGAAACCGCCGGCCATGTCCTCGAGATGCAGGTACCCAGCGCACCCAGGCGATGATTGAACGAGACGACCACCACATCGTCGAGCCGGCAGAGATTGGCACCGTCGGACCAGGGCGAGGACCCCGAACCGGTGATGAAGGCGCCGCCATGGCACCAGAACAGGACCGGCCGTTCCGATCCCTCGCGACCCGAGGTCCAGACGTTCAGATAGAGACAGTCCTCGTCGAGCTTCTGCTTCCCGGCGAGCGTGAAGAGACGCAGCAGGTCATCGGGGAGCGCAAAGACGTTCTGGCTCTGCACGGCCATGTTGCCGTACTCGAGTGCATCGCGAACGCCGGCCCAGGGCTCGGGCCTGCGCGGCGGCCGGAAGCGCAGATCGCCGAGCGGCGGCACGGCATAGGGAATCCCCTTGAAGATCTCGACGCCACGGTCGCTTGTGCCGCGGATCCGTCCGGCGGTGGTCTCGACGATGATTTCCGCTGTCATGTCTTGCAGTCTAGCGCGAATGGACGGCCCGGCGCTGTGATCGGACCGAATCAATTTCGCATGGCCGAATGCCAGACATTCACGGGGAGGCATGAACCGCCCGACATACTCATCGACCTACCATCCCGCATCGGTTGGCCATAGACTGTCTCCATGAACGACAAGGTCCGCGCCCAACTTGCTCCCACCGGCGTCCTGCGCGCCGGCATCAATCTTTCCAATTTCCTGCTGGTCACCGGCCGCAGCGAGAGCGGAGATCCGACCGGGGTCGCGCCCGACATGGCGCGGGAGATCGCGACCGCTCTGGGCGTGCCCGTGAAGTACGTCACATTCAAGTCTCCGGGCGAACTCGGCGACCAGGTCGGTAAGGACGTATGGGACATCGGCCTGATCGGCGCCGAGCCGCAGCGCGCCGAGAAGATCCAGTTCACCGCTGCCTACGTGGAGATCGAGGCGACCTACATGGTGCCGGAGGGGTCGCCCATCAAATCGATCGCCGACGTGGACCGAAAGGGTGTGCGCATCGCCGTCTCCGCGCGCTCCGCCTACGATCTGTGGCTGGTGAACAATATCAGGAACGCCACGCTGGTGCAGGTGAGTGGCCTGGACGCCGCGTACGAGAAGTTCATGTCCGACAAGCTCGAGGTGCTGGCGGGCCTCCGCCCCGGCCTTCTCAAGGATGTCGCGAAGGCGCCCGGCCTGAAGATCCTCGACGGCAAGTTCACAGCGGTGCAGCAGGCGGTAGGCACCGCGAAAGCCAATGTCGAGGCCGCCGCCTTCCTCGCCGACTTCGTCGAGAAGGCCAAGAAGTCGGGCATGGTGCAGAGCTTCATCGACCGCCACAGGGTCCAGGGCCTCTCCGTCGCGCCGCCAGCCTGATCGTTCGTCGAACGGCCCGCCCTTCATGGAACTGAACATCAAGACCCTCTACCTGATTGGCGGGATCGTCACACTCGCCAGTGCGGGCGCGGCCCTCCTGACCTGGTACAACCATCGCGATGCGCCGGGGCTCCGTGCCTGGGCAGCCGCCCTGCTGCTGACCGTCCTCGGCGCACTCATCCTGCGCCTGCGCACCTCACATGCCGATCTGGCGCCGGTTCTGGCCGCGGACATGATCATCGTCGCGGGCTTTGCCGCAATGTGGCTGAACCTGCGCTTCGCCAACCGCGACCGTACCGACCTCGTCCGGATGCTTGCCATCGCGATAGGCATCGGCGTGGCCTTCGTCGCCTCTTTCGTCATGCTGAGAGCGCTCGGTGCGGGACGACAGGCGGCATCGATCCCCTTCTCCCTCTTCCTCGGCCTGCTGGGGCTGGCCTGTGCCTGGGAGATCTGGCAAGGCCGCCACAAGGACGATCTGCGCAGCCGGCTGCCGGCGGCGCTCGCCTTCGTCGGCCTCGGCATCGCGCGGGTCGCAAGGGCTGCCGCACTGGGCTTGGAAGTGAACCACATCCTTCCGCCGGGGGCCGCGGCGGCGACGCATCCCTATACCCTGTATGCCACGATCGTTTTCACCGTGGTGGTCACCTACGGTCTGGTGATGATGGCCAACGAACAGGCTGGCCGCCGCGACGCGATGGACTTCGCGGACGGCTGACGACGGCCCTTTGTGCCTGACCAGCCGCAGCCGCGCGCAATTGATGCACTAGCGAATCAGGGCGGAGTTGGGGCGGTTCCCTCCGTAACCGAGCTCTGCGCCGTCAACTTTCGCATCCACTTGCCGTTATCACCGTCCAACATGGAGGTGATACCACACATGGCGAGAGACATTCGAACTATGCCCAAAGGCCTGATCGCGCCGCTTACCCAGGCCGCCCTTGCTTCCCTGCGCGGGCTGGCCGAAGGCGCGGCCGTATCGATGCCCGAGGAGCATCGTGCTCGCCTTCGCCACCTGGCCTTGATCGAGACGAGCGCCGAAGGCGACGCCATTACCGCGCTCGGTCGCGAACGGCTGATCTGCGATCGCTAGTTGTTGCCGCCCGTGGCCGTTACGCAGCCCGAATCGACCGCCGTCTTCGCAATCCTGAGAAAAGTCTCGAGAGGGCAGGCGTTGTTCACGAGTTCGCCCGAACAGGCCGGCAGCGCCACCTGGACCATGCCCGGCGGATCGCGGTAGGTGAGCGACGCGCGACTGCGCATCTCATCGAGCGTCTGCGTGTAGTAGGCAATGCGAACGTAGCGCTTCTCGCTCCGGGGCTCACGAAACTGCTCGAACGCCAGCGCGCCGCCCGGCGAGGCTTCGCCCGGGAGGAAACCCGGGATCTGCCATGTGAGATCGAGCAGGGCGGCGATGTTGTGAATATTGCTTTCGTGTCCCACGAGGAAGCCGAGGCGCACCGGCTGGCCCGTCGCCGCATGGCCCGGGAAGCGATGGCCATTGACCAGGATGGCGCCGATCAGCGCCAGCAGGTTCGACCCGCGCTGCTGGGCAATGGGCCTGGTCTTCTGGGTAAGGTCCTGATCCAGCTGATGGAGGGTGAGCAGTTCGCGAAGGGTGGCATCGTGTGCCAGACGTCCCCAGGCGATCTGATCTTTGGGCATGCCCTCCGCCGCCTGCATGAGGAAGTTCTCCGCCGCCGTCGAGGCATAGCCGAGCGGCCCGCGCAGCCGCACCCCGTCCTCCGTGCCGCTCACGATTGTGTCCGTGGTGCCGGCCTCGCCACAACTGCCGCCGCCGGCCCCTCTGGTCGCGCCGCCTGGACAGAGGACGGACTGCATCATGGAAAGCGACGCGGCGTAGTCGCGCTGCACGGACGCGAAGCTGCCTCCCAGACGGGCCATTATGGCGGCACGATTGGCCGCGAGATCCATCGGGCAGGAGGCGGTCGGCTGCGGATTGAAGAGCGGATCAGGCACAGTGAAGTTCGCCTGGTTGCGCAGGGGCAGATTGGCGCAGCGCGGATACATACCTGCCAGGAGCGCGGCGCCCGATGCGCGCGTGCGCTGCGCGAGATCGGTCCATGCGGCGACCGTGCCCGCCGCCGGGCAATCGTCTGCCTGGACAAGCCCACGGCCCCCATAGAGGACGCGATAGTAGCCCCCCATCAGGCGCATCAACTCCTCACCCCGGGGCGAGAGGAATCCCGGCTCGACGGGCCAGGAGGGCCACGGTGTGACACTGTGCTTGTCGAGCTGCGCGTTGGACACCGTCGGCGAGCGCACACCGTGCCGATTCAGCAGAACAGCCCGTTCGATCTGCCAGCCCGGCGGCGTCGGCAGGATCTCGGCTTTGGCCGGCATCGAGACTGCCAGTATCGTGGCAACGACGACGGCAGCAAAGACGCGAATGCTCATGATGCTCCCCCGAGTTCGCACTATGCCGTCCCCCGATCCTGCGCGTCATCTATTCCGTGCTAGAATTTCTTCATGTCCGTCCGATGGATGATTTCACACCGACCGGCTGATCGTGGACCCACAGCCGCAGCCTGATGTCTGAGCCGGAACCCGCATCCCTTCGCCGGGTTTAGCCGGCGTGCCCTCACCATCGACGATCAGCGCCAGCTCCTTTCGCGAGCGCGTCGGCGCGCTCCGGAACCTGCGGCCGTTCCTCGCCATGGTCTGGGCGACCAGCCCCGCCCTTACGGCGTCTACTATCACCTTGCGCCTGATAAGGGCCCTGCTGCCCGTCGCGACGCTCTACGTCGGCAAGCTGATCATCGACGATGTCGTGATGCTGGTGCAGCTGCCGGACAAGCCGGCGACCCTGCAGCAATGGCTGGACAGCGGCCATCTCAACCGGCTCGGCCTGCTGCTCGGCGCCGAGTTCGCGGTGGCGGTGCTGGCCGACGGGCTGGGCCGCATCGTCGCGCTGCTCGACGGTCTGCTGGCCGAGCGGGTCAGCACGAGCTCGAGCGTGCGGCTGATGGAGCATGCCGCGACGCTCGACCTCGAGGATTTCGAGGACGCCGAGTTCCAGGACCAGCTGGAGCGGGCGCGACGCCAGACCAGCGGCCGCATGACCCTGATGAGCCAGCTCTTCTCCCAGGCGCAGGACCTGGTTACGGTTGTGAGCCTCGCCGCCGGTCTCATCGTCTTCGCGCCCTGGCTGATCGTGCTGCTGGCGGTGGCGCTGGTCCCTGCCTTCCTGGGCGAGGCGCATTTCAATGCCAGGAGCTATTCGCTCGACTTCGGTCGCACGCCCGAGCGACGCGAGCTCGACTATGTCCGGCAGACCGCCGCCAGTGCCGAGACCGCGAAGGAAGTGAAGATCTTCGGGCTGAACGAATTCCTGATCGATCGTTATCGCCGGCTCGCCGCGTCCTTCTACGACGCCAACCGCCGCCTGGCGCTGCGCCGCGCCGGCTGGGGCGGGCTGTTCACCACCATCGGTACGATCGGTTACTACCTCGCCTACGCCTACATTGCCTGGCGCACCCTGACCGGCGAATTCTCGGTCGGTGACCTGACCTTTCTGGCGGGTTCGTTCCGCCGCCTGCGCACCCTGCTCGAATCGCTGCTGAGCGGCTTCTCTTCGGTAGCCGGCCAGGCGCTCTATCTCGACGATCTCTTCTCCTTCTTCGCGGTCCGGCCGGAAATTCGTTCGCCGGCCAATCCCCTGCCCTTTCCGAAACCGATTCGTGAAGGCTTCGTGTTCGAGGATGTCGGCTTCATCTATCCCGGTGCAGAACGCTGGGCGGTGCGTCATCTCTCCTTCACCCTGAAGGCCGGCGAGGTCGTGGCGCTGGTCGGTGAGAACGGCGCCGGCAAGACCACCCTGGTCAAGCTGCTGACCCGACTCTACGACCCCGACGAGGGTCGTATCCTGCTCGACGGCCGCGACCTGCGGGACTACGGGCTCGACCAGCTGCGCGGCAGCATGGGCGTCATCTTCCAGGACTTCGTGCGCTACAACCTGCCGGCAGGCGACAATATCGCCGTTGGCCGGATCGACGCGCGGCACGACCGCAACCGCGTCGCGCGCGCTGCCGGCCGCAGCCAGGCCGACGAGGTGATCGCCCGGCTGCCCCGCGGCTACGACCAGATGATCGGCAAGCGCTTCAAGAACGGCGTCGAACTCTCCGGCGGCGAGTGGCAGAAGATCGCCATCGCCCGCGCCTACATGCGCGAGGCCGAGGTGCTCATCCTCGACGAGCCGACCGCCGCCCTCGACGCCCGCGCCGAATTCGAGGTGTTCAAGCGCTTCAAGGAGTTGAGCCAGGGCAAGACCGCGGCGCTGATCTCCCACCGCTTCTCCAGCGTCCGCATGGCCGACCGCATCCTGGTGCTGGCCGACGGCAGGGTCGAAGCGCAGGGTACGCACGAACAACTGGTCGCGCAGCAGGGCCGCTACGCCGAACTCTTCGAGCTGCAGGCAGCAGGGTATCGCTAGCGCCATGAAGATCGCCACCTTCAACGTGAACAACGTCAACCGGCGCCTGCCCAACCTGCTCGCTTGGCTGAAGCGCGCCAGACCGGACGTCGTCTGCCTGCAGGAGCTGAAGGCAGCCGACGAGGCGTTTCCCGAGACCGAGCTGCGGCGCGCGGGCTATCACGCGGTCTGGCAGGGGCAGAAGACCTGGAACGGCGTCGCCATCCTGGGACGCAAGGCCGAGCCGGTCCTGACGCGGAAGGGCCTGCCGGGCGATCGCAGCGACATGCAGAGCCGCTACATCGAGGCGGCGGTGAAGGGGCTGATCGTGGGCAGCCTCTATGCGCCCAACGGCAACCCACGGCCTGGCCCGAAATTCGACTACAAGCTCGCCTGGCTGCGCCGTCTGCAACGGCACGCCCGCTCGCTCCTGAAAAGCGGCGCGCCGGTCGTGCTGGCGGGCGACTACAACATCGTGCCGACCGACTTCGACATCTATTCGCTGCGCTCGTGGAAGGACGATGCACTGGTCCAGCCGGCGCCGCGGGCCGCGTTCGGGAAGCTGCTGGCCGAGGGCTGGACCGACAGCTTGCGCACGCTCCATCCGGACGAACCGATGTTCACGTTCTGGGATTACAAGCGGCACCGCTGGGAGCGCGATGCCGGCCTGCGCCTCGACCATCTGCTGCTCAGCCCCGATCTCGCCCCGCGCCTGAAGCGCGGCGGTGTCGACCGGGACGAACGCGGTCGCGAGAGCCCGAGCGACCACGCGCCGGCGTGGATCGAACTAAAGATGTGAGGCTGAGCTTCGCTCAGCCCTACATAGCCGGCGGGAGTTCCTTCAGGGCCTGCGTGGCGATCGGCATCATCTTCTCGCAGAAGTCCTTCTTGTTCTTCTCGGCTTCGGCCTCCATTTCGGCGTAGGCCTTGTCGAGCTTGCGGTCAGCGATATCGAGCTGCTTCTCGGCCCATTCGATCCAGAACTCGAGGCGCGTTTCCTGGTCCTTGGTCATGTCGAGGTCGCAGGTATCGACGGCAATGGAAACGGCGTAGAGGCCGATCACCATCTTCTCGGCATCTTCCTTCTTGAGCGTAGTCTGGGCGGTAGCCGCCGCGAACGGCAGGACGAGCAGCGCCAGCGAACGGGCGAAAACACGCAACATCGAAATCTCCCCGGCTTGCGGGGCGCCGCGAGGGCGGCGCACCCGATTTGGGAGCCGGAGCCTACTTCAAAGTTTTGGAGAGCGTAATCTCCGCGTTGAGCAACTTGGAAACCGGACAACCCTTCTCGGCTGCCTCGGCGAGCTTGTCGAAAGTCGCCTGGTCGAGGTTCGGCACCTCGGCCACCAGGCTGAGCGCCGACTTGCTGATCTTGAAGCCCGCGCCATCCTGGTCGAGCGAAACCGCGGCCTCGGTGTCCAGCAGGGTCGGTGTGAAACCGGCGGTCTGCAGCTGGAACGCCAGCGCCATGGTGAAGCAGCCAGCATGGGCGGCGGCGATCAATTCTTCGGGATTGGTGCCCTTCTCACCCTGGAAACGGGTCTTGAAGGAATAGGGCGTCCCGGACAGGACGCCGGAATCACTGGTGAGGCCGCCGCTGCCGTCCTTGCCCGTGCCGCGCCATTCGGCCTTT
This sequence comes from Reyranella sp., assembly GCA_046296475.1. Lineage (GTDB taxonomy): Bacteria > Pseudomonadota > Alphaproteobacteria > Reyranellales > Reyranellaceae > Reyranella. Next base: position 94,718 of record JBKBLH010000006.1, read on the forward strand.
GCCTTGCGGATCATTGTCGTCTCCGTTTGGGTGGTCGATGGTCCACCATGCCCCGTTCCCATGACAGAAGCGATTCCTCCCTTTGTATAGGGTGCGTCGACGCCGGTCGGGGGCCGTGCCTCTCTGTGCTACTCTCGAGCGTCGAGTGAGGAGATGGTTTCATGCGGGTGGTTTTCGCGGCGCTGGCATCGACCCTGCTGCTGGTCGGTTTTGCGGCCGCCAGCTGGGCCCAGAACGGGCTGGAGCGGTTCGAGAAGGAGATTAGGCCCCAGTTCGAGCTGAAGGCGCTGAACTATGCCGGCGCCGAGCCGCTCGGCGCCTCGGGCTTCGTGCTGAAGGACGTCGTGGCCGTGGTGCCGGCCAATTCAGCGACCGGCGACAGGGAAAGCACGATCAGGATCGACAAGGTGACGGTCGACGACCTCGACTTCGATCGCCTGCGGCAGGATTCGCCGGACGACCTCGCGCCGCGCTTCGCCAAACTCAGGCTGGAGGGCATGACCGGCGACGACGAGATGTTCACCGCCCTCGAACCCTATGGCATCCCCAATGTGCCGTTCGACGTCGCACTCGACTATCGCATCGACCCGGCCGCAAGAGTCCTCACGCTCAGCCTGCTGGAGGTCACCCTGCGCGGCCAGGCGCGCCTCGCTCTGTCGATGATCGTGGACGGGGTGAGCGACAACACCGACATGGACACCGCCAAGGACGAGGGCCGGCTGCGCAGCGCCTCGCTCACGGTCGACGACAAGCAGCTTCTGGACAAGCTGGTCCCCGCCCTTGCCAGCGAGGAAGGGATCAAGGCCGAGGAGCTGATCACCACCGCGCTCGACGCTCTGGCCGGCCTCGCCCAGGCCCAGACCGGCGAGACGCTGAAGGCGCTCGACGCCCTCGCCTCTTTCGTGAACGACTGGAAGGGCCCCAAGGGACCGCTGGTGTTGGGCCTGAGGCCGGCCAAGACCGCCGGTCTGCAGGACCTCGACAAGATCATGGTACCCGACGCACTCTCGACCCTGTTCGGCTTCACCGCCACTTATCCCGGCACCCGGAGCGGGGCTGCCAAGGCCGGCTCCAGGGGCCGATAGTCAATCAAGACGTGAACGGAGGAAACGATGAAGCGGCGTACCCTTCTGGCCGGCACGGCGATGCTGCCGCTCGGCTTTCCGGTCCAGGCTCAGGAAGCCTATCCGTCGCGGCCGATCACCATGATCGTGCCCTTTCCGCCCGGCGGCGTGGCCGATATCACGGGCCGGCCGACGGCTCATGTGATGGGAAAGCTGCTCAAGCAGTCGGTCGTCGTTCAGAACAAGGGCGGGGCCGGCGGAGCCGTGGGCACGGCCCAGGCGGCACGCTCCGCGCCGGATGGGTACACGATCCTGATGGCGTTGTCGTCGATCTCGGTCCTGCCGGTGGCGGATCGCCTGCAGGGCCGCGCGCCCGCCTACCAACTCGACCAGTTCGCGCCGATTGCCCTGATCAGCGCCGACCCCACGGTCCTGGTCGTGCGCGAGGATGGTCCTTACAGGACGCTGAAGGATCTGGTCGAGGCTGCAAAGGCCAAGCCTGGCACGATCAACTACGGCTCGTCGGGCGTCTACGGCACCTTGCACGTCGCAATGGAGATCTTCGCTGACGCCGCGGGCATCAAGCTCTTCCACATTCCCTATCAGGGTGGCGGACCGGCGGTCGCGGCACTGCTCGGCGGCCAGATCGACGCGCTGGCCTCCGGTCCCTCGGCAGCCATTGGCCAGATCAAGGCCGGCAAGATGCGCGCCCTCGCGGTATGGGGCGACAAGCGGCTCGCTTCGCTGCCGGACGTGCCCAGCATGAAGGAGCTGGGATACGACGCGACCTTCTACATCTGGTCGGGGCTGTTCGCGCCCGCGGCCACGCCCGCGCCGATCCTCGCCACCTTGGGCGACGCGGCCCGGCGCACCGCCGAGGATCCGGAATTCAAGGAGGCGATGGCCAAGGTGGAGACCCCCATCGCCTATCTCGACGCCCCGGCGTTCAAGACCTTCCTCGAAAAAGACGCCGCACGACTGAAGGTCGCCGTCGAGCGCATCGGCAAGGTACCGGAGAAATAGAGCGCAATTACCGGTTCGCGTAGGGCCGGCGCAGGCGCTCGATCTCGGACGGGCTGGGCGTATAGGGCTCTGCGTCCGGATCGAAGCGCGTCCAGCCGTTGGTGCGATAGTCGGCCTCGCGGGCCGCGCAATCGATCGGGCGATGCTGCTCCATGATGAGGAGCACGCGCTGCTCGTCGGCCTCCGAGGTGCGCATGCTCACCATCGTGCCGCCACGGCGCACGGCCTCGCAATAGACCTCGGCCTCCCGCTGGGGAACGCCGGATGACACCAGCACGGTAACAAGGCCCCCGGCGGCGGCGCCAGCGACCGCGCCCACCGCCGTTGCTGCCAGGGCCCCGGCCGCAACCACCGGCCCCAGTCCGGGGATGGCGATCATGCCCAGGCCGGCGAGGAGTCCTGCCGTGCCGCCGAGGGCCGCGCCGATTCCCGCTCCCGCGCCAGTGGGCTCGTCGCGCACCGTTTCCTCGCAGACATAGCGATTGGCGATGATGTTGATATCAGAAGGGGGAGCGCCGGCCGCCTCCAACTCGGCAACAACCTGCCTCGCCTGTGCATACGTATCGTAGACGCGGGTTATCGTCTTCACGATCAATCTCCTGCCTTCGTGCGCCCCCACTGCAAGGCAAGAAACGGCAGCACGTGCAACCCCGTTGCCGAAGGAGTCGTTTGGTTTGCAGCGGTCGTCATTCCGATGATCGTGGCGAACATGGAGAAACGCCATGAACGACCAAAAGCAGAACCCGTCGCAGCAACAGGATCGCGACCGCCAGCAGCGCGAGCAGATCCAGCGCGAGCAGCAGCAGAAGCAGAACCAGCAGCCCAACCAGCCGGGCCAGCCGGGTCAGCGTCAGCAGCCGCAGAACCAGGAACGCTAGTCTTGGTTCCTTCGAGTCGAATGCCCGCCTTTCCGGCGGGCATTCGTTTGACCGTTCGACAGGAGAACGCGATGAAGTTGCAGTCGGCCGCCCCGCCCCGCGAGATTCCAGCCGTGCCACCCGCACCAGGCAAGGTCGACCCGGTGCCACCGGAAATGCCGGCCCGGCCCGACACGCCCATGCCCGAGGATCACCCGACGCCGGTTCCGCATCCGTCGGGTCCGCCCAGTCCGACCGCCTGAGGCACGTTCGCTGCTGACGGATCGGTAACCCGGTAACCGACGTGTCGCTTATCGGACGCGGGAGCCCTATTCAGGATGGAATATCGATCCGTTCTGTGTAGGAAAGTATTGCGATGAATCTCGACGCACTCGGTGCCGCATGGGCACCGCGCCTGCTCAGCGTCCTGCGAATCATGGCGGGGCTCCTCTTCCTGCAGCATGGCACGGCCAAGCTGCTGAAGATTCCGGTCATCCCCATGTTCGCGAACCTCAGCCTGACCTCGCTGCCCGGCATCGCCGGCATCCTCGAACTGGTCGGCGGCGTGCTGATGATCCTCGGTCTTTTCACCCGCAGTACCGCCTTCGTCCTGTCGGGCCTTATGGCGGTCGCCTATTTCATGGCCCACGCGCCGCGTGGCTTCTATCCGATCCTCAATGCCGGCGAGCTGGCGGCCCTGTACTGCTTCGTCTTTCTCTACATTGCGGCTGCCGGTCCGGGTCCCTGGAGCATCGACGCCGCGCGCCGGAAGTAGCGCTTAACGCGCCTTCGCCGAAACGCTATGGAACGAACGGACGGCTGCCTCGAGCAGCCGTTTCGTCATGTGCAGGATTGACAGAGAGAACAGGTGGAGCGTTCGCGTTCCGGCCGGCCTCGCGAAGCGCTGAACAGGAGTAGAGCCATGGCATTGAAGAAGGTGGCCCTAGAGATCGGCATGGGCACCGATATCAGGGGCGGCGATTATACCAAGGCTGCGGTCCGCGCCCTGCGTGATGCGCTGTGGCACAACTCGCTCACCATCGCGACGGCACTTGGCAAGTCGAGCGACGACATGGTGGTCGAGGTCCTGATCGGCGTACCCCAGCCGGACAAGGTCGACACGGCCGAGGTACTGGCTGTCCTGCCGCACGGCACCGGCACCGTGAAGGTGATCGAAGGCGGACTTGAAGTTGCCAACGAAGCCGGCACGGACAAGACGGTGGTCGCGCAGGCGGCCGCCATCGTTCGCCTGGACCTGTGAAGGAGCCAAGACCATGACCGCCAAGCGCGTGATCCTCGAACTCGGCACCGGCAACGATCTGCACGGTGGCGACTACACCAAGGCCGCCCTCCGCGCGGTGCAGGATGCCCTGCATCATTCGTCGCTCGCGATGATCCGGACGCTCAAGGTCGATACCAAGACCGGCATGTTCGTCGACGTCACGATCGGCGTGCAGCAGCCCGACCAGGTCGATGCGGAAAAGGTCAAGGCTTCCCTGCCCCACGGCATCGTGACGGTGAAGGTGGTGAAGGGAGGCCTCGACATCGCCGATCCGGAGAACAATGACCCGGCGGTGATCGCCAGTGCCGCCATCGCGGTCCGGATGGAGATCCCCGAACGCTGAGTTCGTTCGGAGAACTCAGCCGCGCGCCGCGCGGCCCATGAACAGGAGGCCGGCGCCGGCGATAACGGCGACGATACCTGCGATGGTCGGGATGGGGATGGTGCGCTGTTCGTCGGCCGTCACCTTCAGTGGGCCGGCATCGACGATGGTCTTGCGCTCGGTGAAGGAGATATTGTCGATCGCCAGACCGGCGATGCCGATCACGATCAGAAGCACGCCCAAAATCGCCATCGGCTTCATGCCGTAAACTCCCTTATGGTTCCCCGGACAACGCAAGAAGTCGTCCGGGGTTGCCGTACTGGGAATTCAGGCCTTTGGCTGCACCAGCATTGCGACGCCCTGCTTGATGGCCGTGCGGGCCATGGCGCGGAGCTGGTCGTCGGTCGCGCTGCTGACCGGATGGCCGATCTGGGCGAAGGCATAACCCGGGATGCCGAGTACGCGGCTCATCATGTCGGCCGCGCTGGCGAACCGGGTCGTCATCACACTGAAAGCGGGAACTTCGAGTCGTTCAGCGGTAACTGCGTCGTGCAGACTGCACGATGAACAGGACCCTCAATCGCCCAAGCCGGAGACGACGGCGTCCCAACCCTTGATCTCCGCCACGATATGGGCGTCGGCCGGCGCGCTATAGTTCGACTTGGTGCGGCTCACCACATTGGCAACGCCGTACTCCTCGCGCAGGATTTGGTCGAGGTGTTTGAAGAAGCCCTTGGTGCCTTCCTTGCCGTTGGAGATGAAGCCGACCGTCTTGCCTTCCAGCGTGTCGAGGCGCGGGGCGAGGCGGCCGGCCGGCGGGGCGGTGCCCGGCGTGGGATCGAGAACTTCAAACATGGCGGTTCCTCCTATTTATTGGGCGGCTCGCAATCGACGCAGACGCCGATCGGCAGGGTGACGGCGTAGCTCTTGTTGCCGAGCCAGGGCGGGATGACGGCGCCGAAGCCGCCCGCCGGCCCGCCGGCCGCAACGACCAGCAGCTGGTCGGGCGAGTCCATCGCGGTGTAGACGCTGTCGCCGCGGTCGCGAACGACGGCGCCCTTGCCGACATCGGCCCATTCGCGGCGGTGGATGCGGGCGCGCTCATGGATGAAGGTCGCGATGTCGGCCTTGGTCCAGCCGCCGGCCTGCAGATGCTCGCGCAGCTGCTTGGGAATAATGAGCGCGTAATTGCCGGGATGGATCGAGTAATGGCGCATGTTGGCGCGCATCTCGGCCGCGAAGGTCTCGAGGATCTCCTCCGGCTTCGTGGTCCACTCGTTCATCAACTGGCGCGGCGCCCCCGCCGCCATCACGGTCACCGAAGACGCGCCCTTCGGCACGCCGCGATGCTCGGCCAGCGGCAGCCACGTCGTGTCCTCCTCGTCCTCGGCGACGCAGTAACTGAACTTGCCGGGATGGCCGAGGGTCGAGCGGTCGATCACGCCCGGCCGGTCGTCCAACAGGTTGATCAGGCAGAGCCGGATGGCGCGCCCGATGACCGCCGTTGCCCGGTCGGAGTTGGCGAGCGCGTTGAACGAGCCGCTGGCGCCGATCTCCAGGCGGATCGGTCCGTTCAGGATGACCAGCACCGCGCAGCCGCCAGTGCTGGCGGTGGCGCCATGCATCAGGAATTCCTCCTGCATCATGGCGGTCCAGGCCGTCACGACGACCGGGAAGTGCATGGGCAGGCAGCCCGCCATCACGGCATTGATCGCGAGCTTTTCGGCGGTGATGGCGAGGCCGCGTACCGGCTCGATGCCGATCAGCTGGTCGGGCGGCATCATCACCCAGTCGAGGCATTCCTGAACCGCCTCGCGCGTCGGCGGCACGATGGGCAGACCGTCGGTCCAGCCGTTGGAATGATAGAGTTCCTGGACAGCCGAAATGCTTTCGGCCGAGTAGGATCGGGATGCAAACTGCATAATGCTCCTCTGCCGTTCCGCGCACAGGACGCCGGAGGGCCTCCCGCCAGAATAGCCCTGTCCGCGTCTATGCCAACTGCAACCTGATAGCCGGCATTATTCCATTCAATGCATCAAAGCCGAACTGGTTTCGGCCATGACTGTCGTGCAAGGGCAAGGAAGCCCGCCGCTGACGGCGACGGCTCGCGTTCCCGCAGGAGAACGATGCCGAGGCGGCGCGAGAGTTTCGGCTCGCCGAGGGGGACCGCCCGCAAGTCACGGCCCAAGAAAAGCCCCGTTGCCCCCGTCGGGACGATGGCGAGCCCGACGCCGGCGCGGACGCAGCCCATCAGGGTGGCGAACTGGTTGACGATCACGATCTGGCGAAGGGTGAGACCGGCGACCGCGGCGGCGGCATCGACCGTGCGGCGGGTGCGCGAGTCGCTGGGCAATGCCACCAGCGGCTCGTCACGCAGTTCAGCGAGCAGGACGCTGCGTCGGGCGGCCAACCGATGGCGGCGCGGCACGACCAGGCAGAAGGTCTCGCGCTGCAGCGCCTCGCCCGAGATCGCATCCGGCAACTCGTCGACATAGGTGAGGCCGATATCGGCGATGCCGCTGCGCACCGCTTCCAGCACGCTGCCGTGCACCCCCTCCTGGACCTGTATCTCGATGCCGGGCCGGTCGGCGCGATAGGCGGCGAGCAGCAGCGGCAGCGCGCCGCTCGCAACCGACATGATGCTGGCGATGCTGAGCCGGCCGCGCTGCTCCTCGGCGACCTCGCGGATCGAGCGCACCGTGATGCGCAGGTCGTTCAGCATGCGCTCCGCCACCGCCGCGAACTCGCGGCCCGCCGGCGTGATATGCACATGCCGCGTGCTGCGCTCGAACAGGCGCACGCCCAGGGCTGTCTCGACCCGCTTGATCGTGCGGGTCAGGGCCGGCTGCGAGATGCGCAGCCGCGACGCGGCGGCGATGAAGCTGCCATATTCGCCGACGGCGAGGACGGCCTCGAGTTGGCGGGCGCTGAAGTCCGGCAGGGTCGGCTGGACCATGGCGCCCGCCGATCTCAGGCGGCCAGCATGCGCTCGCGATTGCGCTCGCGCAGGATCGGCATGATCCATTTGCCGAACCGCTCCGCCTCCTCGTCGTGCAGGTAGCCCGAGAGGCAGAAGGAGTGGCAGCCGAGGTCGATGAACTTCTGCAACGTGTCGGCGCACTGCTCGGGATCGCCGACGATGGCGATGCCGGCACCCGGCCTGACCTGGGTGATGCCGGTCCACAGATGCGGCTCGATGGTCTCGCCGATCGCCGCCAGCTCGCGCACGCGGCGGTTGGCTTCCGAGGTGGCGAAGCGCTCCTTCACGAAGGCCTTCTGCGCCTCGCTGGCATGTTCGACCAGCCCATGGGCGAAATCCCAGGCCTCCTTCTCGGTCTCGCGGCAGACGACCTGCAGTCGCATGCCGAAGCCGATCTCCTTCTCGCGGCCGTGGCGCGCCGCCATCGACCTGATCTCGGCCATGTTGGCGCGGATGCGCTCGTAGGTGTCGCCCCAGAAGAGATGCACGTCGGAGTGCTTGGCCGAAATCTCCCAGGCCTGCCTGGAGCCGCCGCCGAGATAAAAGCGCGGATGCGGCTGCTGCAGCGGATAGGGGCGGATCTGCGCGCCCTTCAACTGATAGAACTTGCCGTCGAAGTTCACCGGACCCTTCGTGGTCCACAGCGCCTTCAGGATCGAGACTTCCTCGTCCATGATCTCGTAGCGCTCCTCCTTGCCCCACTTGATTCCTTCGGAGGCGTTCTCGGCCTCGCTCTGGCCGGCAATCAGGTTGATGCAGATGCGCCCGCCCGAGAGCTGGTCGAAGGCGGTGATCATCTTCGCCAGCAGCACGGGATTGATGTAGCTCGGCCGCGCCGCCACCAGCATGCGCATCGACTTCGACCGCGCCACCATCATCGCGCTGGTGATCCAGGCCTCCCAGCAGGCTGTCTGAACCGGCACCAGCATGTATTCGAAGCCTGCCGCCTCGGCTGCGCCGACGATCCTGTCGAAAAGGTCGAGCGACGGCGGCACCAGCGCGCTCGGCAGTCCGTAAGCGGTGGTGTCGCCGGCGGTGGGCAGGAACCAGCCGAATTCGAGTTTGCGCATGAGATCCGTTTCCTTCCGCTGGCAGCTTAGCGCAATTCATTGTGGTCGCGACCGTCAGGAAACGGCACGATCACCGTCACAATAAGGGAGAGACGGGCAGATGCTGCAACATGGCAGGCGGCCGACAATCGCATCGCGGCACGGCATGGTGGCGGCGGCGCATCCACTCGCGGCGGCGGCCGGCGCGCGCATCCTGTCGAACGGCGGCAACGCCTTCGATGCGGCGGTTGCAACTGCAGCGGCCCTGAACGTCGTCGAGCCCTATATGTCCGGCCTCGCGGGCCGCGGCGTCGCGACCTGCTACATCGCCACGGAGAAGCGCGTCCGTACCCTCGACTTCGTCGGGCCGATCTCGAAGAACTTCCCGATCGACAAGCTCAGCAACCGCGCGCAGCTGCAGCGCGGCGCGGTCGCCGTCGGGGCGCCGGGCAATCTCGCCGGCTGGTGCGAGCTGAACCGGGCGCATGGAAAGAAGAAGCTGCCGGAACTGTTTGCGCCGGCGATCGTCATCGCGCGCGACGGCTTCCGGCTGATCGAGTTCAACCTCGAGGAAATGCAGGCCGTCGCCGGCGACCTCGCGGCCCACAAGGCACTGCATCCGGAATGGTCGCGGGTCTATACCGGCGGCGTCGGCACTGTGAAGCCGGGCTTCGTGCTGAAGCAGCCCGACCTCGCGCGCACGCTCGAGGCGCTGGCCAGCGAAGGCCCGGGCCTGCTCTACGGCGGCGCGCTCGGCCAGAAGATCCTCGACCGGCTGACCGAGCTGGGGGGCTGCATGGTGATGGACGACCTGCTGGCCGCCAAGGCGACCTGGCGAGACCCGGTCGCCGTCACCTATCGCGGCCGCACCGTCCACGTGCCGCCGCCGCCCTGCGAGGGTTTCCAGTTCCTGCTCACCCTGCGCATCCTGGAAGGCTTCGACCTCGCCGCGATGAAGCGGAATTCGACCGAGCATCTCGACACGGTGCTGCGTGCCGTCCGCCTCGCCGCGGGCGTACGCATCGCGGCGGGCGTGCCGTCGCCGCAGAAACTGGCGGAGATCCTGTCGGACTCCCATGTCGAGACGCTGCGCGCCCGGGTGCGCGACGGCAAACCGGTGATCGGCCCGACCGAACAATGGACCCCGCCGCAGCAGCCGGTCTCGCCGACCGACGAGAGCCACACCACGTCGTTCTCGATCGCCGACAACGAAGGCAACCTGATCTGCCTGACGCAGAGCCTGGGCAGCGTCTTCGGGTCGGGCGTCGTGGTGCCCGGCACCGGCCTCTGCCTCAACAATTTCCTCTACTGGGCCGACGTGAACCCGCAGAGCCCCAACCGCGTGAAGCCCGGCGACCAGCTGCCCATGTGCATGGCGCCTTCGATCTCGACCAAGGACGGCGCCCCGGTCCTCGCGTTGGGCACGCCGGGCAGCTACGGCATCCTGCAGACCCAGCCGCAGGCCATGGTCCAGTACGTCGATTTCGGCCTGCCGCTGCAGCAGGCGATCGAAGCGCCGCGCGGGCGGCTCACCGACGGCGCCGCGGTGCTGCTGGAATCGCGCCTGTCGCCCGAGGTTCATGCCGACCTGCGCCGGCTCGGCCATGACGTCACCACCGGTCCCGAATGGACCTGGAGCGTGGGCGGCATGCAGGGCGTTGCGATCGATCCCGAGACCGGCATCTTCACCGGCGGCTGCGATCCCCGGCGCGACGGCTACTGCGTGCCGGCCTGAGGCGCTATTTCAGCGGCCGGGACGGCTCCGAAATCTCGGCCACGGCGGCGCCGACGCGGGCTTCGGCGGCGGCATCCGGCTCGGTGGCGATGTCGCCCAGGGCAACGATGCCGACCAGCTTCTTGTCGCGGTCGAGAACGGCGAGGCGCCTGATCTGCAGCACCTTCATGCGTTCGAGGACTTGCTCCGTCTCTTCGTCGCAGAAGGCGTAGGCGACGTCCTCGGTCATGCAGTCCTTCACCAGCGCGTCGACCGGCGACCAGCCCGCGGCGACCGCGCGGACAACGATATCGCGGTCGGTGATCGTTCCGACCAGCCGCTTGCCATCACAGACAGGGAGCGAACCCACGCCCATTGCCTCCATGGCTTCGGCCGCCGCCTGCAGAGAGGCATCGGGCGCAATCGTCTCGACCTCGCGGCTCATGATTTCGGAGACCTGCATGCGCGGGTAATGCGACTCTCGCGACTTGGTTGCGCGCCCTGTTTAGGCATTCCTCTTGCGCCGCGATTGCCGTCATCGGCGCCGGCGTGGCAACAGCAGTCGCCCCGGGCCCCATTGCCGGCGCGTTCCTATTCAACCTGGATTTTGCGCTTCGATCATGATCCGATCGAAACGGTGGACCCTGCCGCGGCTCGCGTGAGGTTCTTGGGCCCAACGAACCCGAAAAGGGCCGATTTCCGGAACCGCATCAGCACATACATGTTGGCAAAGTGCATGATACCCAGCAGCACGACAACGAGCCCGATCTTCGTGCTGAGATATTCGACAGCCTCCACAAGGCCGTCAGGTCGGCCGCCGTAACGCAACATCAGCGTGATGAAGCCAATGTTGATGAGATAGAAGCCGACGAGCAGCAAATGATTGACGCTGCGCGCAAGCTCTTCCCGGCCCTCGAAATTCTCCACCAGAAAAACCAACCCGTTCTTGCTGAGCGTGTTTCCGACCCAGATCGTGATACCCAGGCTCAACGCGACGTACGCGGCGTAATAGGCCATGAAATACTGAATGGACATGATTGTCTCCCCTCTTCGCCCTGTGCTAATTAGAGAGTTAATTAGCGTATTAGCTAATTATTGAATGTTAGCTAATTCGTCAACTAGCTAAATACAGGGTCTGGCGAGGCATGATCGACAAGGTTTTTGAGGCGCTCTCGTCAACGGTGAGGCGGAAAATACTCGCCTATCTGTCGGCTTCAGACCTGACTGCCGGCGAGATTGCCGATCGCTTCGACATCTCGAAGCCTTCGATCTCCAAGCACCTCGCGCTCCTGGAAAGCGCCGGCCTGATTGCAAGCGAGAAGAAGGGCCAGTACGTCCATTACCGTATCGTCCGCGACAACCTCGCCAATACGCTGAACGGCTTCGTCCAGGAAGTGTGTCCCGTGTCACGCCCCTTGAAGAAGGAGAGTCAGCGTTTGGCCAAAACGAAGGCGAGCTAACTCGAGGTCGCTGCCATGACTCCCCTCGATACCGACATTCTTCTCGACTGGATCGTTCGCCGCGGCCTCGACGGCCTCGACGAAGCGGAGCTGCTGCGCGAGTTCTGCGAGAAGTGCCGCGAGGCCGGACTCATGCTCTCTCGCGCGCTGTCCTTCATCGACACGCTGCATCCCGTCCATGAGGGGCGCATCTACCGCTGGCGCGACGATTCGATCGAGGAAGAGGCAGCCACGGACTACGCCCGCACCGATCAGGGCGGTCCCGCCGCCGAATCGTGGCAGCGCAGCCCTTTCTTTCATCTGCTGCAGACCGGCGAGGAGGAACTGCGCCGCCGCATCGGCTTCGGCGAGGAACCCGGCTTCAGCGTCATCCAGGAGATGAAGGATCTCGGCCACACCGACTATATCGTGTTCATCCACCGCTTTGCCGGCGACACCAGGATCGGCGACATGGATGGCGTCTATTCGGCGTGGTCAACGCGCCATTCCGAGGGCTTCAGCGACGCCAACATCGTGGCCCTGCGCCGCCTGGTGCCGGCGCTGGCACTCGCCATCAAGAGTGCCGCCCTTGCACGGATCGCCAACACGCTGGTGCAGGTCTATCTTGGTCGCGACGCTGGCCGGCGCGTGCTCGAGGGCAGCATCCAGCGCGGCGTCGCCGACCGGGTCGAGGCCGCCCTCTGGTTCTCCGACCTCCGCAGCTTCACGGCCATCACCGATACCGCAAAGCCCAGCGAGATCATCCCGCTGCTGAACGACTACGCCGAGGCGGTGATCACCTCAATCCACGAGGCCGGCGGCGACGTTCTCAAACTGATCGGCGACGGCACGCTTGCGGTCTTCCGCGCCGACGATCCGGCCGAGACCTGCCGGTGCGCCCTGCGGGCCGAACAGAATCTACGGGTGCGCATGAAGGAGCTCAACGAGCGCCGCCTCGCCGCAGAGCAGCCGGTCACCACGGCCTATATCGGCTTGCATATCGGCGAGGTCTTCTACGGCAATGTCGGCAGCTTCGACCGTCTCGACTTCACCGTGGTGGGGCCGGCGGTCAATGAGACCAGCCGCATCGCCTCGATGTGCCGCTCGGTTGACCGGCCGGTCCTCGTGTCGTCGACCTTCGCCGACGCCCTTCCCGCGGACGAACGCGCGCGCCTGGTGTCCGTCGGCCGCTTCGCCCTGCGCGGCGTCGGCAAGGCGCAGGATCTCTTCACCCTCGATCCGGAATTGCTCTGACCTTTGGAGTGGTTGCCGACGCCGTGAACGCTGCTAGGTTCGCGGCCTGACCACATAGGAGCAGCCCATGGCCAAGACACCCGCCATCTCGATCGGCATCAAGGAAGCGGACCGCAAGAAGATCGCCGAAGGTCTGAGCCACCTGCTGGCAGACACCTACACGCTCTACCTCACGACCCACAATTTCCACTGGAACGTGACCGGACCGATGTTCACGTCGCTCCACACGATGTTCATGACCCAGTACACCGAGCTCTGGAACGCGGTCGATCCGATCGCCGAACGCATCCGCTCACTGGGCTATCCGGCTCCCGGATCCTACGGCCAATTCGGTAAGCTGAGTTCGCTCGCCGATGCGCCGGCCAAGCCGCCCAAGGCGCTGGAAATGGTGGCCATCCTGGTGACCGGCCACGAGGCGGTGGCGCGCACCGCGCGCGGCATCTTCCCGATAGCCGACAAGGCCGGCGACGAGCCCACGGCCGATCTGCTCACCCAACGCCTGACGGTTCACGAACAGTCCGCCTGGATGCTGCGGTCGCTACTGGAGTAGCCGCACCAGCATGCTCCGCACCAGACGCCGTCGCCTGTTGAGGCATGCCGGCGGCGGCGCTGCCTCCATGGCCGCCATTCTGGCGACAGGCCGCATGCCGGCATTGGCACAGCAGAGGACGATCCATTGGCTGAAGTGGGTCGACTTCGTGCCGGCATCCGATGCGCTGCTGCGCGGCGAGATGCTGCCGGAGGCCGAACGGGCCCTTGGTATCCGGATCTTCCTCGAAACGGTCAACGGCAACGACCTGCGGCCGCGCGTGACTGCAGCGATCAAGTCGGGCGCGGGCCCCGACCTGGTCATGGCGTTCAATGAACAGACATACCTTTATGCCCGCACCGCGGTCGATCTTACCGATATCGCCCAGTCCGTCGCGCAGGCCCAAGGCGGCCTTTATCCATATGCCCGCGCGATCTGCAGTGCGGACGGCTCGTTCATGGCCATGCCGTGGGCGGTGATCGGCAGCATGATCGCCTATCGCCGATCGTGGTTCGAGGAAGCCGGCGCCACCGACTTTCCCGCGAGCTGGCCCGAGTACCGCGACGTGGCGAAGAAACTGAAAATGCGAGGCCGCCCGATCGGTCAGACCCTGGCCCATACGCTGGGCGATACGCCTTCCTTCGCCTATCCCTTCCTTTGGTCTTGGGGCGGCATGGAGGTCGATCCGGCCGGCAAGGTGATCCTCGATTCGCCGGCCACGATCGAGTCGGTGAAGTTTCTTCAGGCCTTCTGGAGGGACGGCTGCGACGAACGCGGCTTCGGGTGGGACGACGCCGGCAACAACCGGGCCTTCCTGTCACAGACCATTTCCGCGACGCTCAACGGCGCCTCGATCTACATCGAGACACTGCGCCGGCCCGAGCGCTATCGGACGGCCGACGGCGCGCCGCTGGACAGGGACATTCTGCACGCGCCGATGCCGGCGGGGCCGGCCGGCCAGTTCGGCATGCACCTGCTGCAGTCGAACATGCTGTTGAAGTACTCGCCGAACCAGGATCCCGCGAAGGAATTCCTGAAGTGGATCCACGCCGAGAAGAACTTCGAGAAGTGGTTCGTCTCGCAGAAGGGGTTCTCGACGCCCTGCACCGAGACGTGGGAAGGCCACGCGGCCTGGACCGACGATCCCGTGATGGCGCCGTTCAAGAGCGCCGCCAGGCTAGGTCAGGCGCCCGGCCGCGCCGGGCCGCCGAACGTGAAGGCAGCGGCGGCGCTGTCGAAGTACGTCATCTCCGACATGTATGCCAAGGCGGTACAGGGCATGCCCGCCGAGAACGCCGTCAAATGGGCCGATGGCAGGCTGCGGAAAATCTACGGCTGAGCCGGCCCCGCCCAAGACTCCAGCACGTCCCTCTTTGCCTTGCGCTGTTCGTTCCGCGGCTTCTTGAAGTCGTGGCCGTAGGGCGCCGTGTCGAACGAACCGTAGGTCGGATTGGGCAGCATCAGCCATTGCTTGCCCCAGTACGGCATTCCGGCCTCGTACGCCTTGACCCGGTCGGCCTCGCTGCTGCGGTAGCGGTCGTCGAAGTCCCCGAGATTGTCGCCGATATTCAGCAGGATCCGATAATCCTTCGCGATGGCCGCGCGGCGCGTGCTCTTGGCACCGGTCCAGTCCGGCTTCTCGCCCTGCATCAGGAACGTGTCGACGTTGCCGCCCAAGGGAAAGCCGAGCTTCGCCATGTTCTCGCGCGTGTCCTTCTCCGTCTCGGCGCCGCGGTTGGTGACATAGAAAACTTTTACGCCTTTAGACTCGGCGTATTTCGCGAACTCGACGGCGCCGGGAATCGCTGAGGAGATCTGGGCGGCACAGAACTGGTTCCAGGTCTTCGTACTGAAGCTCTGGTCCGCCCGCATCAGCCAGACCTGGTACTTCGAGTTGTCGAGCACAGTCTCGTCGACGTCGAGAACCACGGCCGGCGGCAGGGTCTGGAAGTCGCCCTTCTGCTCGCCGGGCGCCGCTGTCCAGTTCCGGTCGGCCAGAGCCTCGTCGAGACGCAGGCGTGCGAGCGCATACACCGTCAGGGCATTGGCCTTGTATTCGACGGCACGCTGCATCCACAGATTGGCCAGCAGCAGGTCGTGCGCCGGCGGGGTGTCCTGCGCGCGGGCCATGCCACCGGTGAGAAGGACGAACAGAAGACCGAGAATCAGAGACCTGCGAGCGCTCATCGCGGTAACCTCTCCAGCAATCGCCGCCTGGTCGTCTCGTCCACAAAGGAGGCCTCGATCGTCGTGCGGGCGATGCCGCGCAGGCGCTTCTCGTCGAGCCCGGCCAGCTCGTATTCGGTGCCCAGGGTCGTATGGAAGAAGGGCGGATCGTCGGAGTTCAGGGTGACCCGCACGCCCGCATCGATCAGCCGGTGCAGCGGATGCGAGGCCCTGTCGGGATAGAGACCCAGCGCCACGTTGCTGCCGGGACAGACCTCGAGAACGATGCTGCGCCGCGCCAGTTCCTCCATCAGGGCCGGATCGTCGGCCGAGCGCACGCCATGGCCGATGCGCGTCACCGGCAGGTCGCGGATTGCGGCCCAGACGCTCTCCGGCCCCACGACCTCACCGGCATGGACGGTGCAGCCATAGCCATGCTCATGCGCAAGGCGGTACGCCGGCGCGAAATCGATGGGCGCGAACCTGGCTTCGTCGCCACCCATGCCGAAGCCCACGACATAGGGATGCGGCTCGGCCAGCATGGCGCGGACCATCGCCTCGGCCCGCTCCGGACCGAGATGGCGGATGCAGATGATGATGATGCGGCCTTCGATGCCGAATTCGCGCCTTGCGTCATCGATGCCCTGCGCCAGCGCCTCCAGCCACTGCGCATAGGAGATGCCGAGCGCAGCCGGCCGCTCGGGCGAGCAGAACATCTCGACATAGACCGCGCCCTCGCGCGCCGCGCCAGCCAGGTAAGTATGGATCACGTCGCGGAAATCGCGCGGCTTCTTCAGCGCCGTACAGACCCGGTCGTAGGCGTCGAGGAAGCTCCAGAAATTCGTCCAGGCGTAGTGCCCCTTCTCATCCAGCAGATTTGGCGGCAAGACCAGGCCGTTGCGCTCGGCCAGTTCGACGGCAAGCGTCGGCGGGATCGAGCCTTCGAGATGGCAATGGATTTCGGCCTTGGGAATCACGCAAATCCTCGGAGCGGCAGGTCGGGGCGTTGCAGCCAGTTGTCGGCCGGATAATCGGCCCGGCCATCGATCACGTGCAAGCTGTAGGCCTGACGCGGGTGCGGCGAACGGTTGGCCGAACTGGCGTGAGGCAGGAGGCCATGCAGGACGATCAGGGTGCCGCGCCGGACCTCCAGCGCGACCGGCTCGACCGGCGGCCACGGCGACGCGTCGATCGTGCGACTGACGAGTTCTCCGCCCTGATATCCGAACCACTGCCGCAGCGGCCCGCGATGGGCCCCAGGCAGAGCGACCAGACAGCCATTGTCCTGGTTGGCATCGTCGAGCGCGATCCAGAAGCCCGTCACGCTGGCCGGATCAGTGCGCAGAAAGGTGGCGTCCTGGTGCCAGCCGACCTCGGCACCGACATGCGGCTGCTTGAACAGGTACATCGATTGCAGCAGCAGCGGCTCTTCTAGATCGAGACGTGCCGCGAGCTCGGCCAAGCGCGGCTGGCGCGAGAACCGGTCGAACACCGGGTCGAGATCGTGCAGCGCATGCCCGATCTTGTTCAGCTGCGCCGGCGCCTCGGCCTCGACGAAGAAGCGGATGGCGCCGCCCGACTCGCGAAAGTAGCGGTCGCTTGCATGGGCCTGATCGATGGTCGAGAAAGCCGTGGGATCGGGGCCCGGCTCGAACCCGGCCACGAGTTCGGCAGCGCGCGCCTTGAGCGCCTCGCACGCGTCGAGCGGGACGAAATCCGGCAGAACCGCGAAGCCGTCGCGCGCATAGGCATCGAGGTCGATCACAGCGCGACCCGTTCGAGGATCGCAGGTCTCTCGGACGGCGCGGCCTCCTCGATGCGCACGGCCTGGCGGATCAGCGCAATCGCGGCATCGGCGTCGGCCTCGCTGGCGGCATGCACGAGGCAGAGCGGCTCCCCGCTCCCGATCCGCCGGCCGACATCGACGAACTCGGTGAGGCCCACCGAGGGATCGATCGTATCGTCGGCATGCCGGCGGCCGCCGCCCAGTTCGACCACGGCGATGCCTATCCGGCGGGCATCCGTACCGGCGATATGACCGGACCGCTCGGCCGTGCAGGGCTTCACGACCGGGGCGTGGCCGAGATAGCGGGCGCTGTGTTCGAGGAAGTCGCCGGGCCCGCCCAGCGCCGAGACCATGCGGGCGAAGGTCTCGGCGGCGCGACCATCGGCCAGCGCCGCTTCAGCCTTGGCCCTGCCATCGGCGACGTCCGCCGCCAGCCTGCCCAGCACCAGCATCTCGCCCGCCAGCGCCATCGTGACCTCGTGCAGGCGCGGCTCACGCGGGCCGCTGCCGGTGAGATAGGCCACGGTCTCCGCGACTTCGACTGCGTTGCCGACCTCTCGGCCCAGCACACGGTCCATGTCGGTGATCAGGGCCACCGTCGGCAGGCCAGCGCGGTTGGCGACATCGACGAGGCTCCGTGCCAGGTCGCGCGCCATCTCCTCGGTGTCGCAGAAGGCGCCGGAACCGCACTTCACGTCCATCACCAGCCCATCCAGTCCCTCGGCGACCTTCTTGCTGAGGATCGAGCTCACCAGCAGCGGGATCGATTCGACGCTGCCGGTGACGTCGCGGGTGGCATAGAGACGGCGGTCGGCCGGTGCAAGATCGTCGGTCTGGCCGATCACCGCGCAGCCGACCTCGCGCACGACCTTCCGGAATGTGTCGATGTCGGGTTGCACGTTGTAGCCTGCAATTGCCGAGAGCTTGTCGAGCGTGCCGCCGGTATGGCCGAGGCCGCGGCCGGAAATCATCGGCACGAAGGCGCCGCAGGCGGCCACGATCGGCGCCAGCATCAGGCTCACCTTGTCGCCGACACCGCCGCTCGAATGCTTGTCGAGCACCGGCCCCGGCAGCGCGAGATCGGTCCAGTCGAGCATGATGCCCGAGCGTGCCAGCCCGAGGGTCAGCGCGACCCGCTCCGGCACCGTCATGCCGCGGAAGAACACGGTCATCGCGAACGCCGCCACCTGGCCCTCGCTCAGGCCACCGTCGTGGATGCCGCGCACGATGAAGGCGATCTCCTCGTCGGAGAGTTCGTGCCCGTCGCGCTTCCTGCGAATGATCTCCTGCGGCAGCATGTTCAGGCGCACCGTTCGAGGAAGGTGCGCAACACCAGGCGCACCTTGTCGGCCGCCGCGGCCGCCACCGAGAGCGTCTGCTCATGGGCGAGCGTTCCCGGCACGAGGCCGGCGGCATAGTTCGTCATCAGCGACAGCGCCGCCACCTTGAGACCGGCATGGCGCGCCAGGATGGTCTCGGGAGCGGTGGACATTCCCACCGCATCGGCGCCCAGCGCACGTGCGGCGCGGATCTCGGCCGGCGTCTCGAAACTGGGCCCGCTGAAGAAGACGTAGACGCCCTCGTGGCACACCACGTTCGCGGCCTTCGCCGCTTCCAGAAGCTTCGACCGCAAGGTCGGATCGTAGGCATCGACCATATCGACGAAGCGGCGGTCGCCCGTTCCTGTGCCGAACAGCGGATTGACGCCGGTGAAATTGATGTGATCGCCGATCGCCATCACCGACCCGGGCGGCATGTCGAGCCGCAGGCTCCCGGCCGCATTGGTCTGCAGAAGGATCTCGCAACCCAGCGCGGCCACGGCCTCTATGGCGCCCTTCATCTCGTCGGGCCGGCCGCGCTCGTAATAGTGTGCACGGCCCTGCAGCACGGCGACTGGTGTCGGGCCGACATGGCCCAGCACGAGCCGCCCGGCATGGCCGTCGACCGTCGGTCGCGGAAACCCTGGCAGGTCGGCATAGGCAATCGTGGCAACCGCCGCGACGTCCTCGACGAAGTCGCCGAGACCGGAGCCGAGGATCAGGGCGACCTTCGGCCGAAAGCCCGGGGCGGCACGCTCGAGAACGTCGCTCATGGCTGGGTGAAATGCTGCGGGCCGAAGGACATCGGCAGGAGCTGCCCCAGCGTCACCGTGCGGTGCAGCCCGTCGGGACCGCAGAGATGGACCGGCATGTCGTCGGCGGCGAACTCGCGCAGCTTCTGCCGGCAGCCGCCGCAGGGCGTGATGACTTCCGGACCGGGACCGACCACGACACATTCGAGGATGCGCTTGTGGCCCGCCGCGACCAGGGCCGCGATCGCGCCTGCCTCCGCGCAAAGTCCTTGCGGGTAGGCGGCGTTCTCGACGTTGCAGCCGCCATGGATGGAGCCGTCCTCCGCGCGCAACGCGGCGCCGACATGGAACTTGGAATAGGGCGCGTGCGCCCGCAGCATCATGCGCTGCGCCAGGTGGAGAAGGTCATTCACATCAATGCTCCTTCTCGTAGGGGACGCCCGCCGCCTTCGGTGCGACGGTGCGGCCGATGAATCCGGCCAGCAGGAACAGGGTGAGAAGATAGGGCAAAGCCTGGATCAGTTGCACCGGGACTTCGCCGACACCGGGCAGCTTCACGCCCTGCAGGCGGATGGCGATGGCGTCGAGCAGGCCGAAGGCCAGACAGGCGCCGAAGGCAGGCACCGGACGCCAGCGCCCGAAGATGATCGCCGCCAGCGCGATGAAGCCCTGACCTGCCGTCATGTCGCGGCTGAACCCGGCATTCTGGGCGATCGAGAGATAGGCGCCGGCCAGACCGGCGAACAGGCCGCAGAGCAGCACCGCCCGGTAGCGTAGCCACGACACCGAGATGCCGGCGGCATCGACCGCCAGCGGCACCTCGCCCACTGCGCGCAGGCGGAGACCGAAGCGCGTGCGCTCGACCAGCCACCAGACGAAGGGGACGGAGAGCAACGCCACGTAGACCAGAACATTGTCGCCAGCGACCGGGAAGAAGATGGGGTTGAGCCTTTCCGTCGCGGCAAGCGGCGGCGTCTGACCGCCACGTCCGAACCAGGCCGCACCCAGTACCACGGTGAGGCCCATCGCCAGGATGTTCATTGCAACGCCGCTCACCACCTGGTTGCCGCGATGCGTGATGCAGGCAAAGCCGTGAAGCAGGGCCAGCGCCTCGGCAGCGAGGATCGCCGCACCGACGCCGGCCCAGGCGGAGCCGGTGAGCGACGCGGTGGCAGCGGCGAAGAACGCCGCCATCAGCATCTTGCCTTCGAGGCCCACGTCGATGATGCCGCTCTTCTCGGAAAAGAGCCCGCCCATGGCGCAGAGCACGAGCGGCGTCGCGACACGAAGCGTGGCGGCGAGTGTCGCGACGACGAGGGCGAGCGCCTCTTCCATCTCAGCCCCGCCGCGCGAACAGGGCCTGCAGCCACGGCCGCGGCAGATGGACCAGCGCACCCGAGAACAGGATCACCAGCCCCTGGATCACGACGACCATCTCGCGGGTGATCGCGGGAACCTCGAACGCGAGTTCCGCGCCGCCCTGCTGCAGCGCGCCGAACAGCAACGCCGCCAGAACGATGCCCAGCGGATGTCCACGCCCCATCAGGGCGACCGCGATGCCGGTGAAGCCGTACCCGGCCGCGAAGTCGAGCAGGAGGCGATGATGCACGCCCAGCAGTTCGTTGACCGCGACGCCGCCGGCCAGCGCGCCGGAGAAGCACATGGCCAGCATGGTCATGCGCCTGATATTGGTGCCGGCATAGACAGCCGCTTCCGGATTGTGCCCCATAGTGCGCAGCGCGTAGCCCCAGGGCGTGTGCCACAGGAAGATCCAGACGCCGACACAGGCAAGGAGCGCCAGCAGCAGCGACAGGTTGAGCGCCGACGGCGCGACTGCGATGCCGAGCCACTTCAGGGCGGCCTGCATCGACGGCACTGCAGCGGACTCGGCGAAGCCGCGACTCTGCGGCGTCATCGATCCCGGCGCGATCAGAACGTTCACCATCAGGTAGACCATCAGGGCCGAGGCCACGAAATTGAACATGATGGTGGTGATGACGATGTGACTGCCGCGCCAGGCCTGCATCCAGGCGGGGACGGCGGCCCAGGCTGCGCCGAACGCCGCCGAGGCGAGGATGGCGAGCGGGATCACAAGCAGCCCCGGCAGATAACGGTCGAGTGCGAGCACGGCCACGCCGCATCCCAGCCCGCCGATATAAGCCTGGCCCTCGCCGCCGATGTTGAACAGGCCGGCATGGAAGGCCACGGCAACGGCGAGGCCGGTGAAGATGAAGTTGGTGGCGTAATACAGCGTGTAGCCGATCGATTCGGACGAGCCCACGGCGCCCAGCACCAGCAGCTTCAGCGCGTGGAAGGGATCCACACCGATGACTTCAACGATCAGGCCGACGACGAGGAACGCCAAAGCGATGTTGGCGAGCGGCAACAATCCGATCTCGACCCAGGCCGGCAGTGGACGGCGCGCCGCGCTCATGCCGCCCGCGCACCCGCCATCATCAGGCCCAAGGTCCGCTCGTCCGCCTCTCCCGCGGCGACCTCGCCCACGATGCGCCCGCCGAACATCACGAGGATGCGGTCGGCCAGCGACAGGATCTCTTCCAACTCGACCGACACGACCAGCACAGCGCAGCCGGCGTCGCGGCTCTTGATCAGTTCGCGGCGAATGAACTCGATGGCGCCGATGTCGACCCCGCGGGTTGGTTGTCCCACCAGCAGTACCTTGGGACAGCGCGCCATCTCGCGTGCCAGGATCAGCTTCTGCTGGTTGCCGCCGGAAAAATTCGCCGAGCGCAGGCCCGGCGCTCGCGGCCGCACGTCGAACCGTTCCATGAGGTTCGCGCAGTGTCTAGCGACCGCCGGTCCATCCATGAGGTAGTTGTGGCAGAAGGGCTCGCGATCCTGATAGCCGAGGATCGAGGTCTCCGAGGCGAGGAAAGCCGGCACCAGCCCCTGCCGCAGGCGGTCTTCAGGCACATGGGCGACGCCCAGTTCGCGCATCTCCGCCGGATCCACGGGGTCGGCGGCGTCGACCTTGCGGCGACAAACTTCCATCTCGCCGCCCGTCGGCGGACGGATGCCGGAGAGGACCTGCAGCAATTCGCTCTGGCCATTGCCGGAAACCCCGGCGATGCCCACGATCTCCCCCGCCCTCACCTCGAGCGAGATGTCATCGAGCAGTCGGACGCCGCGGCCATCGATCAGCGAGAGATGCCGAGCCGCCAGCATCGTCTCGCCCTGCCGCGGCGGCGCCTTGTCGAGATCGAAGCGCACCTGGCGGCCGACCATGAGCTCGGCGAGTTCCTCGACCCGCGTCTCGGCCGTCCGGCGCTCCGCCACCACCTCGCCGCGGCGCATGACGATCACCTTGTCCGTTACTGCGAGGATCTCGCGCAACTTGTGCGTGATCAACACGATGGTGACGCCGCGATCGCGCAGCAGGCGCAGGATCTCCAACAGCCGGTCGGTCTCCTGGGGCGTCAGCACGGCACTGGGCTCGTCCAGGATGAGGATCCGAGCGCCGCGAAGGAGCACCTTGAGGATCTCGACCCGCTGCTGCTCGCCCACCGAGAGGTCGGCGACGCGCGCATCGGGATCGACGGCCAGCCCGTACTCGCCGGCGAGCCGTGCCAGTTCGGCCCGCGCCGCCGCCAGACCGCCGGCCAGCAGTACCCCGCCCTCGGCACCGAGGATCAGGTTCTCCAGCACGGTGAAGCTGTCGACCAGCATGAAGTGCTGATGGACCATTCCGATCCCATGGCCGATGGCATCGCGCGGCCCCGACATCTCGACCGGCCGCCCGTCGACCAGGATCTCGCCCGCATCGGCGCGATAGAGCCCGTAGAGGATGCTCATCAGGGTCGACTTGCCGGCGCCGTTCTCGCCGACGATCCCGGTGATGCTGCCCCGCTCGACCCGCAGCGAGGCGCCGCGCACCGCGTGTACGCTGCCGAACGACTTGTCGATTCGCCGAAGCTCGATCGCCGCGTCGGCCGTCAGCTCTTGCACGAATTGTTGCTCATATAGTCGTGGACGACGATCTGACCCGAGATGATGCCGGCCTTCGCGGCCTCGACCGCCTGCTTCATCTGCGGCGTGATGAGCTTCTCGTTGTCCTTGTCGAGCGCCCAGTCGACGCCGCCTTCCTTGAGGCCCAGCACCTGGACGCCGCCCTTCCATTCGTTGTTTCGGGCTGCCTTGAAGCTGTCGTAGGCCGCGAGATCGACGCGCTTGAGCATCGAGGTGAGCATGTTGCCGGGGTGAAGGTGATTCTGGTTGGAATCGACCCCGATGCCGAGCTTTCCGCGATCCTTGGTCGCCTGGAGTACGCCGAGTCCGGTCGTACCGGCTGCGGCGTAGACGACGTCGACCCCGCGGTCGAACTGCCCCTTGGCCAGTTCGGCGCCCCGGCCGGGATCGTTCCAGGCGGCGGGCGTCGTGCCGGTCATGTTGGTGATCAGCTCGGCGTTGGGGCTGGCGTATTTGATGCCCTGCTCGAAGCCGCACTGGAAGCGGCGCACCAGCGGAATGTCCATGCCGCCCACGAAGCCGATCTTGCCGGTCTTCGACGCCATCGCCGCCAGCACGCCGACCAGGAAGGAGCCTTCCTGCTCCTTGAACACGACCGACTGGACGTTGGGCAGGTCCACCACGGCGTCAATGACGGTGAAATGGATGTTGGGGAACTCTCGGGCAACCTTCCCGAGGGCGACCGCCTGCGAAAAGCCGACGGCGATGATCGGATCCTGGCCGCGCTGGGCGAAGCGCCGCAGCGCCTGCTCGAACTGGGTCTCGTTGCTGGGCTCGAACTCCGCGACGGCGATGTTCGTCTCCTTCTTGAAGCGCTCGGCGCCTTGCCAGACACCCTCGTTGAAGGACTTGTCGAACTTGCCGCCGGTGCTGAAGACGACGGCCGGCTTGATGGCGACGGTCTGCGCCTGCGCGAGAGCGCCGAGACCGACGGCGGCCAGCACGGAGATCAGGGAGCCAACCCAGCGTTTCATTGCCATTCCCATGTTGTTGGCGAGAGTTTGGACCGGACCGCGCCCCCGGTCTAGGCGAAGACGGAGCCACCGGAGACGGGCACGGGACTTGCTATACTACGGGGCAAAGCCGCCCCAGGAGGTCTCATGGCCGAGTACGATCTCGTCATCCGCAACACGACGATTGCCACGGCCTCCGACGTGGTGAAGGGCGACATCGGCATCGTCGGGGGGCGTGTGGTCGCGCTGGGCGAGCGGCTCGACAAGGGACGCAGGGAGATCGACGCAACGGGCCTGATCGCCGTGCCGGGAGGCATCGACGCGCACGTACACTTCGACCAGGACACGGCCGACGGCTCGGTCTTCTGCGACGATTTCGAGAGTGGCAGCCGGGCCGCCGCGGCCGGGGGAACCACGACCATCATTCCCTTCGCCTACCAGAACAAGGGCCAGCCCCTGCGCGACGCTGTGAACAAGTACCACGCCCGTGCCGAGGGCAAGTCACTGATCGACTATGCCTTCCACGTGATCCTGTCGGATGCCAGCGAGAAGATCATGGGCCAGGATTTCACCGCCCTGGTCGCCGACGGGTACACATCCTTCAAGGTCTACATGACCTATGACGACGTGAAACTCACCGACCGCGAGATGCTCGATGCGCTGGCCGCCGCGCGCCGCGAGCAGGCGATGCTCATGATCCATGCGGAGAATTCCGACTGCATCACCTGGCTGACCGAACGACTGGAGCTGAAGGGCATGACGGCCGCGAAGTTCCATGCCACGTCGCGGCCCTTCGTGGTCGAACGCGAGGCCACGCACCGCGCCATCTCGCTCGCCGAACTGCTCGACGTACCGATGCTGCTGGTGCATGTCTCGGCCAAGGAAGCGATGCACGAGATCCAGCGCGCCCAGGCGCGCGGCCTGCGTGTCTATGGCGAGACCTGCCCGCAATACCTGTTCCTGAGCGAGGAGGATTTCGAAAAGCCGGGCGAGGAAGGCGCCAAGTGCGTCTGCTCGCCGCCGCCGCGCGGCACCGAAAACCAGGAGCATATCTGGACCGGCCTCGCGGCCAACACCTTCCAGGTCCTCTCCTCCGACCATGCCGCCTTCAAGTTCGACGACGTACGCGGCAAGAAGCTGCCGGGCGCGGCGCAGAGCTTCCGCAAGATCCCCAACGGCGTGCCGGGGGTCGAAACACGGTTGCCGCTGCTCTTCTCCGAAGGCGTCAACAAGGGCCGCATCACCCTGCAGCAGTTCGTGGCGCTGAGTTCGACCAACGCCGCGAAGATCTACGGGCTACATCCGCGCAAGGGCACGATCGCCGTCGGTTCCGATGCCGACATCGTGCTGTGGGATCCGACCCGCCGCGTGAGCCTCACCAACTCGATCCTCCACCACAATTGCGACTACACGCCCTACGAGGGACGCGAACTCACAGGCTATCCGGTGATGACCCTGTCGCGCGGCGAGGTGGTGATGGAGGAAGGCCGCATGAGCGGCTCGGCTGGCCGTGGCCTCTTCCAGAAATGCGATCGCCCCGAAGCCGCCCGTCCGCGCGGCCGACCCCTGATCGATCCGTCGATCTTCAACTGACTCACTTGGTCTTGGGGGTCGCGGCGACTCCCGGAACATGGTTGAGGACCGAATGGACGAGTCCGCCATCCACCAGCAGTGATTGTCCGGTGATGTAGCTGGCCTGCGGGCTCAGCAGGAAGGCGATGGCGTCGGCGATGTCGCCCGGCTTGGCGACCCGGCCGAGCGGCACCAACTTGGCCCGGCCGCGCGCCAGGGCGGGCTTGCTGTAAATCGCGTCGGTCATCGAGGTATGGACGAAGCCGGGACAGACCGCGTTGGCGCGGATGCCGTCGGGTGCCCATTCCTGTGCCATCATCTCGGTCAGCATGATCAGCGCCGCCTTGGTCGGGCTGTAGGCGCCGGTCGGGAGCTGCGGCACGACGCCCGCCATCGACGCGAGCATCACGATCGCGCCCTTCGAGCGCTTGAGATGCGGATGGGCGGCCTTGGCAAGCAGCCAGTTGGCGCGCAGGTTGATGTCGAACACGCGATTCCAGGTCGCGAGGTCGAGATCGACGAGCTTTGACGGCGCGGTGATGCCGGCATTGCCGACCAGGGCGTCGATGCCGCCCATCGCCTTGACGGCCGCCGCGATCACCTTGGCGGGCTCCGCGGGCCTGGCCATGTCGGCCTTGAGCGTGCGCACCTTGCAGCCCGAGGTGCGCAGATTGGTGGCCAGCGCCTCCAGTTCGTCGAGATAGGCCACATCGCAGAGGGTCATTGCCTCCGCGCCGTCGGCGGCCAGTTTCAAGGCGGTCGCGCGACCGATCCCCCGGCTTGCGCCGGTAATGACGACCCGCATGATCTTTTCCCCCGTTTTCCTTGTTATGGGGAGGATGGTGGCACGGTTCCCGGCCTCGGGTCGATGGGGAGCAGCCGATCAAGTCCGACCAATTTCTCGTACAGCGCCGCCGCCTGCAGCAGTGCCGCCTCGCCGCGTGGCTTGCCGACGAGCTGCAGTCCCACTGGCCGACCAAAGCTGTCGAAGCCGCAGGGCACGGCAATCGCCGGGCTGCCGGTCACGGTGATCGCCGAATTGAGCGTCGAGCCGGACATGTAGTTTTCCAACGGCTTGCCGGCGATGGTCGCGGGCGCGCGCAGGTTGACGTCGAAGGCGGCGGTCGGCGCGCCCGGCGTCACCAGCAGGTCGTAGGTCTGGAAGAAGGTGAACATCCGCCGGTACAGCGCCGCGCGCTCGCGCTCGGCCCAGGCGAGCTGGCTGGTCGTCTGCTTGAGGCCAAGCTCGGTGTTCCAGATGATGTCGGGCTTGAACTTGTCGCGATGCTGCTGGATCTGCAGCTCACGGTCGACCACGAACTGCTGGCTGCGCAGCGCCATGAACACTTCGTCGACCGGTCCGAAATCGGGCGAGACCTCCTCGACGATGCAGCCCAGTTCCTCGAAGCGTTGCGCCATCTTCGTGCAGATCTCGCGGATCTCGCGGTCGACCTCGAAACGGCCGCCGAAGTCGATGGTGAAGGCAACGCGCTTCGGCAGCACCGGATTGGCCACCGCGTCGCTGAACGACACGGCCGGCGCATCGAAGGTCAGGGCGTCGTGCGGGCAGAAGCCGGCCATCGTGTCGAGGAATAGCGCCAGGTCCGCGACATTGCGCGCCATCGGCCCCTGGACAGATTGCGGCGAGTAGAGATTGTTCGATGTGCCGCGCGTGACCCGCCCCGCCGACGGGCGAAGGCCGACGGTCGAGCAGTAGGTGCCAGGCCGCCGCAGCGAGCCGCCATGGTCGGAGCCGTGCGCCAGCCAGACCTCGCCGGTCGCGACCGAGACCGAGCCGCCTCCGGTGGAGCCGCCGCAGGTGAGCGAGGTGTTCCAGGGATTGCGCGTGCGGCCGAAGACCTCGTTGAAGGTGCTGCCGCCGGCGCCGAACTCCGGCGTGTTCGACTTCCCCACCACGATGCCGCCCTTGCGCTCGATGCGCTCGACCAGCGGATTGGACTTCTCCGGCACATGGTCGGCGAAGATCGGCGAACCGTAGGTAGTGCGCACGCCCGCCACGTCGGTCAGGTCCTTGATCGACACGGGAAGACCGGCCAGCCAACCCGCCTCGCCCTCCGCTTCGTTGGCCTTGCCCTCCATGATCCGCTTCGCGTGGTCGCGCGCGCGATCGAGGCACAGCGTCGGCATGGCATTCACCGCCGGCTCGACCTGGGCCATGCGCGCCGCCGAAGCGTCCACCAGGTCGAGGGGCGAAATCTCCTTCTTCTTGAGGCGCGAAACGGCCTCGACTGCGGTAAGACGCCAAAGTTCGTTGCTCATGCATTGCCTCCAGCGACCAGTCTGCCAGCCTTCGCCCGCGCCTGTCTGCCTCCCCGGTCGCGCAAAGCTGGTTTGGCTGCCTTGACCGATCCGCATGCGCATGGGCCCAGTATTCGCCCACCAAGTTCGCTCACGGGGAAACGCATGATGACGACCAACCAACCCGAAGCCGCCGGACCGCTCAAGGGCCTGCGCGTCGTCGACATCTCGACGGTGGTGGCCGGCCCCTTCGCGGCAGGACTGTTGGGCGACTATGGCGCCGAGATCGTGAAGGTCGAGATGCCGGGCGTCGGCGATTCGCTGCGCGCGCTGGCGCCGCACAAGGATGGCGTGCCGCTGTGGTGGAAGGTCACCAACCGCAACAAGAAGGGCGTCACGCTCGATCTTCGCCTGGCCGAGGGCCGCGACCTGTTCGCAAAACTGATCGTGGACGCCGACGTGCTGGTGGAGAATTTCCGCCCAGGCACGCTCGACGGCTGGGGCATCACGCGGGCCTGGCTGCAGGGCCTCAATCCGCGCCTCACCATTTTGAGGGTCACCGGCTTCGGCCAGGACGGGCCCTATGCCGGGCGCCCGGGCTTCGCGCGCATCTTCGAGGCGATGAGCGGCTTCACGCAGATCTGCGGCGAGGAAGACGGGCGGCCGCTGCATCTCGGCTATCCGATCTCCGATGCCGTCGCGGGCCTGTTCGGCGCGCTTGGGATCCTGGCCGCCCTGCACGATCTCGCACGCAACCCCGAGCGCCGTGGCCAGGAGATCGACTGCTCCGCGACCGAAGCGATGATGCGCACGCTCGAGTTCCTCGCGATCGAGTACGACCAGCTGGGCGCCGTGCGCACGCGCTCGGGCAACCGCAGCCAGTATGCCGCCCCGGGCAACGTCTATCGCACCGCCGACGACAAGTGGGCATCGATCGCGGCCTCGACCCAGAGCATCTTCGTGCGGCTCTGTGCGGCGCTGGAACTAAAGCACCTGCTGGAGGATCCGCGCTTCGCCCTCAATCCGGCGCGGGTGAAGAACTACCGGGAGCTCGACGAGATCGTCGGCGCCGCCATCGGCAAGCTCACCCTGGCCGAGCTGCGCGAGACCTTCACCCGTCACGAGGTGGGGTTCTCGCCGATCTACGATATCGCCGACGTCTTCGCCGATCCGCAGTTCCAGGCGCGCCAGGCGATCGTGAGCGTGCCCGACGGCGAACTGGGCTCGGTGCGCATGCAGGGCGTGGTGCCGCGCTTCTCGGAGACGCCGGGTGCCGTGCGCCAGGCCGGTCCGGCGATCGGCCAGCACAACGAAGAAGTCTATGGCAGTCTGGGCCTGTCCGCGGCGGAGATCGCGGACCTCAGGGCACGCAAGGTCATCTAGGGAGGATCACGATGCTACGACGTACGTTTGGCGCGCTCTCGCTCGCCACCCTGGCCGCACCGTCAGCCCAGGCGCAGGGCGACAAGGTCGTGAAGATGGTGGTCGGCTTTCCGGCCGGCCAAGCGACCGACATCGTCGCCCGGCTGCTCGCCGAGGCACTGAAGCCCGAGCTGGGCGAAACCGTCATCGTCGACAACAAGCCCGGGCAAGGCGGCAGCATCGCGCTCGGCCTGGTCGCCCGCGCGGCGCCGGACGGCAGCACCTTCGTCCTGTCGCCGCTCGCCGCCCTGGCCATCAATCCGTACCTCTACAAGAACGTGACCTACCGCAGCCTGACCAGCTTCGAGCCGGTGGCACGCGTCTGCGACCTGCCACTGGTACTGGTCGTGCATCCGTCACTGCCGGTAAAGACGCTGCCCGAGCTGATCGCCTATGCCAAGGCCAATCCGGAAAAGCTCAGCCATCCCTCGTCGGGGAACGGCACCTTGAGTCACGTGGCGATGGAGGAGCTGAAGACCAAGGCAGGGATGCGCATCCTGCACGTGCCCTATCAGGGCAGTCCGCCGGCAATGAACGACCTCGTCGCCGGGACGGTGCAGGTCGCCATGGATACCGTCACCGTCACCAGGCCGCATATCGATGCCGGGCGGCTGCGCCTGATCGCCGTCAGCACGCGCGACCGCCTGTCCTTCTTCCCCGACACGCCGACCATCGCCGAACAGGGCTTTTCCGGCCTCGAGGCCAGTGCGTGGCTGGCGGTCCTCCTGCCGGCGCAGACACCGGCCGACAAGATCAAGCGCCTGTCGGACGCCGTGGTGAAGGTGGTCGGCCTGCCGGAACTCCAGAAGAAGTTCCTGGGGGCGGGCGCGATTCCGCATGCCATGGATGCCGCTCAATTCGCGGCGTTTCTGAAAAGCGAGGATCAGCGCTGGAGCAAGGTGATCGCCCAGTCCGGCATCAAGGCAGACTGACCATCTGCCGCCGCCGCTGCGCCATATAGAGGATGCCGAGCAGCATCAGGTTGAGCAGGTTGAAGGCGAGCGCCGACTGGAAGGCCGACGTGTACGACAGCGTCGCGTCGAAGATGAAGCCGCCCAGCCAGCCGCCCGCCGCCATGCCCGCCATGGCGAACAGCATGACCACGCCCAGGCGCCAGCCGGCGATCGTCGGGCCGTAGAGAAAGCGCAGGTTGAGCGCATAGCCCTGCACGATCGCGATGAAGGGAATGCCGTGCAGCAGCGACAGGGCGTAGATGCCGTTGATGTCGCGCACGTAGAGGAAGCCGACCAGCGAGCCGATCTGGATCACCGAGCAGAGCAGGCTGACGGGCAGCGGCCCGATGCGCTGGGCGAGGCGCGCCATGACGAAGGTGGCGACGATGGCCGAGACCAACACCAGCGACACCGCCTCGGTGCCACGCGCCGCCGGATAGCCGAGGTCGCCGCAGAAGGCGACCATGTGCACGAAGGGGATCGCCATGGCGGCGCAGCAGCAGAAGCCGGCCGCCGACAGCAGCAGCATGATCGTCGAGGAAGGTAGCGGCAGGTGGACCTTCTCCTCGCGCCGCCGCCCGCCCGGCCCGCGCAGGATCGGCGCCGCCCGGACATAGGAGGCGCCGAGCAGCAACAGCGCGCCGGAAACCAGCCCGTAGACGAGCAGCGTGTCGCGCCAGCCGATCTCCGGCAGCAGCAGGCGATAGACCTGCGGCCAGACCGAGCCGGCCACCGCCGGTCCGATGGAGATCAGCGCGACCGCCATGTTGCGGCGCTTCTCGAACCAGCCCTGCACGTTGTTCATCGCCGGCGTGAAGGTGCCGGCATTGCCGAAGAAGCCCAGCAGCATCGCATAGCCGGCATAGAGAGCGATCTCGCCGCCCCGCGAGGCGACCCAACCGCCCAGCGCGATCGAGAGGCCGGCAATCAGCAGCGGCACCCTCGGGCTGGTGCGATCCGCCAGCCAGCCCATGAAGACGCCGCCCACGCCCATGCCGAAGAAGCCCACCATGTAGGCGAAGGATGGCACGGCGCGCTGGTCGCCGAAGTCGGCCGCCATCTCCTTGAGGCCGACCATCGGCAGGTAGATGCCGCCGCCGCCCAGCGCGACGCAGGCCATCGAGACCAGCGCCAGCCGCCAGGCATAGGCGCTGTCGATGCCCCTCCCCGGCGGGGCGGTGCTCACTCGCGGGCCAGCGCCGCCGTGGCTGCCGTTTCGGCGTCGAGCACCTGGTCGTCGTCCATGAGCACGGTGACCTTGCGCAGCTTGCCGGTGAAGGCGAACGGCGCCTCGTAGTGCGACACCGGGCTCGACCGGTCACGGCCGATGTCGAGGCCCGACCAGGAGATGAAGCTGACGAAGCCGTTCTGGGTGTCGAAGCTTCCCGCCGGCTCGCCGTCGATCAGGATGGTGGCGAGGTTGCGACCCTCCTTGCGGCGCATGCGCACCGCCAGCTTGCGATTGCCGGCCGGCACGGGCCTGTCCGACACGATCAGATGGTGCTCGCCGCCGATGTTCATGTCGTAGGCGAGCCTGCCGTCCTTCATGTAGAGCGAGTAGCCGGTCGTCATGTCGCCATGGGCGATCAGCACGCCCTCGGTCATCGGCCCGTCGACATGGACGTCGGCCTCGATCGTGTAGGTGCGATTGCGCACGTCGGGCGCCACATCGGTCGGGACATGGCCCATCCCGGCATGAAAGACGAAGCGGTTGCGGGGCCCGTGGAAGCGCTTGGCATTGTCGGCGAAGCGCGGCGCGAAGCGGTCGTCGAGCGGCAGCACCTTGCTCGCCTCGGCCTGCCGCCACCATTCCTCGATCATCGCCTTCAGCCGCTCGGGTTCCTTCTCGGCGAGATCGTTGGTCTCGTTGAAGTCCTGGTCGAGATGGTAGAGTTCCCACTTGTCGTTGGCGAAGTCGGCGCCCGGCGGATGGTAGGAGACGGCCTTCCAGCCGTCCTGCACCAGGCCACGATGGCCGAACATCTCGAAATACTGCGGCTTGGCCTTCGACTTGGCCTTGGCGTTCTTCAGGCTCTTGGCGAAGCTGGTGCCCTCGAGCGGCATCTGCTTGACGCCGTTGATCACCTTGGGCGGCTTGATGCCCACGATGTCGAGCAGGGTCGGCACGAGGTCGCTGGCGTGGCAGAACTGGTGGCGCAGCTCGCCGCGTGCGGCGATGCCCTTGTCCCAGGCCATGACCAGCGGATCGCGTATGCCGCCGCCATGGGTATTCTGCTTGTAGCGGCGCAGCGGCGTGTTGGCCGCCATCGCCCAGCCCCACGGGAAGTTGGAATGCGTGTCGGGTCCGCCGATATCGTCGATGCGCGCGATCTTCTCCTCGAGCGATTCGCGGCGAAGGTTGTAGGGCCCCATGGCATTGATCATGCCGAACGGGCCGCCTTCCTGGCTGGCACCGTTGTCGGACATGACGATGACCAAAGTGTCGTCGAGCTGGCCCGCGCTTTCGAGGAAGGCCATCAGGCGGCCGATATGCTGGTCGGCATGATCGAGCATGGCGGCGTAGGCCGCCTGCAGCCGCGTGAACATGCGACGCTCGGGTTCCGCCACTTCCGCCCAGGCGCGCACGGAGTCGTTGCGCGGTGGCAGTTGCGTGCCCTTCGGCACGATGCCCATCTCGATCTGGCGCGCGAGGCGCCGCTCGCGCTCGGCGTCCCAGCCTTCGGCGAAGACCGAATCGTACTTGGAAATCAGGTTGAACGGCGCCTGGTGCGGCGCGTGGCAGGCACCGAAGGCCAGCCAGGTGAGCCACGGTGTTTCGGCATTGTCGGCGACATGGTCGGCGAGGTAGCGGATCGCCTGGTCGACCAGGTCCGACGTCAGATGATAGCCGGTGGCGAAGGTACCCGGCGGATCGACCGGCGTGTTGTCGCGCACCAGCTCGGGCGCGTACTGGTCGGTCTCGGCATCCATGAAGCCGTAATAGCGGTCGAAGCCGCGGCCGAGCGGCCAGCCGTCGAACGGGCCGGTCGCGCCCGATTCAGTGAGTGGCGTCACATGCCACTTGCCCAGCATGTAGTTGCGATAGCCATGCGGCCGCAGCATCTCGGCGATGGTGCCAGCTTCGCGGCTGATCTTGCCGCGATAGCCCGGATAGCCCGAATCGAAGTTGGCGAGGCAGCCGACGCCGACCGAATGGTGGTTACGCCCCGTCAGGAGTGCCGCTCGTGTAGTCGAGCACATCGCCGTCGTATGGAAGCCGGTGTAGCGCAGCCCGCGCTTGGCGAGGGCGTCGATGGCCGGCGTCTCGATCGGCGAGCCGTAACAGCCGAAGTCGGAGAAGCCGACATCGTCGAACAGGATGACCAGAATATTGGGCGCGCCTTTGGGGCGCTTGGGCGCCTCGGGCCAGTGGGGCTGGGAGTCCTGGACCGTCTTGCCGATCTTGCCGCCATGTACCGTCATGCGCTTCCCTTTCTTTGTCCGCGGTTGTCCGACACTTGGGCAGCGCGATCAACCTTGTCGCAGTTCATGCCACTTGTTAGGGAAAGTCATGGCTCATTTCACGTCCGACGGCCTCGACCTCGCCTACGACGAATTCGGTCCCGCCGATGGCCGCAAGGCGATCGTGCTGGTGCACGGCTTCTCGGCGAATCGCTATGAAAACTGGAAGCGCATGGGGTGGTACGACGCAATCGCCGCCAAGGGGCTTCGCGGCTTCGCGCTCGACAATCGCGGTCACGGCGAGAGCGCCAAGCCGCACGATCCCGCGAAATACGACCGCGGATCGATGGCGCGCGATGTATTTGCCTTGATGGACCATGCGGGCATCGAGCGGGCGCATGTGCTCGGCTTCTCGATGGGCGCGCACATCGCTCTGACGGCGGCGCTGGTCGATCCCGCCCGCATCGACCATCTCGTGGTCGCGGGCGTCGGCGCCAAGATGTTCGATCCGCCGCGCGCGGAAGGGGCCATGGCCGAGGCCATGGAAGCCGCCCATCCCGACGAGATCGCCGACCCCATGTTGAAGAGCTTCCGGCACTTCGCCGACGAGCAGAAGGAAGACCGGCTGGCGCTGGCCGCGTGCTCGCGCGGCCCGCGCCTCCCGCTGACCCGCGATTCGCTGATGGCGATCCGCCGCCCGACGCTGGTCGTCGCCGGCGCCCGCGACCAGCTCGCCGGCCCGCCACAGGGACTGGCAGACGCCATTCCCGGCGCCAAGGCGGTGACCCTGCCGGGCTGCGATCACTTCTCCTGCATCGGCCACCCGATGTTCAAGGCGACCGTGTTCGACTTCTTCGACGGCTGGCTCGAGTAGCCGGCGTGACGCGCGTCAGCTTCAAGTCGATCCAGGCGCGCGCCGCCAAGCGCAAGGGCGGCGAAAAGGCGCTGGCGGCGCTGCTGCCCAGGCCACGCGACAACAGGCAACTGGCCAAGCTGACGGACGACCGCGTGCTGGCAGAGATGGCGCGCCGTGTCTTCTGCGCGGGCTTCGTGTGGAGCGTGATCGACAAGAAGTGGCCGGGCTTCGAGGAAGCCTTCCTCGGTTTCAACCCCAAGCGGCTCCTGTTCCAGCCCAGCGAATTCTGGGAGGGCCTCACGCGGGATACGCGCATCGTACGCAACCCGACGAGCATCAAGTCGGTGCGCGCCAATGCGAAGTTCGTCACCGACATCGCGGCGGAACATGGCAGCTTCGGCAAGTTCCTGGCCGCCTGGCCGGCCGACGACCAGATCGGCCTGCTCGACGTCTTCGCCAAGCGCGGCTCCCGCCTCGGCGGCTTCTCCGGCCAGTACCTGCTGCGCTTCCTCGGGCGCGATTCCTTTATCCTGACCGGCGACCTGATGATGTGCCTGCGCGATGCCGGCGTGCCGATCAGCGAGAAGGGCACGTCCAAGAAGGACCAGAAGCTCGCCCAGGCCCAGATCAACGAATGGGCCCGGGAGAGCGGCCTGCCGCTCACCCACATTTCGCGCATCTGCTCGATGTCGATCGGCGAGAATCACAATGCCGCGCGCCTCGCGGAAACAATGCGGACCTGACCATGACGAACATCCTGCTGATCAATCCCAACACCACGAAGTCGATCACCGACCTCGTGCTGAAGACCGCGAAGGGCTTCGCCTCGAAGGGCACGCGCCTTCGCGCGCTCACCGGCTCGTTTGGCCCGCGCTACATCGCTTCGCGCGCGGCCTACGCGATCGCGAGCCATGCCGCGCTCGACGCCTACGCCAACGATCGCGGTCCGAAGGATGCAGTCGTGCTGGCCTGCTTCGGCGATCCCGGCCTAGCAGCGCTAAAAGAGGTCAGTCCGGTACCGGTAGTAGGCATGGCTGATGCGTCGATCCTGCAGGCCTGCGCCATGGGCAGCCGCTTCTCCATCGTCACCGGCGGCGAGCGCTGGCAGTCGATGCTCGAGGAATTCGTGGCGAACCATGGTCTCTCATCGCGGCTGGCGTCCGTACGCACCGTTGCGCCGACCGGCGCCGACATCGCGCGTAACCCCAAGGCCGCCATGGAATTGCTGGCAAAAGGCTGCCGGGCTTGCGTCGAAGAGGATGGCGCCGACGTCGTGATCCTGGGCGGCGCGGGCCTTGCCGGTCTTGCAGCGAAGCTGAAACCGATGGTCGATGCCCCTCTTCTCGACGGGGTGGCCTGCGCCATCTCGATGGCCGAAGGGCTCGCGCTCCAGAGACTGGCGAAGGCCGCCAAGGGTGCACTTGCGAAGCCGGGCGCCGTCGACAGCATCAAACTTTCCAAGGGACTTTCGAAGCTGCTGCAATCGCCCTAGGGTCCGTCCCAATGCGGTTGGTCAGCTTTCGCCATGCGGGCACGAACAAATTCGGCGCGGCCGTCGACGGCGGTATCGTCGATCTGTCGGCGCGCACCAACGGGCGCTGGTCGGGCCTGCGGGACGTCATTGCCGCGAAAGCGCTCGATGAATTGCGCACGGCCGCAAAAGGTGCGGTGGCCGATCTCACATTCGAAGACGTCGAACTGCTGCCGGTCATTCCCTCGCCCGGCAAGATCCTCTGCGTGGGTCTCAATTATGCGAGCCATGTCGGCGAAGTCGGACGCCAGATGCCGACCGTGCCCAGCGTCTTCACGCGGCTCAACGACACGCTGGTGGCGCATGGCGGCGACATCGTGCGGCCACGCGCCTCGACCCACTTCGACTATGAAGGGGAACTGGCCATCGTGATCGGCGAGCGCTGTCGGCATGTCCCGCGCGCCCGCGCGCTCTCGGTGATCGCGGGCTACACCTGCTTCATCGACGGCAGCGTGCGCGACTTCCAGAAGCACTCGGTATTCGCCGGCAAGAATTTCCCGGCCACCGGGCCGCTCGGCCCGTGGATGGTCACCGCGGACGAGATCCCCGATCCGCAGCGGCTGGAACTCACGACCCGGCTGAACGGCACCGTGGTGCAGCACGACACCACCGATCACATGATCTTCGATGTCGCCGCCATCATCGAATATCTCTCGACCGTGACCTGGCTGGAGCCGGGCGACACCATCGCCACAGGCACGCCCGATGGCGTGGGCACGGGCCGCAAGCCGCCGCTCTGGATGAAGGCCGGCGACAGGCTGGAAGTCGAGATCTCTGGCATAGGGACCTTGGGTGTCAATGTCGTCGACGAGTAACTCCTTCGACCTGCCGGCCAGCGACGCCGGCGCCGATGCGAAGAAGGCCCGCGAATACAAGGTGATCGCGCTGATAGCAGTGGCGCATTTCGTGAGCCACGTGCACATCATGCTCCTGCCGCCGCTGTTCGGCGAGGTGCGCGAGGCGTTCGGCGTCAGCTATGTCGAGATCGGCTTCGCGCTCAC
Organism: Reyranella sp.; assembly: GCA_046296475.1. Taxonomy (GTDB): domain Bacteria; phylum Pseudomonadota; class Alphaproteobacteria; order Reyranellales; family Reyranellaceae; genus Reyranella. Next base: position 132,190 of record JBKBLH010000006.1, read on the forward strand.
GGCGTTCAATGCCGCCTCGGCGCTGCTGCAGACACCGGCCGGCTTCCTGGTCGACCGGGTCGGGCCGCGCGCCATGCTGACCGGCGGCCTGATCCTGGGCGGCATCGCCGTCGCGGCGGCCGCGCTGCTGCCTGGCTACTGGTTCTTCGTCATCGCCTATGGCTTCCTCGGCCTCGCCAACACCGTCTATCACCCCGCCGACTACTCCATCCTGTCGGCCACCATCGACCACAGGCGGATCGGCAAGGCCTTCTCGATCCACACCTTCGCGGGCTATCTCGGTTCGGGCGTGACGCCGGCGCTGGCCTTGGCCTGCGCGGCCCTGTGGGGCTGGCGCGGCGCCTTCCTGTTCGTCGCCGGTCTTTCGATCGCGACAGCCTTCGTGCTGATCGTGGCAGGCAGCATCCTGCCGCGCGTCGTGCACAAGCCCGGGCAACAGCCGGCGAAAGGCAACCAAAAGGTCGGCCTCGACCTGCTGCTGAGCGCGCCGATTCTGCGCAACCTGCTGTTCTTCTTCTGCCTGGCCATGGCCAATGGCGGCATCCAGACCTTCACCGTCGTCGGCCTGGCGCAGATCCACGGCACGCCCTTCGCGGCGGCCAGCATGGCGCTGTCGGGTTTCCTGCTGTTCAGCGCCGGCGGCGTACTGCTGGGCGGCATCATCGCCGATCGCACGCCGCACCATGAGCGCGTGGCGGCCGTCGGCTTCGCCTGCACCTCGACCATGGCGATCCTGATGGCCTGGGTGAACATGCCGGCGGCCGTGCTGATCGGAGTCATGTCCGTCGGCGGCCTGCTGAATGGCATCATCCAGCCGTCGCGCGACATGATGGTCCGCGCCGTCACGCCGCCCGGCTCGTTCGGCAAGGTGTTCGGCTTCGTCAGCACCGGCTTCAACCTGGGCGGCATGGTCGCCCCGCTGCTCTATGGATTCCTGATGGACCATGGCGAGCCGCGCGCCATCTTCATGATCGTCACCGGCTTCATCTTCCTGGCCCTGGTGACCGCCCTCACCCGTCGCAAACCCGAGAGCATCGCCTGATGGATTCCCTGACGCCTGCAACGCCCGCCAAGACCGACGCCCTCGCCCGCCGTTATGGCATCGATGCCGTCCCAACCGCCGGACCGTGGAACGAGACCATCGCCACGATGCTCGATCATCGCTCGGTGCGAAGCTACAAGCCCGATCCGGTGCCGGCCGGCGCGCTGGAAAGCATGATCGCCGCCGCGCAGTCGGCCGCCACCAGCTCCAACATGCAGTGGTGGTCGGCGGTCGCCGTCACCGATCCCGCCAAGAAGAAGGTGCTGGCCGAGATCGCCGGCGGCCAGAAGCATATCGAGCAGTGCCCGCTGTTCATCGCCTGGATCGCCGACATGTCACGCAACCAGCGCATCTCGAACGCGACGAAGACGCCGTTCGAGACCATGCCGTGGCTGGAGACCTTCATGGTCGCCTCGATCGACGCGGCCCTGGCGGCCCAGAACGCCGTGGTCGCCGCCGAATCGATGGGCCTGCGCACGGTCTATATCGGCGCCATGCGCAACGATCCCATCCGCGTTGCCGAGCTGCTGGGCCTGCCGCCCCAGGCCGTCGTCGTGTTCGGCCTCTGCGTCGGATACGCCACGGAACAGGGCGAGGGCGAAGTGAAGCCGCGCCTGCCGCAGTCGGTCGTTCTCCACACCGAGCGCTACGATGCGACCAAGGAAGAGGCGCTGCGCGCCGCCTATGACGCCGAGATGAGCAGGTTCTCGGCCCGGCATGAACTGCAGGCGGCGACCTGGACCCAGCGGGTGTTGAACCGGTTGGGCCCGATCAAGGCGATGAACGGCCGCGAAACGCTGCGGGCCGCACTGGCGAAGATGGGATTCGAGATCCGGTAGCGCGAGCCGGTCAGTCGAACTTACCGCTCTTCAGCCGGTCCACCATCGGGTTCCGGGCCGGTGCCGCGATGCGCCGCAGGGTATTCGTGTCGCGATGGTCGAAGGCCGGCGTCTTGCCGCGGACCGCGAGATCGGTGCGCGTCACGTAGGACCAGCTGCCGTCGTCGTTGAAGGTGATGTCGATACGGTAGTAGTCGGTGCGGAACGCCTGCTCGAGGAAAGTGGTCGAGCAGATGCCGAAGCGGGTGTCGCCGCGCCTGGCCTCCACCGAGATCGTCCTGTCGCCGGGCTTCGCGGTCCCGCCCGCCAGCACGACCTGGCCGCGCGGGATGGCGATGGACTGCATGATGAGGCCGGTGGCGGGCTCCCACAGCCAGTAGCCGACCTGGTCGTGGAAGGTGATGGCTTCCTCGTCGGTGTTGATGTGGATGTGGTAGCGCAATCCATAGAGGAGCTGCGGTCCGTTGGGCTGCGGGTCGATCGGCTCCATCCGGATACGTTCCCGGAAGTTGCGCTGCTCCGGACCTGCCGCCTTGGGTGCGATGTCGATCCCCTTGTCGGACTCCCATTCGCCGGCGAGGCGGGCCAGCGGTCCCAGATTGGCGAGCGTATCGGGTGAGAATTCCTCGGGCTCGGTAAAGACGTCTTCGGGAAGGGTCGACATGGGATCCTCGGGCTGCACTCGCGCGAACTGTGCAGGCCCGCCACGGCGCAAGCAATTGCACCGCTTGTCACGCATCGCAACCGCCGAGGGCGTGCGACGCCTCGTTCAGGACGACAGGACCGTCAACACTCTTTCCTGGATTTACAGTTTGGGTTAGCGCCGGCCGGCGCGGTTCACCGGCCCGCCCGCGTTCACGTCCGCGCCCCCGGGATGTCCCGGCGCCACACCGACGCCGGGAGCGCCGGCTCCGACTCCGGGGGCAACACCCACACCGGGAGCGCCGACACCGGCGCCCGGGGCGACGCCCACGCCGGGCGCGCCCGCTCCGGCACCAGGGACCACGCCCACTCCCGGCGCTCCGGCGCCGCGGGGAGCCCAGACGCAGCCACGCGGCACGCCTTCAGCGCGGCAATAAACCTGCGCGTTGGCCGAACCGGCGATCAGGACGAGCCCCAGGGACGTGCAAAAGATCGTACGAATCATGATTTCCTCCCGGGGACAGGCTCAGCTTGCCCAAGCGCCATGACTACCATGTAACACGCAGGCCGGCGCGAAGTGTCTGCGCGACCGAGGACGAGCCGATCGCGGCCTGCCAACCGGCGAAGAAGGCCACACCATCCTCGAGTGCGAAATCGGCGGAGAGACCGGCCAATATCGAATCGCGCGAGATCGACGCACTGGTGGTCGAGAACGGCACCCCGGGCGCGGCGGCGAAGGCCGCCTGGGTCGTCGCCGATACGTCCGCGAACTCGTGCGCCCAGCCGAGCAGCCCACGGAACTCGAGGGAACGCTGGTCCGCGAGTGCGAGAGTCCGCTTTACCGGCAGTGTCAGGGTGCCGCGCACGCTGGTGAGTGACTGTCCGTCGACCTGCTGGGAAAGCCCGTTGACGTTCTGATCGACGGTGCCCGGCGAGGAGAAGCCGGCCACGGCGAGCCCGACGGTCGGTTCCACCGCCCAACCCTCCCACGCCAGCCGCACCCCCGCCGCGACCTGACCGCCCAGGCCGGTCGTGACGAGACTGTCCCGCGACACGCTGTTCCAGGCCCCCAGCGGACGGGTCGTCGTCTGGTCGAAGCGCAGATAGGACGCCTGGCCGCCAACGAAGAATGATCCGGCGGCGTACTCGCCGTAGACCGTCGCCTGCAGTGCCGATCCGAGGGCCGTCGCGCCGTTGCCGGCAAAGGTGTTGGCGCTGCCGCCGCCCAGTGCGACGCCACCCACGAAACCCGGTGCCAGCTCCACGTCGAGACCGGCCATAACGCCGGCCAGCGATGCCTGGAAGCCGGGGGCCGCCGCCGCGGCGACCTGCGTCCACTGCCCGAAGGCCGAAAGCCAGGCCGTCGTACCGAGCGGCCCCGCGACCGTGTTGGGCGCCACATTGGGCAAGCCGCGACAAACATCGCCGCAGGCTATCGCAAGGTTCTGGTCACTGCCCTGTCCGGCCCGGCGGGTGCCGAGCCGCTGGCCGACCTGATCGGCAAAACCGTAGAAGCCCTGTCGCGCCGACAGCATCATGTCGCCGTAGAGGCTGGGCGAAAGCTGATCCAGCGCCTGCGGGATCGACGCGCCGGGCAGGCCATAGAGAGGCGAAAAGAGCGATTGCGCGAGACCGCTCATGCGCACGCCCGCCGTGGGACGCAGGACGTCAAGCGCTTGCCCGACCGAGGCCTGGTTGGGCGTTTGGGGCAGGCCGGCGGCAGCGAGATTGCCGTAGGAGGCAGGCGTCGCCACCAGAGTTACGGAAGATGGTGCATAAAGGGCATCGAACCGCGTTCCCGACGCCAAGCCTGCGGGCTGGGCAAGTCCCGTGAAACTGCCCTGTACACCACCATCCGCCGCGACGACCATGAACTGCTGCCCGATCGAAGGCGTGAAGCCGTTGGTCGCGGCGCCGGCAATGCCGCGCAAGACGGGTTGCAACGTGCCGCCGGCGGTGAAGCCATTGCCCGCGCCCGACACCACGACGCGGCTGAAATTGCCCGCCCCGTTGCCGGTCCCCGGACCGTCGATGTCGAGGGACAGGGTACTGCCAGGCGCCATGGTCACCGGCGCGGCGAAGGTAAGCGTGCCCGGACTGTTGCCGGGCGACAGTGTGCCGCCGCTCTGCACCGTGGTGGCGCCGCGGATCGTTCCCGTTCCCCGCAACCTGCCCTGGACCGAGACCGGCGAGACGATCGAACCGTCAACCGACAAGGTGGCGCCGGCCTCGATCGTCGTAAGGCCGGTATAGGTGCTGTTGCCGGCGAAGGTTGCGCTTCCGCCGACTCCGCTGTTGCCGATGATGAGCTTCCCCGGGGTGCCGGGCACGGCATCGGACAGCACGCCGGTCAGGACGGCCGTATTGCCGCGCAGGTCGAGACGGTTGGTGGCCGATCCGTCGACCAGGAAATTCTCAGTGCTGAGGACGAAGGTCTCGTCGACCTGGAGCCTGCCGCCGGTGAAGGCCGGGATCACGGTCGAGCCGACATTGCTCAGGAAATAGGTCTGGCCCGCAGCAATGTTGGAAACCGGCATGATGCTGGCCGTTGTCGGCGCGCCGACCGGCCCCGACAGGGTGTATTTGCGAAGAGCCATGGCCCCGGTCGTCGCATCGCCGGTGATCTGGCCCGCAAGACTGTCGTAGGTCGCCCCGAACAGCAGGTTGAAGAAAAGGTTTCCCTCCGGGGTCATCGAGCCCAGGACGGTGAAATTGCCGACCGGGCTGTCGAGCGGCGCCGCTCCCACGCCCCAGTAGTATCCGTTGCTGTAGCCGGTGATCTTGAAGGTGCCGGGCGTCGCGGTGCCGAACACGGTCGGGCTCGACACCTGCCAGGTCGTGCCGGCGGTCCAACGCCATTCCGGCGAGGTGATGTCGGCGCTGACATACTGCGTCGGCGAAGGCGGCGTGAACACGACCGGATTGTACGGCGCCATGTAGGCCCAGTGCGTGACCAGCAGCGAGGTGCCCGTGATCATCTGCATTTCCATCAGCGGCACGCCGCCGATCTCGCGCATCTGGCCGATTCCTACGATGGTCGCGCTGTCCGGCGAGGTGAACTCGATCCGGATCTGCCCCGCTTCGGTGACGAGCCCGTGCATGGACGAGTAGGTCGGCGCGGTGACCGTCGGCCCGATGGCGAACGTCGCCTCGCTCACCCCGCGGAAGGAACCATTGGTGACGGTTCCGAGGGACCACAGGGTCTGGTCGCCGATCGCAAAGGGATTGCTGATGTCACTGCGATTGCCGCTGGCGTAGGCGACCAGATTGGGGATCGCCACATACCAGTTCGTATTGGAGAGAAGCCCGTCCCAGCGCGTGTCCTGGGCGGAAGCCGTCCCGGTCGTCGAGACGATCACGGCAACGGCCAGGGCCTGCAGCCGCCTCCGTCTCATCCTCGCCTGGGCGCTCTGTCGGCGCTGTCCGCTACGCGGCGCCTTCAATGCACTGTCTCCCCGATTCAACGAAGCGTACTTGACCTCACAGGCTATGCATTTGCAACAAGGGAAGATGACATTCGTACAACAACTATTGCGTGACGACGTAGGTCTTGGGCGGATGCCGGCGCATGGCCTCTTCGTTCGGCTCGACGCCCCAGCCCGGTCCCTTCGGCAGGATGTAGTCGCCGTTCTCGAACACCGGCGGGTTGTCGACGATCTCGTCGCGCCACGGCACGCCGTCGATGTCGATCTCCATGATGCGGAAGTTCGGCACGGCGGCGCAGAAATGCGCCGAGATGGCGCTGGCGAGATGGCCGTAGAAATTGTGCGGCGCCACGTTCACTTCATAGACGTCGGCCATCGCGGCGATCTTCAGGGACTCCGCGAAGCCGTTCCAGATCACGTCGACGATGGCGGTGTCGAAGGCATAGGCTTCGAGGTACGGCCGGAAGTCGCGACGCTCCAGCAGGGTCTCCCCCGAGGCGATGGGGCACGGCGCATCGCGACGGATCATCGCGATCGACTTCGGGTCATGGATATCGAGCTCCAGCCAGGTGAGGCCGGTCGGGCCGACCGCCTCGGCGATGCGCTTGAAGCCCTCGGTACGAAAATGGAAGTTGGTGTCCAGCATGATGCCGACATCGGGCCCGGCGCCGGCGCGGAACGCCTCGACGGTCTTGGCCGCACTGCGCGCGATGAAGGCGTCCCAGTTGCGCTCGGGAAAGCCCTTGCCGACGACGAAGCCCGGGCGATAGGCGCGCAGCCTGCCGTCGACCTCCATCGCGATGTTGGTCTTGCAGGCGGTGAAACCCTTCTTCCGCACCTCCTCGCCAGTCCGCGCCATGTCGTCGTAGGACCGCACCGCCGGCGTGCCGCAGAGATCGGGATTGCGCATGCGATAGGAACCGCAATGCGACCAGTAGACGGGAATGCGGTCGCGCAGCTTGCCACCGAACAGCCGATAGACCGGCACGCCCAGCGCCTTGCCCTTGATGTCGAGCAGCGCGTTCTCGATCGCGGCGATCGCCTGCCGCACCACGCCGCCGCGCGACTGGGTCGACTTGGTGGCGAGCACGGCGTTCACCAGCTCGATGTCCATCGGATCCATGCCGACGACACTCGGCATCAGGTTCTCGATGACACCCGAGAGGCCGGGACTGCCGAAGCTCTCGTTGTATTCCGACCAGCCGACGGGGCCCGTATCGGTCACCAGCTTGAGAAACGAGAAGAGACGCCAGCCGGCATCGCAGCGGAAAATCTCGTAGCTCTTGATCTTCATTGTTTCCCCCCATTCCCGACTGCACCGATGATCATTCCAGCAACGCCCTCACGCCGGCCCATGTCGCCTCGGCCCCGAAGGTACGCGCATCGACGCCCCTTGCGGCGAGCGCCAGAGCATAGCGCGCCGTGAGCGCCGGCGCGCCGATGGCGATGACGTCACCGCCGGACGGCACTCGCTGTCCGCGCAGTTCCTCGCCAACCAGAAGACCCGAGAGGTAGCTGGCCGACTGGCTGGGCGACAGGCGATCGAACAAAGCAAGCGCCCGCACGCCGAAGGCATTGTGCAGCAAGCCCTCGCCTTCACCGGCCCGCGCCACGCCGCGAAGGAACATCGCCTCGTCGAGCGGCGCATCGGCGTCGAGCGTACGCGCCAGGATCGAATGCTGGCCGAGCAGACCATAGAACTCGCCGGTCATGTGGGTGCGGAAGCCCGTGACCCGGCCGTCTCGCACCGTAGCCCATTTGCTGTGCGTGCCGGGCAGGACGAAAAGCCCGTCAGTCAAGCCCGCCAGCCGCATCGCCCCGAGAATCTGCACCTCCTCGCCGCGCATCACGTCGGGCACCTCGCCCTGCTCGACGCTGAGGCCGGGCACCAGCGCGATCCGCCTAGGTTCGATCCAGTGCAGGTGACGCTTGAGGTCTTCAGGCCCGGCGGGACAGGCGACGTAAGGCGCTTCGGCCCAGCCCTGCCGGCTGCCCGCCATGCCGGAGATCAGGCAGACGCTTCCGGCCGGTTTCATCCAGTCCGAGAACAGCGAGTCGAAGACGCCGGCAAAGTCGCCGTCCGGGACATTCAGAATCCCGAGCGGCGCGCTCTGCTCCTCGAGCACGCGGCCCGCCGCATCGAGACGGGCGCCACGCAGCGAGCTCGTGCCCCAGTCGACGGCGATCAGGTGCGGCACGACCTCCTCACACTCAGTCCCGACAGGACCACTCCAGCATGCGCTTCATGAATTCCTCGCCGGCATCGATCTGCGAGGCGAGGATGAATTCGTTGGGCTGGTGCGCCTGGGCGATGTCGCCGGGGCCGCAGACCACCGTCGGCACGCCCAGCACCTTGCGGAAAATGCCGGCCTCGGTGGCATAGACCACGGCGCCGACCGTGTTGGAGCCGGACCAGCTGCCGGCAAGCGCCTTGGCATCGTCGTTGCCCTCGGGCGAGAAGGCGGGCGTCGAGGCGCGCAGTTCGGTCTCGATGGCGGCCGCCGGGTGCTTGGCCTTCATCTTCGGCAGCAGCTCTTCCTTCAGCCACTTCTTGGCACGCTCGCCCAATTCCTCGATCGGCCGCGTCGGCAGCTCGCGATAGCCCCACAGGACCTCGCATTCGCGAGCCAGGATGTTGCCCGCGGTGCCGCCGATGATGGTGCCGACGTTGAAGGTCGCGGCCGCCGGCATGAACTCGCTGTCCTTCGGCGCTGCGGCCTCGAGTTCCTCCTGCACCGTGTTGAGGTAGTGGATGAACTCGCCGGCGAAGTGGATGGCACTGACACCGAGATGGGTCATCGAGGAATGCGCCTCGAAGCCGGTGAACTTGGTGACGTAGCTCTGGCTCCCCTTGTGGGCATGCACCACGGTCATCATGGTCGGCTCGCCGATGATGATGACCCTGGGCTTCGGCACCTCGCTCGCCATGCGGGCGGCCAGCGAATGCGCGCCGAAGCAGCCGATCTCCTCGTCGTAGGACAGCGCGAAGTGGATCGGCTTCTTGAGCGGCGCCTTCAGGAACTCCGGCAGCATGGCGAGGCCGATCGCATAGAACGCCTTCATGTCGCAGGTGCCGCGGCCGTAATACTTTCCGTCCTTCAGCGTGAGCGTCCACGGGTCGGTGACCCAGGGCTGGCCGTCGACCGGCACGACGTCGGTATGGCCCGAGAGGACGACGCCGCCCGGAACGTTGGGGCCGACGGTGGCGAACAGGTTGGCTTTCGAGCCATCCTCGTTGGGTACCAGCTTCGACTCGACGCCATGGCCCTTCAGGTAGGCCTGGACATACTCGATCAGGGCGAGGTTGGAATTGCGCGAGGTGGTGTCGAAGGCCACGAGCCTGCGCAGCATTTCGATGGAATTGACGGTCTCTCCGGCCATGATGTCCTGTCTTAGTCGGGGCGCGTTGCGGTTAGATGGACGAGCGCCCGATCATGCTCAGGAATTCGCGCCGTGTCTCGCCATTGTCGCGGAATGCACCGAGCATGCGGCTGGTCACCATGGTGACGTCGGACTTGTGGACTCCGCGCGTGGTCATGCACTGGTGGGCCGCCTCGATGACGACGGCGACGCCGCGCGGCTGCAGCACCTCCTGCAGCGTGTTGGCGATCTGCGCCGTCAGCTTCTCCTGGATCTGCAGGCGATGGCCGAACGCATCGACCACTCGGGCGAGCTTGCTGATTCCGACGACGCGCTTGTCCGGCAGGTAGCCGACATGGACCTTGCCGATGATCGGCACCATGTGATGCTCGCAGTGCGATTCCAGCCGGATGTCGCGCAGCGCAACGACCTCGTCGTAGCCCTCGACCTCCTCGAAGGTTCGCTGCAGCATGTCGCGCGGATCCTGATCGTAGCCCGCGAAGAATTCCTCGTAGGAGCGCACGACGCGGTCGGGCGTGCCCGCCAGGCCCTCGCGGCCGGGATCGTCGCCGGCCCAGCGGATCAGCGTGCGGACGGCCGCCTCGGCCTCCTCGCGCGAAGGCCGGGACAGGCCGGTGGCGAGCGAAACGACCTCGCGCGGCTTCACCATCTTGTTCATCGTCTTACTCCCCTCATCAGGGCGGCCTAGTTGAGGCTGCGCTGCACCGTCGGCGTGTCGAGCGAAAAGGTCGGAATCTCGATGTCGAACTTCACGCCCGCCTCGTCGACCATCTGATACGTACCGCCCATGATCCCGGATGGCGTGGAAAGTGGCGTTCCGGAAGTGTACTCGAACACCTCGCCGGGGCGCAGCAACGGCGTCTTGCCGACGACACCGGGACCCTTGACCTCCTGCAGCCGGCCGAGTCCGTCGGTGATCTTCCAGTGCCGGCTGCGCAACTGCACCGCGACTTCGCCCCTGTTCTCGATGCGCACCGTATAGGCCCACACGAACTGTGACTTCTCGGGCTCCGACTGGTCCGGCAGATATTGCGGCTGGACCGTCACCTGAATGGCACGGGTGGTGGCTTTGTACATGCTCGGGCGAATTCCTTCCGGCCCCTGACATGGGAGTTTCGCGCCAAAAGGTCAAATCGGTCTACAGCCACCTTGGATCGGCCGTGAAGTCGATCGTGAGCCAGCGGCTCGGCCCCTCACCGCCGATCGCCTCGGCGATCTCGCGCCGGATGGCGTCGGCCTTTCCCACACTGTCGATCGGGGATTGCGGCGGAACCGAGATGTGGATCTCGATGAACTGGGCGCGGCCGACCTTGGCGACGTAGCTGGTGTAGGTCTTGAAGCCGTGCCGGGAGACGGCTTCGTCCATGACCTGACGGACGCGCGCGTCGAGTTCGGGCGGTGTGATGAGCAGGATTTCCTGCAGCGCCCGGCGCACCGTGGCGATTGGGACGAAGACGAGGATGAGCGCAAGCACCGCCAGGATGAGCGGGTCGGCATAGGGCGTCAGATGGCCATAGCGGGTGCCTTCGAGACACCAGCCGACCGCGAACGCCAGCAGCAGCGCCGAGGTGATGGCGGCCGACATCAACCAGCTCTGTATGTCCAGACGCACGAAATCCGAGCCGATCTGCCGATTGAGGTGCCGCAAGTAGAAGAACATGCCGAACGCCACGAGACCGACCGCGGCGGCGTAGGCTATCGCCCAGTCGAAATCGAGCCGGCGGCCGCCGTCCAGGAAGCTGCCGGACGCGTTCAGGAAGGCATAGAAGCAGAGCAGCATCAGCGTGCCGCCGTTGAACGCCAGCACCATGGGCTCGATGTGCCAGTAGCCGAACTGGAAGCGGCGATTGTCGGCCACCCTGCCGACCAGGCGCGAGACGAACAGGGCGAGGCCGGACATGGCCGCGTCGATCGCCGAGAAGACGCCGTCGAACACGATCGACATCGACCCCGACAGCAGGCCGAACACGACGCCGACCGACGCCACGCCTATGGTGACGGCGATGGAGAGTTTGAGGAGGCTTTGTTCGGCGGCTGCATTCTGCATGCCGGCAGATTAGGCTAAATCGGGAAGATCAGGCAGGTCGTCGTGCCGTGCGCGAGCAGCTTGCCGGCGGCGTCGGTCAACCTGCCCTCGGACGTGGCGATGCGCGAGCCCACATTGATGACCTTGCCCTCGGCCCGGACCGGCCCGGTCCTGTCGGTCATGGCGCGCACGTAGTTCACCTTAATCTCGACGGTGGTGTAGCCGCTGCCGGCCTTCAGCATCGTGTGGATACAGCAGCCCATCACCGAATCGAGCAGGGTGGCGGCGATGCCGCCATGGACCGTGCCCAGCGGGTTGTAGTGGTCGAAGACCGGCGTGTAGCCGAACAGGACGCGGCCGGCCTCGACTTCGAGCAGGTTGAAACCCAGGGCCCGCGAGATCGGCGGCGCCGGATATCGGCCCTCCAGCAGCCCCTTGAAGAGGTCGAGCCCGTCGAGGGTACGCGCCTGCTCGATCGGCACCACGCCATATCCCGCCTCTGCCGCCATGTCCGTCTCCATCGCGATTTTACGTGCATATACACATTGAGGCTTTGCCGGCGCAAGAAGCGGCGATAATCTCGCCCCCATGACAGCCGATTCCTCCCCGGCCCGCCTGTCGCCCGCCGAGTGCACCTGTTTTCGCGTGCGCAGCGCGGCGCGGCGCGTGACCCAGATCTACAGCCGGCACCTCGCGCCGACCGGCTTGCGCATCTCCCAGTTCTCGCTGCTGGGCTACGTGATCGCGCGCGGTCCCCTCAACATCACCGAACTGTCCGAGCTTCTGGCGACCGACCGCACCACCCTGACGCGCAACCTGCGCCCGCTCCTGGCCTCGGGCGTGATCGAACGGGCGGCCGCGGGCGACAAGCGGCGGCACGAGCTGGTCGCGACGCCGGCGGGCCGCGCCCTGTTCAAGCGCGCGCTGCCGCTGTGGTCGGAGGCCGAGCAGGAGGTGCGGACGGCGATGGGCACGAAGCTGACGGCCGACCTGCACGGCGCCCTCGACCGTTCGATGGAGAGACTGGCGCCGCTCTGACAGGCCGCGGAAAAGCCGAATCCCGGCACATAAGCGAAACAAACAAAATAAACGAAGCAGACGACTGGGGAGTCGCCCTCTCCGGATCAGGTATTCTGGTACCGTTGCGGGCTGGCCCCCGCAAAAACCATTCCGGCGCCCGCTAGATGTGCGCGGCGAAAAAGCCGAGTTCGAGCTCCATGGCGCGGCGATAGTTGGCGCGCACCGCTTCGGTGTCCTCGGCGTGGAGATCGAGCAGGGCCTCGAGCTGGACGGCCAGTGCCTCGAAACCAGGATCGGCATAGGTCTTCACCCATTCCGAATAGAGCTTCGCCACGCTATTCGCCGCCAGCGAACGGCCGAGGAAGGCATAGAGGCGCATGCACGGCGTCATCGCGGCGATGGTCTCGCCGAGATTGCCGTGCCGCGCCGTGTCGAGGAGGAAGTCGACATAGGCGCGCGTGGCCTCGACGGGCGCGACGCCATCGAGATCGACCCGCCAGCGTTCGGCGTAACCTTTGTGGAGCTTGAGCTCCTGCAACACGCCGGCGACCAGGCCGGCAAAGCCGTAGAGGTCGTCGCGCGAGCGGGAGTTGGCGAGGCAGAAGGCATAGGCGCGCGCAAAGGCCTCGAGGAAATAGGCGTCCTGCGCGACATATCCCTTGAAGCACTCGATCGGCAGCGATCCGTCCCGCAGTCCGCGCACGAACCCGTGCGACAGGATGCGGGACGCGAGATCGGCATTCGCCGCCCAGAGATCGGCCGAAAGCGGCATCAGCCGCCCAGCGCCTGCACGAGATCGGCGACGATGTCCTCGACATCCTCGAGGCCGACCGAGATGCGGACCGTGCCGTCGGTGATGCCGAGCTTCGCGCGCTCCTCGGCGCCGATGCGCATGTGAGTCGTGGTCGCCGGGTGGGTGACGAGGCTCTTGGCGTCGCCGAGATTGTTGGAGATGTCGACCAGCTGCAGGCGGTTCAGCGCCGCGAAGGCCGCCGGTTTGCCAGCCTTGACGTCGAACGTCACCACGCCGCCGAAGTCGGACATCTGCTTCGCCGCCAGCGCATGCTGCGGATGGTCGGGTCGGCCGGGATAGAGCACGCGGCCGATCGCCGGATGGGCAGCCAGCGCGTCTGCGACGCGGCGGGCGTTGGCGCAATGGCGCTCGACTCGCAGACCCAGAGTCTCGAGTCCCTTCACCAGCACCCAGGCGTTGAAAGGGCTGAGCGACGGGCCGGTGTTGCGGATGATCGGCTGCAGCTTGTCGAGGATGAACTCCTTCGAGCCCAGCACCGCGCCGCCCAGGGTGCGACCCTGGCCGTCGATGTACTTGGTGGCGGAGTGGACCACGACGTCGGCGCCGAACTGGAGCGGCCGCTGCAGGATCGGCGTGGCGAAGGCGTTGTCGAGCACGACCTTGGCGCCCGCCTTGTGGGCGAGGTCGCACACCGCCTTCACGTCGACGATGTCGAGCATCGGGTTGGAGGGCGATTCGAACAGCACCGCCTGAGTCGGCTTCGACAGCGCCTTTTCCCACTGGGCGAGATCGCCGCCGTCGACCAGCTCGCTCTGGATGCCGTACTTCGGCAGCAGGTCGGCCACGATGTAGTGGCAGGAGCCGAAGAGCTGGCGCGCGGCGACGATGCGGTCGCCCGCCTTGAGCAGCGCCAGCAGCGCGAAGAACACCGCCGACATGCCGGTCGAGGTCGCGCGGCAGGCCTCGGCGCCCTCGAGCGCCGCCAGCCGGTTCTCGAACATGGTGACGGTCGGGTTGCCGAAGCGCGAATACTGGTAGTGGTTGCTCTCGCCCTTGAAGGTGGCCTCGGCCTCCTCCGCGCTGGAATAGGCATAGCCAGAGGTCAGGAACAGCGCTTCGGACGTCTCGTCGAAGTTGCTGCGGATCTGGCCGCCGCGCACCGCGCGGGTCTGGGCGCGCCACTTCGAAACATCGGCCTGCGCCTTCTTCACGGGAATCGAACCGTCCATCTCACTCTCCTGTCTCGCCGCGCGCCCGTCGAGCTGCGCAAACGAAAAGCCCCCGACCTGGAAGGACGGGGGCTTTGCGAGCACCTCCGACCTTTTAGCGATGTTTAACGTGGTCGCAAGCCGGTCGGCTCAAATCTCCACGGATCGCCTCTATAGGGGCGGCGATGGCCGGACGCAAGCCCGTCGATCGGGTTTGCGTCCGGTCCTTCGCTTGTCTCGTCAGTGCTTCTGCTTTGCCAGCGCCTGCTCGCGCAGCTTGCTCATGGTGATGCGCGAGGTGATCGCCTCGGCGTCCGTCTTCACATGGATGATCGACGGCTTGCCTGCCGCGAGCGCCCGCTCGAACGCCGGCTCGAAGTCGGCGGTGCGTTCGACCGTCTCGCCATGACCGCCGAAGGCGCGGGCATAGGCCGCGAAGTCCGGGTTCTTCAGCTCGGTGCCGTGGACTCGCGTCGGATACTCACGCTCCTGATGCATGCGGATCGTGCCGTACATGCCGTTGTCGACCACGATGAACACGACGTTCGCCCCGTGCTGGACGGCGGTCGCGAACTCCTGCCCGTTCATCAGGAAGCAGCCGTCGCCGCTGAACGACACGACCGTGCGGCCTGGCGCAGCGATCTTTGCCGCCACCGCCGACGGCACGCCGTAGCCCATCGAGCCGTTGGTCGGCGCGAGCTGGGTGCGGAAGCCGCGATACTGGAAGAAGCGATGGACAAAGCCGGCATAGTTGCCCGCGCCGTTGGTGACGATGACGTCGTCGGGCAGACGCTTGTTCAGCCAGGCCACGATCTCGGCGAAGTTGGCCGAGCCCGGCTGCGGCGTCGGCTCGATGTTCTTCAGATAGTCGGCGCGGGCGGCGGCGACGCCCGCCTTCCAGGCCGAAGCATCGACCGGCTTCATGGCCTTCGCGGCCGCCGCGAACTGTGCCATGCCCGAGTTGATCGGCAGCGTCGCCTGATAGACGCGACCCAGCTCCTCGGCACCGGCATGCACATGCACCATCTTCTGCGCCGGCACCGGCAGGTTGAACATGGTGTAGCCGCCGGTCGTGGCCTCCCCGAGACGCGGACCGATCGCGATGATGAGGTCGCTCTCCTTGATGCGCTTGCCGAGCGGCGGGTTCACGCCCAGCCCGAGATCGCCGACGAAATTGTCGTGCCGGTTGTCGATCAGGTCCTGATTGCGGAAGGCGGTCGTCACCGGCAGGTGGTTGGCTTCGACGAACGCCTTGATGTCGTCGCAGGCCTTGGCGTCCCAGCCGCCACCGCCCAGGATGACGAGCGGCTGCTTGGCTGCGGCCAGCAGCTCGCGGAAGGCCGCCATGTCTTCCGGTGCAGGCGCGCCGCGCGCGACCTTGAACGGGCCGGCGTCGGCGACCTCGACCTCATCGACCAGCATGTCCTCGGGCAGGGCGATGACGACCGGGCCGGGCCGTCCGTTCATGGCGCGATGGAAGGCCTGGCTCACGATCTCGGGAATGCGGCGCGCATCCTCGATCTGGGTGACCCATTTGGCCATCTGGCCGTACATGCGGCGATAGTCGATTTCCTGGAACGCTTCGCGCTCGGCCTGCTCGCGGGCGACCTGCCCGACGAGCAAAATCATGGGCGTCGAATCCTGGAAGCCGGTATGCATTCCCACGCTGGCATTGGTGGCGCCGGGCCCGCGCGTGACGAAACAGACTCCCGGCTTGCCGGTCAGCTTGCCGTAGGCCTCGGCCATGTAGGAAGCGCCGCCTTCCTGGCGGCAGATCACATAGCGGATTGAATTGCGTTGCGCATACAGCGCGTCGAGCGCGGCCAGATAGCTCTCGCCCGGTACGCCGAAGATCGTGTCGGTGCCGTGGATACGGAGCTGGTCGATCAGAACCTGCGCGCCGCTGCGGCGCGGGTATGGGGTAGCCATGTTGGAGATCTTTCCCTTACTTCGTGGGTGAAAAGGCGGTGGGCACCAATATCTTGTTGTTCATCGTCTTCATATATTCTCGGCTCTTCTGCAAATAGGCCTGCCAAGCGGGATCGGCCGCCATTGCGGCGCGACGCTTCGTACGGTCGGCGAGATCCGCGTAGCCCCACATGTGAACGATCTCGTTCACGTTGCCGACTTCGGTCGTGTAGTAGCCGACGAGGTTGCCGAGATGCCTGAGCTGGACCGGCAGTCCCTCCTTTTCGTAGAGCGCGAGGAAGTCGCGCAGTCGGCCCGGCTGCAGCTCATAGGTCCTGTGGTCGACGATCACTTTCAAATCCCTCCCGAATTCCCGTCGATTGTGTGCCGTGCTTCGATGCGTCTCAACCCCGCGACGGGTGGACTCAACGCTTGAATCAGCGCATAAGTGCTGCATTGCGACACTCGCCGACGAGTATCATCATGAGTCTCGGCACACAGTCGCGGAGCGCGATACCGGTCAACGTCTTCCCGTGAGCTACTTGGTCATCTGTCAAAGGTCATCGAAACGCTTGGACGCATCCGTCCAGCAAGCGCGCGCCGGACTCCGCTCGATCCTTCCTCTAGCCCAGAGCCTTGAATGAGTCGCAAATTGTTTGTGGGCAACCTGCCCTATTCGGTCACGTCTGAGCGTCTGTCTGAAGCCTTCTCTCAGTTCGGCACCGTTACATCTTCGAAAGTGATCGTGGATCGCGAGACCGGCCGCAGCCGCGGCTTCGCGTTCCTCGAGATGGAAACCGATGACCAAGGCGCCTCGGCCATGCAGGCCATGAACGGCGCGTTGCTGGATGGCCGCTCGATCGCGGTCCGTGAAGCCGTCGAACGTCAGCCCGGTGGTGGCGGCGGCGGTGGGGGATATGGCGGCGGCGGTGGCGGCCGCGACGGCGGCGGCTTCCGTCCGCGCGGCCCGCGCCCGCCCTATGGCGGCGGCGGCGGTGGTGGCTACGGTGGTGGCGGTGGCGGCGGCTACGGTGGTGGCGGCCGCGACGGCGGCGGCGGTGGTTATCGCGGCGGCGGTGGCGGTGGCTATGGCGGCGGGCGTGACGGCGGCGGCGGTGGCGGCTATGGCGGCGGCGGTGGCGGTGGTTACCGTGGCGCCGGCGACGGCGGCCCGATGAGGGATCGACGCGCCGACTTCACCAGCGCCCCTCCTCCTCCGGCCGAAGGTGGCGATTTCGGCAAGCCCGCCCGTCGCTTCGGCGGTGGACCGGACCGTCCGCGCCGCGACCGCGACTACGAACCGCGCAAGCGCGGCTTCGACGACGATCAGTAGACCTTTCCGGCAATAGGCCGACCTGAACGCCGGGGGGATTTCCTCCGGCGTTTTCGTTTGCGTCGGCGTCGGCGGTGTTATGCTTCGCCCCTTCGACGGAGGTGGGCATGAGGCGACGGTCGGCGCTCGTAGGCTCAATGGCGGCCCTGGCGACGGCAACGTCCGCCCGCGCCCAGACGCCCGTCGACCTCCAACTCGTGTTGGCCGTCGACGTTTCCCGATCGATCGACGAGGTCGAGGCCGAACTGCAGCGGCGTGGCTACATCGAGGCACTGACGAACGACCGGGTGGTCGACGCAATCCTCTCGGGCGAGAACAAGCGGATTGCGATCTGCTACACGGAGTGGGCGGGTGCGCACTTCCAGGCCGTCGTGATCGACTGGACGGTGATCGACAGTCCGGGCGCGGCCCGGCGC
Source organism: Reyranella sp. (assembly GCA_046296475.1). Classification (GTDB taxonomy): domain Bacteria; phylum Pseudomonadota; class Alphaproteobacteria; order Reyranellales; family Reyranellaceae; genus Reyranella. The sequence goes on from JBKBLH010000006.1 coordinate 150,184, forward strand.
TTTGCCGACAAGCTCGGCGAGGCACCGCGCATCTCGCAGAGCTGGACGGCGATAGGAGCCGCCCTCGCTCATGCCGGCCAACGCTTCGAGAATGCCCCCTTTGTCTCCAGGAGGCGGGTGATCGACGTGTCGGGCGATGGCCGCACCAACGATGGACCGCCGGCCGAGATCGCGCGTGACAAGCTCGTGTCGCAGGGCATCGTGGTGAACGGTCTGCCGGTGATGATGAACCGCAGCAATTTCGGCCGTCCGCCAGACCTCACGCTCGACAGGTACTACGAAGACAGCGTCATCGGCGGTCCCGGCTCGTTCCTGGTCGTGGCCGACAATTTCGATCATTTCGGCCGCGCGGTGCGCACGAAGCTGGTGCGCGAGATCTCGGCCACCGACGGCCCGCGCGTTTCGTCGCCGGCCTGATCGCGCGTCTTCAGGTCCCGGCAATTTCCCTTGGCCCGGATTGCCGGAAGCCGCATCATCGCTCCCGCAAAGGCCGACGAGGATGGAGCTCCGAAACATGCTGGCGAACGACCCGGTCACCCAGGCGCGGATCGACCTGACCACCGCCCTGCGCGCCGCCGCGCGGCACGGGCTCAACGAGGGCGTCTGCAACCATTTCAGCATGGCGGTGCCCGGCCGGGATGACGTCTTTCTGGTCAACCCGCAGGGCCTGCACTGGTCGGAGATCACGCCGTCGGACATCGTCATGGCCGATGGCGACGGCAACATCGTCGAGGGCAAGCATCCGGTTGAGCCTACCGCCTTCTACATCCACGCCCGTATCCATGCCGGCAACCCGCGCGCCAAGGTCGTGCTGCACACCCACATGCCCTACGCGACGGCCCTGACCTCGATCCGCGACGGTCGCATCGAGATGTGCACCCAGAACGCGTTCCGCTACTGGGGCCGCATCGCCTACGACGAGGCCTATGGCGGAGTCGCGCTGTCCAACGACGAGGGCGAGCGCATGTGCCGCGCGATGGGCGACAAGGACATCCTGTTCCTTCGCAACCACGGCGTCATCGTTTCGGGGCCGACCGTTGCCCAAGCCTATGACGACCTTTATTACCTCGAACGTGCGGCGATGGTGCAGGTGCTGGCCATGCAGACCGGCCGGGAACTGCACAATATCGACGAGGCGATGGCCGAGCACACGGCCAGGCAGATCGCGGGCGAGGCGCAGCAGGCCTTCCTGCATTTCGAATCGCTGAAGCGCATGCTCGACCGGGACGAAGCCGGCTGGAGCAGGCTGGCGGCGGTCGAGGGACGTTAGGGGACAGACGAATGCGAATCGCCGCCACCTTTGTCACGCTTTCGGCACTCTGTTTCGCCACGCCGGCCTGGGCCCAGGGATACGGTCTCGGCGGCAGCGGCGGACCCAAGCTCGGCGAACTGGAGATCAAGGCGTACCAGAAGATCCCGAAGGTCAAGATCGCCGTCCAGCTCACCTCCGACACGCATCTCGCGCGCGAGCTGCGCCGCCAGGTCATGGTCCGCCTGAGCCAGCGCGGCAATCAGGTCGGCTTCAGCGGCGGCAACATCATGCGCATGGACGTGAGCTACTTCGACCTGTCCGGCGGCCTCGACCGCGAAATGCCGATGATGCAGGCTCAGGACTACGAGACGGGCGCCAATCCGCGCCTCATGCTGCCGGCCAACCCGATCGGCCGGCGCGATACGATCTCGCCCGTGCCCGCGGGCTCGACCCTGCGCGTGTCGCTCACGCTCTACGAGTCGAGTGGCGGCAAGGTGCTGTGGACGGCGACCGGGTCGTGCAACGTGCGCTCGAGTGCGGCGATGCAGGCCGGCCTGTCGATCGTGAACCACATCTTCGACAATGCCGACGCCAGCCGCGTCGGCGACGCCGGCTGCCCGCTTTAGTCTTTCCAACACACAGAAGAGAGGAAACGCAATGCCGCGTCTGGCGCCGCTCGACCTGAACAAGCTCGATCCCGAACAGAAGAAGGTCGCCGACGCGATCATGGCCGGCCCGCGCGGCGGCCTGCGCGGGCCCTTCGAGCCGTGGCTGCGCAGCCCCGTCCTGGCCGACCGCGCCCAGAAGCTCGGCGAATATTGCCGCTTCCACAATTCGCTGCCGCGCGACCTGTCGGAACTGGCGATCTGCCTGGTCGGCCGGCACTTCAAGGCGCAGTTCGAGTTCTACGCCCATGCCCGCCTCGCCAAGGAAGCTGGCCTGGCGGAAGACATCATCGAGGCGGTCCGCCTGCGCGCCACGCCGCCCTTCAAGCGCGACGTCGAGAAGGTGGTCTACGACTTCGTCACGGAATATCTCGAGACCAACAGGGTGGCGCCGACCAACTACAGGCGCGCCATCGAGGCATTCGGAGAGAAAGGCGTCGTCGATCTCGTGGGAGTCTGCGGCTACTACATGCTGGTGTCGATGACCCTCAACGTCTTCGAAGTGCCGCTGCCCCCCGGCGAGCCCGACCCGCTGCCGTAAGGGCAATGGATCCCGCGACCCTCGCGCTCTTCACCCTGACGGCTCTGGCAATCGCGATCTCGCCAGGGCCCGGCATCCTGTATGTCGCGGCGCGCACATTGGCCGGCGGCCGGCGCGAAGGCTTGGCCTCCAGCTTCGGCACCGGCCTGGGCGGTCTGGTCCATGTGGCCGCCGGCGCCATCGGCGTGTCGGCGCTGGTGATGGCGAGCGCCGAAGCCTTCACGATGCTGAAGCTGGCCGGCGCGCTTTATCTCGTATGGCTCGGCATCAAGGCCATCCGTGAGGCACGCCAGCCCTTCGAGGCGAGGCCGGTCACGACGGGCGCGGCAAGAGCGTTCCGCGAGGGCATCGTCGTCGAGGCGCTCAATCCAAAGACCGCGACCTTTTTCCTCGCTTTCCTGCCGCAGTTCGTCGATTCGGCGGCCGGACCGATATGGCTGCAGTTCGCAGTCCTGGGCGTGATCTCGATGGCGCTCAACACCGCGGCCGACGTCGTCGTCGCGATGCTCGCGTCGCGTGCCCGCTCGATCGCGCTGGGCCGGCCAACGATGCTGCGCCGCCTGCGGACGGCCGCCGGCAGTCTCATCGCAGCGCTCGGCCTCGCGCTTGTCTTCGCACGGCGGCCCGTCGCGCCTTAGTGGCTGCGGCGAAGCCGTCCCGCCAAGTCCAGACGCCGGTATTGGCACAATCCGCGCAGAAAAAACCGGGCGAATCGCGCGCCGGAGGGCCTCTCCGGAGCCAGTTATTTCGGTTATTTCACTTGTTTCGTTTATTCGCCGTCACGAGGCCGGCGGCCTGCCGCGGTCACTCCTCGAAAATCGCGACCGCGCGGGTCCAGCCGGCCGAGGCGCCGCGGATCTTGTGCGGGAAGCAGGCGATGGTGAAGCCGTCACCCGGCAGCGATTCGAGATTGTGCAGTTTCTCGAGGTGGCAGTAGCCGATGTCGCGGCCCGCCTTGTGGCCCTCCCAGATGATCGACGGATCGTGGTCCTTCGCCCATTTCTGGGCGGTGAAATAGAAGGGCGCGTCCCAGCTCCAGGCATCGGTGCCGGTCAGCCGCACCCCCTTCTCCAGCAGGTAGATCGTGGCGTCGTAGCCCATGCCGCAGCCGGCATTGACGTAGTCGTCGTTGCCGTAGCGAGAGCCCGCCCGCGTGTTCACGACGACGATCTCCAGCGGCTTCAGCTCGTGGCCGATGCGCTTCAGCTCCGCCTCGACCTCGGCGGCGGTGATCACGTGTCCGTCCGGCTTGTCGCGGAAGTCGAGCTTCACCCCGGGCTGGAAGCACCATTCGAGCGGCACCTCGTCGATGGTGATGGCGCGCTCGCCCTTGTTCATCGTCGGATGGAAGTGATACGGCGCGTCGAGGTGCGTGCCGTTATGGGTCGAGAGATTGACGTTCTCGACCGCCCAGCCGGCGCCGTCCGGCAGGTCTTCCTTCTTCAGCCCCGGGAAGAAGCCGGCGATCTGGCCGGCCGTGTCGGCATGCTTGTGATACTGGATCTTCGGCCCGAACGGCGGCGGATCGGAGATCACGTCGTTCTCGAGGTAGATCGAAAGATCGACGAAACGACGGGCCATGGGGCCTCCTCCTGTCAGGGACCTTTGAGCGCATCCACGATCGAGCGGGTCAGCAGCCTGCCGATGCACTTCTGGCCGAAATCGTTGAGATGGAGCCCGTCGAGCTGCACGAACTGGGCGTAGGGCATCCCGTCGTCGTACCACGCGCGCATGATGTCGTAGCGTCGGAACAGGCCGGCGGAAAAGTCCCTGGCGGCATCGGCCATGATCTTCTCGTAGGCCTCCTTGTCGGGCGCAGCGACGACGGCCGGCACGTATTGCAGATTCATCAGGATGAAGTCCGCCCCCAGCGACTTGCCGAGCCTCAGGCCGCCGCGCAGCGTGCTGTCGAACTTGTCGAGCGGCATCTGCCGGATGGTGGCGTTGGTGCCGGTCTGCCAGATGACCAGAGAGGCCGGGTTGTCCTCCATCTCGGCGCGCATGCGCGCGGCCATCTCCTCGACGTCCTGGCCGCCAATCCCGCGGTTGATCACCTCGATATCGATACCGGGAAGCGCCTTCTCCAAGCCGATGCGGAGCTGCGTGGGATAGGCGAAGGCCGGATTCGAGACGCCGTACCCGGCAGTCGTCGACGAGCCCAGCGCGATGATGCGGAGCGTCTTTTTCTCGGCGATCGCCTTGCGCGCGACCGGCAGGTTCGTCCCCAGCGCGAGCAGGGCGGGCGTAGCACGGCACAGCGTCATCGACTGCGCATGAGCCGTTCCGCCCAGCGCAAGGAAGAAAGCCGCGACCAGAAAGGCGATCGCCCGATTCATCGGGGGGCCCCCGTTGCCGTCCGGACGCGAGCCGGTGGCCGATCATGACCGCGCTTGAACCAAGCGGCCAAGTAGGCGGCCACGCACATGATGACGATGCCGGCGATGCTCACGAGTATCTGCGACAAGATCGAATCTTCATAGTGGCTGACGATCACCTGGCCGCTGAGGGCCAGGAAGGTCCCGAGGCAGAATATAAGCAATGAAGCTTCACCGCATCTGCGAAGTGGCTCCCAGAGGGGCCACTTGAGGCCGGGGGCGTCGATCGGCACGGCGATCCGGACCAGCCAGGCGACGGCCAGGAAATGCAGGAAACGCAGGATGTCGATGTTGGTCTTGTCGATCGGATAGATGATCCGCGCCACCCAGGTCGGTACGAGCCTTTCCAGCGGATTGTAGTGCCAAGACAAGGCGATGAAGGCTGCGAACAGGATGAAGGCGATCGCCAGGACGGTCAGCGTCCCCCGGAACCGGTCGAGCCTGGAGAGCCCCGGACCGAACACCGCACAGGCAGCGCCGACATGGAAGACGACCTGCCAGGCCATGGGGTTGAAGTACCAGACCTTTCCGTCGGGATAGGCCGGCAGGTTCCAGTTCAGGCGACTGGTCACAGCATAGAGAGCCAAGGATACGCCGATCACGACCCAGGGCCACCGCACGACCGCCGGCAGGACGAACGGGAAGGTCGCCAGAAGGACGATGTAGAGCGGCAGCACATCGAGATTGACCGGCCGGAACTTGAGGAGCGCGGCTTCGAGAATCGCGCGGTAGGGGTTCTGGCCGAGGCCCAGCAGCTCCATCTCCTCGATCAGCGCCGGCGTGTCGCGGGCGATCGAGACCCAGGCGATCTGCGCCGAGAAAGCCACGAACAGCAGGATGTGGGCGACGTAGAGCTGCCAGACGCGGCGATAGATGCGCGCGGCGGTGCGTGGCCATCCCTCCGCGTCCAGCATGCGCCCGTAGGCGATGACCGCGGTATAGCCGGAGATGAAGACGAAGATCTCGGTGGCGTCACTGAAGCCGTAGTTGCGGACGGTCAGCCAGCTCACGACGTTGGTCGGAATATGGTCGAGGAAGATGAACCACAGAGCGAGCCCGCGGAACAGGTCGAGACGGATGTCGCGAACGGAGGCGGCGGCCATGGCCTATTGGTACCGCAGACGAACCGTGTGCGCTACGCTTCGCGCCGGAGGAAAGACATGACCAGGACACCTCTGCTGCTCGTCCCCGGCGTGCTGTGCTCGCCGCGCCTGTTCGCGGCGCAGCTTGCCGCCCTTTCGGGGCAGGCCGACATCGTCGTGCCCGACTGGCGCAGCGCGCCGCTCTCCATCTGGGACAGTTGGGAGAGCGCCGCCCGCTGGGTCGTCGACCAGATGCCGGCGGAGAAGTTCGCGCTGGCCGGCCTGTCACTGGGCGGCATGCTGGCGGTCGAGATCATGCAGTTCGCCGCCGACCGCGTGACGAAGCTCGCTCTGCTCGACACGGGCATGAGGAGCCAGAGCGAGGCCGAGCGCGCGATCCGCCGCGCCCGCATCCGGCTGGCGAACGAAGGTCATTTCGAGCTGGTTCTGGGCATGCAAATGACGCGCTTCATCCCCGCCTATCGGCTGCCCGACAAGGTGCTGGTCGACGAGGTGATGACGATGTGCGGCGAGATCGGCGTCGAGATCTACAAGCGCCAGGAGGAGCTGGCGGCCATCCGCACCGACCGGCGGCCCGACCTGCCGCGCATCAAGTGCCCGACCATCGTCGTCTGCGGCCGCGACGACACGGCAACGCCCTTGTTCCTGTCGGAGGAGATCGCCAAGGCCATCCCGGCCGCCGCCCTCGTGGCGGTCGACCAGTGCGGCCATCTCGTCACGATGGAGAAGCCCGAGGAAGCCAACCTGATCCTGAAGACGTGGCTCGACCGGTGAGCCGTCCGTATTCGTCATTCTGAGCGCCGCGAAGGATCGCACGCCCGCCAGGGAGTCGTCTGATCGTTCAGCTCCTTCATTGCGTTCAGGACGACATGAAACCTCAGCCCACGATCTTCTTCTCGCGCAGCGCCGCGATCTCCGCCGCACCGAGGCCTGCCAGCTCCTTCAGCACCTGATCGGTATGTTCGCCCAGTGCCGGCGGCGGCCGCGTGTCGTCGACCGGCGTGTCGGAGAAGTGGAAGTTCGAGCCGATCAGCGGCACGTCGCCGACGCGGCTGTGCCTGTAGGTCTTCAACATGCCGCGGCGCTTCACTTCCGGCTCGTCGAGCGCCTCCTTCATGGTGCGGATCGGGCCAGCCGGGAGGTGGCGCAGCTTCTGGGCCCAGTTCTCCTTGGTGTCGGTCGTCAGCACCTCTTCCATGAGGCGCGTCAGCTCGGGCTTGTTGGCGACGCGATTCGCGACCGTATCGAATCGCGGATCGGTCACCCATTCGGGATGGCCCAGCGCCTTTGCGGTGTCGGCGAACAGCTTCTGGTTCGCCACCGCCATGTAGATCTTGCCGTTCGCCGTCTCGAACGAACTGTTGGGCGCCGACGCGAAATGGCCGTTGCCGGCGCGCCGCGGCTGCTCGCCGCCGATCAGATAGTAGGAGCCCATGTTGCCCAGCGACACGAGCGCCGTGTCGTAGAGGGCAAGGTCGATCTGCTGTCCCTTCCCGGTGTCGCGGCGCGCATAGAGCGCGGCGTTGACCGCGGCAACCGAGTGGATCGCCGTCATCGTGTCGACGATGGCGATGGCGTGACGCAGGCCCTCGCCATTGGCCTCGCCGTTGACGCTCATCATGCCCGACTCGGCCTGCAGCACGGGATCGTAACCCGGCCGGTCCGACAGCGGCCCGGTCTGTCCGTAGGCCGAGATCGAGAGGTAGATCAGCTTGGGATACTTCGCGGCGACGCTCGCATAGTCGAACCCGTACTTCCTCAGCACGCCCGGCCGGAAGTTCTCGACCATCACGTCAGCGCCGGCGAGCAGCTTGTGCACGATGGCTTGGCCTTCCGGCTTGGTGAAGTCCAGCGCGACGCTCTTCTTGCCCCTGTTGTAGGTCATGAAGAAGTGGCTCTCGCCATTGGGTCCACCGGCTCGCGGGCCGGCGCCCTTGCGCGTGTCGTCGCCGCCGTCGGGGTTCTCGATCTTGATTACCTCGGCGCCCATGTCCGAGAGTATCTGGGTGCACATGGGGCCCGCGATCACGCGGGAGAAGTCGATGACGCGAATGCCGTCCAGCGGCGGCCGACCTGATTGTGACATGGGCGCAAGGTAGGGCTGCAAGCAGCGCGCTGTCCATCCGATGCGCATGCGCTACACTTCGCTTCCATGGACACATTCCGCACCTCGCTGTCTCGCCGCAGCCTCTTCGCCCTTCCCCTGCTCGCCGCCCTGCCCGCCGCCGCGCAGACCGAAACGTTCCCGACCAAGGCCATCCGGATCGTCGTGCCCTTCGCGCCCGGCGGCTCGGGCGACATCACGGCACGCCTGGTCGGCAAGTACATCGAGGAAAAGACGGGCCAGCCCTTCATCGTCGAGAACAAGCCGGGCGCCAACGGCATCGTCGGCGCCATGTCGGTGAAGGTTGCGCCGCCGGACGGCTACACGCTGATGCTGGCCACGACCTCGACCAACGCCGCCAACGTCCACATGTACAAGAACCCGGGCTACGACCCGGAGAAGGACTTCTCGGTCGTCGGCATCATCGGCTCCTCCGGCACCTTCCTCGTGGTTCCGGCCGACAGTCCCTACAAGACCCTGGCCGACCTGCTCGCCTATGCGAAGGCGAACCCGGGCAAGCTCAATTTCGGCTACTTCAACGCCAGCTCCCAGGTCCCGGCCGAGGTGCTGGGCAAGCGTGCCGGCGTCGACTGGCAGGGGGTCGGCTACAAGGCGATCGGCAATGCCTGGAACGATCTCTACGGCGGCGCCATCAACTTCATGTTCGTCGACCTGACGGCCGCGCGCGGCCAGGTCGTCGACAAGAAGGCGCGGCCGCTCGCCATCTCCCTCCCCAATCGCAGCCCGCTCTATCCCGACGTGCCGACCCTCGCCGAGACTTTTCCCGGGTTCACGACCTCGGGCTTCCTCGCCATCGCGGTGCCGAAAGCGACGCCGCTGCCAATCCAGCAGCGGCTGAACACACTGATCAACGAGGCCATCACCGCGCCCGAGAACAACAAGCGGCTGACCACCGAGTTCGCCCTCACCGCCAGGGCGCTTACGCTCGAGCAATGTGCCCGGCAGGATCGCGAGGAGCGCGCCAAGTGGGCCGACTACGTCAAGATCGCGAGGATCGAGCCGCAGTAGCCGTCACGCCGGGGGCGGACGATCCCGCCAGCGCGACAGCGGGAGTTCGGCGAACCCGTCACCGTTGTGCGGAGCCTGTCCGGCGGTCTGGCCTTCTCCCAGGGACGAGGCGGCGACGGCCTTGGCACGCTCGCGCAGGAAGATCTCGGCCGCCTTCTCGCCCTCGGCGATCAGGCGGCCGATATTCTCCGAGCCGCGATCGATCTTGCCCTCATAGTCGAGAAGCTCCTGGAGTTCCGCCGGCATCTCGATGCAGGGGATGTGGTAGGGCTTCGCGCCATCGGTGTGGAACGACTTCGGGATGCGGACGGGCGCCTTGATGTCGAAGCGGCTGAGGAATTCCGGCCGGAAGGCGTCGGCCAGGATCAGGTCGTTCATGACTTCGAGGTGGCCGAGCTGCTGGAACAGCGAGATATTGCCTTCGAGCTGATTGCGCCGGTCGACGATCTCACCCGGCTTCACGGGCACTCTCCGGCTGGCGGTCGGGTTGATCTTGATCAGCCAGATCTCGTCGGGAATGTTGGCCTCGCCCACCGAGCGCGGACGGGCCAGCTCCTCGACCGGCGGGTTGTCGGAGAAGAGCCCATCCCAATAGGCATCCTGACCGATCTGTACGGCGGGAAAGATGTTCGGCACCGCGCAGGAGGCCAGTATGTGCTCGACCCGGATGGGCTCGCGCGAGGACACGAACTTGGCGAGTGCCCCGCTGGTGACGTTGGCCGCGCCCAGCATCAGGATCGGTCGCTGGGGCCTGGGACCCCACGACGCGATCTCTGCAAAGTTGATGTGCTTCTCCAGGAGCCCGCGGAAGTCCGAAAAGCCCGTGCGCTGTCCCGTCGTCATGAACTCCATCATCGACTGCATGAGCGGAGACGACGGGCTGAGCTGCAGGGTCGGCATGAGCCCCGCATTCACCAGCCGGACCGACTCGACGATGAAGCTGTTGATCGCGTGCTCGACCGGACCCTGGGCGGTGTTCTCCTCCCAGAAATCCATCATGCGCTTCCAGACCGGCCGCTCGCCCTTCATGAACGAGTACCACAGAAGCGTGGCGCAGACCGCACCGCCCGAGGTGCCGCTGATGCCGACGAACTCGAATTCGTCCTTCAGACGGCCCTGGGCGAGGCAAAGCGCCTTCAAGGCGCCTGCGGTAAAGGCGGTCTGGCTGCCGCCGCCCTGACAGGCGAGGGCAATCTTGATCTTCGGCATGCGCGTTCCCTGGAAAGAGTCTGGCCACTCTAGCCCGCCCCGGGCGTCTCCGCCCATGCGACCGGTAGGACGTGGCCTCTTCGGCATGCCGGGCTGCCGTCAGCGGCCTTTCCCGATCCTGGTGATGGTGATGGCACCGTTGACGCGCTCGGCCTCGAATTCGATCTGCTGACCCACCGTCAGCCGGTCGAGCATGGCCGGATCGGCGACACGGAACACCATGGTCATGGCGTCCATGTCGAGGCTCTTGATGGGCCCGTGCTTGAGCGTGACCTTTCCCGCGGGCTTGTCGACCTTCATGACCTGGGCTTTCGCCATGGTCTCGGCCCATGCGGATGCCGAGATCGTGAGGGCGGCGAGCGTCGCGATGATGGTTCTGAACATGTGAGGCTCCGGTCCGGGGGGTCTACTCGACGACGATGGTGCCGGTCATGCCCGCCTGGCGATGACCCGGAATGAGGCAGGAAACGTCGAACGTGCCCGCCCGGGTGAACTGCCAGAGGATCTCGCCGGCGGCCCTGGGCTTCAGGCGCTTCGCATTGGGATCGTCGTGCTCCATGTCGGGGTTCTTCTCCATCTCCTTCATGTGCTTCAGGTTCTCCTCGACGGTGCCGATGACGAACTCGTGGTCGACGGCGCCGTTGTTGCGGAGCAGGAAGCGGATCTGCTCCCCTTTCCTGACTCTGAAGGTGCCGGGCAGGAACAGCATCCTCCCCTCGTCCTCGCGGAAGACGACCTGGATGACGCGCGCCGGCTTCTTCGGATCGCCCGGTTTGCCGTACGCCGTCTCACCGGCATGAGCATGGGCTTCGCCGGGGGCATGTCCGGGGGCTGCAAAGGCCGTCCCGCCCAGCATCGCCGCAACGGTGGACAAGACCAGGAACGTCCGGTTTCTCATGATTGCCTCCTCGTTCGGCTATTTGTGGGAGCCATGGGACGACGGCTTGACCACGCGCGCCGGCGCACCTCCGGATCCGGCGGTCGGCGCGGGTACGGGCGCCCGGGTGGCGGCGGGCGGTGGTCCCTTCCATTCCCAGGCCACCGTTCCGGGCGGGTGCCGGTACCAGCCGGGGTCCTTGTAGTCGTTGCGACCGATGCCCTCCCGCACCTTCACGACGGAGAACATGCCGCCCATCTCGACCGCGCCGAACTGGGCGAACCCGGTCATCATCGGCAGTGTGTTGTCCGGCAGCGGCATCTCCATTTCACCCATGTCGGCCATGCCGGCACTGCCCATCGCCATGTAGTCGGGCACCAGGGGCTTCATCCGTCTCGAAAACTGCCTCTTGTCGACGCCTATGAAGGTGCGGATGTCATGTCCCATCGCGTTCATCGTGTGGTGTGACTTGTGGCAATGGATGGCCCAGTCCCCAGGGTAGATCGCGTCGAACTCGTAGGCGCGCATGGCACCCACCGGGATGTCGATCGTGACCTCGGGCCAGCGCGCCTCCGGCCGTACCCATCCGCCATCGGTGCACGTGACCTCGAAGTCGTAGCCGTGCATGTGGATCGGATGGTTGGTCATCGTGAGATTGCCGACGCGCACGCGCACCCGATCTCCCTTCGCCACGACGAGCGGATCGATGCCCGGGAATACCCGGCTGTTCCAGGTCCACATGTTGAAGTTCAGCATCTCGGCGACCTTCGGCACATAGGCGCCGGGCTCGATATCGTATGAGCTCAGCAGGAACACGAAGTCGCGGTCGACGCGGTGCAGCGCCGGGTCGCGAGGATGAACGACGAAGAAGCCCATCATGCCCATCGCCATCTGCACCATTTCGTCGGCGTGCGGGTGGTACATGAAGGTCCCGCTCTTCATCAGCTGGAACTCGTAGACGAAGGTCTTGCCTGGCTTGATGTGGGGCTGGGTGAGCCCTCCGACCCCGTCCATGCCGCACGGCAGGAGCTGGCCATGCCAGTGGATGGTCGTGTGCTCCGGCAGGCGGTTGGTCACGAAGATGCGCACCTTGTCGCCCTCGACCGCCTCGATCGTCGGGCCGGGACTCTGGCCGTTGTAGCCCCACAGACGCGCGGTCATGCCGGGCGCGAATTCACGCTCGACCGGTTCGGCGACGAGATGGAACTCCTTCCAGTCGCCGTTCTGCCGCCAGGGCAGCGTCCAACCGTTCAGCGTCACGACCGGCTGGTAGTCGGGCCCGCTCGTCGGATAGAGCGGCGGCTGCATCGTGTTCGTGGTGGTGGTCGGCGCCTCGGGAATCGACTGCGCCTGGACGCGACCGCTTACGGCGGCGGCGCCGAGGAGTGCGAGACCCGATGCTCCAACGAGATCGCGCCGGGAAATGCTCATGTGGTTCTCCTATCCTCAAAATCCGAGTGGAATGGTTTCCGGAGGCGGGGTCGTGCCGATCACGCCGGACGGCGGCACCGTACCGCCGACGATCAGCGCCGCCTGGAGGTCGGTGGCGGCGAGGTGGTAGTCGCGCAGGGCATCGAGCGACGCGATGCTCGCGTTGATGCGCTCGCGCTCCTCGATCAGCACCTCGAAGACGTCGACGAGCATGCCATTGTATCGAAGGAGCACCTCGGACGAGATCTGGCGGCGGAGCGGAAGGATACGCGACTGATAGTAGCGCGCGATGTCGTAGGTCGCGCGATAGGTCGAATAGGCGACACGGGCCTCCGAACGGGCATTGACGGATCGCTCGACGAGCCTGTTGATCGCCCGCATGTAGATCTGCTGGGCCGCGGTCATCCGGGCCTGGCCGGTGTCGAAGACGGGGATGACGATGCCGAGATCGAAGCCGTACCGATTCTTGGACGTCCGCTCGCCCGTGTCGCCGGTCTCGACCTCGTTGCGATAGCCGAGGCCGAGTTCGAGGAACGACAGATAGCGCGTGGCATTCACGAAGTTCGCCGACTTCGCCAGCGTCGCGATCTCGTATCGAAGAATGATCAGGTCGACGCGCCGTCGCATCGCCTCGATCTCCACGTCGGCCAGCGCGTCGATCGCGGCGGGCAAGGGTGGCAGCCTGGACGGAAGCCTGAAGGCGAGATCGCTGCCCCAGAGGCCGAGGATCCGGGTCAATGCCTCCCGCGACGTGGTCACAGCCAGCCGGGCCTGCGCCACCTGGACGCTCAGGTCGGCATAGAAGGCGGAGACGCGCGCCTGGTCGAGCTTGTTGGCCGCGCCGGTCTCGCCGAGTTGCTTCATCATCTGCGCCGAGGCGTCGGCCGCCAGGCGGGCCTGTTCCAGGAGGGCGAGGCGCTGCTGGGCGGCAAGCGCACGGACATAGGCGCGCCTCGCGTCGATGGTCAGGCTGAGCGTCGTCGCGATCGCCCGATAGCGCGCTTCCTCGAACTCGCGCTTGGCGATCTCGGTTCTGGCGGGCAGCGTTGCGAAAGCAAGCAGGTTGCCGACCAGTTGGAACCCGAACTCCACGAAGCTTCCCGTGCCGAAGGTTCGGTTGAGGACGATCGCGGGATTGGGCGGCAGGCTGGCCTGGACGTACTCGGCCTCGGAAATGCCGAGGTCGTTGTAGGCTGCCTGGAGCCCGCGATTGTTCAGGAGCGCGATCTGGACGGCCGCCTCCTCGCCCAGCGGCTCCGCGAGCAGCGCCTGTACGCGCTCGCGGGCGCGGCGCATCTCTTCCGGCGAGGATAGCTTCACGGCGTCGCGACCGGTCTCCCGGCGAACGCCGTCCGTGACCGGCGCCATCCCGCCATCGTCGGTGAAGTTCGCGCACCCGGCGGCCAGCAGGCCTGCGACGGCGACGACGGCTGCGCGCGAAAGGGCGCTCATTGCGACCGCCCGGCCGCGGGCGCGACGCGATCGTTGAGTTCCCGCCACGGTTTCAGGCCGACGGGAGCGTGGGGCGCGGTGCCGGACATCACCGACCGGTACGGCGTTCCGACGATGGCGGCATCGGGGCTGGATGCATCGGCAGGCGACAATTCGGGCAAGGGAGGCGCAGCGCACGCGGCTACGCCGAGCGCGAGCAGGGTTGGACACAGGAATTTCATGGCGGAAGCCCGGACGGGGGTGACGCGAAGGCAACGGGAGGAGCCACGCGGCCGGACGGCGGCGCGTTCCTCGCGTTCGCGCAGATCGGGCGTCGCGGCTACGGGGTCGGGAAACGACCCGCGACTGCAGGCACGATCATCGCGCGAGCGCGATCACGCCCATCTGGGGGGACGTTCCGAGCGATCGGCGCAACGGCCCTCGAGCAGATTGCTCGCAAGCATCGGAACCGGGCAGGTGGCCCTGGGAGCGGCCCAGGTATCGATGCCGTCGACAGCCATTGCCGCGTGGCAGGCAATGGTGCAGCAGCCTTCCGAATGGTTGGCCGGTCCGTCACCCGGACAGGTGCCGCCCTCGTGCCCGGCCGACGCTTCCATTCCTGTCGAAGGACTCGCCGCCTGCGTGGCCGGTTCCTCGGGCGTGGCATTCTGCGACGGCACGGCCTCTACGGGACGGTCCTCCGCATGGGCATGAGCGCCATGCGCCGAGGCAGCGCCAACGAAGAGCACCCAGGCGGCGACCGCAAGCAGGAGTGCCTGTGCGATCTTTCCGAGCGGGCGCATGAAGTCCATCGGAGGTCCCCGTCAACGCCTGCGACTATCCAGCACTTCGAGGATTTCGTCGATCTTGATCTGCCGGTCCTTTTCCGAGCCGGCATGGAAGGCATGCGCGACGCAGTGCTGGAGGTGGTCGCCCAGCGTTTCCTGCTCGACCTTGTCGAGCGCGGCGCGCACGGCGCGGATCTGCGTCAGCACGTCGATGCAGTAGCGCTCCTCCTCGATCATGCGCGCCACGCCCCGCACCTGGCCCTCGATCCGGCTGAGGCGCGCGAGCTGCGACTTCTTGAGCTTCTCGTCCATCCTTGAACCATACCCCCGTAGGGTATAGATTGCAAGTATGAGCCACGCCTGCTGCCACGCCTCCCACGCGACGCCCGCCGCCCCGGATCCCGCCATCGCCATCGATCCCGTCTGCGGGATGAAGGTGAAGATCGAAGGCGCGAAGAACACCACCGTGCACGAGGGCACGACCTACTATTTCTGCAATCCCAAATGCCTGCAGAAGTTCACGGCCGATCCCGTCCGGTACTTGAAGCCCGATGAAGCGCCGCCCGCGGCGCCGGTCGCACCGGGCACGGTCTTCACCTGCCCCATGCATCCCGAGATCCGGCAGGTCGGTCCGGGCAGCTGCCCGATCTGCGGCATGGCGCTGGAGCCGGCCGAGATCACGCTCGACGATGGGCCGAACGAGGAACTGGTCGACATGACGCGGCGCCTGTGGATCGGCGGCGCGCTCGCCGTCCCGCTGGTGATCCTCGACATGGGCGGGCACCTGCTCGACCTGCACCGCTTCCTGCCGCATGGCCTCACGCCGTGGCTGATGCTGGCGCTCGCGACGCCGGTCGTCCTGTGGGCCGGCTGGCCCTTCTTCGTGCG
Source organism: Reyranella sp. (assembly GCA_046296475.1). Classification (GTDB taxonomy): domain Bacteria; phylum Pseudomonadota; class Alphaproteobacteria; order Reyranellales; family Reyranellaceae; genus Reyranella. The sequence continues at coordinate 165,877 of JBKBLH010000006.1, forward strand.
CGGCTGGCAGTCGGTGCGGACCGGCCATCTGAACATGTTCACCCTGATCGCGCTCGGCACCGGCGTCGCCTGGGCCTACAGCGTCGTGGCGACCGTGGCACCCGGGCTTTTTCCGGCGGGCCTGCGCCAAGCGGACGGATCGGTACCGGTCTATTTCGAGCCGGCTGCCGTGATCGTCGTGCTGGTGCTCGTCGGACAGGTTCTCGAGCTGCGCGCGCGCGACGCCACGGGCGGCGCGATCAAGGCGCTGCTGGGTCTGGCGCCGCGCACCGCGCTGCGCGTCGACGCCAACGGCAACGATGCCGAAGTGGCGATCGACCGGATCGCGGTCGGCGACCGGCTTCGCGTGCGGCCCGGCGAGAAAGTGCCGGTCGACGGCTCACTCATCGAGGGCACAGGCTCGGTCGACGAATCGAGCATCACCGGCGAGCCGATGCCGGTCTCGAAGACGGCGGGCGCCAAGGTCATCGGCGGCACGCTGAACACCAGCGGCACGTTCGTCATGAAGGCCGAGCTGGTGGGCAGCGACACGATGCTGTCGCGGATCGTGAAAATGGTGGCCGAGGCCCAGCGCAGCCGTGCACCCATCCAGCGCCTCGCCGACATCGTGGCGGGATGGTTCGTGCCGGCGGTGATCGCCGTCTCGGCGATCGCCTTCGCGGCCTGGTCGATCTGGGGTCCCTCGCCTGCCTTCTCCTATGCGCTGGTTGCGGCAGTCTCCGTCCTGATCATCGCCTGCCCGTGCGCGCTCGGGCTCGCCACGCCCATGTCGATTATGGTGGGCGTCGGTCGCGGCGCCGCCGCCGGCATCCTGATCCGCAATGCCGAGGCGCTGGAGCGGCTTGAGAAGGTCGACACGCTCGTCGTCGACAAGACCGGCACGCTGACGCTCGGCAAGCCGACGCTGTCGGCGGTCGAGCCGCTCGGCCGCCTGCCGAGCGACGAGGTCCTGCGACTGGCCGCCAGCCTCGAGCGCGGCAGCGAGCATCCGATCGCCGCCGCGATCCTGGCCGGCGCCAAGGCGCGCGGCCTGGCGATGGCCAAGGTGGAAGGATTCACGTCGCCCGCCGGCAAGGGCGTCTCCGGCACCGTCGACGGTCGCCGTCTGCTGCTCGGCAATGCGAGCTTCCTGCGCGAAGCCGGGATCGATGTCGACGCGGCCGACGCCAAGGCCGACGCGCTGCGGCGGGAGGGCGCCACGGTGGTGCTGCTGGCGGTCGGCGACCGGGCGGAGGGACTCCTTTCGGTCAGCGATCCGGTGAAGGAGACGACGCCGGAGGCGCTGAAGCGCCTGCACGAGGCCGGCCTGCACATCGTCATGCTGACCGGCGACAACCGGCGCACCGCCGCTTCGGTTGCGGCGCGGCTTGGGATCGATGCCGTCGAGGCGGAAGTCCTGCCGGAGGACAAGGCGCGGATCGTCCAGCGTCTCAAGCAGGAGGGCCGTGTGGTCGCGATGGCCGGAGACGGCATCAACGACGCGCCCGCCCTGGCCGCCGCCGATGTCGGCATCGCCATGGGGACCGGCACCGACATCGCCATCGAGAGCGCGGGCATCACCCTGGTGAAGGGCGACCTGCTGGGCATCGCCCGCGCCCGCACTCTTTCCCGGGCCACGATGGCGAACATCCGGCAGAACCTGTTCTTCGCCTTCGTCTACAATGCCGCCGGCGTGCCGATCGCCGCGGGGGTCCTCTATCCGCTGCTCGGCATCACCCTCAGCCCGGTCTTCGCCGCCGCGGCGATGGCCCTGAGTTCGGTCAGCGTCATCGGCAACGCCCTGCGATTGCGGCGGCTCGACGTCTGAGTGATCCGCGCTATCCCGCCTGCGGCGTCGGCTCGACCGTCGTCGTCGCGGGCGGCTTCTTCTTCGACTTGCGCCACTCCTCGAAGCGCTGCAGCAGCACGAAGAAGCACGGTACGAACAACACGGCGAGGCAGGTCGAGGCGATCATGCCGCTGAACACGCTGATGCCCAGCGAATGGCGGGCATTGGCGCCGGCGCCGACCGCGGTGACCAGCGGCAGCACGCCGAGGATGAACGCGAACGAGGTCATGAGGATGGGCCGGAAGCGCAGGCGCGAGGCGTCGACCGCTGCCTGCAGGATCGGCTGACCGTCGGAGATCCGCCGCTCGCGCGCCACCTCGACGATCAGGATGCCGTTCTTGGCCGACAGCGCGATCAGCAGCATCAGCCCGATCTGGACGTAGAGGTTGTTGGCCACCCCGAGGCTGGTGAGCGCGATCACCGGACCGATCAGGGCGAGCGGCACGGCCGACAGCACCGACAGCGGCAGGATCCAGCTCTCGTACTGCCCGGCCAGGCAGAGATAGACCAGCAGCAGCGACAGGGCGAAGACGTAGTACAGCTGGTTGCCCGTCACCTGCTCCTGGTACGACATCGCGGTCCATTCGAAGGTGACGTCGGACGGCAGCACCTTCCGGGCGATGCGCTCCATCGCCGCCATGGTCTGGCCCGAGCTGTAGCCCGGCGCCGAACCGCCCACGATCGTCGCCGAAGGGTAGAGATTGTAGAGCGTGATCAGCGGCGGTGCGACCGCTGGACTGAGCGTCGCCACCGCGCTCAGCGGCACCATGTTGCCATCCTGGCTGCGCACGTAGAGGTTCAGGAGATCGTCCGGCTGCAGGCGATACTTCGAATCCGCCTGCACGTAGACCTGAAGCGACAAGCCGAATTTGTTGAACTGGTTGACGTAGGTCGAGCCGACATAGTCGGTGAGCGTCGAGAAGATGTCGCCGACCGAGACGCGCAGGGTTTCGGCGCGCGCACGGTCGACCGACAGGATCACCTGCGGGGCATTGATCCGGAAGGTCGACACGACGCTCCGCACGCTGGGCTCGGTCGCCGCTTCCTTGACGATCTGCTCGGTGAGTTCGCTCAGCTTCTTGTAGTCGAAGCTGCCGCCCAGCAGTTCGAGCTGCATCTGGAATCCGCCGGCATTGCCGATGCCCTGGATGGCGGGCGGCGGCAGGACCAGGGGCTGGCCGTCGTTGAGCGTCTCGACCGCCTTCTGCACGCGCGCATAGATGCTGAGCAGGTCCTGTCCCTTGGCGCTGTCGCGCTCGGAGAACGGCTTCAGCATGACGTAGGCGACGCCGGCATTGGCGAGGTCGGCGCTGTTGTCGAGCGGCGAGATGCCGGAGATGGCGATCACGTTCTGGACGCCGGGAATGTCCTTGACCTTCTGATGGACCTCCTGGAGCGAGGCGGCGGTACGGTTGAGCGAGGCGCCGTCGGGCAGTTGCAGCGAAACGATCAGGTAGCCCTGGTCGTCGATCGGGATGAAGGCGGTTGGCAGGCGGGCGATGCCGTAGGCAGCGCCCGCCGACAGGGCGAGACCGACAAGCACCATCGCGCCGGCATGGCGGACCATGCCGCCGATCAGGCGCGTGTAGGCTGCTTCCATCCGGTCATAGACCTTGTTGAAGCCCCGGTAGAAGAAGTTGCGCTGGTCCTCCGGCACCGGCGTGCGCAGCCACTGGGCGCACTGGGTGGGCTTCAGGGTCGCGGCATTGACGGCGCTGATCAGCGCCGTGGCGGCGATCACCAGGGCGAACTGCGCGAACATCTGGCCGGTCAGTCCGGGCACGAAGGCGGCCGGCAGGAACACCGACATCAGCACCAGGGTGATTCCGATGATGGGGCCGAACAGGTCACGCATCGCCTTGATGGCGGAGTCGTGGCCCGACATTCCCTTCTCGATGTACTTGGTCACGCCCTCGACGATCACGATCGCGTCGTCGACCACGATGCCGATGGCCAGCACGATGCCGAACAGGGTCGAGAGGTTGACGGTGAAGCCCAGCGCCGCCATGGCGGCAAAGGCGCCGATGATCGTCACCGGCACGGTCGTCGCCGGCACCAGGGTGGCGCGGAAATTCTGCAGGAAGATCAGGATGACGATCAGGACCAGGATGCCGGCCTGGTAGAGCGTCGAATAGACCTCGCTGATCGAGGCGGTGACGAACAGGGTCGTATCGTAGGGAATGGCCCAGCGCAGCCCGTCGGGGAAGCGCTTGGCCATTTCCGCCATCTTGGCGCGCACCGCATTGCCGACCGCCAGCGCGTTGGCCTCCGGCGTCTGGTAGATCGCGATGCCCGCCGCGGGGCGCCCGTCGAGATTGAACTGCTGCGAGTAGGTCTGGGCGCCCAGCTCGACGCGGCCGATATCGCGCACATAGACCAGCTGGCCGCCTTCCTTGGTCTTGTCCTTGACGATGATGTCGGCGAATTCCTCGGGTTCGTTAAGCCGAGACTGGATGTCGACCGTGTACTGGAAGCCCGCGGTGGCCGGTGCCGGCGGCATGCCGACCTGGCCGGCGGCGACCCGCTTGCTCTGCTGCGAAATGGCATCGATCACGTCGGAGGGCTGCAGGCCGAAGCTGAAGAGCTTCTCGGGGTCCATCCAGATGCGCATCGAGTACTGGCCGGCACCGAACACCTTGACCTGGCCCACGCCCGGCAGGCGGGCCAGCACGTTGACCAGGTTGATGGTGGCGTAGTTGCTGAGGAAGAGGCTGTCGAAGCGGTTGTCGGCCGAGTCGAGGGTGACGATCTGCAGGATCGCCGTATTCTTCTTCTGGACGTTGACGCCCTGCGACTGCACCGGCTGCGGCAGCGAAGCCAATGCCAGCTGGACGCGGTTCTGCACCAGCACCTGGTTGATGTCGGGATCGGTGCCGATCTCGAACGTCACGGTCAGTGTGTAAGTGCCGTCGGCGGCGCTCGTCGACTGCATGTAGAGCATGCGATCGACGCCGTTCACCTGCAGCTCGATCGGCAGGGCGACCTGGTCGATCACGGTCTGCGGGCTCGCGCCCGGGTAGGACGCGGTCACCTGCACCGTCGGCGGCACGACGTTGGGATACTCGGAAATCGGCAGTCGGAAGAGGCTGACCAGGCCGAGCACGACAAGCACGATCGCCAGGACGTTGGCCAGTACCGGGTGCTCGATGAAGAACTTCGACATGCGCCGGTCGCCTCAGCCGTCGATCGTCTTGATCTGCGGCGTGACCTTGGTGCCTGCGGAGGATCGCCACAGCTCGCCGATCACCACCAGGTCGTCGGCGGTCAGACCGCCGGTGACGACGCGCAGCGTGCCGATCTGCTGGCCGATCTGCACGTAGCGTTGCTGGGTGACGTTGTTCTTGTCGAGCACGAGCACGAATCGGCCGCCCTGATCCTCCTGAAGCGCGTTGTTGGGCACCAGCAGCGCGTTCTGCGTCGACTTCTCCATCGGCAGGCGGATCCGTACGAAGGCGCCGGGAAGCAGATGCCGGTCGGGATTGCGCACGGTGCCGCGCAGATAGAGCGTGCCGGTCGCCGGGTCGATCGCCGGCGACACGTATTGGAGCGTACCGCGGTGGGAGAAGGTCTTCTCGTTGCCGACCGCGACCTCGATCGGGATTTGCTGGATCTGGGCCAGGGTGAGTTGCCGCTGCGTCATGTTGGCCCGGATCTGGGCCGCCTGCTGGGCGCTCAGGTTGGCCTCGACGTAGATCGGGTCGAGCTGGTTGATCACGGCGAGCGCGCCCTGCTGGCCATTGCCGCCGACGACGTTGCCGGGATCGACCAGGTGCTTGCCCATCTGGCCGTCGAACGGGGCGCGGATCTCGGTGTAGCCGAGATTGATCCTTGCCAGCGTGACCGCCGCCTCGGCGGCCATGAGATTGGCCTTGCCGCTCTGCAGCTGGAAATTCCAGTTGTCGACTTCGACCTGGGTTGCGGCGCCCTTCTTCACGAGATTGGCGTAGCGCACGACCTCGATCTTGGCATGGTCGATCTGGGCCTGGGCCAGCGCCACCTGCGCCTGGGCCTGTTGCAGCTGTGCCTTGTACTGGTCCTGCTGCACGGTGAAGAGAAGATCGTTCTTCTTCACCATCGCGCCGTCCTCGAAATGGATCTTCTCGAGGTAGCCGACGACGCGGGCCAGCAGCTTGACTTCGGCGATCGATGCGGCGTTGCCGGTGACCTCCAGCGTGTCGCTGACGGTCTGAACCTTGGGATGAGCCACGGGCACCGGGGCAGCCATGGCCGACTGCGCCATCGCCGCCCCAACGGGCGGCGATGCGGCGCCCGCGGGGGCGGCAACCGATGCGGAGGTGGGCGGCGAGGACGCGGCAACTGGCACGGATTGGCCGGTCTTGTGGCCGATGAAGCCGAACCGGTCGAGGCCGTAGGCGACCGCGCCGGCAACCAGCACCACCGCGACAGAGATCCAAAGAATCCCCGATGACTTCTTGGCGGGACCTCTCATCGGCTTCACCACTCCGGCGCTCGAACGGTTGGACCACGGTCTTCCGGCCCCGGCAGCCCGGGCACCGGCACGGGAGGCGGACCGCTGGGCGGCAGCAGGGTCCCCCAGTTGGTGCGGTTGCGCATCTGATCACGCACCTTGTCGTTGACGAACTCCGAGTTGCCTCGCAGCTGCCAGCCGCCGCCCAGCGCGCGGTACAGCCTCGCCAGGGCCATCGACAGGCCGCCCTCGGCCGAGGCGAGGCTCATCTGCGCGTTGTAGAGGTTCTGCTCGGCGGTCAGCACGGTCGTGAAGTCGCGCGTGCCGAGCTGGTACTGGTCGAGGGCGATGGTCTCGGCATTGGCGGCCGCACGCAAACTCGCCCGCAGGAAATCGATCTGCCGGCGGCCGTTGAGGTAGCCGCTGAGATTGGACTCGACTTCCTTCTGCGCGACCAAAACCGACTGCTGGTATTCGAGCAGCAGCGCCTGCAGCCGGGCATCCTGCACCCGCACCTGGTTCGTGATCTGGCCGTAGTTCAGGATCGGCCACGAGAAGGTCGGTCCGAAGGCGAAGCTGATGGCGTTCGAGGTGAAGACCTGCCCTACCGGAATCTCGTTGGTCGAGGTGGCCGCACCGCCGAACGCGCCGGTCAGCGAGAAGGCGGGAAAGAGTTGAGCCTTGGTCATGCCGATCTTGGCGCTCTGCGCCGCGGCCTTCAGCTCGACCGCCCGGATGTCGGGACGACGGCGGACGAGGTCGGCCGGTATGCCGACCGCGACTTCCGGCGGCGGCACCGGGATGGTGGCCCGGCCTTCCAGCAGGTGCGTCATTTCGGTCGGCGACAGGCCCAGCAGGACCCGAAGCGCCGCCTCGCCCTGCTGCAGCTGGGCGGTCAGCTGCGGGATCGACGCCTCGGTCTGCCCCAGCACGTTCTGGGCCTGGAAGACGTCGAGCAGGGTCGCCGCGCCGCCATTGTAGCGGTCGCGCGCGATCTGCAGAGCCTTGCGCTGCTTGACGACGTTCTCCCGCGCCACCCGCAGCTGGGTCTGCAGGGTGCGGATCCCGATGTAGGTGGTCGCGACATCGCCGACCAGCGTGACCAGAGCGTCGTCGTAGGTCGCGATCGAGGCCAGGTACGCGGCGCTGGCCGATTCGACGCCGCGCCGGAACTTACCCCAGAAATCCAGCTCCCAGCCGACGGAAACGCCGAGGTTGGCCCGCCAGATATTGTTATCGAGGGCGCCCAGCGGATTGACGCTGGAATCGGCCTTGCTGAACTGATTGTAGGTGACGCCCCCGCCGATCTGCTGCTGCTGGGGGTAGAACTGGCCGATCGCCACACCCAACGCGGCACGCGCCTCGAGCACCCGTGCGCCGGCTGCCATCAGGCCGAGATTCTGGCGATAGGCCTGCTCGACGAGACTGGTGAGGGTGGGGTCGCCGAAGGCCGACCACCACTCGACGTAGTCCTGGCGATCGGTCCGCACGGCGGCATTGCCGGCCTCGAGATACTGCTCGGCGACCGGCGCATCGGGAGCTGCGAAATCCGGGCCGACCATGCAGCCCGCCACGAGAAAGCCCAACGCGAGCGGTACGCGACGGCTCAACCAGCCGGCGCCTATCGTGCCAACACGCTTCACCGGCCGCTGAATGTCCAAACCGACATTTCCCGGACGCCCCTCCCCGAATGGCGAAAGACCTAACATTCCACCGGGTTGCGGGGAAGTCATGCAGGTCCACGAAATTTCGAAGCGCCCCTTCACACGAAGCGCTGTCGATTCGCTTCACTGACTATGAAACCGAACCGAGAATTTCTCTGCGTGCCTGTCGCTTTCTCCTTGATCCGAGGCCGCCGCGGCTGGAAATTGGTTCCATCATGCGCCTGATCCATCGATCGCACCGCGCCGCCAACGCCGTCCGGAGCGTGTCTCCGAGCGGTGAGCTGTTCGTTGCGTCGATCGTGATCTGCATGATCCTGTCGGCGTTCGGCGATGCGGTCGATCCCACCTGGTTCAGTGAAGTCGGGCTCGAGTTCGCCTTCTTCGATCTCGGTGGCGAATTCTCGATTCTGGCCATGCGCCAGTGGCATCTGCTCGAACTGCTGCTGGCCGGCGCCGTGATCGCTGCGGGGATCATGATCCTGCGCATCGTGGTCGGCGCATTCTTCCAGCCGCTCGATTCTGCAGACACCGGCGCCGTCGAGAAGGTGCCGATAAAGCTCTGACGACCTGCTGACAATCCTGCGACCGCCCTTCCACCGGAAGGGTGCGGCGTGGGCACACGTTCACTTGTTGTTGGAGACTTTCATGGAACTCGAACTGTTTTCGGGCGCATTCTTTTCCGCGCTGCTGGCCATCATCCTGATCGACCTTGTGCTGGCGGGCGACAATGCCCTCATCATCGGCCTGGTCGCGCGCAATCTCCCCAAGGAGAGCCAGAAGAGGGTCATCTTCTGGGGCACCTTCGGCGCCATCGCCATCCGCGCCCTGATGGCCATTCTCGTCGTCTACATCCTCGCGGTGCCGGGCTTCATGCTGGCCGGCGGCCTGGCGCTGATCTGGATCGCGCGGAAGCTCCTCATGCCGCAGGACAATGCCGAGGAGAGCCACCTCGTCAAGGCGCCGGCGGCCAGCTTCGCCGCGGCGGTGCGCACCATCATCATCGCCGACGCGGTGATGGGCATCGACAATGTACTGGCCATCGGCGGCGCCTCGCACGGCTCGATCCTGCTTATCCTGATCGGCCTCGCCATCAGCGTGCCGATCATCGTGTGGGGCAGCCAGCTGGTCATCAAGCTGGTCGACCGCTACCCGTCGGTGATCCTGGTGGGCGGCGCGGTGCTGTGCTGGACCGCCTACGGCATGATCACGCGCGAGCCGATGCTGCTGCAGTGGTTCGAGGCCCACTCCGCCGCCAAGCTGATCCTGGCGGTGCTCGCCTTCTCGATCGCGCTGGCACCCTGGTACAACGAGCGCCTCAGCGACCAGATGAAGCCGCTGACGATGCTCCTGCCGGCCATCCTGATCTGGATGCTGGGCTTCGAAGTCGCCGCCAGCATCTGGAAGGTCCAGGCCGACTATCTGATGGCCACCACCCAGGGCGAGTACCTGATGGAAGGCGTACGCTGGATCGGCTGGCTGCCGTTCGCCGCGCTCCTCCTGTGGGTGCGCGAGCGGCTTGTCCTGCGCAGCGAGCGCATGGCGCGCAGCGCCCAATAAGGCTGAAGCGACCGTGGCCTCCTCCCCCGTATGACGGGGGAGGAGATGGGTTTGTTAGACCGTCAGGTCGGCGCCGGTCAGGCGCCGATAGGCTTCCAGGTACCGCTGGCTGGTCGCCTCGACGACCTCGGCCGGCAGCCGGGGCGCCGGGGCCTCGCCGTTCCAGCGGCCGGCATGACGCTCGACATCGAGCCAGTCGCGCAGCGGCTGCTTGTCGAAGCTGGGCTGCGGCCGTCCCTCGGCATAACCGTCGAGCGGCCAGAAGCGCGAGGAATCCGGCGTCATCACCTCGTCGATCAGCAGGATCCTGCCGTCGGCGGTGCGCCCGAACTCGAACTTGGTGTCGGCGATGATGATGCCCTGCCTCAGGGCGATGTCGCGGCCGCGGGTGTAGACGAGGCGGGTCAGTCGTTCGAGCTCAGCGGTGACCTCGGCGCCCAGCACGTTCCGCATCTGGGCGATGGTGATGTTCTCGTCGTGACCGCTCTCGGCCTTGGTCGCCGGACTGAAGATCGGCGGATCGAGGCGGCCGCTCTCCTTCAGCCCCTTGGGCAGCGTCTCCCCGGCCAGGGTTCCGGCCTTGGCATACTCGCGCCAGGCCGAGCCTGTGATGTAGCCGCGGACGACGCATTCGATCGGGAACACCGTGCCCCGCCGACAGAGCATGGCGCGGCCGGCGATCTCGGCTCGGTGGCCTTTCAGGACCGGAACCGCGGCGACGATCTCGTCGGCGTCGGCCGAGATCATGTGGTGATCGACGAGGTCGCCCAGCTGGCGGAACCACCAGGCGCTGACCTGGGTCAGCACGGCGCCCTTCTGCGGGATGGGCTCGGCCATCACCACGTCGTACGCGCTCACCCGGTCGGTCGCGACCAGCAGCAGCCGTTCCGCATCCACCGCATAGACATCGCGAACCTTGCCGCGCGCGATCCGCTCCAGCGGCAGATCGCTCACCGTCATCAGCATCGTCAGCCTCAGCCTTCCTTACGCAGTTCCTCGAACACTTCCTTTGCGGTGAGCATGGCCTCGCGCACCGACGGCAGGCCGATATAGCCGCAAAGATGCATCAGCGCCTCGGACAATTCATCCTCCGTCCAGCCCTGGCGGCGGGCCATGCGGAGATGGATGGCGAGCTCCGGCCAGCGCGCCTGGGCGGTGTCGGAGATGACGCAGATGAGCGTCCTGGTCTTGAGGTCGAGACCGGGACGCGACCACAGCATGCCGAACACCGCCTCGCGGGCATAGTCGCCGAATTTCTTCATCATTGGATCGTCGTAGACCGACTTGTTCATGTCGGCGGCAAACTTCTCGCCCATCAGCTGGGCGCGCATTTCGCTGCCCTTCCTGTAGTTTTCGCTCTCGGCCATCGCTTCCTCCTTTGTTACGAATTCTGGACTGCAGCGTCCGGGAATTCACGGCTAGGATCAATCGTCCCAGGGGAGAGTCGACCGAAAGATGGCCGCCAGCGGCATTGTGATTGAACCCGCCGGGCGGCGGCGCCGGGCGGCGCTGACCCTGGCCGCTCTCGGCGTGGTCTTCGGCGACATCGGCACCAGCCCGCTCTACACGGTCAAGGAGTGCTTCAGCGAATATACCGGCATCCAGCCCACGCCCGAGAACGTGCTGGGCATGCTGTCGCTCATCACCTGGGCCCTGATCGTCGTCGTGACACTGAAATACGTGGTCGTGGTCATGCGCGCCGACAACAAGGGCGAGGGAGGCGTGCTGGCGCTGATGGCTCTGGTTTCCGGCCAGGCGAACATCGCGTCGCACTGGCGGCGCCGCTTCTATCTCATGCTGGGCATCGCCGGCGCAGCCCTGTTCTACGGCGACTGCCTGCTGACGCCCGCCATTTCGGTCCTGAGCGCCGTCGAGGGACTGACGGTCGCCACCCCGGCCTTCCAGCCGATGGTCATCCCGATCGCGATCGGCGTCATCGTCGCGCTGTTCTCGGTGCAGCATTTCGGCACCAGCGGCATCGGCAAATGGTTCGGCCCGGTGACGCTCATCTGGTTCGTCGTGCTGGCGGTGCTCGGCGCGCACCAGCTCGTTCAACGCCCCGAAGTCCTGGCCGCGCTGTCGCCCCATCATGCGGTGGCCTTCGCACTGCGCGAGAAGTTCGTCGCCTTCATTGCCCTCGGGGCGATCACGCTCGCCATCACCGGTGCCGAGGCGCTGTATGCAGACATGGGCCATTTCGGCGCCCGCCCCATCCGCATGGCCTGGCTCGGCCTCGTTCTGCCCGCGCTGCTGCTCAACTACTACGGGCAGGGTGCCCTGATCCTGAGCGATCCGACCGCGCTCGCCAATCCCTTCTTCAAGCTTGCTCCCGACTGGGCGCTCTATCCGCTGGTCGGTCTCGCCACTGCGGCGACGGTGATCGCCTCCCAGGCGACGATCTCCGGCGCCTTCTCGATGGCCAAGCAGGCGGCCCTGCTCGGCCTCAGTCCGAGGGTCCACATCCGGCATACCTCGGCCAGCGAGTTCGGGCAGGTCTACCTGCCGGTGGTAAACTGGCTGCAGATGGTGGGCGTCGTCGTCCTGATCATGGCGTTCAAGTCCTCGACCAACCTCGCTTCGGCCTACGGCATCGCCGTCACCGGCACGATGCTGATCACGAGCACGTTGGTCTTCGTTCTGGCGGTTCAGTACTGGAAGTGGGGCTGGCCACTCAGCCTCCTCGTCTTCGGCGTCTTCATGGCGGTCGACGTGGCCCTGCTCTCGTCCAACATGCTGAAGTTCCTCGACGGTGGCTGGGTGCCGCTGGCGATCGCCGCGGTGATCTTCCTCTGCATGTGGACCTGGCTGACCGGCCGGGCGGCCGTGGCCAGGCGCGAGCAGGACGATGCCTTGCCTATGGAGACGCTGCTCGAAAGCATCAACCCGGCCCGCGTGCACCGGCCGCAGGGCACAGCGGTCTACCTCACCGCCACGTCAGCCAATGCGCCGCGGTCGCTGATGCACAATCTGAAGCACAACGAGGTCCTGCACGAGCATGTCGTGCTGCTGGGTATCCAGATCGCCGATATCCCCTTCGTCTCGTCCGAAGGCCGAAGCCAGGTCACGCATCTCGGCAAGGGCGTGCACCGGGTCGCGCTGCATTACGGCTTCATGGAGCAGCCCGATGTGCCGAGCGCTCTCGCCCTGCTCGAAGACAAGGGCATACCGTTCGACCCGATGCGGACGTCCTACTTCATCGGCCGCAACACCTATGTGGACGCCAGCAGACCCTTGCTGCCGCGCTGGCAGGAGAAGATATTCCTGGCCTTGTCGCGCCTGTCAGCCAGCGCCGGCGACTTCTTCGGCCTGCCGACCAACCGGGTGGTCGAGCTGGGCAGCCGCATCGAGATCTGACGCCTTACCACTCGCCACAACCGAACTTCAGCAGGTTGCCGTGGGGATCGTGGATGTAGAACTCTTTCATGTTCCACGGCCGCACCAGGAACGGCGACAGCTCAGGCACGCCGCGGGCCGCATATTCCGCATGGAGCGCGGCCACCTGGCCGCCGCGGATGTAGCACGACGTGTTCTCGGGAAACCGCCGATCGTCGGTCTTCCAAAAATGCAGTTCCATGTGGTCGCGTTTGACGATCAGGTAGTTGCCGTCCTGATAGCCGACCGCGAAGCCCAGCCAGTCGACATAGAAGGCGCGGGTCTCGGCGATGTCGAGGGAGGCGAGGATCGGGATCGTGCGGGCGTAATCGATCGTCATGCATCGAAGCCGGTGAGTGAGATCGCATCTCTGGCCGGCGGCTGCACGCCACGCGAGAGGAGGTCGCCCAGACGGGCGAAGATGCGTCCGGCTTCGGTGCATCCGACATCCTGGGTCACCGCCTCGGCGGCGATGTTGAGGAGCGCGTTGCCGGCGAGATCGCGGCACTGCGAAGGCAGGCCTTCGACGGCGTCCGCGATCACGCGCATCGCGTGCTGGAGGTCGGAGAGTCGATCGGGGGTCGGCGCGGTCATGGCGGCGCCCTTCAATTGAGGCGGCCGGCGGCGGCACCGGCCGCCGGCGCGATTCTGAGGCCCGCGGCGGCGAGCGCGACCGCGAAGGCCTTCAGGCGGACCGCTGCCACGCGGGAGGCGGTGGGCGCCATCATGATGTCGAGCGACGCCAGCAGCGGGCCGTCATGATCGGCCTGGGCGAGACCGCAGAGCGCGACCATCACCGCTTCGTCGTGGCTGACGCTCGAGCAGGTCGGCACGTGGATCTCCATGGCGCGGCGTGCGCCGAACAGGAACGCGTCCATGGCGATCGCGAAGTCCGGCAGGGCCTCGAGAACGCCCGCGACCTTGAAGCCGCGATGGAGGATCGAACCTTCGCGCGGCAGCGCGTGGTCCTGCTGCCATTGGCGCAACGCCCACAGCACGAACCGTTCGCTGACCGGGAGGGCACAGGCGCAGCTGACCTTCCCGCACCCCGACTTCGGGTCGCTCTGCAAGGCACTAAGCCGCTGTTCTTGAATGGTTTGCATGGCCTCACCGAAAGTTGAAGGCGCTTGACGGGAAGGACAGTTTATGCAATTGAGAGTCGTTCGCAAATTATTTTATCGACCGCAGTGAGAGACGCCATGAACGACATGACCCGGCCGCTCCGTGTATTGGATGCGCAGAGCGACAGGCTGGAAGTGACCGTTCCCGCCGTCGAGAGCGCCGCGCTCCTGCAGGGACGGCGTGAACTCGTGATCCGCCACGGCACCGTAATGTACCGACTGCGGCTCACCGCCTCGAACAAGCTCATTCTGACTAAGTAATCGACACCCCGAGGGGCCATCCCTCCTCGGTCAAACTGCCCAGCCAGCCGGTCCCGCGAGGGGAATCCTGCCAGCCAGGCGTCCTTTTTTTTCTTGGGGACCTGGCTCAAATGAAGCTGCGCACCGTCTACGCGCTGATGGCCACCACGGCGATCAGTGCACCTTTCAGTTTGCCCGCCTGGGCACAAGCGCCCACGACTCCGGCAACCGCCGATCCGACACAGGCCCCGCCGGCCGCCCAGGCCGTTCCGACCCAGCTCGACGCCGTGACGACGGCGGCGATGCGCAGCCGGCGACCGCTCGACGACGTGCCCGCCACGGTCTCCGTGATCACGACCGAGAACATCGATCGCGAGAACATGCAGGACGTCCGCGACCTGGTTCGCAACGAGCCGGGCGTCACCGTCGGCAACAACCCGAACCGTGCCGGCTTCCAGAACTTCGTGATCCGCGGCATCGGCGGCAACCGCGTGCTGCTGATGGTCGACGGCATGCGCACGCCCGACTTCCCCGACAGCAACCAGGGCGCCGGCACCTACTCGCGAGAGCAGCCCGACCTCGAGGACATCAAGCGGGTCGAGATCATCCGCGGCCCCGCCTCGGCGCTCTATGGATCCGACGCGATCGGCGGCGTGGTGGCCTACACGACCAAGGATCCCGGCGACTACATGCGACCGGGCAAGGACGTCTATGCCAGCGTCAAGGCCGCCTATAGCGGCGCCAACCAGCAGTTCTCCGAATCGTTCACCGGCGCGGTGCGCTCGGGCAACGTCGAGTTCATGGGAATCTACACGCGGCGCGACGGCCAGGAGTACCAGCCGGCGCAGACCACGGTCAGCCCGAATCCCACGACCTGGTACAACAACAACTTCTTCGCCAAGCTGGTCATCAAGCCGACCGAAGTCGACACGATCCGACTCACGGGCTCCTACAACCAGAGCGCCCAGAGCACCAACATGCTCAGCGCCATCGGCACCTTCCCGAGCCTGTTCGCCCGAATCTACGACGAATGGGGCCAGGACTATACCAACACCTACCGGATCAGCGCCCAGTGGGAGCACAACGCGCCGATCGGCTTCGTCGACCGGCTGAGCTTCCTCGCCTACTTCAACTCGGTCTATACGCAGGCCGACACCTACACGCTGCGCGGCGGAACAGCCAGCGTCGTGCCGAGCAATGCCCGTACCTCGCAGTTCTACTACACGCAGAACGTGAGCGGCGCCGAGCTGCAGATGCACACCGATCGCAACATCGGTGGCCTCGACAACTTCTTCACCTACGGGCTGAGCTTCTCCTGGACGACCACGACCCGGCCGCGCAACCGCACGCAGATCACGCTGACGACCGGCGCCACCACGAACGCCGTGGGCGGCGAGACCTATCCGAACAAGAACTTTCCCGACACCGACACGGTGCAGGCCGGCATCTACGTGCAGGACGAGATCACTGCACTGGGCGGACGTCTGAAGATCACCCCGGCGGTGCGCCTCGACTACTACAATATGACGCCCAATCCCGATAAGTACTTCTGGAACTCGACCGGCGCCACGCTCAACGCCGTGCCCTCGGCGACCACCTACGTTTCGGCCTCGCCCAAGCTCGGCCTTCTGTATCACTTCAACGACACCTATTCGGGCTACTTCCAGTACGCGACGGGCTTCCGCGCGCCGCCTTACGACAACGCGAACTTCGGCTTCACCAACGCCGCGGCGTTCTACCAGATCCTGCCCAACGCGAACCTCAAGCCCGAGACCGCCAATTCCTTCGAAGTCGGCTTCCGCGGCAAGTACGAGGATGGATCGAGCTGGCAGCTCACCGGCTTCTACAACCTCTACAACAACTTCCTCGAAACCACCGTCGTCGGCATGGTGGGCCCGGTCACCCAGTTCCAGTACGTCAACCTCACCAACGTGACGATCTGGGGCATCGAGGCGCGCGGCGAGTACCGCTTCGCGCCGGAATGGGCGGTCGCCGGCTGGACCGCGTTCGCGCAGGGCACCGACACGAGGACCGGCCTGCCGGTCGATTCGGTGTCGCCCTGGACCACGCAGGCGCGCATCCGCTACGGCTTCGACAAGGGCCTCGTGGCGCAACTCATCGGCACGGTGGCGGCGGCCCATACCCAGGTCAGCAGCCCGACCTACTTCCAGGCGCCGGCCTACTTCAACCTGGACGCCACCGTCGGCTACGTCGTCAACGAGCACTTCAAGTTCAATGCCGGCGCGTTCAACATCACCAACGCCAAGTACTGGAACGCTCCGGACACGATCGGCATCTCGCCGCAAAATCCGCAGCTCGACCTCTACGCCCAGCCCGGCCGGTACTTCGGCGTCAACCTCGTGGCCAAATGGTAGTCCCGGCAGGCCTCTCTGCCGAGCGACAGCCGGCGCCACCGGCACGCGGTCCTCGCGTGCCGGTGGCGTTGTCGCTTGCGTTGCATGGGCTGGCCATCGTTCCCCTCTTCCTCGCCGGCACCTCCGGCAGCAACGCCAGCGACGACCAGCCGGCCGCCCTGATGGTCGAGCTGTCCCTTGCGGCGCCTACCCCCGGACCGGCGGCCGAAGCCGAACTGCCGGAAGCGACTCCCGAGCCGCAACGGCAGCCCGAGCCGCCTGCACCTCCCGTCGAACGGGCCGAAGAGGCGCCGCTTCCCGAGCCCGAGGCGCCGACGCCGCCCGTCGAACAGACCGAGGTGACGCCGACGCCCCAGCCGGATCCGCCGCCGCCGCAGGAAGTCGCGGCCGCAGAACCCGAGATCAAGGTCGAGCTGCCTCCACCGGACGAACCGCCGCCGCCGACTGCCGCCGAGCTGAAGCCTGTCGTGCCCCCCAAGCCCAAGCCACCCGCCCCCAAGCCACCGGCCGCCAAGCCAGCGTCCGCACCGCGCCCGACGACACAGGCCGCGGTCACGAGAGCTCCCTCCCCCGACGTCGGCAACGACAGCATCACCCAGCAGCAGGCCGCCGCCTCGTCGCTCGTCGTGTTCGAGGGCAAGCCGCGCTTCCGGATTCCGCCCACGCCGGCCGTCTATCCACCCCGGTCGATCGAACTCGGCCAGCAGGGCGAGGTCATGGTGCGCGTCCGCCTCCAACCCGACGGAACCGCCGCCGAAATCATGGTGTGGCGCAGCAGCAGTTTCCCCCTGCTCGATCGCGCCGCGCTCACCGCGGTGCGCGGCTGGCACTTCCTTCCGGCCCTCCGTGACGGCCGCCCGGTCGCCGCCTGGGTCGAAATCCCGGTTCGTTTTCGTCTTCATTGAAAGGACAGACTGATGCTCTCACCCTCGAATGCGGACCTTGCCGCGCGTTGGAACATCCTGCGCGGCGAAAAGCCCGCCCTGCGCATCCGCGACGCGGCCGCGACACTCGGCGTCAGCGAAGCCGAGCTGGTGGCGCTGGGCGTCGGCAAGACCGCGACTCCGTTGAAGGCCGACTGGCGCGGCATCCTGAACGACATGCAGGAGGTTGGCCGAGTGATGTGCCTCACCCGCAACGAACACTGCGTGCACGAGCGCCATGGCCGCTTCGAGGGGGTCGACGTGAAGGCGCCGCACGGCATCGTGCTCGGCCCCGACATCGACCTCCGCCTGTTCCTCGGCTCCTGGAAACACGGCTTCGCGGTGCGCGAGCCGCTGCGGCAGGGCGAACGGCTCAGCCTGCAATTCTTCGACGGCGCCGGCGATGCCGTGCACAAGATCTACGCCACCGAAGAGACCGACCGGCCGGCCTTCGACGCGCTGATCGCCCGCTACGCCGCGGCGACGACGCCTGACATGAACATCGCCGCCCGCACACCCGATGCGGTGGATCGCCCCGATGCCGAGATCGACGTCGCGGGCCTGCGCACGGCCTGGCTCGGCATGAAGGACACGCACGAGTTCTTCGGCATGCTGGGCACGTTCAAGGTCGGCCGCGTCCAGGCGCTGCGCCTGGTCGGCGAGGATCTCGCCCGCGAACTGCCGGTGCGCGCCCTGCGCGCCGCCTTCGAGGCCGCCTCCGCCGACGGCACGCCGATCATGGTCTTCGTCGGCAGCCGCGGCTGCATCCAGATCCATACCGGCCCGGTGAAGCGCCTGGTCGATTCGCACGGATGGTTCAATGTGCTCGATCCCGACTTCAACATGCACCTGCGCGAAGACGGCATCGCCCGCGTCTTCTCGGTGCGCAAGCCGACCGAGGATGGCATCGTCACCTCGATCGAGGCCTTCGACGCCCACAACCGCAACATCCTGCTGATGTTCGGCGCCCGCAAGCCCGGCAAGCCGGAGCTCGATGAATGGCGCAGCATCGTCGCGAACGTCGAGAAGCAGGCAGCTTCGTGATGAAGCGCCGCACCGTCCTCGGCATGGGACTCGGCGCGGCGGCGACCGCCGCGCTTCCCGCCAATGCGCAGCAGCCGCCCCGCATCGTGTCGGTCGGCAGCTCCATCACCGAAATCGTCTATGCGCTGGGTGCCGCGAAACTGCTGGTCGGCGTCGACACGACCAGCCTCTATCCCGAGGCCGCGCGAAAGCTGCCGCAGGTCGGCTACATGCGCGCCTTGTCGGCCGAGGGCGTGCTGTCGCTGAAGCCGACCCTGATCATCGCGACGACCGCAGCCGGCCCGGCGGGTGCGCTCGACCAGCTGAAGGCGACGGGCATCGAGATCATGATCCTGCCCGATCACTACGACTACGACAGCGTGGTCACGAAGATCGCCGCCATCGGCAAGGTGACGGGCAAAGTCTCCGAAGCCGATGCGCTGATCGATCGGGGACGCTCGGCAATGCAGTCGCTCGCGGAGAGGCTGGCAACCGTGAAGAGCCATCCGCGCGTACTCTTCCTGCTCTCGATGACCGGCGGAGCGCCGCAAGCCGCCGGCCGCGATACGGCCGCCGCCGGCATCATCAAGCTGGCAGGCGGCGTCAACGCGGTCGACGGCTATGCCGGCTACCGGCCCCTGACGCCCGAGTCGGTAATCGCGTCTCGCGCCGACTACGTTCTGGTGACACGCCAGACCGTCGACGCGATGGGCGGCAAGCAGGCGATCCTCGACCAGCCGTCGCTCAACCGCACGCCCGCCGGCAAGGCCGGCCGGATCATCGAGTTCGATACGCTGCTCCTGCTGGGCTTCGGTCCGCGCACGCCGCAGGCGGCCCGTGAACTCGCCATGGCGCTGCATCCAGACCTCGCCCGCGCGCCGTGACCGCACAAGCCTTGCGACGCCCGATTCCGCTGTTCGCGCTCGCCGCCCTGGCGAGCGTGGTGGCCAGCCTCTGCATCGGCGCCTTCCCCGTCGGCTTCGGCCAGATCCTGTCGGCCATCGGCCTGTCGAGCGCGCCGCTCGACGACACGACGGCGGCCGTCCTCTACGCGATCCGCGCGCCGCGCGTCTTTGCAGCCTTCGCCGTCGGCGCGGCGCTCGCCGCCGGAGGCGCCGCGATGCAGAGCCTGTTCCGCAATCCGCTGGCCGATCCCGGCCTGCTGGGGGTGTCGAGCGGCGCCGCCCTCGCCGCCGTGTCGACGATCGTGCTGGGCGAGAAGGTGATGCACGTCGTGCCACCGGACCTGCGCCCCTGGTGTCTCCCGATCGCCGCCTTCCTCGGCGGGCTCGCGGCTACGGTCGTCGTATATCGCATCGCCGCGCGCGATGGCGTGACGCTGGTCGGCACGCTGCTGCTGGCCGGCATCGCGATCAATGCGCTCACGTCCGCAGGCATCGGCATGCTGGTCTTCGTCGCCGACGACCAGCAGCTTCGCACGCTCATCTTCTGGACGATGGGCGGCTTCGGTTCCGTGACCTGGGTCGCCATCGCGCCTGCCATGCTCATCCTCCTGATCAGCGTGCCGACCTTGCTGCCGACGGCGCACCTGCTCGACGCGCTGGCGCTCGGCGAACGCGAGGCAGGTCATGTCGGCGTAGATGTCGAGCGGCTGAAGAAGCGGCTCGTGGCCCAGGTGGCGCTCGCGGTCGGCGCCGGGGTGGCGATTTCGGGCATCGTTGGGTTCGTCGGCCTGATCGCACCGCACATCGTGCGCCTGCTGCTCGGCCCCGCGCACCGCACGCTGCTGCCGGCCGCCGCCCTGTTCGGCGGGGCGTTCCTCGTGCTGGCCGATGCGCTGGCCCGCACCATGGTCTCGCCGGCCGAACTGCCGATCGGCGTGCTCACGGCCCTGGTGGGCGGCCCGTTCTTCCTCTGGCTGCTGGCCAGCCGCGCCGCGCGAGGTGGACTGTGAACCTCCTCCAGGCCATCGGCATCGAGGTGCGCGCCCGCACCAAGTCGCTGCTGCACGACGTTTCGATCGACATCGCACCGGGCGAGTTCGTGGCGATCATCGGACCGAACGGCGCCGGCAAGAGCACCTTGCTCAGCGCGCTGGCAGGCGACCGCATACTGTCCTCAGGCGAAATCCTGCTCGACGGGCGGCCGTTGACGCACTGGACCAAGCTGGAGCTGGCACGGCGCCGTGCCGTGCTGCCGCAACACTCGGCGGTCGCCTTCGACTTCACCGGCCTGCAGATCGCCATGTTGGGGCTGCTCGCTTTTCGCAGCAGCCTGTCCGAACGGCAGATGCAGGCATTGGCGGAGAAGGCGCTCGCGGAAACCGAAGCACTTGCCTTTGCCGACCGGCCCTTCACCGTGCTGTCCGGTGGCGAACGGCAGCGCGTCCAGCTCGCCCGCGTGCTGGCTCAGTGCGACGCCGATCCCGCAGCCACGCCGTTCCTTCTGCTCGACGAGCCGATCACCGGCCTCGACCTCTCGCATCAGCATGCGGCCCTCGCCAGCGCCCGGCGCCGCGTCGACCGGGGGTTGGGCGTACTCGCCGTGCTGCACGATCTCAACATGGCGGCGCGCTATGCCGACCGGGTCGGCATCGTCGAGCACGGACGTGTGACAAATCTGGGGCCAACCCGCCAGACGCTCGATCCGGAGCGGCTCTCGGCCGTGTTTGCGACACCCATTGTGCGAATCGAGGCGGCCGGTGGGCCCGCCTTCCTCAGCCCCGGCTGATTCACCGCGGTTCGGTGTTCAATCCGACATAAACCCGCCGGATTCGGACGATGTTATGAGGCTTCAGCCAGCCATCACAAGTCCGACCTCAGGCATCCATGGGCGAACGCCCCACTCTGTTGATTACGACCCGACTGGGCGTGCGCCCGCTGGGCGTGCGGGGCGAACCGCTGCATGCGGTCGCAGGCCAGCTGCTGTCCGTCATCCGGCGTCGCCTGGGCAACGGACCGGCCGACCTGCTGGCCGATCCGCAGCTTCGCGAATCCGGCGACGGCATCGACTGGTACGCGGCGCGCAGCGGTACCGTCCAGCGCCTCGCCGAACTGGATGAGACGCAGCGCGCGGAAGTCCTGCGCATCGCCGAGGATCATCTCGCCGCCATCCGGTCGCTGGGCGCGCAGCTCATGGGCTCGCAGACCAGCGAGGAGGCACGGCTGATCGGGCGCTCGCTCGAACTCTCGACGTCGCGCCCCTCCGACGATTTCGTATTCGTCGTCGACGGGCAACCGGTGATCGTCGCCTGGGGCTACGAAGCCGACGCGGTGGCGAGCCTGCAGACCTTCCAGTTGGCTACCGTCCCTCCGGCAGCCATCCCGCAGGCGATGTTCGCCAGCGCTCCGGCGGCGATGCTGCCCGCGACTGAGATCGTCGGCTGGGCGCCGTGGGTGAGGGCTCTGCTGTTCGGCCTGCTGCTCCTCCTGCTGCTGCTCCTGACCTCGTGGCTGCTACGGACCTGCGTGCCGGTCGATCCCACATTGAACGTGGCGACGCTCGAGACGCCGGCACCGCCCGCGCCCGAAGCCCCGCCCGACCCGACACCGCTGCTCAAGGCGGCGCTCGAATCGGCCGGCGACGAGGAACGGAAACTCAAGGCCGAACTCGCATCGCTGGAAGTCGAATTGAAGGACAAGCTCGAACAGTGCAAGCCGATCGAGCCGCCACCAGCCCCGCCCCCGGTAACCAAGGCCGAACCGCCGAAACCGCCGCCGCCTCCTCCCCCCAAACCGCAGCCGCCCCAGCAGGCGTCCGCGCCGCCGGTCAATCGGCCGCCGCCGGGCCAACTTCCCTGTGACTGGTCGGGTGACTCCGGCGGCGAGGGCGTGACTCGCAACAGGCACTATCTCGGCGACAAGCCCGGCTTCGTGGCGTTGAACTATCAGCTCTTCCAGCGCCCCGACGACATCAAGGTATTCTATCGTGGGCAACAGCTTGCCGGAACCGGCGGCCCGCGCAGCGGCCGCGGCGGCTTCGGGTTCGACTGGAATCCGGTCGGCGGGGATTATTCGGTCGACGTGATCGTAACGGGTGAACAATGGGGCACGCGCTGGAACTACGCCATATCCTGCCCGCGTGGCAGCAGACGGTGAGGGGCTGAGATGGCCGCGGGTCCGCTACTCGTCACTGAACCGCTGCAGCGGTACCGGGCGCTCGGGCTCGCCGGCGATCCCGTCTGGCGCGCGGCAGGACAATTGCGCGCTGCCATTGCCGCGCGTCTCTCGCGCGATCACGCCGATCTGCTCGCCCTCCCCGAGGCCGAGCCGAGCGGTCGCACGATCAACTGGTATGCGCCATTCGACGGCGATGTGAAGCGCCTGGGCGATCTCGGCGAAGCCGAGCGCCGCGAGATCCTCGACACGGTCCACCGACTGCACGGCGAGATCGCAGGTCTGGCGACCCAGATGGAAGCGGTGGACCGCTCCAGCGCCGAACGCAACTTCGCCCGCCTTCTGCGTCACGCACTCACGGCGCCGGGTGAAGATACGCTCTATGTCGTGGACGGACGTCCCGTGATGACCTTCTGGGGCTTCACTGCGGATACCGCTCTCCCCGGCGTGTTCCTGCCGAGCCTGCCGCCAGCCGTCGCGCCACGCGTCGCCGCGGCGCCGCAACTCGGACGGCCGGAAGCAGTCATGGCGTCGGCGCCAGCCTTGGCCGCCGTCGCGGCACCGCGCACCGTATGGTGGCAGTGGTTGCTGCTCGGTGTCGTGCTGATGCTCGTCCTGGCGTTGCTGGCCTGGCTGGTGCGGCCCTATCTGCCTCGCATCGAGCCCTATATCGAGGCGGAGGCACGCGAGCGCGCCTTGGGATTTGCCGTCCGCCAGCCGATGGAGCTGCAACAGACTCGTGTCGCAACCCTGATGCGGGACAATGAGGAACTGCGCCTCGAGTTGGCCCGTCTCGCCGACGAGCTGTCGCGCCGCGGCGGCGATTGCGCCGCCGGCGTCATCGGACCGGGCGGCGTGATCGTCGGTTCCGTCGGCGGGCCGCCGATCGAGCGCGGAGCCGGTCCCGATCTCGGTATCGCCGCAAACGATTCGACGAAGGATCCGAACGGTCCGGATGCCAAGGGCGCCGGCATCAAGGGACCGGACGAGCAGAAGAAGGACAAGGCGCAGAGCGACCCGAAGAACGACTCGGGCGGCAATGCCCGGAACGACCGCAAGGACGAACCCAAGCCGATGGTCGTGCCGCCCGAGGCCAAGCAGAAGCAGGACCTCGCCTTCCTGAAGGGCGACTGGCGCTCGCGCACCGGCCTCGCCACCGCGACCGGCGAGAGGGATCTGCGTCCCAACTATACGCTCGACGACAAGGGCAAGGGCAAGGTGTCGTTCACGCAGAAGAACGGCGCCACCTGCGAGGCCCCCGCCGAGGCGCGCTGGGACGGCACCAAGCTGGTGATCGAGGAGAAGAGCAATCCGCGCTGCAGCGATGGCAGGACATATGCCCGCAACACGGTGAACTGCGAGATCGGTCCCGATGGCGCCGCGCAATGCAAGGGCAGCCAGCCCGGCGACTCGCGCAGCTATCAGGTGCAGATAGGACGATGAGTCCTTACATACAGACGTTGATCGCCGTACCGGAGTGACATGAGCGACCTCGCACGCCTGCCCAGCTATCCCAGCCCGACGACGCTGATTGCCCGCTCCGGCATCCAGTTCCTCGACTTCGGCTTCGATCCCGTGCGCCTCAAGGTCCGCGAATGGGGCTTCCATGACGCCGCCGCCTCGAACGCGGTCGACGATTTGGTGCAGCTCGATTTCGACGAGGGCCGTGGCCAGTACGAGGTGGTCGAGAACGGACGCCGTCGCGCCGCCGATCCGAACCTCGTCATCACCGCGAAGGACGCGCTCGCACCCTTTCTCGACAAGTGGGTGCCGGTGCCGTTCCTGCAGGTGCGGCCCAACAACCAGTTCCGCGAGGGACCGGCCGATTGGGCGCGCGTGCGCGTGGTCGATCTCGAGGCGCGCTACGGCCAAGGCTATCGCGACGAGCAGGGCAACCGCTACCGCGCGGTTCTGGCGTTCGACACCGGCCTGATCGCCGAGGCCGAGGGCCGCGCCTATCTCGCCCCGTCGCCAAAGGACGTGACCTCGGGCGCATTGTTCGCGCTGGCGCCGCAGCAGCGCGCCAACCATTGGCTGCTGCGCCAGAGCTGGATGGTGCAGTGGCTCGAGGAGCTGTTCCAAGAGCTTCATCCGCGCGCGACCGCGGAGGAAATCGACAACGACATCAAGCAGAAGCCGCAGGAGGCCACGGCGCGCTATCTCGCCTTCCTCGGCCTGCTCGCCACCGCCGTGCATTTCCCGCCGGTGAAACTGGTGGGCGATGCCGAGCGGCCCGGCCGCGGCGCGATCGAAGTCGACCTCGTGCTCGACGTCGGCAATTCGCGCACCTGCGGACTGCTGATCGAGGCGGCCGGCGAGCTGGGCGTCAACCTGAACGATTCCTACGAACTCGCGCTTCGCGATCTCTCGCATCCCGAGATCGTGCACACGCGGCCGTTCGAATCGCGCGTGGAGTTCGCGCAGGCCTGGTTCGGCAAGAACCACCTCTCCCGTCTCGGCGGACGCGCCGACGCTTTCGTGTGGCCGACCATGACGCGGGTCGGGCCGGAGGCGACGCGGCTGGCGGCCCGCCGGCGCGGCACCGAGGGCAATACCGGCATGTCGAGTCCCAAGCGCTACCTGTGGGACGAGGAGCCGCAGACCCGCGAATGGCGCTTCAATGTCGCCTATGCCCAGGACCAGACGGCGATGCCGGCCGCCGCCGGGCCGATGGCCCAGCTCGTCAACCAGAAGGGCGAGCCGCTGCATCTGGTCGATCCCGACGCCGATTCCGCTGACCATCTGCCGGTGTTCGAGCCGCTCTACTCGCGCTCCTCGGTGATGACCTTCGTGCTCAGCGAAGTGCTGTTGCAGGCGCTGATGCTGATGAACTCGCCGCAGCAGCGCGGCCGGCGCGCACACGCCGAGACGCCGAGACGCCTGCGCCGCATCGTGCTCACCCTGCCGACCGGCATGCCGCTCGCCGAACGCCTGATCTTCCGCAAGCGCGCCGAAGCGGCCCGCGACCTCGTCTGGATGATGATGGGCTGGAAGCTCGACGATCCCGCGGCGCCGGCCCCGCGCGTGCTCACCGACTGGGACGAGGCGAGCTGCACGCAGCTCGTCTATCTCTACACCGAAGTCGCGCGCAACTTCGGCGGCGACGCCCGCCGCTTCTTCCATGTCACCCGCAAGCCGCGCGGCAAGCCGCCCGAGGACGTGCTCAACATCGCGAGCATCGACGTGGGCGGCGGTACGACCGACCTGATCATCAACTCCTATCGCCTGGAAGGCGCCGGCACGTCCGTCACGCTGTTCCCGGAGCAGAAGTTCCGCGAGGGCTTCAGCGTCGCCGGCGACGACATCCTGCTGCGCGTCGTGCAAGCCCATGTGCTGCCGCCGATCGAGGCGGCCCTGCGCACCGCGGGCATCGCCAACCCGGCCGACCTGATGGCCGAATTGGTAGGGGGCGATCGTGGCGGCGAGGACGTGATCCAGCGCAACCTGCGCCAGCAGTTCGCGCTTCAGATCGCCCATCCGCTCGCGCTCGAGTTCCTGCGTGCCGCCGAGACCTACGATCCGACCTCGGGTGTCGTCGCAGCCGAGCCGCGCGCCTACGAGACCTTCTTCCCGGGGGGCGCCAAACCCTCCGAGGAAGTCGTGATCTTCGTGAACGAGGCGGCACGCAAGCGTGGCGCCCAGAACTTCGATCTGCGCGAAGTCGTCTTCCCGGTCGACCTGCCGGGCCTCGACAAGACGGTGCGGGCCGAGATGGGCCGCGTGCTGGCGCCGCTTGCCGAGATCGTCCACGCCTACGATTGCGACGTGCTGCTGCTGTCTGGCCGGCCGTCGCGCCTACCGGGCATCCGCTCGCTGGTGATGGAGTTGCTGCCGCTGCCGCCGGAGCGGGTGATCTCGCTGCACGAGTATCGCGTCGGCGCCTGGTATCCGTTCCGCGACGCCCGCCTGCGGGTCGAGGATCCCAAGACGACCGTCGCGGTAGGCGCAATGATCGCCGCCCTCGCCCAGTCGCAGCTTCCGGACTTCTCCTTCCGCTCCGACCTGCTGCGCTCCAGGAGCATCGCCAGGTTCATCGGCAAGCTCGACGGCGGCGGTCGCCTGCAGAAGGAAGATCTGATCTTCCGCGACGTCGACCTCGACAATCGGGAGTTCGAGCTGCCGGAGGTCGCCTTCGAGTTCCGCGGCCCGATGTGGCTGGGCGCGCGACAGCTCGACCTGGTGCGCTGGCCCGCGGCGCGACTCTATGCCCTCGAGTTCGCCAAGCCGGAATATGCCGAACGGCATGCGCGCGAGACGCCGTTCCGCATCACGCTCGCCCGCGTGAAACCCAAGGACAAGGAATCGGGCGACGTCGAACGTTTCCGCCTGCGGCAGGTGACCAATCGCGATGGCCGCGCCGTCGCTCTCGACCGCCTGACGCTCCGCCTCCAGACACTGCCGCGCCGGGAGGGCTACTGGCTCGACACCGGCATGCTCAAGACCGGCTAAGGGACCCTCGGGAAAGATCATGGACACAGTCGATCTCAAGCTGGCCCAGGACTGCGAGGCGCTGGCCGTCGCCGCGAGCGAGGGCGTGGCCTGGCTGAGGGACGCCGCCGAACAGTCGCCGACCGTGGCGCAGCAGGCGCCATCGCTGGTGAGCGAGCTGCAGAAGGTACGAAACCAGAGCCGCAAGCTCGCGCGCGCCGCCCGGCGCCGCATGTGCGTGGGCGTCTTCGGCCCCAGCCAGGCCGGCAAGTCGTACCTCGTTTCGATCCTGGCGAGCCGCGACGGCCGGCCGCTGCAGGCGCGCTTCGCCGACAGGACCTACGACTTCCTGCGCGAGATCAACCCGCCCGGCAATCGCGAGTCGACCGGCCTGGTCACGCGCTTCGGCCTCGGCCTGAGCGACGGCTCGCCCGACTTCCCGGTGAAGGTGCGGCTGCTCACGCAGACCGACATCGTGAAGATCCTGGGCAATTCCTTCCTGCTCGACTTCGATCACCAGAAGGCCGAGTTCGTGCGGCCCGATGGCGCGGCGATCCGCAAGCGCCTGTCGGAGTTGCGCGCCAAAGCCCAGCCGTCGCCGGTCGGCGATCTCGATTCCGACGACGTGCTCGACCTGATCGAGTATTTCGACACCTTCTTCGCCGGCGTCACCGCCGAGCTGCGTACCGACTTCTGGCGCGAGGCGATCGATCTTGCGCCACGCCTGTCGGGCCAGGATCGCGCCCGTCTCTGGTCGGTCCTGTGGTACGACTTCCAGCCTTTCACCGATCTTTATCTCACCCTCTACGACGGGCTGCAGAAGCTCGGCCACGCGCCCGAGGCGCTGCTCGGCATGGATGCGCTGATCCCGCGCGAGAAGAGCATCGTCGACGTGTTGACGCTCGACCGGTTGGGCGCCGATGCGGACGATCCCCTTCTAGTGCGCCCGCGCCGGGCCGACGGCCGCTCGGCGGCCGACGCCCGCCTGCCGCGCTCGCTGGTCTGTGCCCTCACCGCCGAGCTGAACGTCGCGATCGACGAAAAGCCGTGGGACTTCTTCGACCATACCGACCTGCTCGATTTTCCCGGCGCCCGCTCGCGCCTGAAGCTTGCCAATCTGGACGATGTCGCCAAGTCGAAGGGCGTGGCCGAAGGCGCCAACCCGCTGCGCGAGCTGCTGCTGCGCGGCAAGGTCGCCTATCTCTTCCAGCGCTATTCGGCCGAGCGCGAGCTCAGCGCGATCCTCCTGTGCATCCCCGACGGTAATCAGGAAGTGCGCGACCTCTCCGACATGATGTCGGCCTGGATCGACCAGACGATCGGCGCCACACCGGCGGACCGCGCCAGGCAGAAGAACGCGCTGTTCCTGGTGCTGACCAAGATGGACCGCGAGTTCGAGCAGAAGGCCGGCGAGACCGAGGAATCGCGCCGCCTGCGCTGGAGCGCGCGTCTCGGCAACTCGCTGGTCAACAACTTCCGTGGCGAGTGGCCGCTCGACTGGAACGGCAGGCCCTTCAACAACAGCTTCTGGCTGCGCAACCCGACCGTCATCGACGAACGGCT
Organism: Reyranella sp.; assembly: GCA_046296475.1. Lineage (GTDB taxonomy): Bacteria > Pseudomonadota > Alphaproteobacteria > Reyranellales > Reyranellaceae > Reyranella. The sequence goes on from JBKBLH010000006.1 coordinate 194,476, forward strand.
GATGGACTATGACGGCGGCCGCGAAGTCGGCATCGCCCAGTCCTTCGCCCAACGCGCCGACGAACTGCGCCGCCATTTCGTCGAGAACGAGGATGTGCGGCGCCACTTCGCCGATCCAGCGCTGGCCTGGGACGAGGCCTTCCGCGCCAACGACGGCGGCGTGGCCTACCTGGTGAAGAGCCTGATCCCGGTGTGCGATCCGGCGATCAAGCGCGCCCAGGTGCGGGGTCAGCTCGAAGTCCAGCTGCGCCGCCTGGTCGACCGCCTGGCCGGCTTCCACAGCGCTTCCGACGGCGATGCCCGCGCCAAGAAGCGCGACCTCGTTCAGACGGTCCTGCGCGGCCTCGCCAACGTCATCCAGCAGCAGTTGTTCGGCGAGCTCGTCGCCGCCCTGCAGGTCGCCGACACGGCCCTGCGCGAGATCTATTTCCGCATCGCCACTGCGCGTCTGTCGGACGAGGGTGCGGACCGGAACGGCAAGACCCCGGCGGCGGCGGCGTCGACCGGCGCCTCGATCGACCTCGGCGCCATCTTCGCCGACGTGTTCGGCGAGGACACCGGCCGGACCGCGGCACCGGCCGGCGTGCTCGAGGATCGCGCCGAGCGCTTCGCCCGCGAGGCCGCGGACTACTGGCTGGAGAACATGCGCCGCGTCGGGGCCGACGAGAAGGCGCTGTCGCATTTCGGCGTCGACCGCCAGCATCTCGGCTGGCTGATCGACGAGCTGATCGTGGGCGCGCATCGGCTGAAGCTGATCGACCAGCTCTCCCACGAGGTGCGCGAGCTGGAGAATGCCGCCAACGCCAAATGGGAGGAGATCGCCGAGCGTCAGGTGCGCACGGCCTCCTCGGCGCTGAACGGCTATGTGAGCGCGCTGGGCTTCGACAAGCTGCCGCTCGACCAGCGGCCGGGCCTGCCGCCCAACGCACCGCTTCGGCGCGTGTTCGAGCAGACGACGATCATGGTCGACGGCACCCCGCAGCTCAGCGAGAATCCGGCGCCGATCTACGCCGACTACTGCAAGGACTGGATGCGTGCCTTCCTGCAGCTCGCCATGGACAATGTCGGCTACGAGGGTGGACGCGAGATCACGCCCGAGCAGAACGACCGGCTGGGCGCCATCCTGCGCACCGTGGCGGCGTAGAGCGTTTCGATGCCCGTTCGCGCGACCATCGCCCCGCTGCCGGAGCCCGGTCACGCGCTGTTGCGCGTGAGCGAACTCGACGCCGCTCCCGAGGGGCTCACGATTTCGATCCAGCGCCAGCAGGGGCCGGATACACACCTGGCCGACGATGGCTGGCGCCGCACTGAGACCTGGCTGATGCCCGATGAGGTGCGGCGCAACGGCGACCTCCTCGAATTCCATCTCGGTCCCGAAATCTGCGACCGGTTGGCCGGCATCGCGACCGTCCGCCTGCGCGTGCGTGAGCCCGACATCGGCGTCGTGGGCACGACGGTTGTGGCATGGCCCGCGATGCTGACGTCCGGCGCCGCTGGCGCCTCGGGCAGCTACGACGACACCGTGCGGCTCCGCCGCCGGCAGTCGCCGCCTCCTGCGCCCGAGCCGGACCTGCAACCGCCGCTGGAAATCGCGCCGGACCCCCCTCCGCCTCCGCCGCCACCTCGTCCCGACCTCCGGGCGGCGCGCGATCCCATGGCCGATGTCCCGACGCGCTCCGGCGCGACGGGATGGATGATCGCCGCCGTGCTGGTGCTCCTGACTGTGGGCGGCGGCTATTACTATTGGACGAACCACCTCCATCCGCCGGAGCCCGTCGTCGCAACGGCGCCGCCCGCCCCCACACCGCTGCAGCCGCCCGCCGTGCAACCGCCGGCGAAATCGGTGCGCGAGACGGTGGCGGAGTATCTGGCGACCAGGCCGGCGCCCGAGGCGATGCTCGCCAAGGCGCAGGAATTCGCCAAGGCGGGTGACTTCGCTGCCGCCTTCCTGGTGTTCCGCCAGGCCGCCGACCAGGGCAACGTCGCGGCCCAGGTCGAACTGGCATCGTTCTACGATCCAACGCAGCCGGCCAAGGGAGGCTTCCCGCACGATGGCGCCCGGGCGGCGGACTGGTACGAGCGCGCCGCGCTGACGGGTCTCGTAGAGGCGCAGCGCAAACTCGGGCTGCTGCTCGCCAAGGGTGGCGCCGGACTGACGGCCGATGTGGCCAAGGCCAAAGTCTGGCTGCAGCAGGCTGCGGCCCAGAACGACGCCGATGCGAAGAAGGCGCTGGACGGTCTGCCGAAATGAAGATGCGGTTCTTGCTGCCTCTGGCGGCGCTCCTTTTCGCCGGGCCCGTACATGCCCAGACGGCCGGCAAGCCGGCGAACCCACCCCTGCCCAGCGGCCTGGCCTGTGGCGTCCTCAAAGCCGAGAGTACCAAGGCGGGCGCCATCTCGACCTGGACCGTCTCCACTCCTTCCGGAAAGAACACCGAGACCGGCGTTCTGAAGAGCGGGCCGCGCTTCGACTGTATCGATGGCGCCATCCTGACCGTCGAGTTCACCTCCACGGCCGGCCATTCCTTCTTCGATGCCTATTTCCCCGACGGCACCAACATCGGTTACGGCCGCCAGCAGATCGACCGCCGCAACAAGCGCGTAGCGCTGCCCATCCAGGCCAAGGCCCGCATCGCCGCTCAGTATCGGAGCTCGTTCGACTATCACTGCAAACTCAACATGCCGGCCGATCCCATCTCGCCCGCCATGCGCGCGGAGTGTGCTTTCTAGAGAAGCACGAGGTCCCTCAGACCAGTCTGTATCCGACACCCGGTTCTGTAAGCACGTGCTGCGGCGAGGCCGGGTTGGTCTCGATCTTCTGGCGAAGCTGGCGGATGTAGACCCGCAAGTATTGCGGATCGACCGTTTCGTCGCGCCACACTTCGCGCAACAGGTGGCGATGGGTCAGTACCTTGCCGGCATGGATCGCGAGTTGTTCGAGGATGTCGTACTCCTTGGGTGACAACTTCACCGCCTCGCCGTTGCGCTCGACCAAGCGGCGGATCAGATCGACCTTGAGCATGCCGCTGGCGTAACCACGATCCGCCCCCTGCTCCTGCAGCCGATGGCGCAGCGCCGCGCGCAATCGTGCCATCAGTTCCTCGGCGCCGAACGGCTTGGTGACATAGTCGTCTGCGCCCGAGTCGAGGGCCGCCACCTTCGCCGCTTCCTCGCCGCGACCCGACAGGACGACAATGGGCACCGGCCCGAGCTTGCGGATATCGGCGATCAAGTCGAGCCCGTCGCGATCGGGCAGGCCGAGGTCCAGCAGCACCAGGTCTGGCCGGTGGTGGCGTATCGCCGGCAGCGCTTCGGCGCCGGTCCCGGCCTCCACGACGCGGTAATCCTGCGCCGCGAGCGTCGTACGCAGGAGCCGCCGGATCGGCGGCTCGTCCTCGACGATCAGGATGGTTGCGCCGTCAGCCGTCATTGGAGAACACCGGAAAACTCACCACGAACTCCGCCCCGCTGCGATCGCCGCGATTGCGCGCCAAGAGCGTTCCGCCCATCGCCTCGGCAAGCCCACGGGCGATGGCGAGCCCCAGGCCCGTACCCGCACGGCGCCGGTCACCCGATTCGGCGCGATAGAACTTGTCGAAGATGCGTTCGAGATCGGCCTCGGCAAGGCCCGGTCCTTCGTCCCGCACGACGATCTCGACGTGGGCGCCCGAACGTTTCGCCTCCACGGAGATCCGACCACCCGCCGCCGAGTACTTGGCGGCATTGTCGAGCAGGTTGAACAGGATCTGCTCGGCCAGCACGAAATCGAGCTGCAGGGCCGGCAGATGCGTGGCCACCGCGGAGGCTACCTGGTGACCGGACAGGAGGGGCTCGGCCCGACGCAGGACGGTCGAGACGAGGTCACCCACTTCGACAGCCTCGCGCTTCGGGAAAATGGCGCCGGCATCGAGCCGCGTCATGTCCAGCAGGTTGCCCACGAAGCGGTCGAGACGCTCCGCCTCGCCCTGTGCCGTCGCCAGCAGGTCCTCGCGCGCCGCCGCATCGTATCGCTCGCCGAAGCTGCGCAGGCTGGAGAGGGCGCCGATGATCGAGGCGAGCGGCGTGCGCAGGTCGTGTGACACCGAGGTGAGCATGGACGAGCGCAGGCGCTCCCGCTCCGCCCCCAGGCGGGCGCGGTCGATATCCTCGGCGAGCGTCACGCGCTCGATGGCGACGGCAGCCTGGTTGCCGACAGCCTCCAGCAAACGGCGCTCGCCGGCCGTCAACTCATGCCCCTCCTTGTTCGGCAGCACGCCAATGACCGCAATCGCCGAGCGGCTGGTGCGAACGGGTACGAACAGCCACCGCCCGCCGGGCAGGGTATCGGTACCGCGCCCGGCCGGCCGGTCGGCATCCCACGACCAGCGCGCGGCGGCGAGGTCTGCCTCATTCAAGGCTCCGTCCGGCGGAAAGGCGGCTCGAGTGGCGAGTTCTCCCGCCTCCGGCATGAGCACGACGATCTCGGCCTTGAGCAACCGAGCAAGGTGAGTGACGACGATCCACAGCAGATCGTACAGATCGACCACGCCCGCGATCTTGCGGCTGAAGGCGTAGAGCCCCGCCGTGGTCCGCGCCTCGCGCCGAGCCGATTCGGTTTGCATTCGGGTCCGGGCGGCCAGCGCGCTGGCGATGACCGCCACGACGACGAACAGGAAGAGCGCTATGACATTCGCGGGATCGGCGATCGTGAACTGGTAGAGCGGCGGCAGATAGAAGAAGTTGAAGCAGGTAACGCTCAGCGCCGAAACCCAGAGTGACGGCACCAGCCCGTGGCGCGCGGCGGAGAAGAGAACGGGCAGGACATAGACCAGCGAAATGTTGGGCAGCTCGACCAGGCGGTCGATCAGAACCCCGGCCGCCGTCGCGACCGCCGTCGTCAGCGTGCCTTCGAGATAGGGCCCCGAGGTCAGCGGCACGTCGCGCAACCAGTCGCGCGGGCCGGCCTTCTGCTCGACTTCCGTCGAGGGCGCGACCTCGACGGCGAGGCCCGAACCCGAGCGCACCAATTCGTCTACCACCGAGCCGTGCCGCAGTTCGAACCAGCGCGACCGCCGAGACTTGCCGACCACGACCCGTGTCGCGTTGCGTGAACGGGCGAAGGCCAGTATTTCGTCGACCACCGAATGGCCCGGCACCGTGACGACCTCGGCACCAAGCTGGCCCGCCAAGCGCATCGCCTCTGCGAGGCGAGCATGCTCCACCTCCGACAGCGTGGCATGACGATCGGTCTCGACATAAAGAGCGATCAATTCGGCATCGAGGGCGTCGGCGCTGCGCTTGGCGGCACGCACGGCATTTGCCGCGCCCGGTCCGGGATCGAGACAGACGACCACCCGCTCGCCGGCGGCCCATGGCCCGATGATGGCATGCTCGCGCATATAGCTGCGCATCTGTTCGTCGACGCGCACGGCGGTGCGCCGGAGCGCCAGCTCACGCAATGCCGTCAGATTGCCGGGCGAGAAATAATGGCGGAGGGCACGCTGCGCCTGATCGCGGACATATACCTTGCCCTCGGCGAGGCGGGCGATCAGGTCGGCCGGCGTCAGGTCGATCAGTTCCACCTCGTCGGCGGCGTCGACCACATGGTCCGGCACGGTCTCACGCACGCGGATGCGCGTGATCCGCGCGACCACGTCGTTGAGGCTTTCGATATGCTGGACGTTCAGGGTTGAATAGACGTCGATGCCGGCTGCCAGTAGCTCTTCGACATCGAGGTATCGTTTGGGATGACGACTGCCCTCGGCATTGGTGTGGGCGAGCTCGTCGACCAGGACCAAAGCCGGCCGACGCTTCAAGATCGCGTCCAGATCCATTTCCTCGAGCGTGCGGCCGCGATATTCGACGGACCGGCGCGGCACGATCTCGAGGCCGGTGAGCTGGGCCTCGGTCTCGGCGCGGCCGTGCGTCTCGACGACGCCCACCACCACGTCGATGCCTTCGCGCAGGCGACGGTGGGCCGTCGACAGCATCTCGTACGTCTTGCCGACTCCGGGGGCGGCGCCGAGGAAGATCTTGTGTTTGCCGCGCGACTCCTTCTCCGCCGCTTTCAGGAGCGCGTCGGGCGAGGGCCGGAGGTCGTCAGCAGCGGTGGCCATGCACCCGGATCATTGTCACCGCTTCGCCAGCGCGTCGAGCGCAAGGTTGAGCTGCAGCACATTGACCCTCGGTTCGCCCAGCAGCCCGTACATGCGGCCTTCGGTGTTCTGCGCCACCAGGGCCCGCACCTGGGTTTCCGGCAGGCTGCGCGCCTTGGCGACGCGAGCGACCTGCCAGGCTGCCGCCTCGGGCGAGATGTGCGGGTCGAGACCGCTGCCGGAGGTCGTCACGAGCTCCACGGGCACACCCTTGCCAAGCCTGTCGGTGTCTTCTTTCACGCGGTCGATAAGCGCCTTGGAGGTCGGCCCGAGGTTGGAGCCCATCGAGTTGGCCGCGTTGTAGGGCGCCGGCACGGTCTTGCTCGGGTCCGCCGGATCGGTGTCGGTCGTGGCCGACTGCCGGCCGTGGAAATAGGTCTCGCCGGTGAAGGACTGGCCGATCAGGCTCGAGCCCACGACCTTGCCGTCCTTCTCGATCAGCGAGCCCGCGGCCTGGCGCGGGAAGACGGCGCCCGCGACGCCGGCCATCGCGAGCGGATAGGCGAGGCCCAGCAGGACGGTCATCAGGACCAGCATGACGAGCGAAGCACGGAAATGACGCAGCATGACACTCTCCTTCAGGCGAGGCCGCTGGCCGCGACCACCACGTCGATCAGCTTGATGCCAACGAAGGGCACGATCAGGCCGCCGATGCCGTAGATAAGCAGGTTGCGACGCAGCAGCTCGGCGGCGCGGCTCGGGCGGTACTGGACGCCGCGCAGGGCGAGCGGGATCAGCGCCACGATGATCAGGGCGTTGAAGATGATAGCCGACAGGATGGCGCTCTGCGGCGTCGCCAGGCCCATGACGTTCAGCACGCCGAGCTGCGGGTAGAAGGCGATGAACATGGCCGGAATGATGGCGAAGTACTTCGCCACGTCGTTGGCGATGGAAAAGGTGGTGAGTGCGCCGCGTGTCATCAGCAACTGCTTGCCGATCGCCACGATCTCGATGAGCTTGGTCGGGTCGCTGTCGAGATCGACCATGTTGCCGGCCTCGCGGGCGGCATTGGTGCCGGTCTGCATGGCGACGCCGACATCGGCCTGGGCGAGCGCCGGCGCATCGTTGGTGCCGTCGCCGCACATCGCCACCAGCTTGCCCTTGGCCTGCTCCTCGCGGATCAGTCGGAGCTTGGCCTCGGGCGTGGCCTGCGCGAGGAAGTCGTCGACGCCCGCTTCGGCGGCGATCGCCGCTGCCGTCTGAGGATTGTCGCCGGTGATCATGACGGTGCGGATGCCCATGGCGCGCAGCTCGGCGAAGCGCTCGCGGATGCCACCCTTCACGATGTCCTTCAGGTACACGACGCCCACGATCTGGCCGTTGCGCGACACGCCGAGCGGCGTGCCGCCCTCCTTGCCGATGGTCGAGGCGATGCGGTTCACTTCCTCGACCGGCGGAACGACCCCCAGGGAGCGCGCATGCTCGATCACCGAATCGATCGCACCCTTGCGGATCACCGCGCCCTCGTGGTCGACGCCGCTCATGCGGGTCTGCGCCGTGAACGGCACGAACTGCCCGTGCAGATCGGCCACGTCGACGCCGCGCAGCCCGTATTTCTCCTTGGCCAGCACGACGATAGAGCGGCCTTCCGGCGTCTCGTCGGCCAGGCTTGCGAGCTGGGCCACACGGGCGACTTCCTCCTCGGTCACGCCTGTCACCGGGATGAACCGCGTGGCGTGGCGGTTGCCCAGCGTGATGGTGCCGGTCTTGTCGAGCAGCAGCGTGTCGACGTCACCCGCCGCCTCGACGGCGCGACCGGAGGTCGCCAGCACGTTGAAGCGCACCAGCCGGTTCATGCCGGCGATGCCGATGGCCGACAGGAGCGCGCCGATGGTCGTCGGGATCAGGGTGACGAACAGCGCGATCAAGACGACGACGGAGACGGCGCCGCCCGCATAGGTGGCGAAGCTCGGGATGGTCACGACGGCCAGCACGAAGATCAGGGTGAGACCGGCCAGCAGGACGCTAAGCGCCAGTTCGTTGGGCGTCTTCTGGCGGGCGGCGCCCTCGACCAGGGCGATCATGCGGTCGAGGAAGCTCGATCCCTGCTCGGCGGTGATGCGCACCTTGATCCGGTCCGACAGCACGCGCGTTCCGCCGGTAACGGCCGAGCGGTCGCCGCCGGCCTCGCGGATCACGGGCGCGGATTCGCCGGTGATGGCCGATTCGTCGATGGTGGCCACGCCTTCGACGATCTCGCCGTCTCCCGGCACCAGGTCGCCCGCCTCGACCAGCACCGTCTCGCCCACCTTCAGCGTATGGGCGCGGCGCGGCTCGAACGTGTCGCCGACGCCCAGCAGCACCTTGGCCATGGTCTCGCTGCGCATGCGCCGCAGCGTGTCGGCCTGGGCCTTGCCGCGGCCCTCGGCGACGGCCTCGGCGAAAGTGGCGAACAGGACAGTGATCCACAGCCAGATCACGATCTGGATCTGGAAGCCGCTTCCGGCCAAGCCGGTCGCCACGTCGCGCACGGTGAGGACCGTGGCAGCCAGCGCCACCATCTCGACGGTGAACATCACCGGGTTCTTCAGCAACTCGCGCGGGTCGAGCTTGGTGAAGCTGCCCAGCAGCGCCGGTTTCAGGATCGCGGGGTCGAAAAGCGACTGCGACTTGTCACGTTTGCTCATGATGACGCCTCGCTAGAACAGCGTGCCGGCCAGCAGGGCGAAATGCTCTGCAATGGGGCCGAGGGCCAGGGCCGGAAGGAAAGTGAGACCGCCCACGATCAGCACGGCGCCGACCAGCAGGCCGACAAACAGTCCGCCATGGGTCGGGAAGGTGCCGGCCGAGATCGCGGCCTTGCGCTTGGAGGCCAGGGAGCCCGCCACCGCCAGCATCGGGATGATGATGGCGAAGCGGCCGACCATCATCGCGACGGCCAGGGTGCCGTTGTAGAAGACGGTATTGCCCGTCAGACCGCCGAAGGCGCTGCCGTTGTTGCCGGCCGCCGACGTATAGGCGTACAGGATATCGCTGAAGCCGTGCGGACCGGCGTTGGCCGGACCGGCCAGGCCCACGGGAACGACCGTGGCAAGCGCCGTGAAGCCCAGGATGGCCAGCGGAGCACAGAGGATCGCCAGCATGGTGAACTTCACCTCGCGCGCCTCGATCTTCTTGCCTACATACTCCGGCGTGCGGCCGACCATCAGCCCGGCCAGGAAGATCGCGAGGACGGCGAACAGAATCATGCCGTAGAGGCCCGCGCCGACGCCGCCGATGATGATTTCTCCCAGCATGATGTTGAGCAGCGGGATCATGCCGCCGAGCGGCATGAAGCTGTCGTGCATAGCATTGACCGCGCCGCACGAGGCCGCGGTGGTGATCACGGCGAACAGGGCGGAGAGCGGCGCGCCGAAGCGCACCTCCTTGCCTTCCATGTTGCCGGCGGCATTGTCGACGCCGAGTGCTGCGATCAGCGGGTTGCCAGCAGCCTCCGCCCGGTAGCAGACGAAGACGCCGGCCAGGAACAGCAGGCCCATGGCGGCCAGGATCGCCCAGCCCTGGCGCTCGTCACCGACGGCCCGGCCGAAGACGTTGGTCAGCGCCGCGCCGATCGCGAAGATCGACAGCATCTGCACCAGGTTCGAGAGCGCGGTGGGGTTCTCGTAGGGATGGGCGGAGTTGGCATTGAAGAAGCCGCCGCCATTGGTGCCCAGCATCTTGATGGCGAGCTGCGAGGCCACCGGCCCCTGCGCAATGGTCTGCCTGGCGCCCTCGACGGTGGTCGCCTCGACGTAGGAGGACAGGTTCTGCGGCACGCCTTGCCAGACGTAGAAGACGGTGAGCAGCAGGCAGAAGGGCAGCAGCACGTAGAGCATGACACGCACCAGGTCGGCCCAGAAGTTGCCGATGCCCTTCGACTGGGCGCGGGCGAAGCCGCGGACCAGCGCCACGGCGAGCGCAATGCCGGTGGCGGCGCTCAGGAAGTTCTGAACCGAGAGGCCGGCCATCTGCGAGAGATAGCTCATGGTCGATTCGCCGCCGTAGTTCTGCCAGTTGGTGTTGGTCAGGAAGCTCACGGCGGTGTTGCCGGCAAGGTCGGGTGCCACGCCGGACAGGCCCTGCGGATTGAGCGGCAGCAGGTCCTGCAGGCGCAGCAGCAGATAGAGGAAGGCGAAGCCCACGATGTGGAACACGATCATGGCGCGGGCATAGACCCACCAGCTCTGCTCCTCCGCCGGATCAATGCCGGCAAGGCGGTAGAAGCCACGCTCGACCGGCAGCAGAGCCGGCGACAGCAGGGTGCGCCGCCCGGCCATGACGTTATCGAGGTAGCCGCCGAGCGGCCGCGTGAGCAGCAGCACGAGGCCGCAGAATAGGGCGATCTGCGCCCAGCCGTTGAGAGTCATGGCCGCCTCAGAACTTCTCCGGCCGCGCCAGCGCGACCGTCAGATAGACGAGCAGGAGGAGGGCGAGCGCGCCGCCGAGGACATAGTCGAAGCCCATGGCCGCCTCACAGCCTGGCGCAAAGGCGTTCGTAGGCGATCATCAGGCAGAACAGGACGAGGCCGCCGCCGAAGAACAGGATGTCGAGCATGGAAGTCTCCTTCGGCGGCATAGAAGGCGTTCCAGGCATAGGAAATCGAGCCGGCAGACGAGCCACCAGCATAGGAAATCCATAGGAAAAGTCTGGAGGGGCCGATCAAGAGATCGAGCCCCGTAATTCTGCGGGTTAGTGCCGAAACCTCAGCGCGACTACCAGCATGCGCAGCGACAGCAGGCCGAGGCTGAGGCCCAGCATGCCGAACAGCAGGCTGGGTTCCGCCAGCGCCGTGTCGCGATAGGGGAAGACCTGGCCGCCGGCCAGCATGAACAGCCAGATCGCCGCCCAGCTCGCCATCTCGAACATCGAGGCGGCGCCGGGCACGTAGTTCGCCGGCTTGGCGTAGGGCGCGAAGCGCACGCGCCAGAACAGATAGAGAGACATCCCGGCGAACCAGAGGAAACTCAGGAACTGCACCGCCGTCAGCAGGGTTGCGGGTTTGGCAAGCCGGCACCAGACCGCCGGCAGTCCATTGGCGCACAGCCCGTCGAGAGCCTTCTCCGTGAAGCCGACCGCCCCCGCCGTCAGCGCGGTGTTCGCGAGGACGACATAGGCGAGGACCATCACCGGTATGGGCGAAAGCACCAGAACCCACTCCCACACCAGGATGGGCGTCATCTTCGATTTGGCGGGCGCCATCCGTCGCGACCGCAGTCTAGAGCATCATGCGGGTGTGCAGATCGAACATGATCCAGAAGCTGCCGCCCACCATGATGAACAGCAGGATGCAGGTGAAGACCAGCGCCAGGATGTTCTCGCGCGGCGTCGTGGCGAAGTTGATGTGCAGGAAGAAGCGCAGATGGACCAGCACCTGCAGCACCGCGGCGATGCCGATGACCAGCAAGGTGCGCTGCGGCGGCAGGGCGTGGGTGTAGACCAGCCAGAACGGAACGGCGCTCAGGATGACGGCCAGCACGAAACCGATCAGATAGGAGCGAAGGGCGTGCGGAGGTTGGTGTTCCATCACAGCAGTCCCGGCAGGTAGACGATGGAGAAGATGCCGACCCAGGCGATGTCGAGGAAGTGCCAGAATAGGCCGAGGCGGTAGAGCCGCGAGGCGACCGGCATCGTCAGGCCCTTGAGCGCGACCTGGGCTCCGAGCACCACGATCCAGATCAGGCCCATCGTGACATGGACGCCGTGCGTGCCCACGAGGGTGAAAAAGGCCGAGAGGAAGCCGCTGCGGTCCGGACCGGCGCCCTTGGCGATCATGCCGGCGAACTCGCGCACCTCGAGGAACACGAAGGCCGCGCCCAGGACGAAGGTTATGGCCAGCCACAGCAGCACGGCGCCGCGATTGCCCGCTTTCACCTGCAGGCTGGCGAAGCCGAAGGTCATGCTGGAAACCAGCAGCAGCGCCGTCTCGATGGCGGCATTGTCGAGTTCGAACAGATCCTTGCCCGTGGGACCGCCGGCGGTGCCGGGGATCATGATGGCGTAGGTCGCGAACAGCAGGGCGAAGATCACGGCATCGCCCATCAGGTAGAGCCAGAAGCCCAGTGCCCGCTGCTCGTGGGTCTCGATCTCCTCGCGCTCGTGGGCACTCATGGAGGGCTCGCTCATGTGGGCGACGCTCATGCGCGGCTCCCCAGCTGCCGGTAGCGCTGATCCTCGATCGCCTTCACCTCGGCGGCCGACATGGTGAATTCCTGGTCGTCGTTGGAGGACCGTACGATCACGGCGACAAACATCACGAGGCCCGACGCCAGCACCAGCCACCATATGTGCCAGACCATGGCGAAGCCCAGGACGAAGCCGAAAGCGCCGAGGATCACGCCGATCGGCGTGTTGGACGGAACGCGGATCGGCTCGTAGGCGGCCGGCCGCCGGTAGGCGATGCCCTTCTCCTTCATCTCGAGGAAGGCCTCGCGGTCGCCCACCGTCGGGATCACCGCAAAATTGTACGGCGGCGGCGGGGAGGAGGTGGACCATTCGAGTGTGCGGCCGTCGAACGGATCGCCGGTGAGGTCGCGTGTCTTGGCGCGGTCGCGGATCGAGACGTAGAGCTGCATCGCCATGCAGCCGATGCCGCACAGCACGACCGCCGCGCCCGAGGCGGCAACCAGCAGGTAGGGCTGCCAGGTCGGATCGTTGTAGGTCTCCATGCGGCGCGGCATGCCCTTCAGGCCAAGCAGGTAGAGCGGCATGAAGGCGAGATAGAAGCCGATGATCCAGCACCAGAAGGCGCCGAGGCCCCAGCCGCGATGGAAGGCGAAGCCGAAGGCCTTGGGGAACCAGTACATGTAGCCGGCGAGATAGCCGAACAGCACGCCCGGGATGATCATGTTGTGGAAATGCGCGACCAGGAAGGTCGTGTTGTGCATCAGGAAGTCGGCCGGCGGAATGGCCAGCAGCACGCCGGTCATGCCGCCGATGACGAAGGTCACGATGAAGCCGATGCTCCACATCATCGAGGGGTGGAACTCGATGCGGCCGCGATACATGGTCAGCAGCCAGTTGAACACCTTCACGCCCGTGGGCACGGCGATGATCATCGTCATCACGCCGAAGAAGGCGTTGACGTTGGCGCTCGAGCCCATGGTGAAGAAGTGGTGCAGCCAGACGGTGAAGGACAGGATGCCGATCGCTGCCGTGGCATAGACCAGCGACTCGTAGCCGAACAGGCGCTTGCGCGAGAAGGTCGACACGACCTCGGAGAAGATGCCGAAGGCCGGGAGGATCAGGATGTAGACCTCCGGATGGCCCCAGATCCAGAACAGGTTGACGTAGTTCATCATGTTGCCGCCATGCGCATTCGTGAAGAAGTGCATGCCGGCGAGGCGGTCGAGAGCGAGCAGGCCGCAGGCCACGGTGATGGCCGGGAAGGCGAAGGCCATCAGGACCGAGGCGACGAGCGCGGTCCAGACGAACGGCGTCATGCGCATCAGGGTCATGCCCGGCGCGCGGCGCTTCAGGATGGTCACAATGAAGTTGATGCCCGACATGGTCGAGCCCACGCCCGATATCAGGATCGCCCAGATCCAGTAATCGACGCCGACGCCGGGATTGTACTCGATGCCCGAATAGGGCGGATAGCCGGTCCAGCCAGCGGTCGAGAACTTGCCGATGACCAGCGAGACCATGACCAGTGCCGCGCCGGCCGCGCTCAGCCACAGGCTGACGGCGTTCAGCCACGGGAAGGCCACGTCGCGCGTACCGATCTGCAGCGGCACGATGACGTTCATCAAGCCCGTCATGAAGGGCATCGCCATGAAGAAGATCATGATGGTGCCGTGCGAGCTGAAGATCTGGTCGAAATGCTCGGGCGGCAGGTAGCCGCCGGAGTTCAGCGCCATCGCCTGCTGGGCACGCATCATCAGCGCATCGACGAAGCCGCGAAGAAGCATGATCAGCGCCAGCACCACGTACATGATGCCGATGCGCTTGTGGTCGACGCTGGTCAGCCAGTCGGTCCACAGATACTTCCACACCTTCAGGTAGGTGAGCACGACGGCCACCAGCAGCGCGCCGCCCACGGTGACGGCAGCGCCGCCCGCGGCGATGGGGCTGTAGAACGGCAGGGCGTCGATCGTCAGTTTGCCGAACATCCGCTATCTCCGGACCGGCGCGGAGTGCGCGTGGCCGCTGTGCCTGTACTTGTCGATGATCGAGTCGAACAGCCTGGGCTCGACGGTCGAAAAGTAGGTGATGGGGTTGGCGCGGCTCTTCGCCGCCAGCGCCGGATAGGTCGTCGCGTCCAGCACCGCGCCACCCTGCTTGGCGCGGGCCACCCAGGCGTCGAAGTCGGCCTGGCTCATGGCCTGGACCTCGAAATGCTGCTGCGAATAGCCGCCGCCGCTGTACTGACTGTTGCGGCCGACGAAAGTGCCGGGCTGGTCGGCCAGCATCTGCAGCCGCGTCTGCATGCCGGCCATGGCGTAGATCTGCCCGGCGAGCTGCGGCACGTAGAAGGAGTTCATTACCGTGTCGGAGGTGATGCGCAGGCTGACCGGTCGGCCCGCCGGGAAGGCGAGCTGGTTGACCACCGCGATGCCCTGCTCGGGGTAGATGAACAGCCACTTCCAGTCCTGGGCCACGACCTGGACGTCGATCGGCGGCTCTTTCGACTCGAGCGGCCGGTAGGGGTCGAGCCGGTGGGTGCTGCGCCACAGGAGCACGGCCACGGCAATGACGATCAGCGCCGGGATCAGCCAGGTGAGCGCGTCGAGCCCGACGGAGTTGGCCCAGGTCGGGGTGTAGACTGCCTTGGTGTTGGAGGCGCGATACCTCCAGGCGAACCACAGGGTCAGGACGATGACCGGCACGATCACGATCATCATCACCGAGAAGGCATCGAACAGGAGGTTCCGCTCCGCGAGCGCGACCGGTCCCTTCGGGTCCAGCACGGCCGCATGCCTCAGGTCGCAGGCGCCCGCAAAAAGGGCCAGACCGGCCGCCGTCGCCGCTCCCCGCCATCGAGTTACAGCCAGCCTCACGCTCCCCCGCCCGACTTGGTCAACTGTCGGGCAGAGTGAAGGGAGCGTCCCGTTCGGGCAACGATTCTTTTGTTACGTTCTGGTCCAGTTCAGGTCTTCTGACCGGCCGGTGCGGGCGTCGAAGCCGGCGGCGTCTTGCCGGCAGGGTCCTTCGCGGTGCAGACGTCGGCGCGCAGACGCTCCTTCAAGGTCGCGATCTGGTCCTCGATCTGCTTGTTGGCGAGCTTCTGTCTCTCGATCTGCTCTTCCAGCGCCTTGACCTGCGCGGCGTCGGGACCGGCCGGCGCGGGAGGCGCCGGCGGGGCGGGCAGCTGGACGGCCACGTTCACGATTGGACGGTAAAACAGGTACCAGCCAAGGCCCAGCCCGGCAGCGAGAAGGAAGAAGCCGCCCAGCAACCCGCCCATGATCCACGGCCAGCGCGGCGCGGATTGCTCTTGGGTCGACGGTTCGGGAGGCGGTAGAGGCGCGGCCATGTGCCAGTGAGGCTCCGTTTGAGAATGGCAGTCAACACCCGCCGCGCGGCGAAAATTGGGCGTGGGCTGGGCCGCGCCGGGGCCCTTGCGCCCGCCGCCCGGCGATATATGTGTAATTGCACATGATGGCGCCTCTCGACCCGTCGCGCGGCCGCGTCTAGGGTCCCGCCCGGAACCAAGGAGACATTCCATGACGGCCTGCATCGTTGGCTGGTCCCACGGCAAGTTCGGCAAGCTCGATGGCGAGACCAGCGAATCGCTGATCGTCAAGGCGGCGTCCGAGGCCATTGCCCATGCCGGGATCGAGCCGAAAGACGTCGACGTCATTTACGTCGGCAACATGAACGGCGGCTTCGTGCGACAGGAGTTCCATTCCTCGCTGCCGCTGCAGACTCATCCCGACCTGCGCTTCAAGCCCTCGACCCGGGTCGAGAATGCCTGCGCCACCGGCTCGGCCGCGATCCACATGGGCCTCAACACCCTGGCGGCCGGCAAGGCGCGCTTCGTGCTGGTGGTCGGAGTCGAGAAGATGACCGAGCTCAACTCGGCGCAGGCCGGCGAGGTGCTGATCAAGGCCTCCTATGTCGCCGAGGAAGCGAACATCGAGGCGGGTTTCGCCGGCATCTTCGGCAAGATCACCTCGGCCTACTTCCAGCGCTACGGCGACAAGTCCGACGCGCTCGCCAAGATCGCGGTCAAGGCGCACAGGAATGGCGCGAAGAACCCGTTCGCGCACTTCCAGAAGGAATTCGCCTACGAGTTCTGTCGCACGCCCTCGGACAAGAACCCGTTCGTGGCCGGCCCGCTGAAGCGCACCGACTGCTCGCCCGTCACCGACGGCGCGGCGGCGGTGATCCTCACCGACGTCGGCACGGCGCTGGGTATGAAGCAGGCGATCGCCTTCCGCGCCGCCGAGCACGTCAACGATTTCCTGCCGATGAGCCGTCGCGACATCATCAAGTTCGAGGGGCCGCAGCTCGCCTGGCAGCGGGCGCTGAAGTCGGCGCATCTCGACCTGCTCGACCTCTCCTTCGTCGAGAGCCACGACTGCTTCACCTCGGCCGAGCTGATCGAGTACGAGGCAATGGGCCTCACCGCGCCGGGCGAAGGCGAGCGCGCCATCCACGAAGGCTGGGTCGAGCGCGACGGCAAGCTGCCGGTCAACGTCTCGGGCGGCCTCAAGGCCAAGGGCCATCCGGTCGGCGCCACCGGGGTCAGCATGCACGTGATGTCGGCCATGCAGCTCTCGGGTACGGCGCCGGAGGGATTGCAGCTCCCGAAGGCGAAGCTGGGCGGCGTGTTCAACATGGGCGGCGCCGCCGTCGCCAACTATGTGAGCATCCTCGAGCCGCTACGCTAAACCGTGCGCGCCGTCGGCCACCGCGAAAGCGACGCCATCCTGGGGGCCATGCGCCAGGTCGCGCTGTCCGGCGGACGTGCGCTCTCCTACGCCGACACCGCGAGCGTCCTGGCCGCGGGGCACTATCTGCTGCGTCGCCGCGGCCTCACCGATCTCGGCACGCTTCCCGCGGTCGAACCGGCCGACCTCGTCGCGGCGCTGCCGGACCGTGCGCTCGCGGAGGAGGCGGTGAAGTATCTCGCCATCATGGCGATGGTCGACGGTACGCTCGATCACGGCAAGCTGAAGCGCGTGCTGGAATACTCGCGCGCCCTCGACATCGAGGCCGACTATCTCACCGATCTCGTCGAGGCCGCCTCGGGCCATCTCGCCTGGGCCACCGCCGACATGTGGCGCAAGAATTTCGACAGCGTGCTCAGCCGTTCTTCTGAAGGCCTCGACCCAAATGTCTGGATCAGACCCTATGCCGGCGCCAATGCCGATCCGGCGCTGGTCGCGCGGTACGAGGCGCTGGGCCGTCTGCCTCAAAGCAGTTTCGGCAAGGCGCTGTGGGATTTCGACAAGGCGAACGGCTATCCCTTCCCCGGCGACCCGGCGGCGCTCAACGCCGCCTTCGGCACGGCGCACGATTCGACGCACGTGATCTCGGGCTACGACACCAGCGCGCGCGGCGAGCTGCTCGTCTCGACCTTCACGGCCGGCATGCATCCGATCAACCCGATGAGCGGCCACATCCTGCCGGTGATCTTCTTCTTTCACTTCGGCGAGCAGCTGAACGACGTGGGCCATGCCGGCAAGGGGGGCCTCGACCCCGACGAGTTCTGGCACGCCTGGGCGCGCGGCTCGGAGATGACCGTCGACATCTTCGATCCCAAGTGGAGCCTGTGGGACTGGGTCGAGCACGATCTCGAAGAGTTGCGTCGCCGCTGGAACGTTACGCCGCCGGGGAACCGACGTTAGAGCCCACGCATTCAAATAAAGCGAAAGGTCCCTCGCTACGCTCGGGATGACAGTTGTTGTCGGGATTTGCGCAGTGCAGCGATCCGAAAACGATGTCATCCCGAACGCAGTGAGGGACCTTTGGTCATGGCCTCAAACCACCGGGCTTGCGCCGCCGTCGACGTTGATGGCAACGCCGGTAATGAAGGAGCCGGCGTCGGAGCAGAGGAAGCAGGCCATGCGGGCGAACTCCTCGGCCTTGCCCATGCGGCCGAGCGGGATGCGGCCCTTGGCCATGCCGGCCAGGAACTCCTCGTAGGTCTTGCCCTCGCCCGCCGCGGTCTTGTGGCGGCGCGCCCACTGGTCGCTCTCGATCAGGCCGACCAGCATCGCGTTGACGAGAATGTTGTCCTTGGCGAGTTCCTGGCTCATCGCCTTGGTGAGCGCGAGGCCGGCCGCGCGGCTGACGCTGGTCGGCGTCGAATTGGCGGTCGGGGCCTTGGCGCCGATGTTCAGTACGTTGACGATGCGGCCCCACTTGCGCTCGCGCATGCCGGGGATCGCCGCGCGGCTGAGACGGATGGCAGCGAACAGCTTAAGGTCGAGGTCGCCCTGCCAGTCCTCGTCGGTCACGGTCTCGAACGACTTGGCATGGCTGATGCCGGCATTGTTCACGACGATGTCGACCTTGCCGAACTCGGCCTCGACCTTCTTGAACGTCTCGGCGATCGGGTGCGCCTGCGAGACGTCGCAGGAATAGGCCTCGATCTTGATGTTGGCCTTGCCCGCCGCCTTCTGGACCTCGGCCTTGGCGGCATTCAACGCGTCCTGCTTGCGGGCCAGCAGCGCCACCGATGCGCCCGACGCGGCGAACTCCTTGGCCATCGCCAGGCCAAGACCGGTGCTCGCGCCGGTGATCACGGCCACGCGGCCATCCATACGTACGTCCATCTTCTCCTCCCGAAATCGGCAAAATCGGGCGACACCTTATCCATCGATCAGCGCGGCAGCGAGTCCGCTGCGTATTGCTGGGCGAACTCTGCGCTGGGCGGGATCGGCTTGATGACGTCGATGGCAATGCCGTTGGGATCTTCGGTGATGAAGTGCCGCTGGCCGAAAGGCTCGTCCCGCAGGGTGAGATGGATCTCGAGCCCCTCTGCCTGCGCCCTGGCATAGAGCGCATCGACATCGTCGACCTCGAAGTTGATCAGCACGCCCGACGCCCTCTTGCGGAAAGGCGCCGGAATCGTCTCGTGGAGATAGTCGAGGATGGCGAGGTTCGCCTTGTCCGATGTCGTGCTGGCGAGATGGATGTACCAGTCGGCCTCGAAGACGCGGCGGAAGCCGAAATGCCTCTCCCAGAAGGCGGCGGTGCCGGCGACGTCGTCGGTGCAAAGCACGGTGTAGAACTCCCTGAGTTGCATTGCCCTCTCCTCTCTGGCCATTTACATACAATTAGTATGTGAAGCGATTTAGATACAGGTTGTATGTATGTCAAGACCCCGGACCCAGGCAGAGCGGCTCGCCGTCACGCGCGCGACGTTGCTGCGGGAAGCGCGGCTGATCTTCGCCGCCTCCGGCTACGATGCGGCCGCGACCGAGGAGATCGTGCAGCGGGCCAAGGTGACGCGCGGCGCGCTCTACTATCACTTCAAGGACAAGCGCGCCGTGTTCGAGGCCATCGTCGAGGAAGTGGCGGGCGAAATAGCGGCGTCGATCGACAAGCGGGCGGAGCCCGCCGGCGATCCCCTGCAGGCCCTGATCGAGGGCACGCGCGCCTTCCTCGATGCCTGTCTCGATCCCGCCGTGCGCCGCATCTACCTGATCGATGCGCCCGCCGTGCTGGGCTGGCATCGCTGGCGCGAGATCGATGCGCCGCACGGTCTGCGCTCGCTGCGCGAGGGCGTCACGGCGGTGCTGGCCGCGCGTCCGAATCCGGGCCTCGGTGTCGAGCCGGTCACCTTCCTGCTGTCGGGCGCCTTCAACGAAGCCGCGCTGTGGGTGGCTGAAGCAAAGGACGAGAAGGCCGCGCGCCGCGAGATGGACCGCACGCTGGTCCAGCTCATGGAGAGGCTGTTTAGCTCCCCTGCCGCGCCCGCTCGACCGCCGCGAGCACGCGCTCGGGCGTAGCCGGCACGTCGAGGTGCACGGCGGTCGTCCTGTCGCCCACCGCGCCGATCGCATCCTTGAGCGCCGTCCAGACGGCGGTCGCGAGCATCAATGGCGGCTCGCCCACTGCCTTGGAGCGGAAGATCGTCGCCTCGTGCGAGGGCGCATTGTCGAGCAGCTTCACGTTGAACACCGGCGGCACGTCGCGGCTGCCGGGAATCTTGTAGGTCGACGGCCCCGCCGTGCGCAGCCGGCCACTCGCGTCCCACCACAGTTCCTCGCAGGTGAGCCAACCCTGGCCCTGCACGAAGGCGCCCTCGATCTGGCCGAGATCGATCGCGGGATTGAGGGAGCGCCCGCAATCCTGCACGAGATCGGCCCGCAGTACGCGGCTCTCGCCGGTCAGCGTGTCAATCGCGACCTCCGCCATCGCCGCACCGAACGAGAAATAGAAGAACGGCCGACCGTGCATCGCGACCGGGTCCCAATGGATCTTGGGCGTCCTGTAGTAGCCGGTCGCGGAGAGCGAGATGCGGCCCAGCCAGCAAAGCCGGGCCAGTTCGCCGAAGGTCAGTACCTGGTTGCTGCCGGGCCTGGCGATGCGCACGGTGCCGTCGGTGAATTCGATGTCGGCCTCGGCCACGCCGAAATGCTCGGCGGCATAGGCCACCATGCGGCCGCGGATCGTGTTCGCGGCGTCCCAGGCCGCCCAGCCGTTGAGGTCCGAGCCCGTCGAGGCGGCGGTCGGCGAGGTGTTGGGCACTTCGGCGGTCGAGGTGGCGGAGGGCCGGATCCGGTCGACGTCGACCTGGAAGACCTCGGCCACGACCTGGGCCACCTTGATGAACAGCCCCTGCCCCATCTCGGTGCCGCCATGGTTCAGGCGGATCGATCCGTCGGTATAGACGTGGACCAGTGCGCCGGCCTGGTTCATGTGCGGCAGGTTGAAGGAGATGCCGAACTTCAGCGGGAAGAGCCCCAGCCCGCGCTTCAGCACCGGGTTCGCGGCGTTGAAGGCATCGATCTCGGCGCGCCGCCGTTCGAGTTCGCCGCCCGCCTTCACCTCGGCCCAGCAGCGCTCCAGATGATTCTCGTCGACCGTCTGGCCGTAAGGCGTTTCGTCCCGGCCGTCGGCATAGAAGTTGAGCGCGCGCACCTCGACGGGATCGCGGCGGAGATGATGGGCGATGCGGTCGAGCGCATCCTCCATCACCACGACGCCTTGCGGCCCGCCGAAGCCGCGAAACGCCGTGTTCGACTGCTTGTTGGTGCGGCAGGCATAGCCCACGGCCCGGAAATGCGGGATCCAGTAGGCGTTGTCGGCATGGGTGAGCGCCCGCGTCACCACGCCGGGCGTCATGTCGAGGCTCCAGCCGGCATCGGCCGCCAGCACGGCGTCGAGCGCCAGCACCCGACCCTCGCCGTCGAAGCCCACCGTGTAGCGATAGTCGAAGCCGTGGCGCTTGCCGGTCGTCACCATGTCGACCTCGCGCGGCAGGCGCAGCTTCACCGGGCGCCCGGTACGGTTCGCCGCCATGGCCGCCGCAGCCGCGACCCAGGTGGCGTTGCTCTCCTTGCCGCCGAAGCCGCCGCCGAGACGGCGCACCACCGCCGTGACGCGATTGAAGTCCCAGCCCAGCACCCGGGCGCAGACATGCTGGACCTCGGTCGGATGCTGGGTCGAGGAATGGACGGTGAGGTCGCCATCCTCACCCGGCAGCGCGAAAGCGATCTGGCCTTCGAGGTAGAAATGCTCCTGCCCGCCGACGCTGAACTCGGCGGTGAGGCGATGCGGCGCCGCGGCCAGCGCCGCGTCCGGGTCGCCGCGCAGGATCGTGGCCGGCGCCTGGACGTAGGACTCGCGGGCCAGCGCCGTCGCGATGTCGAGGATTGGATGCTCCGCCTCGATCTCGACGACCACCTTCGCGGCGGCGGCCCGCGCGGCATCGAGACCCTCCGCCACGACCATCGCCAGCGTCTGTCCCGCGAACTCGACCCGATCGACGGCGAACAGTGGTTCGTTCTTGCCGATGGCCGCGATGTCGTTGCGGCCGGGAATGTCATGGGGCCCCAGCACTGCCACCACGCCCGGCATGGTCTTCGCGGCATCGGCATCGAGCCGCACGAGCCTGCCGCAAGCGACCTCGCTCAGCACCAGGGCAGCGTGCAGCGTGCCCGGCGGCTCGGGCATGTCGTCGATGTAGAGCGCCTGCCCGGTGGCGTGCTTCAGCGCGCTGTCGTGGCGGCGCGCGACGTGGACCTTGCCGCTCAAAGCGCCTCGACCTCCAGCACGCGGCCCGGCTCGGCGAGACGCAGCTCCAGCCGCCGCAGCAGGTTGGCCGCGACCTGCCGTCGATAGGCGGCCGAGCCGCGCCAGTCGTCGAGCGGCTTGAAGTCGCCCGTCACAGCCGCAATCGCGGCCGCGAACCCGTCCTTCAGCAACGCTGCTTCGGCCGCACGCGCGCGGCGCGGCGTTGCCGCCATGCCGCCGAAGGCCAGACGCGCATCCTCGATCCTGCCGTTGCGGATGCGCACGCGATAGGCGCCGGCAACGGTCGAGATGTCCTGGTCGCGTCGCTTGCTCACCTTGTCGCAATGGAAGGTCTCGCCCTCCCACAGGCGCGGCATCGAGAGGCTCTGGATGATCTCGTCGGGCGCCAGCGCCGTCCTGCGATAGTCGAGGAAGAAATCGTCCAGCAGGATCTCACGCGTACCCCGCTTCGACACGAGTGTCAGGCTGGCCTCCAGCGCCAGCAGCACCGGCGGCATGTCGCCGATCGGCGAGGCCGTACCGATATTGCCACCGATCGTGCCCATGTTGCGGATCTGCCGCGATCCCAGCCGCGAGAGGTAGGCGCGCAAGGCGGGGAAGGCGTCGATCAGGACCGTTGCCGCCTCGGTGTAGGTCGCGGCGGCGCCAATCGAGATCTTGTCCGCGCTCGCGGAAATCGCCGTCAGCTCGGGCACGTGCACGAGATGGATCAGCGCCTTCGGCGGCTTGCGCTCGCGGCTCGCCAGCAGCCCGAGATCTGTGCCGCCGGCCAGCAACAGGGCGTCGGGATGAGCGCCGCGCAGGGCCAGCAACTCGTCGAGGCTGCGCGGCGCGAAGAAAGCGCCATCGATGGCGAGCGACCCGGTTCGCGGCGCCACCGTCGAAGAGGCAGGCGGCTCGACGGCAAGACCGGCGATCCGGGTCATCGCCTCGACGATCGGCCGGTAGCCGGTACAGCGGCAGAGATTGCCCGCCAAGGTCTCGTGAATTTCCTCGGGATCGGCCGTCCCCCCGCTGCTCGCATGAGCCAGAGCCGACATGACGAAGCCCGGGGTGCAGAAGCCGCACTGCGTGGCGTCGGCCTCGGCCATCGCAACCTGGACCGGGTGCGGCCCGTCGTCGGTGGCGCGCAGCCCCTCGACCGTGCGCACCGACTGGCCATCGAGCTGGCCCAGCAGGACGATGCAGGCATTGACCGCGTCGCGCCGGCCCTCGCGCTCCAACACCACGGTGCAGGCGCCGCAATCGCCTTCCGCGCAGCCTTCCTTGGTGCCGCGCAGGCCGCGATGGTCGCGCAGCCAGTCGAGCAGGGTCGTCATCGGCGAAATGCCAACGACCTCCACTTCGTTGTCATTGAGCGTGAACCGGACATTATCCGCCATGCGAACAGGATGCTGGGCGTTGAAGTGCAACGCAACCCGTGTTGCACTCGGCATGCCAACCCACGAAAGAAAGTGCCCGGATGGACCCCTATCGATTCGGCTATTCCCCCATCGTCGAACGTCCGAAGCTCTCCTGGCCCAACAATGCGAGGGTCGCGGTCTGGGTCTGTCCCAACATCGAGCACTACGAATACCTCCCGGCCGAGGTGAGGGTGCGCAACCCCTGGCCGCGCATGCCGCATCCCGACGTGCTGGGCTATGGCGGCCGCGACTATGGCAACCGGGTCGGGCTGTGGCGCATGTTCGAGGTTCTGGACAAGCACAGCATCCGCTGCACCGTCTCGCTCTCGATGTCGGTGATCGAGATGTATCCCGAGATCCTCGAGGCCATGGAGGCGCGCCGCTGGGAATACATGAGCCACGGGTATTTCAACACGCGCTATCACTGGGGCTATGCGCCGGAGGAAGAGCGCGAGGTCATCGAGCACAGCAAGGCGACGCACCTGCGCCTCACCGGCCGCAAACTGCGCGGCTGGTTCTCGCCCGCCGTCTCCAACACGCTGAACACGCCCGACCTCGTCAAGGAGGCCGGCCTCGAATATTTCTGCGACTTTTATCACGACGACCAGCCGACGCCGCTCGCAACGAAGCATGGGCCTCTGATCCACGTCCCGTACTCGATGGATCTCAACGACGCGATGATCTACCGCCAGCCGGTCGAGGCGGAGGAATTCGCCCAGATGATCATCGACCATTTCGACACGGTGTATCGCGAGGGCGGCGAGAACGGCCGGGTCATGTGCCTCGCGCTGCATCCCTACATGATGGGCGCGCCGCACCGGCTGAAGCATCTCGACCGGGCGCTGTCGTATATCCGCAAGCACAAGGACGCCTGGGTCTGCACTGCCGAGGAGATCCTCGACTGGTACGTCGCGAACGGGCTGAAACCCTACCAGCAGCATCTCGGGAAGGAGGCGTGACATGAGCACCGTTCCCAAGAACCCGCCGCCGCTGCCCGCCGGGATGGACAATCCCTGGTACGACTACGCGCCCTATCCGAAGCGGCCGAAGCTCGCCTGGCCGCGCAACGCCCGCGTCGCCTTCTATGTCGTGCTGCATCTCGAATACTACGAGCTGCTGCCGCCCGAGGGCGTTGTGAAGGACAGCCGCTTCACCGGCGAGTTCGGCACCTATCATCCCGACTACCGCACCTGGACGCAGCGCGAATACGGCAACCGCGCCGGCATCTTCCGCGTCCTCGACGTCCTCGACCGCTACCAGATCCGGGCCGGCGTTGCCGTCAACGCGATGGCAGCCGAGCGCTATCCCTTCCTGATGGAGCAGTTCCGCAAGCGGAACTACGAGATCATCGGCCACGGCGTCTCGGCCAACCGCATGATCAGCTCGAAGATGAGCGAGGCCGAGGAGAAGGCCGAAATCGCGACCTCGATCGCCGCCATCGAGAAAGCGACCGGCGCGGCGCCGAAGGGCTGGCTCGGCCAGGAATACGGCGAAAGCCAGCGCACGCCGAAGCTGCTGGCCGAGGCCGGCCTCGACTATGTGCTCGACTGGCCCAACGACGACCAGCCCTATGCCATGCATGTCGGCGACGGCCGGAAATTCGTCTCGCTGCCCAACCAGCCGGAATGGGACGACGTGCAGCAGCTCTGGCTGCGACGCATCAACACCACGCGTTACCCCGACATCGTGGGCGACGCCTTCGAGCTGCTGCATCACGAGGGTGGCCAGGTGTTCAACCTGTCGATCCATCCCTGGCTGATGGGCATGGCGCATCGCATCAAGTATCTCGACGAGGCGCTGCGCCGGGTCGAGCGCTTCGGCAATGTCTGGCACGCGACACCTGGCGACGTGGCGAAGCACTACCGCGAAACGATGATGGGCTGAGCGCGTGACACGGTTCTGGCTGGATACGCTGGCGGAGTTCATCGCGGACTTCCGCCTGGAAACCCTGAAGCCCGCCACGATCGAGCAGACGTCCTACGTCATCCTCGACACGGTCGGCGCCATCGTCGGCGGCGCGGCCGAGCCCGAGATGCAGGTGCTGACCGCCCGGCTGACGGTCAGTCCCGTCGGCGATGCCGCAGTGATGGGCACCGGCAAGACCGCCGTGTCGGCGGCCGCCGCCTTCCTGAACGGCACCGCGGGCACCTTTCTCGAAATGGACGAGGGCAACCGCTTCGCCAAGGGCCATCCCTCGATCCATGCATTGCCCGCCGTCTGGGCCATGGCCGAGATCAAGGGCCTCTCGGGCAAGGCGGCAATGGAGGCGCTGGTGCTGGGCTATGAGGTCGGCGCGCGCATCGGCATCGCGGCCTCCCTGCGCCCCGACATGCATCCGCACGGCACCTGGGGCACGGTTGGGGCCGCCGCCGCCGTCGCCAAGCTGCTGGGCTACGACGCGGCGCAGATCCGCGAGACGATCAACGTCGCCTCCTCGCTGACCCTCGCCAGCTCAAAGCGCACGATGCTGGAGGGCGGCACGGTGCGGAACGCCTATGCCGGCATCTCGAACCGCATGGCGCTGATGGCGATCGACCTCGTCGAGACGGGTTTCATCGGCGAGCGCGACGGGCTGTCCAGCGTGTTCGGCAAGGTCGTGTCCGAGCGCTTCGACACGGCGCGCATGATCGACGGGCTCGGCCGCGACTGGCAGATCGACCAGAACTATTTCAAGCTCCATTCCTGCTGCCGCTACAATCACGGCGCGCTGGACGCGCTCGACATCCTGCTCGCGAAGGAAGCCGTCGCGGCGGAATCGGTCGAGCGCGTGGATGTCGCGAGCTACCTCTACGCGGCCGAGCTCGACGACCAGGCGCCGCGCAACACGCTGGCCGGCAAGTTCTCCGTGCCCTTCGCCGTGGCCACGCGCCTCGTGCGGGGTTCCTCGCAGGTCGAGAACTTCACCTGGGAGGCCCTGCGCGACGAGCGGGTGCAGGCGCTGGCCAGGCGCGTCTTCGTGACCGAAGACAAGGCGATGACGGCCAGGCTGCCGCAGTTCCGGCCCGCCCGGGTCGATGTCCGCCTGCGCGACGGCCGCACGCTCACCTCTGCCGTCGAGGCCAATCGCGGCGACGACCAGGATCCATACTCGCGCGACGAACTCACCGGAAAGTATTTCTCGCTGACGGCGCGGATGTTGCCTCACGACAGCGCCGACGAAATTCGCAAGAAGATTCTGGCTTTGGACGGGGTTGCCGACATACGCTCGATCTTCGCTCGATGATTGCCGGGGAGGTTTTCATGACCAAGCAACGGAAGTCTGGGGTTTCGCGTCGAACCTTCATCGCGGGCGGCACGGCGCTCGCGACCGGCGCGATCGGCGCCCCCGGCCTGGTCGGCGCCCAGCCCGCCGCCGTGAAGGTCGGCATGATCCATCCCGTCACCGGCTTCGTCGCGTACAACGGCCAACAGAGCCGGCTCGGCGGAACGATGGCCATCGAGGACGTGAACAAGGCGGGCGGCATCAAGTCGATGGGCGGCGCGAAGCTCGAAGCGCTGCTGGGCGACAGCCAATCCAAGGTCGAAGTCGGCGTCAGCGAGGTCGAGAAGATGAACGAGCAGGGCGTCGCGGCCTATATCGGCTGCTTCCAGAGCCCGGTCGGCATCGCCGCCAGCCAGGCCGCCGCCAAGTACGGCACGCCCTTCCTGGTCGATGTCGGCGCTTCCGACCTGCTGATGAGCCGCGGCCTCAAGAACGTGTTCCGCCTGAAGCCGGGCTTCGGCGTCTGCGTCGACGACGGCATCGCCTCGCTGGGGGCGCTGAACAAGGCCGCCAACAACGTCGCCAAGACGGCGGTCATCGTCCACGAATCGGGCGAATTCGGCACGGGCACGGCCAAGCTGCTGGCCGGCAAGCTGCCCTCGATCGGCATTGCGGCCAAGGAGCTGATCGCGCACGACAATCCGACGCGCAACTTCGACAACATCGCGCTGCGCATCCGCTCGCTCGCGCCCGACATCGTCATGATGTCGAACTACGGCAACGAATACATGCTGCTGGCGCGCACGCTCTACCAGCAGAAGGTGAACGTCGCGGGCTTCTTCTCGATCCTGGGCGGCGGCTTCAACTACAAGTTCGTCAAGGAGATGCCGGACGTCTCCCAGTACATGATGGACGTGAACCACTGGTACAATCCGAAGAGCCCGCAGGCCCAGGCGCTAAAGAAGCGTGTCGAGGCCGCCGGCGCGCTGTTCACCTTCGAGGTCTATCTCACCTACACCAACGTCATGCTGCTGGCCGATGCGCTGGAGAAGGCGGGTTCGGCCGACAAGGAGAAGCTCATCGCGGCGCTGGCCGCCTCGACCTTCAAGGCCGAGCTGATGCCCTACGGACCGACCAAGTTCGTCAACGGCCAGAACCAGGGCGGTCGGCCCGCGACCATGCAGTCGCTCAAGGGCGACATCGAAGTGATCGCCCCCGAGCAATTCGCCTCGGCCAAGGCGGTGTTCCCCAAGCCGAAGCTCTGAAGGCGTGTTCGACCCCGCCTTTCTTCTCGCGGGTGTCCTCAACGGCCTTCTGGCCGGCGGCATCTACGTGCTGGTCGCGGTCGGCCTCACGCTGATCTACGGCGTGCTGCACATCATCAACTTCGCCCATGGCAGCCTGCTGATGCTGGCCATGTATGCCGTCTTCTACCTCTGGCGGCTGATCGGCATCGATCCCTATGCCGCCCTGCCGGTGGTCATCGCCGGCGCCTTCGGATTCGGCTTCGTCCTCTATCGGCTGCTGATCGGCCGCTACAATCACGGCCGGGACGAGAACATCCTGCTGATCACGCTGGGCCTCTCGATCGTGATCGACAATGTCGCGTTGCTGTTCTTCGGCGGCGATACGCAGACCATCGACGTTCTCTACGCCGGCACCTTCGTCGAGATCGGCGCCGCCTTCCTGCCGCTGCCCAAGATCATCTCGTTCGGCGCCTCGCTGGTGATCTGTGCGGCGCTCGGCCTCTACATGGCGCGCAGCGACATGGGTAAGGCGATCCGTGCCGTCGCCAAGGAGAGGCAGGGCGCGCGCCTCGTCGGCATAGACGTCGAGAACGTCTTCGCCGTCTCCTACGGCATCGGCATCGCCTGCCTCGGCGCCGCGGCGTGCCTGCTGATGCCGACCTACTATGTGACGCCGTCGTCGGGACATGCCTTCGTCCTCGTGGCCTTCACCATCGTCGTGCTGGGCGGCATGGGCAGCTTCGCGGGCGCCGCCGTCGGCGGCTTCATCATCGGCATCACCGAATCGCTGGGCGGCCTGTTCCTGGGCGAGCAGCTCGGCCAGATCGGCATCTCGCTGATCTTCATCCTGATCCTGCTGCTGAAGCCCACCGGCCTGTTCGGGAGCAAGGCATGAGCCGCGCTGTGCTCCTCTGCGTCGTCGGGCTCGCGGCCGCCCTGGCCTATCCCCTGCTGGTGCCGAACTATCTCGTCACCATCGGCATGCTGGTCTTCTTCACCGCCTTCATCGGCCAGTCCTGGAACATCGCCGGCGGCTTCGCCGGCCAGACCTCCTTCGGGCATGTCGTGTTTTTCGGCACCGGTGCCTACACCTCGACCATCCTGCAGGTGACCTACGGCTGGAACCCCTGGCTCGCCTGGCCGGTCGCCATGGCGGCGGGCGGCGCGGTCGGCTGGATGATCGCGGTGCTTTCGTTCCGCGCCGGACTGCGCGGCTCCTATTTCGCGCTGATCACGCTGGCATTCGCCGAGGTCTTCCGCATCCTCGCCAACTCCGTGCCCTTCACCAAGGGCGGTCTCGGCATGCTGATCAAGGCCGACCCAAGGCCCGAGAACTTCCAGTTCAAGGACCCGATCTGGATCTACTACCTCGCCCTGCTGCTCTGCATCGTCTCGCTGCTGATCGCCTGGCAGCTCACGCGCAGCCGCTTTGGCGCACGGCTGGTGGCGATCCGCGAGAACGAAGATGCGGCGCGGGCGCTGGGCATCGACGTCTTCGCCGAGAAGGTGAAGGTGCTCACCCTGTCCGGCGCGATGTGCGCGGCCGGCGGGACGTTCTATGCGCAGAAATACCTCTACATCGACCCCGGCATCGCCTTCGGCGTCGACAAGTCGGTCGAGATGCTGCTGGTCAGCATGGTCGGTGGCGCGGGCACGATCTTCGGGCCGCTGATCGGCTCCTTCACCCTGATGGGCATCAACGAGGTGACGCGCTGGCTGGCCAGTGTCGTGCCGGCCCTCAAGAACGTCCAGCCGCTCAGCCTCATCGTCTACGGCATCATGCTGATCCTGATCGTGGCGCGCCTGCCCGACGGGCTGATGAGCCTGTTCCGGAGACGGCCGCGCCATGCTTGAGGTGCGCGACATCTCGAAGTCCTTCGGCGGCCTCAAGGCCGTGGACCGCGCCTCTCTCGACGTGGCGCGGGGCGAGATCGTGGGTCTGATCGGACCCAACGGTGCGGGCAAGACGACCCTGTTCGCGGCCATCGCGGGCTTCCACCGGCCCGATGCCGGCACGGTCTCGTTCGAAGGCAGGCCGATCACCGGCCTTGCGCCGCATCGCATCTGCGCCGCCGGCATGGTTCGCACCTTCCAGATCACGCAGCCTTTCGCGGGCATCAGCGTGCGCGAGAACATCATGGTGGGCGCCTATCTGCACACCGCCGACCGCCGCCTCGCCGCGCGCGAGGCCGAGGCGGTGGCCGGCCTGGTCGGCATGAAGGACCAGCTCGACCAGCGTGGCGCCGACCTCACCGTCGCAGGCCGCAAGCGGCTCGAACTTGCGCGTGCCCTGGCGACGGGGCCGCGGCTCCTGCTGCTCGACGAGGTGATGGCCGGGCTCAATCCGACGGAGATCGTCGAGATCGTGGGCGTGATCCGCAACATTCGCGCCTCCGGCGTCACCATCCTGCTGATCGAGCATGTCATGCAGGCCGTGACGTCGCTGGCCGAGCGCGTCTACGTGCTGAACCAGGGACGCATGATCGCCGAGGGAACGCCCGCCGCCATTGCCGATGATGAAGCGGTCATCGAAGCCTATCTCGGTCACGGCGCCGCCAAGGTGCTGCGTGCTTGAGGTTGCGTCCCTGCGCGCCGGCTACGGCGCCATCGAGGTGCTGCGCGGCGTCGACCTCACGGTCGGCGCGGGCGAGATCGTGGCGTTGCTGGGCAGCAACGGCGCGGGCAAGTCGACGCTCAACAACAATGTCTCGGGCCTCTATCGGCCGCGCGGCGGCTCGATCCGCTTCGACGGCGAGGAGATCACGGGCGCCTCCTCCATGCGCATCGTCGAGGCGGGCCTCGTGCAGGTGCCGGAAGGCCGCCGCGTCTTTCCCGCCCTGTCGGTGCGCGACAATCTCGAGCTCGGCAGCTATCGCCGCGGCAAGCCCAACCGCGCCGCCAACCTGGAGCGCGTGCTTGGAACCTTCCCGCGCCTGCGCGAGCGATTGACCCAATCGGCCGGGACGCTGTCGGGCGGCGAACAGCAGATGCTGGCGATCGGCCGCGGCCTGATGAGCGAGCCCCGTCTGCTGATCCTCGACGAGCCCTCGCTCGGCCTGTCGCCACTCCTCGTCGAGGAGATGTTCGGCCTGATCGGCCAGCTCAACCAGCAGGGCCTCGCGATCCTGCTGGTCGAGCAGAACGTCGTGCAGTCGCTCGCCATCGCCAATCGCGCCTACGTGCTGGAGAACGGCCGCATCGCGCTCTCCGGCAGCGCCGCCGACCTCGCCCGCGATCCCGATCTGCGGCGCAGCTATCTCGGTCACTGAGGCATCGCGACTACGGCGCGGCCTGTTACTTGCCAAGGACTTGCGATAGCCCGCCCAGAAGGGCGGCGACGAAGCCGCTGATCAGCGCCAAGCGCCAGCTCCTCTGCGCACGCAGAACGCTCCCTCGACCCCGGCCAAAATAGTCGTCCGGCTTCGTGAGATAAATTGAGCGAAAGCTTTTGTCAGCCAGCAGGCTTGCCGGTTCTCGACGCGCAGCCCGAATCTCCAGAAGCCCTTGGAGCCAGAAGTACAGACACACCAAGGCGCCAATAATATAGGCGATCTGCAACATCGTTCCGAATGACACCAACCGCCTCCTAGAGTCCTTCCCTCTCAGATTGACCCAGCCACCTCATCCTGAGGAGCGCCGCGACGCGGCGCGTCTCGAAGGATGGGCAACAGGCAAGGTGCGCGTTCCCACCCTTCGAGACGCACCGCTACGCGATGCTCCTCAGGGTGAGGTCAATGTTGGGATGCTTGCCTCGATTCATTCTCGCCAGGAACAACTACAGCAAAGAACTCAGACCGACTCGCCGGCGACCCAGCCGCTCGACCAGGCCCACTGGAAATTGTAGCCGCCCAGCCAGCCGGTGACGTCGACCGCCTCGCCGATCACGAAGAGTCCGGGCACCTTCTTCGCCTCCATCGTCTTGGACGACAGACCGTCGGTGTCTATACCGCCCAGGGTGACTTCGGCCTTGGCATAGCCCTCGGTGCCGGTCGGCACGAAGGTCCATGCCTTCAGGCGGGTCGCCAGCGTCTCGAGATCGCGGTCGCGCTGGTTGGCCATGGTGCCGTCGGGTGCAAGGCTCTGCGCCAGGCGCTGCGGCAGGATTTCCGCGAGGATCGTGCGCAGCTCGGCCTTCGGCCGGGTGCGCTTGCGCTCCTTGAGCAAGCTCGCAGCATCGAGATCGGGCAGCAGGTCGACCACGATCTCCTGCCCCGGCTTCCAGTAGGAGGAGACCTGCAGAATCGCCGGCCCCGACAGGCCGCGGTGGGTGAAGAGCAGCGCCTCGCGAAAGCGCGCGCGGCCGCAGCGTGCCTCGACGTCGAGCGACACGCCGCTGATCTCGGGCACCGGCAGGGTGAGCGGTACCAGCGCCGGCCGCGTTTCGGTGACTCGCAGCTTGAAGTGGCGCGCCACCTCGTGCGCGAAGCCGGTCGCGCCCATCTTCGGAATCGACAAGCCGCCGGTCGCCAGCACGACGGAGGTCGCGGAGAAATCACCGTGATCGGTCATGACGGTGAAGCGATCGGCCTTCTCCACGCGCGTGATCTTGTGCGCGACTTGCACGTCGACGCCGACCGCCGCGCATTCGTCGAGCAGCATCGCCACGATCTGGCGGGCCGAACCGTCGCAGAAGAGCTGGCCCAGCGTCTTCTCGTGCCAGGCGATGCGGTGCCTATTCACCAGATTGATGAAATCGTGCTGCGTGTAGCGCGCCAGTGCGGACTTGCAGAAATGCGGATTGGCCGACAGGAATGCCTCGGGCCGCGCGTCGCGGTTGGTGAAGTTGCAGCGGCCGCCGCCCGAGATCAGGATCTTCTTGCCGACCTTCTCGGCATGGTCGAGCAGCAGCACCCTGCGGCCGCGCTGTCCCGCCCGCATCGCGCACATCAGGCCAGCGGCGCCGCCGCCCAGGACGACGACGTCGAAAGCCTGGCTCACGCCAGCGCCTTGCCCATGATCCAGAGCGCGGCGGCCAGGCCCGCGATCGCGCCGGCGACCGAACCGCCGACATAGAGCGCCGCCATCACATACTCGTGCCGCTCCCACAGCAGCACGGCGTCGAGCGAAAAAGCCGAGAAGGTCGTGAAGCCGCCCATGACGCCCGTCGCCAGGAACAGCCGGTAGTGCGCCGCGGCGCCGACGCGCTCGGCGAACCAGCCGGTGATCAGGCCCATCAGGATCGAGCCCAGGATGTTGATCACCAGTGTATGCCAGGGGAAGTGCGAGCCCAGGAGTCGCGCCACCCAGATGTTCATTCCGTGGCGCGCCGCACCGCCCAGGCCGGCGCCCACGAACACGATCAGGTAGCTCATCGTCCGCCGCCGAACTTCGACTTCCAGTCGGGCACGGCATTCGGAAAGGGCAGCGCCGTCGCCTCGTAGACGCCGCGCGCCACGGCCCGCGCCAGGCAATCGGCTGCGACGGTGCCGAGTTCCGTCAGGACCGGCGGATCGCCGCCGCGGCCCGCGCGGCCCGTCGCCGCCGCGAACACCGTGTCGCCGTCGTTCGGTGCATGCACCGGCCGCAGCGACTTGGACAGGCCGTCGTTCGCCATGATCGCGAGCCGCTTGCACTCCGCCTTGGTGAGCGCGGCATCCGTCGCGACCAGCGCGATGGTCGTTGCCGTGGCTGGCAAGGCCTGTCCCTTGAAGCGCATCTCGAGCGCATCGTCTGGCAGCCGCGCCGGCCAGCCCAGGCCACCGAACTCGTCGCCCTGCTCGTAGGCACCGGCCCAGAAATGCGGGCCGCTCCCGATCGTGGCCGAACCCACCGCATTCACCGCGACCAGTGCGCCGACGGTGAAGCCCTGGCTCGTCCTGGCACTGGTCGAACCGAGGCCGCCTTTCAGTCCCGCCGTGGTGGCGCCCACGCCAGCGCCCGCCGTGCCGAGCGCAAAGTCATGAGCCGCCACCAGGGCGGCGTCGCGGCCGAGGTTCCAATAGGGCGGCTCGTGCTTCACGGGCTCGCGCATCCAATCCTTTTCGCCACCATTGATCAGGTCGAACAGGATGGCCTGCACCGCTACGGGAATGGCGAGGCCTCCGAAGGTCCGACCCTGGCCGCGCTGGCAGAGCACCGCCGAGGCACCGCCAGCAGCATCGAGCCCGTAGACGGAGCCGCCGGAGAGCACGACGGCGTCGATCATCTGGCCGACCATTTCCGGCTCGAGCGACGTCCCCATCCGGTCGCCCGGTGCACCGCCCAGGGTCGAAACACTGGCCACCGCACCCTGCTCGAAGATCGCGACAGTCGCGCCGGTGGCGGCGCGCATGTCCTGGGCATTGCCGACCAGGACACCGGGCACATCGGTGATCAGGTTTCTCATGTCAGGAACTCGCCGCCGTTCACGTGGATCGTCTGGCCGGTAATGAAGGTGCCCTCTGGCCCGACCAGCAGGCGGACCATGGCCGCGATCTCCTCGACGGTGCCGAACCGCTTCAGGGGAATGGGACGGTTCACCGCCGGACGCGCGCCCGCCGCGGCCCCGCGTGTCGTGTCGATGGCGCCCGGCGCCAGCGCATTGCAGGTGATCTTGTGCGGCGCCAGTTCGACCGCCAGCGCCCGCATCAGTCCTTCGAGGCCCGACTTCGAGGCCGACACGTGGCAGCGGTTGGGCGTGCCGACATGGGTGGATATGCCGGAGAGCGCCACGAAGGCGCCGCCGCCGCGCTTCACCATCTGGGGCACGATCGCCTTGCCCAGCAGGAAGGCGCCGTCGAGCGCGACCGACATGATCTCGCGCCACTCCTCGAACGACATGTCGAGGAAGGAGGTCTGGCGGCGCAAGCCCGCATTGCTGACGAGAATGTCGACGCCGCCAAACCTGGCGGCGGCCTCGGCCGCGAGGCGCGGCGGGACGGCAGGATCGGAGACATCGCCCATCGCGGCCATCGCCCTGCCGCCGGCGGCTTCGATCTCGCCCACGACGGCATCGACGGCAGCTCTGTCCGAACGCCCGTTGACGACGATCGACGCGCCGTCGCGCGCCAGGGTCAGCGCGATCATGCGGCCGATGTTCTTGCCCGCGCCCGTCACCAGCGCGACCTTGCCTTGCAGGGGTAATGACATGCCTTCTCCGCCCAGGGTCCTGCAAGGACCCTAGCGGAGATCGCGATCGAACTTAAGCGCAGCCGTCAGCCGGCGACGATGTAGGCCCGCAGCGCCTCGGTCTCGTGCTGGGCTTCCTCGAGACGAGCCTTCACGACGTCGCCGATGGAAACAAGACCCAGCAATTCGCCATGCCGCACCACCGGCAGGTGCCGGAACCGGCCGCGCGTCATGAGCTGCATGACATGCTCGATCGAATCGTCGGGATCGCAGGTCACGACGTCGCGGGTCATGATGGTGCGCGCCTCGAGGTCGAGCGCGGCGGCGCCGTGCCTGGCGAAGGCATGCACCAGGTCGCGTTCGGAAACGATGCCGGCGACGGAATCGTCGGCATCGAGAATCAGCACCGAGCCGATGTGGCGCGTGCTGAGTTGCTGGGAAATCTGACCGACCGACGTGCCCGGTGTGACCGTGTGAACGAGACCGCCCTTACGCGACAGGATATCGGAGACGAACATGAGTTCCTCCCTCTGTGTTGGATGGGTCTGCCGAACGCCAACGCTGTAGCGCGGAGGGAGGTAGCGGGCGATAAAGCCCCTCATGAACGATGCCCGATCTGCCCTCGTCCTCTTCTCCGGTGGACAGGACTCCACCACGTGTCTGGCCTGGGCGCTAGAGCGATTTGCGCATGTCGAGACGGTCGCTTTCGACTATCGCCAGCGCCACCGGATCGAGCTGGAACAACGGCTTGTCGTCCTTGACCAGATCCGGCGGGCCTATCCGCATTGGGCCGGGCGGCTGGGCGATGACCATTTCATCGATATGGGCGTGCTGGGACAAATCAGTGACACGTCGCTGACGCGCGATGTCGCCTTCGCGATGGAGAAGGACGGCCTGCCCAACAGCTTCGTGCCCGGCCGCAATCTCCTGTTCTTCACCTTCGCCGCCGCCGTGGCCTGGCGGCGCAACATCCGCAATCTCGTGGGCGGCATGTGCGAGACCGATTTCTCCGGCTATCCCGACTGTCGCGACAACACCATCAAGGCGCTGCAGGTCGCGCTCAACCTCGGCATGGATCGCGCCTTCGTGCTGCACACGCCGCTGATGTGGCTCGACAAGGCCGAGACGTGGGGGCTTGCCGACAAGCTGGGCGGCCCGCCGTTGGTCGATCTGGTCCTGGAGCACACCCACACCTGCTACGACAGCGTTCGGGGTGCACGGCATGAGTGGGGATACGGATGCGGCGAATGCCCCGCCTGCGCCTTGCGCAAGCGGGGTTATATCGCCTGGCGCGAGGGCAAGCCCTCGCTGTGAGCGCTAGCGACCGCCGGCGAGCTGGCGCGCGCCGGTCAGGTTGCGCTGAACCGTCGGCAGCTGCCCCTGGGCATAGCGGCGCAGCGCGCCGTTGCCGCCATCCTGCGAGTAGGCACCGTACTGCGCATTGGCGTCGATGTGCGCGGCGAGCTGGGCATTGGCATAGGCGGTATCGAACTCCACACCTTGAAGCACCTGCAACCGCTGCAGGGTAGCCGTCCAGCCGGGCGCGTTGCGCGGATCGGGCGCGTAGGAGACACCAGCCTCCTGCCGCGACTTGCTCAGGTACTGCGCCGCCTCGGTCTGGTCGGCAACCATCCGGGCGGCAAAGCCACGGACGTTCTCGTTGGCCGACTTGGCGAGCGCCAGGCGACCGGATGCGATCTCGAAGTCGTTGAATTCCTGGGCGAAGCCCACGAAGCGGGCGTCAGGCAAGGCGTTGACGGCGAACGCGGCAGTCGCGGGGAGGGTCGACAGGGCGGCAACGCCGAACAGAACCGAGCGGCGGGCGATGGGCTGCATGAAAATCTCCTGAACTGTGGCCCTCTAACGCAACCATTGCGGGCGGGTTCCAGCGGCGCAGCGGACCTGCTAGGAGCGCGGGCATGAACTCGACCCCACGGTCAAAGCTCACAGGCTTGGCCTTCTTCCTGGGCTTCATCGCCTGCATCCCCCTCGCCAACTGGATGATCGGCCATGTCGGCGCCGTCTGCGTGCCGCAGGGACCGTGCCTGGTGCCGGTCTGGCCCTGGGGACCCGGCGGAAAGCCTCTGATGGCGCCCTCGGGCGTCCTGATGATCGGGCTGGCGCTGGTCCTGCGCGACCTCGTGCAGCGACGGCTGGGCCGCGGCGTCGCCGTCGGGGCCATCGTTGCGGGCGCCGCCCTGTCGGGAGCCGTCGCACCGACCCAGCTCATCGTCGCCTCGGCGACGGCCTTTCTGCTGTCTGAACTGGCCGACTTTGCGGTCTACACGCCGCTGCAGTCGCGCGGGCTGGTGCTCGCCGTGCTGGCCAGCAGTGTCGTGGGCCTCGTCGCCGACAGCGTCCTCTTCCTTTGGCTGGCGTTCGGCAGCCTCGATTACCTGGCCGGCCAGATCCTGGGGAAGCTCTGGATGGTGCTGCTGGCCCTTCCCTTCATTCACTGGATCCGCAAGCGGGAGTTGTCGACGTGAGCCTTTCCCTGTTGCCGGTCGACGATCGCGTCTGTGTCTCCGGTCAGCTCAGCCCCGGCGACATGAGGGACGTCGCCGCTGCGGGCTTCACCGCCGTCGTGAACAACCGGCCGGATGGAGAGGCCTTCTTCGGCCAGCCGAGGACGGCGGACATGAGGGCGGCCGCCGAAGCCGCTGGACTGCAGTTCCTCGACCTCCCCTTCTCCGGCCCGCGCGCGACGCCCGACCAGGTGCGCGCTTTCGCCGACCTTCTTGCCGAAGGCGACGGCCGGATCGTCGCGTTCTGCAAGAGCGGCATGCGTTCCGCGCTGCTCTGGGGCGCCGCGTCGCTGGCCAATGGTCGCTCGATCGATGAAGTCCTGCGCGGCGCGCGCACTGCGGGCCAGGAGCTGAGCGGCGTCGCAGACCTCATGATGAGCCTCGCGCAGGCGGCAAGACGCTGAGCCGCCGGACGAAAGACTTGGCTTGCACCCGGCGCGCCGCCGCTTCTTAATCGCGCGTCCTGAAGAACCCTGGGGGAGTATTCCATGCTGAAGTCGATTCTGGCCGTGTCCGAAGGCGGTCCCGATGCCGCGATGTCGTTCCGGCTGGCCGCCCGAGTCGCCGGAATTTTCGACGCCACCGTGGATGCGCTGCATCTGCCGGTCGGTCCAGCCGGTGGTGCCGTCGGGGGGCTGGCCATGAGCGGCGAGGCGATGCCGCTGATCATGAATCTCGACGACGAGCGTCTCGAGGAGCGGGCCAAGGAGTCGGACCGCGCCTACAAGGAAGTGCTCGGCAGCAACGCCGGCTCGACCTACACCGCGGCCGAAACGGCGACGCTCGACACGCTGGTCGCCATGGGCCGCTGCTCGGACCTGCTGGTGCTCGGTCGCCCGGGTTCCGACCCCGAGAACGTGGCGCCCGCGACCGTCGAGGCCGCCATCCACGAATGCGCCCGTCCCGTCATGATCGCACCGCCGAACGCCGGGAGCGGCGGCTTCGGCTCGGTCATCGTCGCCTGGAATGGCAGCTTCCAGGCCGCCCGCGTCGTCGAATACTCCCTGCCGTTCCTCGCGAAGGCGAGCACCATCACGATCCTGGTCGTCGGCTCCACGGCTGACGAGGTCGGCGCCTCCTATCTCGCGCGCAATCTCGGCCGCCACGGCATCAAGACCACCATCGACGCCATCGACCCCGGCGCCGTATCGGGTCGCGCTCGCGGCCGCGCGCTGCTCGACTACACCCACGGCAAGGGCGCCGACCTTCTGGTGATGGGCGCCTATGGCCGCGGACAGGTGATGAGCTTCCTCGGCCTGGGCGGCGCTACCGGCAAGGTGATCTCCTCCTGCCGCGTGCCACTGCTGCTGGCGCATTAGGCCGAGCGAAGCTCGGCCAGCAAGCCTCAGGACATCGCCGTGCGATGTCCGGGAGCGCCGAAGAAAGAGCGTTCACTCACGCCCCTGTGACCGCACTCAAGGACAGGCGCCGGCGCCCTGGGTCACGACCTGCGGATCGCTGCACGCTGTGCAGGCGTTGCCATAGGTCTTGCGCGTACCGTCGCGCAGCAGGCCGCAGGCGGGGCGATAGTCCTTGGTGCACATCTTGGGCCGCGGATCCGCGCAGGGTCCGCCCGCTACCGGCAGCGATTCCGGTGCAAGCTCGGCGCGGGTCAGACGGAACATGAATGGCTGGGTCCGGTACTCGCTCAATGTGCCGAACATGAAGATCTTGGAACCCACCGCGGGGAGCGGGCTGAGCGGCCGCATCATCGTCACGTCGAGTTCGACCAGATTGCGGGCCTGCGCCTCGTCGGTGATCGCACCCTCGATGCGCTCGGGCGTGGCGGAGATCACTTTCAGCTGCAGCTTCAGCCGCTGGCCGCCCTGCTGCCTGTCGGCGATCGCCTTCCACACGGCTTCGGCCGCCCGCTTGTTTGCGGGACTGACATCGCGATGGCGCAGCACGAGCACCCATTGCGGCGGCGTCAGCTTGGCAGGCTCGTTGTCTTCCAGAATCTCCAGCGCCCGCTCGGGCGGCGTCATGTTGCGCGGGATCGATTTCCTGAAGTTTGCGGGCGGCGCATCTTCGCTGGCGACGCGCGTCACGATCGCGTCCCATCCTTCCTCGCTTCCGCGGTAAACGGCGTAGCGCGAGCGGAGGTAGCGATCGATGTCCTGCGCCGCCGAGTCGTTCTTCGCCGCGCGAGCGATGGCGATGGCACGGGCGCCATACCAGAAGCCGAGTGCATCGACCGGCGAACCTTCGAGCTGCACCACCGAATACTGATAGACATCCTGCAGGTTGGTCGGGTCGGCCGCCACGGCAACGCGATAGTAATCGCGCGCCTTGTCGTAATCCTTCGCCTGCAGGGCCGCGAAGCCCAGCACTCCGTTGAAGATGCCCGCCATCTGCTGCTTGAGCTGGGCGAAGCCGGCGTCGTCGAGCAACGCCGGCCTCTGCCACTTGGTCATCACGGCAAGGCCGCGCTGGGAAGCCGCGACCGCCGCTCCCAGCGCCGCGGTGTCGCCGCCCGAAGCCTTGAGGCGTCCGACATAGGCCCGGTTGGCCAGCGCGCGCACATTGTCGGGATCGACCTGCAGCAGGCGCGCGACGAGCACGTCGGCCTTCGCCGGCTGGTTGGCCGCCTGCCACGCCGAGATCGCCTGCTCGTGAGCGTCCAGCCGCAGCACGCTGCCCGGATACCAGGCGATGAACACCTCCATCGCCTGGGCACGCCGTGCCGGATCCTTGGTGTTCAGCGCCGCCATGTAGCTGTCGTACTCGGCGGGGTTCGCAAAGGAGCTTCGCTGAGCCGGAGCGCCGGCTGAAGGAGCCGGCGTCTGCGGGGGTGTCTGTGCGGCAGCATTGACCGACGCGACGGCACACGCCGTCGCGACAACGATCGCCAACCACCGCCATGCCGCCATTCCCGACTCCTCCCCGATCACGCGCTGTGTTGCAAGGCCCATCTCGACCTGAATTGCCGTGACCATTTGGGCGAATTAAGGCACTGTTCCGCCGATCGTTTTGAGCGGGGACTTCAGGATGAATAACCGACGTTCGACGGCTTCCATGCTCGTCGCTGCGGGGTTTTGGGCTGCCTGCAGCGCGGCGCCGGTGATGGCCCAGCAGACGGGCGCCCCGCCGCCCGCCGTGCTCGTCCAGGCGGCCGAGATGAAGCCGATCGCCGACCAGGCCGAGTTCATCGGCCGCGCGGCGGCGGTCGACAAGGTCGAACTGCGGGCGCGCGTTAAGGGATTTCTCGGCCCGCGCAAGTTCGCCGACGGCGATCAGGTCAAAAAGGACCAGGTCGTCTTCACCATCGAGCCCGAGACCTACCAGGCGGCGGTCGATCAGAAGAAGGCACAGCTCGACGCCGCCCGCGCGGCGCTGGCCAATGCGGAGACTCAGTTGAAGCGCGCTGCCGAACTGCTGCGCACCAACACCGGCACGCAGGTCACCTACGACCAGCGGCTATCGGAACAGCTCCAGGCCAAGGCGCAGGTCGAGGACGCGAGCGCCCAGCTCCGCGACGCCGAACTCCAGCTCTCGTACACCGACATCAAGTCGCCGATCGACGGTCGCATCGGTCGCGCCGCCTTCTCGCCGGGCAATCTCGTCAGCCCCGAGTCGGGCGTTCTGGCCACGGTCGTCAGTGAGAATCCGATTCGCGTGCTCTTTCCCGTGACCCAGCGCGAGCTGCTCGACGCGCGGCGAGACCAGGCCGCCGATCCGAATGGCGTCGTCGTCCGCATCCGGCTGGCCGACGGCTCGATCTACAAGGAAATCGGGAAGATCGACTTCATCGACAACACGGTCGACGCCAAGACCGACGGCCAGATCGTGCGCGCCACCTTCCCCAACCCGCAAGGCATGCTGACCGACGGCCAGACGCTCCGCGTCATCATCGAGGGCGAACAGGTACCCACGTCGGTCGCCGTGCCCCAGGCGGCCATCGCCCAGGACCAGACCGGCGCCTATCTGTTCGTCGTCAACGACAAGAACGTGGTCGAGCAGAAGCGGGTCCGAACCGGCGTGTCGCGCGACGGCATGGTCGCCATCACCTCGGGCCTCAAGGAAGGCGAACGAGTGATCGTCCAGGGCCAGCAGCGCGTGAGGCCGGGTATGACGGTCAACCCCAGCGTGGCGCCGCCGTCGGCCTCGACGCAGAAGCAATAAGCCATGACGATCTCGTCGCTGTTCATCCGCCGGCCGCGGCTGGCGTTCGTCATCTCCACCGTCATCACCATCGCCGGCATCATCGCCATGACGGCAATGCCGGTGGCGCAGTTCCCCGACATCGTGCCGCCGCAGGTCCGCGTCACCGCGACTTATCCCGGTGCGTCGGCGCAGGCGGTCGAGGAGAGCGTGGCTCAGGTCATCGAGGCGCAGGTCAACGGCGTCGAGCGCATGATCTACATGAAGTCGACCTCGGGCGGCGACGGCAGCTACCAGCTGACCGTCAGCTTCGAGGTCGGCTCGGATCCCGACCTCAACACCGTCAACGTCAACAACAGGGTCAACCAGGCCATTGCCCTCCTGCCGCCCGAGGTGCAGCGCCTGGGCGTTACCACCAAGAAGCAATCGTCGGCGCTGCTGCAGGTCGTGGCCGTCTATTCGCCCAACGGCACGCGCGACGCGCTGTTCCTGTCGAATTTCACGACCATTACCCTGCTCGACACGCTGCGGCGGGTGCCCGGCGTCGGCGAGGCCTCGCTGTTCGGCGCGCTCGACTATTCCATGCGCATCTGGCTGAACCTCGAGCGCATGGCGAGCCTCGACATCACCCCGAACGAGGTGGTGCAGGCGGTCCAGTCCCAGAACGTGCAGGCCGCGGTCGGCCTGGTGGGCGCGGCCCCGCTACTCGACGATGTCAGCTTCCAATTGAACATCACGACGCAAGGTCGCCTCGTCACGGTCGAGGAGTTCGAAAACATCGTGGTGCGCGCCAAGTCCGACGGCGCGCTGGTCCGGGTCAAGGACATCGCCCGGGTCGAACTGGGCGCCAAGACCAGCGACCAGCTCGGCCGCTACAACGGCCAGGCGGCGACCGGCATCCAGATCTACCAGCTGCCCGGGGCCAACGCGCTGGCCACCGCCCAGGGCGTGCGCGACGCAATCAAGGCGCTGGAGCCGCGCTTCCCCGAGGATGTCGCCTACAATGTGATGTACGACACGACGGTGTTCGTGAAGGCCACGATCGAGAGCGTGATCCACACGCTGATCGAGGCCTTCGTGCTGGTGGCGATCGTCGTCTTCATCTTCCTCGGCAACCTGCGGGCCACCCTGATCCCGATCATCGCGGTGCCGGTGGCGTTGATCGGCACGTTCGCGGTCATGCTGGCGCTGGGCTATTCGGCCAACACCATCTCGCTGCTGGCGCTGGTGCTGGCAATCGGCATCGTTGTCGACGATGCCATCGTGGTCGTCGAGGCGGTCGAGCACATCCTGGAACACGAACCCGAGCTCACGGTCGCCCAGGCGACCGAGAAGGCCATGGGCCAGGTTACCGGGCCGATCATCGCGATCACCCTGGTGCTGCTGTCGGTCTTCATCCCGACCGCTTTCATCCCCGGCATCTCGGGTCAGCTCTACGCCCAGTTCGCCGTGGCCGTCTCGGTTTCGATGATCATCTCGGCGATCAATGCGCTCTCGCTCTCGCCGGCGCTCTGCTCGCTGATCCTGCGTCACCGCAAGAAGCCGACCGGCATCATGGGCTGGATGCAGGGCCGCATCGACCGAACCCGCGATGGCTACACCAAGGTCGTGACGCCGCTGGCGCGGCGCGGCATCGTGGCGCTCCTTCTGGTCGTGGGTTTCGCCGCTGCGACCGGCGGCATCGGCGCCATGGTTCCCTCGGGCTTCCTGCCCGACGAGGACCAGGGGGCCTTCATGGCCGAAGTGCAGCTCCCCGATGCGGCTTCGACC
Organism: Reyranella sp.; assembly: GCA_046296475.1. Classification (GTDB taxonomy): domain Bacteria; phylum Pseudomonadota; class Alphaproteobacteria; order Reyranellales; family Reyranellaceae; genus Reyranella. The sequence goes on from JBKBLH010000006.1 coordinate 238,040, forward strand.
AATCGTACGCTCGCCGCGGTCGCGGAAGTCGAGAAGACCATCGCCGACAAGCCCTGGAAGCAGAGCGTCTTCACCGTCTCGGGCTACAGCCTGATCGACGGCCTGGCCCTGCCAAACCGCGCGCTGGTCGTGGTGGAGCTGAAACCGTTCGACCAGAGAAAGGATCCATCGCTCTCGGTGTTCCAGGCCCTGAAGGAACTCAACATCGCCTTCAGCCAGATCGCCTCTGCCAACGTCTTCGCCTTCAACCTGCCGCCCATCATGGGCCTGGGCAACTCGTCGGGTTTCGAGTTCGTGGTTCAGTCGCTCGCCGGCGCCTCGCCGACCGATCTCGCCGCGGTGGCACGCGGGGTGATGATCTCGGCGCAGGAAGTGCCCGAACTCGCGGGCGTCTACACGACCTACAGCGCCTCGACGCCGCAGATCAACCTGAAGCTTGACCGCGAGCGCGCCCAGGCGCTGGGCATCTCGATCTCCGACATCTTCTCGGCGATGCAGACCGCGCTCGGCGGCGCCTACACCAACGACTTCAACCTGTTCGGTCGCACCTGGCAGGTGAAGGTGCAGGCCGATGCCTCCGACCGCAGCAAGGTGAACGACGTCTTCCGGGTGCGCGTGCGTGCGGCGAGCGGCGAACTCGTGCCGCTGCAGGCGGTGGCGAACATCGAGATGGTCACCGCGCCCTCCTCGGTCGTCCGCTACAACAACCTGCGTTCTGTGGTGGTGAACGGCGCGCCCGCGCCCGGCTACTCTTCGGGCGACGCCATCGCAGCCATGGAGAAGCTCGCGACCCGTACGCTGCCGGCCGGATACGGCTTCGAATGGACCGGCACGGCGCTGCAGGAGAAGGCGGCCAGCGGCCAGACCGGCTTCATCCTGGGCCTCGCCGTCGTCTTCGCCTACCTGTTCCTGGTCGGCCTTTACGAGAGCACGGCGATCCCGGTGGCGGCCCTGCTGTCGGTCATCGTCGGCCTGTTCGGTGCCGTGACGGCGCTGCTGATCGCCGGCCTCGACAACAACATCTTCGCCCAGATCGGCATCGTCGTGCTGATCGCGCTCGCGGCAAAAAACGCCATCCTGATCATCGAGTTCGCAATGGCCGAACGCGAGAAGGGCGCCGACGTCGTCACGGCAGCGACCACGGCCGCGAACCTGCGGTTCCGGGCTGTGATGATGACCTCGTTCGCCTTCATCCTGGGGCTGGTGCCGCTGGTGATATCGTCCGGGGCCGGCGCGGCCACGCAACGCGCCGTCGGCACTGCGGTGTTCGGCGGCATGCTGGCCGCCTCTTTCCTCGGCATCTTCGTAATCCCCGGCCTCTACGTGGCGTTCCAGCGCTTCCGTGAGACGGTGAAGGGCTGGATGGGCGTCAAGCCGGCAGCGCCGATGGAGACGCCGGCCAAATCGGAACACTGAGGCTCATTGGAGCGCGCCACTCCCGTGGCGCGCTCCAATGAAGTCGCTCAGGCTACTTTGGCCATGCGGTCGCTGCGGCACTTCATGAGCGGCTGGATATGCTGGCCGAACTGATCCATGCCGGCCAGGAAATCGTCGAAGGTCAGCATGATGCCCTTGGTGCCGGGCACGGTGGCGCATTCGTCGAGCATCATCGCCACGCTGGCATAGGAGCCGACCAGGGTGCCCATGTTGAAATTGATCGCGCCCTCCGGAGCGGAGATGCGCTTGGCGGTGCCACCCTCGTCCGCATTGGGATCGGCGTCGGCCTGGCCCGACATCCAGGCCAGCGCACCCAGGTCGGCCCCCTCGTTGTAGAGCTTCCACTTGGCCATCGCCTTCTCGTCGGTCTCGTCGGCGATCACCATCATCAGCACGTAGTTGCCGACGTCGCGGCCCGTCTTGGCCGCGGCCTCGACCATCAACTGGTTGGTCGGGGCATGGGCGGTCGGCGTGTTGACGCCCTTGCCCAGGGTGAAGTTGTAGTTGCAGTACGTCGCGCCGAACTCCATGCCGCGCGGGCTCTGGCCGGCACTGACGATCCTGATCGGCTCCTTTGGACGAGGGGAGAGCTTGCAGTCCGACATCTGGAAGTATTTGCCCTTGAAGTCGGAGGCGCCGGTCTCCCAGAGCTCCTTCATCACCGTCACGAATTCGGTGGAATAGTCGTAGCGGTAGCCGAAGTATTCCTCGCCCGGCCACAGGCCCATCTGCTCGTATTCGTCCTTGGCCCAGCCCGACACGATATTGACGCCGAATCGGCCGTGCGAGATCGAATCGATGGTCGAGGCCATGCGGGCGATGATGGCCGGCGGGATGGTGAGCACCGCGACCGAGGCATAGAGCCGGATGCGCTCGGTCACCGCCGCGAGCCCGGCCATCAGGGTGAAGGATTCGAGGTTGTGGTCCCAGAACTCGCTCTCGCCGCCGAAGCCGCGCAGCTTGATCATCGACAGGGCGAAATCGAGCCCGTAGCCCTCGGCCTTCTGCACGATCTGCCGGTTGAGGTCGAAGCTTGGCATGTACTGGGGAGACGTCTTGGAGATCAGCCAGCCATTGTTTCCGATCGGAATGAACACGCCGATGTCCATGGAGCCCCCTGGGATATGAACTCCCGGCAGCAATCGGCATGCCAGCCTGCGAACCCCGCATGGGGTACCCATCCGCTGGCCGCTCGGTCATCATGCCCGGAACGAGCTGATAAGAATGGGGAACGAGCGAATGGCGAAATCGCCCAATAGACTGTCGGCGAGCGAGGCGATCCTGCGCATGTCGCAGAAGCGCCTGAAGGCGCGCGATCTCGTCGAAGCCTGCCTCGACCGGATCGAGCTGCGCGAGGGTCAGGTCCATGCCTGGGAGGCGCTGGACGCCGAGGGTGCCCGCAAGCGCGCCGACATGCTCGACAAGCGCGCCAAACCGGTCGGACCGCTGCACGGCATCCCGCTCGCCGTGAAGGACATCATTGCGACGAAGACCATGCCCACGACCTGCGGTTCGCCGATCTATCGCGACCATGTTGCGGGCCGCGACGCCGCCTGCGTGACGCAGCTCGTGAACGCCGGCGCCATCGTGCTCGGCAAGTCGGTGACGACGGAATTCGCCGGCGCCCATGCCGGCAAGACGCACAATCCGCACAACCTGCGCCATACGCCGGGCGGTTCCTCCTCGGGCTCGGCCGCTTCGGTCGCCGACACGATGGTGCCGATCGGGTACGGCACGCAGACCTCGGGCTCGGTGATCCGTCCCGGCGCCTTCAACGGCGTCGTTGCCTACAAGGGCACCTTCGGTTGGGCCGACACGACCGGCATCAAGACCTATGCCAAGAGCCTCGACACGCTGGGCTTCTTCACGCGCACGGCCAACGACCTGGCGCTGATCCGCGCCGCCTACGGCCATGCCCCGGCCGATCCGCCGCTCCACGCCCCGCGCATCGGCTTCTGCCGCACCCTGTGGTGGGACCAGGCCGAGCCTTACAACAGGAAGAACATCGAACTCGCCGTCCGCACCCTGCGGGCCGGCGGCGCCAAGGTGCGCGACTGGGACATGCCCGAGAGCTGGGCACCGCTGATCACCGCGCACAACCGGGTGATGACCAGGGAGGCGACGCGGCACTACGGGCCGGAACGCGCCCGCTTCCCTCACCTCCTGTCGCCCGGCCTGACGGCAAGCCTCGAGGTGGGCGACGGCGTCACCTCGGCCCAGTACGCCGACGCCATGAAGCGCAAGCGCCGGGCGCAGACCGATCTCGCGCAGATATGGGAGCGCTTCGACTTCCTGCTGGCGCCCGCCGCCCGCGGCGAAGCACCGGCCGGCCTCGGCTACACCGGCGATCCGATCTTCAACCGCTTCTGGACCCTGCTCGGAACGCCCTGCATTGCCCTGCCCTTCAATACCGGGCCGTTCGGCCTGCCGCTGTCGGTGCAGTTGATCGCGCCGCTGCGCGACGACGACCAGCTCATCGCCTGGGCCCGCTGGATGGAGGCCCGCCTCTCTTGAAGCTCGGAATGATCGGCTACGGCGCGATCGGCAAGCATGTCGAAGCGGCCGGCCTCGAGAACATCGAACTGGTCTCCGTCCTGGTCCGCCGGCCGCGAACGGAAGGCGTGCTGACGCACGAGCCCGACCGGTTCTTCGCCCACGACTTCGATGCGGTGGCCGAATGCGCGGGCCACGAAGCGGTGCGCGTGCACGGCCAGCGCGTGCTGGAGAGTGGTGCGGACTTCCTCGTGACCTCCGTCGGCGCCTTCACCGACACGGCCCTGTTCGACCGGCTGCTGGCTGCGGCGAAGGCGAATGGTGCGCGGCTGATCCTGCCGTCGGGCGGCATCGGCGCGCTCGACATCTTGAGCAGCGCCGCGGTCGGCGGGCTGGACAGCGTCACCGTCACGGTGCGCAAGGATCCGTCAGCCTGGAAGGGCACGATCGCGGAGACGCTGGTCGACCTCGACGGGCTGGCGGCGCCGCACACGGTGTTCGACGGGCCGGTGCGCGAGGGTGCGCGTCTCTATCCGCAGAACGTCAACATCTCTGCCGCCGCCGCGATCGCCGGGTTGGGCCTCGACAGGACCCGCGTTGTGATCGTGGCCGATCCGACCATCACCACGCACATCGTCGAGCTTGAGGCAAAGGGCGCGTTCGGCCGCTTCAGCTTCAGGGAGGACGTGGCCGTCAGTGAGGAGAATCGCAAGACCGGCAAGCTGGTCGCCATGGCGATGGTGAAGTCGGTCCGCCAGCTGGCCTCGACGCTCGTGGTCGCGGCCTGACAATAACAAGGAAGCGCCCAATGGAAGAGTTCGACTACGTCATCGTCGGCGCCGGTGCCGCGGGCTGCGTGCTGGCCAATCGCCTATCCGCCTCGGGCAGGAACACGGTCGCGGTGATCGAGGCCGGCGGCAAGGACAACCATATCTGGATCAAGGTGCCGGCCGGCTTCAACAAGACGGTCTACAACGACAATCTCAACTGGGGCTACGAGACCGCGCCCGGCCCGCACATCGACGGCCGAAGGATCAGGTTCCCGCGCGGAAAGGTTCTGGGCGGCTCGGGCTCGATCAACGGCCATCTCTATGTGCGCGGCCAGTCGGCCGACTACGACACCTGGGCGCAACTCGGCTGCCGCGGCTGGTCATGGGACGACCTGCTGCCCTACTTCAAGCGCGCCGAGAGCCGCGCCGGCGGCAGCGAAGAGACGCGCGGCCGCTCGGGCCCGCTCTTCATCGAGGACCAGCGCGACCCGCATGTGCTGAGCGACGCCTTCATGGACGCCAACGAGGCGCTTGGGCTCAAGCGCTCGCCCGACTACAACGGCGGCGACCAGGAAGGCACCATGCTCTACCAGAACATGATGAAGGGCGGCCGGCGCTGGAGCCCGGTCGACGCCTATCTGCGGCCCGCGATGGGCCGGCAGAATTTGAAGGTCATCACCCATGCGCTGGTCGAGCGCATCGATCTCGAGGGCAGGAAGGCCGTCGGCATCACCTATCGACAAGGCGGCCAGACGAAGCAGATCCGCGTCCGCCGAGACGTGATCCTGAGCGGCGGCGCCATCAATACGCCGCAGCTCCTGCAGATCTCCGGCATCGGCAATGCCGACGACCTGCGCGAGATCGGCGTGACGGTGAAGCACGCGCTCCCCGGCGTCGGCCGCAACTTCCGCGACCACTACGCCGTGCGCGTCTCGGCGCTGGTGAAGGGCGCGGGCTCGCTGAACGAGAAGAGCCGCGGCCTGCCGCTGGTGGGCGAGGTGCTGCGCTATGCCTTCACGCGCAAGGGCCTGCTGACGGCGGCGCCCAGCCATGCCGGCGGCTACTTCAAGACGCGGCCGGGCCTCGCTACGCCCGACATGCAGCTCTACTTCGCGCCGGCCAGCTACATGCCCGGCCGCTACGGCACCTCGGAACTCGATCGCGTGCCGGGCATGACTCTCGGCGTCTCGCAGCTCCGGCCGGAGAGCACGGGGCACGTCAAGGCGACCACCGCCGATCCCGCCGCCAAGCCCGAGATCCAGCCGAATTATCTCGCGGTCCAGCACGACCGCGACGCCCTGCTGGCGGCGATGAAGTACCTGCGTAAGCTGCTCGCGACGCCGCCGCTCAGCGGCTTCGTGATCGAGGAGAACCTGCCGGGCCCGGCCGTGCAGACCGACGAGCAGTGGATGGCGCATGCCCGCGCCACCGGCTCGACGACCTATCACCCGGTGGGCACCGCCAAGCTCGGCACCGACCCGATGGCCGTGGTCGATCCGCTCAGCATGCGCGTGATCGGCCTGGACGGCCTGCGAGTCGCCGACGCCTCCTGCATGCCCACCATGGTCTCCGGCAATACCTACGCCGCGACCAACGCCATCGCGGAGAAGGCGTCGGACCTCATTCCGGCGACGTAGGGTCTTCCGGATCTTATCGCCTCAAACACCACCACCTCATCCTGAGCGACCGTCGTGTTGGTCAAGCGTTTGCCCATGGTTTTCTGTCCCTGAGGATTGCGTTGAGGATGGTTACGAGCTTGCGCATGCAGGCGACGATGGCGACCTTTGCCGGCTTTCCG
>JBKBLH010000007.1:0-100000 GCA_046296475.1 Reyranella sp.
CCGAACACGATCAGGGGGATGGAGATGATGAGGCCCAGCACCATCAGCGTCGTGTCGCCCTTGGCGGCGGCGGCGATGGCGATGGCATTGTCGAGGCTCATCACGGCGTCGGCGATGATGATGGTGCGGATGGCAGAGCCCAACGAACTCGCTGCCTTGACGCCGCCCTCGCCCTCTTCCTCGCCCTGCACCAGCTTGATGCCGATCCACAGCAGCAGCATGCCGCCGATGAGCTTCAGGAAGGGGACTGAAAGCAGGTAGTCGACAATGAGGACGAACAGAATTCGCAGCAGGATGGCGCCGCCACTGCCGATGATGATGGCCGGCCGCTGGTGCTTCTTCTCCAGATTCCGGCACGCCAGCGCGATAACCAGGGCATTGTCACCCGACAGGATGATGTTCACCAGAATGATCTGGGTCAGACCGCTCCAGAAAGCGGGCGTCAGCTCAAATCCCATTTTGCAGCGGTCCCCTGCCGAATTTCCCTGTGGCCTATGCTTCTAAGCTTCGGCCGAAGGTGTTAGTGCAGCCCTTCCGGAGGGGCAAGCCAAACCGGACAGGATCCAGGGACGAAATCGCATGGCGAGCAGCGCTGGCTACAACAGGATGTTCCCCGTCTCGTGGACGGAACTGCATCGCGACGCCCGGGCGCTCGCGTGGCGGCTGGCCGACCTCGGCCCCTTCAAGGGCCTGGTCGCGATCACCCGTGGCGGTCTCGTGCCGGCGGCCATCGTCGCACGCGAGCTGAACCTCAGGCTGATCGACACGGTCTGCTGCTCGACCTACGACCGTATGGAACGCGGCGCCAAGGTCGAACTGCTGAAAAGCACCTCCGCCGAGCAGGACAAGGGTAAGGGCTGGCTGATCGTCGACGACCTGGTCGACACCGGCGTCACCGCCCGGGCCGTCCGGGCGATGCTGCCCGAGGCCCATTTCGCCACCGTCTATGCAAAGCCCGCCGGCCGCCCGGTGGTCGACAGCTATGTCACCGAGGTGAGTCAGGACACCTGGATCCTGTTCCCCTGGGACCAGGAGGCCGTCATGGCCAAGACCATCGTCGAACTGAAGGGCGACGCCAAATGAAGTGCTACGTCATCCCCGCCCCGAAGGACATCGAGTCGCTCACCCTGGCCGAACGGCCGGATCCGACACCGGGACCGCGGCAGGTGCTGGTGCGGGTCAGGGCGAGTTCGCTGAACTATCGCGACCTGCTCACCATCGAGGCGCAGTATGCGCGCTCCGCGCCCAAACCCGACCTGATCCCGCTGTCGGATGGCGCGGGCGAGGTGGTCGCGGTCGGACCGGGCGTCAGCCGCGTGAAGGTCGGCGACCGGGTTGCCGGCGGCTTCATGCAGCGCTGGTTCGGCGGCACCATCAGCGAGAGCGCCATGCCCTCGGCCATGGGCGGCGCCATCGACGGCATGCTGACCGAACTCGCGGTGCTCGAAGAAGAGGGTGTCGTGAAGCTGCCGGCGCATCTCAGCTACGAGGAGGGCGCCACCCTCCCCTGCGCCGCCGTCACTGCCTGGAACGCGCTGGTCGAGATCGGCCACCTGAAGGCCGGCGACGTCGTGCAGATCCAGGGCACCGGCGGTGTCTCCATCTTCGCGCTGCAATTCGCGAAGATGTTCGGTGCCCGGGTGATCGGCACCTCCAGTTCCGCCGCCAAGGCCGAACGGCTGAAGCAGATGGGCGCCGAGGCGGTGATCGACTACAAGGCGACGCCGGACTGGGACAAGGAGACGATGCGACTGACCGGCGGCCGCGGCGCCGACATCACGGTCGAGGTCGGCGGCGCCGGCACGCTCCCCCGCTCCTTCATGGCGACCCGGCTGGGCGGCAGCATTGCGGTGATCGGCCTTCTGTCGGGCATGGCGACGCTAGACCCGATGCCGATCCTGCGCCGCAACCTCAAGGTTCAGGGCCTCTACGTCGGCAGCACGCAGATGTTCGAGGCGATGAACCGCGCCATCGAGGCGAACGGGCTGAAGCCGGTCATCGACAAGATATTCCCGTTCGCCGAGGCCCAGGCTGCCTACCGGCACCTCAAGAGCCAGAAGCATTTCGGCAAGATCGTCATTTCACACGCCTAGGAAGCAGATCCCATGATCAAGCGTCGTCTGTTCAGCGCCGGCCTGCTGGCCGCGCCCTTCGTGAAGCCCGCCTTTGCCCAGGCTTGGCAGCCCTCCGGGCCCATCAAGATGGTGGTGGCCTATCCGGCCGGCGGCCCCACCGACGTGATCGCCCGCATCGTCGCCGCCGACATCTCCGGCCCGCTCGGCCAGCAGGTCGTGGTCGAGAACATCTCGGGCGGCGCCGGCGCCATCGGCACCCGTACCGTCGCCAAGGCCAAACCCGACGGCCAGACCATCACGTTCGGCAACAACCAGACGCACGGCAACAACATGTTCATGCTGAAGGAGCCAGGCTACGATGCGGTGAAGGACTTCGCGCCGCTGGCCGGCGCCGGCGCATTCGAGCATGTCTTCGTCGTGCGCAAGGACCTGCCAGTGAAAAACATGCAGGAGCTGATCGCACTGGCCAAGTCCAAGCCGGGCGAACTGAACTACGGCTCCACTGGGATCGGCTCGGGCTCGCACCTGTCGACCGAACTGTTCATGGCGCGCACCGGCACCAAGATGACCCACGTCCCCTATCGCGGCGCTGCGCCGCTGGTGCAGGACCTGGTCGGCGGCCGCATCGACATCTCCAACTCGACGCTGCCCAGCGTGCTGGCGCAGATCAAGGCGGGCACCATCCGCGCCATCGCCATCGGCAGTGCCAAGCGCAATCCGCAGCTCCCCGACGTGCCGACGCTCGAGGAGCAGGGCGTGACCGGCGCCAATGCCTCGTCGTGGGCCGCCTTCTTCGCGCCAGCGGCGACGCCGCAGCCGGCGCTCGACCGGCTCTCGGGCGAGATCGTGAAGAGCCTGAAAAAGCCGGAGGTCGTCGAGAAGATCGACAAGCTCGGCTTCACGGTCGACCCGCGCGATCCCAAGCAGTTCAAGCCCTACCAGGAGCAGGAGATCGCGACCTGGGTGAAGATCGCCAAGGACGCCGGCATCCAGCCGGGAGAATAGGCAGCGCCATGAAGAACCTCTGGTCCGACGACGACGCCAGGCAGGCGGTCGCAAGCCATGCCGCCAAGGGCATCAACGAGGACCTGGCCCTGCGCGTCTACACGACGCGTCTGCTGGGCGGCGAGCCGAGGCTGGTGCTGCACGGCGGCGGCAACACTTCGGTGAAGACGCGCATGCCCGACGTCACCGGCCGGGCGCTCGACGTGCTCTGCGTGAAGGGCAGTGGATGGGACATGGGCACCATCGAGGCGCCCGGCCTGCCCGCCGTCCGCCTCGCCCCCTTGCGTGAGCTCCAGGGGCTGCAGGCGCTGAGCGACGAGGACATGGTCAACGTGCAGCGCGCCAACCTGCTCGACAGCAAAGCGCCCAACCCGTCGGTCGAGACGCTGCTGCACGCCTTCCTGCCGCACAAGTTCATCGACCACACGCATTCCAACGCGGTGCTGGCGCTGACCGACCAGCCCGACGGCGCCGAACTGGCCGCCGACCTCTTCGGCAAGCGCGCGGCGCTGGTGCCCTATGTCATGCCGGGCTTCGCGCTGGCCAAAAAGACCGCCGAGATCGCCAATGCCAATCCTGACGTCGAAGGACTGATCCTGCTGAAGCACGGCATCTTCTCGATGGGTGCGACGGCCAAGGAAGCCTATGTCCGCATGATCGATCTCGTGACGATGGCGGAGCAGCGCCTCGCCAAGGCCACGCGCAAGATTTTCCCCGGGGCCGATTTGCCGGCGACGCCCGCGACGGCGGCGGAGATCGCGCCGATCCTGCGCGGCCTGTTCTCGCTGCCCGCAGAGGCTGGTGGCCGCGAAGCCGCACAACGCTTCGTGTTCGAGTTCCGCAGTTCGCCCGAGATCTTGGCTTATGTGAACGGCAGGGAGATCGCGCGCTACAGCCAGCAGGGTCCGGTGACCCCCGACCACGCGATCCGCACCAAGAACGTGGCCTTCATCGCGCCCGCGCCGGAGGCTGGCAAGCTCGATGCGTTCAAGAGCGAGGCCAAGGCCGCGCTCGAAAAGTTCGCCGCGGACTATCACGCCTATTTCATGCGCTACAACGGCAAGCAGATCGTGGCGAAGAAGGAACTCGATCCGATCCCGCGCGTGGCGCTGGTGCCGGGCGTCGGTCTGTTCGGCATCGGTAACACGTCGAAGGATGCGAAGATCGCGGCCGACCTCGCCGAGACGACGGTGGCGGTCATCACCGATGCCGAGCGGCTGGGCACCTACGAGTGCATCCCCGAGCCCGACATCTTCGATATCGAATACTGGTCGCTGGAACAGGCGAAGCTCAGCAGCGCGGCCGAAAAGCCGCTGGCGCGGCGCATCGTCGTCGTGACCGGCGGCGCGTCGGGCATCGGCGCGGCGACAGCCGCCGCCTTCGCCCGCGAGGGCGCCGAGGTGGCGGTGCTCGACCGTGACGTCTCCAAGGTGAAGGGCTTCGCGGTCGCCTGCGACGTCACCGACCCGAAGTCGGTGCGCGACGCCTTCGACCGGGTTGCAGAGACCTTCGGCGGCGTCGACATCGTCGTCTCCAATGCTGGCGCCGCCTGGCAGGGCCGCATCGGCGACGTCGACGAGGCCGTGTTGCGCCAGAGCTTCGAACTCAACTTCTGGGCCCACCAGAGCGTGGCGCAGAACGCCGTCCGCATCATGCGCACCCAGGGGTTGGGCGGCTGCCTGCTGTTCAACACCTCCAAGCAGGCGGTCAATCCGGGTCCCGACTTCGGGCCCTACGGGCTGCCCAAGGCCGCGACGCTGTTCCTGATGCGCCAATATGCGCTCGACCATGGCGCGGACGGCATTCGGGCAAACGCCGTGAACGCCGACCGCATCCGCACCGGCCTGCTGACCGACGAGATGATCGCGCAGCGATCGAAGGTGCGCGGTCTCAGCGAGGCCGACTACATGGGCGGCAACCTGCTCGGCCTCGAAGTGACGGCCGACGATGTCGCGCAGGCCTTCGTTTCGCTGGCCAAGGCGGCGAAGACGACGGGGGCTGTCACGACCGTGGACGGTGGTAACATCGCTGCCGCCCTGCGCTAGGGCTCCTCATCCCAGGGAGGTCCCGTTGCCGATCGAGACTCGTCCGCTCCAGCCGATGCAGCCCGGCTTCGCCGCGGAGGTGACCGGCATCGATGCGATGCGGCCGCTGACGCCGGCCGACGTCGCAGCGATCGAGGCCGCCATGGACAGATACGCCGTGCTGGTCCTGCCCGGCCAGGACATGACCGACGAGCAGCAGCTCGAGTTTACGCGCCACTTCGGGCCGCTGCAGGCGGCCGCCAACACGGGCATGACCGCCGCCGACATGCGCCTGCACGACGCCTTCGCCGACGTCTCCAACCTCGACAAGCAGAATCGGAAGCTGGAGCGCGACGACCGCCGCCGCATGGCCGCGCTGGGCAACCGGCTGTGGCACTCCGATGCCACCTTCCGCATCGTGCCGGCGCGCTACTCCCTGCTGAGTGGCCGCATCGTGACGCGCGACGGCGGCAACACCGAGTTCGCCGACATGCGCGCCGCCTACGATGCGCTCGACGCTGCGACCAAGGCCGAGATCGAGGACCTGGTCTGCGAGCACTCGCTGATCTACTCGCGCGGCCAACTGGGCTTCACCAACTTCACCGACGAGGAGCGCCGCCGCATGAAGCCGGTGTTGCACCGGCTCGTGCGCACCCATCCGGTCACCGGGCGAAAGTCCCTGCTGCTGTCGGCGCATATCGGCGCCATCGTCGGCTGGCCGCGGCCCGAGGCCATGGCCTTCATCCGCGACCTGATGGAGCACGCGACGCAGCCCGAGTTCGTCTACGTCCATCGCTGGACGAAGCATGACTTCGTGATCTGGGACAACCGCACCACCATGCACCGCGTCCGCCGCTTCGACGACCTCAACATCGTCCGCGACATGCGCCGCACCACGACCATGAGCGAGGGTCCGACGGTCGAAGGGCAGCAGGCGGCATAAAGACATCCGAACCAAATAGCCCGTCGTCCCGAGCGAAGCGCAGCGAAGTCGAGGGACCCCTTTTCGCGTCGACACACCGTGCGTCCGAAAACAGATCCTTCGACTGCGCCACCCTTCGGGCGGCTCCGCTCAGGATGACGGAGTTGCGTCGAACTCCGCGTCCTTCTTCGGGATCAGATCGTAGGGCAGCGCGAAGCCCGGCATCGCCTTGATGCGGTCGCGCCACGCCGCGAGGTTCGGTCGCGCATCGATCGACAGGCCGCCTTCGTGGGCGAAGACCATGCGGCCCCAGCAGCCGATATCGGCGATCGAGCAGGCATCGCCCACCAGCCATTCGCGGCCCGCCAGCGACCTGTCCGCGAAGTCGAGCGCCGCTTCGGCCTGGGGACGGAAGAAGTTCACGATGTCCTGCGACACGTCGGAACGGAAGCGCGCGAAGTGGCGGACGCGGGCCACGTTGGTGATGGCGTCGTTTTCCCACGACAGCCACTCGCGCGCCTGCCAGCGATGCTGCTCGGTCCTGGGCTCGAAGTGGCCGGTGGTGCGCGCGAGATAGTCGAGGATCACGTTCGACATCACCAGCGTCAGGCCACGATGGCGCAGCACCGGCACCTGGCCATAGCGGTTGATCGCGAGATGCGCGGCTTCCTTCTGCACGCCGTTCTTCAGGTTGACCGTGCGGAACGAGAACGGCAGGCCCGAGAGCGCCAGGAAGAGCATCGGCTTGTAGCTGGAACTCGAGGTGAAACTGCCGTGCAGAACGAGGCGCTCGTCGGTCATCGGAACTCCTGTGGCGTTGGCCGGAGGCAATTCGTACTCTCCCCTTTCCTCGGAGGAAACGAACATGACAGCGCTCGAGCGCCGCAAGGTCGCAAAGACGAAACTCGAAGTCACCGAGATCGGCCTGGGCGGGGCGCCGATGGGCGGCTTCCGCGCCACCATCTCCGATGCGGAGGCGGTGCAGATCACCAACGACGGCTACGATGCCGGCATCCGCTACTTCGACACTTCGCCGTTCTATGGCTACGGCCGCAGCGAGCTTCGCATGGGTGCCGCCCTTCGCGAATGGCCGCGCGACAGCTACGTGCTCTCGACCAAGATCGGACGCATCCTGCATGTGCGGAAGCCGGGCGAAGCGCTGCCGAAGGACTTCCGGGAGAACGGTCTGCCGGGCTTCGTGCCGCAGTTCGACTATTCCTATGACGGCGTGATGCGTTCCCTGGAGCACTCGCACCTGCGGCTCGGGCTCGACAGGATCGACATCGCGCTGGTCCACGACGTCGATTTCTGGACCATCAAGGATCGCGCGATCCTCGATGAGCGCTTCAAGACGGTGATGGATTCGGGTTTTCGCGCACTCGACGAGCTGCGCAAGGCGGGGATCGTCTCGGCGATCGGCGTCGGCATCAACGAGAGCGACACCAGCACGCGCTTCATCAAGGCCGGCGACTTCGATTGCATGCTGCTGGCCGGGCGCTACACCCTGCTCGAACAGGGTGCACTGGAGGAATTCCTGCCGGAGTGCCTCAAGCGGAACGTCTCGGTGATCCTGGGCGGGCCATACAATTCGGGCATCCTGACCGGCAATGTGAAGGCGGGCGCGACGCACGATTATGTCGCTGCGCCGCAGCACCTGGTCGACAAGGCACAAAGGATCGAGGCGGTCTGTCGTCGGCACGGCGTGCCGCTCGGCGCCGCGGCGATGCAGTTCCCGCTGTTCCACCCCGCCGTCTGCTCCGTCATTCCGGGCGCGCTCAGCGTCGCCGAGGTCAAGCAGAACGTGGCCCATATGGGCGTGAAGATACCGGTCGAGCTGTGGAGCGAACTCAAGAGCGAGAAGCTGCTCGATCCCGCTGCACCGACCCCTAACTGAGGAAACGACATGAAGATCGTCGATGCGCAGATCCACATCTGGTCGCAGACCGTGACGCCGCCCTCGGGCCTGCATCGCAAGGTCGAGAAGTTCACGGCCGAAGAAGCACTGAAGGAGATGGACGAGGCCGGAGTCGATGCGGCGCTGATCCACCCGCCCTACTCCTGGGATCCGGACTCGAACCAGCTCGCGCTCGAGGCCGCGCAGAGATATCCCGACCGCTTCGCGGTGATGGGCCAGTTCCCGCTGCAGGACCCGGAAAGCCGCAACCGCATCAAGGGCTGGCGCGACCAGCCCGGCATGATGGGCCTGCGCTGGGCGCTGCTGCAGCCGGCCGAGCAGAAGTGGCTGAACGACGGGCTGCTCGACTGGGTGTGGCCTGCCGCCGAGAAGGAAGGCATTCCGGTCGCCACGATGGGCGGCATCTTCCCCGACAAGTTCCGCGAGGTCGCCGAAGCGCATCCTAACCTCAAGATGATCGTCGACCATTGCGGCCTGAACCGTCACGGCCAGGACGAGGAAGCCTTCATCCATCTCGACAAGCTGGTGGCGATGGCGAAGCTGCCCAACGTCGCGGTCAAGGCGACCGGCGCGCCGCACTATTCGACCAAGGGCTATCCGTTCAAGAACATCCAGGACGGGCTGCACCGCATCTTCGACGCCTTCGGTCCCAAGCGCTTCTTCTGGGGCACCGACATCACCCGCATGCAATGCTCCTACCGCCAGTGCGTGACTTTCTTCACCGAGGAACTGCCCTGGCTGAAGGGACGCGACCTCGAGGACGTGATGGGCCGCGGCCTGTGCGAGTGGATCGGTTGGAAGCTCAAGTTCGACTGAGGGTGCGCTCCGGTCGAGACGACGGGACTGTTACTTCAGCGGCAGGATCTGCCCGCGGATCTCGCCGTCGGGGTACTTTTCGGTCAGAACGTTGACGTACCAGAGGCCGGCCAGGACTTCCCTCGCCTGCTGCTCGGTGAGCGTCACGCCGTCGGTCACAGTCGAACGGTCGGCATAGAAGGGCACGTCGATGGGGACGACCTGCACCGCGTTCTGGTCGGGCGCCGCGGGGCCGTAGAGGCCGGCCTGACGTACCGGGCCGCTGAGGCGGACCAGGTTGAGCTTGTATTCCAGCACCTTGGTCGACGGCCGGTAGGTGGCGGCGAAGTACCCCTCGCCCTTGCTGTCGGTGGCCGGCACGACGCGTGCCCCGCTCAGGTCGGCGCGCAGGTCGGTGTACGGCAGGTTGGGCTCGCCCATGTTGAACGAGCAGGCCGAGGCGGCGAGCAGCGGCGCGAGGGACAGGCCAAGGGAGAGGATCGCGCGGCGGGACGGGAGGCTCATGCTTCAGTCTACGTCGCCAGTCGCGCCGGCGTCCCCGCCTGACTCACGCTTTGTGGTACACCGGGCTGCGGCCGTAGACCGGCGTCGGCAGACCCTCCAAACGGGCCTTGAGCTGCAGCGACAGGAAGATCGAGTAGAGCCGCGACTGCATCAGGTTGCCGCCGTGGAACCACAGGTTCGGTTGCGCCGTCGGCTTCCACATGTTGCGCAGTTCGCCCTCCCAGGGACCGGGATCCTTGGCGGTGCCGGAGCCCAGGCCCCAGCACTTCCCGACCTTGTCGGCGGCCTCGGGCGAGATCAGCTCGGCCGCCCACTGGTTCATCGAGCCGTAGCCCGTGGCGTAGACGACCAGGTCGGCCTTAAGCTCGCTGCCGTCGTTCAGCATGACCGAGTCCTCGGTCATGCGTTCGATCTCGACGCCGGATCTGAGCTTGATGCGGCCGTCGGCGATCAGGTCCGAGGCGCCGACGTCGATGTAGTAGCCGGAGCCGCGACGCAGATACATCGGGCCGATGCCGGTATCGTCCTCGCCGAAGGTGAGCTTGAACCCCGCCTTCTCCAGACGCGCATAGAAATCCGCATCCTCGCGCCGGATCCGCTCCACCACCGGCTGCATCACCTTCGGAAGGGCCGCGTAGGGCATCGACGCGGTCGTGAGGTCGGCGATCTCGGTGGTGATGCCGGACGCCACGGCCTCCTCCGAATAGAGCGGCCGGTTCCGCGCCAGGGTATCGGCACGCATGACCAGCGTGGGCGAGCGCTGCAGCAAAGTGACGTCGGCGCCGTGTTCCCAGAGGTCGGCGGCGATGTCGTGCGCCGAATTGTTCGAGCCCACGACCACACACGCCTTGCCGGCCCAGCCCTCGCCGCCGGGATGGTGGCTGGAATGATGCTGCTTGCCCCTGAAGCGCTCCGCGCCCGGGAAGTTCGGAATCTCCGGGAAGCCCGACATGCCGGTGGCGATCACGAGCTGCTTCGGCCTGAGTGTCACGTCCCGTCCGTCGTGCTCCACGACGACCGTCCACTCTCCCCTAGCCTCGTCGAACGACGAACTCCTGCACGTGGTCGAGGACCAGTAATCGAGTTCCATGATCCTGGTGTAGGACTCGAGCCAATCGCCCATCTTGTCCTTGGGCGTGTAGATCGGCCAATGGTCGGGGAACGGCAGATACGGCAGATGGTCGTACCAGACCGGATCGTGCAGGCAGAGCGACTTGTAGCGGTTGCGCCAGGCATCGCCCGGACGCGCGTTGCGGTCGACGATCAGGGTGGGCACGCCGAGCCGCTTCAAGCGGGCGCCGAGCGCAATGCCGCCCTGCCCGCCCCCGATCACCAGCACGTAGGGCTGGCGCTCGAAGCCCAGTTCCCTCGCATCGGCGTTGCGGCGGTCGGTCCAGGTCACGCGATCCTTGAAGGCGCCGTGCTGCGTGCCGTGCTCGCGCGTCGGTCCCTTCTTCTCCTCGAACCCCTTCAGTTCCATCAGCGCGGTGAACAAGGTCCAGGCCTTGCCGTCCTTCAGGCGGACATGACCCGTGCCGCGACCCTGTGCCGTCTCGAAGGTAAACCAGCCGGGCCGGCCCAAGAGCGCGAACGAGTCGGGCTTCACGTCGGCCAGCCGTGCCGCCAGCATTTCAGCAATCGCAGAGCGGCTCTCGAGCGTCACGATGTTCCAGGTGAAGGCGACGAGATCGCGCCAGTAGCACTCGTCGGCAAACAGCGCCGTCGCAGCCTCGATGTCGGATCGCTTCAACGCGGACGAAAACTCGGCAAGCCACTCGGTCTCGTTCATTGTCATCCCATTGCGATGAACATGCAGGCGGCGCACTCTAGAAGAAGGACGACTCCAGAGGAATGGGCGCCCGGGAGGAACCAACGATGAAATACGACGTGATTTCCGCGGATGGGCATATCGACCTGATCTGGTTGCCGCCGGATCTCTTCACCAGTAACGCACCCGCGTCGATGAAGGCGCGCATGCCGCATGTCGTCGACGGACCCAAGGGGCCGGAATGGACGAGCGCCAACGGTGCGAAGTTCGGACTGGTCAACGGCATGGGCTCGGCCGGTCGCGAATATGTCCCGGGCATCATCCATCGTTCCGATCGCATGGCCTCGACCGGCCTGTATGACGACGGCAAGAAGGGCATCCGCCGCCTGACCGAAGTCGATCACCGCCTCAAGGACCAGGACCGCGACGGCGTGCAGGCCGAGGTCCTGTACGGCGTGCTGGGATCGAGCGGCCGGCTGAACGATCCGGAAGCCGCGATCGTGATGCTGCGCATCTACAATGACTGGCTCCACGATTTCTGCAAGGCTGCGCCCGACCGGCTGGTCGGCCTGGCCAACATCCCGAACTACGACATGGAGGAATCGGTCGCCGAGGCGATGCGCTGCGCGAAGCGCGGCGTGAAGGGGCTCGACATCGCCAATCGTCCCGACATGACGCCGCTCTGGGATCCGTTCTGGGAGCCGCTATGGAAGTTCGGCCATGAGACCGGCATCCCCCTGCACTTCCACACGATCGGCGGCCGCTCACCCGACGTGACGAAGTTCGCGCCCGAGATCCAGCGCCGCATCTTCGCCGTGCACATCACCGGCTTCCAGATGCACATGAGCACGATGCTGATGGGTCTCATCTACTCGGGCGCACCGGCGCGCTATCCCAACCTCAAGATCGTGATCGGCGAGGCCGGGCTCGGCTGGATTCCCTATGTGCTGCAGCACATGGACCTCGAGTGGGAGGACCAGTTCCAGGATCTCGACCTCAAGATGAAGCCGTCGGAGTATTGGCACCGACAGTTCTACGCCACCTACCAGACCGATCCGGTCGGTATCGAGCTGCTGCGCCATCTCGGTGAGGACAATGTCATGTGGGGCTCGGACTATCCGCATCCCGACGGCATCTGGCCGGACAGCCAGGAGTTCCTGAGCCGCGAACTGGCCCATGTCTCCGCCCAGACCCGGCGCAAGATCGTGCGCGACAATGCGATGAAGCTCTACGGGCTTGCCAACTGAGATGGGTCGGGAGGGCGGAGCGGCGCGCGTCGTCCTCCTGGTCGTCTTCGCGATGCTGGCCTTCGCCGGCAATTCGCTGCTCTGCCGCGTCGCGTTGCGTGACACGTCGATCGACGCGGCAAGCTTCACCTCGATTCGTCTTGCCTCGGGCGCGCTGGTTCTCTGGATCCTGCTGCGCGCGCGCGGGAAACGGCCGCTGGCCGCGGGAAGCTGGCCGATGGCCGCGATGCTCTTTGCCTACGCGGTTTGCTTCTCCTTCGCCTACCGCGACCTCGCCGCCGCGACGGGAGCGCTGCTGCTGTTCGGCGCCGTGCAGCTCACCATGACGGGGTACGGGCTGTTGATCGGCGAACGGCTGTTCGGGTTGCGGCTGGTCGGCGTTCTGGTCGCGGTCGCAGGGCTGGTCTGGCTCCTGCTGCCCGGCCTCTCGGCACCGCCGGTCGTCGCGGCAGGGCTGATGCTGGTGGCCGGCATCGCCTGGGGCATCTACTCGCTGCTGGGCCGCGGCGCCGGCGACCCGACCGCGGCGACCGGCGGCAATTTCATCCGCGCCGTGCCCTTTGCCGCGATCCTGAGCCTCGCTGCCGCGAGCCAGACCAGTCCCGACCCGACAGGGCTGCTGTACGCCGTGGCCTCGGGCGCCGTGACCTCGGGCCTGGGCTACGTGCTGTGGTATGCGGCGCTGCCCGCGCTCACCGCCACGTCGGCCGCCACAATACAGCTTTGCGTCCCCGCCATTGCCGCGCTGGGCGGTGCGGTGCTACTCGCCGAGCCGATCACCGCGCGGCTGCTGATTGCGTCCGCAGCGATCCTGGGCGGCATCGCGCTCACCATCCGGAAGAAGAACTGAAAGCTAGGGCCTGAGGGGACACATGTTCGAGGTTGCCGATCGTCTGAAGAATGTGAAGGTGTCGGCCTCGGCCGCCATGACCCGCAAGGTGCGCGACCTGCGCGCCCAGGGCGTTAAGATCGTCGGCCTGTCATCGGGCGAGCCCGACTTCCCCACCCCGGCCCATGCGGTCGAGGCCGCGCACCAGGCGGCGCTGGCCGGCGAGACCAAGTACCCGCCGCAGGACGGCATCCGGCCGCTCAAGGAGGCGATCCAGCGGAAGTTCAAGCGCGACAACGGGCTAGACTATGCGCTGGACGAGATCATGGTCTCGAACGGCAGCAAGCAGATCATGTACGACGCGCTGATGGCCAGCGTGAACCCGGGCGACGAGGTCATCATCCCCGCCCCCGGCTGGATCTCCTATGCCGATCAGGCCGTGATTGCCGGCGCAAGGCCCGTGCCGGTGTCCTGTCCGGAGAACAACCAGTTCAAGCTGCGCGCCGCCGATCTCGATGCCGTCATCACGGCCAAGACCAAGTGGGTGGTGTTGAACTTCCCCAACAATCCGACGGGCGCCGTCTGCTCGCCGGTCGAGATGCGCCAGATCTGCGACGTGCTCTTGAAGCACCCCCACGTGCTGGTGATGGCCGACGATGTCTACGAACACCTGATCTATGGCGATGCGACGTTCTGCACGGTGGCAGAAGTCGAGCCGGCGCTGAAGGACCGTACCCTTACGGTCAACGGCGCGTCCAAGGCCTATGCGATGACCGGCTGGCGGGTCGGCTTCGCCGGTGGACCGCGCGCCATGATCGCGGCGATGACCAACATGCAGGGCCAGATCGGCTCGGGCATCTCGACGATCAGCCAGGCCGCCGCCGTTGCCGCGCTGAACGGACCACAGGACTTGCTGAAGGAGCGGGCCGCCGACTACCAGAAGCGCCGCGACGAGGTCGTCGCGATGCTGCGCGCCGCGAAGGGCATCACCTGCCACATGCCGGAGGGCGCCTTCTATGTGTTCCCCAATATCGCGGGCTGCATCGGCAAGACCACGAAGGGCGGCCGTCGGATTTCCAACGACACGGATTTCGTGACCGCGCTGCTCGAAGAGAAGCACGTCGCGACGGTGCAGGGCGCGGCTTACGGCATGAGCCCCTACTTCCGGATTTCCTATGCGACGGACATGGCCAGCCTTCGCGAAGGCTGCACGCGCATCCAGGAATTCTGTGCCGAACTGCGCTGAGGCGCGCGGTCAGAGCGCGTTGATCTCCTTCACCTTGGCGGTGAGGCCGAGCTTGCGATTGCACAGCGGCCAGTGCCAGGTCTCGCCCTGCTCGAAAATCACCCAGGACGTGAGCGCTGCGGCCTTCTCATAGTCCTGTGCCGCCTCGATGGCTTCCTTGGTCGTCAGCACCGTACCGTCGCGCCGCTGCTGCATCGTGATGTAGGTGCGCGGCGTGTACTGGAAGCGGCCGTGATAGGTCCCGCGCCCGCCAGTGATGCGGGTCGAATGCGGTCCCCAGCTTCCGCTCTCGCAGACCGCAAGCGACCTGAGGACCTCGTCCTTGCGCGCCTGGACGAAGATCTCATGCTCCGTCGGACCCTGAGGCACGGCCGCCGTCTCGGGCGGCTTCTGGGCACATCCCGAGCCGACGCAGAGCGCGGCGAGCAGGATCGGCAGGGTGGCGGACTGTAGCGTGTTCACGACCAGCCATTGTTCACACGAAATTATCCCCAGGGTAAACCCCGGGCGGGATGACGTTGCGGCCACGCCGCAGGTGTGAGCGAACACCGGTCGATGGCGACGGAATGCCGACTGGCCGGGCTTAAGCACGTTCCCCGGCCCTGCACCACGCGGGCAGCACACGCCACAGGGCAGCCGGACCGCGAGTCCTTTCGTGTTTCAATTGTAACGGGGCAGGCCCGAATCAGGCTTTGCCGGCCGGATGGGTCGCGATCCAGTGGCGCGCGATCTCTTCGCGGGTGGCCACCCAGACCTTGGGTTTCGAGGCCACGTAGTCGAGGAAGCGCGCCAGGGTCGCGGCACGGCTGGGCCGTCCGGCGAGGCGGCAATGCAGACCGATCGACATCATCTTCGGCGTGCGCGCCCCCTCGGCATAGAGCACGTCGAAACTGTCCTTCATCGCCTGCAGCCAGCCGTCGCCCGCAGTGAAGCCCGGCGCCACGGCAAACTTCATGTCGTTCACTTCGAGCGTGTAGGGAATCACGAGGTGCGGCTCCCCGCCTCCCTGGCCCCCGACCCTCACCCAGTAGGGAAGGTCGTCGGCATAGGAATCGCTCGAATAGAGGAAGCCGCCATGCTTGATCACGGCTTCGAGCGTGTGCAGGCCGAAGCGGCCGGTGTACCAGCCGACCGGCGCGCGGCCCGCCGCCTGCTCGATCGCCTTCACGGCCTTGCGCATATGATCGAGTTCCTGCTCGAGCGTGAAGTCCTTGTAGTTGATCCAGCGCCAGCCATGGCTCGCGACCTCGTGCCCTGCCTCGGCCATCGCCTTGCCGGCGGCGGGATTGAGTTCGAGCGCGCGGCCGACCGCCCAGGAGGTGAAGCGCATGTTCCGCTCCTGGAAGAGCCGCAGGATCCGCCAGAAGCCGGCGCGACTGCCATACTCGTACATCGACTCGGTCGAGAGATCGCGGCCGCCCTCGATCGGCGTGCCGCCCGGCGTCTCGGTCAGGAAGACCTCGGAGGCGGCATCGCCGTTGAGGATCGTATTCTCCCCGCCCTCCTCGTAGTTCAGCACGAAGCTCACCGCGATGCGGGCATCCCCCGGCCACTGCGCATGCGGAGGGTTGGGGCCATAGCCGATCAGGTTGCGGTCGAGATGGTTGTGCATGAAGCCCCCGGATACGCCAGATTGAAGCCCGACTATGGCGCGGCTATAGCTCGCGCGACAAGCTTGAGGAGGCGAGATGGCCGCGGCCGAAGCGATCCGGGAAGAGCGTCTGTGGCGACGGCACGCCGACATGGCAAGGCTGGGCGGCACGCCCAAGGGCGGCGTGAACCGGCAGGCGCTGTCGGCCGAGGACGCGGCGGCCCGCAATCTGCTCGGCTCCTGGGCCAGGGCGCGCGGCTTCGCGGTCTCGACCGACGCGATCGGCAACCTGTTCGTGCGCCGCGAGGGCTCCGACCCGAAGGCGCCGCCGGTGATGAGCGGCTCGCACATGGACAGCCAGCCGACAGGCGGCCGCTTCGACGGCATGTACGGCGTGCTGGCCGCCTTCGAGGCGCTGGAAGCACTGGAGGATGCCGGCGTGACGACGAAGCGCCCCGTCGTGGCCGTCGCCTGGACCAACGAGGAGGGCTCGCGCTTCCAGCCCGGCGCCATGGGCTCGGCGGTGTTCGCCGGCCACAATGACCTCGACGAGATGCTGCAGGTCAAGGACTGGAAGGGCGTCGTGCTGAAGGACGCGCTCGCCGAGACGCTGAAGGCCGCCCCGGCCCCGATGCGCGAAGGCCGGCCGGGCTTCCCGCTCGCTGGCTACGTGGAGGCCCATATCGAGCAGGGCCCACGGCTGGAGAACGAGCACAAGACCATCGGCGTCGTGACCGCCATCCAGGGCAGCCGCCGCTACATCGTCACGACCGAGGGCGAGGAAGCGCATGCCGGCACCACGCCGCGCGCCGCCCGCAAGGACGCGTTCGCCGCAGCGCTGCGCATCGCGCAGGCGATGTACGAAGCGACGACCGACGAGCACGACATGCTGCGCTTCACCATCGGCCGCGTCGAAGTGGCGCCGGGCTCGCCCAACACCGTGCCCGGCCGCACGACCTTCACCATCGACATGCGCCATCCCGACGATGCCGTGCTGGACGCGCACGAGAAGAAGCTGAGGGAGATCGTCGCTTCGAAGGCCGCGCCCTGCCCCGCGCGCATCGAACGCGTGGTCGCCGTGCCGCCCACCAACTTCGATCCGATGGTGGTGGATCTCGTCCGCGCCAAGACCGAGGCGCTGAAGCTCAGCCACATGGACATGCCCTCGGGGGCCGGCCATGACGCCATGCACATCGCCCATCTCTGCCCCGCCGGCATGATCTTCGTTCCCTGCGAGCGCGGCATCAGCCACAACGAAATCGAGAACGCCACCCCGCAGGACCTCGCCGCCGGCGCCCGCGTCCTGGTCGAGGTGCTGGTCGAGCTGGCGAACCGCTAAGCCTCACCGTCCCGAGTACGCACCATTGTCGCCATACGCACTTTGTCATCCCGAGCGTAGCGAGGGACCTTTCCTGCCACCGTTGCAAAGGTCCCTCGCTACGCTCGGAATGACGGCATTGCTTGAATAAGGAATTCGAATTCATGTCGAAGAAGATGCAGTCCGAACTCGTCTCGATCCTGTCCGACCTGATCGCGTTGCCGAGCCCCTACCCGCCCGGCACCTCGGTCGAGATCTGCGCCTATACGGCCAGGCGCCTCAGGAAGGCGGGCTACAAGGTCGAGATCGCGACCCACAAGAAGGGCGTCGACAATGTCGTGGCACGGATGAAGGGGAAGGCGAAGGGTCCGGTCATCGCCTTCAACGCCCATGTCGACACGGTGGGCGTCGGCGAACGCTCGAACTGGAAGAGCGATCCCTACAAGGCGCTGGTCAAGGGCGGCCTCGTCTACGGGCTGGGGGCCGGCAACTGCAAGGGCAGCATGGCCGTCCAGATCTGGATCGCCGAGGAGATCGCGCGGCGCGGCGGTCCGGCCTCCGGCGAACTGATCTTCACCTTCGTGGCCGACGAGGAAAATCTCGGGCCCGAGGGCATGGAGTATCTGCGCAAGAGCGGCAAGGTGCGGCCCGACGCGCTGATCCTGGGCGCGCAGACCGAGAACAACCTGATCGTGGCCGAGCGCGGCGTCATGTGGGCGCGGCTCACGACCAGGGGCCGCGCCGCCCATGCCGGCAACCCGGCGGCGGGCGACAACGCCATCCTGCGCATGATGCGCCTGGTGGGCGCGCTTAGCTCCTACTACGACAAGGCGCTGAAGAGCCGCGTTTCGGGCGCGATGAAGTCGACGGTGAACATCGGCATGTTCCATGGCGGCCACAACACAAACGTCGTGCCCTCGGCCTGCACCGTCGAGATCGATCGCCGCCTGCTGCCCAACGAGAAGGTGAAGGACGCGTTCAAGGAGCTGAAGAAGGTGGTCGACGGCGTCGGCGAGCCGAAGTCGATGTACGGCGTCGAGTTCCTGACCGGCACCAACGGCTTCTTCGCGCCCGAGAACGGCGCGGCGGTCGGCGCCTTCGAGGCCGCGGTGAAGGCGCACAGCCGCCGCAAGGTTAAGTTCCTCAACGCCACCGGTGTGAGCGACGGCCGCTACTATGCCGACGACGGGATCGAGATCATCAACTTCGGCCCCGGCTCCGGCGCGCAGGGCCATGCCGCCAACGAAAGCGTGCCGATCGCCGAGATGGTCGACGCCGCCCACATCCAGCTCGACGTGGCGAAGCGGCTGCTGGGCTAGAGGTAGCCGCCGGCCTTCAGGTTCGCCACGACCTGATCCACGAAGGCAGGCGCCTGCCTGGAGCGCGCCTGCAGATAGAAGCGAGCGAGCGGCACCCGACTGTCGCCCCGATAGAGAACGCCGCGCAACACGAATGCCGTCACCGATATGTTGCCCGACGTCGCGCTGCTCGCGTTCACGATATCGATCTCCAGCCGGTAGGTCGGCCGGAACGTCGCGGTGATTGCTTTCTGATCGGCGGTACGATCGAGTTCCAGCCTCGTCGAGCGCCCGGATTCCACGGCGACGCCATAGGGCGCCAGCGCTTTCACGAACTCCGCGGCCACCTTCGTGCCATCCAGCAGATAGTCGCCCGGCGGCAGCCATAGAAGGAGCCGCTGCATCTTGACGGGTGGAGAAGCGGCGGGCAGCGGTTCGTAAACGAACGATGGCTTCGCCGCACAGGCACCCACCGCCGAAGCGGCCACGACGAGCGCTCCGGTAAGGAAGAATCGACGCGACGACCTGTCGGATTTCTGAGGGGCGCAATCGCCTCGCCAACTCCGCATTCGAACTCCCCCTCTACGTCTTGTTCCATAGCAGCAACGGCAACCGGACGCACCAGATACCGGCATCCGCTACAATCCCTGCGGGCGGACCGCGTAGAAGCGATCGGTCGATCGGCGGATCGCCGCCGACCGCCTCGCCTTTGCACGTCGAAGCCGCGCATGGCACGCTCGCGGCAGGGAGAAACATCCATGCCGTTCTATGAAAAAGGCGACGTCCGCATTCACTACGAAGAAGCCGGTTCGGGCCTGCCGCTGCTGATCATTCCGGGCGGCGGCTTAAACTCGACCATCGCCGGCCTCGACAAAACCCATCCGTTCAATGCGCTGAGAGAGTTCAGCGATCGTTTCCGCTGCATCTGCGCCGACCTGCGCAACGCCAATGGCGGCCAGTCGACCGGCCCGCTCGACATCGAGCGCACCTGGGACGCCTTCACCGACGACCATGTCGGCCTGATGGACCATCTCGGGGCCGACCGGTTCATGGTGCTGGGCTACTGCATCGGCCAGCCGATGATCTGGAACCTGATCAAGCGGGTCGGCGACCGCGTGATCGCCGCCGTGCTGACCCAGCCGTCGGGTTTCAGGCCCGAGTTGCCGAACCAGTTTTACGACAACAATATGAAGGGCTGGGGTCCGGACTTCGTGGCCAAGAGGCCGGACTACACGATGGACCAGGTGAGCGCGTTTCTCACCAACATGTACACCAAGAAGTCCGACTTCGTGTTCACCGTGCCGCGCGACTTCGTG
Source organism: Reyranella sp. (assembly GCA_046296475.1). Classification (GTDB taxonomy): domain Bacteria; phylum Pseudomonadota; class Alphaproteobacteria; order Reyranellales; family Reyranellaceae; genus Reyranella. The sequence goes on from JBKBLH010000007.1 coordinate 19,875, forward strand.
AAGGCCTGCAGAACCCCGATCCTGGTGGCACCCGACGACAGCCCGCCGCATCCCTACGCGGTCGCGATGGAAGTGGCGATGCTCGCGCCCAACTCGCAGGTCACGCTCTACCCGTGGAAGGATACGCCCGAGCGCGTGCCCTTGGCAGTCCGGCATATCCGGATGTTTCTGGAAGCGAACCGGCCACCGGGCCACGCATAGCGAGGGCGCTGCATCGCCGGACGCGCTACAGGAGGCCGTCTGCGCGAAGCCTTTCCGTCAGGCTATCGACGTAGTGATCGGCGGCATTCTGGCGGCCCAGCTTGATCACGAGATCATGGCCGCTGCTTCGCCAGAAGTCGGGTAGCTGCGTGGTCGCCCGCCAGATGCGTTTGCCGGTCGCAACATCATAGAGGCTCGCCGCAATTCCATATCCCTTGACCGCCTGGATCTCCTTCAGGATCCATTCGCTCTCCAGCGACAGCCACTGTTCGGCCCCGATGCGCGCAACGGCGTCGCCGATGGCGCGACCCTTGTCACCGAAGCCGTCGACATCGATGACGTCGACCGAAATCCCCAGCGCTCCCCATTTCGAGTCGAAACTCTGCTTCAGTTCGCTTGCCTGCAAGAGCGTGAGGTTCTGCTCTTTTGTGAGCTTTGCGGAATGAACCGAGATCGCTACCACCACTCGCTTCAGTTTCTTGCCATAGGCAGCATCGACGTTCGATTGAGTGACCGCTATCGGGCCGGAAGCGACACATCCCGTAAGCGATGCACCCAAGCCGACCAGTACGCTACGCCGTCCAAGACCATCCATTGCGCATCCTCCAGCCCGCAATGTACTGCAAAAGAGCCGCACGACACGACTGGAGATTGCATCCCGAACCGCTTGAGCGGGTCTTACGCCGTCCTCTCGGCCTTCAGCCCGAGCTTCTCGATCGTCTGTTCGCGCATGACGAACTTCTGGATCTTGCCGGTGATGGTCATCGGGAATTCGGGCACGAACTCGATGTAGCGCGGGATCTTGTAGTGGGCGATCTGGCCCTGGCAGAAGGTGCGGATCTCCTCGTCAGTCGCGGTCTGGCCGGCATGCAGCTTGATCCAGGCGCAGACCGCCTCGCCGAAGCGCGGGTCGGGAACGCCGATCACCTGCACGTCCTGGATCTTCGGATGCCGGTAGAGGAACTCCTCGATCTCGCGCGGATAGACGTTCTCGCCGCCGCGGATGATCATGTCCTTGAGGCGGCCGACGATGTTGACATAGCCCTGCTCGTCCATGGTCGCGAGGTCGCCGGTATGCATCCACCCGGCGTCGTCGACGGCCTCCTTCGTCTTGGCCTCGTCGTTCCAGTACCCCTTCATCACCGAATAGCCGCGGGTGCAGAACTCGCCGGTCTCGCCGCGCGGCACAACCCGGCCCTCGGCGTCGACGATCTTGATCTCGATATGCGGCAGGACCTGCCCCACGGTCGAGACGCGGCGCTCGACCGGATCGTCGGTGGCGCATTGCGTGGACACCGGCGAGGTCTCGGTCATGCCGTAGGCGATGGTGACCTCGCCCATGTGCATGTGGCTCTGGACCTTCTTCATCACCTCGATGGGACAGGGTGAGCCCGCCATGATGCCGGTGCGCAAACTCTTGAGATCGAACTTCGCGAAGTCGGGATGATCGAGCTGGGCGATGAACATGGTGGGTACGCCATAGAGCGCCGTGCAGCGCTCCTCCGCCACCGCCTGCAGGGTGGCCAGCGGATCGAAGGCCTCGGACGGATAGACCATCGTCGAGCCGTGCGTCAGGCAACCCAGGTTTCCCATCACCATGCCGAAGCAGTGGTAAAGCGGCACGGGTATGCAGAGCCGGTCCTGCGGCGTGAGCTTGAGCCCCTCGCCCACGAAGTAGCCGTTGTTCAGGATATTGTGGTGGCTGAGCGTCGCGCCCTTGGGGAACCCGGTGGTGCCTGACGTGAACTGGATGTTGATCGGATCGTCGAACTGCAGCTTCGGCCCCAGCTCGGCGAGGCGCGCCTTCTCGGCATTGCCACCCGCCGTCGCGACATCGTCGAAGTTCAGCAGGCCCGCCGTCTTCTCGGTCCCGAGGCGGATGACGTGCTTGAGGTGAGGCAGCTTGTTCGCCTTCACGAGATCCTCGACGATCTCGAGATAGTTCGAGGTCTTGAGTGCCGGCGCCAGGATCAGCGCTTTGCACTCGACCTTGTTCATGGCGTATTCGAGCTCGGCGCGGCGGTAGGCCGGGTTGACGTTGACCAGAACGAGACCGGCCTTGGCGGTCGCGAACTGCGCCAGCGTCCATTCCGAGTTGTTGGGCGACCAGATGCCCACCCGGTCGCCGCGCTCCAGCCCCAGGGTCAGGAGACCCGCGGCGAGATCGTCGACCCGGCGGCCGAGGTCGCCCCAGCTCCAGCGCACGTTCTGGTGGCGGACCACCAGCGCCTCGCGGTCGCGATGGGTTTCGACGGTGCGGTCGAAGAAGGCGCCGATCGTCTCGCCGATCAGCTTCTTGTCCGAGACGCCGTGATCGTAAGAGATTCTAGGGGCGGCCTGAGCTTTGGTCATGCGGCGAGATTAGCGCGCCGTGCCAGATTTGAAATCATGAAACTCCATTTCGTCACCGTGGACGTCTTCACGGACCGCCAGTTCGGGGGCAACCCGCTGGCCGTCATCACCGATGCGCAGGGCCTGTCGGGCGAACGGATGCAGGCCATCGCGGCCGAGTTCAACCTCGCCGAGACGACCTTCGTGCTGCCGCCGAAGGACCCCGCCCATACCGCCGAGGTGCGCATCTTCACGCCCAAGGCCGAGATGCCCTTCGCCGGCCATCCCAACGTCGGCACCGCCTTCGTACTGGCGCGGGCCGGCACCAGCTACGGCCGGCCGGTGACCGGCGACCGCCTGGTCTTCGAGGAGAAGGCGGGGCTCGTGGCCATGGACATCGTGCGTGAGGCCGGCACCGTCGTCGCGACCCGCCTCGCCGCCCCCGTGCCTTTGAGCTTCGGTGAGGAAATCGAGCCGGCCCTCGTCGCGGAAGCCTGCTCGCTGAAGCCCGACGATCTCAAGCTCGACGTGCATCCGCCGCGCGTCGCCTCGTGCGGGGCGCCGCTGCTGTTCGTCGAGCTGAAGTCGCGCGCGGCCCTGCGCCGGGCCGCGCCCCGTCCCGAGGTCTTCGCCCGCGACCTGCCGCGCGACCGGGTCGTCGGCATCCATCTCTACCTCCAGGAGAAGGACGGCGAAATCGACGTCCACACCCGCATGTTCGCCCCCGAGCACGGCATCCCCGAGGATCCCGCGACCGGTGCCGCCAACGTGGCGTTGATCGGCGTGCTTGCCCATCACCGGCCCGAGGCCGACATCACTTTGGCGAAGACCATTGGCCAGGGCTTCGACATGGGCCGCCCCAGTGTGCTGCAGGCGTCGGCGGGGAAGAAGGACGGCAAGGTCGTCGCGACCTATATCGGCGGGCGCTGCAAACCGATGATGAGCGGCGTGATCGAGCTGGACTAGCGCGGCTTCTGGTTCGACTTGCGGAGGGCCGCCACCTTGTTGGCGAAGTCGATGATCCGGGCGGAATCGGCGACGGCACGGACCTTCGCCTCGACGTCGCCGAGAGGTTCCTCGAGATCGCAGCGTGCGCTCGCCAGCCATTCCATGTTGGCGAGCTGGCGTTCGAGGTCGATCGCCGCACTTATGTGGGTCGGGTTGAGGCGTGTGATCCGACTGGCGGCGGCCCGCAACGCCATGCCGTAGGCCGAGCACACCGCGGTCGGATCGATGTCGAGGCGCCACAGGTCGGCCAGGTCGTCGAGGCGGTTGCCCGACAGCAGGGCGGCAGCATCGGCATTGCGGCTCTTCACGAGGCGCGCTCCCGCCACCGCCAGATCGAAGCGCGGATCGCCCGGCAGGAGAAAGTCGAGATAGTCGGTGAGCGGCGAGTCGGGTCCCAAACGGGCGAAACGTGCAGCTTCCTCGGCTTCGGCCTCCTGCTGGCGCTTCTGTTCCTCGGCCTCCGCGGCCTTCATCCGCTCGGCACGTGCGGCGTCGCGCGCTTCGTTGGGTGCGAACTCGATGACCGCGAGCACGAGGGGCACGATCGTCAGCGCAACGATTGCACCGCCAAGCACCATCGTCACCGCCGCTGGCGGCAGCGCCTCATGCCATCCGACGAACCGCGCCCAAAGCGCATAGAGCGCAAGGAGCGGTGGCAGCATCAAGGGCACCGTCGCCAGCGCGCTCCGTCCCTCGCTGTAGAAACCGGCGGCCGACGCCGCGGCGAGCGCCGACAGAGGCACCAATGCCAGTGCGGCGGCGATGGCATAGGCCGGCATGCGGCCCCGCAGGATCGCCACCGCGAACAGCGCCGCGATCACCAGCCACAGCAGGAACCCCAGGATCGCGGCGAAGCCCAACGCCATCCCCCGCCCCGCGGCATCGCCGCTGCGCGAGCCGAGCAGGTTTCCGGCGAACCCAGCGTATAGCAGCGCCGCCAACAGGAGCAGGATGGTCGTGCCCCAGGGGAAACCGGGAGTCGTCGACTGGGTCGGCATGACCTTCCCTAACGTGTCGATACGGCAAGAGGCAACGCGGCGCCCTGCTTGACCGGACGCAGGGCGAAGGAACTCCTGATCTGGGCGATGCCCTGGATCTTGGTGAAGTCCATCACGAAGCGCTCATAGGCTTCGAGGTCCGGCACCACGACCCGCAGCAGGTAGTCGCTGTCGCCGGTCATGAGGTAGCACTCCATCACCTCGGGCCGTTCCGCCGCGGCGCGCTCGAAATCCTTCAGCGCCTTCTCGGTCTGCGTGGTGAGGGAGACGCTCATGAAGACGTTGACCGACAGGCCCACCGACTTGGCGTCGACCTGCGCGGCATAGCCCCTGATGACGCCCGCCTCCTCCAATGCCTTCACGCGTCGCCAGCAGGGCGAGGAAGACAACCCGACCTGCTCGGCGAGTTCCGCATTGCTGAGCCGGCCATCATGCTGAAGCCGTTCGAGAATGCGCCGATCGATCGCGTCGAGGGAGATCATTGCTCAAATCGCCATAAACTGGGTAAATCCTGCCCTATACAGCCCGTTCGACGACCCGAACGCAAGGACCTACCAGCGGAGCAGGCGTATGCCGGTGTCCATGACCACCCTCGCCCCCATCCAGCGTCTTCGCCTCCTCCGTGAACTGGAACGCAAGGTGCTGTGGCTCAGCGCCTGGACGATCCATCACGCCAATCACCTCCGTCCCAACCGCGACGGGCTGAAGGTTGGCGGGCACCAGGCCTCCTGTGCCTCGCTGGCGACGGTCATGTCGGCGCTCTATTTCTCGGTGCTGCGGCCCGAGGATCGCGTCGCGGTGAAGCCGCACGCCTCGCCGGTCTTCCATGCCATCCAATATTTGTTCGGGCACCAGACCCGCGAGAAGCTCGAACGCTTCCGCGCGCTGGGCGGCGCGCAGTCCTACCCGTCGCGCACCAAGGACACCGACGACGTCGATTTCTCGACGGGCTCGGTCGGTCTCGGCGTCGCGATGACGCTGTTCTCGTCGATCGTGCAGGACTATGTGCGCCTGAAGAACCTGGGCGACGGCAAGCGACCGACGGGCCGTATGGTGGCGCTGGTCGGCGACGCCGAGCTCGACGAGGGCAACATCTTCGAGGCGCTGCTCGAAGGCTGGAAGCACGACGTCCGGAACCTGTGGTGGGTGATCGACTACAACCGCCAGAGCCTCGACGGCGTGGTGAACGACCGGCTGTTCGGCCGGGTCGCCGAGATGTTCGAGCTGGTCGGCTGGCGGGTCGTCACCCTGAAATACGGCAAGCTGCTGGAGACCGCCTTCACTCAAGCCGACGGTGCGCATCTGCGCGACTGGATCGATGCCTGCCCGAACTCGCTCTATTCGGCGCTGGTCTTCAAGGGCGGCGCCGGCTGGCGCGAGGCGCTGACGCGCGACCTCAACCAGTATCCGGGCGTGCGCCGGATCCTCGAGCAGCACGACGACGCGGCGCTGCACAAGCTCATGACCAACCTGGCCGGCAACGACATGCAGGCCGTGATCGATGCCTTCGAGGGCGTGAACGACGACACGCCGACCTGCTTCATCGCCTACACGATCAAGGGCCAGGGCCTGCCCTTTGCCGGTCACAAGGACAACCATTCCGGCCTGATGACGCTCGACCAGATGGCGGGCTTCAAGAAAGCGATGGGCATCGAGGATGGCCAGGAGTGGGAGAAGTTCGCGGGTCTCACCGCAGCACCCGCAGACCTCCAGGCCTTCCTCGACGCGGCGCCGTTCAATGCCGAAGGCCGCCGCCGCACCGACGCGCCGGTCGTTGCCATCCCGGCGCAGCTCACGAAGCCGAATGACAAGAAGTCGAGCACGCAGGAAGGGTTCGGCAAGATCCTGAACGCCATCGCGTCGGAGGACGGCGAACTCGCCCGCCACATCGTGACGACCTCTCCGGACGTCACCGTCTCGACCAATCTCGGCGCCTGGGTGAACCGGCGCGGCCTGTTCGGCCACACCGAAGCCGAGGACGTGTTCCGCGAACTCAAGGTCGTGTCGGCGCAGCTCTGGCGGCAGACGCCCAAGGGCCAGCATGTCGAACTGGGCATCGCCGAGAACAACCTGTTCATCCAGCTGGCCGCACTCGGCCTCAGCCATCAGCTGTTCGGCGCACGCCTGCTCCCGATCGGCACGCTCTACGATCCGTTCATCGCGCGCGGGCTCGATGCGCTGAACTATGCCTGCTACCAGGATTCGCGCTTCATGCTGGTGGCGACGCCGTCGGGCGTGACGCTCGCCCCGGAAGGCGGCGCGCACCAGAGCATCCACACGCCGTTGATCGGCATCGGCCAGCCCGGCCTCGTCTCCTACGAGCCGGCCTATGTCGACGAGCTGGCGGTGCTGATGCGACACGGCTTCGAATACATGCAGCAACCCGACGGCGGCTCGATCTATCTGCGCCTGTCGACGCGCAGCCTGGTCCAGCCCGAGCGCACCCTGACGCAAGAGCAACAGAACGACATCGTCTCCGGCGGCTACTGGTATTCCCCTCCCGAGGACGGTGCCGACGTGGCCATCGTCGCCATGGGCGCGGTGACACCCGAGGCGGTGGCGGCGCATGAGAGCGTCGCGCGCGACTTTGGCGGCGCCGGACTGCTGGTGCTGACTTCGCCCGACCGACTCCATACCGATTGGCTGGCCGCTCAGCGGAATCGCGGCCGCACGGCCGGCCTGGTCGACCGTTCGGCGAGCCCGATCGAGCGGCTGCTCGCGCCCTTGTCGCGCGACGCGCGCATCGTGACGGTCATGGACGGCCATCCGCTGGCGCTGTCGTGGCTGGGGTCGGTGCGCGGCCACCGGGTCGTGCCGCTCGGCATCGAGAAGTTCGGCCAGTCCGGCGACATTCCCGATCTCTATCGAACCTACGGGCTCGATTCGGCCGCGATAATCGACGCGGTGGCGCGCGCCGTCTAGAATGGCGGCGTGAAAGTAGACGGCACACCCTACCGAACCATCTGGCTCGGCGCCGACGGCACGACCGTCCAGGCGATCGACCAGACCCTGCTGCCCCATCGCTTCGTCGTGCGCGACCTGCGCACGATGGAGGACGCCGAGGCGGCGATCCGCACCATGATCGTGCGCGGCGCGCCGCTGATCGGTGCCGCTGCGGCCTATGGCATGGCGCTCGCCATGGCGACCGACCCGTCCGACGCTACGTTGGCCCGTGCCTATACCGTCCTGATGGAGTCGCGGCCCACAGCGGTGAATCTCCGCTGGGCACTCGACGATTTGCGGGCGCTACTGGCGCCGCTGCCACCCGCGAAGCGGCGCGACGCGGCCTATCGGCGCGCTGCGGAAATCTGCGACGAGGATGTCGAGATCTGCCGGCGTATCGGCGAGAACGGCCTGGGCCTGATCCGCAAGCTGGTGCCTCGCGACAGGAGCGGGCGGATCAACGCCCTCACCCATTGCAACGCCGGCTGGCTCGCCACCGTCGACTGGGGCACGGCGTTGGCGCCGATCTACCAGGCCCACAATGCCGGAATTCCCATCCATGTCTGGGTCGACGAGACGCGACCGAGAAACCAGGGCGCCAGCCTGACGGCGTGGGAATTGGGCAAGCATGGCGTGCCGCACACCGTGATTGCCGACAATGCAGGCGGCCACCTGATGCAGCACGACCAGGTCGACTTCGTCATCACCGGCACCGACCGCACGACGCGCGGCGGCGACGTCTGCAACAAGATCGGCACCTACCTGAAGGCGCTGGCCGCGCACGACAACGGCGTGCCCTTCTATGTCGGACTACCCTATCCGACCATCGACTGGACGATCGTCGACGGGGTGCGCGACATCCCCATCGAAGAACGCAGCGCCCGCGAGCTGTCCCACATGACCGGGCGTCTTTTGAAAGATGGGGCCGAAAGCGGCGAACTCGCGACGGTGCAGATCCTTCCCGAGGGCAGCGCCGGCGCCAATCCCGCCTTCGACGTGACGCCGGCCCGGCTGGTGACGGCGTTGATCACCGAACGCGGCGTGTGCGACGCCAGCGAAGCGGGACTACTTTCCCTCTACCCCGAACGGCAGAACCGGGCGGCGTGATCGTCACGCCGGCGGCCAAGGCCACGATCGGGCTTTGCCTCACCCAGATCGTCGGCTGGGGCACGACGTTCCTGATGCCCTCGGTGCTGGGCCGCCACTTCGAGCGCGACCTCGGGCTGCCGAGCGAGATCGTATTCGGCGGCATCACCGTGATGTTCGGCGTCGGCGCCCTCTTCGCTCCCAGAGTCGGCCGGCTGCTCGACCGCACCGGCGCCCGCTCCGTCATGGCCATCGGCTCGGTCGTCTATGCCCTGTCGCTCGCGGCGCTTTCCTTCTCGCAAGGGCTCGTGAGCTACCTGCTGTGCTGGGCAGCCATGGGCATCGCCTCGACGCTGGCGCTGAACACGCCGGCCAGCATCGCGCTTGCCCAGATCGCCGGCAGCCGCGCGCGCCAGGCGATCGCGATCCTCGCCATCATCGGCGGCTTCGCCTCGACCGTGTTCTGGCCGCTCTCCGAGGCACTGGAAGTCTTCTTCGGCTGGCGCGGCGTGCTGCTGATCTATGCCGCGATCCATCTCTTCATCTGCGCCCCGGTCCATCTGCTGGTGCTGCCCGGCCGGCCGCTGGTCAGCACGCAGGCCGGCGGTGCAACGGTGGCGGCACCTCCTCCTTCGGAGCAGACCCGACGGATCTTCCTGCTGCTCGCAGTCGCCTTCTCCTGCGGCGCCTTCATCTTCACCGGCTTCATCGTTCACGCCATCGGCGTGCTGCGTGGGCTCGGCCACGATCCCGCCTCCGCCCTGCTTCTCGCCTCGCTGATCGGACCGGCGCAGGTGGCGGTACGCGTGGTCGAACTCCTCTTCGGCCACCGATACGCGATCAGCAGCTCGACGCTGTTTGCCGCCGCCGTCCTGCCGCTCGGCCTGGGACTGGCTTTCCTGGCCGGCGGCAACTTCGTGGTCGCGCTGCTCTGTCTCCAGGCCTATGGGATCGCCAACGGCCTGAAGGCCGTGCTGCGCGCCACGCTGCCGCTCGCCCTGTTCGGTCGCGCCCAGTTCGGCACCTATCTCGGCCGTCTCGCGCTGCCGCAGGGCATCGTCTCCGCCGCCGCGCCGCCGGTGCTGGCGGCGGTGATGGCCAACCATGGCGCCGAGGGTGTTCTGGGCGTTACCTTCGTCGTCGCGACGGTTGCACTGGTCGCCACCGTCATGCTGGTTCGTGTGAGCGGCACGGTACGGTGATCGTCCGGCCGCATTTGCCGAACGGCTTCAGTTTGGACTCAACCGCGGCGCTCGCAGCGAGCCGGACGCACGGATTGGCTCAGGATCCCGCGAAGACGGGCGGGACACGCCTCCGCCAGTCGAAGTGCTTCTCCCAGGCGGCACAGAACTGCATCACCTGATCGTCGGCGAACCGCCGCCCAACGACCTGCAAGCCGACCGGCAGTCCCGATGGCGACCAGCCGCAGGGAACAGAAGCGGCGGGCTGGCCGGTGAGGTTGAACGGATAGGAAAAGGGCGTCCATCGCGCCCAAGGCACCGGCTTGTCCATGTCCATGTCCGGCGGCCCATCGGCCTCGGCGGCGAAGGGCTCGATCGGCACCATCGGCATCACGAGCAGATCGAACGCCTCGAAGGCCTCGGCCACCGAGCGATTGAAGGCGGCGCGCGCCTGCAAGGTCCGGAAATGGTCTTCGAGCCTGATCGACGCGGATCTCGCCACCATGCGCGCGAACCCCGGATCGATCTGCGCCACGTCTTCGGGCTTCAGGCCGCCGTAGAGCGCGCCGCGCGCAACCCAGAGCGCGTCGAAGATGTCGACGGGATCGGGCCAGTCGAGCTTCGCGTCGACGATCTCGACCGGCAGATGCGCCGCGATCTCGCCGAAGGCCCTGGCGATCACGGCTGCCACACCCGGGTCGACGGCGGCGCCGAACAGGGTCGGCGCCAGCACGCAACGCAGCTTCGGCAGATCACCCAAGGTTCCGCGGTAGGAGAGGCCGGCCGCCGGCAGCGACTGCGGGTCGCGCGGGTCCGGTCCCTGCACGACATCGAGCGCCAACGCATAATCCTCGACGCGATTTGTCATGGGACCGGCGTGCGACAGGTGCTCCGTCGGACTGAGCGGATACGTCGGCACGCGGGCGAGCGTCGGCTTCAGCGAGAAGATGCCGCAGAACGAAGCCGGCACCCGCATCGAGCCGCCGCCGTCGGAACCCAGGGTCAAGGGAACCGTGCCGTCGGCCACGGCAACGGCCGATCCCGAGCTCGATCCGCCGGCGGTCTTCGAGGGGTCCCAGGGATTGCGCGTCACGCCGTAAAGTGGCGAGTTGGAAGCCGCCTTCCAGCCCAGCTCGGGCGTCGTCGTCTTGCCGACCATGACCGCGCCGGCCGAGAGAAGCCGCTCGACCGACGGCGCCGTCTCGGTCGCCACCGAATCGACGTAGAGCCTCGAGCCGCGCTGCGTCTTGTAGCCGTCGACCAGGAACAGATCCTTGATGCCGACCGGCACCCCGTGGAAGGGACCGCGGAAGGACCCGGCACGCGCCTCCTTCGCCAACGTCACCGCCCGCGCCATCGCGTCCTCGGCAAAGACGGCGCTGAAGGCATTCACCCGGGCCTCGGTTTCCTCGATCGCATTCAGCGACGCCTGGATCAGTTCCACGGGCGAAACCTCGCCCTCGCGTACCAGGCGCGCCATCTCGACCGCGCTCAGGGCTGCGTACTGACGCAGTTCCATTGTCTTCCTCCCGATCCTGCCGTGCTAGAGGCGCGTGCCCGATGTGGCGTCGAACACGTGCAGATCCTTGCCGCGCACGATGGCGCCGTGTTGCGAAGCCTCGCCCAGTTCCGTGTCGGGCGGCACAGCGACCACGAAGCCGCCCCGGCCATCGTCGAGATGCACGAGCTTCACGCTGCCCAGATCCTCGACCAGTTCGACCCGGCCGCCGAGACGGCCGGCCTGCTGCGGTGCCAGGGTTAACGCATCTGGCCGGACGCCGACGACGACTTCCTGTCCCGGCGCCCCGATCCGCCCGGTGCCGCCCACGATCGAGGTGCCGCCCGCAACGACGACCGCATGACCGTCAGGGGCCACGGTTCCCTCGAAGAAGTTCATGGGCAGCGAGCCGATGAAGCCCGCCACGAAAAGAGTGGCCGGCCGCGCATAGACCTCGCCCGGCGAACCCACCTGCTCGACCCGGCCGGCGTTCATCACGATCAGGCGGTTGGCGAGCGACATCGCCTCGACCTGGTCGTGCGTCACCAGGATCGAGGTGGCGTCGAGCCTGAGATGCAGGCGCTTCAGCTCGGTGCGCATCTGGTGGCGCAGCTTGGCGTCGAGGTTCGACAGCGGCTCGTCGAACAGGAAGACCTTGGGCTCGCGGATGATGGCGCGGCCCATGGCGACCCGCTGGCGCTGGCCGCCGCTCAGCTGCGTGGGCTTGCGTCCAAGGAAGTCGCCGATGCCCAGGATGCCCGCGACGCCCGCCACCTTGTCGCGGATGGTCGCCTTCGGGGCATGGGCGATCCGGAGGGAATAGGACATGTTCTCCGCCACGCTCATGTGCGGATAGAGCGCGTAGTTCTGGAACACCATGGCGATGTCGCGCTCGCGCGGCTCCAGCCGGTTGACGACCCGGCCGTCGATCGCGATCTCGCCGCCGGTTATCTCCTCCAGGCCTGCGATCATGCGCAGGAGCGTGGATTTCCCGCAGCCGCTCGGCCCCAGGATGACGGCGAACTCGCCATGGCGGATCCCGAGATCGACGCCATGCAGGACCTTCGTGGGCCCGTAGGATTTCTCGACTCTGCGTATGTCGACGGTGGCCAAGGAATGCTCCGCTATTTTTCCGAGTCGACGAGGCCCTTGACGAACCAGCGCTGCAGCACGATCACCACCATCACAGGCGGCAGCGTGATCAGCAGCGCCGAGGCCATCAGCGTGTTCCACTTCGGCACGGCTTCCGGCGCGGCGGAGATCTGCTTGGACAAGCCGATCACCGCGGTCGTCATGCTGGCCTCGGTGGTGATCAGCAGCGGCCACAGATACTGGTTCCAGCCGAACACGAAGAGGATGACGGTGAGTGCCACGACGTTGGTGCGCGACATTGGCCACAGCACGTCGATCAGGAAGCGCATGGGCGACGCGCCGTCGATCTTGGCGGCTTCCAGCAGCTCCTCGGGAATGGTGAGGAAGAGCTGGCGGAACAGGAAGGTCGCGGTGGCCGACGCCATCAGCGGCAGGATCAGCCCGGCATAGGAGTCGAGCAGGTTCCACTTCACGACCGCCTCGACGTTCCACCCGGTCAGGGTCTCCAGCGGACCGCGCAGTCCGGTCTCGTCAAGCAGCCAGCCCAGGCCCTGCAGCGGATGGGCGGCGACGGCATAGGTCGGCACGATGCGCACCTCGATCGGCAGCATCAGCGTGGCGAAGATCAGCCAGAAGGCCGCCATCCGGAACGGAAAGCGGAAATAGGTGATGGCGAAGGCAGAGAGAATCGACACCGCGATCTTGCCGACCGTGACGCCGACGGAGACGATCAGCGAATTGAGCAGCTGGCGGCCGAGGTCGCCGCGCTCGATCGCCGCCTTGAGGTTGACCAGCAGTTCCTTGCCCGGTGTCAGCGGCATCGGCACCTGAAGCACATCGGACAGCGTGTGTGTGGCCGCGATCAGCGCGTAGTAGAGCGGCAGGCAGACCGCGACCACGCCCGCGATCAGCAGCACATGGCAGAAGAGGTCGAGCCTGGGGGTCCGCTCGATCATTGGGCGTACTTCACGCGCCGCTCGAGGAAGCGGAACTGGATCGCCGTCAAACCGATCACCAGGACCATCAGGATCACCGACTGCGCCGCCGACAGGCCGAGATCGAGGCCGAGGAAGCCGTCGGCATAGACCTTGTAGACCAGGATGTCGGTGGCTCCGCCGGGCCCGCCCTGGGTCAGGGCATGGATGATGCCGAACGTGTCGAAGAAGGCATAGACGACGTTGATCACCAGTAGGAAGAAGGTGGTCGGCGAGATCAGCGGGAAGACGATGCTGACGAAGCGCCGGATCGGGCCCGCCCCGTCGATCGCCGCCGCCTCGATGAGCGAGCGCGGGATCGCCTGCAGGGCGGCGAGGAAGAACACGAAATTGTAGCTCACCTGCTTCCAGGCGGCGGCCACGATCACCAGCAGCATGGCGTCGCTGCCGTCGAGCAGGGGATTCCAGGGGATGCCGAAGCCCTGCTTCAGCATCAGCGCGATGGCACCGTAGATCGGGTGGAACAGGAACAGCCAGAGCACGCCCGCCAGCACCGGTGCCACGGCATAGGGCCAGATGATCATCAGTCGGTAGACCGACTTGCCCCGCACGACGCGATCGACCAGCACCGCGAAAGCGAGCCCGGCCAGCACGGCTGAAGCGGTCGTGCCGGTGCTGAAGATGGCGGTGCGGTAGATCGAGTTGAAATATTCCGGACTGCTAAGCACGTCGCGGAAATTGTCGAACCAAACGAAGGTCGAATACTGGCCGAACGGATCGGTCACGGTGAAGGCCTGATAGAGCGCCTGGGCCGCCGGCCAGAAGACGAAGATGGCGAGGACGAGCATCTGCGGCGCGAGCAGCAGGAAGGCCAGCGGCTTGTGCCGCTGGAAGTTCACCCGCTTGATCATGACATCGGCTCGCTCCGCCGCCCCCTCAGTTGCCGCGCTGGCGTTCGAAGCGGCGCAGGATCTCGTTGCCGCGCCGCACCGCATCGTCCATCGCCTGCTGCGCCGTCTTCTTGTTGGCCCAGACCGCCTCCATCTCCTCTTCGAGCGCAGCGACGTACTGGTTGGCGTTGCCCAGGCGCACGGTCATCGTGTTGAGCGTCGGCGTGCCGCGCTGAACCTGCGTGATGGCCACTTCCTGCTGAGGGTACTTCTGATAGTAGCCCTCGGCCTTGACCTTCTCGTAGGCGGCCTTGGTGATCGGCATGTAGCCGGTGTCCTTGTGCCACTTCGCCTGCTGATCGGGGTTGGTGAGATGCGCCAGGAAGGCGGCCACGCCCTTGTATTCCTCCGGCTTGTGACCCTTCAGCACCCACAGCGCGCCGCCGCCGATCAGGCTGTTGTGCGGCGTCGTGCCCGCCTCGTAGGGCAGCGGCGCGGCGTCGAAGGCGAACTTGGCGCTGGCCTGCAGCGAGGAGAAGACGGCCGAGGAATGGGTCATCATCGCGCAGCGGCCCGACGCAAATGCCGGCGTGGCGCTGCTGCCCTGACGGCCGGAATAGGTGTAGCGACCGTCGGCGACCCACGACTGCAGGCGCGCGATGTTCTTGACCACGGCCGTCTTGTTGTAGGTGAAGACGGCGCTCAGACCATCGAGTCCGTTGTGCAGCGTGGCGATCGGCAGGTCATGGATCGTCGAGTAGTTGTCGACATGAACCCACTGCTGCCAGCCCGAGGTGTAGCCGCACTCGAAGCCCGCGGCGCGCAACTTGGTCAGGTATTCACCCATTTCGTCCCAGGTTGCGGGCGGCCGGGTGAGGCCCGCCTTGGCGAAGCCGTCCTTGTTGTACCAGAGGATCGGGGTCGAGGCGCTGAACGGCAGCGACAGGAGCTTCATGTCCTTGGTGCGATAGTAGTTCAGCACTGGCTGGATGTAGTTGTCCCAGTCGACCTTGTGACCTTCGGCCGCCAGCAGGTCCTGCACCGGGTAGACGGCGCCCGACAGCAGCATGCTCTGCGTGCCCTGACCGATCACCACCAGCAGGTGCGGGCTCTTGTTGGCGCGGAAGCCCGCGATCGCGGCATTGAAGGTCTCGTCGTAGGTGCCGCGGCCGGAGGCCACGACCTTGTAGGCTGTCTGGGCGTTGTTGAAGCTGTCGATCTGCTGCTTCAGCGCATCGTCGATCGGCCCCAGCGTCGGATGCCAGAACTGGATCTCGATCGGCGCGGCCGCGACGACCGAGGCCGTGAAGGCAGTGACAATTCCGGCGAAGGCGCCGAGCAGCCTGTTCCTCATGACGGTTTCCTTCTCCTGATCAGGGGCGGACGTGGAGGCCCTTGGACGAAACGTGCATGCCGGTGAGGTCGCGCGCGTTCGAAACGATGCGCCACGACAGCATCTTCTGGGCATAGGCCAGCATCGCCGGCGCCGAGGCGGGATCGCGCGAAAGGTCGTTGAAGCAGTGCGGATCGACGCTGAGATCGAAGAACAGCGGCGGAAGAGCGGCGAAATGGACGTACTTGAACCGCTCATCCCGGATCACGGCAAGCGAGCAGGCGTCCATCGGCACACTCAGCGCCGTCTCCGAATCGGCGGTGCCGAGCCCGCGAAAATCGAACTCCCAATGCACTTCGCGGCGCCAGTCGTCGACCGCCAGCCCGTGCAACAGCGGCAGCAAGGAGCGACCGTCGCACTGTCGGGGAATGTCGAGGCCGAGCCAGTCGAGGACCGTCGGCATCACATCGATCGCCTCGGTGAAGCGCTCGATGGCCTTGCCTCGGCTCGCATTCGCCCCGGCCCGTGGATCGCGCACGATAAGCGGCACGTTGTAGGCCTCGTCGAAATAGCCCTGCTTACCGAGCATCCAGTGATCGCCCAGCAGTTCACCATGGTCGGCCGTCACCACGATCAGCGTGTCGTCGTAGAGGCCCCATTCCTTCAGCTTGTCGATCAGGCGACCGACCTGGTCGTCGACCTCCTGCACCATGCCGTAATAGGTGGCCCTCAGCTGTGCGAGGTCGCTGGCGCTGAGATCGGCGACCAGCCCCTGCCCGGTGACGAAGTAGTTCGCCTGGCTCTGCGAACTCAGGTAGCTGGCGAGAAGCGGGTGCTGCGCGGCCTCGGCCTCTACCGTCGCGGCGCGACGCGGCAGCGGCATATCTGCCGGATCGTAGAGCGTGTTGTAGGGCTCGGGCGCAATGAAGGGCGGATGCGGACGGATATAGGCCGCGTGCGCGAACCACGAACCGTTGCGCCGCACCGAGATATAGTCGAGCAGGCGATCGGTCAGGAAGGCGGTTATGCTGTCCCGCGCCTTGAAGCGCGCCGGCGGACGGGTCGGCCCGCCATCGCCCGCCGGGCCCGCCGGCCGGTAGATCTCCGTGACGTCGTCGGCGAAGGGATAGCCTTTTGCCTTGAGGTCGGCCATCCACGGATAGGGCAGCTCCGGCAGATGCAGTTCCGGCGCGAAGCCGGGCATGACCGATTCGTAGGTCCGCAACGCCGGATCGTCGCGCGGCAGTCCGGTCGGATCGGCCGTCGTGTCGGTGTAGCCGAACAACGCCGGGTCGTAACCGGCCTTGCGGCATTCCAGGGCAATATTGGTGAAGCGGCGTGCCAGCGGCGTGCCATTCCGCATCACCCCGTTATTGTGCTGGTAGGTGCCGGTCAGCAGCGCCGCACGCGACGGTCCGCAGGGAGACGCCTGCACGAAGTGGCGGCGGCAGAGCACGCCGTCGGCGGCCAGCCGGTCGAGATTCGGCGTCTTCAGGACCGGGTTGCCCGCACAACCAAGTGCGTCGGCCCGCCACTGGTCGATGACAATGAAGAGGATGTTCCTCCGCGCGACCATCAATTGCCCCCTTCCCCTTGAAGGATCATCGACGCCGCGGATTGATAGGACAATTTAATATTACTTCTGTAACTTAAAAATTATTAATATCCGATATGCTCCATACTCAGATCCGCGCCTTCGACGCCGTCGCCAACCAGGGCAGTTTCTCCCGCGCCGCCGAGGTGCTGGGCCTGACCCAGCCCGCCGTAACCATCCAGGTGAAGGCGCTGGAGGAACGCTACGGCGTGAAGCTGTTCGAGCGGTCGCGCCGGTCGGTGCGGCTCACCGAAATGGGCGAAAGGCTGTTCCGGATGTCGAGGCGCTATTCGAGCCTGGAAGAGCAGATGCGCGAGGTCCTGACCGAATCTTCCGAACTCGAGAGCGGACGGCTCAGTCTCACCGCCGACGGACCGCACATCGCCATGGGCGTGTTCGCGCGCTTCCTCGCACGCCATCCCAACATCGAGCTCTCGGTTGCGATGGGCAACACCCGCTTCGTGCGCGAACAGCTGCTGGAGCGGCGCACCGACCTTGCGATCCTGCCGGGCGTGGAACGCCATCCGCAGATCGATTCGATGCCGCTGTGGCGGCATACCGCCGTGCTGATCGTTGCCAACGACCATCCCTGGGCCGTGCGCGAGAACGTGCGTTTGGCCGAGTTGCACGATCAGCCCATGATCTCGCGCGAGGAAGGCTCGAACACGAGGCGTATCGCGTATGCCGCCATGGCGAAGGCCGGGGTCCGGCCGCGCATCGTGCTGGAGTTGGGCAGCCGCGAGGCCGTCTGCGAGGCGGTCGGCGCCGGCCTCGGCTTCAGCATCATCTGGGAGCTGGAAGCGAGCGCCTCGACCCGCTTTCGCACCCTGCATTTCCGCGATGCCAGGATAACCAGCAGCGACTATGTCGCCTGCCTGAAAAGCGAGAGCATGCGCCGCAGCATCAAGGCCTTCTTCGCCGTGGCGGCCGGCCTTTCCAATCAGCGCGGCGCGGCGCGGCGCAGCCTGCGCTGAGCCCTGCCGGGCACGGGCCCTCCGGTGCTACAATGACGCGCTCATGTTGGAATTCTCCTCCCTCTTCCTCGGCTTCGTCGTGGCCCTTGGCGTCGGGCTGCTGATCGGCATCGATCGCGAGCGCAAGAAGGGCGAGGGCCCGGGCCGCGGCGCGGCGGGGCTCAGGACCTTCACACTCGCTTCGCTGGCCGGCGCGACGGGCGCGGCGGCCGGAGGCGATCTCCTGCTGGCCGCGGTCGTGCTGGGCATGGTGGTCTTCGCCAGCCTCTCCTACTGGCATGCACGGGGAGACGATCCCGGCCTCACGACCGAGACGGCGCTCGTGGCGACCACACTGCTGGGCGGGCTCGCGCTTCGCGAACCGGCCTTCGCCGCAGGTATCGGCGTCGTGGTCGCGGTGCTGCTCAACGCCCGGGCAGCCCTACATCGTTTCGTGCGATCCGTTCTGACCGACGAGGAGATTCACGACCTCCTCCTCTTCGCCGGCGCAACGCTGGTCGTGCTGCCGGTGCTGCCCGACCACCCGATCGGCCCCTATGGCGCGCTGAACCTGCGCACGATCTGGCTGGTGGTGATCCTGGTGATGGGCGTGGGGGCGCTGGGGTACATCGCCGTGCGTCTCATGGGGCCCCGCTTCGGCCTGCCGCTCGCAGGGCTTGCATCGGGCTTCATCTCGAGTTCGGCCACGATCGGCGCCATGGGTGCACGCGCGGCCCGCGATCCGCATCTGATGAAGCCGGCCGCCGCCGGCGCGATGATGTCCTCCGTCGCCACGGTCGTGCAACTCGGCATCCTGATCGCCGTCACCGACCTCGCCGCCTTCCGGGCCCTCCTGATGCCGCTTCTCTTCTCGGGCGCTGCCGCGATCGCCTATGGCGGCGCCTTCACCCTGTGGGCGCTGCGGGCCGACAGCGGCACGGTCGAGAAGACGCAGGGCAGCGCGTTCAGCCTGCGCACCGCCCTTATCTTCGCCGGCATTCTGGCAGGCGTCCTGCTGCTGGCTGCCGCCCTGCAGGACTGGTTTGGCGAAGCCGGCGTCATCCTTGCCGGCGGCGCGGCGGGCTTCGCCGACACGCACGCCCCCGCCATTTCGGTCGCGTCGCTGGTCGCCGACGGCAGGCTCGCGCCGCACGCCGCCGTGATCCCGATCCTCGCCGCCTTCTCGACCAACACCGTGACCAAGATGGTGTTTGCCTTCACCGCCGGCGGTGCGCGCTTCGCCCTCTATGTCGTGCCGGGGCAGCTTCTGATGCTGGCAGCGGCGTGGGCCGCTATGCTGGTCGCGTGAACCCTCTCGCCAAGGAAAGACGATGACCGCCGAAACGAAGGTGGGCCGACGCAGCGTGATCTCCGTGGGGGCGCTGGTCTCCGCGACCGCGTTCGCAGCGCCGTCACTCGCCCAGTCGACGCCCCCTGCGACCGCCGGCGCCACGCCCGCCGGCTGGAACGATGGCCTGGCGCATCCCATTCCCTACACGCCGTCGCCCGGTCTCGGGAAGGAGCGCGGCCTCGTGCTGGGGGGCGGCGGCGCGTACCTCGTCTCCTGGATGATGGGCTACTTCCATGCGCTGAAGCAGAACGGCGTCGACCTCGCGACGGCAGACGTCGTGGTCGGCACCTCGGCCGGCTCGATCGCCGGCGCGGTGCTGAGCGGTGGCCGCCTGTGGCGCCTCACCGGCGAGCTCGACATCTTCGGCGACTTCCCCAGACTGTTCGCCGAGCTTGTGCCAGCGCTGCAGGCCAACCCCAGCCAGGAGCGGGCCCGCAAGCTCGCCGTCGACGCCAAGGACACGAGCTTCGAAACGATCCGCGCCATTGGCCGCGCCGCAATGGCTGCGCGCAATCCCGCCAGCACGGACAAGTACTTCACCACCCTGCGCCGTCTGATCGGCCCCACCGCATGGCCCTCGCCCGCACTCCATACGACGGCGAACGACTGCTACACGGGCGAGCGCATCGTGGTCTCGGCAAGCGCCGGCCTCCCCGTCGACGTCGCCTGTGCGGCGAGTTCGTCGCTCCCAGGTTCCATGGGGCCGACCTGGCTGAAAGACCGGCTCTGCATGGACGGCGGCATCTGCCAGACCAGCACGCATAGCGACGTGGTGGCCGGCGTGAAGCGTGCGCTCGTGATCTCGCTGAGCGACGGCGGCCCCCAGGCCGTGGCGCAGGGCCTACGGACCTCAGGCATGCCCAACTCACTGCAGCAGGAAGTCCGCGACCTCGAAGCGGGCGGCACACGCACGATGCTGACCGTCGCCGGGCTGATGCCGGGCGTCGACCGAATCGACAGCATCATGGATCCCAAATGGATCGCGCCGATGCTGAAATACGGTCATGAGCGCGGGTTGGCCGAACTGCCGAAGGTGAAGGCGCTCTGGACGTGAGCTCCGCATCGACACGTTCCCTGGTCCTCCTGCCCGGCTTCATGTGCGATGCGGAGCTGTGGACGGACATGGTGCCGGATCTCGAAGCGCTGGGCGCGCTCCATTACGGCAACGTCTACGACGACGACACGCTCGAAGACATGGCGCGACGCGTCCTGGGCGAAGCGCCGGAACGCTTCGTGCTGGTCGGCTTCTCGATGGGCGGGTTCGTGGCGCGCGTCCTCACCCTGATGGCGCCGGAGCGCGTGACTGGCGTGGCCTTCGTCGCCTCCTCCGCCCGCGGCTATTCCGACGAGGAGCGCACGCGCAGGATTTCGGGCTTTCGGCCAGGCGACCGGCCGCCGCGTGCCGCCGGCGCCGTATCGAACGCGATGGGACTACACCCCGACCGCGACACCGATCCCGTCCTGCTCGACCGACTGCGCGGCATGCAGCGGCGGCTGGGACCCGAGGTCCGCAAGCGTCAGGCCGCCCTCGTGCGGCGCGACGGCTATGCCGACCTCGAACGCATCACCTGCCCGTCCCTGGTCGTGGCCTGTCGCCAGGACCGGCTACGGACCCTGGCCGAGAGCGAGCGAATGGCGCAGGCACTGCCGAACTCGGTCTTTCGCGTCCTCGAGGATTGCGGCCACATGGCTCCGCTGGAAAAGCCGCACGAACTCTCGGCCCTGCTCAGGGAATGGATCGAAGGCTCCGGACTCTAGGTAGCCCGATCAGGGCGTGCTTCAAGGCTTGCGCCGGCTCCGTCGCGACAGGGCAACGGCGCCACCGAACAGCACGGAGACGGCGAAGGCCACGGCGGCCGGCAGCCACAGATCGACGAAGGACAAGATGCGTGCACGGCTAGGCTGGCTACGGTCGTAAACGACGTCCACCACCTCGCCGGCCTTGAACGAGGTGCCGCTGCCGCCACGTCCATGGAACTCGATCTCGCGGCCCTCCGCCGTGACGAAGCGCACGATGGGCGCGAGCGTGATGCGCTCGACCTCGCGAAGCACTTCGCGGCCGCCCGGAGTCGTCACCTCCTCCGAAACGATCGAGCGGCTTTCGCGCATCTCCGTCACCGTGCCGCGGGCCCGTCCACCAGTCGAATAGAGCTCGACGGTGCTCCACAGGACGAGAACGCCGATCAGGAGCGCCGACAGCGAGATCACGGAGAAGGCCCTTTCGCCCACCAGCGCGAGATCGGCGTTGCGCGACAGCGCCCAGGCCACTGCGCCGAACATCAGCCAGAACCCGCCGAACCCGGTGATGATGATCGGCATCAGCCAGAGTCGCTCGAACGTGTCGAGACGGAAGTCCCGCGGGCTCTGCGGGAAATAGAGGACCGTGACGGTATCGCCCACGGAAAAGTCGGGCTCGCCGGCACCGAGGTCCTTTACCTCGATGATCCCACCCCGGGGTAGCCGGAACTGCACGACGGGCGCGTACATGTCCCCTTCCCGCACGTTCTCGATGACGATTCCGTCGGCCCGCTCGCCGTGGAGTGCGTAGCGAAGATTTGCAAGGCCCATCATCACGCCGCCGGCCGTGATCAACCCGCCGATCCCGAGGATCGTCCAGGCGATCCAGCGCCAGCTCGCGTCGACGGGCACGGGCCGGTCGTCAGGGGTTGCGCCGCCGCAGCCGGTCGACCAGCTCGGCCAGCCGGCTTCCCTGCGGCGTGGCGGGATCGAGCAGACGCTCGCGCGGCGTGTCGCGCGCCAGCCGGCTGATCTCCGTCAGCGCGCGGATGTGCTGGCGGCGCGTGAGGCCATACTCCGAGGAGCGATGATGGAAGAAGAGGCGCCTCAGCTGGCCGTGCCCGACCAGGGCATTGAGCTCGCTGGCGGTCACGTAGAGCAGGAAGCAGACGAAGATCCAGACCTGAACCGCCACGAAGCGATGCCAGGTGAAGCTGGCCATCACCATCTGGTAGATCTGGTCGAGGCTGTGCGCCTCGAACGCGACGTCCAGGACCTTCTCCAGGAAGCGCACGACGAGGACGACGACGGAATAGAAGACGGTCTTGTAGAGGATCGGCTGAATCAGGGGCGCGCCGCGGAACTTGTCGATGATGCGGACCTTGTCGACGACCAGCACCACCTTGCCGACGATCAACGCCGTCGTGCTGGCCAGCAGGAAGCTGCCGAGGTTGAACCAGTAATTGTGCGCCAGCAGGTTGGTGGTGAAGACGATCAGGTTGAAGGCGACGAAGAAATACGCGGTCGGGGGGAGCATGTGGCGAATGATCGCCACCCAGCCATGGTAGAAGCGCCGCGGCAGCGATGCGATGGCGACCGTGTTCACATCCGGCCCCCGTCAACGACGAAGTTCTGCGCCGTCACCATCCGGCTGTCGTCGGCGGCGAGCCACAGGACCATGCGCGCGATGTCCGGCGGATAGAGCAGTTCCTTCAGGCACTGGGCGCCGAGTTGCGCGGCCTTCGCTTCCGGCGTCACCCAGAGATCGAGCTGGCGCTGGGTCATGATCCAACCGGGCGTCACGGCATTGAGACGGATACCGTCGCCGCCGAGGTCGCGTGCGAGGCCGCGCGTCATGCCGATCACCGCGGCCTTGGCCGCCTGGTAGACGGAGAGGTTGGGCGTCATCGTGTGGTAGCTCACCGAACTGAAGTTGACGATCGAGCCGCCGCCCGCCTTCTTCATCGCGGGTGCCACCGTCTGGATGGCGAAGTAGGCGTGGCGAAGGTTGACCGCGATACGCTCGTCCCAGAACTGGGGCGTCACCTGGGCGAGCGTGTGGCGATCGTCGCGCGCGGCGTTGTTCACCAGCACGGTGATGGTCCCGAGCTTCGCCGCCACGCCCTCGATGGCCCGCTGATAGGCCGCGACGTCGCGGATGTCGCAGGGCACGAACAGCGGCATCGGGTGGCGCCTGGCCTCGATCTTCTCGATCAGCGTTTTCGAGGCCGCCTCGTCGATGTCCACGAAGCCGACCCTGGCGCCCTGCTCGGCAAAATGTTCGACGATCGACGCGCCGATGCCCGAACCACCGCCGGAAACGAAGACGGTGCGACCCGCAAGGCTGGGATAGGAAGCGAAGGGCGGCATGACACTCCTCTAGATATGAACCAGCCTGAAGGAAATCTCGCCACCGAGCGTGGCGCCGGGAGCGAGCCGCGTCTGCCCGACCGCGCCATTGGCATGGCTCACCGGCTCGACGCAGAAATGACGTTGGCCGTCGGGAACATAGATGACCAGATGACGAAATGCCTCCGTCGCCGAGAGCACGAGCCGAACACCACGCCACGGCCAGGTGATGGTGGCTTCGCCATCCCAACCGTCGAAGCAGTGATCGAGAGCCATCCCGTCGACGCGGCGCGAGGTGGAGAAGTCCCATTCGGACGGCACCGGGACGCGCTGGAGGGACAGGACCTCCGCATCAGTGCGCCACACCCCGGCAAGTCGGCATGCGAGCTCCGTCTCGGCGTCCCGCACGAAGAAGGGATGCAGGCCCAGGCCCGCCGGCACGTCGCGATCCTCGAGGTTCTCGATCGACAGCCCGACAGTGAGGCCGCCCTCGTCGAGCACGAATGACTGGCAGGCGCGATAGCGGAACGGCCAGCCCACGCCCGGCACTCCGCGTTCGTGCACATAGACAAGGTCCGCCCGGGTCCGCTCTTTGTGCAGCACCTGCCAGGGACGCCGCCATCCATCGCCGTGCATCGGATGGCGAATGCCCGGCCACTGGGGTGCGAGCTGGAACACCTGATTGTCGAACGCGAGACGGCCGTTCGCGATGCGGTTGGAGTAAGGCACCAGCGGATAGCCAGCCGTGTCCTTGCCGGTCCCCGAGGCCAGGGCGGCATCCGTGGCAGGCCGCAGCAGGTCGCCCACGTCCCTGCCGGTGCCTTCGATGGCGAAGCGTGCGATCGAGCCTCCCGCATCGGGTGCCAGGTCGACGGCCAGCCGGCCCGCCCGCAGCGACAAAAGCGTCACGCAATCCTCCGTCGCTGTGTAAACTCCCGCCTTCTCAAATCGCGAGGAAACGCATCGATGTCGAACATGCTGAAGAAGCGGCTGCTGGCCGGCAAGGCCTGCGTCAATGGATGGCTGGCGATCCCCGACGGCTTCGCCGCCGAGACCATGGCGCAATGCGGCTGGGACAGCGTCACCGTCGACATGCAGCACGGCGTGCAGGACTATCTCTCGATGGTCCGCTGTTTCCAGGCAATGGACAAGCATCCGATCACGCCGCTGGTGCGCGTGCCGTGGAACGAGCCCGGGATCGTCGGCAAGGTCCTCGATGGCGGGGCCTGGGGCGTCATCTGTCCGATGGTGAACACGCCGGCCGAAGCAAAGGCACTGGTTTCCTATGCGCTCTATCCGCCGAAGGGCAAGCGCTCAAACGGCCCGATCCGCGCCGGCGCCTATGGTGAGGCGACGCCCTACCAGGCGATGGCAAACGACGAGGTGCTGATCATCCCGATGATCGAGACGCAGGAGGCGATCGACAATATCGACGCCATCCTCGACGTGCCGGGCGTCAGCGGCATCTATATCGGACCGTCCGACCTCGGCCTCTCGCTCGGGATGAAGCCGATGCTCGACCGCGAGGAGCCGCAGATCCTGTCGATCTACGACAAGCTGCTCGCCGCCACCAAGAAGCGCGGCCAGTTCGCCGGCCTGCACAACGGCACCGGCAGCTACGCCGCCAGGATGATCCACAAGGGATTCCAGCTCGTCACCATCGCCAACGATGCCGGCCTGATGGCGAAGGCGGCGCGCGAAGCCGTGAACATCACCCGCAAGGAAGGCGGCCCGACGGCCGCCAAGTAAGGCGGGCCGAGGCGTGCGCTTTACCAACGCCACGCTGCCCGACGGCAGCAGGAGCGACATCGAGGTCGAGGAAGGGCGCATCGCCGCCCTCCTCCCGGCCTCACCTCCGACACCGGACGCCGTCGATCTCGCCGGCACGATCGTGCTGCCGCCGCTGGTCGACGGCCATATCCATCTCGACAAGACGCTGCTCGGCCTGCCATGGATGCCCAACCAGTCGGCGGGCAACAAGGTCTCGGACCGGATCGAAGCCGAGCGACGCGTGCGTGCGGCGCGCACCGTGCCGGAGTTCGAAACCGGCTCGAATCTCGTGCGCCAGATCGTGGCAAGCGGCACCCTGCACATGCGCACGCATGTCGACGTCGACAACCAGCTCGGGCTCCGGAACCTGCACGAGGTCCTGAAGATCCGCGAACATTTCCGCGGTCTCGTCACGATCGAGATCGTGGCCTTTCCCCAGAGCGGCATCCTGCGCTCGCCCGGCACGGCGGAACTGCTCGACGAGGCGATCGCGCAGGGCGCCGATCTCGTGGGCGGGCTCGATCCGGTCGGCATCGACGGCGACCTCGATGGCCATCTGGATGCGGTCTTCGCCATCGCCCGGCGTCACGGTGCCGGCGTCGACATCCACCTGCACGATGGCGGCGAAGCTGGCCTGTCACAGATTCTCGCGATCGCCGAACGCACCGAGGCGCTCGGTCTGCAAGGCAAGGTCGCGGTCAGCCACGCCTTCGCGCTGGGCTCGGTATCCACTGATAGCGCCGCCCGCGCCGCCGATACTCTCGCACGGACGGGCGTCGCCATCATGAGCCACGGGCCAGGAGGCGCAACAATCCCGCCGCTGAAGCTGCTGCGCAACCATGGCGTCGAGGTGTTCGGCGGCTCCGACAATATCCGCGATGCCTGGTCGCCGTTCGGCAACGGCGACATGCTGGAACGCGCCATGCTGATCGGCTACCGCGCCAACTTCCGCCACGACGAGGAACTTGCGCTCGCCTTCGACATGGTGACCGCGGCAGCCGCGCGCGTGCTTGGGCTTGCGGACTACGGCTTCGGGGTCGGCGGCCCTGCGGACTTCGTGACGGTCGAGGCAACCACGCTCGCCGAAGCCGTCGCCACCCGCAAACCCCGCAGCCTCGTCGTCAAAGCAGGCCGCATCGTCGCGCGAGACGGCGTGCTCGTTTAGCCATTCAAGGATCCCTCGCTACGCTCGGGATCCTTCTTCGATTTTACGCCGCCTGCGCCGCCTTCGCCGGCTCCCACGACTTCACCACGGGCAGGACCTCCTTCGCGAACAGCTTCAGCCCACGCTCGCTCACTTCGTAGGGCGTGCCACCGAAGCGGAAGGCGACGTTCATCTCGAAGTCGCCGAGCAGTTTACGGCGGGCTTCCAGCCCCCGCAGGATTTTGTCCGGCGTGCCCCACGACGCGGCTTGCATGAACCCCGCCACGGCGCCCTCGAGGCCTCCCTTGCGCGCGATCTCGGCCTTCTGCTGGTAGGAGTCATAGCCCTTCACCGACTTGAAGTGCTCGCCGAGAAACTCGTAGTGATGGAAATTGCTCTCGACGAACTTGCCCTGGTACTGCCGCGCCTCGTCCTCGATGGTCGCGGCGTCGGGCCCGCAGACGCAGAATTCGGTCAGCATCACCCGCGGCGGCTCGGTGCCGTGATACTGGCGATGAAGCTGGCGGCCCTTCTCGATCATCGGCGCGCGCATCTCCCACGGCCGGTCGGCGAACATCACCATATGCGCGCCGAGCTTCGCCGCCGAGTCGATCGAGTCCTCGCTCGACGCCACGGCATAGATGCGCCCGTCGAACGAATGCTGCGGCCGCGGCCTGATCTCGATGCGCGGCTGCTTGTAGTACTTGCCGTCGCCCTCCATGAAGCCGGTCTTCAGCGCCTCGACGATCATCGGTGCCGCTTCGTCGAAACGGCCCCGCGATTCGTCCATGCTGATGCGGAAGGCGTCAAACTCGCGCCGCGCCAGACCGCGACCCATGCCGAGCCGCAGCCGGCCCTTGCTCAGGAGATCGAGCACGGCGGCATTCTCGGCTACCCTCAGCGGATCGTGCCAGGGCAGGATGACGGCGGCCGTGCCAACGTCGATGTCCGGGCACAGCGCCGTGAGATGGGCCATCAGCGCCAGATTGTCGGGCACGAACGAATAGTCGTTGAAGTGATGCTCGGCCGACCAAAGGCAGTCGAAGCCCGAGTCCGCCGCGATCCGGGCCAGCCGGATATCCTCGTCCCATACCCGCTGGTCCGAGCAGTTCTCCCAACCGTAGTTGGTGAACACCATCATCATGCCGACGTCCATCGGGCTTCCTCCATGTTCGTGCTTGTGGGAATGCTTCCACGCGAGGCGCGTTCTCGCAAGTCAGCGAGCGCGTCTGCCCCTCGCCCCGGCCGCAGGGCGGTGGTAAAGGCGCGGTCGTTTTCTCGTTGGGAATGACAATGGCGTCGCGTCAGGCCGTGCTCGGCATGGAGCAGGCCTCCTTCTTCTACGGCTCGGGCCGCGTCTTCGAGAACGTGTCGTTCCTGCTGGACGATGCGCGCACGGCGCTGGTCGGCGAGAACGGCGCGGGCAAGTCGACCCTGCTGAAGTGCCTGACGGGCACGCTCGAACTCAATGCCGGCCAGGTGATCCGGTCGCGCGGCCTGCACATCGGCCAGGTACCGCAGGACGTGCCCGAAAGACTCGCCGCCCTTCCCGTGCGCGAGGTGCTGGCCCGGTCGCTGGCCAAAGTCGGGCAGGATGGCGAGGATTGGCGCATCGACATGCTGGTCGACGAGATCGGCGTCGACCCGGAGATCCTCGACAGATCGTTCGGCACGCTGTCGGGCGGCTGGCAGCGGCTGATGCTGATTGCAGCGGCGGCGCGGCTGGAGGAGCCCGACATCCTGATCCTCGACGAGCCGACCAACCATCTCGACCTCGCCAACATCAACATGCTGGAGCGCTGGCTGACGGCCGAGTTCACGGTGCCGATGCTGATCGTCAGCCACGACCGCGAGTTCCTCGACCGGGTGACCGAGCGTACGCTGTTCCTGCGCTCGGACGGTGTGCACGCCTTCAAGACGTGCTTCTCGATCGCGCGCGAGGAGCTGCTGCGCCGCGACGCCACTGCGGCGGCGCGGGCGCGGCAGGAGGAGCGCGAGATCAAGCGGCTGGAGCAGGCCGCGGCGCGCTACAAGGTCTGGGCGGTCAAGAACCCCGACCTCAACAAGCGCAAGAACGCCGTCGAGAGCCGTATAGCCCGCATCGAGAAAGAGCGGACCCAGGCCTATGTCGCGCGCGAACGCCGGCTCGAACTGGCCGACGGCGACATCGATGCCAGAGTGGCGTTACGCCTGTCGAACCTCGATGTGACGGTGCCGAACTCGAATCGCAGGCTGATCGCAATCGACCGGCTTTCCATCGCCGCCGGCGAGCGCGTGGCGCTGCTGGGCACCAACGGCGCCGGCAAGTCGACCCTCCTCGCCGCGCTGGCTTCCGCCTATGAACCCGGCCGCGAGCACTACGACGGACAGGCCGCGGTGCGCTTCAACCCAGCCTGTCGGCTGGTCTACTTCGACCAGGCGATGAGCGCGCTGCCGGTTGCGACCAGGATCCTCGACTATGTGGTCGAGACCGAGGGCGTCACCGAGAAGGACGCGATCCGCCATCTCGCGGGCGCCGGCTTCGCCTTCGTGCGCCTGAAGGAGCCGATCGGCGTGCTTAGCCACGGCGAGCGCGCGCGGCTGGTGTTCCTGAAGATGAAGCTGCTGCGCCCGAACTTCTACGTGCTCGACGAGCCGACCAACCATCTCGACATCGAGGGCCAGGAAGACCTGGAGGAACAGCTCGAGAAGAGCGACGTCTCGTGCCTCTTCGTGAGCCACGACCGCTTCTTCACCCGCACCGTCGCGACGCGCTTCCTCGAGATCCGCAAGGGCCGCCTCGTCGAAACCGAAGACGCCGACGCCTTCTTCGATTCGCAGGTGTAACCGCCTCCCTATTCAAATGCGGAGGAGAATGATCATACCCGTCCCGCCATCTGCGCGAGGCCCAGGGCGACGGAGAGGAGGTCTGAGCCGCCGGCGATGCGCGCGGACGGAGCGGCGTGCGCGACGGCGGTGCGGACGGCGGGGACACGGCTCGAACCACCGGTGAGGAAGATCGTCTCGATCGCGTCAGGCTTGAGACCGGCCGCCGTGATGCACTCGCCAGCCGCTTTGTAGAGCCGCTCCGTCGCGACCCCGATCGCACGGTCGAACCCGCGACGCGTCGCGAGGGCCGAGAGGCCGGCTTCGAGGAAGGCCAGCGGGATCGCGGCGCACTCCTCGGCGCTCATCACGATCTTGGCGTCTTCGACGGCGAAGGCGACGCGATGGCCAAGGCCCTCATGCACCAGCTTCAGCAGGCGCGCCACCTTCTCCGGCTCGGCGGCCAGCGACTGCAGCGCGGCGATCTCGCGTTCGTTGCGGTAGGTGTAGGCGAAGTTGATCGTCGCCCAGGTGGCGAGCTGGTGATAGAGCGCGTTCGGCATCGGCAGGTTCTTCTCGACGAGCTGCGTGCCGAGGCCCAGCAGCGGCATCACCGAGGCAAGGCTGAGCGCCGTGTCGAGGTCGGTGCCACCGATGCGCACGCCCGACGTCGCCAGCACGTCGCCGCTGCGGTCCACCCGCTCCCGGCGCCCCGGTCCGACCCGCACGATCGAGAAGTCGCTGGTGCCGCCGCCGATGTCGGCGATCAGCACCAGCTCTTCGCGCAGCACGGTCTGCTCGTAGTGATGAGCCGCTGCGATGGGCTCGTAGGCGAAGGCGATCTCGCGGAAGCCGGCCTCGCGCGCCACGCGCTCCAGCACCGCCTGCGCCCTTGCATCCGCTTTGTCGTCGTCGTCGACGAAGCGCACCGGGCGGCCCATCACGACGGAAGTGATCTCCTCGCCGGCGAACGCCTCGGCCTTCTGCTTGAGGTTCTGCAAGAAGATCTCGACCACCTTGGTGAGCGGCACCTTGCGGCCGCCGAGGCTCGTCTCCTCGTCGATCAGGGACGAGCCCAGGATCGACTTCAGCGCCCGCATCAGGCGGCCCTCGGTATGATCGACGTAGGCCGCGATGGCGGCCTGGCCCAGCAGCACCCGACCCTTGGTCTCCTGGTCGAAGAACACGGCGCTCGGCAGCAGCGTATTGTCGCCCTCGACCGGCGCCAGCATCGCGGCGCCATCGCGCACCACGCCGATCGCCGAATTCGACGTGCCAAAATCAAGTCCGCAAGCGGTCATCACCGTCCCCTTGGGTCGCGAAGGGGATGTCATCTATTACGATGGACGTTGCGTTGCCAGACCGTTTGTTTTCGCCCGGCCTATGCGCGATGAGGAGTCAGGCAACGATCTCGCCGCGGAAGGCCCAGCGGGTCATGCGCTTCTCGACCATGGCGCAGACCGCGTACATGGCCACGCCCATGATGGCGATGGCGAACAGGCCGGCGAACGTCGTGGGCGCGTCGTTGCGGGCGCTGGCCGACAGCATCAGGAAGCCGATGCCGTTGTTGCCGCCCACCGTCTCGGAGATCACCGAGCCGATGAAGGCCAGGGTGATCGCCACCTTCAGGCTGGCGAACAGGTAGGGCATGGCGCGCGGGATGCCGACCTTGGTGAGGATCTCCAGCCGCGAGGCGCCGAGGCTGCGCAGCACGTCGCGCATTTCGGGTTCGATGGTGGCGAGGCCCGTCGCCACGTTCACCACAATGGGAAAGAAGCTGATCACGAAGGCGGTGATGACGGCCGGCAGCGAACCGACGCCGACCCAGATCATCAGGATCGGCACGATCGCCACCTTCGGGATCGCGTTGAAGGCGATCAGCAGCGGATAGAGGCCGGAATAGATGAACGGCGAGGCGCCGATAGCCAGCCCGAGCAGAAGGCCACCGGCGATGGCCAACAGGAAGCCGACCGTCGTGGTCCACAGCGTGTCCCAGCAATAGGCCATCAGGATGTCGAAGCGCTGGAAGAAGACGGCGAAGATCTTCGTCGGCTTCGGCAGGATGATCTCCGGCACGTTGAAGACGATGCAGCAGACTTCCCAGACGATCAGCAGGCCGGCCAGGAACAACCACGGCATGGCGTGCTTCAGGGCTTCGCGCCGGAGATCGGTCATGGCGCGTGTTCCTGATGGATGCGGTCGCGCAGCTCGTGGACGATGCTGACGAAGTGCGGCTCGAAAGTGGTGGCGAGCGTGCGCGGCCGCGGGATGTCGATCTTCTTGGCCAGCACGATGCGCCCGGGCCGCCGGCTCATCACATAGACGGTGTCGGCGAGATAGACCGCCTCGCGCAGATCGTGCGTCACCAGCACGCCGGTGAAGCGCTTCTCCATCCACAGCGCCTGCATGACGCCCCACAGCTCCTCGCGCGTGAAGGCGTCGAGGGCGCCGAACGGCTCGTCGAGCATCAAGAGCTCGGGCTCGTGGATCAGCGCGCGGCACAGGTTCGAGCGCTGCTGCATCCCGCCCGAGAGCTGCCAGGGGTACTTGTCGGCGAAGTCCTGCAGGCTGACGGTCCTCAGGAGCTTCATCGCGCGCTCGACATATTCGGCGCGGTGGCTGCGGAAGCGGCGCTTGTGCGGCTCGACGACCTCCATGGGCAGGAGGATGTTGTTCATCGTCGTGCGCCACGGCATCAGGGTCGGGTTCTGGAACGCCATGCCGACGCCCTTGATCGGTCCCGTGACCTTCGCCCCGTTCACCCGCACCTCGCCGCCCGACGGCGGCAGCAGGCCCGTGACCAGCTTCATGATCGTGGACTTGCCGCAGCCCGACGGGCCGACGACGGCGATGAACTCACCCTTCTCGATGCCGAACGTGGCATCGGCAAGGGCGAGGGTCGTGTCCTTGCCCAGCCGGTAGGTCAGGCTGACGTTCTGAAGATCGACGAAGGCCATTGCCTTAAGCGTCGATCACTTGGAGATCATCCGGTCGGCTTTGGGCGGCAGGTAGGCGTTGCTGAACACCTTGTCGGGCGCCGGCGCGTTCGGCAGGCCGAAGGCCTCGGACACGTCCTTGACGGCGCGGGCGAAGCGGGCCGGATCGACGTCGCCCATCCCGTTGGCCTTGACGTAGGGCGTCATGATGTTGGTCTCGAGCGAAATCTTGAGGCGCTCCATCTCGAGCTTCTCGTCGATCAGCGGATCGCGCTTCTTGGCGGCGGCGATGCCGAGCGCCGGGTTGGCGATGACGTCCTTCCAACCCTTCAGCGTAGCGGCGAGGAAGCCCTTCACGGCCTTCTCGTTCTTCATCATGTCGGCCGAGATCACGACGCCGTTGCCGTAGACGTCCATGCCGAAATCGACGAAGCGCATCGCCACGATGTCCTCGAAGGCGACGCCGCGCGCCTTGAGGTCGAGCATCGACGAGAAATAGTGGCCGGAGATGAAGTCGACCGTGCCCTGGACCAGGCTCTGCTCGCGCAGCTGCGGCGTGAGGTTGACGTGCTCCCACTTGGTGATGCCGTTCTTCTTGGCGAAGGCCGGGAACAGCCGGAAGCTGGCATCGAACACCGGCGCGCCCAGCTTCTTGCCCTCGAGGTCCTTCGGCGTCTTGATGCCGCTCTTCTTCAGCGCATAGACCCCGAACGGCGCGAAATCGTACACCATGAACACGCAGAGCACTTCCTTGCCCGGGTTCTTGGCGTTGTACTCGATGGTCGCGTTCACGTCCGCGAAGCCGATCTGGTAGGCACCCGTTGCCACACGCTGCACCGCGCCGGCCGAGCCCTGGCCCGGGTCCATCGTGACGTCGAGGCCCTCGGCCTTGTAGTAGCCCTTCTCCAGCGCCACCAGGAACGGCGAGGTCGGGCCCTGGAAGACCCAGTCGAGGGTGAATTTGATGGCGGTCTGGGCATTCGCCGGGAGGCTTCCGAGCGCCAGCGCGACCGCCGCCGCACCGCCCAGCAACTTGGTGAATTTGCTCATTTTCTCGATCCCCCGTGTGTTCCCCGTCGGCGACTCTTAGGCGGACATTTCACGCCCGCCAAGGGGATATCAGGCAGATTCTATGCCAGCCTGCTGCGTTGCCACCAGCCGGGCAAACGCCCCGCCCTTGGCAAGCAGCGCCTGATAGGGGCCGTGTTCGACGACCCGGCCGTGTTCGAAGACCACGACCTGGTCGGCGTCCCGGATGGTCGACAGGCGATGGGCGATCACGAAGGTCGTACGGCCCTGCATCAGCACCTTCAGGGCCTTTTGGATGCGCGCCTCGGTGACCGAATCGAGCGCGCTGGTCGCCTCGTCGAGGATCAGGATCGGCGGGTTCTTGAGCAGCGCCCGGGCGATCGCGAGCCGTTGGCGTTCGCCGCCGGACAAAGTGGTGCCGCGCTCGCCGACCAGCGTCTCGTAACCCTGCGGCTGGCGCATGATGAAGTCGTGCGCTTCCGCGAGCCTCGCGGCCTCCTCCAGCTCGGCCTGCGTGGCATCGGGCTTGCCGATGCGCAGATTGTCGGCGATCGAGCGGTAGAACATGGTGCTGTCCTGGAACACCACGCCGATGTTCCGGCGCAGCGATTCCAGCTTGATGTCGCGATGGTCGATTCCGTCTATGCGGATCACGCCCGACTGGGCATCCCACATGCGGTGCAGCAGCGACAGGGCGGTGCTCTTGCCGGCGCCGGTCGGGCCGACGAAGGCCACTGTCGAGCCAGCCGGTACCTTGAGCGAAAAATGGACCAGCGCCGGCCGCTTGCCGTCGTAGGAAAAGTTGATGTCGTCGAACTCGACGTCGCCCCGGACGCGGCCGAGGTCCATGCCGTTGGGCTTGTCCGGCACGGTCGACTGCGAATCGAGCACGCGGAAGAAATCGCCCAGCGACGGCATCTGGAAGAAGATGCGGCTGACGAAGCCCGAGGCCTGGTCCATGCGCCCGATCAGCATGGTGGCAAAGCCCATGAAGCTCACGATCTCGCCGACCGTCGCCTCGTCGCGGGTGTAGAGCCAGGTGCCCAGCACGAAGATCAGGATGACGGTGATCGTCGAGGCGGCGCGGGTCAGGACCGACAGGAACGCCCACCAGTTCAGCACCGGGAACTGCGCCTGCAAGGTCCGGCCGATGATGCGGTGCATCTCGCTGGTCTCGGCGCCCAGCCGCACGAAGCTCTGGATGAGGTTGATGTTGCCCAGCGCGTCGCCGGCCCGGCCCGCCAGCTCGCTGTGCAGGTCCTCGACCTCCTTCTGCAGCCGGTCGGTGCGGTTCACCACCCAGACGTTGGTGACCGCAAAGACCAGGATCAGGACCAGCAGCAGGAGCCCCAGCCGCCAGTTCATGAACATGCTGAGCGGGAGCATGACGAACAGCGCCACCAGGGTCGCCAGGTTCTCGCGGAAGAACGACAGCCAGATGCCGAACAGGTTGTCGACGCCGGTCAGCATGATCTTGATCAGCCGGCCGGAGTGCTGGGCATTGTGGAAGGAGAAGGGCAGCATCAGCAGATGCTGGAAGTAGGTCGCCATCGCCCCCAGGCGGCGACGGTGGGCCATGCGGTCGGCCTGCAGCGACACCACCATGTTGGCCACGATGCCGCCGAGGCCGACCAGAGCCCAGAGACCGAGAATGCCGCGTGCGTCCTGCCACAGCTGCTCGACCGGCCGGTCGCGCGCGTTGCTCAGCAGATCGATCACCTGGCCGAACAGCACGGGCTCGTAGAATTGAAGCCCGGCCACCGCGATGTTGGCGATGGCCAGGGTGATGGCGAGCCCCCGCTCGGCCCGCAGCAGGCCGATGACACGGCCATAGACACGGAAGAATTCCATCGGGCCCCTTCCGCGTCCGTTCGCGTCAGGCGGCCTTGGGGTCGAGGAAGCGCTCGACGGTGCGAACGAAGAAGCTCACGCCGAACGGGATCGCCATGTCGTTGAAGTCGTAGCGGGCATTGTGGAGGCTGACCGTCCCCGGACCTCCGCCATTTCCAAGCCACACCATGGCGCCGGGCACCTTTTCCAGCATGTAGGAGAAATCCTCGGCGCCCATGCTCGGTCGTACATTGTCCTGGACCGCATGCTCGCCGCACACGCCGGCCGCCACATCGACGGCGAAACGCGCCTGCTCGACGTCGTTCACGGTCGGCGGATAGCCCGGCTTGTGCTCGACTTCGATCTTCACACCATGCATCCGGGCGGCGCCCTCGCAGATCTCGTCGATGCGCCGCTTCACCAGCTCGCGGTTGGCCGGCGTCGTGGTGCGCGTCGTGCCACCGATATGGGCCTCGCCGGGAATGACGTTGTAGGCCGAGCCCGCATGGAAGAAGCCGACCGTCACCACGCCCGAATCGATCGGATCGATGTTGCGCGAAACGATGGTCTGCAACGCCATTACGAGGTTGGCGCCGACCACCATGGGATCCAGCGTGGCATGCGGGTGGGCGGCATGGCCGCCCTTGCCGGTGATGCGGATGTCCCAGCGATCGGCCGCTGCCAGCAAGGGCCCGCCCTTGGTGACGATGTGGCCGACCGGGACCCCGGGCTTGTTGTGGATCGCGAACACGGCGTCGCAGGGGAACTTCTCGAACAGCCCGTCCTCGATCATCACCTTCGCCCCGCCACCGCCCTCTTCGGCCGGCTGGAAGATGAAATGGACGGCCCCCTCGAAATTCCGCGTCTCGCTCAGCACCTTCGCCGCGCCCAGCAGCATGGCGGTGTGTCCGTCATGGCCGCAGGCATGCATGCGGCCGGGATTGGTCGAGCGGTGGGCGAAGTCGTTGGCCTCGTCCATCGGCAGGCAGTCCATGTCGGCCCGCAACCCGATCGACTTCAGCGAATTGCCCTTGCGAAGGGTCCCCACCAGACCGGTCTTGCCGAGGCCGCGCGTCACCTCCAGTCCCCATTCCTGCAGCTTCGCCGCGACCACGTCGGCCGTGCGGTTTTCCTCGAAAGCCAGTTCGGGGTGGGCATGGATGTCGCGGCGAATCGCCGAGATCTCGCCCTGGATTTCGAGTGCACGCGGCAGGACAGGCATGGGGTACTCCGGTTGGAACCGCGTCCATCTTAGACCAGAGTAGCCGGATGTTGTCTCTCGACGAGATCGAATCGGCCGCCGCCATCGTGCATGGCGCCATGCCCTCCACCCCACAGTATGCCTGGCCGCTTCTCGCATTGCGCACCGGCTGCGAGACCTGGGTGAAACACGAGAATCACACGCCGACCGGCGCCTTCAAGGTGCGTGGCGGGCTGGTCTTCATGGACCGCCTGAAGCGCCGGGCGCCCGGCACCGCCGGCGTCATCAGCGCGACCCGCGGTAACCATGGCCAGAGCATCGCGCTTGCGGCGGCCCGTAATGGCATCGCCGCCACCATCGTCGTGCCGCACGGCAATTCGGTCGAGAAGAACGCCGCCATGCGCGCCTTCGGGGCCGCGCTGGTGGAGGCGGGGCATGATTTCGACGCGGCGAAGGAGACGGCGATGAAGCTGGCCGACGAGCGCGGCCTCGTCATGGTCCCGTCGTTCCATCGCGACCTGGTGGCGGGCGTCGCCTCCTATGCGCTCGAACTCTTCCGCGCGGCGCCGCCACTCGACACGGTCTATGTGCCGATCGGCCTGGGCTCGGGCATCTGCGGCACCATCGCCGTGCGCGACGCGCTCGGCCTGAAGACGAAGGTCGTCGGAGTCGTCTCGACCGAGGCACCGGCCTATGCCCTGTCCTTCGCCGCCGGAAAGGTCGTGCCGACCAACAGCGCCGACACGATGGCCGACGGCATGGCCGTGCGCGGCCCCGACGCGGAGGCACTCGACGTCATTCTGAGGGGCGCGGACCGGATCGTTCAGGTCAGCGACCCCGAGATCGGCACCGCCATGCGCGCCTACTACGAGGACACCCACCAGCTCACGGAAGGTGCCGGCGCCGCCGCGCTGGCGGCGTTGTTGCAGGAACGCGACCGACAGGCGGGCAAGCTGGTCGGCCTGATCCTGAGCGGCGGCAATATCGATCGGCCGGTCTACCTGCGGGTCCTGGATGGCGGCTGAGGCGCCCAGACGAGATCGCTCTTCACCGCCTGCATGATGAAGGAGGAGCGCGTGCCGCGGACGCCCGGCATGCGCAGCAGCGCCTTCATGGCGAATTCGCTGAAGTTCGCGAGGTCGGGCGCCAGCACGTGCAGCAGGAAATCCATGTCGCCGGTCACCGCATAGCAGGCCACGACCTCGGGCCGGGCGCGGATCGCCGATTCGAAGGCCTCGACGGTCTTTTCGGAGTGGTCGTCGAGCGTCACCTGCACGAGCGCCTGCAGGGCGAGTCCGAGGGCGGGCGGCGCGACGAGCGCGGCATAGCGTTCGATCACGCCCTCCTCCTCTAGCCGCTTGACGCGCCGCTGGCAGGGCGTCGGCGAGAGTCCCACCTTTTCAGCCAGGTCGACCATCGGTAGCCGGCCCTCGGCCTGCAGAGCCGCGAGGATGCGTCGGTCGATGTCATCCAGCTCGATCATGGTGAAATTCTCTCCCATCGCGACTTCTTTCAGAGAATATCTCCAAAACGGATCCCATCAAAAGCCCACTTCGCCGGGATTCACCAGCTTCGTGTGCCCATATTCAGCGCATGAACACCAACACCGCTCCCCTCGAGAACCTGCGCGGCGACTATGCCGGCATGGCGCCGGACTGGACGGTGCCGCAGCATCCCGACCTCTATTCCGACGAGGATCAGGCCGTGTGGCGGCTGCTGGTCCGGCGCCAGCGGGCTCTGGCCGATCGCTATGCCTGTACGGAATTCCTGAAGGGCCTCGAGGCGATCGAGTTGGGCAACACGATCCCGGACTTCGCGGCCGTCAACGCGCGGCTGGAGCCGCTGACCGGCTGGCGCATCGTCGGCGTGCCGGGGCTGATTCCCGATGCCGCCTTCTACGACCATCTCGCCCATCGCCGCTTCCCGGTGACGGTGTGGATCCGCAAGCGCGGGGAGATCGACTACCTGGTCGAGCCCGATCTGTTCCACGACTTCTTCGGCCACGTGCCGCTGCTCACCAACCCGGTCTTCGCCGATTACATGCAGGAGTACGGTCGACGCGGAGTCGAGGCCGGCCCCAAGGTCCACCTCCTGGCCCGCCTCTACTGGTTCACGGTCGAGTTCGGCCTGATCCGCACCAAGCAGGGCCTGAAGGCCTACGGGGCCGGCATCCTGTCCTCGGCTGCCGAAGTGAAGCACGCGATCGAGGGCGAAGGTGTCGTGCGGCTGCCGTTCGATCCCACGACGGCCATGAACCGGCCCTACGAGATCGACCGGCTCCAGAACACCTACTTCGTCCTCGACGATTTCCGCCAGCTCATGGGCCGGCCCACCGTAAACTAAATGGACCGTCATCTCTCCACGATCAGCCGGCATTTGGTGGACTGAAGGTTTCTCTACTTCGCGCCTTCGGCGCTCCGGTCGAGACGACGGGTCTTTAGGGTGAGTTCAACACAACCAACCCATCGACCGCGACGACGCCTTCGCCGTCGCGCTTCACCAGCAGGGGATTGATCTCGGCTTCCGCCACGTCGGCGAATTGCCTGTGCGCCAGGTTCGAAAACGCCGCAATGGTCTTCGCCAGCGCCGTGACATCACCCTTCGGCAGGTTGCGATAGCCGCGCACGGTCGCCAGGCCCTTCACTTCGGCGATCATCGCCATCGCCTCGGCCTCGTCGACCGGGGCGAGCCGCGTCGAGGCGTCCTTGTAGATCTCGGCCAGCACGCCGCCGAGACCGACGGTGACCGTCGGCCCCACCAGCGGATCGCGACGGTAGCCCAGGATCACTTCGGCGAGCCCGCGCTCCATCTTCTGCACGAGAAAGCCCTGCAACCGCGCCTCGGGCGCGTAGGCTTTCACTCGCTTTTCGATCTCGCGTGCGGCAACGGCGGCAGTCTGGCCGTCTGGAATTCCCAGCGCCACGCCGCCCGCTTCGGTCTTGTGAGGGATGTCGGCCGACAGGATTTTCAGCACCACCGGCGCGCCAACCTCGCCCACCGCAGCCGCGACGCGCCTCGTGTCGGGCACAGTCAGCGACTTCGCCATCGGCACGCCGAGGCTCGCGAAGAAATCGGCGGCGCGGCGCTCGTCGAAGCCCGAGCTACGGCCCGCCTCCACCGCCGAGAGCGCCTCCACCGACGGCTCGGCCAGACGCGGCACGGGCTGCGGCGGCGTGTGCAGCAGGCAAAGCGCCATCGCCTCGGCGCAGGATTCGGGATGGCGAAACGCCGGCACCCCCGCCGCCGTCAGCAGCGCCAGCGACTTCTCGGCCGACGGCGTCAGCGCCACGGCGAACGGCTTGGCCGATCCCGCGAAGCGCAGCAGCGGTTCCACCACGAGTTCCGGATTGAACTGCGCCGACGAGCCGACCACGAAGATCGCGGCATCGTTGCCCTCGTCGGCCAGAAGACGCTCGATCGTGCCCGCGACGATGTCCGGCTTGGCACCGGCCAGGGTGAGGTCGACCAGCTTGCCGTCGCCGGCCGCGATACCGTGCGGCTTCAACCACTCGACGAGTTTCTTCGGCGGGCCGACAATGTCGAGGCCGGCCACCGCCATGCTGTCGACCACCATGGCCGCGCCGCCACCCGTCGTCGTGGCGACGGCAACACGCCGGCCGCCGCGCCTCGACCTTGCGTGGCCGACCAGCAGCGACGGCACGTCGATCAGCGATTCGAACATCGACACTCGCGCGATGCCATGGCGTCGGCAAAAGGCGTCGAAGGTTGCATCCGAGCCGGCGATGGCGCCGGTGTGGGACTTCGCGAGCTCCTGGCCGATCTCGGAGCGGCCGAGCTTGTAGGCGATGACCGGCTTGCCGGCTTGGTGCGCCCGACGCGCCGCGCGCGCCAGTCTCTCGCCGTTGCGCAGGGTCTCGAGGAACAGCAGGATGGCCTTCGTCTTGGGATCGTCGACCAGCAGGTCCGCGATCTCGCCCACCGCGAGGTCGACTTCGTTGCCGACGGAGATCAGCCGCGAGAAGCCGACGCCGCGTGCGTCGGCGCGCGACAGCAGGGCGCCGATCAGGCTGCCGCTCTGGCTCACCACCGCCCAGCCGCCGGCACGAAGCTTCTCCACGGCGAAGGCCGCATTGGCCGTCAGCGCGACGGCGGGATGGGTGCTCACCGTACCGATGCTGTTGGGACCGACGAGACGGATGCCGGTCTCGCGCACGATTCTCGCCAGCTCATCCTGAAGCGAGGCGCCGGCCGCGCCCGCATCGGCGAATCCCCCGGCCAGGATCGATGCCACCTTGACGCCGCGCCGGCCGCAGTCGGCAAGCGCCCGCACCGCAGCCGCGCCATTGAGCAGGATGTAGGCATGGTCGATCTCGCCGGGGATCGCGTCGAGCGCCTCGTAGGCCTTCTCACCCAGTATTTCGGGGCGCGACGGATTGACCGGCAGGATCTCGCCCGTGAATCCGTGCCTGCGGAGAAAGCGCTGCGGCCGCGATGTCGTCCTGGTGACATCCGACGAGGCACCGATCAGTGCGATGCGTCGTGGCTCGAAAAGCGCGGTGAACAGGACGTTGGGATCGTTCATGGCCCGAGTATAGCCCGCCTATGCTCAACCGCCGCTCCTTCGTCGACCGGCTGGCGACCGGGATGAGGTGGCGTCGGGGGAGCCCGCCGTCATCGTGCGTCGGGAGGAGGTCGGCGCCGCGGGCTGAGAGATGACTCCGGCCGCGACGGCGCGCATCATTCAGCCCGGGATCGACAAATGGACGCCGGTCGTGAAAGCTTCCGATGCCAAGCCCGGATGACCGGATGAAGGAGGAGACGACATGACAATCCGCCGCGTGATCTCACCCGACGTCGCCGAACCTCCACCTGAACGCTGGTCGAACTGCCTCGTGGTCGATGGCATCGCCTACGTCTCCGGCATGACCGCGCGCGGCGGCGATCCGGAGGCGCTGGGCAAGATGGACGAATACGCCCAGGCCAAGGTGATCTTCGGCAAGATCAAGTCGCTGGTCGAGGCCGCCGGCGGCACCATGGCCGATGTGGTGAAGATCACGGTTTTTCTCACCCGCATCGCCAACAACACCAAGGTATGGCAGGCGCGCCGCGAATTCTTCACCGGCGACTTCCCGGCCTCGACCTTGGTCGAGGTCAGCGCCCTGGCCGCGCCCGAGATCCTCGTGGAAATCGAGGCCATCGCCCATATCGGCAAGGGCCGGCGTTAGCGAACCGGGCCTGAAGCTCCCAACGAAGTTGCCGCCTTCTCTGACCTGCGAACGACCCACGGCCTCGCGGGGCCGGTGCGATCGGGACCGAACGTCAGGAACGCTGCGAACACTTGATCGGCCACAGGGTGATCGAGTATTGCCAACGCCTATCTGCATGCGGCTGCTCGGGAAGTTGGGCCCCTTGCGAGTACCCAGGGTTCCAGAAGCCGCCAGCACGTGAAGCGCGTTAAAATCCCTCTGACCGTCAGGCCGTATCAGGTCACCGCGATACCGGGGCGTGGCCTTGGGCTCACCGCCTGCTCGGACATCGATCCGCGTACGAAGATCGATGACTGCTTCACCTGGGAACTGCCCCGGCGGGACATCAAGCACATCACCGAGACTGTCCTCAACGGAAACTACTTCGACCATCCCGTCTGTTCCACGCGCGGGCTCGTCGCCATCGGTCATATTTCCCTGATCAACCACGATCCGGAGCCGAACTGCGAATGGCGGATGCTCCAGGTGCACGATCGCTGGATGATCGAGGTGTGGTCCCTGCGTCGCCTCTCCAGCGGCGAGGAGCTGACTTTCGACTACGGCTACGACCCGACCATCGAAGCGTGACCCGACCCTAGGCGTGCGAGAACATCGCCTTGCCGGCGACCGGCATGGTCGCCTTCAGGATGGTGCCGGCATCGACCTTGTCGCTGCGACGCGAAACCACGACATAGAGGTCGTGCCCGGAAAAGGCGACGTTCGTGCAGTAGATATCGTCCCCGCACTCGACGTGATGGGTCGGCCGGCCGAGCGCATCGAAGCGCCAGGCCGTCGTGCTGGGATGGGCGATCACGAGCCCGCCCTCCTCGTCCAGCGCCATGCCGTCGGGACCGGCGTGGCCACCGCTCATCTGGATGAACAGGCCGACCTTGCTGGCCGTGCCATCGCCCATCAGCGGCAGGCGCCACACCGCGTTCCCGCGCGTCACGCCGACATAGAGCACGGTCTCGGCCTTGTTCATCACCAGCCCGTTGGGGCTGGGCACCGTATTCACCAGCATGGTCAGCCTCCCCGCCGTGTCGTAGCGGTAGACGCGGCCGGTCGGGTCGTGCAGGCCAGTCTGGCCCTGGTCGGTGAAATAGAGATCGCCGTTCTGCGCGAAGAACAGGTCGTTGACGCCCTTGAAGCTCTCCGAGCCGCGGGTCTCGAGCAGCGGCGTCACCGTGCCGGTGTCGGGATCGAGCAGCAGGATGCCGCGCTTGTAGTCGGTGATGAAGAGGCGGCCGTCCTTGTGGATCTTCAGGCCGTTCGGCCAGCCGTCATATTCCGTCACCAGCGTCCACTCGCCCGCCGGGGAGATCCGGAAGACGCGCCCGAACGGGATGTCGGTGACATAGAGATTGCCGGCACGGTCGAAACTCGGCCCCTCGAGGAAGGAATCGAGCAGCTGCCCCACCGCATTGGCATCGCCCCACGCCGTGCGCGACGGTTTGCGGAACTTCTCCGGCAGCCGCGTGAACTCGTTCGCGTGAACGGGCTTGGTCATTCCGTACATTGGCGTTTCCCCATTTCATTTCTTTGCTGCCCTCTCCACCGTGCGCCGGGAGAGGGCGCCCGAGGAGTGAGAGGTCAGACCGTTACGCCGCCTTCACTTCGCGTTCGGCCTTCAATGCACGCACGGTCTGGCGCAGCGCGTGGACCGTCTTCTCGATCTCCGCGCCACCGTGCGTGGCCGAGACGAAGCCGCCGGGAGCGCCCATGACGTCGACGCCGTGGGTCATCAGGCCCATGCGGATCTTGCCGGTGAGCGGACCGGCACCGCGCGCGCCCTTCAGCTTCTCGATCGGCACCGTCAGCGGATCGAAGGTCGCGGGATCGATCGGATCGCCATAGGGATTGGGATAGATCAGGAAGGTCGAGCTCTGGCCGTAGATGCCCCACGGCACGCCTTCCTGCACCAGCACTTCGGTGAGCGCCGCGCGCAGTTCGGCCGCCGTCCTGTTGGCCTTTTCGGCCAGGTCCTCGTCGCGTACCAGCGACAGCGCGGTGACGGCCGCGGCGGCCGACAGCGGATTGGCGTTGAAGGTGCCCGGATGGAGGATGCGCTCGATCTTGCGGGCCGCCGTCGCGGCATGATCGATGCGATCCATGATCTCCCGCTTGCCCGAGACCGCGCCGCCCGGCAGGCCGCCGGCCACGATCTTGGCCTGGATGCAGAGGTCCGGCGTGATGCCGAACGCCTTCTGGGCGCCGCCCGAGGACCAGCGGTAGCCGGTGATGACCTCGTCCATCAGCATGACGACGCCCTTCTTCGCCGTGGCGTCGCGCACCGCCTGGATGAAGCCCGGCGGCAGCGGCACCTGCCCCCAGGAAGCGCCCGACGGCTCGAACATGACGGCGGCGATGTCGTCGCGCTCCTCGATCACCTTCACGACCGCGGCAACGTCGCTGCTCGGCATGACGATCGACAGCGAGCTCACCTCCTGCGGCACGCCCGGCGTGGTGCCGCCGTCATAAGTCGCGCCCGCGCCAGCGGTCACGTGATCGTGCCAGCCGTGAAAGTGGCCGAGGAACCGGACGATCTTGTCCTTGCCCGTGTGGGCGCGCGCGAGACGGATCGCCATGTGCGAGGCCTCTGTGCCCGACGCGGTGAAGCGTACCCGCTCCGC
Organism: Reyranella sp.; assembly: GCA_046296475.1. Classification (GTDB taxonomy): domain Bacteria; phylum Pseudomonadota; class Alphaproteobacteria; order Reyranellales; family Reyranellaceae; genus Reyranella. The sequence continues at coordinate 63,907 of JBKBLH010000007.1, forward strand.
GCACGGCGTCAGCTCGCACACCAGCTCGGCCCAGCGCACCTCAAGCTCGTGGCTGGAGCCGTAATGCGTGCCGAGTTCGATTTGGCGCTTCACGGCCTCGACCACGGCAGGATGCGAATGGCCGAGCAGCATGGCGCCGTGGCCGCCGAAGTAGTCGACATACTCGTTGCCGTCGACGTCCCACTTGCGGGGACCAACCGCACGCGAAACATGGATCGAATAGGGATCGAGGTAGCGGGCATCGTGGGTGATGCCGCTCGGCAGCACCTTGTGGGCGCGCTCGAACAGAGCGGCCGACTTGCCCGTCCTCGCCTTGTAGTCCGCGACCACGGCCGAGTTCGTCTGCGATGAATCTTTCTCTTGCACGGTCATACCTGCCCTCAACCCAGCTAATGGCAGAGCATCGCTTGTCTCGCTTGTTTCGCCAAGGGCCTCGCGCCAAAGTCCGCCGTCTAAAGGTGGAGGAATGCCGTGAACGCCAAGCCCCGTGGCCGCCAATTCTTCAACAATCCCGGCCCGACCAACATTCCCGACCGAATCCTGCGCGCCATGGACCGACCGGTAATCGATTTCATGTCGGAAGAATTCGTCGCCATCCATCACGCCTGCCACAACGGCGTGAAGCGCGTGCTGAAGACCGACCAGAACCTGTTCATGTATTCCTCGACCGGCCACGGCGCCTGGGAAGCCGCCCTCGCCAACCTGTTCTCGCCCGGCGAGACGGTGCTGATGGTCGAGACCGGCTATTTCTCCGAAAGCTGGACCGAGATGGCCCACCATTTCGACATCAAGGTCGAGACGATTCCCGCCGACCAGCGCAAGGGTGCCGACATTGCCCGCATCGCCGAGCGCCTCGCCGCCGACAAGGAACACCGGATCAAGGCGGTGCTGACCGTCCACAACGAGACCGCGACCGGCATGGTCCTGCCCCTGGCCGAGGTGCGCCGCGCCATCGACGAGGCCAAGCACCCCGCCCTCCTGCTCAGCGACACGATCTCCTCGCTCGCCAGCATGGAATACAAGATGGATGCGTGGGGCATCGACCTCACGGTCGGCGGCAGCCAGAAGGGCCTGATGCTGCCCACCGGCATGTCGATGACCGGCGTCAGCAACAAGGCGCTGGAAGTGTCGCGCAAGTCGAAGACGCCGCGCCACTACTGGAGCTGGGAGATGATGACCGGCCGCGCGCCGCAGAAGTTCGTCGGCACCGCCCCGGTGCACATGTTCTTCGGCCTGCAGGAGTCGCTGAAGATGCTGGAAGAGGAAGGCCTCGACGCCGTCTTCGCGCGCCATGCGCGCCTCGCCGAGGCGACACGCGCCGCGGTGCGCGTGTGGGGCTCCGACGGCAAGGGGCCACAGCTCTTCTGCCAGAACGAGGAGCGGCTTTCGAATTCGGTGACCGCGGTCGTGATGCCCGAGGGCGTGAGCTCCGACCCACTGCGCAAGGCCGCCATCGACCGCTTCAACCTGTCGCTGGGCGGCGGGCTGGGCAAGATGATGGGCAAGATGTTCCGGATCGGCCACATGGGCGACCTCAACGAGCCGATGCTGCTGGGCTGCCTCGCCACGACCGAGCTCGCGATGAAGGCCTCGGGCGTGCCGTTCGTGCCGGGCGGCGTCGACGCGGCGATCGAGTCGCTGTCGGCTTAGTTCCCTCGCAAAGGCTCGGGATGACGGCCGCGGGCCGTCAGAACGCCGGCTTCTTGCCGGCGAGGGCCGCGGCGAAGGCTTCGGGCTTCAGCGCCGAGAGCGGCGTGCGCGCGGTCACGGCGGCGTCGAGCTTGACGCCGACCACAGCCATGAATTTCAGCGTTTCGGGATCGAAGGCGTAGAGCTGGCCGACCGTCAGGTTGAACCACCAGGCGTGCAGGGTCAGCGTGCCGGCCTTCACCCGCTCCTCGATCCAGCGATAGCCCATCAGGTTGCGCACGCTGTTCACGACGGCCGCCTGTTCGACGGCGCGCGTGACCTCGTCGCGCGGCCGGCCCTTCATTTCCTCGACCACGATGTCGCGCGTTTCCTGGGCGATGCTGGTCCAGGTCGAGAGATAGTCGTAGTGGGCATAGGCGCCCCGGGTGCCATCGACCAGCGCGCCGATGCCGCCGCACAGCGCGTGCCCCAGCACCACGATATGCTCGACGCCGAGGCCGCGGACGGCGAATTCGATCGCCGCCGACGTGCCATGATGGCGTTCGTCGGGGGGAATCTGGGCCGGCGGCACCATTGCCGCCACGTTGCGCACGGTGAAGATGTCGCCCGGCTTGGTCTGGGTGAGAATCCCCGGATCGATCCGCGCGTCGGAACAACCGATGATCAGAATCTTGGGCGACTGGCCTTCCGTCGCGAGCTTCTCGAACAGGTCGAGATGCTCCTGGTAGTAACCGATCCGGAAATCCGCGAAGCCCTTGAGAAGCCGTTCGAATGCCATGCCCTGCCTATGCCCGTTTGCGGCCCGAGGCGACATAGACGATGATGTCGCGGCGCACAAATCAGCACATTGGATGACATGACCGAAGAACTTCTTTTCGAGAAGCGTGGTGAGATCGGCTGGGTGACCTTCAACCGGCCCAGGGCCCGCAACGCCCTCACCTTCGGAATGTACGAAGGCCTGGCGGAAATCTGCGCACGGGTCGGCAAGGCCCGGGAGGTTCGCGCCCTGGTGGTGACCGGGGCCGGCGACAAGGCGTTCGCAGCCGGCACCGACATCGCCCAGTTCCAGAGCTTCGAGAACGGCGAGGACGGAATCGCCTACGAGCAGAAGATGGACAGGATCCTGGGCGAGATCGAGCGTTGCCCCATGCCGACCATTGCCGCGATCAACGGGTTCTGCACCGGCGGTGGCGCGGCAATCGCGGCCGTGTGTGATCTGCGGATCGGGTCGGCCAGCGCCCAGTTCGGGTTCCCGATCGCGCGCACCCTCGGCAACTGCCTGTCGATGGCGAATTACGCCCGCCTGGCGGCGCTGATCGGCCCGCAGCGAGTCAAGGAGATGGTGCTCCTCGCCAGGCTGATGGATGCGCCGTCCGCGCTGGCCTGCGGGCTGATCAGCGAGCTGCTGCCCGACCAGGCAGCCCTGCTCGCCCGCGCCGGCGAACTCGCGACCATCATGGCCGGCCACGCTCCGCTCACGATGCAGGTCACCAAGGAGGCGCTGCGCCGCCTGCAGGCGCGCCTGGGCGACGAGAACATCGACGATCTCGTCAGACTGGCTTACGGTAGCGCCGACTTCCGCGAGGGCATGGCGGCCTTCCTGGGAAAGCGGGCACCCAAATGGTCAGGCGCCTGACAGAGGATTGATACGGAGGACGTAGATGAAGCGGATTGCCACACTCTCCCTGGTTCTTGGAATGGGCGCTGCCGTCGCCGCCTGCCAGAATCCGCAGCAGGTGATCGCGAACAAGGAAGACATGATGATTGCGGCGGGCTTCAAGTTCGTGCCCGCGAACACGCCGCAGCGCCAGGCGGCTTTCAGGAGCCTGCCACCGCACAAGTTCTCGCGCGAGATCAAGAACGGCCAGGTGTTCTACGTCTATCCGGATCCGACGGTCTGCGTGTGCATCTATGTCGGCAACTCGGCGGCGTACGGCAAGTACCGCAACAACGTCTTCCAGAAGAACCTGGCGGACGAGCAGCAGATGACGGCCGACGAGAATGCGATGAACGACTGGGATTGGGGCCCGTGGGGTGGCTACCCGTATCCCGGCTGGTACTACTAGGCCGGTCTAGACTCGTCTTCCGACGAGGAAGAGTGCGATCGCGGTCGCCTGGATCAGGGTGGCCGCGATTGATGAACCTTGCCCGTGACGTCAGAAGCTCGCCTCGACCGCACCCAGTCCCACGAACTCGCCGCGCGCGTGCGAGCCCGGCGGGAAGTAGAGAAGACCGGTCCACGATCCCGCCGTGATCGCCTGCCCCGCGCGAAGGCCGCCGCGATGGCGAACGGCATGGTCGATCATCCAGGCGAGCGGGCGCACGGGATCGACGGCGCCCAGGCCCCCTTGCTGGTCGACGATGGTCTTGCCGTCGACGACAAGGTTCACCTGCAGCTTCGGCCAGTCGAGCGACTTCCAGTTGCCGATGGGATCGCCGACCACCAGCGCGTGGTTCATCTGGTTGTCGGCCAGCAACCACTCGGGATCCACATTCCTGAAGTCGGCGAGGCGCGTGTCGACGATCTCCATACCGACGAAGGCATCGCCCACGGCCGCCAGCGCCTCCTCGCGCTCGACCGGCGCGGTGCGGGCGGCGATATCGCGCACGATGTGGAAGGAGATCTCGACCTCGACGCCGATCATGTGCATCGCCCGACCATCGAAGCGCGCCGGCGACGGCACCAGCGTGCCGGCCAGCAGCGGCGCGGGATTGGGCTCGGCGGTCGGCGTGCGGGCGCCGACCTTCCAGCCCGCGACCGGGCCGGTGGCGGCCGCGACCCCGTCCTGGATCGCATAGACCGCAGCGCGATCCTTCAGGGCGAAGGGCGGTGTCGCCTGGCGACCGGTGCGACGCGCCTCGAGAAGGGTCTGCACCGCATGGGAAATGTCCTGGCTCATGGTAAGCTCTCGCAAAACGACAAGGAATTGGAGGAGACGATGCCCTACGCCAGCGGCCGCGTCATTCACGACGCCGATGCACACATCATGGAAGTGCCCGGCTTCCTCGAAGCCCATCTGGAGGCCCGCCATCGCGCCGCGGTCACCGATCAGGTGCTGTTTCCTCGCCACGAGGGCTTCCACAGCACGAGGCTCAAGGCTGATCCGGGACAGACGTTCGACGAGGCGCAGATCATGCTGCGCAAGAACTGGGAGGCGCTGGGTGCGTCTAGCCGCCAGGATCGCCCGCGCTCGATCGACCTGCTGGGCTTCGCCAGCCAGCTCATGTTCACCACGGCGCTGCTCAACTACTCCTCGGTGCTGGAAGGCGGACGTGACGTCGAGCTGACCTATGCCGTTGCGCGCGCCCATACCCGCCACATGGTCGAGTTCTGCTCGGTCGACCGACGGCTGTTGCCGACCGGCTACGTGCCGCTGGTCGATTTCGAGCGCACGGCGAAGGCTGCCCTCGAGGCGATCGAGCTGGGCGCCAAGGCGCTGATGATCCCGTCGCGCTGTCCCGACGGCCATTCACCCAGCCATATCGGCTTCGATCCGCTGTGGGCGACCGCCCAGGAAGCCGGCCTGCCGATCGTCTTCCATGTCGGCGGCGGCGGCAAGCTGCTGGAGGAGGCGTACTTCAACAATGGCCTGCCGCCGGTGCCGGACTTCCACGGCGGCGACGACAATTTCAAGTCGATCGACTACATGGCGATCGCCTATCCGCCGATGAAGGCGCTGACCGCGCTGGTCGTCGATCGCGTGCTCGACCGCTTCCCACGGCTGAAATTCGGCGTCATCGAGCAGGGCGCCTCATGGGTGCCGGGCTGGATGCGCAACATGGACAGCGCCCACAACGCCTTTTACCGAAACGAGGAGCGGCTGCAGAAGATGTCGCTGAAACCCAGCGAGTTCGTGCAGCGTCAGGTCCGGGTCACGCCCTACCCGCACGAGGATACGGGCTGGATCATCGCCAATACCGGCGACGAGGTCTGCCTCTTCTCGTCGGACTATCCGCATGTCGAGGGCGGCCGCCATCCGATCAAGCGCTTCGAGGCGTCGATGGAGAAGGCCGGCATCACGGAGGCCCAGAAGCAGCGCTTCTATTGCGACAACTTCATCGACCTGATGGGCGCCGGTCTCGCGCCCGAACTCCGCCATCCCGTACAGGCAGCCGCATGACCTATTCGACGCTCCTCACCGAACGCACCGGACCGGTGCTCAAGATCACGACCAACCGGCCGGAGGTTCTGAACGCGCAGAGCCGCATCCTGCTGGAGGAGCTCGACGACGCTTTCGCCGAAGCGGTCAGGGACAGCGACGTTCGGGTCATCATCCTGGCCGGCGCCGGCAAGCACTTCTCGGCAGGCCACGATCTCGGCAGCCCGCAGGAGATGGAGGACCAGAAGAAGACGCCGCTGGAGCCCGGCTTCAAAGGCGAGTATCGCCGCCTCTGGGAACGCTTCTTCGAGAACACGATGCGCTGGCGCGACCTGCCGAAGCCCACCATCGCGCAGGTCCAGGGCTACTGCATCATGGGCGGCATGATGATCGCCTCGGCCTGCGACATCATCGTCGCGAGCGAGGACGCGCAGTTCGCCGACCGCGCCGTGAAGTGGGGCGGCAGCCACGTGCAGTATTTCTCGATGCCGTGGGACTTCGGCCCGCGCAAGACCAAGGAATATCTGTTCACCGGTGACTTCATCAGCGCCGCCGACGCCGAGAAGGCCGGCCTGGTGAACCGCGTCGTCCCGCGCGACAGGCTCGAGGCCGAGACGATGGCGCTGGCCCAGCGGATCGCCGAGCGCGATCCCTATGCGCTGAAGCTCGCCAAGGCCTCGGTCAACGAGACCCAGGACGCGCAGGGCTGGCGCCAGGCGATGGAGAATGCCTTCAAGAACTACATGCTCACCATCCCGCACCGAATCGAGATGGGAACCTACGGTCCCGCCGCCCGCGAAAAGGCGCCCAAGGATCGCTTCGGCGTTCTCAACAAGAAGGCCGGATAACGCTCAGCGCTGAGGCGCCACGTCCGGGGACGCGTGAACCCTACAAGTCCGTCGGCTCCCCTGAAGGTGAGTATCTTGATGGAGCATATAGCGTCGTGCGGCAAGGTTCCGTGCGTCCCTTGCGTGTTGTCGACGACGGCCACCTCGACGGTTAGGGAACAATGCTGAGGCCAGCTAGAACGATGAAAGGTGTCAATCCGGCCGCAACCAGCCTCCATAGCCGGGATCTGTCCATGTGCCATAACGCTGGCGAAAAAAGTAGATCCAAGGCTGTAGTGGTCATCGGGATCCCGCCACAGACTATTCGCGTGTCGTTGAGTCTAGTTGCTGGCAACGCTGTACACGCGCCTGAGAAAATCCGTGTGCGTCACCTGACCGGTGTTGAGATCCACGATCGTCAACTCCAAGGGAATCCTTCCACGCCCCAAGCTGCGCACATCCGACACCGGCCCTGTGTAAAGCCCGAACGCTGCCGTGGACCCGTCGTCCGAGATGGCACAGTACGCCATATAGTTTTCCAGATGAGTCACCTGACGCACCCGACCGTGCTCCATGACAAAGATGTCGCGTCGGGCGAGGTCTCCTGACAAATAGGCTTTGCGCGCGCTCTCGCTTCCAGACAAGCTGATGAACGCGATACGTTCTCCATTGCGGGAAGCCGGCATGAGTGAAGGCAATTCCCCGTACCGATCGGAAAGCTGGCTCTTCACGAAATCCAGATACGCAACTTCTGGTTTCAATCCAACTCGAAGAACATAAGGTATGGGAACGAAAGTCGATTTTGCACCAAGCCTCTTCACCGTCTCCTTTAGCTCCGAATTCCTAGGCCCCATTCCAACAAAAAAGACCGTATCGGCGCTGACAAAGCTTGGTGTGTCGATTGAGGCGAAGCCGTCCTCGGCTGAAAGAAGCGCTCTTGAGTTCTTTGTTTTCAAGTCGAACAGGAACAGGGTCTCGCCCGATCCCACATACAGGACGGCTCTGCCGTCCGGCCGAAATACAGGGCTTCGAAAGACACCCGTGTCGGAAAGAACCGAAAAAGTAGCGGTCTTCTGAGTCGCCAGATCAATGATCCCAAGCTGCATCCCGGGCGTCACCTGAGGATGCTGCCGCGCCATTCCTGCGACGCCAACAAGATTCTTGCCGTCTGGGGAGTAACTCCCCCAGCCGAAGCCGTCGAAGCCCGCCGGAAGCGGGACGTAGCGCATTTGGCCAGTGCGCCAGTCATATAATCCTGCTCCCTTCGCCCCCCCGTTGACGACAATCGTTCGACCATCCGGAGACAGGGCAAAATGACGAGGCAGGTTCTGTTTCATCGGTGCTCGCACGCTTGGCGCACAACCAGACAGCATAGCCGACAGCCCTGCAGTGCCTGCGACCGCAACTAAGTGTCTCCGGGTTGGCCTCGTATGAGTCATCGAAATCTTCCTCTCTCACTGAGGTCAATTGTCTCTTCAAGGACGGTGTTGCAATGGGCCGGGGCGCTAAGCCCCCGCATCGCGCAGCGCCCCGGCCCGTTGCGGAAGCGGGAACTGCGTTGGTGTGTTGAGCGCTGGTCTCAGGCGTCGGGGATTTCGCGGTGACGCCCTACCCTTCAGAATGTCGTCGATCATGGAGTCAACAGTTGGTCGAGGCGGCATTGGCCCAAGGTCGCTTGTCTGCGCAGCTGCAAAGGCCGAACTGCATGATGCCTCCGAGGCTCACTCTCGCTTGACCCTCAGCACTCGGCAAGTGGTGAGAACGCTGTCTAATACCACCTGATCGAGCGGGCTATCCGACGACGCGACCGCCTTCCTCGCCAAGACCTCGGTCAACGAGACCCAGGACGCGCAGGGCTGGCGACAGGCGATGGAGAACGCCTTCAAGAACTACATGCTCACCATCCCGCACCGCATCGAGATGGGAACCTACGGCCCCGCCGCCCGCGAGAAGGCGCCGAAGGATCGCTTCGGCGTGCTCAACAAGAAGACCGGATAGGCACTCAGCGCTTCGGAGTCACGGCGGGTGGACGCGCCGGTGCCGCGAGCCCGTCCGGCACCTTGAAGGTGAGCGTCGTGACGAACCGCATGCCGTCGTAGGGCGCGGTGCCGTGGGTGCCCGGCGTGTTGTCCGCCAGCGAGACCTCGATGGCGTAGGTGCCCTTCCACGGCAGCGCGACCTCGAAGGCGCCGGCCTGGTCGGTCCTGAGTTCCCTCGTCCAGCCGAACTCGGTCACGATCTCGGCCCTGGCCCCGGGCAGCGGCTTGCCGTCGTAGAAGACCCTGAACGCGCCCGGCTTGCCGGCCGGCACGATGTCGAGCGGGATCAGCGGCTTGCGCTCGCTGAAGTCGGCGACGTAGCGCGCCGAGTATCGATCGAGCGTTCGGATGACCCTGTCGTTCTGCTTGCGCTCGATGACCCTCGCCTGCTCGGCCACCACGCTGCCGGTGTCATGGGGTGCGCCCGTAAACTGGAAGGAGGTCGGCGTCTTCTCCGCTTTCAGGGTGAGATCGCCCGACGCGCCGAACGCCTTGGCGGCGGGGATCGGCTCCAGGCGGTCGAGGAGACCGGGCGAGCCCTCGCGCAGGTTCTCGCCGAACTCGCCGAAATGAAGCTGGTAGCCGGCCGGATCCGGCTCGAGCCACAGCGAATGGGCCGATGCGGCACCAGTGAACGAGAGCCACAGAACTGCGGCGAGGACGATGCGCATGGGTCGACGTTTCCTCCCGGGACATCCAGCTGAGATGCGATCAATAACCAATCGCACCTCCTTCTGGCACTTTACCTGGCGCCGGGCTATAGGCGGGAGAAATCGTCGGCACGAGATTCGACGAGGCGGGGAGACGACATGGAACTGCCGAAAGAAGGGCTCGCCTGGCGCGAGATCGAGGCGCTGCTCAACGACGCCAAGAAGGACGACGTCTCGTGGCGGGATGCCCGCATGGCGGTCTACTACTACTACCTCGATGACGAGCTCGCCGATGTTCAGAAGCGGGCCTATGCCGCCTTCTGGACCGAGAACAGCCTCGGCAAGCGCGCCTTCCCGTCCCTGGCTAAGCTCGAGACCGACGTCGTCGACTTCGGCCTGGCGCTGCTGAACGCACCGGACGACGCGGCCGGCACCTTCACGTCGGGCGGCTCGGAAAGCATCTTTCTCGCGGTCCAGACGGCGCGCGACTGGGCCCGGGAAACCAAGGGCATCCGCGAGCCCAATTTCGTCGTCCCGCGGACCGCCCACCCGGCCTTCAGCCGCGCCGGCCACGCACTCGGCATCGACGTGCGCCGGGTGCCGACGACGCGCAACGACTTCAAGGCCGACATCGGCGCCATGGCATCCAGGATCGACGACAACACGATCGGCCTCGTAGGCTCGGCGCCCTGCTACCCGTTCGGTGTGTTCGACCCGATCCGCGAGCTGGGGGAACTCGCGCTGTCGCGTGGCCTGTGGTTGCATGTCGATGCCTGCGTCGGCGGCTTCCTGTCGCCCTATGTCAAGCGGTTGGGCCACGCGCTGCCCGAATGGGATCTTTCCGTGCCGGGCGTCACGAGCCTCTCGGCCGACCTGCACAAGCATGGCATGGCCGCCAAAGGCGCCTCGCTCATGCTGCTGCGCTCGAAGGAACTGAAGGAAAAGTACCAGACCTTCGATTTCCGCGAATGGGAGCGCGGCCCCTACGTCGCCTGGACGATGCAGGGCACGCGGCCCGGCGGCGCGGTCGCCGCCGCCTGGGCGACCCTCCAGCATCTGGGCGACGAAGGCTACCTGCGCTGTGCCCGGATGATCATGGACACCAAGAAGGCGCTGATCGACGGAATCGGCCGTATCCAAGGGCTGGCCGTTCTGGAGCCCAGCGAACTCTCGATCTTCGTCACCCGTTCGGCCGATCCGGCGCTCGACATCGGTGCGGTATCGGACGCCATGGGCACCCGTGGCTGGCTGATCGGCCGGCAGGTCGAGCCTCCCGGCATCCATATGCACCTGAACCCCAGCCACGAACGCATGGTGGACGAATACCTGGCCGATCTCGCCTGGGCCGTCGGCGAGGCCCGACAAAGCGGCGCCCGGTCCGGTCACGCCGGGTCGACCTACTGACGGGCACTCAGGCGGCCTGTCGCTTCGACATCGGAAATTCTCATCTGCTGCGCGTCAGCGGCAGGACGTGGACGGAACCTTGGGCGCGTGTGCCGTTGCCCCTCTCGGGAAGCATGCCGGGCAGCGAGGGCGCCGGCGGTCTTCCCCACGCTCGCATCACTCCCACGGCGAGCGCGAGGTGAGCGGCGACGCCCCAGGCAAGGGCGAGCAGCGGCAATCCTGCGACGAAGGCGAGCGCCAGCGCCGACAGGACGATGGCCGCGTGAACGCCTCCCATGGCCACCAGCACCGTGAACTTGTCGAAAGTGTCGGCGTGGGCGCGGTTCTCGCGGATCTGGTCTATCCCGGACATCGGATTGACGGCCATCGGCGCATCTCCCTGGACGATCGCGTCAGTGACGAACGAGCCCCCTTAAGGAGCCCGCGCGTCCGGGGTTGCGCCCCGTTCGCTCATTAATGCGGAGCGCGGCGACGGCGTTGTAGGCTTGAACGACTTCCTATACTATTTGTACAGTATTAGGGAGGGCGACGATGAGCCTTGGAGTGTCCGGCCAGGTGCGGATCGATGCCGGACGGCTGCGCGAGCTGTCCGCGCGGCGCGATGGCCCCGCCATGATCCGTATGGCGACCCACCTCGGCCTGGTTCTCGCACTGGCCGCGGCGGGGATCGCCGTCGCCGGAAGCTGGGGTTTCCTGTGGGCGTTACCGTTCATGGCGGCCCAGGGCCTGCTGACGGCCTTCCTGTTCATGCCGCTGCACGAGACCGTGCACCGCACGGCGTTCAGAACCGAAGCATTGAACACCGTGTTCGGCCATCTGTGCGGCCTGGTGATCTGCTTCCCCTGGGAATACTACCGGGTGTTCCACTGGGCCCATCACCGGCATACGCAGGACGAGGCCCATGATCCGGAACTCGCCGTCATGCCGTCTGCCGGCTCCCTGTGGCAGCGGCTGCTGGCCTTCTCGGGCGCGCTCCAGGTCTACGTGCGGTTTCGTGTGCTGCTGCGTCATGCGCTGACGGGGACCAGTCCCCTGCCCTGGGTTCCGGCGGACAAGAGGGCGCTGATCGTGCGCGAGGCGCGGCTTTATCTTGCCGCCTACGTGGGACTCGCACTGGCCTCTCTTGTGTTCGCCTCTCCGCTCATCCTGACGGTCTGGCTCGGCCCGCTGCTGATCGGCCAGTTCGCACTCCGCCCCTATCTCTACACCGAGCATACGGGGTGCGGCCGCAGCCGGTCCGCCTTCGAGAACACGCGGACGACCTATACGAATCCCCTCATCCGCTGGTTCGCCTGGAACATGCCCTATCACGCGGAGCACCACGCCTATCCGTCGGTGCCCTTCCACGCCCTGCCCGCCGCGAATGCGCTGATCGCCCCCGGGCTCCTGCACACGGAGGCCGGCTATCCACGCTCGATGAAAGCCGCCTGGCGCGCCCTGCGCCTGGAGAACTAGCCAGCCGGCCGCAGAACCCGGTCCACCAGGCGACGGGCGGCTCCGGCGGTGAGCCGCTTCAGCCCGAAGGTCGATTGGTAGAAGAGCGTGCCGTAGATCATGTCGTAGAGATCGGCGGGCGGGTCGGTGGCCCCGATGAGCCCCTCCTTCTGCGCGCGCGTCAGAAGGGCGACGCCCGCCGCCCGCCGCTCTCCGAGATAGCGCTCGCCGAAAGTCGCCGCGGTTCCGGACGATCCTATGCATTCGGCGATAACGGCGAGTTGCACCCGACCGAAAGCGCCGTTCAGGGCCGCGACGTAGGAAGCAGCGTGCGCTCGCACGATCGCAACCGGATGGCCGTTCTCGGGCAGCGGCAGGAAGGTGCGCGCCTGTTCGAGGAAGGCATCGACGAGCAGCGCTTCGCGGGTCGGCCACCATTTGTAGATGGTGACCTTGGAGACACCGGTGGCGGCCGCGACTCGTTCGTAGGTCGTCGCCGACAGGCCCTTTGTCGCCATCAGGAGATAGGTGCCCTGCAGGATCGCCTGCTGCACCGCCGCCGAGCGCGGCCGACCTGGACGACGGGCGGTGGTGTCGGAGCCGGGTCCGGGCGAAGTAGGGATCATCGAACAACTATGCGGGCCACGCCGGCCACCGCAAGCGGCTGACGTCGTTGGTTTGCAACAAATACCCGCCCGGCGAATTGCAGTAATGCCACGCCACTTCTCCCGGGAGCCTGCCATGAACGTCAGCCGCCTCAAGGACGACATCAATACCGGCCGCACGGGCGACAAGGTTCCCGCCTTCGACCCCGCGGCGGCGCCACTCGGCACCGACGAGGAAGCCGCGGGGACACCGGTTTCAGGTGCCGCCGTGGAGATGGCCCGCGCCAACGAGAACAGGCCGAAGGGGCCTGAATGGACTCGACAGAACGGCGCAATCGCTAACGAACAGCCTCCCGCCGGCCGCCGGTACGGCGCGGGGACCTGGGTGCTGGTAATTACTCTCGTGGCGCTGCTGGTGCTCGCGGTCTGGTTCGCGGTCTCGGGATGGAAGACTGCCGGCGATCCGGACTTCGGCGAGGTGACGGGCGTTGGCTACGGCGCCATGGCGCTGGGCATCATCGCCACGCTGGGCCTGGGCATCGGCTTGATGCTGCTGGTCTTCCGCAGCGAGCGGCGATAGCGAGCCTCGCTGATCATTGCGGCTGTCCCCACCAGCCGACAGTCGAAACCAGCCGCGTGACGAATGGGCCGAATGCGATGCTCCCGGCATGCATTTCCATTAAATTGATCGAGCGTCTGTTCGTTCCCAGTGCCCGAGACTGACCCGGCACTCCGGATTTGTCGATGAAGGGCCGTGCCCCAACGAGGAGGACACCAAGCCATGACTGCCGACACAGGAACCCGACCGGAGCGCCCTGCAGAGGTTGGCGCCGTCTTCGACGCCATCGTCGTAGGAGCGGGATTCGCCGGCATGTACATGCTGCATCGCCTGCGCGGCCTCGGCTTTTCGGCGCGGGTCTATGAAGCCGGCAGTGGTGTGGGCGGGACATGGTACTGGAACCGCTATCCGGGCGCCCGCTGCGATGTCGAAAGCATGCAGTACTCCTTCTCGTTTTCCGAAGAGCTGGACCAGGAGTGGAACTGGTCGGAGAAGTACGCGCCGCAGCCCGAGATCCTTTCCTACGCCAACCACGTAGCCGACCGCTTCGATCTCCGTCGCCACATCGTGTTCGACACGCGCGTGACCGCGGCTACTTTCGATGAAGCGGCAAATTGCTGGCGCGTCGAGACGGACCGCGGCGACAGGGTGAGCGCGAAGTTCTGCGTCATGGCGGTCGGCTGCCTGTCGGCACCGAACCGTCCGGACTTCAAGGGAATCGCGGATTTCCGGGGGGCGGTCTATCACACCGGCGAATGGCCGCACGCGGGCGTCGACTTCACAGGTCTCCGCGTCGGTGTCATCGGCACCGGCTCGTCGGCGATCCAGTCGATCCCGATCATTGCCCGGCAGGCGTCGGCCCTCACGGTCTTCCAGCGCACGGCCACCTATTCCGTGCCGGCCTGGAACGAGAAGCTGACACCGGAATACCGGCAATCGATCAAGGCCGACTACCCTGCCCTCAGGGCAAAGGCCCGCGCGCGCCCGACGGGCTTCTATTTTCCCTTCAACATGAAGTCCGCGCTCGAGGCCAGCCCCGAGGAACGCGAAAGGCAATATGAGGAAGCCTGGGCACGCGGCGGATTGCCCTTCCTGGGGTCGTATGGCGACCTGCTGTTCGAGAAGGCAGCCAACGACACGATCGCCGACTTCGCCCGACGCAAGATCCGCAGCATCGTCAAGGATCCGGAGACGGCCGATCTGCTGTGCCCGGACAATGTCTTCGGCTGCAAGCGGCTGTGCGTCGATACCGGCTACTTCGAGACCTACAACCTGCCGCATGTCAGGCTGGTCGATGTCTCGAAAACGCCGATCGAGCGCTTCACCGGGAACGGCATCGAGGTGAACGGCGTCGAGTATCCTCTGGATGCCGTTGTTTGTGCCACGGGCTTTGCCGCGATGACCGGATCGTTCGACAAGATCCGCATCGCCGGTCGCAAGGGCCTGACGCTTGCCGAAAAATGGAAGGCGGGTCCCCGGGCCTATCTGGGCGTGGCTTCCGTGGGCTTTCCCAATCTCTTCATGATCACCGGTCCCGGAAGCCCCTCGGTACTCGCCAGCATGATCCAGGCGATCGAGCAGCATGTCGACTGGATGGCGGACTGCATGGCCCACATGCGGGACATCGGCGCACAAACCATCGAGCCGGTCCTCGAGAGCGAGGATGCCTGGGTCGAGCACGTGAACGAGGTCTCCCAGGTCTCCCTGCGATCGACCTGCAGCTCCTGGTATGTCGGCGCCAATATCCCCGGCCGACCGCGTGTCTTCATGCCCTACATCGGGGGCTTCCCGATCTATGTTCAGAAATGCAACGAGGTCATGACCGGCGGCTTCACGGGCTTCGTTCTCGAAGGCGCTCCCGCCCGCAACGCCGAGCCAAAGGTGCGATTCACCGAACGGTGGCGGGTTCCGCTCGACATGGAGGTGATTTCACCGGCGGCCGTCGCCGCAAGGCGCGTCCCGGTGGTCTAGAATCCCGGACGGCGGAGACCTGACCTCACGAGAGGACCAAGGTCACCCGCAGTCAGCAGCGGAGAGGAGCTTCCATGCCCGTCGACCCACAAATCCAGGCCTTGCTGGATCGCGGAACCGGTGTCCCAGCCACCCACACGCTGTCGGTGGCCGAAGCGCGGCGGCAATACGAGGCACGCATTGCCCTCATGGCGCCGCCCGCCCCTGTGGCGACGATAGCCGAACGCAGCATCGCCGGGCCGGGGGGCCCCCTCCGGCTTCGCGTCTACACGCCCGCGGGCAGTGGGCCGTTCCCCCTGATGGTGTTCTTTCATGGCAGTGGCTTCGTGCTATGCAGCCTGGATACGCACGACGGCCTGTGCCGCAACCTGTCAGCCGGCATAGGCTGCGTCGTGGCGTCGGTGGATTACAGGCTTGCGCCCGAGCACAAGTTCCCGGCCGGGCCGGACGACTGCCTGGCGGCGACTCGCTGGGCGGCTGCACATGCGGCTGAACTCGGGATCGACCCGGCGCGCATCATGGTGGCCGGCGACAGTGCCGGCGGCACCATGGCCGCCGTCACCGCGCTGCGCGTTCGCGACCAGGGCGGACCGAAGCTGTGCGGCCAGATGCTGCTCTACCCGGTGACCGACTACCATACGCCCGGCACGCCCTCGTACGCGGAGAATGCCGACGGTTACGGACTGACCCGCGACACCATGAAGTGGTTCTGGGGGCACTACCTCACTGACCCGGCGGAGGCGGAGAGTCCGCTCGCCTGCCCGCTGCGGGCTCGCGACCTGTCCGGCCTGCCCCCAGCCTTCGTGATGAGTGCCGAGTACGATCCCTTGCGGGACGAGGCCGAACTTTACGGCGAACGGCTGCGGGCGGCCGGCGTGCCGACCGAGATCACGCGCCGCCCCGGCATGAACCACGGCTTCCTGTTCTGGGTCGGCCTCGTTTCCGGGGCCGACACCACCCTGGCCGCGGCCTGCGCCTGGGCGCGGCAGAAGTTCAGGGTTGCGCGCTAGCCCGGCGCCTGGCGGAGACACCAAACGCAAAAGCCCGCCAACCTGACAGGTTGGCGGGCTTTGGTTTGGTTGCGGGGGCAGGATTTGAACCTACGACCTTCAGGTTATGAGTGACTGCAAGGGGGCTGCGCAGGATTACGCCGAATTTCCTTTTTCTTCGTATTTTCAATGGGTTAGTTGACTTGCAAGGGCCCTGTCACCACGGTGTTTTGCGCAGGCACTCGCCGCGACTCTCGCCCTCTTGCTTCCACAGTGCTTCCACGGGCGGGCGCGGTCGATGTCTCGAAGTAGAGCAAGCATTCGAACGGGACCGCGCCTCATGCCGAGACTTACCAAACGCGTAATCGAAGCCGCCGAGATCCAGGCGGCCGAGCACTTCATCTGGGACGACAGCCTTCCCGGCTTCGGCGTGCGCGTCCTGCCGAGCGGACGCAAGGGCTACATCGTCCAGTATCGGGCCGGGCGCCGCTCGCGACGCATGAGCCTCGGCCCGAGCACGGTGCTGACCTGCGAGCAGGCGCGCACCCGGGCTATCAACATCATTGCCGCCGCCAGGGGTGGCGATGACCCGGCAGCCAGGCGGGACGCCGACCGCCGGACCGCAACCGTCAAGGAACTCGCCGACCGCTTCGACAAGGAACATGTATCGCTGCGGATCAAGGAGAGTACCGCAAAAGGATACCGTCGCCTCTTGCAGCTGACGATCCTGCCGGCGCTCGGACGTCATCGTGTCACCGAGGTCACCCGGGCCGACATCGCCAAGCTGCACCATGACCTGAGGCATATCCCCTACGAGGCCAATCGATGCCTCGAGGTGATCTCCAAGATGTTCAGTCTTGCCGAGATGTGGGGCCTGCGGCCGGACGGGTCGAACCCGCGCAAGCACATAAAGAAGTACGCCGAGGAAAAGCGTGAGCGGTTCCTGAGCCCTGCTGAGCTCAAGAGGGTCGGCGAGGTGCTCCGGGAGATGGAAAGCGAGGGGATCGAGCTACCCTCGGCGATCGCGGCCACGCGCTTGTTGATCCTGACCGGCTGTCGCCTCAACGAGATCATGACGCTTCAATGGGAGCATGTGGACCTGCCGGGCAAGGCGCTGCGGCTGCCGGATTCCAAGACCGGGGCCAAGGTCGTCCATCTCGGCCAGCCTGCGATCGATGTGCTGGAGAAAATCGCCCGGGTGGAAAAGAACCCTTGGGTAATCGTCGGCACCCTCCCCGGCGCTCGGCTGACCGATCTTCAGCCCTTCTGGCAGCGGGTCAGGGCGCGCGCCGGATTGAATGACGTCCGCATCCACGACCTCCGGCACACGTTCGCCTCGACCGCCGTCGCCTCCGGCCAAGGCCTGCCGATGATCGGCAAGCTGCTTGGGCACACGCAAGTTCAGACCACCGCCCGGTACGCACATCTCGCCTCGGCGACCGTCAAGACCGCAGCCAGCGATGTTTCTGCGGAGATTGCCGCCTCATTGAATGGTCAAGCTGCTTAGCTGGGCCGGCTGACGCTGAACGTGCTGCTCTCTTTCGCCCAATTCGAGCGCGAGGTCATCGGCGAGCGCATCCGCGACAAGGTCGCGGCGTCGCGCAAGCGCGGCATGTGGATGGGCGGTGTCGTGCCGATCGGCTACGACGTCAAAGATCGCAAGCTGGTGGTCAACCCGACCGAGGCGGCGCTGGTCCGCCAGATCTTCGAGCGCTTCGTCCTGCTGGGCTCGGTCACCCTGCTGGTGCGCGAACTGCAGGCCGAACGCCGGCTCACCAAGCGCGGCAGGTCTTTCGACAAGGGCATCGTCTACAAGCTGATCAAAAACCGTGTCTATGTCGGCGATGCCGTTCACAAGGGCACGGCCTATCCCGGCGAGCACGCGCCCATCATCGAGCGGGACTTGTTCGACAAGGTGCAGGCGATCCTGTCCTCCAACAGCCGTGCCCGGGCCGCCGTGACACGCACAGCCACTCCGGCGCTGCTTCGCGGGCTGATCTTCGGCGAAAAGGGCCGGGCCCTGACGCCCGCCTACTCGAAGAAGCGCACCCGGCTCTATCGTCCTACTGACAGAACGCGGTAGCGTTTGCCCAGCAATTCCATGACACTGGAGCAAAGTTATCGTTCGCGAGCAGATGCTCCCAATGAAGATTGTTTTCAGCCGTAAGGGATTTGACAGCGGAGCAGGCGGGGCTCCGTCCCCTATCATCGAGGACAGGCCGATCAGCCTGCCAATCCCAACGAAAAGGCGCTCTGCGACCACCTACGATGATCTCGGACTTGGGGAGATCGTCGAGCAGGTGACCAGAGGCCGACTGATCCGCTCAAGCCTTTGCCATTACGACCCGATGTTCGAGAGCGGACGTTGCGCGTTCGGCCAGACCGGCGCCGCTCAGGCTCACCTTCAAAACCAGGGCGTTGGCGTTGGCGACGTATTCCTGTTCTTCGGTCTCTTTGCCAACGCAAGCGGAGGCGATCGGCATCATCGGATCTTTGGCTATTTAGAGGTCGAGAGCGTAAATGCCCTCGGCCCCGAACCGAATGCAAAGAGCCATCCAGCTGGATTCTCCAAACGGCATCCGCACACCATCGGCGAGTGGAACCCGAATAACACAATCTACCTTGGCCGTGGCCATGTCGCCGCAACCGCTCATGCCGACCTTCGCCTGTCAAAACCCGGCGAACAGGTGAGCCGCTGGCGCGTGCCCTCGTGGCTCCGAGGTGCCGGCTTGACCTATCATGCCAAGCTGGATCGATGGGAAGGAGAGGAGACGCTCGTCGTCGCTGCCCGAGGACAGGAATTCGTCACGGATGTCACCGCGACGCCCAAAGCGTTGACCTGGCTCAAACGCGTGAAAGCTGCAATTAGCCGAGAAGTTTTCGGAGGAAGGACGGCCCATGGATGAGCCGAAAGTCATTCTCGTCATGCTTCGCCAGCCGCAACGCAACAAGCCGAGCGAAATGCGGACAGACCCGTTGTGGGAGTTCGGAAGCTTTGGATGTACAGGATGTCATCGCAGGAACCTGATGAATCCCAAGAAGCTGAAGGAGCTGGACGGAGTGCGCTTTGCCTTTGCGCAAAATGGTCATCTAGGAGTCAGACTGGTCCATGTCACTCCGCCTGTAACGATGCTTCACCATGGGAAATTCGGGGAAGCGAAATGGTCACCAGCCGAGATGCCCCTCACCTATGCTTCAGCACCGTGTCTGGTGAACAACTCTGGCCCATCGACTATCCCTCAACTGGTCGATATGATCAGCGCCGTGCGCCGAGGAAGCCCGGTCGCACAGTTTGCCAGCAAATTCAGAACGGGAAGACACCCACTACCGGCATCGGTAGGACGAAGGATTTTGAAGCTCTACGAGCGATTTCGGCAAAAGGCTGGCTGTGTTTCAAAATCCTACGTCGATGCATTGCCATACACACCACCTCGGGTCGATGAAGACCGCGAGGCAACGTACCGAGAGCTATTGGGAAAAGTACCACCATCCAGGCCGAGGCAACGTGTTCGCGCTATCGCAAAAGCGCGCTGTTGAAGTCCCTGGCAGCCCCGCCATTGCCACCACAAGTTAGCAATCATCGTTGCATTAGCGCTTTCTCCAACGCCGCATTCTTCTGCATCGAGCCATTCGACGAGCCAACCCAGTACGCCACGACGCTGGAGGCCATGCCGGCGAGCGTTCCGAGCAGCAGCGTGACCATATCCCGCTGGTTGGCAGGCACTTCCTCCCGGATGACCAGCCACAGCATGACGGCGAAGCCCACCAACACGATGGCCGATACCAGGACGGCCCCATAGGCGATCGGGCTCTTCGCCTCGGCCAGGCGTACCGTCTGCTCTCGTGCACTCTGCACGTCGCGGATCTGGGCCAGGATGGCCTCATGCTCGAGCCGCCGGGCATCTGCCTCGGCCTGGATCAGCGCCGTTTTGAACTGCAGGGCCAGGTTGGGGTCGCGCGCGATGGCGGCTTCAATGCCAGAAGAGTCGTCGGTGCCCAGTATCTCCCGCGCGATGCCGGTTACCTTCTCGACCGCGCCGCCGGTCTTGTCGCCCAGGATCCAGCTAGCAACCGTAGGCGCAATGCCCAGCAGCAGGGGAACAAGAGGCATCATGCAGCCTCCAGTGTGATGCCGAGCGCGGCGAGGGTCTCCGGGCCAGCGACGCCATCCGCCGCCAGTCCTCGTGCCTTCTGGAAGGCGATGACGGCCCGCTCGGTGGCCAGCCCAAAGTCGCCGTCAGCGACGACACCAAGAGCGGCTTGCAGCTTCTTGACGGCACCACCCTTCTCTCCCTTCACCAGGATGCCATCGGCGTCCGCTGGTGTGAGCTGTGAGAACCCCGCGACCGGCGTGCCCGCTGGTCGCCACCACTCGGTGATGCGATTGGCCCAGCCCGTCGCGAAGACGGCCTGGGAATGGTCGTTGCCGATGATGCGGAGGAAGTTGTCCAGACGCTCACAGATCAATGGCCAGAACAGCGTGGCCTGGTCTACCGTTCCTAGTTTCTGCGCTCCCAGCACGACCATCAGCGCCTTGACCGCGCGACCGGGACCGCTGTTCGCCGAATAGTCGAACAGGAACTCGAGCACCCTGGGATCCGTCACACCCTCCAGGCCCCGGAAGAAGACGGCCCGGTAGATCTGCCTTGCCTCCGGGATCGTCAGTGTCTCCACCTCGCCCGGGGGCACGGCATACCCACGCCATGACGAGAGGGTAGCCTGGGTGATGCCGTATTTCGTGGGACCACCCCGATCGGCCGGATGGTTCGAGTATCCTGCCTCACGGCGGATCACGTCGGTGATGAGATTGTCGATTGCGTCGCTCATGGTGTGCCTCCGATCCTGTGCAGCTTGTCGAACAGCGCCCAGAGCGCGGCGACGGCCATCGCCATGACGCCGCCGACCTTGAGCGACAGCCACAGCGCGCCCTTGCCCATGTCGGCGATGCTCGTGAGGTGATCGAGCTTGCGCTCGATGGACTTCAGGGACTCCTGCTGGGCGGCCACGATCTGCTCGACCTTCACCAGCCGGTCGCGCTCTTCCGGGCTCATGAGCTCTCCGTTCCTTTGGTGCGTGTCGAGTAGGGTCGCAGGGATAAGCGACATCGCTCAATCCCAGCCGCGATTGGCGAGGAAGGCGTATTTCCAGTTTCCGGCGGTCACGGACGCGGTGGTGACGCCAGAGGTGCGGATGGTCACGACATAGCCAGCGCTCTGGCCCAGCTGAATGCCGACGAGCTTCGACGTCGTCACGACGGGCATCGGGATGTAGAGCGTACTGTAGGCCGAAGCGTGCCCCTCGGTGATCTGGTCGCCGGCGGAGTAGCCATGCTCCGGCGTGACGTTCTCGACGATGAACTTGGCCACGTTCGGCTTGACGCCAAGGTTGTGGTTCGCCGAGGTGAATGTGGCGGCTCCCGGAAGCATCGTTGTGAAGGCCGAGACGAAGCGGCCGTTGTAGGCATAGGCGACGGTGCTGATGACGCCGCTTCCGTCCGTGGCGGCCTCGCCGACCATGACGACGAAGGCCTCCGCCGCCGTGCTGCCGTTGCCGAGATAGCCCTTCATCTCGCCGATGTTGAAGGTGAACTGGCCGTTGGCTGTGCCGGGGGTGCCACCCTCCTGGTAGACCGGCGCGAGGATGGTGCTGCCGGGCGTCAGCGCGCCATCGGCGCCGACGGCCACATAGAGGAAGTTCGGCGTCGCGGCCGCGCGACTGGCCGTGAGACCGGTCCATTGCAGGTTCGCCAGGCTGACGCCGACCCTATCGTTCGGCCGCCCCTGCCAGTCCCAGCCGTTGGCGGCGGTGGCGACGAAGCGGGCCGTGGCAGTCACATTCTGCATCGTCAGGCTGAGTGCACCATTGGTCGAGGGCAGGAACGTCGGCAGCCCCGCGCTCGAGACCGGGCCCGCGGCAATGCCTTCAAGACCGGCCTCCGGGACCGGTTCCAGTCGAACAATGTCCACGTCGACCTCTTCGATCGTAACCGTCCGACCTTCGAAGGTGCTGACTGCGCACTTGTTCAGGCTACGGTCTATCGCGAGGGCCGCCCGGACGATTTCCTCGAGTTCGTGAACGGCGCGCTAGACCGTCGGCCCCGCCGCCCGGTATTCGAGGCCGCCATCACCTATGAGCAGGCGACGGGCGTTATCGAGGTCGTCGCCAATGATCGCGACAGCCGCGAGGACATGGTGCGCCTCTTGAGGGAAGCGTTGTCACGCCTCAGCACTCGGTTCGGCTCACCAATGAAGCCGTCCCACATCCGCCCACGACGCCGTTCGTCGGTGAAGCGGACCTCCTCCGCGTGCCGGAACCCTGCGGCTTCGTTGATGTACATCCAAAGCGCACGGTCATAGGCGTTGCGCAGGGTGTCGAGCAGAGCGGGGTCCTGGGCGATGCTGTAGATCGCCGCCTCCCCCGCTTCGTCGGCCATGCCGGTGACGCGCTCAGCGACCGTCTCAAGCCTATCGCGCGTCACCGGGTCCATCTCATCGACCGCCTGAAGAAGGGGGCGAACGACGTCGCCCGGCCCATCCCAATTGACCGGCGGCGTCAGCTGGATGCCCGCTTGGTCGAAGTAAGCGCGCAAAGACGGCGCCGGGGTCTTGCGAATAAACGAATGAATCGAGCCCATTGACACTCCTATTTCACTATCGCATGCGGATGCACGTCGATCTGCTAAATAGCGTATCAAGCGGCGCAGCTAGGTCAATCGTAAAACTACGCAATTAAGCGGAGTAGCGGGGATAAGTCAGGAAAACAGTGAAGGCGCCCCGGGAACACCGGAGAGAATCTTCAACGCCGACAGGCGAACCCGCGCCGCCTCCTCCGAGACCTGATGTTCGTCCTTGACCGCCTCGATCAGCACTCGGCCATGATCCGAAGCGAGCGGAACAGACCCGTGAAGGCCTTTTGACGTGCAGTATCCATCCACCAACCGCCGCACGGCCGATGCCGGCATCAGGATGGCACCGCTGACGTAACCGGCTTGCCACTCCATCCAGTCACTTTGGCCCGCATTCAGGATCGTATCCCTCTTGCAAATTGCTTTGGCGGCCTTGGCGCTTTCGGCGAACAAGTCGCCGGTGGCCAACTTGTCGGCCCACAGATGCCGATGGAAACGGACATGCCCGAATTCATGAGCAAGCGTCGTCCGGAGCCGGTTCTCGCGGCGGGGATCGTTGGCCAGCCGATCAGAAATCATCACCTCTGGCGGCCGCCCGGCATAGAAGGCGGTCACACCTTCGACGTCTTCTCCGTAGCCGGATAGGTCGACACAGGAATCGAGACCTGCCTCTTCCTGCTCAATGAGCAGGGTCAATTCGTCGGTCGTTATGGGATAGCGCTCCGAGCCATGTCGCCCGCGCAGGAACGTTGTAACAATATGCTCGCATTCGCGATCTAGCTCGTCGTTTTCGTAGTATGGCCGCAGGGCAAAGCGAGCGGTCGGATCGCGAACCATTTTCAATGTAGCGGCACTACTTCTTGTCGATCGCCTTGCGGAAATTCATGAAGGCCTCTCCTGCTTTGGCCGGATCCTTTACCCGCCGACGCAAGTCGTCCGGAATCTTCCCAGCAAGGAAGAACAGGACGTCCTCGGAAACTTCCAACGCTTTGACGAACTGTCGGATCAAATGGTCGGACGTCGGACTGCGACGATCGTGCTCAATGTCATTCAGGTACTGTGGCGAGATAGCCCCGCCTCCCTCGTCCTTCAACACCAAGGCGGCCAGCTCCTTCTGACTCAACCCCTTGGTTTTCCGGGCCTTCGCAATCGCCTGGCCAAAGGTCACGGCCGAAGATGACATAGTTGTCCCATCTGTTTTGCGCACGTTTCATGAATCCGCTCGTTCGCGAATCATGAATAAGTACGCTTTTTGGCGTACGGGTCAACAGTTGAAGGCTGGTAGTGTCGCTGTTCACGCTACCCATATTAGAAGGATCAAACCGAGCACGACGCGGTAAATTACGAAAGGCAAGAACGTCGATCGGCGGAGCCACGCCATGAGGCCAGCGATCGCCGCGAGGGCGACAACGAAAGCAAGGCCGGCGGCTGCAATTGCGTCAAGCCCGAGCGCCACGTTTCCCTCTTTCCAAAGGTCGATTCCTACGAGAGACCCGGCCGCGATAATGGTGGGAATGGAAAGAAGCATGGAGAAGCGCGCAGCCGCATCGCGCCGATAGCCAAGGAAGAGAGCGGCGGTCATCGTGATACCCGAGCGGCTGACGCCGGGGACCAGAGCAAGGACCTGCGCAAGCCCGATCAAAAGCGCCGCTCGCACCGTCATGTTCGCAAACACCATGCGATCGTCCTCGCCATGGCGGTCGGCCGCCCAGAGGATTACGCCAAAGCTTATGGTTGTCAGACCGATTAAGAAGAGGTTTCGCAATTCCGTTTCAACAAGGCCCTTCAACAGGAATCCGCCGGCGACAATTGGGAGCGTGCCGGCCACCATGCAGAGCGCCAGTCGGGCATTTGGGCTCGCGAAATCTCCCTGGAGGAGCCGAAGTCCTCCGCGGATCATTCGCGCGGTGTCTTTGTGAAAATACAATATGACTGCTGCGAGCGTGCCTGCGTGCAGTGCCACGTCGATCATCAGCCCCTGGTCCGCCCAACCCGTGATCTTCGGAACCAGGATCAGATGGGCTGACGAACTGATGGGCAAAAACTCGGTGATGCCCTGTACGACGGCCAGGACGGCGGTATGCAACCAATCCATTCTGTTCACAACTCCATCTCAGCGGCGCGATGACGGAATTGGATGCCTACAACGGCAGCCTTGAGTGGTCTCATTAGAAGGACGGCGAGAGGGATCCCCAAGACCGGCCAAAGGACGGCATGCACCCAGAGTGGTGGCGAAAAGCGGAATTCGACCGCTAAAGCGGCCCCAATTAGGATCGGGCTCAAGAGGAAGATCACGGCAATAGCCGGAGCATCACCAGAATCGCTCCCTTGGAGGTCCACGCCACACACGGGGCAGCAATCACGGATGGTGAGGAGGCCCGTAAAGAGGCGGCCTTGCCCGCATTTCGGGCACCGACATGCAAACGCGGCACGAACGAGAGAAACCTTAGGAGTATTCATGATCGCGCCCAAGCTCGGTTCCCATGTTACCTTCGCCGGATGGAGTAAGACTTCGTACAATTCAATCAGGAGGCAGCAGCGCACTGCCACCACACCGCATGCGCGAGTGCAGTCATCCGCCGTTTCTCGCACGGATTAGAATTGTAACGCGTGAGGAGGTCGTCGAGGTCCCCTGCCGCGCGAACTCCCGAAACACGCATCAAGTACCGAAGCTCCCGCTGCTTTTGGCGGTCGATGGGTTCGCTCAAGGTGAGCGCCGAAACCTTGAGCGTCAGAAGGTAATCCCATTCCGGCACGAACACGCGCAGCCGCTGCAACGGCGCCGCCGGCACCCGCAGCATCAGAAGGTGGTGGGAGGGTGGTTCCACCCGACGATTGAGATGCTTTCGTATGCGATCCGTCATCCAGTTCGACGGCCAACCATGTTTGCCGGCGAGTTGCACTACCGCCTCGTCGACTTGCGACTGTCCCTCCACCGCCACTGCATCGATGGTCGTCACCGTGGTGTAGAGCGTCGTTGCCATCAGCAGACAGGCAGGGCCGTACAGCGCCAAATCCACGGTCGTTTCGTGGACTCCCACCAATCCCGCCAACTCGGTCAGCGTCTCGACGAGGGTCTCGCGAGAAAAACTCGGTGCTTTTGTCATCGTCGCCTCCCTTTGCAAATGCCCTCTCACGGTGCCGGTTGCAGCGAGGCGAGAGCCGCCTCGAAGCTGTCGGCAAACCGCAGGGAAGGCTGACTGCCGTCGAAGCCCATGGAAGTCAGCACGGTCCGCAACGACGGCTGAACACCCGCGGCGATGACCTCGGTGCCATGTGCCTTGCATCGTTTGACGAAGTCTCCGAGCGCGGCCACCCCGGTCGAGTCGATCATCGGGACCTCGCGCATGCGAAGAATGAAGACTCGTGGCGGGGTTCCAATGCTATCAAGCACATCGGCAAGACGCCCGGCCGAACCGAAGAACAGCGGTCCGCGCAATTGAAACACTTCGACGCCCTTCGGAAGAGCGGCGCGTTGCGTGTAGCCGGTGCGGGGACGGGAGAAGTCGTCAATGTCCTCTTCGATGATCTGGATACCCTGCTGAACCGAAACGACTTCTGCCATGCGGTGCATGAACAGGATCGCGGCGAGGACCACTCCGACCTCGATGGCAACCGTCAGATCAACCAGCACGGTCAGTCCAAAGGTGAGGATCAGAACTGCGCGGTCACCCAGCGGGGCGCGCATCAGGTGGCGGAACTTGTGCACCTCGCTCATGTTCCAGGCCACGATCACCAGCACCGCGCCGAGGCTGGCCAGTGGCACAAACACGGCAAGTGGCGCGAGCACGAACATGAACAGGAGCACAAAAGCGGCGTGCAGCATGCCTGCGATGGGCGACCGCGCCCCTGACTTTATGTTCGTTGCCGTCCGCGCAATCGCGCCGGTGGCTGGCATTCCGCCGAACATCGCCGAAGCGACGTTTGCAATTCCCTGCGCGACCAACTCGCAGTTCGACCGATGCCGCCTGCCTGTCATACCGTCGGCCACGACCGCGGATAGCAGGCTTTCGACACCAGCGAGGAAGGCAATCGTAAATGCCGAGGGTGCCAGTTCGGCCAGTCTTGCAAGCGTGATCGAAGGGATGACAGGAGACGGTAGAGTATCGGGAATGCCGCCGAACTTCGACCCGATGGTCTCGACCGGCAAGTGAAGCAGATAAACAGCTATCGACGCACCAACGACGGCAATCAGGAATCCGGGGAGTTTGGGGGCGAAGCGCCTCAGACCGATGATAACCGCCAGGGCGACGCCCGCGACGATCACGGCGGAGAGGTTCAGGGTATCGCGCGCATACCAGAACGACTCCCATTTCTCGATGAACTCCGCGGGAACTTTCTCGATGGAAAGGCCGAGCAGATCCTTCACCTGGCTGGAGAAGATGATCACCGCGATGCCGGCGGTGAAACCCGTGACCACCGGTTCGGGGATGTACTTGATCCAGGTTCCCAGCCGGGCGAAGCCGCCGACGATTAAAATCAATCCGGCCATCAATGTCGCCAGAACGAGCCCATCGTAGCCATGTTGCTGAATGACATTGAAGACGACCACGACAAACGCTCCGGTCGGCCCTCCGATCTGGAAGCGACTGCCGCCCAGTGCCGAGATCAGAAATCCCGCGATCACGGCCGTCAGCAGTCCCTTGTCCGGAGTGGTCCCGGATGCGATGGCGAGTGCCATGGCGAGCGGCAACGCTACGATTGCAACGGTAAGGCCCGCAATCGCATCACTGCGCAGATCGGCAAGAGAATAGCCTTCGCGGAATACCGTGATGAGCTTGGGAACGAATAGATGCCATTGCGGTGCGCGGCCCCGCACAGGCTGAGTACTCTCAGACATTGCGGGGGCTCCTCTTGCCCAGTGCGCCCAGAGGGCTCTCCTTGGGGCGTCCCTTCGCGCTAGAGTCTCGGGCCTTGTAGATTGTTGCATCGGCGGCTTTTAGACGAACGCCGCGTCCACCGACCGTACTCGGGGCAGAGTCGTTGATCAGTTCGATCCCGAGCCGTTCGAGCGCAGCGATGACCTTCACCAAACTCTCAACGACGCCGCGGACGAGATTGTCGCTCGCCTCCATCCGCTGAATCGTCTGAACCGAAACATCCGCGGCTTCGGCCAAGGTCTTCTGGTCCATACCGATCAGCGCCCGGGCGGCGCGAAGCTGGCCCGCAGATATCATCACGGCTCCATTTCGTCAGAAACACACCGTTCATCCTGTCATACCAATTATCATATTTCAAATATGACTTAGCAGGTATTGACAATTGATTATTACCGCTAAATATCGCTCCATGTGGTGGTGTGAGGGTTAATTGTTGATTCAAACTCGACGGCGACGGGCGCGTGGTCTTCCGGTTGGCCCGCGATCACCGTTAACGACCGGTCATGCGCAATTCCCGCGCGGGACGACATCGACGGCGGGAACCAGACCTGCGCCGAACCGGCTTTTCCGACGGGGCGGTCCAGGCCGCACGGCCGTCAAAGAGACTCTCATGATTGCAATCGCCAAGCTTGCAAGTGAATTCGGCGACATCGAAGTTCTGGAATACCGTGCCAGGGAACTGTTTTTCTATGTCCAAGGAGGCTGCTTTCAAACCGAGACGGATCGGGATGGGATAAGCCTTGCGCCCTATGTTCACGCAATCTACGGGCTACTCGCGCAAGCCCAAGCCAGAGATGTTCTCTTGATCGGATGTGGCGGAGGCAGCCTCGGCACGATGCTCGCCAAGGCCAACGTCCAGGTCACCATCGTCGACAAAAACCCAGCTTCGTTCGAAATTGCTCGCAACTATTTTTGCCTTCCCGAAGCCGTCGACTGCCACGTTGCGGACGGTAAGGACTTTTTGCTCGACACGGAACGTCGTTACGATGCAATCGTGCTGGATGCCTTTGACGGCGACAGTATCCCGCGGCATCTCCGAACTACGGAGTTCTTCCGGCTCGTGCGGTCCCATCTCCATGAAACGCACAGTTGTCTTCTTTCAAATGTCCATGCCCAGCATGATCTGGATCGGGGCCCTGATCGATATGCGTCTGAGGCTAGATCTGTCTGGAATGACGTGCGGCTGCTCGACACGCAGGGTGTCATTGGCCGCAATGCGTTGATACTAGCCGGGAACGTCCGAGACCTTTGCAAGCCGACGCTCCTGATGCCGCCCCTGCTGGATCGCGAAGAAATTGCGCTACGCCTTGGCCAGATGATGTTCAGATCCTGGCATTTCTTAGTGAACTGACTTAGACGCCGCGCCACACTGGACGGGTAGAAATCACAATCTGCCTTGGCAAATGTGACCAGAGCCACGAGCGACTGATGGCACTTAGCGGACGAATATCCGATCATACTACGGACGTCGAAACAACCTTCCAACAAGCCATGGCCATTTTTTACCAATGAGTGCAGGCAATAAACCCATCGGCGCACGGCTTCGGATCGTGCTGGGCCCGGACATCGCGATCGGACCTGGAAAGGCCGACATCCTGGAGGCAATCCGCGAAAGCCGGTCGATCGCGGCAGCCGGCCGGCGCCTGGGCATGAGCTACAAGCGTGCCTGGCTCCTGGTCGAGTCGATGAACGCCTGCTTCAAGTATCCTCTGGTCGAGACCAGTCGTGGCGGACAGACGCGTGGTGGTGCCGGATTGACGCCGGACGGCGAAAAGGTCCTGGCCTGCTACCGCCGGATGGAGGCCCTGACCGAAAAGGCCATCGGAAATGAAATGGCGAAGCTGCAGGTGATGATGGCCGATATATCCAAACGGAAATAGCGGTTGCGGCTGGTCCGACCTCCCGATATGTTTTGTTGCACATATCGAACGGAGAATGGCATGCCGTCATCAACCCTCGCGGGCGTGGCCGCCTGTCTGGCGGCGACGCTGCTGCTGGCACCTTTCCCAGCAAAAGCCCAAACCGCAGCGCCGGTTGTTGCCGCCGCTTCGGACCTTCAGTTTGCCGTGGAAGAGATCGCCGCCGCGTTCAAGTCCGAAACCGGCATGGAAGTCCGATTGTCGATGGGTTCGACCGGCAACTTCGCCCGGCAGATCCGCGAGGGGGCGCCGTTCCAGATCTTTATGGCCGCCGACGAGAAGTTCATCTTCGACTTGCACCGCAACGGCTTCACCCGCAACCAGGGCGACCTCTATGCCGTAGGGCGCGTGGTGATAATGGTGCCGCACGGGTCCACGCTGGCGGTGGATGGGAAACTCGACTCCCTGGCCACGGCGCTTGCGGCAGGGAAGATCTCCCGCTTCGCCATCGCCAATCCCGACCACGCACCATATGGCATGCGAGCCCGCGAAGCGCTGCAGCACAAGGGCCTCTGGGACAAACTCCAGCCATTCGTGGTGCTGGGCGAGAACGTCAGCCAGGCGGCCCAGTTCGCCCTGTCGGGCAATGCACAAGGCGGCATCATCGCCTATTCCCTGGCACTGGCGCCGAACATCAAGGCTCGCGGCAATTATGAACTCATCCCCGAAGACTGGCACCAGCCCCTGCGGCAACGCATGGTCCTGCTGAAGAATGCCGGTCCTGTCGCCGAGAAGTTCTATGCCTATATCAACGGCCCCTCGGCCCGCGAGATCATGAAGCGATACGGATTCGTGCTGTCAGGAGAGTGAGGAATGGACTGGACGGCGCTCTGGCTGTCCCTGCGGCTGGCGGGATGGACGGTTCTGATCCTCCTGCCGGTCGCCGTGTTCGTGGGCCGTTTCCTTGCCTACCGGGAGTTTCGCGGCAAGGGCGTCACGGAAGCCCTCGTCATGCTGCCGCTGGTGCTGCCGCCAACGGTATTCGGTTTCTATCTGCTCGTCGCTTTTGGCGGGAACTCACCCGTCGGCCAGTTCTGGACCGCGACCTTCGGCCACCAGCTGGTGTTCAGTCTGGAAGGGCTGATCGTGGCCTCGGTCATCTTCAACCTGCCCTTCGCGATCCAGCCCGCGCAGCGTGGCTTCGAGGCGATCCCGAAGGACGTGAGGGAAGCCGCCGCCTGCTGCGGGCTCGGCCCGATGAAGTCGCTCTGGAAGGTCGAACTGCCGCTGGCCTGGCCGGGGCTGATGACGGCGATGGTGCTCACCTTCGCGCACACCTTGGGCGAATTCGGGATTGTGTTGATGGTCGGCGG
Source organism: Reyranella sp. (assembly GCA_046296475.1). Lineage (GTDB taxonomy): Bacteria > Pseudomonadota > Alphaproteobacteria > Reyranellales > Reyranellaceae > Reyranella. The sequence goes on from JBKBLH010000007.1 coordinate 94,872, forward strand.
CTCCATCCCCGGCGAGACCAAGACCATCGCCATCGCGATCTATGACCGCGTGCAGGGCTTCGATGACCGCGGCGCCGGGATCATGTCGGCCGTGCTGCTGGCGATCTCGCTTTGCACCATCACGATGACCTTCTGGCTGTCCTCCCGCGTCGGGCGGAGGCTTGGCTGATGTCGCTCGACGTGATGGCGAGGGCGGACGCTCCAATCCCGCTCGATGTGTCGTTCCGGGTCGAACCCGGCGAGCTGATGGCGCTGGTCGGGCATTCGGGCTCGGGCAAATCGACGATTTTGCGTACGATCGCCGGCCTCTGGCGGCCCTCGCAGGCGCGCGTCCGGGTGAACGGGACGACCTGGCTCGACACGGACAGCAAGATCGCCCTGCCGCCGCACGAACGCCGCGTCGGCATCGTCTTCCAGTCCTATGCTCTGTTCCCGCACATGACGGCCGAAGCGAATGTCGCCGTGGCAATGGACCATCTGACCGGAGCGGCGCGGCAGGTCGAGGCCCAGCGGTTGCTGGCGTTGGTCAATCTTGCCGGGCTGGAGAAGCGCCGGCCAGCCGAGTTGTCGGGCGGCCAGCAGCAACGCGTGGCCGTCGCCAGGGCGTTGGCGCGGCAACCGCAGGCTCTGCTGCTCGACGAACCCTTCTCCGCGGTGGACCGGGCGACGCGCGAGACGCTCTATGGCGAGATCGCGGCGCTGCGGGCACATCTGAACATGCCGGTGATCCTTGTCACCCACGACATGGATGAAGCGCGGATGCTCGCCGACCGTATGCTCGTCATCGAACACGGCCGGATGCTGCGCGCGGGCACCGCGGCCGAGGTCATGTTCGACGCAGGCGTGCTCCACGCTCTCGGCATCCGCGAAGCCGGTTCGTCGATCGCCGCCCGGATCGCAGCACACGACGCCGATGGCCTGACCAGGCTCGATACGTCGGCCGGTCCGATCTGGCTGCCTCGCATCGACGGCGAGAAAGGTGCTGCGGTACGCGTCCGGGTCCTGGCCCATGAGGTTCTGCTGTCGCGCACGCGGCCGGAGGGCCTGTCGGCCCAGAACATTCTACCGGCCACGGTCGAGCATATTGCTCTCGGCGAGGGGCCCGGCGCACTGGTGCGGCTGTGCATAGGCGAGGAAACCCTTCTGGCGCGCGTCACCCAGCGGGCTGTCGAAAGCCTGGGGCTCGCTCCGGACGTGGCGTGCTTCGCAATCCTGAAATCCATGGCGGTCGCTCGCGACCATGTGACGGCAACCCCATGAGGCGCCGATTGATGGCAGCCGGAAGCGGCGGCGTCATCGGCGCGCTGGGGGGCCTGATCGGTCTTGGCGGCGCCGAGTTCCGCTTGCCCGTCCTTGTCGGCGTCTTCGGAATGTCGCCGAAGGCGGCCGTGCCAATGAATCTCGTCGTCAGCCTCGTCACCCTCGCCGCCGCGCTGATCGGGCGCGGCGCCAGTCTCTCGTTTGCGCCACTTCAGTCGCTGCTGCCGGAACTGTTCGGCCTGGTCATCGGCGGGATCGTCAGTGCGATCTGGGGCGCGGGTCTCCTGTCGCGCCTGTCGGATCACCGGCTGTCGCGGCTGCTCGCTGTGCTGCTCGTGGCGATCGGTCTGCTGCTGGTCATCGAGGCGTTCCTTCCGAACGAACCGACCGCGCTGGTTCCGACCGACATGCTTGCACGGCTGGCGGTCGGCATCCTCTTCGGACTGGTCATCGGCGCCGTGGCCGCGCTGCTGGGCGTCGCCGGCGGCGAGCTGCTCATTCCCACCTTCATCTTCGTCTTCGGCGCCGACGTGACGACGGCCGGCACGGCGAGCATTCTCGTCTCGCTCGTGTTGGTGCCAACGGCGCTGTGGCGCTATGCCCGCCTGGGCGCCTTTCCCGCAAAGGCCGACCTTCGCGCGATCGCCGCCCCGATGGGCGCCGGTTCGGTCATCGGCGCAGTCGCGGGCGGACTCGCGGCCGGCATCGTGGCGTCCTGGATATTGAAGCTCGCCCTGGGGCTCATTCTGATCGCCTCTTCCGTCAAGGTCTTCGCCACGCGACACTGATGGAATGTCACGGCAACAGCTCGAGCGGCTTCAGGTTTGGATTTATCTGGCAGCGATCCTAGCGGGGCTCGGCCTCGGGAGTCTGCAGCCGGGTGTAGCGGAACTCTTTGAAGCCCTATTGTGGCCTGCGCTCTGATCCCGCTGGCAGTCTGGGGGCTGCTGATCCTCGTTCCCGACGATCCAGCAATCCGGCTGGGCGTCCTCCTCGTGCTGTTGATGCCTTGCACCGACTGGTACATCACCTTCACCCATCTAGGCGGCGGCGACACGCGACGCGCCATTGCCGCGACGCCGGTGAACCTGCTTGTGCAGCTGGGCCTGCTGCCGGTCTATCTCTGGCTCTTTTTGGGCAATGCATTCCTCGAACTTCTGGCCGCAGACCAGATCGCGACCGTGTTCGTCACCCTGATCGTGCTGCCGCTTGTGGCTGCATGGCTGACGGAACGATGGGCCGAGCGCGGTCCCCAGGGAGGGGATGTCGTTGCACGGATCGGCTGGCTGCCCGTGCCGCTACTCGGCCTCGTGGTGTTTGTGATCGCCGCCTCGCAGGTTCGGGCCGTGCTGGGCGCGCTTCCCGCGCTGGGGCAGGTGCTTGGCGTATTCGTTGCGTTCCTGATCGTGGCGGCGATCCTCGGTGTTGCCCTCGGCCGCGGCCTGGGTTTGGCGACAGCGTCGATCCGCGCCCTCGTCTTCAGTCTCGGGACGCGCAACTCCTTCGTGGTCCTGCCGCTCGCGCTGGCGCTGGCGCCGCAATGGCAGACGGCGACCGTGGTCATCGTCTTCCAGTCCGTGGTCGAACTGTTCGGCATGCTGGCCTACCTGTGGGCCGTGCCGAGGTTCGTTGCACCCTCGCGGACTGCGGAAACGAGATGATCGAGCCGCTGCTCTGGCTGCCGTTGCTGGCGGTCGCGCTTCTTGCGGGAACCCTCGGTGGGGTCGTCGGCTTCGGCAGTGCCGTCATCCTCCTGCCGGTATGCGCTTACGCCTTCGGCGCGGGACAGGCCGTGCCGATCCTCACGGTCGCCGCCCTTATCGGCAATCTGTCCCGCGCAGCCTTTTCCTGGGCAGAAACCGACTGGCGAGCCGTGCGCATGTACGTGCTTGGCGCCGTTCCGGCCGCGGCGGTCGGCGCCATGATCTTCATCGAACTTGACGCCGCGCTGATCCACCGGTTGCTGGGCGTGTTCATTCTGGCAATGATCCCGGCGCGCCGCTGGGCGGCACGCCACGACATGCGGGTCGAACGCTGGCACCTTCTGCCGCTCGGAGCATTCATGGGCCTGCTGTCAGGCGTGGTCGGCACCGTTGGGCCGATCAATGCACCATTCTTCCTGGCCTATGGACTCGTGAAGGGGGCGTATCTGGCGACCGAAGCGTTGGGCGCCGCTGCCGTGCACCTCACCAAGTCGGGCGTATACGGGCGCTACGCGGTGCTTGATCGGGAAACGCTTGCCTATGGTCTCGCGATCGGGGTCGCCCTCATTGCCGGATCCTGGCTTGGCAAGCGGATTGTCATTCGCCTGGACGCGCCGGCGTTCGTCCGCACCGTGGAGGTTCTCCTGGCGGCGTCTGGCGTCCTCATGGTGCTGGGTATCTGACGTGCGCGACGGCGCGCACGCCAGAACCTGCATATCCCCTTCACCGCCGGGGCGACGATCCGCATCCAACGCCGGGCGGCCGCTCCAAGTATCCACCCACGCACGACTACGCGCCTTCTTGCTTCCACAGTGCTTCCACGGCGCGACTGCAAATACATACGCAAAACAAAAAGCCCGCTAACTCATTGAGTTAACGGGCTATTTTGGTTGCGGGGGCAGGATTTGAACCTACGACCTTCAGGTTATGAGCCTGACGAGCTACCGGGCTGCTCCACCCCGCGTCAAATCCAGCGCGTGCAGTGATCGTTCGATCGGAATGCGGTCCCTCGCGTTCGGAAGATCCGGCAGCGACCTACTCTCCCGTGCCTTGAGACACAGTACCATTGGCGCTGAGAGTTTTCACGTCCGAGTTCGGAATGGGATCGGGTGTACACCTCTCGCTAGAGCCACCGGATCGTCCGAACGCAAGGGAATGAGGTCAAAGTCTGTGCACAAGGCCATGCAGCGGATGTCGACCGCTGCACGGAACGAATGAAATCAAGCCGATCGAGCTATTAGTACCGCTAAGCTTAATGCATCACTGCACTTGCACATGCGGCCTATCAACGTGGTGGTCTACCACGACTCTCAGCGAGACCTAGTTTTGAGGCGGGTTTCACGCTTAGATGCTTTCAGCGTTTATCCCTTCACTACATAGCTACCCGGCGCTGCGACTGGCGTCACAACCGGTACACCAGAGGTAAGTCCATCCCGGTCCTCTCGTACTAAGGACGGCTCCTCTCAAGTCTCGAACACCCACAGCAGATAGGGACCAAACTGTCTCACGACGTTTTGAACCCAACTCACGTACCACTTTAATCGGCGAACAGCCGAACCCTTGGGACCTGCTCCAGCCCCAGGATGTGATGAGTCGACATCGAGGTGCCAAACACCACCGTCGCTGTGGACGCTTGGGTGGTATCAGCCTGTTATCCCCGGCGTACCTTTTATCCGTTGAGCGATGGCCCACTCACGCGGAACCACCGGATCACTATGGCCGACTTTCGTCCCTGCTCGACTTGTCAGTCTCGCAGTCAGGCGGGCTTGTGCCATTGCACTCAGCAGCCGATTTCCGACCGGCCTGAGCCCACCATCGCGCGCCTCCGTTACTCTTTGGGAGGCGACCGCCCCAGTCAAACTACCCACCATGCAGGGTCCCGGATCTGGATGACAGACCTCGGTTAGACATCAAAGAACAAAAGGGCGGTATTTCAAGGTTGCCTCCACCAGAGCTAGCGCCCCGGCTTCAAAGGCTCCCGCCTATCCTACACATCCATTCTCTAATGCCACTGCAAAGTTGTAGTAAAGGTGCACGGGGTCTTTCCGTCTAACTGCGGGTACCCCGCATCTTCACGGGGAATTCAATTTCGCCGAGCCCATGTTGGAGACAGCGGGGAAGTCGTTACGCCATTCGTGCAGGTCGGAACTTACCCGACAAGGAATT
>JBKBLH010000007.1:105000-165842 GCA_046296475.1 Reyranella sp.
AACCCGAACGGGAGTACATCGTCAGCCGCAAGGACGACGGCAACTATGATGCCGAGGAGAAAATCTACAAGGTCAGTCCGCGCATCGTCCGCGTCGAAGGCGCGCGCGAGGGCTCGCTGCAGCAGAGCGGCATCAAGGCCGGCGCGCCGTCGGCTGCGATGGTCGAGTTCGTGCGTGCACTCTCCTACGACGTCGATTTCCAGCGCGAACTGAAGCAGGGTCAGAAGTTTACCGTGCTGCTCGAACAGCTGGTGACCAGCGACGGCAAGGTCACGCATCCCGGCCGCCTGCTGGCCGGTGAACTCCACCTGATGAAGCGCACCGTCGTCGTCATACGCTATCGGCCGCAGGGCGGCGCCGACGGCTTCTACAACCCGCAGGGCGAGAGCGTCGTGCGATCGTTCCTGCGCACGCCGATGGATGCCTCGCGCATCACCTCGCGCTTCGGCATGCGCGAGCATCCGATCCTGGGTTTCAGCGCGTTGCATGCCGGCGTGGATTTCGCCGCGCCCCGGGGCACGCCGATCCTTGCAGCGGGCAACGGCAAGGTGGTCACAGCCGGATCGAACGGAGGGTACGGCCTCTACGTGAAGTTGCAGCACACGCAGGATGTGGCGACCGCCTATGCCCACATGTCCCGCATCGGACCGGGTATCAAGCCGGGCGTCCAGGTGCGCCAGGGACAGGTGATCGGCTTCGTCGGATCGACCGGCATGTCGACCGGCCCGCACCTTCACTACGAGTTCCTGAAGGGCGGCAGGCACGTCAATCCGCTCACCCAGAAATTCGCGATGCGCGGTACGATCGGAGCCAAGGACGCCCCGCGTTTCCGCGCGCTGGCAAAGCAGTACCTCGCCCAGCTGAAGAGTGCGCCGGTCGCCGGAGAGCCGGCGAAGCCTGCGCCAAAGAAGACGGCGCAGGTCCCGAAGGAGCCTGCGCCGTCACTCATTGCCAGGAACGACTGACGTTCGTCAGTCGGCAGCGTCGCTCATCACGCGCTCGCCGCCGACCGTCAGCTCTCCATTCTCGACGCCGACCTCGACGGTGTCGCCGTCGTGGATCCTGCCCTCGAGAAGCTGCGTCGCCAGCGGATTCTGCAGGCTGCGCTGGATCACCCGCTTCAGCGGCCGCGCGCCGTACACTGGGTCGTACCCTCGGTTGGCCAGCCACTGCAGCGCCTTGCTGTCGAGCTTGAGCTCGATCTTGCGCTCGGCCAGCAGCTTCAGCAGCTTCTGCATCTGCACTTCGACGATGTCCGTCATGTGTGCCCGGCTCAGCCGGTTGAACAGTAGGATCTCGTCGAGGCGGTTCAGGAACTCCGGACGGAAAGCCCGGCGCACCTCCTCCATGACCTGCTCGCGCACCGACTCCGCAGATTCGCCGTCCTTCAGCGCCGCCAGATGCGAGCTGCCGAGGTTCGAGGTCAGGATGATCAGCGTGTTCTTGAAGTCGACCGTGCGGCCCTGGCCGTCGGTCAGGCGACCATCGTCCAGCACCTGCAACAGGACGTTGAACACGTCCGGATGCGCCTTCTCGACCTCATCGAACAGCACCACCTGGTAGGGTCGGCGCCGGACCGCCTCGGTGAGCACACCGCCCTCGTCGTAGCCGACGTAGCCCGGGGGCGCGCCGATCAGGCGGCTCACGGCGTGCTTCTCCATGAACTCGCTCATGTCGATGCGCACCATGGCGTTGTCGTCGTCGAACAGGAATGCCGCGATGGCCTTCGTGAGCTCGGTCTTGCCGACGCCCGTCGGACCCAGGAACAGGAACGAACCGATCGGACGGTTCGGATCCTGCAGGCCCGCGCGGGCGCGGCGCACCGCGTTCGCCACCGCGACGACGGCCTCGTCCTGGCCGATCACCCGCTTGTGGATCTCCTCCTCCATGCGCAGGAGCTTGGAGCGCTCGCCTTCCAGCATCTTGTCCACGGGCACGCCGGTCCACCGCGACACGACAGCCGCGATGTCCTCGGGCATGACCTCTTCCTTGACGCCCTTGCCGCCCGCGACCTCCTGGGTCTCGGCTTCCTTGAGCTTCTTTTCGAGGTCGGGGATCACCCCGTAGGCCAGCTCGCCCGCCTTGGCGAGTTCGCCCCGCCGCTGCGCCACTTCAAGCTCGGAGCGCGCCTTGTCGAGCTGCTCCTTCACCTTCTGCGAGTCCGCGAGCTTGTCCTTGGCCGAGGTCCACTGCGCCGTCAGCGCCGCGGACTTCTCCTCGAGTTCCGACAGCTCCTTCTCGAGCCGCTCGAGCCGGTCGCGCGAGGCCGAGTCGCTCTCCTTCTTGAGCGCTTCCTTCTCGATCTTGAGCTGCATGATGCGGCGATCGAGTTCGTCGAGCGCCTCCGGCTTGCTGTCGACCTGCATGCGGATGCGGCTCGCCGCCTCGTCCATCAGGTCGATCGCCTTGTCCGGCAGGAACCGGTCGGTGATGTAGCGGTTGGACAGCGTCGCGGCGGCCACGATCGAGGAGTCCGCGATCCGGACGCCGTGATGCAGCTCGTACTTCTCCTTGATGCCGCGCAGGATCGAGATCGTGTCCTCGACCGTCGGCTCGGCCACGAACACGGGCTGGAAGCGCCGTGCGAGGGCGGCGTCCTTCTCGATGTGCTTGCGGTACTCGTCGAGCGTCGTGGCGCCCACGCAATGCAGCTCGCCGCGCGCCAGGGCGGGCTTCAGCATGTTGGAGGCATCCATCGCGCCGTCGGCCTTGCCCGCGCCGATCAGCGTGTGCAGTTCGTCGATGAAGACGATGATCTCGCCCTCGGCCGACGAAATCTCCGACAGGACGCCCTTCAGGCGCTCCTCGAACTCGCCGCGGAACTTGGCGCCCGCGACCATCGCGCCGAGGTCGAGCGCCATCAGTTTCTTGTTCTTCAGCGATTCCGGCACGTCGTCGTTGACGATCCGCAGGGCGAGGCCCTCGGCGATGGCGGTCTTGCCGACGCCCGGCTCGCCGATCAGCACCGGATTGTTCTTGGTCCGCCGGCTCAGCACCTGGATGGCGCGGCGGATCTCCTCGTCGCGACCGATCACGGGGTCGAGCTTGCCGTCCCGCGCGGCCTGGGTGAGGTCGCGGGCATACTTCTTCAGCGCGTCGTAGCTGTCTTCGGCCGAGGCCGAGTCGGCCGTACGGCCCTTGCGCAGCTCCTGCACGGCCTTCTCGAGCGCCTGGGGCTTGACGCCTGCCTTGGCGAGCGCCTCGGCGGCCGGCGTGCCCTTAGCGAGCACCAGCGCGATCAGCATGCGCTCGACCGTGACGAACGAGTCGCCGGCCTTCTCGGCGATCGACTCGGCCTGCTCGAACAGGCGCGCGGTCTCCGGCGCCAGATAGATCTGCCCGGCGCCCTGGCCTTCGACCTTGGGCTGCTTGGCGAGGTTGGCCTCGACGGCGCGATAGACCGCGCGCGAATCGCCTCCCGCCGATCCGATCAGGTTGGCCGCGAGGCCTTCCGGGTCGTCGAGCAGGACCTTCAGAATGTGGTCTGGGATCAGTCGCTGGTGGCCTTCACGGAGCGCCAGCATCTGCGCGCTCTGCAGGAAGCCCCGCATGCGCTCGGTGTACTTTTCCTGATTCATTACTCAACCCTTTCCTTTACGCCCCCGTCGAGCGGCGGGCGGAAGAGCGGACCCTCCGAAGAAGCATCCTGCAGGCGATATGGTATCGGATCGGCGGGCTGCAAGCCCCTACCCGGCGTGCGACTTTCACCTGTCTCGGGCCTGCGTTAAGACCCCCCGGCATTCGGGACCGGAGCATTGAATGTCAGGCGGACACGGACACATCGACAGCTCGAACAAGAGGATCGCCCTGCTGGTGGCCATTCTCGCGGCCCTGCTGGCGGTGTCGGAAATGGGCGGCAAGAGCTCGCAGACGAACGCCCTGGCGAGCCATATCGATGCCTCCAACCTTTGGTCGTTCTTCCAGTCGAAGACCATCCGGCAGACGACCCTGCGCACCGCCGCGGAAGAAGCCGAAGCTGCACACAAGGATGGTCCCGCGCCCATGCCGCCCGCGCTCAAGGCCCAGGCCGACCGGTGGCGCCAGACGGCGCAACGCTACGACACCGAGCCCGAGACGGGGGAGGGCCGCAAGGAGCTGGCCGCACGGGCCAAGGCCAAGGAACAACATCGCGACCGGTCGATGGCCGCCTACCACATGTTCGAATATGGCTCGGCCTGCTTCCAGCTCGCCATCGTGCTGGCCGGCGCGGCGGCCCTCACCTCGGTGATCTGGCTGACCTTCCTTTCGGTCGGGCTCGGTGTCGCGGGCCTCGGCTTCACCGTCCTGGCCTTCGTCGCGCCGACGCTGATCCACCTGTAACCCAAAGAAAACGCCCGCAGGCGATGGCCTGCGGGCGTTTTCAGGAGGTGGATCGGCCTGGCCGCCGGTCAGGCGCGCCGGCCACCGGTCGCGGGGACGAATTCCGGTACTTCGGGCTGCTCCTCGACCGCGGGATCGGTGCCGCCCGGCGCCGTGCGCCCGTTCTGGAGAAACGCCACGCCATTGAGACCCGGTTCCGCCTCATCATGGTCGCGATTGCGATCGCGATTGTTCTCCCGATTGTCGCTCTGACGCCGGTCGTTCTGGCGATAGCTGCCGCCGTGACGAGGTTCGCCCTGACGATTGTCGGAGGAACGCGGCTCCGAGGGCCGCTGTTCGAAGGAGCGCTGTTCGGCGGGGCCCTGCTCGCCCCGCTCGCCCGGCGGTGGTTCGCCGCCACCGTCGCCGGACGGGGATCCGCCCTGACCCTGCTGCGGCTGGCCGGACTGCTGGCCCTGTTGCCCCGGCTGGCCTTGCTGCTGGCTGTCCTCACCACCCTCGCCCCAGTTGTTGCGCTGGACGAAGCCGCCCATCGATTGGATCACGCGATAGTAGTGGTCGGCGTACTGGAAATAGGCTTCGGCGAGAATGCGATCGCCGGAAGAGGCCGCTTCGCGGGCCAGCGACTGATACTTGTCGAAGACCTGGTGGGCATTGCCGCGGACCCGGACGTCGGGGCCGCTGCTATCGAAAATCTGGTTTCGATTGGGGGCGCGGTTGCCGGAGCCGTGATGCTGGGGCTTGTGATGGTGACTGCCGCCACCACCGCCGCCACCACTGCGACCGCCGCGCGACCGCTGACGATTGTTTGGTCTCATTAACCTAGGGCCAGTTACACGCCGGACGGATGTTGTTGTTAGTTCCCCCCTGCCCTGCCCGGGCGCCGTCACGGCTGAATTGAGGGGGTTTGGTGTCCGCCGCAATAGACCGGTTGGACCAGTTCCCCCCAAGGGGTGAGAGGAAACTAGTCTCATTCCTCCCGGTTGCCAACCCTTAATGCTGGGCCGGCACGACCCGCTCGATCCCGCCGAGATCCGCCCGGGCCGGCCCGGGCGCGAGACCGGCGGAGGCAAAAAGGGACGCGATTGCAGGGGCCTGGCCCTCTCCGACCTCGACGATGGCCCAGCCGCCCGGGCCGAGCAGCGCTGGCGCGGCCGCCGCGATGATGCGATAGGCCGCAAGCCCGTCGGCACCGCCGTCGAGGGCCAGCCTCGGCTCGTGCCTCGCCACTTCGGGCATCAGTCCGTGCACGGCGGCGCTCTCGATGTAGGGCGGATTCGAAACCAGCAGGTCGAAGGGACCTTCGAGCCGATCCATCCAGCCCGCCTCCCGCCAGTCGCCGGTCGAGAGGCGCGCACGCGACGCCACGCCGAGCGCCTCGGCATTGGCTTGGGCGACGGCGAGCGCCGCCTCCGAGGCGTCGATCCCGACGCCGATCGCCTCCGGATACTCGCGCAGGAGGGTGAGCAGCAGGCATCCCGACCCGAGGCCGAGGTCGAGGATTCGCAGCTTCCGGCTGCGATCGGGCAGCAGATCGAGCACCGTCTCGATCACCGTCTCGCTGTCGGGGCGTGGAATGAGAACCGCCGGCGAGACCTTGAACGGCAGGCCCCAGAACTCGCGCTCGCCCAGGATGTAGGCCATCGGTTCACGCCGCACCCGCCGCGCCGTGAGTTCGCGCAGAGCCGCGGCCGCGGCTGCCGGCGCCACATCGGGTCCATGCGAAACCAGCTGCTCGATGGTCAGCCCGGTCGCGTGGCTCAGCAGCAGGCGGGCCTCGAAGCGCACGTTGTCGATGCCGGCCGCCGTCAGGGCGACGGCCGTGTCGCGCAGCAGGGCATCATAGGAGGCGTTCTCGGCCACCGGTCAGGCCGCAAGCTCCGCGAGGCGCGAGGCTTCGTCGTCGGCGATCAGGGCATCGACGATCGGATCTAGGCCATGCCCGTCCAGAACCTCGGCGAGATTGTAGAGCGTGAGGTTGATCCGGTGGTCGGTCACCCGGCTCTGCGGGAAGTTGTAGGTGCGGATGCGTTCGCTGCGGTCGCCGCTGCCCACCTGCCCCTTGCGATCGGCGGAACGCAGATCGTCGAGCCGCTGGCGTTCCGCGTCGTAGAGGCGGGCGCGCAGAATCTTCATAGCCTTGGCGCGGTTCTTGTGCTGGCTCTTCTCATCCTGCTGGCTGACCACCACGCCGGTCGGGATGTGGGTGATGCGCACCGCCGAATCGGTCGTGTTCACCGACTGACCGCCCGGCCCGGAGGCGCGGAACACGTCGATGCGCAGGTCCTTCTCGTCGATCTTGATGTCGACCTCCTCGGCCTCCGGCAGCACCGCCACCGTCGCGGCCGACGTGTGGATGCGGCCCTGGGTCTCGGTCGCCGGGACGCGCTGCACACGATGCACGCCGGATTCGAACTTCAGGCGGGCGAAGACGTTACGGCCCGTCACGGTGGCGATCGCCTCGCGATAGCCGCCGATGCCGGTATCGGACAGTTCCATGATCTCGAACTTCCAGCCCTTTTCCGCCGCGTAGCGCTGGTACATCCGGAACAGGTCGGCCGCGAACAAGGCCGCCTCGTCACCGCCGGTGCCGGCGCGGATTTCGAGGATGGCGTTCTTCTCGTCCGCCGCGTCCTTGGGGAGGAGCATGCGCTTCACGGTGCGCTCCAGCTCCGGCAGGCGCTTGCGAATCTCAGCCGCCTCTTCCTCGGCCATCGCCTTCATGTCGGGATCGGCGGCCATCGCCTCCGCATCCTTCAATTCGCGTTCGGCCTTGTGCCACTCGTTCACCGCCTCGACCAGCGGGCCGAGGTCGGCATACTCCTTCGAGGCCGCGACGAACTTCTGCGAATCGAGCGTGCCGGCCGACAGGGCCGCCTGCAGCTCGGCATGGCGCGCGACAACCTGGTTCAGTTTCAGCAACAACGACATGTCAGCCCTTCAGCGCTTCCGCGAGACCGTCGAACGGCACTTCGCGCTGCGTGCCGCTGTCGAGGTCCTTGAGTTGGGCGACGCCCTTGGCCAATTCGTCGTCGCCGATGATCAGCGCGGCCCGGGCATTGAGCTTGTTGGCCCGCTGCATGCGCCGCTTCATGTTGCCGCGATAGTCCTGCTCGACGACGATGCCCTGCCTGCGCAAGGCGCGCGCGATGCCGAGCGCCCGGGCCTCGGCCGCCGCGCCCAGCGGGGCGATGACCACGGGGCGCGGCTGCGGCGCGGGCTCGCTCGCCAGCATCACCAGCCGCTCGATGCCGCCCGCCCAGCCGATGCCGGCCGTGGGCGGGCCGCCCAGCTCGGCGATCAGCCCGTCATAGCGGCCGCCGCCCAGCACGGTGCCCTGGGCGCCGAGATGGGTGGTCACGAATTCGAAGGCGGTGTGGGTGTAGTAGTCGAGGCCGCGCACCAGCGCCGGATCGACCTCGAAGTCGATGCCGGCGGCTGCAAGCCCGTCCTGTACCGACCTGAAGAAATCGCGGCTCGCCTGGTTCAGGTGATCGCCGAAGCTCGGCGCTCCGGCGTTGATCGCCTTGTCGCCCTCGTCCTTGCTGTCGAGGATGCGCAGCGGGTTGCGCGCCAGGCGTGCGCGCGAATCCTCCGACAGCCTGTCGACATGCGCTGAATAGTAGTCGGTCAGCACCTTGCGGTAGCCGGCCCGGCTCTCCGGGTCGCCGAGCGAATTGATCTTGAGCGTGCAGCGGTCGAGGATCGTGAGCCTGTCCAGGATGTCGGCCGCGACCGAGATGACCTCGATGTCGGCCCCGGGCTCGGGCGCGCCCAGCACCTCGAGGTCGATCTGGTGGAACTGGCGCTGCCGTCCCTTCTGCGGGCGCTCATAGCGGAACATCGGGCCCGCGGCGAAGACCTTCAGCGGCAGCTGCTGCGCCAGCTCGCCGTTCGACACGAAGGCGCGGCAGATGCCGGCCGTGTATTCCGGCCGCAGGGTCAACGATTCGTCGCCGCGGTCCTTGAAGGTGTACATCTCCTTCGACACGACGTCCGTCGTCTCGCCGATTCCACGGGCGAACAGCTCGGTGAACTCGAAAATCGGCGTCGCCATCTCGCGATAGCCATAGAGACGCGCCACGTCGCGCGCGGTGTCCACGACGTGCGCGAAACGCCGGTAGTCGTCGGGGAGGATATCGTGCGTGCCACGCACGGGTTGCATCTTGCTCACGGGAAATCGCCTCGAAAAATCGTCGGGAAAGGAAAGCCTGGGGCCGCTACTCGGCAGCGGCGCGATGTCGCTCGGCTTCTTTCGCCCTGGCGGCCTCGATCTCGGCCGCCTTCTTCTCGATCAGCTCGACCAGGTGGTCGACGACGTTGCCGTCCTTCAGCCGATGGTGCGGAACGCCGGCAATGTAGACCTGGTGGGTGTTGGCGCCGCCGCCGGTGAAACCGATGTCGGTTTCGCGCGCTTCACCGGGGCCGTTCACGACGCAGCCGATCACCGACACCGTCATCGGCGTGGTGATGTGGGCGACGCGCTTCTCCAGCGCCTCGACGGTTCGGATGACGTCGTACTGCTGGCGCGCGCAGGATGGGCAGGAAATGACGTTCACGCCGCGATGGCGCAGGTTCAGCGCCTTCAGCATCTCGAAGCCGACGCGGACCTCTTCCTCGGGCTCGGCCGAGAGCGAGACGCGGATCGTGTCGCCGATGCCGGCCCACAGGAGCGAACCGATGCCGATCGACGACTTCACGGTGCCGGTGCGCGTGCCCCCCGCCTCGGTCACGCCGACATGCAGCGGATAGTCGCAGGCTTCGGCGAGCTGCTGGTAGGCCGCGACCGCCAGGAAGACATCGGATGCCTTCACGCTGATCTTGAACTCGTGGAAATCGTGGTCCTGCAGAATGCGCGCATGATCGAGCGCGCTCTCCACCATCGCCTCCGGACAGGGCTCGCCATACTTCTCGAGCAGGTCCTTCTCCAGCGACCCGGCATTGACGCCGATGCGCATGGAACAGCCATGGTCCTTGGCGGCCTTGACGACTTCGCGCACACGTTCGGCGCTGCCGATGTTGCCCGGATTGATCCGCAGGCAGGCGGCGCCCGCTTCGGCGGCCTCGATGGCGCGCCTGTAGTGGAAATGGATGTCGGCCACGATCGGGACCTTGGCGGCCCGGACGATTTTCGGCAGCGCCGCGGTCGAGTCCTCGTCGGGACAGGACACGCGGATGATGTCCACCCCCACCTCCTCGCAGCGGCGGATCTGGGCGATGGTCGCGTCGGCGTCCGCGGTCAGCGTGTTGGTCATGGTCTGGACGGTGATCGGCGAATCGCCGCCCACCGGCACGGACCCGACCATCACGCGCCGCGACTTGCGGCGCTGGATGTCGCGGTACGGTCTGATGCTCATGGGCCGCAATGTAGCGGCGAGGCCGCGCCTCCGCCAGCCACCGCGTCCCGCAAAGGCGCGATGGTGCTACCGCGCCTCGGTGATGCGGTAGGCGATACCGGCGGGCACGACGTAGCTTTCGCCGGCACGCACATAGGTCTGCGTCAGCACGTCGCCATTCGGCGCCCGGAGTTCGATCCAGCTGTTGGTCCTGACGCTGATCGGCGTATTGACCCGCACGGGGATCGGCGGCGGCGTTGCCTCGGGCTGGCGCGCAACGGCTTCCTCGACCGGCTTCGGCGGCTCGAGACGCTGCGGCTCGATCTGCGCCGGCGGCTGAGCGGCTTGGGCCTGGCCGATCGACGGAACGTTCATCACGACCGGCGGCGGCGGGGCGGGAACGGCGACGACGACCGGCGGCGGCGGCAGCGCGGCCGGAGCCGATGTGCCGCTTTCGGTACGCTGCGCAGGCCACACCTGAGCGGGCAGGGAGCCGTTGATGGTGCGCGTCTCGATTGCCGGCGCGGGCGGCATCCGGGGCACGAACGGGTTGGCCGCAGGGGCAGGCGAACTCGGGCGCTCGGACAGGAGACGGTCCGGTACGGGCGGCACCTTCTGCGCCACGACGGCCTGATCGCGCGGCAGATAGTGCCACACGCCATAACCGGCACCCACGACGAGCAGGACGGTGAGGACCGCGAGGCCGATCGGGGCACGCCTGTCGGCGACCGGGAAATTGGCGGGCAGCGCAACCGGCCGCTTGATGGGGACCGCGCCCGACAGATGGTAGGCGGTCATGACCTTCTCGGGATCGAGACCGACATGGGTCGCGTAGGCCCGCAGGAAGGCGGGAATATACGCTGCGCCCGGAAGCTCGTCGTAGCGACCGTCCTCGATCGCCTCGAGATGGGCGCGACGGATACGGATGCTCTTCTCGACTTGAGTCAGGTCCAGACCGCGTGCCTCGCGTTGATCGCGTAGGAGTCGACCGACCGCCTGGCCCGGTCCGGCCTCGCGCTCAATCGCCCGCCAGTCAACCTGATCCGGCATCGAATTTCCCTGCTTGTCCCCTCGTCGCGACTCTTAGCAGAGGCCCCATGACAGGGCAAAAGCGATTCGACTTTCAGCCGTTAAATTTCGATCGCGTGATCGGCGGCGAACAGACGCAACGTCTCACGCAGCGGGCGATCGGGTTGTGCAAGCGCAGAGGTCATGAATCCAACCGCATCGTTGAGATCGAGCGAACGGATCATCGCCTTCACGGGACCGATTGCGCCCGGCGACATCGAGAGCGAGCGCACGCCGATCGCAAGCAATGCCAGGGCCTCGACCGGACGTCCCGCCATCTCGCCACACACCGCGATGTCCACACCGGCGGGGCGCACCTTGTTCACTACAAAATGTAGAAGCCGAAGCAGGGCTGGGGACAAGCTGTCGTAGCGCCCGGCCAGCCGGCTGTTGCCGCGATCGGCAGCATAGAGAAATTGCAGGAGATCGTTGGTGCCCACGGAGATGAAGTCCACGTGCGGCAGGAGACTGTCGAGCTGCCATGCCAGAGCCGGCACCTCGAACATGACGCCAACGCGCACGCGCTCGGGCACGGCCTGGCCGCGAAGCCTCGCACGATTCATCTCGAGATCGAGCAGGTGACGCGCCCGCAACAATTCGGAGACCTCCGCGATCATGGGAAACATGATCGACAGCGGACGGCCGTTGGCGGCGAGGATCATCGCCCGAAGCTGGCGGCGCAGCATCGCCGGACGATCGAGCCCGATGCGGATGGCGCGCCATCCCATCGCGGGATTTTCGTCGCCGAACGAATCGATATAGGGCAGGACCTTGTCGCCTCCTACATCGAGCGTGCGGAAAGTCACGGGCCGGCCGTCCGCGAGGTCGAGCACGCGGCCATAGAGCCAGGCCTGTGCATCGACATCCGGGAACTCCGAACGCACCATGAACGGAATCTCGGTGCGGTAGAGACCGACGCCGTCGGCGCCCGTATCGTCGAGATGCTGCATGTCGATCAGCAGGCCGGCATTCATGTTGAGCGAGATGCGCGCCTGATCGCGCGTCGTCGGCGGCAGGTCGCGGAGCGCCGCATACTTGCGCCGCCGCTCGGCGCGGGCATCGAGCGCCAGATGGACCGTCTGGAGGATGTCCTCGGCCGGCCGCACCAGCACCTGCGCATTGTCGCCGTCGACCACGATCGGATCGCCGGCCTCGACCCTTGCCAGCACGTTGGGCGCGCGGCCGACCACCGGAATGTCGAGGGCGCGGGCCACGATCGCGACGTGACTGAGCGCCGAGCCTTCCTCCAGCACGACACCGCGCAGACGATTGCGGTCGTAGTCGAGCAGTTCGGCCGGTCCCATGTCGCGGGCGACGACGATCATGTCGTCCGGCAGGCTGCTGGGATCGATGGCGACACGGCCGGTGAGCCGCAGCAGCAGCCGGTTGCTGAGGTCCTGGAGGTCGCTCAGCCGCTCGCGGATATAGGGATCGGTCGACTGGCCGAGACGGCTGCGGACGTCGTCGAAGGCACGCTGGACGCCGGCCTCGGCGGTGAGGCCCGAATCGATCGCCTCGCGGACCCGCTCGGCCCAGCCGCGGTCGTCGACGAACATGCGGAAGGTCTCGAGGATCTCGCGCTGCTCGCCAGACTGCATGTCGTGCGCTTCGAGCATGCGGTCGACATCCTCGCGAACGCCCCGCAGCGCCTCGAGGAAGCGGGCCTGCTCCTGCTCGACATCTTCCGCCACCACGCGCTGGATGACGATGCGCGGCTCGTGCAGCACGGCGCGGCCGATCGCGACGCCGGGCGTCAGCTGCACGCCGTCGACGCGCAGCGGCAGCAACCCGATGCCATCGACCTGCTGGACCTCGTTGGGACTGACGACGTGACTGGCCGAGACCAGTTCCGCCAGCACCATGGCGATGGTCTGCAGCGTCTCGACCTCTTCCTCGTCGTACTGGCGGCGGGTGCGGTTCTGCACGACCAGAACGCCCAGCACCCGGCCGGCGCGCACGATCGGCACGCCCGCCAGCGAGTGGTAGATCTCCTCGCCGGTTTCGGGCCGGTATGCGTATTGCGGATGGTGCTGGGCATCGTCGAGCGCCAGCGGCCGTGCGTGGGCGGCGATGTCGCCGACCAGGCCCTCGCCGACCCTCAGGCGCGTGGCATGCACGGCCGACGGGTTGAGGCCCTGGGTTGCAAACAGTTCCAGCACTTCGCCGGCCCGCAGGAGGTAGATCGAGCAGACCTCGGCCACCATCTCGTTGGCGACCAGGCGCACGACCTCGCCCAGCGTCACTTCGACGGACTCGGCACGCGCCATCGTGTCCCGGAGCCGCTTGAGGAGCATTCGCGGTCCGGCCAGAGGAGTTGATCTCTCCATGGTCAGACCGCTAGATGCTTGAGTCGGATGACGACGAAGCTGCGGTCGATGATACAGGCGCAAACGCGCCACGCCGCGGCCGCCGGCTTGGCCGGTCGGGCGTTCAGGCAGGGCGTATGGGCGAATGCGGCGTCCATGCGCCGCTTATAGCAAGACCCGCGCCGGACTGCCTACCGGCGAATTTGCAGAGCCACGCTGAACTTCAGGGCTGTTTTTCCGGGCCGATCAGGCCGCGTCCAGTTCATAGGCAGTGTGAAGGGCCCGCACGGCCAGCTCCGTATATTCGGCCGCCACCAGCACGCTGATCTTGATCTCCGAGGTGGAGATGACCTGTATGTTGATCCCCTTGGCGGCAAGGGTCTCGAACATCTTGAGCGCCACGCCGGCATGGGAGCGCATGCCGACGCCGATCACCGAGATCTTGGAAACGTTGAGGTCGGACTTCACCTCGGCGAACTTCAGGTCGGCCTTGGCGCGCTCCAGCTGTTGCACCGCGCGCGCCAGATCGGGCTTGGGGACCGTGAAGGTCATGTCGGTCGAGCTGCCGTCGACCGAGACGTTCTGCACGATCATGTCGACGTTGATGTTCGCCGCGGCCAGCGGGCCGAAGATCGCCGCGGCGACGCCAGGCCGGTCGGGCACCTGGGTGACGGTGATCTTCGCCTCGTCCTTGGCGAAGGCGATGCCGCTCACGACGGACTTCTCGAGCCCCTGGGCCATGATCTCTTCCTCGTCCACAACCAGAGTTCCGGGCAGGTCGCTGCCGAGCGCCGCGTCGAAGGACGACAGCACCTGCACGCGCACATGATGGTTCATCGCCAGCTCGACGGAGCGTGTCTGCAGCACCTTCGAGCCGAGCGAGGCCATTTCGAGCATTTCCTCGTAGGTCACGCGGTCGATCTTCTGCGCCTTCTCGACGATCCGCGGATCGGTCGTGTAGACGCCGTCGACGTCGGTGTAGATGTCGCAGCGATCCGCCTTGAGCGCTGCCGCGAGCGCGACCGCCGACGTATCGGAGCCGCCCCGGCCCAGGGTGGTGACTCGGCCTTCCGGCGAAATGCCCTGGAAGCCCGGCACGACGGGAACCTCGCCCGCCGCCATGGTCCTGGCCATCTCGACCGTGTCGATCTCCACGATCCGCGCCTTTGCGTAGGCGTCGTCGGTCCTGATCGGCAGCTGCCAGCCGACCCAGGAGCGCGACTTCACGCCTTCCTGCTGCAGCGCCATCGCCAGCAGGCCGATCGTGACCTGCTCGCCGGTCGCCACCACCACGTCGTATTCGCGCGGATCGTGCAGCGGCGAGATCTCGTTCACCCACTTCACGAGTTGGTTGGTGGCGCCCGACATGGCCGAGACCACGACCGCCACCTCGTTGCCGCGTGCGACTTCGGCCTTCACCTTGCGCGCGACGTTCTTGATACGATCCGTGTCGCCGACCGATGTGCCGCCAAATTTCAGAACGATGCGCGCCATGAATTCACTCGAAGGGCAAGCTTCTGCCCGGAAAGCGGGCTATAGACACCGGCGCCGGCATATGGGTCAAGGGTAGCCATGGTCGAAACCGCGCATATCCCCACCGACGGAACGGTCGATCCCGCCGAGATCGAGCGCTTCTCCCGCATCGCGGACGAATGGTGGGACCCCACCGGCAAGTTCGCGCCCCTGCACCGTCTGAACCCGATCCGGATCGGCTACATCCGCGACCGGGTGGCGGCGCACTGGCAGCGGGACGCCCTGAACGGCGAACCGCTGACGGGCCTGTCGCTGCTCGACATCGGTTGTGGCGGGGGTCTGCTCAGCGAGCCGATGACCCGGCTCGGCGCGTCGGTCACGGGCGTCGACGCCTCGGCGCGCAACATCGCGACCGCCTCCGTCCATGCCGAACGCGGGGGCCTCGCCATCGACTATCGACAAGGCACGGCCGAGGCTCTGGCCGAGAGCGGCGCGCAGTTCGACATCGTGCTGGCGCTCGAGATCGTGGAGCACGTGGCCGACGTCGATCTGTTCCTGCGCTCCTGCGGCCGCCTCGTGAAGCCGGGCGGGCTGCTCTTCCTGTCGACGCTCAACCGCACCGCCAAGGCCTGGGTGCTGGCGATCGCCGGTGCGGAATACGTGCTGGGCTGGCTGCCGCGCGGCACCCACGACTGGAGGAAGTTCCTCAAGCCTTCCGAGGTCGTCCGCGGCCTGCGCGCCGGCGGGATCGAGCCGCAGGAGATCGTCGGTGTCGTCTACGCCCCGCTCAGCCGCAAGTGGTCGCTGAACCGGAACGACCTCGACGTGAACTACATGCTGTACGGGGTGGCCGGTCCGAAATAGCGGGCCGGCGCCTACTCAGTTGCCGCGCGGGATCCAGGGAAGGCGGCCGAACTCGATGCCTTCCTCGGCCAGAGCCTGGGCTTCCTCGTCGCTGGTCTCGCCGTAGATGCCGCGCTTGTCGCTCTCGCCATAGTGAATCTTGCGCGCTTCCTCGGCGAACTTGTCGCCGACATGCTCGCAGTTCTTCTCGACCTCGGCGCGGACCGCGAGAAGGGCTTCGCGGAGTTCCTTGGGCATGTGCCGGGCGAGGGCTGCCATCTGCTGCTGCTCCGGTGACGGCGCGGCGGAGGGTTGTGCGGCGGGCGTCTCGACGACGGCGGGCAGAGCGCTGTCCTTGCCCTTCTTGCCGATGCGAGGCGCCATCAGGGCGCGCTCGACCTTCGCCGACCCACAGACGGCGCAGCCGATCAGGGATTTCTTCTCCTGGCGTTCATAGGTCTTGCTGTCCTTGAACCAGCTGTCGAACTCGTGGCCGTCGGCGCAGCGCAAGCGATACAAAATCATGACAGACGGAAAAATGGTGGCTTGTCGCGACGGACGCAAGGCCCGATTGTCGCGCCCCGTCACCCGAAAGCCGCCCGCAGAAGCAGCCGATGACCCACCAGCCCTCGATCGCGAAAGCCGCCTTCTGGATGGCCGGCTGGCTGGCGGCCATGCTCGTGATGGCGATCGCCGGCCGCGAGACGACGCGCGAACTCGACGTCTTCCAGATCATGGAGATGCGCTCGGTCATCGGCCTCGTCCTGCTCTATCCGCTGATTCACCTTGGCGGCGGGTTCGGCGCCCTGAAGACGGCCCGGCCCTGGCAGCAGGTCGGCCGCAACATCGCCCACTACGGCGCGCAGTTCGCCTGGTTCAAGGCACTCACGCTGATCCCGCTCGCCCAGGTGATCTCGATCGAGTTCACCATGCCGATCTGGACCGCGATCCTCGCGGTCGCCTTCCTCGGCGAGCGCATGGGATTGTGGAAGAACCTCGCCGTCGCGCTGGGGGTGGTCGGCGTCGTCATCATCGTGCGGCCGGGGACCAGCGAGATCGTGCCCGGGCAGATCATCGCGCTGGCCGCCGCGGTGGGTTTTGCCATCTCGGTCACCATGGTGAAGTCGCTCACCCGCACCGACAGCGTCGTCTCCATCCTGTTCTGGATGCTCTTCATCCAGTCGATCATCGGCCTCGTCCCGGCGGTCGAGGTGTGGCGCTGGCCCTCGGCCTATGCCTGGGCCTGGATCGTCGTCATCGCCTTCTGCGGCACCTTCTCCCACTATTGCCTGACCCGGGCCATGCTGCATGCCGATGCGACGGTGGTCGTGCCCATGGACTTCCTGCGCGTGCCGCTGGCCGCGCTCGCCGGCTGGCTTCTCTACGGCGAGCGGCTGGACACGCTGACGATCCTCGGCGCCGCGCTGATCCTCTCGGGCAATCTGCTGAACCTCAAGGGAACCGGAGCACGCCGGCCATGACGCCTTCACCCTGGATCGCCACCTGGGCCGGCCTGGTGCCGCCCGGCGCCACCGTCCTCGATCTCGCGGCCGGCAAGGGCCGCCATACGGCATTCTTCGCCGGGCGCGGCCATCGCGTCACCGCGGTCGATCGCGACGTGAGCGCCCTCGCCCCTTCCGATGCGGTCGAGCCGCTCGCCGCCGATCTGGAGGACGGCTCGCCGTGGCCGCTGGCCGATCGCCGCTTCGGCGCCATCGTCGTCACCAACTACCTGCACCGGCCGCTGTTCCCGACCCTCTTCGACGCCCTGCAGCCGGGCGGGATCCTGCTCTACGAGACATTCATGGAAGGCAACGAGCGCTTCGGAAAACCGAGTCGGCCGGAATTCCTGCTGAAGGACGGCGAACTGCTCGACCTAGTGCGCGGGCGCTTCTCGGTGACGGCCTACGAGGCGCGCATGATCAGCCAGCCGAAGATGGCGATGGTGCAGAGGATCGCCGCGCGCCTGCTCTGACCTCAGCCGCGCGCGCCACGCAGGAGACGACCGGGCAAGGCGCCGGTCGGTTCGCCGCCGCGATAGACGACGGCGCCCGACACGATGGTCGCGTCGAAACCCTCCGTGCGCTGGATCAGCCGCTTGCCGCCGGCCGGCAGGTCGTAGACGATCTCGGGCCGGCGGAGCCGCATGTTGTCGTAGTCGATGACGTTGATGTCGGCCTTCAGCCCGACCTTCAGCAGGCCACGGTCGCGCAGGCCGACCTCGATGGCATTGTCGGCCGTCAACCGTTTGATCGCCCACGACACCGGCAACAAGTCACCGCGCGGTCGATCGCGCGTCCAGTGGGTCAGCGTGTAGCTGGTCGCCGTCGCGTCGCACATCACACCGACATGGGCGCCCCCGTCGCCGAGGCCCAGCAGGGTGTTGGGCCGATCGATCATCTCGCGCACCACATCGAGATTGCCGGCGACGAAGTTCGTGACAGGCAGATAGATGATCTGCTTGCCGTCGCGTTCGAGCAGCAGGTCGTACGCGACCTCTGCCGGCGGACGGCCCTGCCGCGCGGCAATGGCCGCGATGCTCTGGTCGGCGGTCGGCTCGTAGTCCGGCGGATCGCCCAGCGGGAACATGCGGTCCCAGCGATCGACCAGCCGCCTCTGCTGGTCGCCTTCGAAGGATTCGGACAGCAAGCGCGCCCGGAACTCGGGATTGCGCCACTCGGCGAGACGCTCGGCGAACGGCAGGCGCCCGGCGCGGTCGGCACTCGGCCGCCCCGTGAACGGCGTCTGCGAGAGTTCGAGGCCCAGCAGCACCGAGGTCGGCCGCGTGCGAACCTGGGCGGTGATGCGCAACCCCTCCCGGTTGGCCTCGTCGATCTCCGCCATCGTCTCGCGCCAGCCATCGGGTCGGACGTTGGACTGCAGCAGGGTGATCGTGACCGGACGGCCGGACTCCTTCGCCAGACGACGGAACAGCGCGACCTCGCCTTCCTGGAAGTCCGAAACGATCTGCAGCCAGCCGGCATCGGCGTGGCGCATCGCCCGGGCGATCGCCGTGAGTTCGGCCTCCTCGGCACGCAGCGTCGGGATGTGCTTGCCGTCGGCCGACTTGTGATTGAGCGTCCGCGAGGTCGAGAAGCCGAGCGCACCGGCGCGCAGGCCCTCGATCGTGAGTTCTGCCATCCGCTGCCGATCCTGCTCGGTGGCGGGCTCGCGGTCGGCGCCGCGCTGGCCCATCACGTAGACGCGCAGCGCGGCATGCGGGACCTGCGTGGCCACGTCGGCATCGTAGGAGCGGGCAGCGATCGCATCCATGAAATCCGGGAAGGAGTGCCAGTTCCACGGCAGGCCCTCCGACAGCACGACCTCGGGAATGTCCTCCACACCCTCCATCAGGTTGATCAGCATGGCGTGCTGGTCCTCGTGACAGGGCGCGAAGCCGACGCCGCAATTGCCGAGCACGACGGTGGTGGCGCCGTTCCACGACGACGGCGACAGCCGCTCGCTCCACGTCACCTGCGCGTCGTAGTGGGTGTGGACGTCGACGAAGCCCGGCGTCACCAACCTGCCGCGCGCATCGATCTCCTCGGCGCCCCTCGGAAGGTCCTTCCCGATGGCTGCGATCCGGCCGCCCTCGATCGACAAGTCGGCCTCGTAGGGATCGCCGCCCGAGCCATCGACGATCGTGCCGTTTCGAATGACCAGACTGGCAGACGACATTGGCTACTCCGGCATGGATGGAGAAGAGTGACGCGGTTCGGCGTTCCGGTCGAGACGTGCGCGCCGCAATTCTCCCATGATCCGACCCGAGACTTTGGCATGCAGAACGACCGGATGCTGAGGCGCTGGCGACGGGTCGACGAACCGGGCCTCGAACTCATGGCGCTGTCGCGTGGTCCGTCGGGCCTCAGCGTGCGCTCGACGCTGATTCACGCCGGCGCGGAAAGTGTCGGGCTTCGCTATCGCTGGGAACTCGATCCATCGTGGCGCACGCGGACGCTGCATATCGAGCGGACCGACGCGGTCGAGAAGTCTCTCGCCATCGAACGAACAGGCGATACAAGCTGGCGGGTCGATGGTGAGGCGCGCCCCGATCTCTCCGGATGCCACGAGGTCGACCTGTCGGCGACGCCGTTCTGCAACACGCTGGCGATCCGGCGCTTCGGGAATGCCGCTGGCGAATGGCTGGCGCTGTTCGTCGAAGCTTCGGTTCTCACCTGCCAGCCATCACGCCAGCGCTACGAGCCTCTCGGCCCACGCGCCTGGAGGTACGTCGACAAGGGCGTGTCCGACGGCTTCACGGCGCAGCTCGATCTCGACGAAGAAGGACTCGTCGAGAAGTACGAGCATCTGTTCGAGGCGTTCTGACTACTCCGCCGCCTTCGCGACCTCGGCCTTGTGCAGGACGGGCGCCGCGTACTTGCGGTCGTGAGTGAGCGACGGGACCATCTTCCGTGCCTCCTCGATCTTCTCCATGTCGACCTCGGCGATGACGAAGCCCGCTTTCTCCCCGCCGGCATCGGCCAGCACCTCGCCCCACGGGGCGACGGCGATCGAGTGGCCGTAGGTCTTGCGGTTGGAGCCCTTGTGCGTGCCGACCTGCGCCGGCGCGAAGACGAAGCAGCCGGTCTCGATGGCACGGGCGCGCATCAGCGTGTGCCAGTGCGCCTGGCCGGTCGGCACGGTGAAGGACGACGGGATCGCCAGCATGCTGGCGCCGGCATGCGCCAGTTCGCGATAGAGATAGGGGAAGCGCAGGTCGTAGCAGATCGTCATGCCCAGAACGCCCCATGGCGTCTCGGCCAGCACCGCCT
This sequence comes from Reyranella sp., assembly GCA_046296475.1. Classification (GTDB taxonomy): domain Bacteria; phylum Pseudomonadota; class Alphaproteobacteria; order Reyranellales; family Reyranellaceae; genus Reyranella. Next base: position 125,119 of record JBKBLH010000007.1, read on the forward strand.
TCTCTCCCGGCCTGAAAGTCGAGGACTCGCGGTAGCTCTCGCCGCCCGCGAGCTGGACGTCGAACATGTGGATCTTGTCGTAGCTCGCCACGATGCCGCCCGACGAATCGATCAGGTAGGAGCGATTGCGGATCTGCTCTTCGCCCGGCACGCGCACATGGATCGAGCCCAGCAGGAACCAGGCGCCGGTATCGCGCGCCGCGGCACGGCAGGCCGCGAGCATCGCATGCTCTTCCTCGGTCTGTGCCTTGGCCAGCGTCTCGGTGCGGTTGGCGCCGATCAGGCCGGTATTCTCCGGCGTCATGATGAAGTCAGCGCCGGCATCGCGCGCAAGCTTCGCCTGCTCGCGCAGGGAGGCCACGTTCTCGGCCATGTCGTTGCTGACGTTGGTCTGGATCAGGCCGGCCTTGAACGCGGTCATGATGGGTGTCCTCAGCCCGGCTGGGAGAGCAGCGCGTCGAGCTTGCCCGCCCGTTCGAGGGCGGCGAGATCGTCGGAGCCGCCGATATGCTGGCCGTTGATGAAGATCTGCGGCACCGTCGTGCGATTGGCGCGTGCGCGCATCTCGCTGCGCTTCTTGTCGTCCATCATCACGTCGGTCTCTTCGTACTCGGCGCCCTTGCTGTCGAGCAGGCTCTTGGCCCGCGCGCAGTAGCCGCAGAACGGCGTGGTGTAGATCTCGATCTTGGCCATGGGTGAACCTCTTTGCGGAAACTATAGCGCCGGCCGGACGACCCGCGCCAGTGTCAGCACATCAACCCCCGCAACGCCGGCACGTTGCAGCGCGCGGGCGCAGGCCTCGACCGTAGCCCCGGTCGTCAGCACGTCGTCGACCAGGAGGACGGTCTTGCCGGCCACGAGGGGCCGCCACCTCGGATGGACGTCGAAGGCTTCGCGCACGTTGCGCCGACGCTCCTGCCCCTTGAGGCCGGCCTGCGATCCGGTCCAGCGCTGTCGTCGCAGCAGGTCGGGCGCGAGCTGCAGTTTCCGCCCGCGTGCCGCCGTCCGCACGACGATTCGCGCCAGGAGCTGGGCCTGATTGTAGCGACGCATGAACAAGCGCCGCCAATGGAGCGGCACCGGCGCCACGAGATCGGCCGATGCGAGAAGATCCGCACCCGCCCGCGCCATCCAGCCGCCGCAGGCCAGCGCGATATCCGTCCGATCGCCGTGCTTGAACGGCAGGACGAGCCGGCGGCTCCGATCGTCATAGACCAGCGCGGCACGGGCGCGATGGTATCGCGGGCGACGGACGAGACAGCCGGCGCAGAGGGCTTCGGAACCGAGATCCTCCGCAAACGGCGTGCCGCAGCAGGCGCAATGCGGCGCGGAAATGAAGGAAAAGCCCTGCCAGCAGGTCGTGCACAGGGCTCCGGGCGCACTCACGATCTCGTTGCAGCCGAGACAGAGCGGCGGCAGCACCGCATCCAGCACGGCGCGGCCCGCGCCGGCAACGGCGCCTCGTACTCCCCTCGGCAACATGCGGCGGATTGGGGCGGGCAAATGCGCCCACAGGATGGCGTTCCCCTACCCGCCGCCGCCCTTTTTCCCTACATACCCACTGTGACTGGTCCCGATCCCCTGCTGGTGTTCGACCGCGCCCTTCTTCGCCAGCGTCGCGAGCGTGCCGCCCGCGATTGGGAGCGTCATGACTTCCTGAAGCGCGAGATCGCCGACCGGCTGGTCGATCGTTTGGCGGATGTGCGGCGGACTTTCCCCCTCGCCCTCGATCTCGGCAGCCATGGCGACGAGGTGGCGACCGCTTTGGGCGCGCTTTCGATGGTCGGCCAACTGGTGCGCGCCGATCTCGGCCGCGGCTTCGCGCGCCGCGCGCGCGGACCGGTGATCGTCGCCGACGAGGAATTCCTGCCCTTTGCCGCGGGCCGGTTCGACCTGGTGATGAGCGCCATGGACCTGCACTGGGTGAACGACCTTCCGGGCACGTTGATCCAGATCGCGCGCATCCTGAAGCCCGACGGGCTTTTCCTGGGCGCCCTGCTGGGAGGCGCCACCCTCTGGCAGTTGCGCCAGGTACTGGCGGCGGCGGAAAGCGAGATCGACGGCGGCCTGAGCCCCCGCGTTTCGCCCTTCGCCGACCTTCGCGATGCGGCCGCCCTGCTGCAGCGCGCGGGCTTCGCCCTGCCGGTGGCCGACAGCGAGACCATCGAGGTCGAATATGAGAGCGCGCTCGCGCTGATGCGCGACCTGCGCGCCATGGGCGAGAGCAATCTCGTGGCCGGCCGGCGCCGCGGCATGACCGGGCGTGCCGTGCTGCTGCGCGCCGCCGAACTCTACGCCGAGCGCTTCGCCCGCCCCGGCGGCCGGGTAATCGCGAGCTTCGAGGTCCTGTTCCTGCACGGCTGGTCGCCGCACGCCTCGCAGCCGAAGGCGCTGAAGCCCGGCACCGCGGCGCAGCGGCTGGCCGACGCGCTGGGAACATCGGAAATCAGTGCCGGCGAAAAAGTGGAGCGGAGCTAGATCGTGCCTGCGGTGAAACTCTCGTTCGGCGGCCTGGTGGCCCAGAGCTTCGGCTTCGTCTTCGCCAATTTCGGCCTGTTCTTCCATCTCGTCACCATTCCCTGGATCGCGTCGCTCGTGATCCGCCTCCTCGGATCGGCGATGCCCCGCGACACGGCGATGCCGATGCTGATCGAGAAGGCCGCCGACATGATTCCGACGGTGATGTTCATGGTCGCCTGGCAGCGCGTCGTGCTGCTGGGTCCGGGCCGTGTCGACAGATTGCCGGGACTGGGCTGGTCGCCGCGCGAGACCGCCTTCCTGCTCCACCTCATCAAGATCGGTGGCCTGACCTTCGTGCTGCTCGCCGCCTTCGTGCTGGCCCTGGGCTCGATCGACCCGGAGATGCTGGCCGCCGGTGCCACCGTCGACCCGGAGGTGGCACGACGCCAGGCGCTGGCCGCCCCCATCGGGGCCGGATTCACCGTCTCGATCATCCTGGCGGTGCGCGTCAGCTATGGGCTCGCGGCGACCTCGGTCGACGAGCCCTTCTCGCCACGCCTGTCATGGGCCCATAGCCGCGGCAATGCCTGGACGATCATCGGCGTGCTGTTCCTGATCTTCTTCACGAGCGCGCTCGTCACGACCGTGGCCACCCTGGTCGTGCTCGGCCTCGTGCGCGGCGTGCTGGGCGCCGGCGACTCGGCGGCCGTGATCACCTGGACGGCGGCGATCCTGGTCTCCTATGCCGGCACCGCCGTGGCCGCGACCGCGCAGGCGCTGATCTTCCGCGACCTGCTGGGCTGGCGCGAAGGCGCGCCGTTGCGGGCGCCACATACATAACGGAGGCGAAGCGCCTCAGAGCAAATCGCGCAGCAGGCCGATCAGCGGCAGGTCGGCGGGCGGCATCGGGTACCTGGTGAGTTCCATCGGCGCGACCCACTTCAGGGCCTGGCCTTCGCGCGACTGCGGCGTGCCGTTCCATTTGCGGCAGGCGAAGACCGGCATCAGCAGGTGGAACTTTTCGTAGCCGTGGCTGGCGAAGGCGATCGGGGCGAGGCAGCTCGTCGCCGTCTCGATGCCGAGTTCCTCGTGCAGCTCGCGGACCAGCGCCTGCTCCGGCGTCTCGCCGGGCTCGACCTTGCCGCCAGGAAACTCCCAGAGTCCGGCCATCGACTTGCCGGCCGGGCGCTGGGCGATGAGGACGCGGCCGTCGACGTCGACCAGGGCGACCGCCGCCACCAACACGAGCGGCCGTTCGCCGAGCGGCGGCGGGCCGCCCGGGCACTCGTCGTCGAAGCCGCCCATCAGGAGCGGTAGCTGCCGTTGATGTCGATGTAGCCGTGCGTGAGATCGCAGGTCCAGACGGTGGCGCGGCCGCGGCCGATGCCGAGATCGATGTCGATCACCACGTCGGAGCCCTTGATGTGCTGGGCGACCGGCGCCTCGTCGTAATTCGGCACGACCTGTCCCTGGTCGGTGATCCGCACGCCGCCGATCGAGATGCGCAGCTTGTCGCGGTCCGCACGCTCGCCCGACTTGCCGACCGCCATGACGATGCGGCCCCAATTGGCGTCCTCGCCGGCGATCGCGGTCTTGACCAGCGGCGAGTTGGCGACCGCCAGTCCGATCTTGCGCGCGGCGCCGTTCGACGAGGCGCCGCCCACGTTTATGGTCACGAACTTGGTGGCGCCCTCGCCGTCGCGCGCGAGCAGCTGCGCCAGTTCGATCATCACCTCGTCGAGGGCGCGCTTGAAGTCGACCAGCACGGGGTCGTCGGCCTCCTCGATCGGCGCATGGCGCGCCGCGCCCGTGGCGACCATCAGGAAGGTGTCGCTGGTCGAGGTGTCGCCGTCGACGGTGACGCAGTTGAGGGACTTGTCGGCCGCGTCCGACAGCAGCTTCTGCAGCACCGCGCCCGGGATCTTGGCATCGGTGAAAGCGAATCCCAGCATCGTCGCCATGTCCGGCGCGATCATGCCCGAGCCCTTGAGGAAGGCATTCACCGTCACCGTGCGCTCGCCGATCCTCGCCTGGCGGGTCGCGAGCTTGGGGAAGGTGTCGGTGGTCATGATGGCGGCCGCGGCGGCCGACCAGGCGTCCTCCTTGCCCGACTTGATCAGTGTCGGCACGACGGCGGCGATCTTCTCCCACTCGAGCGGCTGACCGATCACGCCGGTCGACGCCATGAAGACCTCGTTGCGCGGGCAGCCCAGCGCCTGGGCGATGGCCCGGGTCGATTCCTCGACCGCCTTGTCGCCCAGCTTGCCGGTGAAGGCGTTGGCGTTGCCGGCATTGACCACGATCGCGCGGACCTTGCCGCGTGCCAGGTTCTTGCGGCACCAGTCGACGGGCGCCGAGCAGGTCTTGGACTTGGTCAGGACGCCCGCAATGGTCGCCCCGGCCGGCACCACGGCCAGCAGAACGTCGTCGCGGTCCGTGTAGCGCACGCCGGAACGCGCGACACCGAGCTTTACGCCCGCGATGCGGGGCAGCGTCGGCGTCGTCTTGGGCGCGAGCGGCGAGATGGCGTGCTTAGCGGACATGTGTCTCCCCTCGGGCGCGGCCGCGGGAAGCGGCCGGCCAGCGGCGGAGACTACACCAGAAAGACCCTAAAACGTGAGTTTTAGTTGAACCCCGGTTCTACTTCGGCGGCTGAGCCGGGGTCGCGGGCTTGGCCGGCGTCGCGGCCGGCGCAGCGGGAGCCGCCTCGACCTTGCTGCCGTCCATGTTGAACTTCTCGATCTTCGAGCCGGCGCGGATCTTGTCGAGCTGGGCCGTCACGGCCTCGCGCGCCAGTTCCTCGCGGATCTGGTCGGAAAGCTCCTCGAGCGCCGGCGGCGGGGCCGTGCGGCGGTCGTCGATCTTGATGACGTGATAGCCGAACTGCGTCTTGGTCGGGGTTTCCGAGGTCTCGCCCTTCTTCAGGTTGAAGGCGGCATCGGCGAATTCCTTCACCATGTCGGACTTCTTGAACCAGCCGAGATCGCCGCCTTCGGCGCCCGACGCCTTGTCGGTCGACTTCTCCTTGGCGAGCTTGTCGAACGGCGTGCCCTTCTTCAGCTCGGCGATGATCGCCTTGGCTTCGTCCTCGGTGGCGACCAGGATGTGGCGCGCATGCACCTCGTCTTCCGGCGGCATCGACTTCAGGCGCTCCTGGTACTTCGCCTGGATCTTCTCCAGGGTGACGAGACGGGAGATCTCGCGCTGGATCCAGAAGTCCTGCAGGACCTGTTCCTCGACGAAGGCCATGCGCTTCTTGAACGCCGGATCCTCGTTGGTCTTGGTCTTCTTGCCTTCCTGGACGACCAGCTTGCTGTCGATGATGCGCTCCAGCAGCGCCGGGAACACCGCCTGGAGCGGCATGGAGCGGTACTGCTGCGGCAGCGACTGCTGGGCGATCTCGAGCTCGGACAGGCGGATCTGCTGGCCGTTGACGATGGCGACCACCGGGTCCTTGATCGCGGCCGGCGCGGCGGCAGCCGGCGGCTTGGCGGCGGGCGCCGGTGGCTTTGCCGGCGGGGTTTGGGCCAGGGCGGGACCCGCGACGAGGGCGACCGCGCCACTCAGGAGGGCGAGGCGCAGGGAACGCAGGTCAAGACTCATGGCGGACTCCAGCAGATTCATTCGTTGCGAAAGGCGCAAACCGTTTACACAGGGCCCGTCGGACCAAGCAAGCGCCGCCTCCCCGGCGAGACGCCAGATGACCTTTAATTGCGGCACTTTTTCGTGAGCACCGCGTCCTTGTCGGGGCGATGAAGTCCGGGAGTCCGCCGTTCGTCGCGGCTGCGCTCCTCCGCTGCGTTGACACTCTACCGGCCGCTCTCTATCTCTGATGGCAAGGGCGGGCCGCTGAGCCCGCCTAAGTCATTAGAATATCGAGGTTTTCCATGCTTGGCGCGCTTGCCCGGACGCTCTTCGGGACGGCCAACGACCGGATCGTCAAAGGCTTCGACAAGCCGGTGGCGAAAATCAACGCGCTTGAGCCGGAGATGGTCAAGCTGTCCGACGAACAGCTGCGCGGCAAGACCGTCGAATTCCGCGAACGCCTGGCCAAGGGCGAGACGCTCGACGACCTGCTGCCCGAGGCCTTCGCAACGGTGCGCGAGGCAGCCAAGCGCACGCTGGGTCAGCGCCACTTCGACGTCCAGCTCAAGGGCGGCATGGTCCTGCACCAGGGCAAGATCGCCGAAATGAAGACCGGCGAGGGCAAGACGCTGGTCGCCACGCTGGCGGTCTATCTGAACGCCCTGCCCGGCAAGGGCGTGCATGTCGTCACCGTGAACGACTATCTCGCCCGCCGCGACGCCGAATGGATGGGCCGGGTCTACAACTTCCTCGGCCTGACGGTCGGCACCATCGTGCACGAGCTCGACGACGAGCAGCGCAAGGCCGCCTATGCCTGCGACATCACCTACGGCACCAACAACGAGATCGGCTTCGACTACCTGCGCGACAACATGAAGTATCGCCTGGACGCGATGGTCCAGCGGCCCTTCCACCATGCCATCGTCGACGAGGTCGATTCGATCCTGATCGACGAGGCGCGCACCCCGCTCATCATTTCAGGCCCGGCCGAGGATTCGTCCGAGCTGTACCGCCGGGCCGACGCGGTCATCCCCCGACTCGAGCCCGCACATTTCGAGAAGGACGAGAAGAACCGCACGGTCGTGCTGACGGATGCCGGCATCGAGGCGGTCGAGGACATCCTGCGGGCCGACGGGCTGCTGGCCGAGGGCATCAGCCTCTACGCGCCGACCATGGTCTCGGTGCTGCACCACGTCACCCAGGCGCTGCGTGCCCACAAGCTGTTCGCCCGCGACGTCGACTACATCGTGAAGGACGGCCAGGTCGTCATCATCGACGAATTCACCGGCCGCATGATGTCGGGCCGGCGCTACTCCGAGGGCCTGCACCAGGCGCTCGAGGCCAAGGAGAATGTCGAGATCCAGCGCGAGAACCAGACTCTCGCCTCGATCACCTTCCAGAACCTGTTCCGCATGTACCCCAAGCTCTCGGGCATGACCGGTACGGCGCTGACGGAGGCCGCCGAGTTCGCCGAGATCTACAAGCTCGAGGTGGTCGAGATCCCGACCAACGTGCCGGTCGCCCGCAAGGATGCCGACGACGAGATCTACCGGACGCTGGGCGACAAGACCCGTGCCATCGTCAAGCTGATCGGCGAATGCCGCGCGCGCCAGCAGCCGATGCTGGTCGGCACCGTGTCGATCGAGAAGTCGGAGGAACTGTCGGAGGCGCTGAAGAAGGCCGGCATCCCGCACAACGTGCTGAACGCCCGCTTCCACGACCAGGAAGCCCAGATCGTGGCGCAGGCCGGCCGCCCGGGCGCCGTCACCATCGCCACCAACATGGCCGGCCGCGGCACCGACATCCAGCTCGGCGGCAATGTCGAGATGCTGGTGCAGCAGAGCATTCCGGAGATCACCGCGAAGTTCCCCGACGAGGCGGCGCGCAACGCCGAGATCGCGCGGGTCGAGGCGGAAATCCGCGCCGGCGTCGAGCGCGACCGCGCCATCGTGCGCGAGGCGGGCGGACTGTTCGTGGTCGGCACCGAGCGCCACGAGTCGCGCCGCATCGACAACCAGCTGCGCGGCCGGTCGGGCCGCCAGGGCGATCCCGGCGCGTCGAAGTTCTTCCTGTCGCTGGAAGACGACCTGATGCGCATCTTCGGCAACAACAAGGTGCTCGACTGGGTCCAGAAGAAGGGCATGGCCGACGACGAGGCGCTGACCCATCGCTGGCTGAACAAGGCGCTGGAAACGGCGCAGGGCAAGGTCGAGGCGCGCAACTTCGAGATCCGCAAGAACCTGCTGCGCTTCGACGACGTGATGAACGCCCAGCGCCAGGAGATCTACAAGGAGCGCATCGAGCTGATGGGCACCGAGGACGTGTCCGACACCGTGGCCGGCATGCGCCGCGACGTGGTCGACGCGCTCATCCGGCGGACCATCCCCGAGGGCCTCTACGCCGAGCAATGGAAGGTCGGCGAGCTCAAGGACGACGTGCAGCGCATCTTCGGCCTCGACTTGCCGGTCGACGAGTGGGCCCGGGAAGAAGGCATCGCCGACGAGGAGATCAAGGTCCGCCTGAACGATGCGGTCGACCGGGTGTTCGCCCAGAAGGCCGCGCAGTACGGGCCCGACGTCTGGCGGCAGGTCGAGAAGAGCGTGCTGATGCAGATCTTCGACCAGAACTGGAAGGATCATCTGCTGCATCTCGACCATCTGCGCCAGGGCATCGGCCTGCGCGCCTATGGCCAGAAAGATCCGCTGAACGAGTACAAGCGCGAAGCCTTCAACCTGTTCAGCGACCTGCTGACCAACATGCGCGAACAGGTGATCACGCTGCTGGCGACCCTGCAGATTCGCATGGAACCGCCGCCGATGCCGGAGATGCCGTCCAACATGCACGAGGTGCACGAGGACCCGGCCCTCGCCGCGGCGATGAGCGACGATCCCGCCTACGATCCGGCCGACCCGGACGGCGGCGGCGTGGCGACGCTGCACCGCCCGCGTCCCGTGGCCAAGGGCCCGGTCGATCCCAACGATCCCTCGACCTGGGGCAAGGTCTCCCGCAACGCGCCCTGCCCCTGCGGCTCGGGCAAGAAGTACAAGCACTGCCACGGCAGAGTTTAAGATCGCCATTCTTCAGTAACTTGACGATCTTGAGCCTGGCATTCGTTGCTTGGCACTTGTGATGGCTGACCAAGAGCGCCAAATCCAGGAGGTCCTCACCGAGGTCGATGAGTTGCTGCAAGAGCGGCTGCCCGACGCCAGTATTACCGCCCCTGAAACCCATCGCCGCACCGTCGCGTCGCTGGCAGAGATCACCGAAGCGGTGACTTTGGAGTGGATGGGAGGCGGGCCGCCCAACTAGCAAAGCAGCGCCTCAGGTGGGACGCGCGCGCGCACAACAGGGGAATTGAGCCAACGCCGCGCCTTGATAGGGTCCGAGAAAATCCGCATCGGTCTTCTGCCAGAAGCCAGCATGCCCAGCACTCGCGACAGCAACACATACTTGTCTTCGGGAATCACGACTGCCAGCGGTCCCAGGGCAGTCCCCCCATGCAACGACCGCATGCGAACGCCGATATTCAGGATTTCGAACGCTCCCATAGTTGTATCGCCGCGGCTTCCATCGAAGAGCTTTCGATATCCAAGCGCTCCGGAGCCGACCAGGACGTCGAGCATCGCGTGAACTTCATCCGCCGCCACCAGTCCATCGCAGATCACTTCGAAAAGTCGATCATCCGACTTAATGGTCCAGTATAGCGCCACGCGTCCCCTCCCCTGCGAAGCTGAAACGGTTAGGCACGCTTACGCGGAACGAATTGCGCCGAGGCGGACTTTGGCTGGTCGCCAAAATCGCTTTCCATATTGCTTCTCCAAACGAAAGTGACTGCCTCTAAGATGCGACCATTCCAAGAAGTTGTTGCGTGTTGCGCGCGCTCTCGACGAGACGGGCCTGTTTGCGAGCATCGGGATAAGACATGAAGGCCATCGCCGAGCGGTCACGTCTGGCGGGACGAACCGAGAATGCTGAGACAATGTTTGGAATAGTAGGGTCAATCCTTCTCACCATATAAGCCTCAATCCGGCGCGCAGGCTGATCGTCCTGGAAGCCTCGATCATTTTTGGACTGAGCGTCAGTCGAAAGAGTGGGTGCGTAACCTGCCGCAAGGACCGGGCTTGCAGCATCTCCCCCGGATAGAACGCGGTGGAATTCCGTATCTTTTCGTGGAATATCGAGACTGGAAATGCCGACGCGTCCAGGCAGCGAGCTAGTCGAGTGGCACGAGAAATAGATCGGAAGTTGCGCCTGACCGCGGCCTTGCTCGGAACGGTCGCACGCAAGGATCTCGCGGCAGCCTTTCGGCGCGTCAACCCCAAGACGTCTTTTGAGATCGGCCGGGCCGACAAGTGGCTCCGGGGCCTCGCCCGGCCTCGCGAGATGCAGGTCTATGCCGACTGGGTGAAAGTGCTGGATCTCGATCGGTCCGGCCAATGGATCTCCGATTGCGACACCGAGGCCTTTCTCGACGAGATATGTCTCCGCCACGGTCGTGACCGGGAGACCCTGTTGCGCTCCGTGGAGGCCTCCGGCAGCCGCGGCGGCAGCAAGTCGAGGGCCGCTTCCGAACTCGCGGGGACATTCGTCTGCTATTCGCACGCGTGGTCGCCCTATTTTCGCGGCCAGTTGATCCGGGGCGAATTGACGGTTGGCTGCGAGTCGAGTCCAAATCGCCTGCCAGTCACCTACACGGAGGTCCTGCCCACCGGCGCCATGGAGCTCCGCGGGTTGATGCTGGTAGCCGACCGAGGTGTGCACATCCAGGTGAGCGAGCCGACGGGTAGCGCGCAGGTCGTCACCTTCTGCCTGTTCCAGGCCTCTCCGCCGGCAAGCGTGCTTGGGGGACTGATGTTCGGCACGACGCGCATTGGACCCGATGCGCAGCCTTCGGTAACGCGCATCGTCATGGTGCGTCTGCCAGAGTCGAAGGCGCTGCTGCGTTCGAGGGAGGCGTATCTCTCGCCAGGGTCGATTGCAGAGGACCTGGCGACGCTGGGACTGGGCATCGGAGATCCCCGCGCAACAGAACGGCTCTTCGCCGAGTTCCTGACGGGCGACGGCGGCGGCTTCGACCAGGTCCCGGTGTCGACCTACCGCGCGCTGGCCGATGTGTTCGATCGCAGATGGTTGTCCGCGGCGCGGTAACCGAGGTCGGTGCTCGCGTCCCGCGGCGTTTCCGGGCGTGGCGACAGGTCGATGCAAATCAAGACTTTGGTGAGCGACGCGTTGCGCGCCCGCGTCCTTTGCGGTCAGGTCCACCAACGCGAGCGTGGCAGCGGCGGCTCTCTCCGGTGATCGTTGACACGATGGACCGCCGCTTCTGAGGTTTGCATGGCCCTGACCTGTCCCCGGGAGCGATCTCCAGTCAGTATCGAGCAAACGGCAGAGATCCGAATTGCATGACCGCCCGTGACACACGAGGGAATGTCTTCGCGGCGGTGACAGAGTCGGCCGATCGCGAGCTCGTCGAGGCGCTGGTCGAAGATCCGGCCGTACGCATCGAGCGCATCGTCTCCACGGGCCAGGTCACGCCCGAGGGCTACTGGTACGACCAGACCGAGGACGAGTTCGTGCTGCTGCTGAGCGGCAAAGCGGTGCTGCACTTCGAGACCGACGATCGTCGCATCACGCTCGCCGCGGGCGACTGGGTGGAGATACCGGCGCATGTCCGCCACCGCGTCGACTGGACCGATCCCGACGAGCCGACCGTCTGGCTCGCCGTCCACCGCCGTCGAGCCGGCGGCGCGAAGGAGGCATGATGTCCCGATGACCTCGGGTGCCTCCTGGCTCGACTCCTTCCCGCCGCTGCGCCGCCTGCCGGCCGCGCTGCAGGCCGATCTCGCCGCCGGCAGCCGCGTCGTCGAGTTACCCGCGGGCAGCCGGATCTTCGGGCCCGGGCAGGGGCCGGAGAACTTCCTGCTGGTGCTCGACGGCGTGGTGCGCGTCTCGCAGGTCTCGGAAGGCGGGCGCGAAATCGTGCTGTACCGCGTCGCCGCCGGCGAATCGTGCACGCTGACCACGGCCTGCCTGGTCGGCGAGGAGGAGTACCAGGCCGACGGCGTCGCCGAGACGGCGGTGCGCGCCGTCGCCGTGCCGCGCCGACTGTTCGACGCCCTGGTCGCCGACTCGGGCGAGTTCCGCCGCTTCGTCTTTGCCGCCTTCGGTCGCCGCGTGGCCTCTCTGCTGCGCGTCATCGAGGACGTCGCCTTCGCGCGCATCGAGGTCCGCCTGGCGCAGCGGCTGCTGCTGCTGGACGACGGCACCGGCCGCATCGCCGCAACCCACCAGGAGCTGGCCAACGAGCTGGGCAGCGCGCGCGAGGTGGTCAGCCGGCAGCTCACCGAATGGCAGCGCCGCGGCCTGATCCGCGGCCAGCGCGGCGCGGTCGAGATCGCCGACCGCGCGGCCCTGACGCGCCTGGCCTCGGTGACTTAGTTACAGAACGGCCGCCGCGCGGAGCGTATCCGGGAAGGGTCGGATTTTCCTGGAGGGAAACATGACCCGCAACGTTGGCTCCATCGACCGCATCGTCCGAATCGTCATCGGCCTCGGCCTGATCAGCCTCGCCTTCTGGGGCCCGCAGACCGCGTGGGGCTGGGTCGGCATCGTGCCGCTGCTCACCGCGATGGTCGGCTGGTGCCCGCCCTACGCCCTGCTCGGCATCAACACCTGCGGGCGCAAGGGCGGCTGAGCCTTCGACGGGGCTCGCGGCTTCACCGGCCCCGGCGGGAATGGTAGCCTGCCGGCGATTGTGGGGGGCCCATCTTGGGAAGCGGCTGGAACCTTGCAGGATGTCTGGGGGCCCGTCTGATCCATGCTTGAAGGCAAGGCAGACGGAGCGACAGTTCCGCAGGACTACGACTACAGCGCCTTGCCGGTGGGCGCGGCCATCGGGCGTTTCGTCGTCACATCCATCCTGGGCCAGGGCGGCTTCGGGATCACCTATCGTGCGCGCGACGAGCAGCTCGGCCGCGAGGTCGCGATCAAGGAGTACCTGCCCGTCTCGCTGGCGGTTCGTCAGGACGGCGTCACGGTGCTGCCGCGCTCGACCATGGTCGCGGACGACTTCACCTGGGGTCGCGACCGGTTCGTCGCGGAAGGCCGCACGCTGGCCAGCCTGCACGACGCACCCGCGATCGTCCGCGTCTTCGACTTCCTCGAGCTGAACGGCACGGCCTACATCGTAATGGAGCTGGTGCGCGGCGAGACCCTCGAGGGCCGCATCAAGCGCCAGGGAAAACTCGCGGCAGACGAGGTCATGGCCATTCTCTGGCCGATGCTCGACGGCCTCGAGCAGGTCCACAAGGCGGGCTTCCTTCATCGCGACATCAAGCCGGCCAACATCCTGCTGCGCGAGGACGGTCGCCCCACGCTCATCGACTTCGGCGCGTCGCGCGCGGCGATGGTGGGTCGCACGACGGCGATGACGGCCGTCTTCACGCCAGGCTATGCCGCCGCCGAGCAGATGACCTCGGCCAAGCAGGGACCGTGGACCGACATCTACGGCCTGTCGGCGACGCTCTACCATGCGATCACCGGCGCGCCGCCGCCTCCTGCCTTCGACCGCATGCTCGACGACGACTACACACCGCTGTCGAAGCTCGCCCCCGCGGGCTTCTCCGCGCCCGTTCTCGTCGGCATCGATGCCGGCTTGGCGGTTCGCGCCACCGAACGCCCGCAGACGATCGCCGGCTGGCGGACCTTGTTCAGCATGACCGGCGCCACGGCCGGCGACGTGACGCAGCGCGTGGCCGCCGATCCCTTGGCGACCGTGATGGTGCCGCGTGCGGTACCTCCGCCGGACGTTGCCGCCCCGGCCCCGATTGCGCCGCCTGCTCCAGCCGACGTCGCGGCGCCCCGCGGCAGCCGCAAGGCCCCTCTCTATGCCGGCATTGCGGTCGCCGCGCTCCTGATCGCCGCCGGGGGCGGCTACCTCGCGACCCGGCCTTCGGCGCCGACCGGGCCGACGCAGGCTGCGGCTCCGCAACTGCAGGACATGAAGGTCGAGGACCTCGAGAGGGCGCTGGCCGACCGGCGCGCTGCCGAGGCTGCCGCGGCCGAAAAGCGCAAGGCCGAGGACGATGCCAAGCGCACGGCCGAGGCCGATGCGGCGGCGAAAGCGGCGGCGGACGCAGAGGTCGCGAAGGCGGAGACGGCGCGGCAGAACGCGGAAGCCGAGCTCGCGAAGCTGAAGTCGCAGCTCGAAGCCATTCGCCTCGATCAGGAGACGCAGGCCCGCAAGGCCGAAGCCGACGCAGCCCAGCGCAAGGCCGAAGCCGAGATCGCGGCACTGAAGGCGGCCGAGGACGCGGCGCGGCGCAAGGCGGAGAGTGAAGCCGCGGCCAAGCAGGAAGCCGAGAAGGCTTTGGCCAAAGCACAGGAGGAACGCCAGAAGGCAGAGCAGGAGGCGCGGGAGAAGGCCGAGGAGGAAGAGAGGCAGAAAGCCGAGGCCTCCGCCAAGCAGATCGAGGAAGCCCGGAAGAAGGCCGATGCCGAGGCCAAGGCGGCCGAGATGCAAGCCGACAGAAAGGCTGCGGAGGCTGCCGAGACCGCGCTGCGCCTGTCCGCGACGGATCGTCGAATGGTGCAGGTGGCGCTCACGTCGCTGGGCTTCGACACCCGCGGCAACGACGGCGCGTTCGGGCCGCGCAGCCGCGACATGATCGCGGCGTGGCAGAAGGCGCGCAACCAGCCGGTCACGGGCTTCCTGAATGGCGCCCAACAGCAGGCGCTGCTGCGCGAAGCGGCGCCGGCGCTGCAGAAATACGACGACGAGCAGAAGAAGAAGGCGGAAGAGGAAGCCAAGGCGAAGGAAGCCGCGAGCCGGCCCGCGCCCGCCGCTGCAGCACCACCGGTTGCCGCTCCTCCCCCCACGGCTCCGGCTCAGCCGGCACCGGCCGCAGCCGCCGCTCCCGCGACGGGAGGCGGTTGGGCCGGCTCGGCAACCTGCGCCGGCAGCGACAGATCCATTGCCATCCAGCTCGCCGCGGGACAGACGTCCGGCACCTGGACGTCAAGTCGCGGCTGGGTCGTCAACCTGACGATCTCGGGCGGCAACCTGTCCGGATCGATTTCCGGCAAGAACCGCTCGGGCAGCAAGACCTACTCCGGTACGCTGTCCGGAACCGTCAGCGGCGGCGCGGCCACTGCCCGGGCCCTGTTGCGAGCCGACTTCGTGAACAACGAAGGTCCGAACGAAGTATTCTGCTCGGTGTCGCTCAACGCTCGCTGAACGGCCGGACGTGGCCGGCAACGAAACACGCCGCGAGCGCGGCTCGGCCTACTTCAGGAGCTTGAGGCACTCCCCGGCCGCCTCGGCGGCGGCGCGTGCGGCATCGCGGGACAGGGTGCCGTTCATCACCAGCGGGCGGGCCTGCGCGGTGAGGGCGTCCTTGATGTCGCTCGTGGGCTTCATGGTCGGCGCGGTCTTGTTGTAGAGCATCTGGCCGTTCGGCGACAGATTGGCCGCGCACGCATTCGCGGCAGCCTGGTCCGCATGGGCCGCGACGGGAAGAACCACCAGCAGCGCCGCCGTGAAGATCCAGTTTTTCATGGTAAACAACTCCTTCAACAAGAACACAGCCGAGGATAGCGGCGCGGAACGTCGTGCCGCAACCGGTCCGTGCGACTTCAGACTCCAGGCTGCGTCGCCAGCCAGGCGCGCGCCTTCTTTTCCGTCTTGAAGATGGCCGCGGGTCGCTTCGAGGGCGAAATGTTCACGAAGCGCTTGAAGGCCATGACCACCGCGTCGTCGTGGCCGATCACGGCCAGCGGACCGCTGGGGAAGTGCGACGTGTAGGCGCTCAGGCGCGCGCCCATCGTCATCACGTCGGCGTCGTCGTAGACCGGCTTCAGGCGGGTCGCATCGAACAGCTTCGAATAGGCGAGCGCATTGGCCACGACGAGGGCGTCGAAATGCTCCTCCATCTCCTTCAGCGTGACCTCGCCCTCGGCGACGACGTGGATGAGCCTTTCCGAATGAAGGATTTCCCAGCGCAGCGGCATTCTTGCATCTCCAGCAGCCTCGCTCCCCGTCCATCGAGCCTATCACGGGCACACCCGAAGCCGCCAAAGCCTGTTCGCGGGCCGGCACTGCGCGCTATCATCGCATCGAAGCGAAGAGAGTGGATGGATGAAGCCGGCTCGTCATCTGGTTGCGACATTGGTCATTGCCCTCGCCGCTCCCACGATTTCCTCAGGGGCGCGGGCGCAACAGGACACGAGTTCGGCCAACTACATCATGCTGGGCTGCGAGGCGTTCCTCCTCGACCCGATTCCGACCTCCAGGCTGCTGGTCGCGGGAGTCTGCGCCGGGATCATCGACACGCTGCAGGCGATCAAGCCGAACATCTGCCTGCCCGCCATCTCGACGCGGCGGCTGCTGGTGCGGGGCGTCGTCACCTACATCAACAACAATCCCGCGCGCCTTCACGAGAACTTCATCGACCTGGCGGGCGAGGCGCTGGAGCAGACCTGGCCCTGCAAGCCGTAGCGGGAGCCGACAGCTGGATCAGTCGACGACGTAGAAGCAGACGAAGTCGCCGAGCGGCATCTCCTTCCATTCGGACGGCTTGTAGTCGACGAACTGATCCATCATGGCCTGCGCCTTGCCCTGCGCGACCAGCCTCTTCTGGACGATGACATAGAGGCGCGGCACCCGTCCGCGGAACTTGAATTTCCGCATGTCCTCAAGCGCCCAGAAGTCGGCATGGTTGGCCATGACGCGGACGTTGCGGACCTCGAGGCCGATCTCCGGGGACGGCACGAAGATCAGCGTCGAGGCGCGGTCGGGCGACGGCACGTCGATGGTGCGGATGAACTTCACCACGGCTTCGTCGGCCGTCGAGTGCCGGAAGTCGCGCACGCCCAGCGGATGGCCGAGATTGACGACGACGTGCCGGGCCTGGCCCGCCAGTCCGTAGAGCACCCCGACCAGCGCCATCAGGACACCGGCCAGCCGCACCAGCCGGCTCGGCACCGTCAGGAACGCCTGGACGGCTCCGACCAACAGCAACAGCGACACGGGCCTGAAATAGCGCTCCTCCTGGCCGATCGTGGCGCCATGCACCCACAGGAAGAGAAAGACCGTGCCGTAGGCGAGCGTCGTGAGCGCGGCGAAGACCAGATAGTCGGAATGGGTGCGGCGCAACTGTCGCCACACCAGGTACAGCGTCGCCGCCGCCGGCGCCGCCAGCAGGTAGCCCACGGCGAGTTGCGATCCGAAGACCGCGCGGCCGGGGTGGAGGAAGAGGAAGTTCCCCAACTCGCCGAAAGAGAGGGCGGCCCCCCACACGCAGCTCAGGATGAAGACCGCGTGCGGGATCAGGGAAGACCAGTTGGTCGCCGCCACTGTCGACGCCGCGGTCCAGCCGCGCGAATGCCAGCCGAAGTAGAGGACGACCCCTACGATGACGATCGCGAGGCCGGCGACCAGTCCCCGCCGCACCGTATCCGCCTTGTCCCGCCACGGGCGCGGACCCGACAGCACGGCGGCCGAGATCGCGGCGCAGGCCAGGATGACGGCCGAGAGCTTGGCGAAGAACATCACCGCCACGCCGGCCACGAGCGGCGGGACCGAAAACCAGCGCAGCTCGCGCAGCCGCCACACGAGCAGCAGGAACCACGGCGCGATGCCGAACAGGAGGACCTCGCCTCCGATGAAGATCACGAACGGAAAGGCGAAGCCGCGGCTGCAGGCGATCAGGGCGAGCGAGACGGCGGCGACATGCGGCGGAAAGCCGAAGGCGCGGTAGAGCACGAACCATCCGACGAGCCCGGCCACCGAGAAGATCGCATCGGTGGCGATCACGGCGTGTCCCAGGCTGAGGCCCAGCCCTTCCAGGAGACCCGGAACGACATGCTGGCCCGGCGACCAGGTCGACATGAAGGTGGAAATGTCCCGGCCGATATCCTGCGGATCGGGCGACGCCCAGTGGTTCCACGGCAGGCCGTGACGCAGGTCCCACGCGAGGAGACCCCAGCCGCTGTCGGACCAGATGACCGGCCTCACCACGGCGTTGACGATCGTGTAGGCCAGCAAGACCGCGACGACGAGCGCGCCGCAGAGCACGACGGTGGATCGGGACGACGGGCTTGCTCCGCCGGTGCGCTCTTCAGGACTCATGCGACCTGAATACACTGCCGGCCCACGGAACCCTATCGGCCGTGCAAGAATTCCGACGCCCAAACGACATGATGCGGGAAGGCGGGCGTGCTAGAAACCCGCCATGCCTGACACCAGCCTTCCCTTCGTCCTGACCCTTCAGGGCGGCTCCAACTTCCGCGACCTCGGCGGCTACCGGACCGAGGACGGTCGCATCGTGCGGCGCAATGCCGTGTTCCGCTCGGCCCATCTCGGCGGCCTGACCGCCGAGGATCGCAGTGCGCTCGGCGGCCTCGGCGTCCGCACCATCGTCGACCTGCGCGGCGTCAGCGAAGCGGCCGAGACGCCGCACCTGGTCGAGGGCCTCGCCTGCCGCATCGTCGGCGCGCACATCGAACCGGGCGTGGGCGACAAGATCCGCGGCGCCGTGGCCGACGGCTCCGCCAACCCGCACATCATGATGGGCTTCCTCACGGATCACTACCGTGACTATCCGCGCCGCTGCGTGCCGGGCTTCCGCACCCTGTTCTCGACCCTGAGCGACGGCGAACATCGCCCGCTGGTGTTCCACTGCACCGCCGGCAAGGACCGCACCGGCTTCGCCTCGGCCCTGCTGCTCTCGCTGCTCGGCGTGCCGTGGGAAACCGTGGTCGAGGACTATCTCCGTACCAACGAATTCTGGACCGGCCATATCGGCCGCTACCCCGAACTCGACATCGACACCCGCGCCGCCATCATCGAGGCCCGCACGCCCTATCTCGAAGCCGCCTTCGAGGTGGTGCGCGGCGATTTCGGCTCGCCGGAAGCCTTCGCCGAGAAGGCGCTCGGGATCGACGCCGCGGCGCGCGAACGGCTGAAGGCGGATTTGCTGGAAGGGTGAGTTCCGCGCTACGCCTGCCGGCATGTCCGACACGCGCCACGATACGCCCGAACCCTTCAAGGTCGATATTCCCGAGCGGGCGCTGATCGATCTCGACGAGCGCCTGCGCCGCTGGCGCCCGCCGGTGGCGATTGCCGACGGCGGCTCGTGGGCTTCCGGGACCGACCCTGCCTTCCTCGCCGAGCTGGTCGACTACTGGCGCCACGGCTACGACTGGCAGCGCTGCCAGGAGGCCATCAACCGGTGGCCCAACTATCTGGTCGATATCGGCCCACAGCGGATCCACTTCATCCGCGAGCCCGGCACCGAGGTCGAGGATGCGCCGCGGCCGCTGCCGCTCGTGCTGACGCACGGCTGGCCGGGATCGATCGTCGAGTTCCTGCACGTCATCGACGTCCTTGCCCATCCCGAGGAGCATGGCGGCGATCCGCTCGACGCCTTCGACGTGATCGTGCCCTCGCTGCCGGGTTACGGCTTTTCCGGCCCGCCGATCCGAGAGGACGGCACGCCGGGGCCGATCGGGCCGCGCGCCATCGCGGGCCTATGGCACAGGCTCGTGACCGAGAAGCTCAACTACGGGCGACCCTATGGCATCCAGGGCGGCGACTGGGGTGCCGTCGTCTCGTCCTGGCTCGCCTTCGACCATCCGCTGAAGGACGAGCAGGGCGTGCTCGGCGTCCATCTGAACATGATGGGACTGCGGCCGGGCCTCGATCTCGAGACTGCGACCCTGAGCGCCGACGAAGAGGCCTGGCTTGCGAAGATGGGCTCCGCTCTCGACGACAAGACCGCCTACCAGCGCATCCACGCAACCCGGCCGCAGACGCTGGGCGTGGCGCTCGCCGATTCGCCGGTCGGGTTGGCCGCCTGGATCGTCGAGAAGTTCCAGGCGTGGAGCGACTGCGGCGGCGATCCGCTCAGGCGCTTCTCGATGGACACGCTGCTCGACAACGTCATGGTCTATTGGCTGACCGGCACCGCCGGCACCTCTACCTGGCTCTATCGCGGCGCGGCCCAGCAGAAGCCGCGCGCCCTGCCCGAAGGTGCGAAGGTCGAGACCCCGACCGGCTTTGCCGCCTTCCCCGCCGACATCGCGCCGGCCCCGCCGAAGGAATGGATCGAGCGCGCCTTCAACCTGCGTCGCCACACCGTGATGCCGAGCGGCGGCCACTTCGCGGCGCTCGAGGAACCCGACCTGCTGGTCGATGACATCCGCGCCTTCTTCCGCCCCCTGCGCTACGGTGCGGCGAACGACTAGCCCTCGTCTCAGGAGTTCGGGTCGGGCCCGAGATCGCTCAGAACGTCAGCTTGGCAAAGGCACGCAGGTTTCGGCCGGGAAGCAAGACCTCTTGTGACCTGAAGGACGCAGAATTCCGGATGTTCTCGTCGAGCAGATTGGTTCCCGAGAGGCCCAGGGTCAGTCCCACCGGATTGTTGCCGACATGCCCGAAGGTGCGATTGTAGCTGATCTGGACGTTGAGGAGGTTGTAGCCCGCTGTCGTGGGCTCGAACGCCGCGACCTCATTCTGGGCAAACGCATGCAGCAGGTTGGCGCGCGCCGACCAGTCGCCGTCGCCCCAATAGACGCCGCCGCCCAGCCGGTGCGGCGGCATGCGGGGCACGTAGGTGCCGTCCGCGAAGGTTGCGTGCACGAAGTCGTACTGTCCCTCGACGCCCCAGATGCCCTTCGCCAGTTCTCCGATGTCGTACTGGGCCTTCACCTCGGCGCCAAAGAAATTGGCGTCACGCTGCCGGTAGACGGTCTGGTTGAATTCGCCGTCCGCTTCGCCGCAACTCGCAAATTCCTCGTTGCAGGTGATGCCGGTCAACTGCCGGTAGATGAAGCCGTTGAAGCGCGTGAAGTAGGCGCTGGCGTCGAAACGGAAATCGCCCTTGTTGCGCCCCAGTCCGATCTCGAAGCTGGCCGCGCCCTCCTTGTCGAGATTGGAATTTCCGAGATCGAACGTGCCGCTGGCGTGGTGCGGTCCCTTGGAATAAAGCTCGACGGCCGTAGGCGCGCGTTCGACGTACTGTGCCGTGAAGCGCGCCGTCATGCCCCAGGTGACATCCTGCAGCAGACCGACTGACACACTCACCGGCACGAAGGTGCGCTCCGCTGGAGCAACCGTGAGTACGTTCGGCGGCGGCAGATTGCTGGCGGGAATGTTCGCCGCGTAACCGTTGACCTTGACAAGTTCGACCCGGCCCGCCGCCTGTACGCGCGTTTTCGGCGTGATCTCCAGTTCCTCGAACAGGTACGACGCCGCGTTGATGGTCTGTGCCGGAGCGAGGTACTCTCGCGCCTCGCCCTTCGTGTCGATGGCGTCGAAGTTCATCTGCAAGCCAAAGGCACCGCGCACGCTGCCGATCGCCGTCCCGAACGGGACGTGCTGAAGTTCCAGCCGTCCCTCGAACGCAGTGCTCTTGAAGGTGCCGTGAACGACCTGACCGGTGAAGGGCCCCGCTGGCTCCCCTTCCTCCTGATGCTCAAGGCCACGCTCCTCGTGGTAATACCAGGAGACGCCGGTCCAGAAGCGGACCAGTTCGAAGAGGCCGGACGACGGGCGGATTTCACCCTTGGTAAGCCACTTCACCTGCTCCATGTCGATGTTCGACAGCAGCTGGGCTTCTTCGCCGCCCGGAATACCGTAGTTGGAGGCGAAGCGGGTCACGGCCGTGCCGATATAGCCACTGTCGGTGCTGTAGCTCACTCCAAGCGCCTGGCCATTGGTATTCACGTAGGAATTGCTCTGAAAGCTGCCCCCCGGGATCATGTAGTTGTTGGCATTTCGATTGAAGAAGTCTCCGTGGACGGAGAAGCCTCCCTTGCGGGCGTCGACCGTCGCCAACCCTTCCCAACCGCCATCCACCGACGTGAGGGCGCTCTGAATGCCGATGCTGTACCCGTCCTTCTTCAATTCGGTCGGGATGCGGTTGTTCTCCGCATTGACCACGCCGCCGATCGCGCGCGAGCCGTAACGCAGGGTGGAGGGGCCGCGGATCACCTCGATCCGCTGGGTGGATAGCGGGTCGATTGGAACGCCATGGTCCTCGCCGAGCGTGGACACGTCCATGGCGCTCACACCGCCTTCCGTCACCTGCACGCGATTGCCGTCCAGGCCGCGGATGACGGGGCGGCTCGCGCCCGGCGCGAATGTGCTCGATGTAATACCCGGCTGGGTGAACAGGACGTCACCCAGCGTGTAGGTCGGGTTCATGTCGATTTCGGGCTTGTCGACCACCGTCACCGGCACGAAGGCGCCGTTGACGAACGCGTAGGAGCCACGGTCCCAGTACGCCGTGACACCTCCCACCGGGCTGGTCGACGTCACCGTCACCGGGGGGAACATGATCGGATCGGCAGAAGATGGCGCAGATTGTGCGCGGGCGGAATCGACGAAGGCCGCGGTTACAAGCGGCGCGAGCACAGAAAGAGGGATGCACCGGTAGGAGACTGCAGCTGCGAAAGCCTTGACACCGTTACGCCGCATCCGACTCACCTTCGCGATACATGTGATATGTAATACTATAACGTTCTTCTTCCCCTTAGTCCAGACGCCGTGCCGAACCGCAAGCTCGCCCTTGAGCTGAGCGCTAGATCGAAAGTGGGCGCGGTCGCTGCGCCATGAGCGCGGCGGCAACCGCAAACGTCGCCAGCGTACCGAACAGCAGCAGCGAGTCGGTGTAGGTGCCGCTCACGTCCCGCAGCATGCCCGAGACGAGCGGCCCCGCCGCCTGCGCCGTGACCTGCAGCGACAGCGCCACGCCGCGGATCGCGCCGTAGCTCTCGCGACCGAAATAGTCGGCCCAGGCGACGGGCAGCAGCAGCATGACGCCGCCCATGCCGATGCCGAACAGGCCGGCCGCCGCCATCGCGGTCTCGAGCCCGGAGACGAAGATCAGCCCGTAGCTGCCGAGCGCCATGCAGGCCGCACACAGGGCCATCTGGTAGCGCACCGGCCAGCGGCGCGGCAGGAAGCCGATGCCGAAGCTCGATGCCCCCGAGAGCATGGCGACGAAGGCGATCACGGAAGCCGCCGCGACGGGCGCGAGACCGCGCTCGATCAGGTGCGGTGCGTTGTGAAGGCTGACGCCGGCCTGCACGGGGAACAGCAGGACCGTGTAGAGCGAGAGCAGCCAGAAGGCCGGCGTCCGCATCGCCTGCGCCCGGCTCCAGCGCGGCTCGACCAGCGGCGCCGCCTTGCCGTCTACCAGCCGGTCGGGCTGCAGGCCGACATCCTCCGGCCGCCGCACCAGCAGGAGCCAGCATGGCACGAAACCGACGAGGAGCACCGTGGCGCCGACCGCGATCCAGCCGGCCCGCCAGTCCGCCCCGCTTATGGCGAACTGCGCGATCAGCGGCAGCCCGACCAGCCCGGACATTTGCGCCAGCGTGGCGAAGGAGGCCGCGATGCCCCGCCGCGCGACGAACCAGTTGTTGAGCGCACCGTAGAGGCCGAGGTCGAACGGTCCGGCCCAGATCATGCGGGCGAAGCAGAACAACAGATAGAAGAGCAGCAACGACTGGATCAGCGACAGCGCCATGCAGGCAACGCCCGTTCCGGCCACGGCGAGGCAGAGCACGAGGCGCGCGCCGCGGCGGTCGACGAACGGCCCGATCAGCGGCGAGAGGATCGCCGCCAGCACACCGCCCAGCGACACCGCACCGGACATCTCCGTGCGCGACCAGCCGAACGCCTCGGTCATCGGCACGACGAAGATCGAGAGCACGGCGACCGCCGGCCCCTGCCGCGCGAAGCCCGCGAGGCAGATGCAGCCAAGCACCACCCAGCCGTAGAAGAACGGCAGCCGCGGGATCAGGAACCGCGGCAGAGGCGGTGCCTGCATCCGCAGCCCGGGGTCTTTCTGACTCAAAGTCAGCCCTCACAGACCTCATCCTGAGGAGCGCGCGCAGCGCGCGTCTCGAAGGATGGGTAACGAGCGCGGTGCCTGTAGCCCATGCTTCGAGACGGCTGCTCCGCAGCCTCCTCAGCATGAGGTAATGGTTGGATCACAATTCCATTCGGACCGAGTCTAGGCGAAGGTCGCCGTCGCCTGCGCCGCGATCGTGCCCTTCGGCGTCACGGTCCACAGTTCCGCGCCTTTCCCGTCCGCGGTCGGCCGGCCGATCGCATCGAACGGCGCGGTGTCGAACAGCGGCGCGCGGGCGCGGATCGCGAAGGTCTTGATCCTGCGCTCCGGCGCCGAGTCGCGCAGCAGGTCGAACAGGCACTGCTGGGCGAAGGGCCCGTGCACGACGAGGCCCGGATAGCCCTCGGTCTCGATGCAGTAGGTCCGGTCGTAGTGGATGCGATGCGGGTTGAAGGTGATGGCGGAGTAGCGGAACAGCATCACCGGATCGACCGTGATGGTGCGCCGCCACGGCACGTCGGTGGGCGCCGCCTCTCGCACCGGCACGCCGCTCTTCTCGCCGGCCTTCACCTCCTCGCGGAACACCGTATTTGCGACTTCGGTCACGGCGAGGCCGCGCGGCGTGTAGATGCGGCGGGTCTGGCTGGTGACGATCAGGCTGCCGGTGCCGCCGCCGCGTAGTTGCACATCGGAGAACTCGGTCTCGCGGCGCAGACGGTCGCCGACGCGGATGTCGCCGTCGAAGGTGAAGGTGGAGCCGGCGTACATGCGGCGCGGCAGCGGGATCTTCGGCAGCACGCCGCCCTCGGTCGGTAGTCCATCTTCCGCCAGCACGTTGCGGCGCGCGTAGGAATGCAGGAAGCAGAGGTGCCAGCCCGGCGCGATCGCCTCGCCCTCCTCCGGCACCTTGTCGTCGCGGTCGAAGGTGGCGATCATGGCCTTCAGCGGCGCCTGGGTGACGACGTCCTCGTCCTCGATCCTGCGGCCGAGTTCCTTCTTGAGCGGTTCGATGTCGATGGTCATGGGTGCTTCCTCCGGGCTTTCAGCCAGCCTAGCCAATCCCCTGCCATGATTCGCCGCCCGCACCCGCATGAAATCAAGCTGCTGCCGCAGATCGAAAACGAAGCCGACCTGCGCTATCGGCGCGTGGGCCTCGGCCAGGTGGTCGACATGCCGCCGGCCAGCCTCGCCTCGCTGGAGGCCGGCCGGCGCGAGGGCCGGCTCTGGGTCGCGGCCTCGGCCCTCAACCGGCCGGTCGGATTCGCCCTGATGAAGTTCCCCGGTGGCACGGCCTGGCTCGACCAGCTGTCGGTGTTGCAGTGCTGGCAGGGAAATGGCTTCGGCAGTGCCTTGATCGAACAGGTTGCGACAGCCGCCTGGGGCCTCGGCCATCGCGCTCTCTATCTCTCCACCTATCGCGACGTTCCGTGGAACGCGCCATACTACGCACGCCGTGGCTTCGGGGAGATGTCACGCGGAGACTGGCCGCACGTCTTCCGGCTGCAGCTGATGAAGGCGAACCGGCAGGGCCATCCACCGTGGCGACGAACGATCATGCGACGCACATCGTCGGATTGAGACACGGCGTTGACAGAAGCGAGCCAACGTCCGGTATCTCCTTGCCCTGCTTGCCTTTGGCCACGGGCATGTCAGGGTTGGACCAAGGGAGAGGACAATGCCGACTTATAGAGAAATTCAGCGGAAAGTGCGGGAAGCGAAAGGTTTTGCGCCGAAAACTTGCTGGATTGCTCACATCCTGTCCGACAACGGCCTAACAAAGCGCCAAGCGCCGAATCGAATGGACCCTACCAAGCGAGTACACCCCTGCCCTCCCCAGAAGCGGGAGGCTATCGAACAAGTCCTGATCGACCTCGGATATCCCATCCACTGACAAACATCGGATGAAATGCGTCTCGAGGGCAGCGAGTACTTCGAAAAAGCATGGGCAATCCTTGGGACCCGCTACCAATACCTCGCGACGGCGATCTTGACGACAAGGTCACGTACGAGTGGGTTGGGCGCATTATAGATCGCTGGGAACACATTGAGTTTACACTGGCACGCCTTCATAGCGTGTTCGTCGGCGATCCTGATGGCAGCGAAGCATTGCGGGAGTACGGCGCTGGTCGAACTGTGATTGATCGAGAAAGGCTCATCCGCCTCTCTGCGGAGAAGTGGTTCGTTAGAAAGCCTAATCAGTCGCGCGAAGGCCGCTTCGACAAATTCATGCAAGAGTATGTTGGATTTTCCGATCGCCGTAATGAAATCGCGCATGGGATCGTGCATCAAGTGAGCGGACTAACCCTGTTCCGGCAGCGCACAACCAGGCCGGACTATCTTGTCCAGTATGCGGTGATCCCTGCCTATCACGTGATGAAGCGCTACCACGACAATGGAGTGCCGAAGTACATGTACGGCACGATGGAGATGATGCAGCTTGAAGCAAAGCTCATCGAGCTGCAGTTAGCGGTCTTCGAATTCCTAGGTGAGATTAATCCCTGACGGCTTTAGGCCAACGCCGCAGAGTCCTCGACTTCTCGAAAGTCGTCAACTTGAGGCCCTAAGAAAAAGGTGGTGAGCGGAATCCCTTCCCGCTCACGACCCAGCCTACTCCGCAGCGACGGCGAGGCCCATCTGTTCGCAGGTCGGGGCGACGTCGGAGACGGTGGCGCGGCGCATGTCGCGCTTGTAGCGCTGGTCGTCGAACGCCATGCCGCGATGCATGGTGCAGCGATTGTCCCAGATCACGAGATCCTTCTGGCGCCAGCGATGGGCGTGGACGAACTGACGCTGCGTCGCATGCGCGGTGAGTTCGTCGATCAGCTGGCGCGCCTCGTCATCGGGCATGCCCCGGATCGCGCCGGCGTGGCTGGCGATGTAGAGGCTCATGCGTCCCGAGTCCGGCAGGCGGCGCGCCAGCACCTGCGGCACCGGCGCGAAGGCCTGCCGTTCGCTCTCGTCGAAATCCTTGAAGCCGAGCTTGCCGCGCGAGGTCATGATCGAGTGCTCCGCCACCAGACCGGCGATGCGCTGCTTCGTCGCCTCGGGCAGCGCGTCGTAGGCGGCGCGCATGTCGGCGAACTCGGTATGGCCGCCGATCGGCGGGATCGAGCGCGCGTGCAGCATCGAGCAGTAGGCCGGCAGGCGCTTGAACGAGGAGTCCGTGTGCCAGAGGCGGTTGCCGAGATTGTAGAGACGCTGCCGGTCGTTGCTCTGGAGGATCCGATTCTCGGCGTCGAGATTGCCGACATCGGCCATGTTCTCGTGCAGCCTGAGCTTGTGGTCCTTGCGCGCCTTGAACACGGTCGTCTCGAGCGGCCCGAAGTTGCGCGCGAAGGCGAGCTGGCTCTCGTCGTCGAACTCCTGGTCGGGGAAGACCAGGACCGCATACTTGGTGAAAGCCTCGCGGATCGCGGCGAGGTCCTCGGGCGAGACCTGGTTCAGGGCGACGTCGCCCACTTCGGCCACGAAGTCGGGCGTCACGGCATGGATCGACAGGGCCACCGATTCCTCCTTGCTCTTGCTTATGCGGCCGATTGGACCACCTAACGGACAATCCAGCAATCCCGCGATATACTTCCAGCCATGATCGAGAAGCAGGAAGTGCAGGAGATCTTCCCGACCCCGTTGTGGATCGTGGACCTCCAGCCGGCCGCGGCGGCGAGCCTCAATGCGAAACTCAAGACCGAGATCGAGCGGCTGATCGCGCCGCGATCGAAGGTGCCGGCGGGCAGCAACTGGCAGACGCCGCAGGACCTGCACACGCGCCCGGCCTTCGCCGAGTTCGTGAAGCTGGTCGAGACGGCGGGCCGCGGCGTCGCCCGCTTCCTGCAGGTCGACCAGTATCCCATGGCGATCACCGGCTGCTGGGCGAATATCAATCCGCCCGGCGCCTACCATCCGATGCATCACCATCCGAACAACTACCTGAGCGGCGTCTACTACGTGTCGATCCCGGCCGGCGGCTCGCAGATCCTGTTCCAGGATCCGCGCGGCCAGGCGTCGATGATCATGCCCAAGCCGCGCCAGTACACCCGCCTCACCGCCAACGGCGCCAATGCGCCGAGCCGGGAAGGCCGCATGGTGATCTTCCCCTCCTGGCTGAAGCACACCGTGCCGGCCAATGACGGGGAGACCGACCGCATCAGCATCTCGTTCAACCTGATGTTCAAGAATTTCAGCGAAACCATGGCCTCGCCGATGTGGGATCCCACGGCGGGCAAGGAGAAGTGATGAGCCTGCAGGATCGCTACGGCAACGCACTCGGCACGCAATCGGTCGCGGCGCGCGACGCCTATCTCGCGGGCGTCGACAGCCTGATGGCCGCGACGCCCGGCATGGACACGGCCTTCCAGAAATCCGTCGAGGCCGACGAGGGCTTCGCGCTGGGCCACATCTCGCTGGCCCGCGCCAAGCAGCTGCTGGGCCGCGGCCACGAGGCCAAGGAGCCGCTGGCGCGCGCCAAGCAACTGGCCGGCGGCGCATCCCCGCGCGAGCAGAGCCAGATCGCGATCTTCGAGAAGATCCTGACCGGACAGGGCGCCGCCGCCCTGGAGGCCATTCGCGAACACATGAAGGAGTGGCCGCGCGACGCCATGGCGCTCGCCCCCGCGACCAGCGTGTTCGGCCTGATCGGCTTCTCCGGGCAGGTCGGCCGCGAGGTCGACCAGCTGGCGCTGCTCGAGCCGTTCGAGAAGCACTATGGCGACGACTGGTGGTACCGCACGCAGCTCGCCTTCGCGCAGATCGAGCTGCAGAAGCTCGACGAGGGACGGCGCAACATCGATGCCGCGCTCGACGCCTATCCGCAGAGCGCCCACGCCGCGCACATCCGCGGGCACCTATTCTACGAGCTGGGCGAGCGCGAGGCCGGGCTAGCCTTCCTGCGGGAATGGATGAAGGACTATTCGCGCGACGGCCTCATGCACGTTCACAACAACTGGCACCTGGCGCTGTGGTCGATGGAGACCGGCCGCATGGAAGACGCCTGGCGCATCTACGACGAGGCGCTGAGCCCCGCCGTCGCCTGGGGGCCGCAGATCAACGTCGCGACCGACTGTCCGGCGTTCCTCCTGCGCGCGGAGATGGCGGGCGAACCGCGCCAGGTTGCGCGGTGGCGCGAGCTCGCCGACTACGCCACCAAGTGGTTCGGCCGGCCGGGCCTCGGCTTCGTCGACATGCACACGGTGCTGGCCTACGCGATGGCCGGCGACGGCGCGGCGCTCGCGAAGTTCATGGAGAGCCCGCGCGGCGCCACGGCCGACCTGCTGCCGTCGCTGGCGAGCGGCTTCCAGGCCTATGCACAGGGCGACTGGACGCGCGCGATCGAGGCGATCGAGCCGCTGCTCGCGACGCACGAGCGTCTGGGCGGCAGCCGCGCGCAACGCGACCTGCTGGAATACGTCGTGACCTCGGCGATGGTGAAAGCCGGCCGCGCGGCCGAAGCGCGTGCCATGATCGAAAAGCGCCGCCCGCAGAACGGCAAGGGCAAGGGCTTCCCGCTGGCGGGGCTTTAGAAAAAGCCCGTCGTCTCGACCGAAGCGCCGAAGGCGCGCAGTGGAGAGACCTTCTCTCTACGACTAGCCGGCTTTTGGTGGAGAGAAGGTCTCTCCGCTACGCCTCGCTGCGCGAGGCTTCGGTCGAGACGACAGGGTTTTGTTTCAGCCCAACCCGAACTCTTCCGCCAGCAGCTCGTACGACCGCTTACGCTTCTCGAAGTCGTAGCAGATCGTCACCGCCATGATCTCGTCGACCTGGTAGGCGGCGGCGTGGCGTTCGAGACCGGCCCTCACCGTCTTGGGCGAACCGACCACCGAGCGGCGGCGCAGCGCCGGCAGCCAGCGTTCCGCGCCGGGCTGCTTCGCGGCCTCCAGTGCTTCCTCGACCGAGGGCACCGGACCGGGATTGCCGAGCGTGCGCAGGCGCATCGCCCAGACCTCGCGGCTGCGCGACAGGAGATCCGCCTCCTCGTCGGTCTCGGCGCAGAGCACCGAGATCGCCATCATCGGCACGGGCTGGGGATGCAGCGACGACGGCTTGAAGTGGGCGCGATAGGCGCGTGTCACGCCATCGCCGCCGTCGGGATTGATGAAATGCGCGAAGCAGAAGGGCAGGCCGAAATGCGCCGCCAGCGCCGCGCTGTCGTCGCTCGATCCCAGCAGCCAGACGTCGGGCGCGGTGTCGCCGGTCGGCTGCGCCACCACGCCGGTGCCTTCGTGGTTGAGCGGCAGCGCATCGTGCAGCCAGGCCACGAGATCGCGCACCTGGTAGGGATACTTCTCGGCGTTGCTCCAGTTGGGCTTGCCGTCGGCCAGGATGCGCATCGTGTGCTGGTCGCTGCCCGGGGCGCGGCCGATACCGACGTCGATGCGGCCGGGGAACAGCGTCTCCAGCATGCGGAAATTCTCCGCCACCTTGTAGGCGCTGTAGTGTGGCAGCATCACGCCGCCCGAGCCGACCCGGATGCGCTCGGTGAGGCCGGCCACCCGCGTGATCAGCACCTCGGGCGTCGAGCCGGCCAGCGCCTCGCTGCTGTGATGTTCGGCCAGCCAGTAGCGCGTGTAGCCCAGCCGGTCGCAGAGCTGCGCCAGTTCCAGCGTGTCCCGCACGGCTTCCGCCGGCGTGCCGCCTTTGCGGATCGGCGACTGGTCGAGAACGCTGAGACGCAGCGGCAAGGAGGTCAGAGGCCCTTCTTGCCCATGGCCAGGAACTTCTCCTGGCGGCGCTCGCGCAGCGTGTCGGAATCGAGCTTGGAGAGGTCGGCGATCGCTTCGGCCACGACCCGGCCCACGGTATCGATCGTCTCGTCGGGCGCGCGATGGGCGCCGCCCATCGGCTCGGGGATCACGTCGTCGATCACTTCCAGCTTCTTGAGATCGGCGGCCGTGACCTTCATCGCCTCGGCGGCGTCCTGCGCGTTGGCGTTGTTGCGCCACAGGATCGAGGCGCAGCCCTCCGGCGTGATCACCGAATAGACCGAATTCTCCAGCATGTAGACGCGGTCGGACGAGGCGATGGCGAGCGCGCCGCCCGAACCGCCCTCGCCGATCACCACGCTGACCAGCGGCACGCCGAGCCCGAGGCAGGTCTCGATCGAACTGGCGATCGCTTCCGCCTGGCCGCGCGCCTCCGCCTCGATGCCGGGATAGGCGCCCGGCGTGTCGACCAGGGTCAGCACCGGCAGCCTGAACCGGTCGGCGAGGCGCATCAGGCGCTGCGCCTTGCGATAGCCCTCGGGCCGCGCCATGCCGAAATTGTGCTTGATGCGCGAATCGGTGTCGTCGCCCTTCTGCTGGCCCAGCACGACGATGCTGCGCCCCTGCAGGCGGCCCATGCCGCCCACGATCGCGGCGTCCTCGCCGAAGGCGCGGTCGCCCGCGAGCGGCGTGTAGTCGGTGATCAGCCTGTCGATATAGGCCTGCGCGTGCGGCCGCTCGGCATGGCGGGCGACCTGCACCCGCTGCCACGGCGTCAGCTTGGCGTAGGTCGCGCGGATCTGCTTGTTCGCCTTGTCCTGCAGACGCATCACTTCTTCGGCGATGTCGACATCGCCGGAGTTGGGCAGATGCCGCAACTCGGCGATCTTGCCCTCCAGGTCCGCGATCGGCTTCTCGAAGTCGAGGTAAATCGTCATTGCGGGCAGGTGTCGCCCGCTCGCCGAAACCTGTCAACCGGCCGGCCGGCCCTTGCGGCGGGCCAGCGGGTGATGGTCCTGCACCAGCGAGCGCAGCTTCTCGTCGAGCACATGCGTGTAGATCTGGGTCGTGGCGATATCTGCATGGCCCAGCATCAATTGAACCGAGCGCAGATCGGCGCCGCCGGCCAGCAGATGGCTGGCGAAAGCGTGCCTCAGGACGTGCGGCGAGACCCGCGCCGGATCGATGCCCGCGCCCAGCGCCGCTTCCTTCAGGAGCTGTGCAAATCGCTGTCGCGTCAGATGGCCGGTTCGCCCCCGTGACGGGAACAGGAACCGCGAGGTCTCGCCCTCGGCCAGCTGTCCGCGCCGCATGTGCAGCCACGCCACGATCGCCATCCGCGCCGGGTCGGACAGCGGCACCAGTCGCTCCTTGTCGCCCTTGCCGCGGACCAGCAGCATCGACGGGTCGCGTTCGACGGCAGACAAAGGAAGGCTCACGAGTTCAGACACGCGCAGACCGGCGGCGTAGAGGATCTCCAGCAACGTCGCCATGCGCCCGCCATCGACCGCATCCTTGGCGCGCGCCGCCGCGATCAGCCGGTCGACCTCCTCGCGCGACAGCACCTTGGGCAACGGCCGCCCGAGCCGCGGCGAATCGAGCGTGCTGGCCGGATCGTCGTCGCGCACTCGCTCGGCGAGCAGAAAGCGAAAGAACTGCCGCATCACCGAGAGCCGCCGGGCGACCGTGCGCGGCGTCATCCCGACATAATCGAGCGACTTCAGATAGGCGCGCAGCGCCGTTGCGTCGGCCGTCACGGGGCTCTGCTTGCGGCGCGCCAGGAATGCCTGGAGGTCGGCCAGGTCGGCGGCGTAGGCGAGCAGCGTGTTCCTGGAGGCACCGCGTTCGGCCTGCAGCATCTCGAGGAAGGCCTCGACTTCGCGCACGTGCCTGAAGGGCGGCTTGCGCTTCATCGGCCGTGACGTCGGCTAGCGCGCAAAACGCTCATTGGGTACGGGAATCTCGAAGTGCCGGAGCGGCGGACGCGGTTCCACGACCGCGAGAGCCACCAGCCCGGCAATCACCAGGGCCAGCAGGGCGACGATGATCACAGGCCCGAGACGCAGGGTGGGCATGCTGAATCGGTTTCTGGAACGGAATACAGCCACGGGGCGCAAGGTACCTGCCCGTCGCGAAGGCGGCAATTGCCGAGAGCGAAGACCGCCACGAACGGGGCAGTTCGCTTGAAACCGGCGACATTATGGGCGACATCCTTGGGCTGCAGCTCGACATGGACGCCACTTCCCCCCTGTCCTTGCCGCGCACCGTGGCCCTCGTCGGGTTGATGGGCGCGGGCAAGAGCGCCATCGGCAAACGACTGGCGGCAAGACTCGGCCTCCCGTTCGTCGATGCAGACGACGAGATCGAGCGCGCGGCCGGCTGCACGATCGCCGAATTCTTCGAGCGGTATGGCGAGCAGGAATTCCGTGCCGGCGAGCGCCGCGTGATCGGCCGGCTGCTGGAGGAGGCGCCGCACGTCCTGTCGACCGGCGGCGGCGCCTACATGGACCCCGACACGCGCGCGCTGATGAAGACCCGGGCCCTCACGGTCTGGCTGCGCGCCGAGCTCGACGTGCTGTTCGACCGGGTGAAGAAGCGCACACACCGTCCCCTGCTCCGCCAGGGCGACCCGAAGGAAATTCTCGCGCGCCTCATGCAGCAGCGCTATCCGATCTATGCCGAGGCCGACATCGTGGTCGATTCGACCGCCCAGCCGGCCGAGCGCACGACCGAACAGGTGATCGAGGCGATACGCGCATACCTGCACGCCCATACACCAGGACAGACGATATGAGTTCGCCCCGCACCATCCGCGTCGACCTGGCCGGCCGCGCCTACGACATCGCCATCGGCCCCGGCCTGATCGACCGCGCCGGCGAACTCGCGCGCCCGCTGCTGGCCGCGCCGCGGGTCACCATCGTGAGCGACGACACGGTGGCGCCGCTCTATGGCGCCCGCCTCGCCGCCGCGTTCGCCAAGTCGGGCGTCGAGACCCGGACGGTGACCGTGCCCGCCGGCGAGAGCAGCAAGGACTTCGCGAGCTTCGGCCGGCTGATGAACGAGCTGCTCGACGGGCGCCCCGATCGCAAGACCACGCTGGTGGCGCTGGGCGGCGGCGTGGTGGGCGACCTCACCGGCTTTGCCGCCGCGGTGCTGTTGCGCGGGGTCGACTTCATCCAGGTGCCGACGACCCTGCTGGCCCAGGTCGATTCCTCAGTCGGCGGCAAGACCGGCATCAACACCCGCCATGGCAAGAACCTCGTCGGCGCCTTCTACCAGCCGCGCCTCGTGCTGGCGGACACCACGGTGCTCGACACGCTGCCCCGCCGCGAGCTGCTGGCGGGCTATGCCGAGGTCGCCAAGTACGGGCTGATCGACGATCCGGACTTCTTCGCCTGGTGCGAGAAGAACGGCGACGCGGTGCTGGCCGGCGACGCCGCGGCGCGCACCCATGCGATCGAGCAGAGCTGCCTGTCGAAGGCACGCATCGTCGCCGCCGACGAGCGCGAGACCACCGACCTGCGCGCGCTGCTCAATCTCGGCCACACGTTCGGCCATGCGCTTGAAGCGGAAACCGGTTTCGGCTCCACCCTGCTGCACGGCGAGGCCGTCGGCGCGGGCATGGCGATGGCGTTCGATCTGTCGGCCCGGCTCGGCCTCTGCCCGCCCGAGGATGCCGCCCGCGTGCGCCGACACCTCGGCGCCGTCGGCCTGCCCGTCCGGCTGCGCACGATCGGCGGCGACAACAGCCGCATCTGGGACGCGGCGAAGCTGATCGAACACATGCGCGGCGACAAGAAGGCCGAGGGCGGCAAGCTCACTTTCGTGCTGGCGCGCGGCATCGGAAAGTCGTTCGTCACCCGCGAGATCGACGAGGCCGCGCTGCGCGGCCTGCTCGACGACGCCATCGCGGCCTAGGCCGGGCATGGACGCCGACCTTCATTTCGACATCCCGCTTTCCCTGGCGATCCCCCTCGTGGTGGTCTGCCTGTTCCTGGCGGCCTACCTTTCGGCCGCGGAGACGGCGATCACGGGCGCTTCCCGGCCGCGCATGCATCGCCTTTCCCTGCAGGGCAATCCGAAGGCCGCCATCGTGGCCGCGCTGCTCGACCGCAAGGACGAGGCGGTGAGCGCAGTCCTGCTGGGCAACAACGTCGTCAACATCTTCTCCGCCTCGCTGTCGACGGCGGTGCTGACGGCGCTGTTCGGCGCGGCGGGCGTCGTCTATGCGACGGTCGCCATCGGCATCCTGATCGTGATCTTCGCCGAGGTGATGCCCAAGACCTGGGCCCTGCTGCGTGCCGACCGCGTGGCGCTCGCCCTGGCGCCGTCGATCATGGTGACGCTGACCATCCTCGGTCCGATGGCGCGCGGCGTCGCCGCCACCTCGCGCTTCTTCCTCAGGCTCATGAACGTGCGCACCGACCGGACGCCCGACGCCGAGGAGCAGAGCGATGCACTGCGCGGCGCCATCGAGCTGCATGGCGAGGGGCAAACCGGCGACAGCGCGCCGGCCGAGAAGGCGATGCTGCGCTCCGTGCTCGACCTGGGCGACCGCACCGTGGGCGACGTCATGACCCATCGCGGCAACGTCGTGCTGATCGACGCCGACCAGCCGACCGAGGCCATCGTGACGCAGATGCTGGCGGCGCCCTTTACGCGCATCCCCCTCTTTCGCGGCGAGGCCGACAACGTGGTCGGGATCATGCACGCCAAGGATCTGTTCCGCGCCGTCGAGGCTGCCGGCGGTCCGAAATCGGTGCAGATCGATCCGATCCTGACCCCGCCCTGGTTCATCCCGGAGTCCACGATCCTGTTCGACCAGCTCGAGGCGTTCCGCGCCCGGCACGAGCATTTCGCCCTGGTGGTCGATGAATACGGGGCGCTGCGCGGCATCGTCACGCTCGAGGACATTCTCGAGGAGATCGTCGGCGACATCGAGGACGAGCATGACGCCATCCGCCGCGGCGTGGTGCGCCGCGACGACGGCAGCGTGGCCTGCCGCGGCGACGTGCCGGTCCGCGACCTCAACCGCGAATTCGGCTGGGGCCTGCCCGAGAGCGTCGCCACGACCATCGCGGGCCTGGTGCTCCACGAGGCCCGGCGCATCCCCGAAGTGGGCCAGGTCTACGCATTCTACGGATTTCGCTTCGAGATCCTGAAGCGCGAGGGCACGCGCGTTGCCGAGTTGCGGATCGTGCCGCCCACCGCCATACAGGCGGGCACCTGACCTTCAACCGACACCACGAGGAACGACCATGCCGCTTTCGCCGCCGGTCGGGCGACAGCACCTTCATACGCGCCGCGTCGTCTGCCAGGGCTTCTTCCGCGACGACGGGCTGTGGGACATCGAGGGCCGCATCACCGACGAGAAGACCTACGAGCACGCCAACGAGTGGCGCGGGCCGCTGAAGCCCGGCGACTTCGTCCATGACATGTCGATCCGGCTGACGATCGACCACAAGTTCACGATCGTCGATGTCGAGGCGGTGACCGACAAGTCGCCCTACCGGATGTGCGGCGACATCGCGCCGGCCTTCCGCAAGCTGATCGGCCTGCGCATCGGCGGCGGCTTCCACCGGGCGGTGCGCGAGCGGCTGGGCGGCGTCCAGGGCTGCACGCACATCGTCGAGTTGCTGGGACCCGTCGCGACGACGGCCTTCCAGACCGTGTCGTCGAAGAAGGCCCGCGATCTCAACAACGCGCATCGGGAGAAGACCGGCACCCTGCCGCCGAAGGATCCGAACGCCCCGCCCAAGCCGCGGCGCAAGCCCTACATGCTCGACACCTGCCACAGCTGGGCCTCCGACAGCGAGGTCACGAAGCGCTGGGTGCCGCACTTCTACACCGGCCCCGACGCCGAAGCCGTCCGCGCCGCCGTCGAAGGCAAGGACGTGGAGATGGAGGGCTGAGAGTAAACAAATTCCGTCGTCCTGACCGGAGCCGCCCGAAGGGTGGCGTAGTCGAAGGACCTCTTTTCCGGCGGACGATGCGTTGAAGCGAAAAGAGGTCCTTCGACTGCGTTCGCTGCGCTCACTCCGCTCAGGACGACGGGAAATTCAGGCCTTCTTGTCCTCCGCCGGCGTCAGCGTCTCCATCGCCAGCGCGTGCAGGCCGGCGTCGAGTTCTTCCTTGAGAGCGGCATAGACGAGGCGCTGGCGGGCGACGCGGGTCTTTCCCTCGAAGGCCGGCGACACGATCTCCACCCGGAAATGCGTCTCGCCCCCCTCGCGCCAGCCGGCATGGCCGTGATGCTTGGACGATTCGTCCTCGATCGCCAGACGCACCGGCGCGAAGGCCGCCCGAAGCTTGCTGTCAATCGCCGTCGCCACCTTGCCCATGACCATCTTGCCTCATCTTGCCGGTTC
Source organism: Reyranella sp. (assembly GCA_046296475.1). Lineage (GTDB taxonomy): Bacteria > Pseudomonadota > Alphaproteobacteria > Reyranellales > Reyranellaceae > Reyranella. The sequence goes on from JBKBLH010000007.1 coordinate 162,085, forward strand.
AACTGGTTGAACACATATTAGCCCGATGGCCCGACGGCGAGCGAACCCCTTGGCGGCACTGGACGGTGCGAAGCCGTACCAGCGTGTCTGCGAGGCGCCCGGCTGCAAGCTCCAGGGCGAATATCGTGCGCCGCGCGCCCGGGACAGGCTCGACGAGTATCGCTGGTTCTGCCTCGACCATGTCCGCGACTACAACAAGAAGTGGGATTATTTCGCCGGCCTGGACTCCGACCAGATCGAGGCGCACATCCGCGCCGACACGACCTGGCGCCGGCCGGTCTGGCCGCTGGGCGCGCGCCGCAACGGCAATCCCTACGCCCAGATCAAGGATCCGCTGGGCCTGGCCGACGATGCCGGCCTCGGCGAGAAGCCGCCGCCCAAGTACGATGGCAGCGAGCAACTGACCCCGGCCGAGCGCAACGCTCTCGATGTCCTCGAACTTTCATGGCCGCTTACCCGGAAAGTCGTGAAATCCCGGTACAAGGAGCTGGTGAAGCTCCATCACCCGGACGCCAACGGCGGCGCCCGTGAGGCCGAGGAGAAGCTCAAGGAGATCAACGCAGCCTATTCCACTCTGCGAGCCTGCGAATACCTTCCCGTGGAATGATTTAGCCCCGCTTGGGGCAGCTCCTGCATTTGGCCGCTTGCAGTGCACAATGCTGCCTGCGACTATCAATCCGGCCCGCAATTGGCGGGCATTGTTTTGTAGGAATTCGTGTGATGGCCTCTACGACGACCGCGGCGCGTCAGAATGTTTCGGGCATGCCGGATATCAAGGTTTCTGCGCGTCAGGTTTTCGGCATCGATACCGACATGGAAGTGCCGGCGTTCAGCACGCCGACCGAGCATGTTCCCCAGGTCGACGACGCCTATCTGTTCGATCATGACACGACGATGGCGATCCTCGCCGGCTTCGCCCACAACCGCCGTGTGATGGTCCAGGGCTATCACGGCACCGGCAAGTCGACCCACATCGAGCAGGTCGCGTCGCGACTCAACTGGCCCTGCCTGCGCGTCAACCTCGACAGCCACATCTCGCGCATCGACCTGATCGGCAAGGATGCGATCGTCCTGCGCGACGGCAAGCAGGTCACCGAGTTCCGCGAGGGCATCCTGCCGTGGGCGCTGCAGAATCCCACCGCCCTGGTGTTCGACGAATACGATGCCGGCCGCGCCGACGTGATGTTCGTGATCCAGCGCGTGCTCGAGGTCGACGGCAAGCTGACCCTGCTCGACCAGAACAAGGTCATTCATCCCCATCCGGCGTTCCGCCTGTTCTCGACCGCCAACACGGTCGGCCTCGGCGACACGACGGGCCTCTATCACGGCACGCAGCAGATCAACCAGGGCCAGATGGACCGCTGGTCGATCGTGACGACGCTGAACTACCTGCCGCACGAGCAGGAAGTTAACATCGTCGCCGCCAAGACGCCGCACTACAACAGCGAGGAAGGCCGCAAGACGATCGGCGCCATGGTGGCGCTGGCCGAGCTGACCCGCGCGGGCTTCATCGCCGGCGACATCTCGACCGTCATGTCGCCGCGCACGGTGATCACCTGGGCCGAGAATGCGCGCATCTTCGGGGGCGACGTGGGCTTTGCCTTCCGTCTCACCTTCCTGAACAAGTGCGACGAGGTCGAGCGCAGCACGCTCGCCGAGTATTACCAGCGCTGCTTCGGCAAGGATCTGCCGTCGTCGAGCGCCAAGGGTGGCAAGCTGCACTAACGGAGAGGGCCGCATGGCCAAGGACTCCACTCCCCTCGAGGAGTTTCGTCGCGTCACCGCCACCACCATGCGGGCGGTGTCGCGCAAGGAAGTGAACGTGGCCTTCGTGCCCGACGGCGGTTCGCTGTTGGGCCAGGAGGCCCGCATCACCGTGCCGGCGCGCGACCTGCCGGCCGAGGATGTGAGCCGCGTCCGCGGCGAGGCCGATTCGATGGCGCTGAAGCTGCGCCATCACGATCGCAAGACCCATCTGCGCCGCGTCCCCCGCGGCGAGGCGGCACGCGCGATCTTCGAGGCTGTCGAGCAGGTCCGCGTCGAGGCGTTGGGCGCCCGCAAGATGGTCGGCGTGGCCGACAATCTTTCCGCCCTGTGGCGCCAGCGCTCCGACCAGCGCGGCCATGCCCGCATCAAGACCAAGGAAGACGCCCCGATCGCCGACGTGATCGGCCTGATCGCCCGCGAGCAGCTGCTCGGCGCCGCGCCGCCCGAATCGGCCAAGGCGATGGTCGACATGTGGCGCGCCGACGTCGAAAGCGCCGCCGGCCGCGACTTCCAGAAGCTGCGCGAGTCGCTCACCAACCAGGAAGCCTTCGCCCGCGCCGCTCGCCAGCTCATCCGCGACCTTAAGCTGGGCGACGAGACGTCAGAGCTGCAGGACGACGACAACGAGGACTCGCAGGACCAGGAGAACGCCGACGGTCAGTCGAACGAGACCGGCGACGACCAGAGCGATTCGAGCGAGACCCAGGGCTACGGCGCCCAGGGCGAGGAGAGCGAGGACGCCTCCGAGCAGGACGACGCCTCCGAGACGGCCGCCGACCAGGCGCAGACCGAGATGCAGATGGGCTCGGGCGACGAGGAGGAGCCGGGCCGCGCCGAGCGTCCGTGGCTGCCGCCGGGTGCGCTCAGCAACGAACCGGCCGGCCAGCAGTATCACGCCTACTCCAACAAGTTCGACGAGATCGTCGAGGCCGACGCGCTGTGCGACGCCGAGGAACTGGGCCGCCTGCGCAACCATCTCGACCAGCAGCTCGCCCATCTCCAGGGCGTGATCGGCAAGCTCGCCAACCGGCTGCAGCGCCGCCTCATGGCGCAGCAGAACCGCGCCTGGGAGTTCGACCTCGACGAGGGCATCCTCGACGCCGCGCGACTCACCCGCGTGGTCACCAACCCGATGCACGCTCTGTCGTTCAAGACCGAGCGCGACACCAACTTCCGCGACACGGTGGTGTCGCTGCTGATCGACAATTCCGGTTCGATGCGCGGCCGGCCGATCACGGTGGCGGCGATGAGCGCCGACATCCTGGCCCGCACGCTGGAACGCTGCGGCGTGAAGGTCGAGATCCTGGGCTTCACGACGCGCGCCTGGAAGGGCGGCCAGAGCCGCGAACAGTGGCTGGCCGCCGGGAAGCCGGCCAACCCGGGCCGCCTCAATGACCTGCGCCACATCATCTACAAGCCGGCCGATGCGCCGTGGCGTCGTGCGCGCAAGAACCTCGGCCTGATGCTGCGCGAGGGCATCCTCAAGGAGAACATCGACGGCGAGGCGCTCCTGTGGGCGCACAACCGGCTCCTGCCGCGGCCCGAGGAACGCAAGATCCTCATGGTCATCTCCGACGGCGCACCGGTCGACGATTCGACCCTGTCGGTCAACCCCGGCAACTATCTCGAACGGCACCTGCGCGACGTCATCGACTGGATCGAGACGCGCTCGCCGGTCGAGCTGGTCGCCATCGGCATCGGCCATGACGTCACGCGCTACTATCGCCGCGCCGTCACGATCGTCGACGCCGACCAGCTGGGCGGCACGATGATGGAACAGCTCGCCTCGCTGTTCGACGACGACGACAAGAAGGACGCGCGCGCCGCCCGCGGCTCGGCCAAGGGCGCCGGCAAGGTGGGAACCAGGTCAGGCAAGCGCGCGGCTTAAAGCGCTTGAAGTTTTCCGTCGGGGGGAGCCGGGGGGGGGGGGGGGGGGGGGGCGGGGGGGCGGCGGGGGGGGGGTGGGGGGGGGGGGGGGGGGCCAGGAGGGC
>JBKBLH010000007.1:165852-182280 GCA_046296475.1 Reyranella sp.
TGTTTTTGTCCGTCGTGCGCGCCGGGCCCCGCGCTGGGCCGGGCCCCGGCCCCCACGACGGATTTGCTTTCGGGCCCGTGATGAACCGCTTCCTTCTCACGCTCTGTCTGCTCGTCGCGGCCTGCGCCGGCGTCTCGCCGCCGCCGGCCGGCGCGCAGGAACAGCCCGTCACGATCGAAAGCTCGGCACTCGCGTTCAAAATCGACGAGCCGAAGGCAACCCGCCTCGGGCGCCTCGTCTGGCGCGGCGGCATCGAGATGCGCGCCAGCCTGCGCAATTTCGGCGGCCTGTCGGATCTCCACGTCACGCCCGACAATCGCACCCTCACGTCGATCTCCGACGAGGGCGCCTGGCTGGTCGCCACGCCCCGCTTCGATTCCAGCGGCATGCTGGTCGGCCTCGGCGAGGCGCGGATGGGCCAGCTGCGCGGCCTCGACGGCAAGCCGATCGAGAGCAAGCCGGAGGCTGACGCAGAGGCTTTCGCGCGCCTGCCCGATGGATCCTGGCTGGTGGCCTTTGAGCGCCGCCACCGGCTGTGGCACTATCCGTCGCTTACCGCGACGCCGCTTCCCGTCGAAGGGCCCGCCGACATCGGCCGCCAGCCCGGCAACGGCGGGATCGAGGCGATGGCAGCCCTGGCCGACGGCACGGTGATCGCGATCAGCGAGGAGTACAGCCGGCAGCCGGGATCGGTGGCGGGCTGGATCGGCAAACCCGGCGGCGGCGGCCGATACAAATGGCAGTCATTCGGCTACGCGACCATTCCCGATTACAAGCCGACCGCACTCGCGGTGTTGCCGGACGGCTCCTTCGCCACCCTGGAGCGGGCCTTCGACATGGTGCGCGGGGTTCGGGTCCGGGTGATGCGATTCGACGCCGCCGAGCTCAAGCCCGGAGCGACCGTGAAGCCGGAAGAGCTGGCGCGCCTCGCTTCGCCCTATGCCGTCGACAATCTCGAAGGGCTGGCGGCCACGCGGGGCGCCAGGGGCGAAACGCTGCTGTGGCTGATATCGGACGACAACTTCAATCCGCTTCAGCGCAATATTCTGATGCTGTTCGAAGTGGAAGGCTGAGCGAAGCTCAGCCTGGGAAGCGACAGGACATTGCTTGCAATGTCCGAGAGCGCCGGAGGACGAACGACCGGTCTGACCCCTCCGTCGTCGTAAGACGACGACACCTCCCCATTTGAATGGGGAGGGAAGACTTTAGGCCGCTACAGCCTTCTTCGCGTCCTTCTTGCCCTTGGCCGACACGACGCGGCGCTTCAGCACCTTCATCTCGGGCGAGAGCTTGCTGTCGTTCGTGTCGAGCAGGTAGGCATCGATGCCGCCATTGTGCTCGATCGTCTTGATGCCGCGGGGAGTCAGGCGCAGGCGCACCGCATGTCCCAGCGCATCCGACAGGACCGAAGCGACCTGGAGGTTCGACATGAACCGGCGCTTCGACTTGTTGTTGGCGTGGCTCACATTGTTGCCGTACTGGACGGCCTTGCCCGAGAGGGCGCAACGACGAGGCATGGCGATTTCCGCTAAAAAACGATCCCGCCGGAGGGCGGGAAGGCCGGCTTTTTACGGGCCCGGAGGGTGCCCGTCAAGCAAACCAGTCCACGACTCTTTCGCTGATGTCCTCGACCTGGTCCTCCGGAATCACCCGCCCGCGGGCGGAGATTCCCGCCTCGTGCACGGTGTTCGGGTCGCCCGAGACCAGGGGATGCCACCAATAGAGGTCCTGCTTGAAGTGGACCAGGCGGTAGCCACAAGTTCTGGGCAGCCAGTCCATCTTGGCCACCACCTTTGGGGTGAGCTGGATGCAGTCCGGGACGATCTTCTTGCGGTTCTTGTAGTCCCTGCAGCGCGCCGTGCGGGGATCCAGCAAACGGCAGCACGTGTCGGTCTGGACGAGCTCGCCCGTGCCTTCGTATTCCAGCTTGTTGACGCAGCACATGCCGCAGCCGTCGCAAAGAGATTCCCACTCCTGCTTCGTCATTTCGGCCAGGGTCTTGCGCTTCCAGAAGGGCTCCTTCTGGGCCTCGGCGGCACGGCGCGCCCGCTTCAGGAAGGACTTAGCGGCCATGGAAGGCTTGTAGCATGGACCGGGCCGCGGCGGCGGGGGTCAGGCGGCCGGCCTCGACCTCGCGCTCCAGCCCGCCGACCAGCCGGCGCACATCGGGGTGCCCCTTCAGTTCCGCCAGCAGGGTCTCGCCGACTTCGTTCCACATCCAGGCGCGGGCCTGCTCGGCCCGGCGCTTCTGGATGCCCTTCTCGCCCACCGCCTGGTTGAAGCGCTCGACGACGTCCCAGATATCGAGGATGCCCTCGCCGGTCTGGGCCGAGCTCGTGGTGACCTCGGGCGTCCAGCCGGGGGTCGGCGAGCGCAGCATGCGCAGCGCGTGCTGGTAGTCGGCGGCCGAGCGCTTGGCGGTCGCCTTCAGGTCGCCGTCGGCCTTGTTGACCACGATCAGGTCGGCCAGCTCGATCACGCCGCGCTTGATGCCCTGCAGGTCGTCGCCGCCGGCCGGCAGCAGCAGCACGATGAACATGTCGACCATGTCGGAGACGGCCGTCTCGGACTGGCCGACGCCCACCGTCTCGACGATCACCGTGTCGAAGCCGGCGGCCTCCACCAGCAGCATCGTCTCGCGCGTGCGCCGCGCGACGCCGCCCAGGGTGATTCCGGCCGGCGACGGCCGGATGAACGCCTCGCGGCGCCGCGACAGCTCCTCCATGCGCGTCTTGTCGCCCAGGATCGAGCCGCCGCCGCGCTTGGAGGAGGGATCGATCGCCAGCACGGCGAGCGACCGGCCACGTTCCAGCAGCGACAGGCCGAAGCGCTCGATCAGAGTGGACTTGCCGACGCCAGGCACGCCGGTGATGCCGAGCCGCACCGACTTGCCGGTGTGCGGCAGCACCTCGGCCAGCAGCGCGTCGGCGCGCGCGCGGTGGTCGCTGCGGGTCGATTCGATCAGGGTGATGGCCTGCGCCAGCGCCCGCCGGTCGCCCGTCAGCAGGGGCGCGAGAAGCGGATCGGCCGGCCCGCCGGAAATCGCTGCGGACGCACTCATCGGCGGCCAGACTTATCAGCCGCGGCGCCGCATTGCCAGCAAAGCGCCCAGCGCGGCAACCGCATAGAAGAAGCCCAGCGTCCAGCCGAGGCCAGGCTCGCCCACCGCATCCATCGCCGCGCCCGTGAGCGGCCGGCCGACCAACCCGCCGACGACATAGATCAGGCTGAAGGCGGTGTTCGCGCGGGCGATGTCGCCGCCGTTGAAGCGCTGGCCGAGCAGCGCCAGGCCCACCGGATAGATCGCGAACGAGATGCCGCCCCACAGCATGATGAGGCCCACGATCGAGAGCGACTGCGCCGGCACGAAGGTGAGGCCGATCACCAACCCCGCACTGACGATTGCGAGACCCGCCAGCACGCCGCGCCGGTCGAAATGGTCGGCCAGCCAGCCGATCGGCCATTGCAGCGCCACGTTGCCGACCACGAAGGCCGAAAGCCACAGGGCTCCGGTCTCGGGCGCGACGCCGACGCTGACGGCATAGACCGGCAGGAAGCTGAAGGCGACCTGCTCGCCGAGGCCGCCGGCAAATCCCGCGAGCATGGCGAGCGGCGCCGCCAGGAAGATCCTGCCGTAGCCGCCATCGACATGATGCCGGATCGCCGGCGCCCGGTACCGGTAGGGCAGGAGTGGCAGCGCGACCAGCAGGGCGAGCCCGGCGCAGGTGAGGAACGGCACCGGCCCGTAGACTCCGACGATCTGGAGCACGAAGGGGCCCAGCGCCATGCCGCCGGCGAACATCGCGGCATAGATCGCCATGGCGCGGCCGCGCCGCTTCTCCTCCACGACGAGGTTCATCCAGATCTCGCTCACCACCCAGGGCACGCCGCCGACCGCGCCATGCAGGAAGGTGAGCGCGAACCACGCCGCCGGATGCGTGACCAGGGTGTAGCCGACCGTGCAGAGCGAACCGGCCAGCACGGCGGCCAGGATGAGCGGCACGGCGCCGAAGCGGGCGGCCAGCCGCGGAATGAAGGGCCCCGTTGCCAGCATGCCGACCGCCCAGGCCGCGGCGACGATGCCGATGGTGAGCTTGTCCTGGCCCTGCCGCTCCAGCGCGAGCGGCACCAGCGGCATCGCCGCGCCGGACTGCAGGCCGATGGCGGCGCAGGCGGCGAAGACGGGAACGAGGGGGCGCCAGGGGCCGGGGGTCGCCGGCCTAGTCGCCGACACGCAGATGCCCTTCGGCGCGGAAGGAGGCCGGCTCCTCGACCCGGCGCTCGGCCTCGGCGGCGGCCTCCTGCTGGCGGCGCCACATGTCGGCGTAGAGCCCGTTGCGCGCCAGCAGCTCGCCATGACGCCCGCGCTCGGCCACCCGGCCGCGATCGAGCACGACGATCTCGTCGGCGTTGATGATGGTCGACAGGCGATGGGCGATCATCACCGTGGTGCGGCCGCGGCTGACCTCTTCGAGGGATCGCTGGATTTCCTGCTCGGTACGGGTATCGAGCGCGCTCGTGGCCTCGTCGAACAGCAGGATGCGCGGATTCTTCAGGATCGTCCGCGCGATCGCCACGCGCTGCTTCTCGCCGCCGGAGAGCTTCAGGCCGCGCTCGCCGACGGTGGTCTCGTACCCCAGCGGCAACGACAGGATGAAGTCGTGGATGCGGGCGAGCCGCGCCGCCTCCTCCACCTGTTCGCGGGTACAGTCCGGACGGCCGTAGCAGATATTGTAATAGATCGTGTCGTTGAACAGCACGGTGTCCTGCGGCACGACGCCGATCGCGGCGCGCAGGCTCGCCTGCCGGACGTCGCGGATGTCCTGGCCGTCGATCCGCACATGGCCGGCCGACACGTCGTAGAAGCGGAACAGGATGCGCGAGATCGTCGACTTGCCGGCGCCGCTGGAGCCGACGATGGCCACCGTGTGGCCGGGCGCCACGCGGAAGCTGACATCGTGCAGGATCGGCCGCGTCGGCTCGTAGCAGAAGTCGACATGGTCGAACACGATCTCGGCCCCGGTGACGGCGAGCGGCGGCGCACCCGGTCTGTCCGCGATCTCCGCCGGGACGTCGAGGAGCCCGAACATCTTCTCCATGTTCACGAGCGCGTTGCGGATCTCGCGATAGGCGAAGCCCAGCATGTTGAGCGGCATGTAGAGCTGGATCAGGAAGGCGTTGACCGCGACGAAATCGCCGATCGTCATCGTGCCGCCGACCACGCCCTGCCCCGCCATCGCCATCACCGCGACCAGGCCGATCGAGATGATGGCGCCCTGCCCGATGTTGAGCAGCGAGAGCGTTCGGCTCGAGCGGATGGCGGCATCCTCGTAGCGGCGGCGGCCGACGTCGTAGCGTCGGGCCTCGTGCGCCTCGTTGCCGAAATACTTCACGGTCTCGAAGTTCAGCAGGCTGTCGATCGCCTTGGCATTGGCCTCGGTGTCGGCCTCGTTCATCGAGCGCACGAACTTGATGCGCCATTCCGAGAAGACGATCGAGAAGACGATGTAGACGCCGACCACGACCAGCGTCACCATCGAGAAGCGCCAGTCGTAGAGGCTCCACAGGATGCCGCCGACCAGGACGATCTCGAACAGGGTCGGCAGGATGTTGAAGGTCGTGAAGCGGATCAGGAAGTCCATGCCCTGCGTGCCGCGCTCGATGACCCGACTGATGCCGCCGGTCTGCCGCTCGAGATGGAAGCGCAGCGACAGGGCATGCAGATGTCCGAACACTTCGAGCGCCAGGTTGCGGATCGCCCGCTGGGCCACCGGAGCGAAAATGGCGTCGCGGATTTCGCCGAACGCCTGGGCGGCCACGCGGGCGACGCCATAGGCGACGATCAGCGCGATCGGCACCGCGACCGCCTGGGCGGCCGGCGTCCCCAGCGCATCGACGGCGTCCTTGTAGAGAAGCGGGACGTAGACGTTCGTGAGCTTGGCGACCACCAGCAGAACGAGCGCGACCACCACGCGCGCGCGCAGTGCAACTTCATCCGTCGGCCACAGATGCCGTCCGAGTATCTGGATCACGCCCCAGGCGCGAGGTCCGTCCACCTTGGGAATGCCGTCAGGGCCGGGATGCGACATGAACGAAAAATGCCTTATTGGGCCACCATGTTGGATGGCGAAGGACGCCGCGGCCTTCTATCCTGCCCGGCGAGCCGGCGTAAGCCCTTCCGAGAAAGGGAGTCTCATGAGATTTCGTAGGGCCCTTGCAGCGATTGCCTTGAGCACGGCCGTGCCCGGCGTGGCGATGGCCCAGAGCACCGCCCCGAGCGCCACATCCGCCGCGCGGCAAGTCGACATCGCCTACGAGATCACCTTTGCCGGCCTGTCCGGCTTCCGCATCGATCTCACGGCGAAGTTCAACGGTTCCAGCTACGACATCGAAAGCCGCACCTTCAAGGAAGGCATCCTGCGCGCGGTCACCATGCACTATGACGGCCGCAACCGCGCCTGGGGCGGCTTCTCCCCGCAGGGCGCGCAGCCGACCGCCGGCTCGCTGTCCATCGTCGTCGGCGACAAGCCGCGCACCTGGGTGGCGCAGTATGCCGGCGGCACGCTGCAGGAGCAGCACAACCCCGCCTACAAGCCCTCGCCGCAGAACACGATCTCGGACGAGCAGCGGCGCGGCTCGCTCGACCCGCTCTCGGCGGCGTTGAGCGTCGGCATGGCCGGCGACGCGGCCTGCGACCGCACGGTGCCGACCAACGACGGCAAGCGCCGCATCGACGTGATCATCAAGAAGGTCGGCACCGAGTCCGCGGCCAAGTCGGGAATCCCCGGCGCGCAGGGCGACGTTCTCGTCTGCGAGATCTTCACCCGGCGCGTCGCCGGCGAGTTCGACAGCGCACCGAAGGAAGCCGAGACCGAGCGCGAGCGTCCCATGCGCATCTGGCTGGCCCACCTCGACCGGAGCCAGATGCGCTACCCCGCCAAGCTCGAAGCCCAGACCGGCTTCGGCACGATCCGCGGCCGCATCCTCTCCTTCCGCGAACGCCCGATGACACCCGACGAAAGCCAGGCGATGCGGAAGTAATTCCCTCCCGTCGTCCTGGGCGGAGCCGCCAAGGCGCCCAGGCGAAGGACCTCATTTGTGCGTCAGCAGATAGTGCGGAGAAAAAGAGGGGCGGCGACTGCGCCGCCCTTTGGGCGGCTCCGCTCAGTACGACGGATTTGGATTTAAGCCGCGCGCTTCTGGTCGCGCTGGCGGAGGATCGAGAGGATCTCGGCGGCGGCGGCGGGGATGTTGGTGCCCGGGCCGTAGATCGCCGCGACGCCGGCCTTCTTCAGGAAGTCGTAGTCCTGGGCGGGGATGACGCCGCCGACCACGACCATGATCTCCGAGGCGTTCTGTTTCGCGAGTTCCTCGATCAGCTGCGGCACCAGCGTCTTGTGGCCGGCGGCCTGGCTCGAGATGCCGATTACGTGCACGTCGTTCTCGATGGCGGCGCGCGCGGCCTCCTCGGGCGTCTGGAACAGCGGCCCGACATCGACGTCGAAGCCCAGGTCCGCAAAAGCCGTGGCGATCACCTTGGCGCCGCGATCGTGCCCGTCCTGGCCCATCTTCACGACCATGAGGCGCGGCCGGCGGCCCTCCTCCTCGGCGAAGGCGGCGATGTCGGTGCGGATGCGGTCGAGGCCGGCATCGCCCTCCCATTCGCCGGCATAGACGCCGGAGATCGAGCGGATGGTCGCCTGGTAGCGGCCGTAGACGCCTTCCAGCGCCGAGGAGATCTCGCCCACCGTGGCTCGGGCTCGGGTCGCCTCGATCGAGAGGCCTAAGAGATTGCCGGTGCCGTTGCGCGCGGCCTCGCCCAGCGCCTTCAGCGCGGCGACGCACTTCGCCTCGTCGCGGGTCGCGCGGATTTTGTTCAGGCGGTTCACCTGGGCCTCGCGCACGACCACATTGTCGACGTCGAGGATGTCGATCGGCGGCTCTTCCTTGAGCTGGAACTTGTTGACGCCGACCACGATCTCCTCGCCGCGATCGATGCGGGCCTGGCGGCGGGCCGAGGCCTCCTCGATGCGCATCTTGGGCATGCCGGCCTCGACGGCCTTGGTCATGCCGCCCAGCGCCTCGACCTCCTCGATCAGCTTGCGCGCCTCGGCGACCAGGCTCGCGGTCAGCGATTCGACGTAGTAGCTGCCGGCCAGCGGATCGACGACCTTGGTGACGCCGGTCTCGTGCTGGAGGATGAGCTGCGTGTTGCGCGCGATGCGGGCCGAGGTCGGCGTCGGCAGCGCGATCGCCTCGTCGAACGAGTTGGTGTGCAGCGACTGGGTGCCGCCCAGCACCGCCGCCATCGCCTCGTAGGCGGTGCGGATCACGTTGTTGTACGGATCCTTCTCGGTCAGCGAGACGCCCGAGGTCTGGCAGTGGGTGCGCAGCGACAGCGAATCGGCCTTCTTGGGCTCGAACGGTTTGATCAGCTCGGCCCACAGGAAGCGCGCCGCGCGCAGCTTGGCCGCCTCCATGAAGAAGTTCATGCCGATGCAGAAGAAGAACGAGAGCCGCGGCGCGAAGGCGTCGATGTCGAGGCCCTTGGCCTTGGCCGCGCGCACGTATTCGAGCCCGTCGGCGAGCGTGAACGCGAGCTCCTGCACCAGCGTCGAGCCCGCCTCCTGCATGTGATAGCCGGAGATCGAGATCGAGTTGAACTTGGGCATGTGGAGCGCCGTGTGCTCGATGATGTCGGCCACGATGCGCATCGAGGGTCCGGGCGGATAGATGTAGGTGTTCCGGACCATGAACTCCTTGAGGATGTCGTTCTGGATCGTGCCCGACAGCTTGTCCTGCGGCACGCCCTGCTCCTCGGCGGCGACGATGTAGCCCGCGAGCACCGGCAGCACGGCGCCGTTCATCGTCATCGACACGCTCATCTTGTCGAGCGGGATGCCGTCGAACAGGATCTTCATGTCCTCGACGGAATCGATCGCGACGCCCGCCTTGCCGACGTCGCCGATCACCCTCGGATGGTCGGAATCGTAGCCGCGATGGGTGGCGAGGTCGAAGGCCACCGACAGGCCCATCTGGCCGGCCGCGAGATTGGCGCGATAGAACTTGTTGCTCTCTTCGGCGGTCGAGAAGCCGGCATACTGGCGGACCGTCCAGGGGCGGCCCGTGTACATCGTGGCCTTGGGCCCGCGGGTGAAGGGCGGGAAGCCCGGCAGCGAGCCCACCGTCTCGAGCGCCTCGAGGTCGGCCGCGGTGTAGAGCGGCTTCACCGGGATGCCCTCCGGGGTCATCCAGGTGAGATCATCCAGCGGGCGGTCGCGCAGCTCCTTCGCTGCAAGCTTTTCCCAGTCGGCGAGGGTCTTCTTCGGAAAATCGGCCATGCCCGCAATGTACTGCGGATTTCCGGCCCCCAAAAGACCCGCTTATTCGTTGGCCAAAATCGTGTTTCGCACCAGCGGGTAGATCTGGCCGGCCCAGCGGCGGCCGCTGAACACGCCGTAATGGCCGACGCCGGCCTGCATGTAATGCTTCTTGCGATAGGGCCGCAGGCTGGAACAGAGATCGTGCGCCGCCACCGTCTGGCCCAGCGCGCAGATGTCGTCGCGCTCGCCCTCGATGGTGAAGAGCGCGGTGCGGCGGATCGCCTTGGGATTGACCCGCCGGCCCTTCCACTCGAGTTCCCCCTTGGGCAGCCGGTGCTCCTGGAACACCCACTGCACCGTTTCGAGGTAGAACTCCGCCGTCAGGTCGAGCACGGCGAAATATTCGTCGTAGAAGTCCTTGATGGTCTTCGCCTGCTCGGTCTCGCCCTTGGCCAGGTGCCTGTAGAGATCGACCTGCGCCTTGATGTGGCGCTCGGCGTTCATGCTCATGAAGGCGGTGAGCTGCACGAAGCCCGGATAGACCCGCCGCGTCGCGCCGGCATAGCGGATCGGCACGCGATGGATCAGGTTCTGCTCGAACCACTCGATCGGCTTGCCCATCGCCAGCTCGTTGACCTTGGTCGGGCTGATGCGGGTGTCGATCGGGCCCGCCATCAGGGTCATGCTGCGCGGCTGCGCCGGATTGTCGTCCTCGGCCATGATCGCCACCGCCGCCAGCGCCTGGACGCAGGGCTGGCAGACGGCGATGACATGGGCGCCGGGCCCCATCACCTCGAGGAACCTGATCAGGTGCTCGACATATTCGTCGAAGCCGAAGCGGCCGTTCCAGATGCCGACGTCGCGGGCATTGGCCCAGTCGGTGATGTGCACGTCGTGGTCGGGCAGCAGGACGCGCACGGTATCGCGCAGAAGCGTCGCGAAATGCCCTGAAAGAGGCGCGACCAGCAGCACCTTGGGCTGCGGCGCCACGCCCACCTTGGCGAAGCGCAGCAGCGTGCCGAACGGGGTGGCGAAGACCTCCTCCTCGCGCACCGCCACCGTCTGGTTGCCGTAGGGCACCTCGCTGATGCCGAAGGACGGCCGGCGATGGGTCAGCGTGGCCCGCGTCGTCATCTCGCACAGCGCGCTGGCCGCCCGCCAGCTCTCGGGTCTCGAATCGCCGCCGGCGGAGAGCGTGTGCCCCGCCGCCGTGGCCCAGAGACGGACCGGGAGCATCATGTCGGCGGCGGTCTGATACATCGCATAGAGCATAGCGGGCGCCCGGCTCGGAATTTGCATCTGCGAGGGCACCTAAGATACAGACAACCACCAACCGGGAGGGGTGGAGTCCATGGCCGAGGCCTCGCTCACCATCAGTAGCAAGAACTATTCCTCTTGGTCACTCCGAGGCTTTCTCCTGTGCCGGATGGCCGGGCTGGATTTCGAGGAGCGGGTCGCGCCCTGGGACGATCCCTCCACCCGCGCCGAGCTGCTGCTGCTCTCGCCGTCGTTCCTCGTGCCGTCGCTGGAGCACGGCAAGGTCAAGGTCTGGGACACGTTGGCGATCGCCGAGTATCTGCACGAGATCAAGCCCGATGCGGGCCTCCTGCCCAGGGATCCGGTCGCGCGCGCCCATTGCCGCGCGGTCTGCGGCGAGATGCATTCGGGCTTCGCCAACCTGCGCTCGGCCCTGCCGATGAACCTCAAGGTGCGTCACGAGAGCTTCAAGGTGTGGGGCGGCGCCCAGGCCGACATCGAGCGGGTGACCGCGATCTGGCGCGACTGCCTGCAGAAGTATGGCGGGCCCTATCTCTTCGGAAAGACCCCGACCATGGCCGACGCCATGTACGCCCCGGTCTGCACCCGCTTCCAGACCTACAACGTGAAGCTCGACGAAGCCTCCGCCGGCTACCGCGACCTCATGCTCGCCTTCCCCGCGATGGTCGAATGGACCACAGCCGCCAAGGCCGAACACGAGGATGTCGAGGAGCTCGACGTCGAGTTTTAAGGCTGGGTGTGCTCGAAGCGTTAACCGTTGGAGCGCGCAACTCCAGTTGCGCTCATTCGTCCTGATCGCCGAGTACTGAGCGCCACTGGAGTGGCGCGCTCCATTGCAGCCAACTCGACCCGAGTCAGCTCCCCGGCGCCCGCCGCAGCTCGAGTTCGACCCGGCCGACGCGGAGGCCCCATTTGCCGACGGTGGCCTTGTTGATCAGCGAGCCGTCGGGGTTCAGCGCCAGCACGTCGCGGAAGTCGACGGTCCAGCCGCCGAGGCTCACCGAATATTCCAGCCGCACCGCCTTGCCCTCGGTCCAGGCCCGCGCCTCGCCGACCACGTCCTCGCGCGTGCCGGTGTAGGTGCCGGGTCCGGTGCGTTCGAGGCGCCAGGTCTTGCGGTCCTTCTCGCCGTCGGCAAAGGCGAAGTCCTCGACCAGGGTCAGCGTCCGGCCGTCCCAGCTGCCGTCGATCACCACGTCGAAGCGGCGCTGCGAGCCGGTCCAGCTGTTGATGAACACGCCCTGCCCGACCGTGCGGCCGGGGAAGAACTGTTCCAGCACCAGCGGCGGCGCCGAGGCGGCGACGGTGGCGTCCGGCGGCGAGGCGCAGGCGCCCAGCAGCGCGAGCAGGCCTAGGAGGGAGAAGCGGGAGGGCGGCGGGAAGGTCGAGGACATGCCGGTTGTACGCCGAACGCAGGCGCGCCGGATCACCCCCCCCTCGATCCCCGCTTGTCCCGCCCCGCCCGCCCGCGCACTCTCCGCGCCGACGAACCGGAGGAACCGATGCTCGACGCCGAAGCCCGCACCCTGCTCGACCTGATGGAGGAGGCCACCAGGGCCGGCCGGCCGAAGCTCGAGACCCTGCCGCACGCGATCGGCCGCCAGGCCGTGGACAAGATGTCGGAGGACAGCGAGGCCGATCCGCCCGAGGTCGCGGAAACCATCGACGGCGAATTCGCGGGTCCCGGCGGCG
This sequence comes from Reyranella sp., assembly GCA_046296475.1. Classification (GTDB taxonomy): domain Bacteria; phylum Pseudomonadota; class Alphaproteobacteria; order Reyranellales; family Reyranellaceae; genus Reyranella. The sequence goes on from JBKBLH010000007.1 coordinate 178,146, forward strand.
CGATCAAATACCGCCGCTATCTCCCGCTCGGCGTCACGCCGGGCAGCCTGCCGACGCTGATCTACTATCACGGCGGCGGCTTCGTGATCGGCACCATCGAGACCCACGATTCGACCTGCCGGCGGCTCGCCAACAAGAGCCGCTGCCAGGTCATCTCGATCGACTACCGCCTGTCGCCCGAGCATCCCTTCCCCGCCCCGATCGACGACGGCATCGCCGCGTTCCGCCACGTCAGGGACAACGCCCCGGCGATGGGCGCCGACCCGAAGCGCCTCGCGGTCGGCGGCGATTCGGCGGGCGGCGCGGTGGCCGCCGTCGTCTGCCAGGCGATGCGCGACGCCAAGGAGCAGGGCCCCGCCTTCCAGATGCTGATCTATCCCGCGACCGATTCGAGCCAGGAGAGTGCCTCGCGCCGGCAATTCGCCGAGGGCTATTTCCTCAGCAAGGGCCTGATGGACTGGTTCTGGAAGGCCTATGTCCCGGCCGGCACCGACCTTTCGGACCTGCGCCTGTCGCCGCTCTTGGCAAAGGACTTCAGCGGCCTGCCGCCCGCCTTCGTCCTCACCGCCGGCTACGACCCGCTGCGCGACGAGGGCCGCGCCTATGCCGACCGCCTGATCGACGCCGGCGTGAAGACCACCTACGTCAACTACCCCGGCACCATCCACGGCTTCTTCTCCCTCACGCGCTTCCTGCAGCAGGGGCTCAAGGCGAACGACGAAGCGGCGGCCGTGATGGGGGCGTTCTTCGGGACGTGAGTCCAGAAGACGAAAGGTCCCTCACTGCGCTCGGGATGACAATTTTGTCGGAGTTGACGCAGTGCGCCAATCAAACAAACGATGTCATCCCGAACGCAGTGAGGGACCTTTACGCGGCGGTGTCAGCCGCACGAACCCCACCGGGCGGTCGAAGCCTTTCAGCGCGACCTCTTCCTCGCGCTTGGCGACATCGGCGATGACGCCCTGCACCGCGGGATCGTCGGCGACGGCACGGCTCAGCACCACGTCGCCGCCGTCGCTCTGGCCCTGCAGGCGGGCGGCCATGTTCACCGTCGAGCCGAAATAGTCGAGCCGGTCGTTCAGGGTCACCACCACGCTGGGGCCCATGTGGACGCCGAGCTTCAGCGACAGATCCTGGTCGGCGATCCGCCCCTGCATGGCGAGCGCCGCCCGCACCGCGTCGGCGGGATCGCCGAACGAGGCCATGACGGCGTCGCCGATGGTCTTCACCACCGCGCCGTCATGGTCGCGCACGATGGACGCCAGCAGCGCGAAATGCTCGCGCACGACATTGTAGGCCGCACCATCGCCCAGCCGCTCGTAGAGCGCGGTCGAGCCGCGCAGGTCGGAGAAGAGCAGCGCCACCTGGCTCACCCCCGCCTCGTCGCCCGGCCGCAGGGTCGCGGCGGCGAAGAGGTCGCGGAAGGCCTGCAGCGAGATCACCTCCGGCACGGTCAGCGCCTCGCGCGTCCAGGTCCGGTCCTCGATCAGCGCCGCCAGCTCGAAGCCCGCCTCGTTCACGAACTCGATGGACCCCGCCTCGCCCGAACCCGGCGGCAAAGCCTCGACGCCCGCCGCCGTCACCCGCAGGCCGGGGAACGCCCCGCCCTCATGCTCGACATCGACCGTTTCGCCGGGATGCAGCGTGCGCAGCCGGTAGCGGCCGGGCGGCAGATCGACCGAAACGCGCCGCCGCTCCCCCGGCGCCAGGAGAAGCTGGACCACGACATGCGGCGTCGCCATGGGCCCCGAGAGGCAGAAGCCGCCCACCATCAGCGGCCGCACCGAGGGCGCGGGCGCGAAGGAGAGCTCGACGTTCTTCTCGAAGTCGCGGTCGTAATCGATGTTGCAGGAGGGACAGTGCGCGCCGCGCGGCAGTTCCGACAGGGCCGAGGCCGAGAGCTTGGGCCCGCGGCAGTTGGTGCAGAGCAGGTCCCAGCTCATGGTCAGCAGCCCCGCCCGCACCGCGGCGAGGCAGGCCTCGGTGGCGGCGCGCGGCGTCACGCCGATCTGGCGCGCCAGCCGCTTGGGCTTGAGATGGGCGAGGTCGCTCGCCATGCCGCCCAGCACCGTGCCGGTCAGCACCCGGCCCAGCCCGTTGCCGTAGGGGCTGCGGTCGATCTCGGCCGTCATCGCCGCCGCGCGCTCGAACGCGCCATCGGGCAGCGCGGGCTTCGGCAGCTCGAACGGCGACTCGCGCTCGCCCTTGAGATGGGCCACCGCCTCCAGGATGCGCTTTCCCACGGCGGCGCCGGCCTGTTCGGCCAGCCGCCGGCCAAACAGGCGGCCCATCAGGGTGAGCGGCTCCCATTCGAGCGCGTAGCGCACCACCGAGCCGCCCTTGCCGTCGGGCTCGAGATCGAACACCGGCCCGAAGCGGCGGAACGGCCCCTTGGAGAAGACCCGAGAGACGTTGAAATGCCGGCCCAGCACCCACTCGTAGGGCTTCTCCTCCCAGTCGAGCGTGAACCCCGCCGCCTTGCCCCGGCCGCGGCGCAGCACCGTGCCGTTGGGCTGCGGCGTCTCCTCCAGCACATAGGGCGGCAGGCCCATCGCCTCGTTGAAGCGGTTGGTGTCGGCCAGCACCGGCCACAACACGGACGGCGGCAGATCGAAGGTCCAGCTCCAGGTGCGGCGCGAGAGAGGCGGCATGGGGCTGGTACTGTAGCACGCGGGCGGGCGGATCAGGGGTGGGGAGTGAGATCGCCGCCCCGTCTGGCGCTTCACAAGCTAGTCAACTGCATCGGCGAACCGCCAGCGCAAATGTTGGAGACTATGGGCCAAATTCTCTTTCGATTCTGCACTAGCCACTCCTACTTGGAATCCACTCCAGAGGAGCACATCGATTTGCGATTTGTGCTTTTGTTGGCTCTTTGATTCCTTTGTTGCGAAGAACGTGATGGGCAATGTCTTTCCAAGCTACGTCATTAGCAAGATCAGGCAGGCCGCCGGGAAAGGCGGCAATCGTCATTCCCGAATCGTGAAGCAGTATGGCCCCACCTAGTACAAATGCTTCCGCGGGCGTGAGTGTGAACTCGGCGCCAGCGATTTGATCTGCCATCTCCCAGAGTGCATCCAAGTGCGTAGCCGCGCGACTTGATTGTCTATTTGACCCTGATGGATTCGCTACGGCAACGTCACCTTCACCAGCCTCCCGCCCCGCACGTCCACCCGCTTCATCATCGAGCCGCCCTCGGCGCGGTCGCCCGGGCCGTCCCACTTCACGGCGGTCGTGACGTACCACACGCCGTCGGGGACGCGCGGGAAGGAGAAGCTGCCCGAGGCGTCGCAGGTGGTGCGGCGCAGGGTCGAGACGTAGAGCGGGTCGTCGCGGTCGAACTTCACCGGCGCCAGGCTGGCGGCGCGGGTGCCGCGCGTGTCGTTGCCGAAGATCGCCCGCATGCGGGCGCGGGCATAGGCGCTGTCGGGGATGAGGTTGGCGCCCTGGCCGGCGCAGGTGTGGGTCGTGTCGCCCGCCTTCATGGTCGCGATGCCGCTCACCGTGTTGCTGCCGCTCCTCCGCGACCACTCGACCTCGGAGGCCGCGATCGGCTGCGACAGCGCGCTGGGCGGCGGCGGGGCCATCGCCTGCTCGAACTGGGTGCAGCCGGCGGCGGCGAAGGCGGCGGCGAGGCCGAGGGCCAGGGGGAGGGTCTTCATGGGAGGGGCTGTCTCCGGGTCGGTGCGGGGATGGGAGTGCGAAAAAGGTAGAGGACAACGCGGGTTGCCGGCCTGTGTTCCTTTGGTGGTTTCGCGGTCCGGGCGCGTTTTCGGGCCGGACATTCGAAACAAACGCAATAAGCGCAATAACTGTCGGGGAAAGGGCCCTCCCGCGCGCCAAACGCGACACAACATGTTGTGCAGCGGCATGGGGGACCACTATTTGTCGTCCCGGTGCCCCGGATCGGACCGCGAATCATGCTTCTCCCCGCCCTCATCCTGAGGAGCCGCGCAGCGGCGTCTCGAAGGATGGGCGACAGGCACGGTGCGGGTTCCCATCCTTCGAGACGCGCCGCTTCGCGGCGCTCCTCAGGATGAGGTTGGTGGGGTGGTTTGGCTCGAGTGAGTGCAATTCAGTCCCGGCCCACCTCACCCGTCGTCTCGACCGGAGCCTGCCCCGAGGCTTCCGAGGGGGC
>JBKBLH010000008.1:0-99292 GCA_046296475.1 Reyranella sp.
CCTCGCTGGGCGTCAAATCGGTGAAGGAATTCGTCGCCTGGGCCAGGGAGCGCAAGGGCAAGGTCAACTTCGCCTCGTTCGGCAACGGCTCCTCCTCGCATATCTGGGGCGAGATGCTGAACCAGGCCGAGAAGCTCGACATGACGCACGTCCCCTACAAGGGCGCCGGACCGGCGGTGCAGGACGTCGTGGCCGGCCACATACCGGTGACCATCCAGGACCTCGCCTCCAGCGGCGGCGCGATCAACGGCGGCAAGCTGACGCCGCTCGCCGTCACCTCCGCCCAGCGCTGGCCGCGCCTGCCCGACGTGCCGACCTTCGAGGAGGCCGGCTACAAGATCAACCTGACCGGCTGGAACGGCATCATGGCGCCGGCCGGCACGCCCAGGGAGATCGTCGAACGGCTGAGCGCCGAGATCCGCAAGCTGGTGCAGACTCCCGAGGGCAAGGAGAAGCTCCTCGACATGGGCCTGATCGCCACCGGCACGACGCCGGCGGAGATGGCCGAGATCCTGACGACCGGCTGCGCCGCCTGGGGCGACGCGGTGAAACGCGCCGGCGTGCAGCCGGAATAGGCGATCGGCCCTGATCCACGTCAAGGACCGGCAGGCCTCCCCATGCGAGCGTGGCGCGCATGGGGAAGCGTATCCTGATCCTGAACGGCCATCCCGATACGGCGCGCAAGGGCTTGTGCGGCGCATTGGCTGACGCCTACGCTGAAGGTGCCGCCACGGGCGGCCATACGGTCGAACGGCTCGACATCGGGACGTTGCAGTTCGACCTGATGCGCTCCCAGAGCGAATTCGAGCACGGAACCGCGCCGGCCGACATCGCGGCGGCGCAGGAGGCGATCCGCCGCGCCGATCATCTCGTGGTCGTCTTCCCGCTGTGGCTGGGCGACATGCCGGCCCTCCTGAAGGGCTTCTTCGAACAGGCGCTGCGGCCGGGCTTCGCCTTCGCCTATCGCCCCAACGGCTTCCCGGAGAAGCATCTCGGCGGGCGCAGCGCCCGGATCGTCGTCACCATGGGCATGCCGGCGCTCGTCTACCGCTGGTACTTCCGCGCACACGCGGTGAAGAACCTGAAGCGCAACATCCTGGGCTTCGTGGGCTACGGGCCGGTACGCGACACGATCGTGGGCAGCGTCGCAACGGCCAAGCCCGCGACCATGGCCGCCCATTTCGAAACGATGCGCGCCCTCGGCCGGGCCGCGCGCTGAACTACCGCCGCGAGAGGCGGTCGAGCGCCACGGCGATGGCCTCGCGGGTGGCGGCAGGCTGCTCGGCGATGGCATGGCCCAGCAGGTCGAGCTGGCGGCGCAGCGTGTGAACCTGGTCGACCAGGTCGACCACCGTTTCGACCGACTCGTCGTCGAAGCCCAGCTCGTCGACCAGCTCGCCCAGCAGGCGCGCACGGGCGACGTCGATCTGCTCGAATCGCCAGCTGTCGCCGCCGCCGGCCGGTCGCAGCAGGCCACGCGCCACCCAGCGCTCGACATGGACTTCGGTCAGCCGCCCGTGCTGGCGCAACAGCTCGTCCAGCGTCGTCATGTGAACTGCTCCATCTCCTTGCGCGGATCGTAGGCGCGACCCGCCTCCCAGCCCTCGAGGAACGCCTTCAGCTTGTCGTCCGGCGCTTCGGGCAGCACGACCTTCAGCTTCACGTACTGGTCGCCGCGCTGGCCCGACTTGCGGTCGAGCAGGCCGCGTCCCTTGAGCCGCAGCGAGGTGCCGGTGTTGGAGCCGGCCGGAACGTTCAGCATCACGGCACCGCCCACCGTGGGGACCTTGACCTTGCCGCCCAGGGTGGCCTCGGTCAGCGTGACCGGCAGATCGACGTGGATGTCGTTGTCGCGCGGCTGGAAGAAGGCGTGCGGATCGACGTGGATCTCGACATAGGCGTCGCCCGGCGGCCGGCCCTTCGTGCCGGGCATGCCCTGACCCTTGAGGCGCAGGGTCTGCCCATCGGTCGTGCCTTCCGGCACGTCGATGTCGAGCGTCTTGCCGTCGGGCAAGGTGACCCGCTGCTTGCCGCCGCGCGCCGCCACCAGGAACGGGACGCGCAGGCTGTAGGTGACGGGCATGCCGCCCATGTCGAAGCCGCCGGGCGCGAAGCCCGCGCCGCCGCCGCGGCGCTCGCCGAACATCTCGGAGAAGATGCCGCCCATGTCGACGAAGGATTCATGCCCCGCGGCATGGTCGTACTTGCCGCCATGCCCGCCGGTATGGTCGCGATAGAAGCCGCGCGGCGGCATCTCCTGGCCGGTTGCATCGATCTCGCCGGCGTCGAAGCGCCGGCGCTTCTCGGCGTCGGAGAGAATGTCGTTGGCCTGGCCGATCTCCTTGAACTTGGCCTCCGCCGCCTTGTCGCCGGGGTTCAGGTCGGGATGGTACTTCTTGGCGAGCTTGCGGAACGCCTTCCGGATGTCGTCCTCGGAGGCGGTCCGCGGCACACCCAGGACGGAATAAGGATCTGTCATAGCCCTACAGATGTGAAGTGTATTGCGCGCTTACAAGAGCTTCGCGACAGGGCTCACAGTCCCAGCACGGCCTTGGCGATGATGTTGCGCTGGATCTCGTTGGATCCGGCATAGATCGTCGAGGCCCGGTTGTTGAGGTAGAGCGGCATCGCGCTGACGCCCCACTCGGGCGCCACGGTCGGTTCGTTGTGGCCGAGTTCGCGGGCTTCCGGCTCGAAAGGCGCGGCGTACCATGCCAGCGCCTCGACACCGAGATGGTCGAGCTTCTGCAGGGTCTCGCTGCCCCTGATCTTCATCGACGAGGAGACCGCGCCGGGATTGCGGCCACGACTGAGGTCTGACAGGACCTGCATCTCGATCATCTCGAGCGCCTGGATGTCCATTTCGGCCTCGGCCAGCCGCTCGACGAAGCCGCGCTCGGCGATCAGGCGGCCCGATCCGTCGGCCGCCTCTTCCCTTGCGATGCGCTTCACGTCCTCGAGCCGGGCGTAGAGGTTCGGCGTGTAGGCTTCGCCGCCGCGCTCGAACTCCAGCAGGTACTTGGCGACCGTCCAGCCGGCATTCTCGGGGCCGATGCGGTTGGCGACGGGCGTGCGGACATTGTCGAAGAAGACCTGGTTGACCTCGTGGTCGCCGGCCAGCGTGATGATCGGCGCGACGGTGAGGCCCGGCGTCTTCATGGAATCGATCAGCACGAAGGAGATGCCGTCCTGCGGCTTGCCTTCGGAGGAGGTCCGCACCAGGCAGAACATGTGGTCGGCGACATGCGCGCCGGTCGTCCAGATCTTGGTCCCGTTGATCACATAGTCGTCGCCGTCGCGGTCGGCGCGGGTCTTGAGGCTGGCGAGGTCCGATCCCGAGCCCGGCTCGGAGTAGCCCTGGCAGAAGGTGATGTCCCCGGACACGATGCGCGGCAGGTACTTGGCCTTCTGCTCCGGCGTGCCGAACTTCATGATGACCGGCCCGACCATGCGCAGGCCCATCGCGAAGATGCGGGGTGCGTCGGCCGCGATGCATTCGCGGCTGAAGATATAACGCTGGGTGGCGCTCCAGCCGGTGCCGCCATATTCCTTCGGCCAGCTCGGCGCCGACCAGCCGCGGCGCGCCAGAATTCTGTGCCACCGCATCCCGGCGGCATAGTCGGCGAACACTCCGGTGGTCTTGCGCCCGGCCTCCCGCAGATCCTGGGTCAGGTTCTCGTCGAGGAAACGCCGAACCTCGGTGCGGAAGTCCTCGTCTTCCCTGCTGAGCGTCAAGTCCATGACCTTCCTCCATTTCTTTCCTGCGAGGCTAGCGACCGCCGCCACCCCTCGTCCAGTGGCGTGCTGACACCGGCACACGACGGACGGTATGGTTCTTGCCTCTGAAGCGTAACGAACGCGGAGGTCGCCGTGGCCCGACTGGTTGGTCTGATCGCCCTTCTTTTCCTGGCGCTTCCGGCGGCTGCCCAGGAGCGAAAGGAAGTGGACCTCGCGCTGGTGCTGGCAATCGACATCTCCGGCAGCATCGATCCCGACGAGGCCAAGCTGCAGCGCCAGGGTTATGTCGACGCCTTTAACGACCCGGTCATCGTCAGGGCGATTCTGGGCGGCAATCACGGTCGTATCGCCGTTGCCTACTTCGAATGGTCCGACTCATGGGTCCAGAAGCTGCTGATCGACTGGACACTGCTCGATTCGGAGGCCGCGATCGCGGACTTCACCCGCCGCCTCGGCGATGCACCGATTTCGATCGCTCGTCGCACCTCGATCAGTGGGGCCATCCGCTTTGCCATCCCGATGTATGGCCGCATACCCTACGACGCCGACCGAAAAGTGCTCGATATATCCGGCGATGGATCGAACAACGATGGCGGCCTGGTCACCGAGGTCCGTCACGACGCCCTGAAACAGCGGATCATCATCAACGGGCTGCCGATCATGAACGGCCGCCCCAACCCCTTCGGCTTCCCGGCCGAGGACGACCTCGACAAGTACTACCTGCACTGCGTCACCGGCGGGCCGCGCTCCTTCGTCGAGGTCGCGCGCAGCTTCGAGGATTTTCCCCGCGCCATCCGAAAGAAGCTGTTGCAGGAAGTGGCCGACATCGGCCCGTTGAACGACTTCGACATCCGCGAACTCGGCACGCCGCGCGATCGCGTCCAGCTTGCGCAGTCGGGCGGCGGCTCGCGCCGGGCGATCGACGACGATTACACCCGCTTCATACGACCCGAATACGAGCTGGGCTGCGACGTCGGCGAGCGCCGGTCCCGCGAGTTCTGGCAGCGCCGATTCGGCGTTACGCCCGACTGACGTGAAACGGAACTAGGGCGCCGGACGCGGAGCGCTCGCTCCCGCTAGCGAATTGGCCGGCGGAAGGCCGGGAATGGAATCGAATCCGCCGCCACCGATTCCCGGACCACCGATCCGCGGCTGTCCCCCCGGACCCGCGGCGCCGCTGAGACCGCGCGGCGCCGGTCCGCCTTGGACAGGTCCGAGGGCGCTTGGGCCCTTGCCGGAATTGGCGTCCGCAAAGCCGGTTGCCATCGCCGCCCCGTCGGCGCGGGACCCAGGCCGGCCCGATGCCGCTTCGAGCCTGCCGATACTGTCGGCGAGACTCCCTCGTGAGGGGCGCACAGCCGGTCTCGGCGCCTGGCCGAAACTTGTGCTGACCTGGAAGCCGGGGATGGTCACGCTCTGGGTCCTCCCTTGGCTGGTCATCGTCATTTCATGGCCGAACAAGAAGGTCGCGACGGTTTTCGTCGGCTCGACGCTGAACATCGCAATACCCCCGCGGATGGTAAGCGTGGCCGATGGCGTCACGACGGTGATCGGCGTCTTCTTGCTGATCCTGCCGCCGACGAGGCGAAACACGCCTTTCGTCGCCGAGAGCGTGAGATCGCCGAGTTTCTGGTCCACGTCATAGACGAACCGGTCGAGGGTAACCTGCGCCTGGTTGCTGATCGTCAGAGCAGTTCCGTCGAGGAACAGAAGATGAGCACGATCCGCCACGCCCGTTGTGACGACCTCCCCCGCCCTCACGTCGATCCCGACGCGGAGGACCCGCTCGATCTCATCGGGCGGCTTCCCGGTCGGATCCCCGGCAACTGCCGATGTGATACCGATCCTTTGGGCGATCGCTGGACCGCCGGCGACTGACGACAGGAGCAGGATCATTGCACTCGCCAGGAGCACGCCGCGAAGCTTCCGCATGCGTTGGCTACGGACCTGGCACCGGAGTCATCCCCGTCGACTTCGGGTCCTATCGCCCATGACTGCCGAGCGCACCGATCGCTTGCTCTGGAACCGCATCTGGCTAGGCAGCGACGATCGTCTTGAAACCGCCATGGGCCATGCGTCTGGGATCGAACGGCATGTCCGGCGGAGCCTTCTGCATCCGCGGGTCGGCCATCACCTTCGCATTGACCCTGTCGCGATGGGCTCGCGATCTGTAAACGATGAAGGAAAACACGACCGTTTCGCTGGGCTTTGTCTTGACGAGCCTGGTGAAGGACATGCCGAACTTCACCTTGAGGTCGTCGCCGACGCATTCCCGATAGTCGAGCGCGCCATGTTCCCGCCAGACCTTTCCGGCGAGCCGGGCGATCTTCGTGTAGGCGGCAATCTTCTTCTTCGGCACGACGAGAACGAAACCATCGACATAGGACATCGCGAACTCTCCTTCCTTTCGACAAACGGCAAGCACAATTGCACACAAAGTGTGATTTTTGGCGACGCAAGAGCGCCCGATCGGGCGCCTTCACTCGGCGAGCCGAGCAAATCGTCTCCGGTCGCGTCGCGCGAAGGAACCTCGCAAACGATCCCCAACTGTCCCCCCTAGCACAGCGACTGTACTTTCGACCCGGGATTCGAGCCGCAAGTGCCCGTTAACATTGCAAAAATTCAATCCACCGGATCGTTTTCGGGGGGTTGCAAAATGTTGATCTGACACTGAAATTTGCTATCGTCGGTTTTGTGAACAGGCGGCCTTGGGAAGGGGCGCCACCGTGGGGCGTCGGGTTGGGATCCGATGTTCCAAGTCACGGTCGTATTGGTGTGGGTAGGGTGTGAAGCACATGGCTGGGAAACAACCCGGCATCGCAACGTCCGCCACGTGCGGCGGCGGCGATGCATTCGACTTCGAGGATATGGGTGGAACGATCACGGGGCGGTTTGCTGCCAGCGCAGCCGCATCTGCGGATACGGTCGCCATCGTCCAGCGCGATCTGACGATCACCTATGCCGAGCTCGATCGGCGTTCCAACAAGCTCGCGCGCTACCTTGTCCGCCACGGAGTCGGCGCCGGAGACGTGATCGCGTTGCATGCCGGGCGCTCCGTCCGCTCGATCGTGGCGATCCTCGCGGTCTTAAAGGCAGGGGCCGCCTACGCGCCGCTCGACCCCGCCGCACCTCCCGACTGCCTTGCCTGGCTCGTCCACGATTGCGGCGCCCGCCTCACGCTGGCGGGCCGGGCCGATGCAGCGGACCGGCCAGGGCGGGTGCTCGACCTCGATGCGGCGCTGGAGGCGTGCGAGCGCGAGGACGGATCGGCGATCGAGGATCGCTGCCGTCCCGACGACATTGCCTACGTGATGTACACGTCGGGCTCGACCGGCCGCCCGAAGGGTGCCGCCGTGCCGCATCGCGCCGTGGTCCGCCTGGTGACCGACCAGACCTACGCGCGCTTCGCCGCCGACGAGGTGTTTCTGCACGCAGCCCCGCTGGCCTTCGACGCCAGCACGTTCGAGATCTGGGGCACGTTGATGCACGGCGCGCGGGGCGTCGTCATCGAGGAGGATCGAGCCTCCCTGCAGCAGATCGCCGACACGATAACGCGCCACGGCGTCACCACGGCCTGGTTCACCGCCGGACTATTCCATCTGCTGGTCGATCACCAGCTCCCGGCGTTGCGGGACATGCGCCAGATCCTGGCCGGCGGCGACGTGCTGTCGCCCACCCATGTGCGGCGCGCCCAGGCCGCGCTGCCGAACTGCCAGCTCATCAACGGTTACGGCCCGACCGAGAACACGACCTTCACCTGCTGCTACCGGATCCCGGAGACCGGCTGGGGCGCCGGCCCGGTGCCCATCGGGACGCCGATCCGCGGCACCTACGTGCGCCTGCTCGACGACGACATGAAACCGGTGCCGGATGGCGAGATCGGCATGCTCTATGCCGGTGGCCTCGGCCTCGCCTCGGGCTATCTCGGGGACGCCGGCCGGTCGGCAGCCATGTTCGTACCCGATCCCCTTCACCGCGGAGCGACGCTCTACCGGACCGGCGACCTCGCGCGGCGACGTCCGGACGGTGCGCTCGACTTCATCGGTCGGCGCGATCGTCAGGTGAAGATCGACGGCAAGCGGGTCGAGCTCGGCGAAATCGAGGAAGCCTTGCGACGCAGCGTCAGTATCGCCGACGCCGTCGTCACCGCGAGCAAGGTCGAGGACAGCCACATCCTCACCGCCTACATCAAGGGCGCCGCCGCCAACAGCGACCCCTTGATCCTGGCGTCGGAGGCGCGCAACGACCTGCTCCGCGCCCTGCCTCCGCACATGCGGCCGGCCCGCATCGTCGTGCTCGACGAGTTCCCGCTCAAGACCTGCGGCAAGGTCGATCACGACCGGCTGCCCAAGCCGAATGCGCTGCCTGCCGAAACCGTGCAGCCCGCCGAAGACGACACCGAGCGCACGCTGCGCGAGATATTCGGGCAAAAGCTGGGCGTGCGCAGCGTCGGCGCCGACACCAACTTCTTCGATCTCGGCGCCACTTCGCTGAAGCTGGTGGAAGCCCATGCCACGATCGAGCGCATCTGGCCGGGGGTCAACGTCGTGGCTCTGTTCCGCCATCCCAACATCCGCGACCTGGCGCGCGCCATCCAAGGGCGCAACACGTCGCTCCACGCCGGCGCGCGCCGGCGGGCGCAGCAGCAGGCGGACGCGCTGAAGAGGATGCAGCGCACTCGGCTGGCGCGATGAGCGACGAGCTGCCGGAAAACGCCATCGCCATCGTCGGCCTGGCCGGACGCTTCCCCGGCGCCGACGACGTCGCCGAGTTCTGGGCGAACGTACGCTGCGGCAAGATCTCGATCGCGCGCTTCAGCGAAGCCGAGCTCGAGGATTCCTTCGGCCCCGACGTACGACACGACCCCAATTTCGTGCGGGCCCGGTCGATCCTGAAGAACGTCGACAAGTTCGACGCCGAGTTCTTCGGCATGCTGCCGCGCGAGGCCGCCCTCACCGACCCGCAGCACCGGCTGATGCTGGAATGCGCGTGGGCAGCGCTGGAAGACGCGGGCTACGATCCCGCGACCTATCCCGGCTCGATCGGCGTGTTCGCCGGCTCGAGCATGAACACCTACCTGCTGACCAACGTGCTGGCCGAGCGGCAGAGCGCCGACGGCTTCGCCAGCGACTACCAGGTCGGCTCCTACGACACGCTGCTGGGCGCGCTGTCCGACACGCTGGCCACCCGCGTCGCGTACAAGCTCAACCTGCGCGGTCCGGCGATGACGGTGCAGAGCGCCTGCTCGACCTCGCTGCTGGCCGTGGCCCAGGCGTGCCAGAGCCTGCTGATGTACCAATCGGACATGGCGCTGGCAGGCGGCGTGTCGATCACCTTTCCACAGAAGCGCGGCTACCTGCACCAGGAAGGCGGAATCGTCTCGCCCGACGGCGTCTGCCGGCCGTTCGACGAGGGCGCCGGCGGCACCGTGTTCGGCGACGGCGCGGCCGTCGTGCTGCTGAAGCGGCTCGGCGACGCGATCGAGGACGGCGACCACATCCATGCGGTGATCCGCGGCAGCGCGGTCAACAACGACGGCGCCGACAAGGTGGGCTTCACGGCACCCGGCGTGCGCGGCCAGTCGGAGGTCGTCGCTTCGGCGATCGCCGCCGCCGGCATCGATGCCGGCACCATCGGTTATGTCGAGTGCCACGGCACAGCGACGCCGCTCGGCGACCCCATCGAGTTCGACGGGCTGCTGCGCGGCTTCGGCGGGCAGAAGGTCGAGCAGCCCTATTGTGCGCTGGGTTCGGCGAAGGCCAATGTCGGCCATCTCGACGCCGCCGCCGGCGCGACCGGCCTGATCAAGGCGGTGATGGCGCTGCAGCATCGCGAGATCCCGCCGCTCACCAACTTCACGCGCCCCAACCGGCACCTCGATCTCGCCGGCAGCCCCTTCTACTTCCCCACAACGCTGCGGCCCTGGGCGCAAGGCGCCACGCCGCGCCGGGCCGGCGTGAGCTCGTTCGGCGTCGGCGGCACCAACGTCCACGTGGTCCTGGAAGAAGCGCCGCAACCCGCGCGGCGGCCCGGTTCGGTCGCGCGCGGCCACATCCTGCCGCTTTCGGCACGCAACGATGCGGCGCTGAGCGAAGTCGCCACCGCCCTGGCCGACCATCTAGAGCAGGCTCCCGCCGCGCGACTCGAGGACGTCGCCCACACCCTGCAGACCGGGCGCCGGGCCTTCGAGCGCCGCGTCGCGGTCACCGCCAGTTCGCGCGAGGAGGCAATCAGCGCATTGCGCTCCCTGCCGCCTGCCACCACGACCCGGGGACGGCCGCCGCTCGTGTTCATGTTCCCTGGACAGGGCGCGCAGCATGCAGGCATGGCGCACGACCTTCATCGCGACCACCCACTGTTCCGCCGGCTGGTCGACGAGGGCATCGCCATCGCGGGGCCGATCGTCGGCGACGGGCTGAAGACCCTGCTCCTCGACCCGGAGGCGTCGGCAGGCGACGCCACGCTCCATGCGCAGCCCGGCCTCTTCATCTTCGAGTATGCGCTGGCGCGGCTCTATATGTCCTGGGGTCTCGAGCCCGATGCCATGGTGGGCCACAGCGTCGGGGAGTTCGTCGCGGCCTGCCTCAGCGGCGTCTTCACCTTCGAGGAAGGCTGCCGTCTGGTTTCCGAGCGGGCGCGGGCGATGCAGGCCATGCCGCCAGGCGCGATGCTGGCGGTCCGACTGCCCGAAGCCGAGTTGCGCGCCGAACTGGGCGAGGCGCTCGACCTTGCCGCCATCAATGCGCCGCAGCTCGCGGTCGCCGCAGGGCCCAAGGCCGAGATCGATGCCCTGAACGCCCGCCTCACTGCGCGCGGCGTGATGTGCCGGCCGCTCGCCGTCAGCCACGCCTTCCATTCGCGCGCGCTCGATCCGGCGCTGCCGGACATTGAACGCGCCGCGGCGGCGGTCGCGTTGCAGGCGCCGCGGCGTCCCTTCGCCTCCAGCGTCACGGGCGGCTGGGCTAGTGCGGCGCAGGCGACCGACCCGGGATACTGGGCGCGCCACGGCCGCGAGCCGGTGCGCTTCGTCGACGCGCTGGCCACGGTGGCGCACGATGAGCCGTTCCTGCTGGAGGTCGGCCCGGGCCGCAACCTCGCGGGCCTGGCGGCACAGATCGTCGACCGCCGGTCCTTGCGCGGCGTGGCAGCGAGCCTGCCCGACGCCGAGACCCAGGATCTGCGCGAGGCGCTGGGGGCGCTCTGGAGCGCGGGCATCGACATCGATTGGAACCAAGTGGGCGCGCCCGAGGGGCAGCGAATCCCGCTGCCGACCTACCGGTTCCAGCGCACGCGGCACTGGATCGAACGCACGCCACGCCGCGCCGCCGCGCCAATGCCGGCGGTCGGGGCCGAGCCGGTCGCGGCTGCAGCGCCCGTCGTCGACGCGTCGGCGTCGCGTCTGGAGACCCTGCAGGCCGAGATCGTCGGCATTCTCGAGCACCTGTCGGGCGCGGCGGACATCGATCCGCGCGAGACTTTCGTCGACCTGGGCTTCGACTCGCTGCTGCTGGGCCAGGTCGCGCGCGCCGTCGAGCGCAAGTTCAGGGTGCGGATCACCTTCCGCCAGCTCCTGAAGGACATGCCGTCGGCGGCAGCCCTCGCCCGCCATCTCGACGCGACACTGCCAGCCGATGCGGTGCAGCCAGGGTCCGAGGCTACGAGGCCAGCCGCTGCCGCTCCGCCGCCGGTCGACGATGGCGAGGCACGGGTGCGGCTCTACCGGCCGTCCTCTGCAAAGGTTCCGAGCACGCTCAGCAACGCCCAGCGCGACTATGTCGAGACACTGGTGCGCCGGATCAACGAACGCACGCCGCTGTCCAAGGCCAGGACGCAGCGCGACCGCGCGGCGCTGGCCGATCCGCGCACCGCCGCGGGCTTCCGCCAGGAGTGGAAGGAACTCGTCTATCCGGTGATTGCCGCCAGCGCCAAGGGCTCGAGGATCCGCGACATCGACGGCAACGACTATGTGGATCTGGTGAACGGCTACGGCCAGACCCTGTTCGGCCACTCGCCCGACTTCGTGACCGAGGCGATCGCGGCGCAGCTCAGGGACGGCTTCCCGATCGGCCCGCAGAGCCCGCTGGCCGGCGAGGTCGCGACGCTGGTTTCCCAGATGACCGGCAACGAGCGCGTCACCTTCTGCAACACCGGCTCCGAGGCGGTGATGGCCGCGATGCGCGTGGCGCGCGCCGTTACGGGACGCGAGCGCGTCGTGGTGTTCGCCCACGACTATCATGGCCAGTTCGACGAGGTGCTGGTGAAGGCGGGCGGTGGTGCGGCACGCGCCGCCGTGCCGGTGGCGCCGGGCATCCCGCCCGAGTCGGTGGCCAACATGACGGTGCTGCCGTACGGCGACCGCCGCAGCCTCGACTGGATCGAAGCCAACGGTGGGGAGATCGCCGCCGTCCTGGTCGAGCCGGTGCAGAGCCGACATCCCGACCTCCGGCCCAGGGAATTCCTGCAGAAGCTGCGGGCGCTCACCGAGGCCAGCGACTCGGCGCTGGTGTTCGACGAGATCGTCACCGGCTTCCGCGTCCATCCAGGCGGCATGCAGGCGGTATTCGGCATCCGGGCCGACATGGCGACCTACGGCAAGGTGGTGGGCGGGGGTATGCCCATCGGCATCCTGGCCGGTAAGGCGCGCTTCATGGATGCGCTCGACGGCGGTATGTGGCGGTACGGCGACGACTCCATCCCCGAGACGGCGCCGACCTTCTTCGCCGGGACCTTCGTGCGCCACCCGCTGACGCTCGCGGCCTGCAAGGCGGTGCTGCTGCACCTCAAGGCCGAAGGGCCGGCGCTGCAGGAGACTCTCGCCGCGCGCATGGGCGGGCTTGTGGCGCGGCTGAACGGCGAGCTGCAGCGGCGTGGGCTCGCGACGCGGCTCGAAGCCTATTCGAGCTGGTTCCACATGAACTTCGCGGCCGACGGGCCACTCGCCGCGCTGTTCTGGCCGCAGATGCGCCAGCTCGGCGTCCATGTGCAGGATGGCTATCCCTGCTTCCTGACGACGGCCCACTCCGATGCCGACATCGCCGCCATCGAGAGCGCCTTCACCGCGACGCTCGACGCGCTGGAGCGCGGCGGCATCCTCGATGCGGCGCGCCATGCCGCGACCGAATCGGCGCCGCTCACCGAGCCGCAGCTCGAGATCCTGGCGGCCGCCCAGCTCGGCGACGATGCTTCCTGTGCCTTCAACGAGGGCGTGAGCGTCGAACTCGTGGGCGAGATCGACCCGACGGCCCTCGCAGCGGCACTGAACGCGGTCGTGGCGCGCCACCAGGCGCTGCGCGGCCATGTCGACCGCTCGGGCGAGCGCATGCACTTCGCGCGCAGCCTCACGCTCGACCTTCCCGTGCGCGACCTTTCGCGCGACGCCGATCCGGCAGCCGCTCTGGCCGGGCTGGTCGAGGCCGATGCACGCATGGCCTTCGACCTGTGGAACGGCCCGCTGGTCCGTGCCGCGCTCGTCCGGCTGGCAGCGGACCGCCATGTGCTGGTGTTCACTGCGCACCACATCGTCTGCGACGGTTGGTCGGTGAACCTCGTGCTGAACGATCTTGCCGCGCTCTATCGCGCGGCGCGCGCCGGGGCGACCGCCGACCTCGCACCGGCGCCGCGCTTCGCCGACTACGCGGCGGCGCAGACCGAGACCCGGGACGCGCGCGCCCAGGACCTTGCCTGGTGGACCGGCCAGTTCACCGACCTGCCGCCGCTGCCCGACCTGCCGGTCGACCGGCCGCGGCCGCCACTCCGCTCCTTCGCCGGCGCCACTTACACGACGCAGCTCGATGGCGGGCTCCACGCCGCGCTCCGCAAGACCGGCGCGGCGAGCGGCGCGACGCTCTTCTCCGTCCTGTTCACCGCGCTGCAGGCCGTGCTCGGCCGCCTCGCCAACGTCTCCGACGTGGTGATGGGCGTGCCGGTCGCCGGCCAGTCGGTCGACGACCAGCCCGACCTGGTCGGCCATTGCGTGCAGATGCTGCCCTTCCGCGCGGCCATGGACTGGCAGGCGCCGTTCGAGCGCCATGTCGAGGCGGTGGCGCAGCGCCTGCTCGACGGCTTCGACCATGCGCGCTGCACCTACGGCACGCTGGTACGCGCGCTGCCGATACAGCGGGTCGCCAATCGCCTGCCGCTCACCGAGATCCAGTTCAACCTGGAGAAGGTCGCCAACGCGCTCGACTTCGGCGGCCCCAGTGTCTCGGTCACGCCCAATGGCAAGGCCGCGGTCAACTTCGATCTGTTCGTGAACATCGGCGAGTCCGCTTCCGGCCTTCGGATCGACTGCGACTACAACAGCGACCTCTACGACGAGGAGACGATCGCACGTTGGATGGCGCATTACCGGCGCCTGCTCGAGGGTCTCGTCGCGTCGCCGGCCACGATCATGGCCGCGCTGCCCATGCTCACACCCGCACAGGAGCGCTTCGTCCTCGACGAGGTCAACGACAGTGCGGCGGTCTATCCGCGTGAAAGCTGCCTGCACGAGCTGTTCGCCGCTCAGGTGGCGAAGACACCCGACGCCGTCGCCGTCGTCGACCGTCGGGGCCCGCTGACCTACGCCGAGCTCGACCGGCAATCGACCCGGCTCGCACAGGAGATGCTGGGCGTCAGCGAGAAGCGCCACGGCCGGATCGCCATCGCGGTCGACCGGTCGCGCCTGCTGCCGGTCGCGCTGCTCGCCGCCCTGAAGGCGGGCCACGCCTACGTGCCGCTCGACCCGAGCCAGCCCATCGAGCGGCTGAAGCAGATCGCGATCGCCGCCCAGATCGATGGCCTTGTCTGCCTGGATGATCGGATCGCCGGGATTGCGCCTTATGCCTTCGCCCTGCGCGCCGACCGGCTCCCCCTCGACGAGGTGCTGCAGCGCCGTCCCCTGCCCAAGGTGACGTCTGACGCGACGGCCTACGTTCTCTTCACCTCCGGTTCGACCGGCACGCCCAAGGGCGTCGAGGTCGGCCATCGCTCGCTCACCAACCTGATCACCGACATGGTCCGCCGACTCGAACTCGCGGCGAGCGACGTCACGATCGGCTCCAGCGCCATCACTTTCGACGTGGCCGCGACCGAGCTCTTTGCGCCGCTGCTGAGCGGCGGGCGTCTCGTGCTGAGCGAGGCGGACGAGGTCAGGACCGGCGTCGAGCTGATCCGTCTCGCCAGGGAATCGGCCGCCACGCTGATGCAGGCGACGCCGACCCTGTGGCGCATGCTGCTCGACGCGGGCTTCGCCTCGTGGCCCGGCCTGCGCATGATCACCGTCGGCGAGGCGATCTCGCGCGCCACCGCAGACCGGTTGATCGAGGGCGGCGGGCGGCTGTGGAACCTCTACGGGCCGACCGAGACCACGATCTATTCCTCGGGCCGCGAAATGATGCCGGGCGAGACCGCGGTCACGATCGGCCGGCCGCTTGCCAACCAGCGCCTCTACGTGCTCGACGACCGCGACCAGCCGGCGCCGCCGGGCACGGTCGGCAACCTGTTCATCGGCGGCGACGGACTGGCCAAGGGATACTTCGATCGCAGCGACCTCAGCGACGCCGCCTTCCGGCCGCTCGCGCTGGCCGGCCGTGCGCCGCAGTGTCTCTACCGCACCGGCGACCTCGCCCGCCTGCTGCCGTCGGGCGAGTTCGAGTTGCACGGGCGTATCGACCATCAGGTCAAGCTGCGGGGTTTTCGGATCGAGCTCGAGGAGATCGAGGCCGTGCTGCGCCAGGCGTCCGGCGTGCGCGACGCCGCCGTGGTTGTGCGCAGCGACATCGGCCCCGATCCTCTCCTGGTCGGCTACGTGGCAGGCGATGCGGGCGCGACCCAGCTCTCGGCCTTCCTCGCCGACCGGCTGCCGGCCTACATGGTGCCGTCGCGCTGGGTTACTCTCGATACGCTGCCGCTCACTCCCAATGGCAAGACCGACCGCAACGCGCTGCCCACACCCGCACCAGCCGCCGCGGCGCCGGTCAGCAGCCCGCCGCGCACGCCGCTCGAGGGCCGGATCGCCGCTGTGTGGGCGGCCGTCATCGGCCTGCCCGCGGTCGACGTGCACGAACCGCTGTTCGCCCTG
This sequence comes from Reyranella sp., assembly GCA_046296475.1. Lineage (GTDB taxonomy): Bacteria > Pseudomonadota > Alphaproteobacteria > Reyranellales > Reyranellaceae > Reyranella. Next base: position 15,800 of record JBKBLH010000008.1, read on the forward strand.
GGCGCGGATTCACTTCAGGTGTTCCGCATCGCCGCCCAACTCGACCAGGAGGGGATCGCGGTCAGCGCCCGCGAGCTGATGAAGAACCCCACGGTGGCCACTCTCGCGGAGGCGGTCGATGGCACGCCGGCGGCGTCGCGAGAGGCCAACGTCCGTCGCGGCCCCTCTCTTGCCGACTTCCGGCACGGCGCCCGGCGGCGGACCCTCAGTTCGTGAGCATGGGGGAATCCGACGAAAGGCAGCCGGCGGCGGACGCGCAGGCGTTCGCCTGCACGATGCTGCAGGAGCGCTTCTTTGCCCAGCAGCGCAGCCGCGGCCCGCAGGGACTGAACATCGCCATGCGCTGGCTGGTGACCGGCGCGCTGTCGCAGGCCGCGGCGGAGGGCGCGCTGCAGGCGCTGGTGCGTCGGCACGAGATCCTGCGCACCTCGTTCCGCGAGATCGACGGCCGGCTGGCGCAGGAGGTGCATCCGTCCTGCCCGGTGAAGCTGAACGCCGTCGACCTGACGAGCCTGCCGGCCGAGGAGCGCGAGTTGCGCGCCGAGGAGATCGCCCGCGCCGAGGCCGTGGCGCCGATCGATCCCGCGGTGGCGCCGCTCCTGCGCGCCAGCCTGCTGCGGCTGGCGCCCGACCGCGGCATCCTGCTGCTCACCCTGCATTCGCTGATCTGCGACGGGTGGTCGACCGGCCTGATCGTCCGCGAGCTGCGCGCGGCCGCCGAGGCGATCGACGCGGGACGCGCGCCCGACACGACAGCGCCCGACCTTCAGTTCCCCGACTATGCAGCCTGGCAGAACGAGCTGCTGGCGAGTGGCGAGCTCGACGAGGCGCGCACCTACTGGATGCGGCAGCTCCGCGGCGCTTCGGCCACCCCCGTGCCGGGCGACCACGATCTGCCGGCCGGCACGCGTCCCGGCGAGCGCAGCCACGTCACCTCGCTGCTGCTGCCGGGTGACCTCAGCACGGCGGTCGAGAGCTTCGCGCGGAAGCACGACGCCACGCTGTTCGGCCTCGCCGTGGCGGCGCTGGGACTGATGCTCCATCGCGTGACGGGGAGCGCCGAGATCGTGTTCGGCTCCCAGGTCGCCAACCGCGAGGAGCCCGAGGCCGCGGATCTGGTCGGGCCGACTGTGAACTCGATCACCCTCTGCCTGCCGGTCGACGACGCCACGACCCTGCACGGCTTCGTCGGCGTCGCCAACGAGCGCGTACAGGACGCGCTGCGCCACCAGCGCCTGCCATTCGAAGTCGCCGAGAGCTTCGCCGCGCGCCGCGACGGACAACCGCTGCACGCCGTCAACCTCGTGCTGCACCGCTCCTATTCCGGCACGAGCGAGACCGAGCGCAACGGCGCGGGCCGCTTCGGCCTGGTTTCGCTGCCCTCCTTCTCGTCGGGCACGCAGTGGCCCCTCAACTTCTACATGATCGGCCGCGACGAAGGCTGGCGCCTGTCGTGCGAGGCCGATGCCGGCCTCTACGAGGCGGCCACCGTCGAGGCGCTGCTGAAGGCGTGGCGCCTCTGCCTGGAGACGCTGGCGACCGCGGCCGACGGGCCGCTGGCGGCGAACGCGGCTCTGGCGAGCATCGCGGCCCGCAGCCGGCCGTTGCCGTCGAAGCGCCCGACCGTGGTGCGCGACGAGCCCATCCCGGTGCACGAGCCGGAGCGACAGGTCGTGCGCTTCCACGAGGGCGGCGCGCGCACGCCGATGGTCGTGCTCAATAACCGCTCGGTCTATTTTCAGCTCGCGCGCCAGCTCGGCGAGCAGCGCCCCTTCACCGACATCCTGATGTACCATCAGGACGGCCCTCTCGATCTGGACGCCTGCACGTTCGAGGATTTCGGCGCCTATGCAGTGCGGCTGATCCAGTGGGCGCAGCCTCGCGGGCCCTATATCCTGGGTGGTCACTGCGTCTATGGCGTGCTGGCCTTCGAGGCGGCACGTCAGCTCAGGGCGATGGGCGAGAAGGTACCGCTGGTCGCACTGTTCGATAGCTGGGCGCCCGGCTATCGCGAGACCATGTCCCGCTGGGACCGCGTGCTGCGCCGCGAGCAGCTCCGCCTCGACCGGTACAAACAGCGCGTCAGGCAGTTCCGCAAGGGCGAGGTCGGCCTCGACGCGCTGGTGCGCAAGCCTGTGCTCTACCATCTCGGCCTGTTGCCCCCGGAAGCGGGGCCGACGCGGCAGGCGCTGGCGGGCGAGTGGTTCGACGACTATCTCTACGGCAAGGTCGCGCAGTACCGGCCAACGCCCTATGCCGGCGATGTCGTGCTGTTCCGCAGCAAGGAGCCGCTGCGCGGTCGGCTGTTCGACGAGCACATGGGCTGGAAGCCCCTGGTCGCCGGCAAGTTCGCCAAGGTCGAGGTGAACAGCGGCCATTTCGACATGTTCCGCGAGCGGCCCGCGGCCGAGATCGCAGCCGTCCTGCGTCCGCTGTGACCCTCCTCCGCCTGTTCCTCCTCGCCGTGCTGGTGGTGGCCGTGGTCACGGCGGCCGGCTGGTACGTCCTCGTGCCGCGACCGCCGATGCCCGGCGGTCCCGACGCGATCGTCGAGAGCAACGTCACGCTGAAGGACGCCAACGGGCAACCGCTCGTCGTGACGATCTGGCAGCCGCGCGCACTCAAGGAGCAGGCCCCGCTGGTCCTCTATTCGCCGGGCTGGGGTGGAACGCGCACGCAGAGCCGCGCGCAGGTCGAGAATCTCGCGAGCAACGGCTTTGTCGTCGTGGGCGTCGATGACTATGCGAGCGACCGCGCCGCCGACCCGGACAACGGCGCCTCCTTCGAATTCCTCACCGAGGCACAGACGGAGGAGTCGCTGCGGCGCGCGGCGCGCCATGTCGCCACCCAGGGCAACCGCATTATCGAGGTGCTGGCGGCTCTGCGCGACGGCCGGCTTCCCGACCTCGCCGGCCGGATCGCCCTCGACCGCGTCGGCGTGCTCGGTATGTCGATCGGCGGCCCCTCTGGCCTCGCGGCCGCGTCCAGGGATCCGCACATCGTCGCGGTCTACAACCTCGATGGCGGCCTGTTCGGCGCCGCCGCCCGCCACATCGGCGTGCCGAACTATTTCCTGATGTCGAGCCGCGAGGCCTTTCCCTCCGATGCAGAGCTCGCCTCACCCGATGCGTACACGCGCAACTACGCCAGGGTGAGTGCCCTCGACATCCCGTACAACCGTCTTCGCATGGAGCGGCCGCACGGTTACTGGGCGCAGATTCCGGCTGCCGGGCACGACGACCTCGCCGATGGCTTGTTCCGGATGCGCCGCCGTCTGCCGATCCGCACGAACTTCGAACGTGCCGACATCAACGGGGCGATCGGCCGGACCCAGGTCTCTTTTTTCCGAAGCGCCCTGCTGGGCGACGAGACGGCGCTCCGGGCGTTGCTCGGCCGCAGCGATCAGACGTTGCGATGGATCAGTCCGAACTCGCCGCCGCCGGGCACCGCCAAAGCGCGGCAGTAGTCGCCCGGCTCGAGGTGCAGCCACCAGGCGCCCGGCGACCCGGGTGGCGCGATGGTCATGACGGGGCGCGGCCCATCGATCGAGACCGCGAAGTCGTCGAGCGGCAGCGCGAGGCCGAGGCCGATCGCCTTCACCACCGCCTCCTTGAGCGTCCAGACCCGGAAGAAGGCCTGCCGTGGGTCCCGATGCCGCTCGATGGCGCGGACCTCGTCGGGATGGAAGTAGCGTCGCGCGAGGTCGAGATGGTCGACGGCGCGCATCATCTCGAGGTCGGCTCCGATCTCGGGGCCGTCGCTCACCGCCAGCAGCGCGCGATCCTGCGAATGGCTCAGGCTGAAATGCACGCCGGGATGGTCGGCGAGCCGCGGTTTGCCGAACTCGTTCAGCAGGAAGGCGAGGCTGCGGGGATCGCGGCCGAGATGGTGGCCGAGCAGGGCGCGGAGCCGGGCGCGCGCCGCCACGAAGCGACGCTGCAGCAACGGACCGACGAAGCGTTGCGCGCGGTGGCGCTCCTCGTCGGTAAGCAGGGTCTCGCCGCCCGGCGGCTCGTCGTCGAGAGACCAAGACCAGAGTTTGATGTCGTGTCGGCTCATGCTACGGCCGCGATCTTGGACACCCCGTCGGCGGTTGGCTAGGTTTGCGGCGGTGCTGGATGCCTTGAAAAACCTCGGCCTCATGGCCTATGGCCGCTACCGCGCCCTGCGCGGCGAGCCGGTGCGCTTCCGCGGCGCCTTCGCCTCATACGACGAGGCCCTGGCGAACGTCCGGGCCGGCCGGCTGGCCGGCTACGACCACGACAGCGTCGCACCAGTCGCACAGGCGTTCATGCAGGAGCGCGCGCCGTGGGACTATCCGGTTCTCTACTGGCTGCGGCGCCTGGCACCCGACATGAGATGCCTTGTCGACGCCGGCGGCCATGTCGGCGTGAAGTACCGCGCTTTCGCGCCCTATCTCGACCTCGATCGCCTGCAATGGGTGGTCTACGACCTGCCCGCGCTGGTGCGGGCCGGCCGCGCGCAGCAGCGACCGCAGGACCGCACTCTCTCCTTCGTCGAGCGCCTGGAGGAGGCGCCGGCGGCGGACGTGCTGCTGGCCTCGGGCCTGCTGCCCTATCTGCACGAGCCGTTCGAGGAGCTGGTCGGCCGCCTCAGCCTTCGGCCGCGCCATATCCTGCTGAACAAGGTCGTGACGCGAGACGGCCCGACCGTCGTCACGCTCGAGAATTTCGGCGTGGCCGAGGTACCCTACCAGATCCGCAATGCATACGAAGTGCCGGCCGCGCTGCAGGCGCTGGGCTACGAGATCGTCGACGAGTGGACGATCGACCAGCTCGCCCACCGCATCCAGACGCATCCCGAACTCGGCCGCTGCACCTATCGCGGGTACGCCGCGCAACTAAAGGGCTAGGCGGTGTTCTTCGTCTGGAACGGCATCTCCTTCGCACTGCTCCGAGCCGGTCGTTCGGGGTGCAGCACGGACAGGGCCGACAGTTTCCTCGCCGCGAAGTCCACGAAGGCGTCGATCTTGGGGGCCCGATGTGCGCGTCCCTTCGTGACCAGCTGCACCGGCAGCGGCGGCGGCTCGAAGCGGTGCAACAGCCTCACGAGACGCCCGGCGGCGAGGTCCTCGGCGACCTGATAGGAGAGGAACTGCGCGATGCCGCGGCCCTCGCGCGCCATGCGCAGGCGGGTCTCGACATCGTCGACGCGCAGCCGGCCCGCGAGATGGGCAGGAGCGCCCCGACGGCGGCCGCCGAAGGTCCATTCCATCGCCCCACGCGACGTGCCGAGCAGCGCCTCGTGCCGCGCGAGATCCGCCGGGTCCGTCGGTGCACCATGCCGGGCGACATAGGCGGGGCTCGCCACCCACTGCCGCCGTACATGCCCGACCGGGCGCGCGACGAGACTGGAATCGGCAAGGACGCCGATCCGAACCGCGACGTCGATTCCTTCCTCGATGAGGTCGACGTTGCGGTCGTTCAGCATGAGTTCGATCTCGACGCCCTCGTGGCTGTCGAGGAAGCGCGTCGCGAGCGGCGCGACGTGGCGCCGGCCGAACTGCACCGGGGCGGCGATGCGCAGTAGCCCGCGCACCGGCGCCTCGCGCGCACCTGCGGCGGCGGCGTCATAGTCGGCGACGACCGCGCGTGCCCGCTCATAGAGGGCGCGGCCGGCCTCCGTCGGCGCGAGCCGCCGCGTCGTGCGATCGATCAGGCGCACGCCGATGCGGTCCTCGAGGGCCGCCAGCGCCCGCGTCACGGCCGGGGCCGAGCGGCGCAGACGTTGTGCCGCCCGGGCGAGACTCCCCTCCTCGACGATGCGTACGAAGATCGCGAACTCGTCCAGCCGGTCCATGTCATTCTTTCACTTTGTGTACTTCTGATTTTATCACTCTTCCAATTATCGCGGCAATCTACCGGCTCTATCTTCGAGACCGTCAGGAAGTTGCCCGATAAGCAGGAGGGGCTGTGATGTCCGCCGACATGAATCAATTTCTGCCGTTCCATGCCGACGAGCAGGCGGCGCAGGCGCTGGCCGGATACCGCATGGGGCGGGCGCCGATTCGGCCGCTTCTGCCCGAGCAGCATCGCGAGTTCTTCGGCCTGCTGCCCTACCTGTTCACCGCGACGCCGGATACGCAGGGCTGGCCGATGGCCTCGATGCTGACGGGTTCGCCCGGATTCATCGCCTCGCCGGATCCGAAGACACTGCGCATCGAGGCCCTGCCGCGCGAGGGCGATCCTGCGGCGCCGGGCTTCGGGATCGGCGCGGAGATCGGCCTGCTGGGGATCGATCTCTCGACGCGCCGGCGCAACCGCGCCAACGGCCGGATCGCGGCGCGCGACGAAGGCCTCACCGTCCGCATCGCGCAGAGCTTCGGCAACTGCCCCCAATACATCCAGACGCGCAAGGTGGTCGGCCGCGACCGGAAGGCCGGCGCGGTCGAGACGTTGGCCGGGTTGGACGACGCAGCGCGCGATCTGATCGAATCGGCCGACACGTTCTTCGTTGCCAGCCGGGGCCGGGCCGAGTTGGGCCCCGAGGGCGGGTTCGACATGTCCCATCGCGGCGGCCGGCCGGGTTTCGTCGGTGTCCGCGGCGACACGCTCGTGATTCCCGATTTCCGCGGCAACCGCTTCTTCAACACGCTGGGCAATCTGCTGGGCGACCCGCGGGCCGGGCTGCTGTTCGTGAACTTCGGCACCGGGGACGTGCTTCAGCTCCAGGGCACCGCGACCATCGACTGGCATCCCGGCGAGATCGGACCGGCCGGGACGGAGCGCCTCTGGCGCGTCGAGGTCGCCCGGGCGTGGCGCACCCGTTCGGCCTTCCCCTACCTCACGATCTTCGCAGACTATGCGCCGACAACGCTCTCTACGGGCATCTGGTAGCCATATCCGTCGTCAGGCCGCAGCCGGACGCACCTGCGCCACCATGGCCTCTAGCGCCAGGAGATAGGAATCGACGCCGAAGCCCGCGATCATGCCGACCGCCGCCTCGGCGGTGATCGAGCCGAACCCGCGCTTCTCGATATTGGTCATGTGGATTTCGATTGCCGGCATGGAGATCGACCGGAGGCAATCGCGCAAGGCGTGACCGGCGTGGAGAAAACCGGCGGGGTTGAACAGCAGCCCGTCGAACTTGGCACGGTCGGCCTTGTAGATCGCCGTCACGGCCTCGCCTTCGGCATTTGTGTAGAAAATCTCAATCTCGACACCGAGGTCCCGGGCCCGGCGCCGGATCGCGGCATCGAGTTCCTTGGCCGTGGTCGTGCCATAGAGTTCCGGCTGGCGCCGGCCAAGGTACTCCATGTTCGCGCCCTGGATCAGCAGAAGCTTCATCTGCCGATGCTAGGCCAAAATCGGCTGCAAGCGAACAACAACCGTTCCGCAGATCAACGCGGCAGGGTAGAAGATCCCATCAAGCTTTCGTCAATCGCGCGGGCGCACTGGCGGCCCTCGCGGATCGCCCAGACGACGAGCGACTGACCGCGACGCATGTCGCCGGCAGCGAACAGCCTCGGTACCGAGGTCTGGTAGTCCTTCACGTTGGCCGCGACGTTGCCGCGCGGATCGAGCGCGACGCCCGCCTGCTCCACGAGACCGGGCCGGCGCGGGCCTAGGAAGCCCATGGCCAGCAGCACGAGGTCGGCGCGCAGCTCGAAGCCGCTGCCCGCGACCTCCTGCATGGCAATGCGCCCATCCGCGCCCTTCACCCATTCGACGCGCACGCACTCCAGCGCCTCGACCTTGCCGTTGCTGCCCACCGCGCGCTTGGTCAGCACCGCGAAATCGCGGGCCGCGCCTTCCTCGTGGCTCGAGGAGGTGCGCAGCTTGAGGGGCCAGTCCGGCCAGGTCAGCGCCTTGTTCTCGCGCACCGGCGGTTGCGGCATCACCTCGAGCTGGGTCACCGAAGCGGCGCCGTGGCGGTTCGACGTGCCGACGCAGTCCGAGCCGGTATCGCCGCCGCCGATCACGATGACATGCTTGCCCTTGGCAGTGAGCGTGCCACGCGGCGCGGCGCGCGCCTCGTCGTCGCCGGCATTGCGCTTGTTCTGCTGGGTGAGAAAATCCATCGCGAAATGGATGCCGTTCAGCTCACGCCCCGGCACCTCGAGATCGCGCGGCAGCTCGGCGCCGCCGGTCAGCGCGACCGCGTCATAGCCCTCCATCAGCGACTTGATCGACAGGGTGGCACCGACCTCGACGCCGGTGCGGAACTCGACGCCCTCGGCCTCCATCTGGCGCATGCGCCGGTCGATATGGTGCTTCTCCATCTTGAAGTCGGGAATGCCGTAGCGCAGCAGCCCGCCGATCCGGTCGGCCTTCTCGAACAGGGTCACCGAATGGCCGGCGCGCGCAAGCTGCTGGGCGCAGGCGAGACCCGCCGGACCCGAGCCCACCACGGCGACGCGCTTGCCGGTCTTGTGGGCGGGCACCAGCGGCTGGATCCAGCCTTCCTGCCAGCCGCGATCGACGATCGCGCACTCGATCGACTTGATGGTCACCGGGTTGTCGTCGATGTTCAGCGTGCACGAGGCCTCGCAGGGCGCGGGGCAGATGCGGCCGGTGAACTCCGGGAAGTTGTTGGTCGAGTGCAGGACCTCGAGCGCATCCTTCCAGCGGTCGCGGCGCACCAGCTCGTTGAACTGCGGGATGATGTTATTGACCGGGCATCCGTTGTGACAATACGGGATGCCGCAATCCATGCAGCGCGCGCCCTGCCGGGAAACCTCGGCCGGCGGCATCGGCAGGACGAATTCCCGGTAGTTCTTGAGACGCTGCTCGACCGGTTCGTAGGACCGGTCCTTGCGCTCGATCTCGAGGAAGCCTGTGGCGAGACCCATGATCCTTACTCCGCCGCGACGGCCTTCGCCGCCGCCCGCTCACGCGCCTGCATAAGCGCCCGCTTGTAGTCGCGCGGCATCACTTTCACGAAGCTTTGCAGCGCATTTTCCCAATCCTCCAGCAGCGCCCGCGCCTGGGCACTGCCGGTATGAAGATGATGCCGCTCGACGAGGATGCGCAGGCGTTCCGCATCGAAGCGCAGTACGTCGCCCATCCCGTTGTCCTCGACGTCGGTCGCGCGCTGGCGCGGACGCCCGGCCTCGTCGCTATCGCCCGAGGCCGGACCGACCTTCTCCAGGTCGACCATCGACAGATTGCAGAGGTCCTTGAAGCGGGCCTTGGGGTCGTAGACGTAGGCGATTCCGCCGGACATGCCGGCCGCGAAGTTGCGGCCCGTATCGCCCAGCACGACCACAACGCCGCCGGTCATGTATTCGCAGCCATGATCGCCCGTGCCCTCGACGACGCAGACCGCGCCCGAGTTGCGTACGGCGAAGCGCTCGCCCGCCACGCCCTCGAAGTAGGCCTCGCCGCCGATGGCGCCGTAGAGCACCGTATTGCCGACGATGATGTTCTTCAGCGGATCGCGCACGCAGTCCCGGGGCTGGCGCACCACGACCCGGCCGCCCGACAGGCCCTTGCCGACATAGTCGTTGCCGTCGCCCGAAAGTTCGAGCGACACGCCGCGCGCCAGGAAGGCGCCGAAGCTCTGGCCGGCCGTTCCGGTGAGGCGCACGGAGATCGTGTCCTCGGGCAGTCCGCCATGGCCGTAGCGCCGCGCCACCTCGCCCGACAGCATGGCGCCGACGGTGCGATTGACGTTGGTGATCGGTAGTTCGATCTGCACCGGCTCGCCCCGCTCGAGCGCCGGCTGCGCCGCCTCGATGAGCTTGTGATCCAGCGCCTTGTCGAGGCCGTGATCCTGACGCTCCGCGTTCCAGATCGCCACGCCGTCGCGCGCCGGCGCCTGGTGCAGCAGCTTCGACAGATCGACGCCACCCGCCTTCCAGTGGTCGATCGCCTTGCGCATGTCGAGCCGGTCGACCCGGCCGATCATCTCGTTCAGCGTCCGGAAGCCCAGCCGCGCCATGATCTCGCGCAGTTCCTCGGCCACGAAGAAGAAGTAGTTGATCACGTGCTCGGGCTGGCCGGTGAAACGCTTGCGCAGCACCGGATCCTGCGTCGCCACGCCCACCGGACAGGTGTTGAGGTGGCACTTGCGCATCATGATGCAGCCGGCCGCGATCAGTGGGGCGGTGGCGAAGCCGAACTCGTCGGCGCCCAGCAGCGCGCCGATGGCGACGTCGCGCCCCGTGCGCAGGCCGCCGTCGACCTGCACGGCGATGCGGCCGCGCAGTCCGTTCAGCACAAGCGTCTGCTGCGTCTCGGCGAGGCCGATCTCCCAAGGGGAGCCTGCATGCGTGAGGGAGGTGAGCGGCGACGCGCCCGTACCGCCCTCGTAGCCCGAAATCGTCACATGGTCGGCGCGCGCCTTGCTGACGCCGGCCGCGACCGTGCCGACGCCGACCTCGGAGACGAGCTTCACCGAGACGCGCGCCGCCGTGTTGACGTTCTTCAGGTCGTGGATGAGCTGCGCCAGGTCCTCGATCGAGTAGATGTCGTGATGCGGCGGCGGCGAGATCAGCCCGACGCCGGCCGTCGAGCGGCGGACGCGGGCGATGTTCTCGTCGACCTTGTGGCCGGGCAGCTGCCCGCCCTCGCCGGGCTTGGCGCCCTGGGCCATCTTGATCTGGATGTCGTCGGCATTGACCAGGTATTCGGCCGTGACGCCGAACCGGCCCGACGCGACCTGCTTGATCGCCGAGCGCATCGAATCGCCGTTGGGCAGGGGCTTGAAGCGATCCGCCTCCTCGCCGCCCTCGCCGGTGTTCGACTTGCCGCCGATCCGGTTCATGGCAATGGCGAGCGTGGTGTGCGCCTCGCGGCTGATCGAGCCGAAGCTCATTGCGCCGGTGGCGAAGCGCTTCACGATGCTGGCCGCCGGCTCGACTTCCTCTATGGGAACGGGCGTATCCGCCCACTTGAGCTGCATCAGGCCGCGGATGGTCAGCAGCCGCTCGCTCTGCTCGTTGATCGAGGTGGCAAACGCCTTGTAGTCGTCGGACGACTGGCCGCGCACCGCGTGTTGCAGGCGCGACACGCTTTCCGGCGTCCAGGCATGCTCCTCGCCGCGCAGGCGGAACGCATAATCGCCGCCGACATCGAGCATGGTGCGATAGACCGGATTGTCGCCATAGGCGTTGCGGTGACGGCGCACCGTCTCCTCGGCGATCTCCTGCCAGCCCGCGCCCTCGATCGTGGTGGCGGTGCCGGTGAAGTATTTCTCCACGAACCCCGAATGCAGGCCGACCGCGTCGAATATCTGGGCGCCGCAATAGGACTGGTAGGTCGAGATGCCCATCTTCGACATGACCTTGAGCAGGCCCTTGCCGATCGCCTTGATGAAGTTCTTCTGGACCTCGTAGGGCTTCAGCGGCAGGCCGTTCTGGACGCGCAAGGTCTCAAGCGTCTCGAAGGCGAGATAGGGATTCACCGCCTCGGCGCCGTAGCCGGCGAGGCAGCAGAAGTGATGGACCTCGCGCGCCTCGCCGGTCTCGACGACGAGGCCGGTCTGGGTGCGCAGGCCGCGGCGGATCAGGCTGTGGTGAACCGCGGCGGTGGCCAGCAGCGCCGGGATCGGCACGCGCTCGGCCGACACCGCGCGATCCGACAGGATCAGGATGTTGCGGTCGGCCAGCACATGGTCGGTCGCCTCGGCGCAGACCCGGTCCAGCGCCTCTTCCAGCCCGGCCGCGCCCTCGGAGGCAGGCCAGGTCGTGTCGATGGTGGCGGTGCGGAACGAGCCGTCGAGCAGGTCCTCGATCGCGCGGATCTTCTCCAGCTCGGCATTGGTCAGCACCGGCTGGGAGACTTCGAGGCGCTTGTGCATGCCGGCATGGCGGCCGAGCAGGTTCGGGCGCGGGCCGATCATCGAGACCAGCGACATCACCAGCTCCTCGCGGATCGGGTCGATCGGCGGGTTGGTGACCTGCGCGAAGTTCTGCTTGAAGTAGTTGTAGAGCAGCTTCGGCTTCTTCGAGAGCACGGCGATCGGCGTATCGGTGCCCATCGAGCCGATCGGGTCGTCGGCGACGCTGGCCATCGGCTCGAGGAAGAACTGTATGTCCTCCTGCGTGTAGCCGAAGGCCTGCTGCCGATCGAGCAGGGGCGAGGGATCGTTCGACGCCACCGGCGAGGGCGAATCGGGAATCTCCGACAGTTCCTCGAGCTTGTGCTGCGTCTCGCGCAGCCACTCCTCGTAGGGCTCGGCCTCGGCCAAGGTGCGCTTCAACTCCTCGTCTTCGACGATGCGGCCCTGTTCGAGGTCGATCAGCAGCATCTTGCCGGGCTGCAGGCGCCACTTGCGCACGATCTTCTCGTCGGGGATCGGCAGAACGCCGGATTCCGACGACATCACCACGAGATCGTCCTCGGTGATGAGGAAGCGCGCCGGACGCAGGCCGTTACGGTCAAGAGTCGCGCCGATCTGGCGGCCGTCGGTGAAGGCGATCGATGCCGGGCCGTCCCACGGCTCCATCAACGCCGCGTGATATTCGTAGAAGGCCTTGCGGCTGCCATCCATCAGCGGATTCCCGGCCCAGGCCTCCGGAATCAGCATCATCATGGCGTGGCTCAGCGAATAGCCGCCAGCGACCAGCAGTTCGAGTGCATTGTCGAGGCAGGCCGTGTCCGACTGGCCGTGCGGAATGATCGGCCACATCTTGTCGAGGTCGGCGCCGATCAGGTCGGATTCCATGGTGCGCCGGCGGGCGTACATCCAGTTGACGTTGCCGCGCACCGTGTTGATCTCGCCGTTATGGGCGATGAACCGGTAGGGATGCGCCAGCTTCCACGACGGGAACGTATTCGTGGAGAATCTCTGGTGGACGAGGCAAAGCGCTGATTCGCAAAGAGGATTTCGCAGATCCTCATAGAAGCTCTCAACCTGGTGGGCGAGCAGCAGGCCCTTGTAGACCACGGTGCGCGACGAGAAGGACGGCATGTAGAGCTGCGACAGTCCCGGCAGCTTGTGCTTCTTCTCGAGGTCGGCCAGCGGGTTCTGCGTCTGCTTGCGGATCGCCAGCACCTTGCGCTCGAACGCATCCTGGTCGGCGACCTTCGCTCCGCGTCCGACGATCGCCATGCGGATGACGGGCATCGATTCGATGACCGCCTTGCCCAGTCCCGTCAGGTCGGTCGGCACGTCGCGCCAGCCCACTAGCTTCTGCTTTTCTACCTTAATGAAATGCTCGAAGCGCTTGATTGCAAACGCTCTTGCCTTCTCGTCGGGCGGCAGGAAGCACATCGCCACGGCATAGTGACCGGGTTCGGGCAGATCGACGCCCTCCTTGCGCGCCCAGTCGCGCAGCAGCGCGTCCGGAATCTGGATCATCGCGCCCGCGCCGTCGCCCATCAGCGGGTCGGCGCCGACGGCGCCACGATGGTCGAGGTTGACCAGGATCTGCAGACCCTGGCGCACGATGGCGTGCGTTTTCCGGCCCTTGATGTCGGCCACGAAGCCGACGCCGCAGGAATCGTGTTCGTTGCGTGGGTCGTACAGTCCCTGCTTCTCAGGCAATGCCATAATTCTACCCTGCTGGCGCGCTAGCTGGCCCAGCATCCCCCCGGATGCCAATCGCTTGTCGCGGCATTATTAGCCCGGCCGGCCCTGCAAACGAAAGCCCTCGTTGCATCGCGACAGGCTACCTGAAAAAGCGGTGCTACAGGCTTGAATCCCGGTGCGTTTGACCGGTACGGCCGTCGATGCATTGAAGAGGCCGCGCCCATGGCCTAATTTGCCGGCCGCAGAGGGCGGCGTTCATTGCCCCGGGGAGAGGCTGAGCTGATGTCGGAACATTCGATCGGTCGCTGGGCGACCCTGCTCGCGGCTCCCCTGCTGGCCGCCACCCTGGCCACGGCCTGCACCGGCCCGGGCGCCAGCCAAGCCTATACGGCACCCGGCTGGTATCTCGAAAGGTCCTACATCATCGTCGGCGGTGGTCCGAAAGTGTTCGGCGGACCCTTCACCTACGAGAAGTGCGAGGAAGAACGAATCAAGATGGGCCCGATCACCTCGCCCGAGATGCTGTGCGTGAACCATCCCGGCCCGCCGAAGAAATACGGCCTCTACTGACCGGCCGGCGGCGCCGGCCTCGATCCGGCGCACAAAGACTGTCACACAAGTCGGCTACGCCACGGCGAGAGTTGTGGGGAGCGACGGTCGCGTGGCGACGATTTCCATCGACGGTGTTCGGAAGAGTTTCGGGGCCGTCGAAGTTCTCAAGGATATCTCACTCGAGATTGCCGACGGCGAGTTCCTGACCCTCCTCGGGCCCTCGGGCTGCGGCAAGTCGACCCTGCTGCGCATCGTGGCGGGGTTGGAGCGCAATGACGCAGGCGCCATCGTCCTGGGCGGCCGCCGGGTCGACGACCTGCCGGCACGAGACCGCGACATCGCCATGGTTTTCCAGAGCTATGCGCTCTATCCGCACATGACGGTTGCGGAGAACATCGGCCTGCCGCTTGCCATGCGCCGCATGAACGCGTGGCAGCGCCTGCCCTGGCTCGGATCGCTGCTGCCCGGCACCGCCGCCGCCCGCCGGAGCATCGCGACGGATGTGGCGGAGGCTGCCGAGGCCCTCGACATCGGGGCGCTTCTCGGCCGCAAGCCGGGCCAGCTCTCCGGCGGCCAGAAACAGCGCGTCGCCCTCGGCCGCGCCATGGTCCGGCATCCAGCCGCCTTCCTGCTCGACGAGCCGCTCTCCAACCTCGACGCCAAGCTGCGCGTACAGATGCGCTCCGAACTGACCGACCTGCAGCGCCGGCTGGGCGCCACGATGATCTACGTGACCCATGACCAGGCCGAGGCAATGACCATGTCGGATCGCGTCGCCGTCATGCTCGCGGGCAAGCTCGAGCAGGTGGCGCCGCCCCGGCAGCTCTACGACGATCCCGAGACCCTGGCCGTGGCGGAATTCGTCGGCAGCCCGAAGATCAACGTCATCCCGGTCGAGGGCGGCTTCCATGGCGTACGGCCGGAATCCATGCAACTCGTAGCACCCTACGAGACCGGCGCGCTCGCGGGCCACGTCCGGCTCGTCGAGCACATGGGGGCGGAGAGCCTCGTCCACGTCGATGTGCCTGGCCAAGCCACTCCATTGATCGCCCGCATAGATGCCCATTCCGGGCACGATCCGCAACGTGGAGAAGCCGTCGGGCTGAAGCCCCTGCCCCATCGCTTGCTCAAGTTCGATTCGCACGGAAAGCGCGTGCGGTGACGGTGCATCCCATCCGGGATGCCACGCCGGCCGAACGGCGCGCCGCGCTGGCTCTGGTATCGCCGGCGTGGCTGATGTTCGTGGTTCTGCTCGCGGGGCCGATGCTGGCCGTGCTCGTCCTGTCGCTGACGGACTGGCAACTCGGCGCGCCGACCATGAACTTCATTGGGCTGGGAAACTACCACCAGCTGTTCACCGATCGCGTCTTCTGGAAATCGTTCGGCAATACGGTCGCCTACTGCCTGGTGGTCGTGCCCGGCTCGGTGTTCCTGGGGCTCGGCATCGCCTTGCTGATCGAGGGCGCCACGTTCGGTCGCGCCTTCTACCGCGCCGCCTACTTCCTCCCGGTGACCTCGACGCTGATCGCCATGGCCGTCGTCTGGGAGTTCCTGCTGCATCCCAGCGTCGGGCTGATCAACGTCGCGCTGGAGCAGCTGGGCATTCAGGGCGGCGACTGGCTGAAGAACCCGAACCGTGCGCTGTTCACGCTGGCCGGCATCGGCATCTGGCAATCGGCCGGCCTCAACATGGTGCTGTTCATGGCCGGGCTGAAATCCATCCCGGCAGACCTCTACGAGGCCGCCGAGATCGACGGCGCGGCCTCGGCCTGGGAGCGCTTCCGCTGCGTCACCTGGCCGATGCTGGGTCCCGCCACCCTGTTCGTCACCGTCGTGTCGGGCATCCGCTCGTTCCAGGTCTTCGACACCGTGGAGGTGCTGACCAAGGGCGGGCCGAACAAGTCGACCGAGGTGCTGCTCTATACGATGTACACCGAGGCCTTCAATTTCTTCCGGACCGGCTATGGCGCGGCCATCACGGTGGTGTTCCTCGTCGTCGTGCTGGCGCTCACGCTCCTGCAGGTGAAGGCCGGCGAGAAGAGGACACACTACGGATGAGGCGCCTTGCATGAGACCGGGCGGCTCGATCCTGGGCCATGTGCTTCGCCATCTCGTCCTGATCGCCGGGCTGGTGATCATGCTGGCGCCGTTCGTCTGGATGGTCTCGACGTCGCTGAAGCCGCCCAACGAGATCTTCTCGACCAAGCTCAGCCTGTTGCCCAACAACTGGGCCGCGGCGGACAATTACACCAAGGCATTCACCAAGGTGCCGCTGCTACGCTACCTGCTGAACGGCGTCATCGTGACCGGCGGCATCTTCATCCTGCAGCTGATGGTCTCCCTGCCGGCCGCCTATGCGCTGGCCAAGCTGCGCTTCAGGGGGCGCGACATTCTTTTCACGATGGTCCTGATCGGCCTCATGATTCCGGCCCAGGCGCCGGCCATCCCGCGCTACGTGATGCTCTACCAGGCCGGCCTGCTGGACAGCTATGCCGCTCTCATCCTGCCGTTCGTCTTCTCGGCCTTCGGCATCTTCCTGATGCGGCAGTTCTTCAGGACCGTGCCCGACGACCTGATGCATGCCGCCCGGATCGACGGCCTGGGCGAATTCGAGATCCTGTGGCGCATCATGCTGCCGCTCGCGATGCCAGCCATGCTGGCCTTCGGCGTGATCTCCATCGTCTCGCACTGGAACGACTTCTTCTGGCCCTTGATCGTCATCCAGACCGGCGACCTCGCCACGCCGCCGCTCGGCACGCTGTTTTTCCGGAACGAGGAGGCCGGCAGCGACTTTGGTCCCCTCATGGCAGGCACGGTGGTGATCACCGCGCCCCTGGTCCTGCTCTTCCTGGCCGCCCAGCGGCGCTTCATCGAGGGAGTTACGCTCAGCGGCATGAAAGGCTGAAAGAAAACGGCAACGCCCGCGTGTGACTTAGGGGGCCCCAGGGAAGGGAGACGATCATGCGCAAGTTGTTGAGCTTGGCGGCACTCGCCGCCGCCTTCGCCGCAAGTCCAGCGGCGGCACAGACCGAAGTCACCGTCCAGTACGCGATTCCCGACATCTTCAAGGAGGTGCAGGAGGAGGTCGCCAAGCAATTCATGGCGGCGAACCCCAACATCAAGGTCAAGTTCCTCCAGCCGACGAAAGAGTATGAGGATGCGACCCAGCAGGTGTTGCGCAACGCCGTGACGGGCCAGCTGCCGGACGTGACGTTCCAGGGGCTCAACCGCCAGCGCATCCTGGCCGATCGCGGCATCGCCCAGCCGCTCGACCCGTTGATCGCCGCCGAAAAGGACTGGGCCAAGGCCGGCTATGACGGCGCGCTGCTCACGCTCGGACAGGTCAAGGGCAAGCAGTATGGCATGGGCTTCTCGCTCTCGACGCCGATCATCTACTTCAACGCCGACCTCGTGAAGAAGGCTGGCGGCGATCCCGACAACTTCCCCAAGACCTGGGACGGCATCTTCGCGCTCGCGAAGAAGATCAACGATCCGGCCAACAAGATCGCCGGCTTTCACTTCGACTGGGACATCACCGGCAACTGGATGTGGCAGGCCCTCGTCTTCTCCAACGGCGGCACGATGCTGACGGCGGACGAGAAGACCGTGGCCTTCGACCAGGCGCCGGGCCAGAAGGCGATCGAGACGCTGCGCCTCATGATCACCGACGGGACGATGCGCGACGTGAGCCAGGCAACGGCCCTGCAGGACTTCGTCGCCGGCCGTCTCGGCATCTGGGCGCACTCGACCTCCCGCCTGGGTGGCGTCACCAAGCAGGCCCAGGGCGTCTTCACCCTGCGCACCGCCACCTTCCCGCTGGGCGCCGGCGAAGGCTCGCGCCTGCCGGCCGGCGGCAACGTCGCCATGATGCTGGCGAAGGACCCGGCCAGGCAGAAGGCCGCGTGGGAGTACATCAAGTTCGCCACCGGCCCGGTCGGCGCCACGATCATGGTCAAGGGCACCGGCTACTTCCCGGCAAATGCGCTGCCGGCGAAGGATCCGGCGATGCTGGGCGAGTTCTACGTCCAGAATCCGAACCATCGCGTCGCCATCAGCCAGCTGCCCAGCATGACCGCCTGGTATGCCTTCCCCGGCGAGAACGGCCTCAAGATCACCGACGTGATCAAGGACCATCTGCAGACGGTCGTGAACGGCAGCGCCAAGCCACAGGACGCGCTGAAGAAGATGACGACCGACACGCAGGCGCTGCTGCCCAAGTGACGGGCCGACGCGACCGGTGAACCCCGCAGGCGGAGCAGGCATGCCTTGCTCCGCCTTTTCATGTCAGAGTGACGCCGTGCAGAAATTCATCCACATCACCGACACCCATTTCGTGCCGCCGGGCAACCTGCTCTACGGACTCAATCCCATCGACCGGCTCGCGCTCTGCGTCGCCGACGTGAACCGCAACCATGCGGACGCGGCCTTCGCGATCGTCACCGGCGACCTCGCGCACAAGGGCGAAAGGGAGGCCTATGCTGCGCTGAAGCGCGAGCTCGACAGGCTGGCGATCCCCTACCACCTGCTGGTCGGCAACCACGACGACCGCGAGAATTTCCGCGCGACCTTCCCGCAGGCGCGCTTCGACGAGAACGGCTTCGTCCAGTACACGTTCGACATGGGTGAGGGCGTGACGGCGGTCTGCCTCGACACCAACGAGCCAGGCAAGCCCTGGGGCACCTTCTGCGAGAAGCGCGGTGCCTGGCTCAAGGCGACGCTCGACCGGCTGGGCGACCGGCCCGTGATGATCTTCATCCATCATCCGCCCTTCAGGGTGCGGCTGAAGCGCATGGACGACATCTCGCTCCTCGATCCACGGCATTTCATCGCAGCCATCGAGGGCCGCCGGAACATACGACATATGTTCTTCGGCCACCTCCACCGGCCGATCGCCGGCGCCTGGCGCGGCATTCCGCTCTCGACACTGCGCGCCACCAGCCACCAGGTGGCACTGGATTTCGTCATCGAGGGCCGCATCGCCGGCAGCCACGAGCCGCCGGCCTATGGTGTATGCCTGCTCGAGGAGGACCAGATGATCGTGCACATGCACGACTTCCTCGACCGCACGAACACGTTCCTGCTTTAGCCTATCGCCATCAGGCTGGCATTGCCGCCCGCCGCGGCGGTGTTGATGCTGAGCGACACCTCGTCGAACAGAAGCGCGCGCGGATAGGGCGCGGCGTGGACCGGCACGATGCGACCCGGTCGTTCGGCCATGCGACGGGTGAGATCGAGAAGGTCCTGCTCGCCGCCCGCGAACAGGACCGCCGCGATCTCGTCGGCTTCGCCCGAGGCAACGCTGTTGCCGGTCGACCGCACCAGCTCCTGCTGCGCACTCAAATCCGCGGGATCCGCCGCCATGCAAAGAATCGCGCCCTTGGGTCTGAGCGCGTAGCCGTTGTGCTCGCCGACCGAGCCGGCCAGCTCGCCCGCCTCGACATCGACGGCCGGTCCAACCGCCAGCAGCCGGTGGACGTAGAGCGGCCCGCCGGCCTTCGGTCCCGTGCCCGACAGGCCATGCCCGCCGAAGGGTTGAACGCCGACGACGGCGCCGATCATGTTGCGGTTGACGTACTGGTTGCCGGCGGCGCTGGCGGTCGTGGCGCGGTCGATCGTCTCGTCGATGCGGCTGTGCACGCCGAAGGTCAGCCCGAAGCCGGTCTCGTTCACCGCCCGGATGACCTCCTCCATGTCCTCGCGGGCATAGCGCAGGACGTGGAGCACCGGCCCGAAGACCTCGCCCGGCAGGTCCGTCATGGAGCCGATCTCGATCAGGGTTGGCGGCACGAAGGTCCCCCGCGCCGCTTCGTCCGGAAGGACGGCCTGGTGCACGCGATGGCCGGCCGCGCGCATGTGGTCGACATGGTCGACCAGCCGCTTCCGGGCCTCGACGGAAATGACGGGGCCGACATCGACCGAAAGCCGCTCCGGATTGCCGATTTCCAGTTCCG
Source organism: Reyranella sp. (assembly GCA_046296475.1). Lineage (GTDB taxonomy): Bacteria > Pseudomonadota > Alphaproteobacteria > Reyranellales > Reyranellaceae > Reyranella. Next base: position 35,740 of record JBKBLH010000008.1, read on the forward strand.
CCATTGCCCCTTCGAGCATGGGCACGACCTTGTCCGCGATGTCGTCCTGCAGGCACAGCACGCGCAACGCCGAGCAGCGCTGGCCGGCCGAGTCGAAGGCTGATGTGATCGCGTCGAGCACCAGTTGTTCCGGCAGCGCCGACGAATCCGCCACCAGCGCGTTCTGGCCCCCGGTCTCGGCGATCAGGGGCACCGGCCGACCGCCGGCGCCGAGGCGCCGTGCGAGCGTGCGATTGATCGATTGTGCCGCTTCGGTCGAGCCGGTGAACACGACGCCGACGACCGCCGCGTGGGCGACCAGCCGCTTGCCGATCTCGCCATCGCCCGGCAGGAACTGCAGCACGGCACGTGGGACGCCGGCCTCGTGCAGCAGCTCGACGGCAAGGGCGGCGATCAGCGGCGTTTCCTCGGCAGGCTTGGCGATCACTCCATTGCCCGCTGCCAGCGCGCCCGCGACCTGGCCGGTGAAGATCGACAGCGGAAAGTTCCAGGGGCTGATGCAGGCGACGACACCCAGTGGCCGATGGCTCACGTTGTCGAATCCCTCGACACCGTTCGCGTAGTAGCGCAGGAAATCGACGGCCTCGCGCACCTCGCCCACTGCATTGCCCAGCGTCTTACCGGCCTCGCGCACGATGGGCCCCAGCAGCTTTTCCAGGCGGGCTTCCATGAGATTGGCCGCACGGCGCAGGATCGTTGCTCGCTCGGCAGGCGCGGCCGACCAGTGCTCGGCCCTGACACAGGCTTCGTCGACGAGGTCCGGCGTCGCCTCGACGACGCGGCCGACCAGATCGTCCTGATCGGCGGGATTGCGGACGTCGCGCGCGAGCCCTTCGCGGGGCCCATCGGCCAGCACCGGAGTCGCGCGCAAAGGCGCCGACGCACCGGCCATCAGCTCGCGCGCCAGTGCAGCCAGCACACCTTCATTGACCAGATCGAGGCCGCGCGAATTGGCCCGCGTCGGCGCGAACAGGTCGCGCGGCAATCTGATGAGCGGATGCGATGCGCCTACCGGAGAGAGGCTGCGGGCGCGCCCGACCGGATCGGCGAGCAGGCTGTCGATCGCCACCTCGGGATCGGCGACCTGGTTCACGAAAGAGGTGTTGGCGCCATTCTCCAGCAAGCGGCGCACCAGATAGGCGAGCAGCGTCTCGTGCGTGCCGACGGGCGCATAGATGCGACAGGGCCGGTTGAGCTTGTCGCGCCCGACGACTTCCTCGTAGAGCGGCTCGCCCATGCCATGCAGGCACTGGAATTCGTACTGACCGGCATAGAAGTTCTCGCCGGCCATCGCATGGATCGACGCCAGCGTCAGGGCATTGTGCGTGGCGAATTGCGGGAACGCCGCGTCGGGCGCGGACAGCAGCTTGCGCGCGCAGGCGAGGTAGGAGACGTCAGTGTGGATCTTGCGCGTGAAGACCGGGAAATCCTCCAGCCCGTCGACCTGGGCCCGCTTGATCTCGCTGTCCCAGTAGGCGCCCTTGACCAGCCGGATCATCAGCCGGTGGCGGCTGCGGCGGCCGAGGTCGATGAGATGGTCGATCACGAAGGCGGCGCGCTTCTGGTAGGCCTGCACCACGAAGCCGACGCCATTCCAGCCTTCGAGCGCGGGCTCGAAACAGAGCCGCTCCAGCAGGTCCAGCGAGATCTCCAGCCGGTCGGCCTCCTCGGCATCGATGTTGAGGCCGATATCGTAACGGCGCGCCAGCACCGCGAGGTCGCGCAAGCGCGGATAAAGCTCGGTCTGCACACGCTCGGCCTGGGCGCGGCTGTAGCGCGGATGCAGCGCCGAGAGTTTCAGCGAGATGCCGGGCCCTTCGTAGATGCCGCGCCCGGCCGATGCCGCGCCGATGGCATGGATCGCCAGTTCATAGGCCAGGCGGTAGTGCTCCGCCTGCTGGGCGGTGATCGCCGCCTCGCCCAGCATGTCATAGGAATAGCGGAAGCCCTCGGCCTCCAAGCGGCGGCCGTTGGCCAGCGCCTCCTCGATCGTCTGGCCGGAGACGAACTGCTCGCCCATCAGGCGCATCGCGATGTTCACGCCGCCGCGGATCAAGGGCTCGCCGCCCTTCGCGATCAGCCGCGTCAACGCAGCCGAGAGGCCGGTCTCGCTGCTGGTCGCCGTCAGACGGCCGGTCAGCATCAGGCCCCAGGTGGCGGCGTTCACGAACAGCGACGGGCTGCGCCCGAGATGAGCGCGCCAGTCGCCGCCGCCGATCTTGTCGCGGATCAGCGCGTCGCGCGTCTCGTCGTCGGGAATGCGCAGCAGCGCTTCCGCGAGGCACATCAGCGCCACGCCCTCCTGGCTCGACAGCGCATATTCGTGGATCAGCCCCTCGACGCCACCCGAAGGCACCTTGGCGCGCAAGGCTTCGACCAGTTGCTGCGCCAGCGTCCGTGCCTTGGCGCCGGTCGTCGGGCTCAAGGTCGCAAGATCGAGCAGCCGCGGCACGCATTCCGGCTCGGGCCGGCGACAGGCTGCGGTGATGGCCGCGCGCAATCGCGCCTGTAGTTGCAGCGATCGGGCGAAGGTTTCGAACGGGGCGGTCATGCTTTGCCTATTTGTAGGATGACACCTCGATCAGGTTGCCGTCGGGATCGCGGCAATAGACCGAGACGATCGTGCCCATCGCGCCGCTCTTCTCGCTGGGTCCCTCTTCTATCGCCACCCCGCAGCTCCGGAAGTGATCGGCCACCGCCTGCGGCGTCGACGATGTGAGGAAACACAGATCGTCGCTGCCCGGCGCCACCGTCCTGCCGGTGAACCATTGCTTCTGTGTGGCGGTCTCGGGCCGCAGGTTGATCTTCTGGCGGCCGAAATGCATCGACGTGACGCGATGGCCGGGCCGCGGCTCCGTGTCCCTGCGGGTCATGCCGAGCACGCGCTCGTACCAGGCGGCCGCGACCTCGACGTCGCGCACGTTCATGACGAGATGGTCCAGCGACTCCACGATGACAGCCATTGCAACGCTCCCTGAATTGACGAGTCGCAGAGTGAACCCACCCCTCCTTTCCGTCCATCCGCCGGCGCGCTAACAGTGGTCGATGGAGCCCCTTCCCGTCGACGAGGCATTGCCGCGGCTGCGCGCCGCTCTGGAAGAGCGCAATGCCGCCGTGCTGGTGGCGCCACCCGGTGCCGGCAAGACGACACGCGTGCCGCTGGCGCTGCTCGACGCACCCTGGCTCGGCGGCCGCAGGATCTTGATGCAGGAGCCGCGACGGCTTGCCGCGCGCGCCGCCGCCCGCCGCATGGCCGCGAGCCTGGGCGAGTCGGTCGGCGAGACGGTGGGCTATCGCGTGCGCTTCGATACCAAGGTCGGACCGCGCACCCGCATCGAGGTCGTCACCGACGGCCTGTTCCTGCGCCTGCTGCAGGACGATCCCTCGCTTGAGTCCGTGGGCTGCGTGATCTTCGACGAGCTGCACGAGCGCGGCCTCGAGACCGACCTGTCCTTCGCCCTGGTCTGCGAGGCCCAGAGCGCGTTGCGCGAAGACCTGCGCGTCGTGGCCATGTCGGCCACGCTCGATCCCGGCCCGGTGTCGGCGCGCCTGGGCGGCGCGAAGGTGATCGAAAGTGCGGGTCGCATGTTCCCGGTGGACACGCGCTATCTCGAGCGCGAACCAATGGGCCGTATCGAGGACAGTGTCGCGGCCGCCGTGCGCCGCGCTCTCGCCGAGGAAACCGGCAGCGCGCTCGTGTTCCTCCCGGGCGTTGGTGAGATCCGACGGGTCGAGGAGCGGCTGCAGGGCATCGGCGCCGATGTCGACGTGGCACCGCTTTACGGCGACCTCTCGCCCGCCGACCAGGACCGCGCCATCGCGCCTTCTCCACCAGGACGGCGCAAGATCGTGCTGGCGACCTCGATCGCCGAGACCAGCCTCACGATCGAAGGCGTGCGAATCGTGATCGACAGCGGCCAGATGCGGGTGCCGAAATTCTCGCCGCGCTCGGGCATGACCCGGCTGGAGACCGTTCGCGTCAGCCAGGCCTCGGCCGACCAGCGGCGCGGCCGCGCCGGGCGCCTCGAACCCGGCATCTGCTATCGCCTGTGGCCGGAGCAGGCGCAGCGCGGCCTGCTGCCCTTCACGCCGCCGGAGATCCTCGATGCCGATCTGGCGCCCTTGGCGCTCGAGCTGGCGGCCTGGGGTACCGGCGATGCCGCGAGCCTGCCTTGGCTGACGCCGCCGCCCGCCGCCTCGCTCGCCACCGCGCGCGCATTGCTGGCCGATCTCGGCGCGATCGATGCCGATGGAAGGATCACGGCGCATGGCCGCGCCATGGTCCGGCTCGGCCAGCATCCGCGCATTGCCCATCTCGTGCTGAAGGGTCGCGAGCTGGGCCAGGGCAAGGTCGCCGCGCTGCTGGCCGCGATCCTGGGCGAACGTGATTTTATGCGCCTGCCGCCGGCCCAGCGCGACGCCGATCTCCGGCACCGGGTCGACATCGCGCTGAGCGGCCGGCGCGACGGCACGCTGCGTCTGATCCAGGAGGCGGCGCGACGACTGATGCCGCGTGGCGGCAGCGACGAAAACCCCGACATCGCCATGACCGGACCACTGCTGGCGCTGGCCTATCCCGACCGGATCGGCCGCCGCCGGCCCGGCACCGCCGGCCGCTATCTCCTCTCCGGCGGGCGCGGCGCCGCGCTGCCCGAAGGCGATCCGATGGCCAACGAGGAATTCCTGGTCGTGGCCGATCTCGACGGCTCGGCGCAGGAATCGCGCATCTTCCTTGCCGCGCCGATCACGGTCGCGGAGATCGAAGAGCTTTTCGCCGACCGCATCGTCGATGAACAGCTGGTGCAGTGGAGCGCCCGCGACGGCACCGTGCTGGCGCGGAGGCGCCGCCGGCTGGGCGCGCTCGCGCTCGAGGACAAGCCGCTCGGCCAACCCGATCCCGACAAGGTGCGGGCCGCCATGCTCGACGGCGTGCGCCAGCTCGGGCTCGACGCGCTCCCCTGGAGCGACGATCTCGGGCGCTGGCGGGAGCGGATCGGGTTCCTGCGCCGCCATGCCGGCGAGGACTGGCCCGACCTGTCGGATGCGGCCCTGCTCTCGTCCCTGCCCGATTGGCTCGGCCCCTATCTCGACGGCGTCTTGCGCAAGGATCATCTCGCCCGCGTGGATCTCGCGGCGGCGCTCAGGGCGCTGGTGCCGTGGGAGAAGCAGCGCGAGGTCGAGCGGCTGGTGCCGACCCATGTCGAGGTGCCGAGCGGATCGCGGGTGGCGATCGATTATGCCAACCCGGACGAGCCGACGCTCTCCGTCCGCCTGCAGGAGATGTTCGGCCTCACCGAGACGCCGCGCATCGCCGGCGGCAAGGTGCCGCTCACCATCCACCTGCTCTCGCCGGCACGCCGGCCGGTCCAGGTGACGCGCGATCTCGCGAGCTTCTGGGCCACCGGCTACAAGGCCGTGAAATCCGAACTGAAGGGCCGCTACCCGCGCCACTACTGGCCGGACGATCCACTGGTCGCCGAACCGACGGCCCGGGCGCGCCCGCGGCCGCGCTAAAACGCTACCGGGTCTCGATCAGCCGCGACAGCAGGCGTCGCATCAGCGGCATCAGGAACAGCATGGTCGGGAAGGCGACCATCCAGGACGCCATCCACGACTCCATCCAGCGGGCGGCCATGCCCGGTTCCAGGCCCATCGCCCGGACGGTGGCGATTCCGGAGACGATGAAGGTCATGACGAAGGTCAGCGCCAGCGGCATGGCGAGATGCATCGTGCGGGCGGGGAGTTTCTTCACGGCGGGCCGGACAATATGGTACGGGCTTGGACCTCGTCCATCCCCGTTGTGGAAGCCCTCCCATGTCCCTCGCCCTCCCGTTCCAGACCGCCAAGCAGCTCGCCGCTGCGGTCCGGAAGAAGAAGATCGGCTGCCTCGAACTACTCGACCTCTACCTGAAGCGGGTCGAGGCCTATAACCCCGAGCTCAACGCCATCATCGCCACCGACATCGACGGCGCCCGCAAGCGCGCCAAGGCGGCGGACCGCGCGGTCAAGGCGGGCAAGAAGCTCGGCCCCCTGCACGGCGTGCCAATGACGATCAAGGAATCCTTCGACGTCGTGGGCCTCCCCACCACCTGGGGCGATCCCGCCTTCAAGGACACGGTCGCGACGCAGAATTCGCTGGTCACGCAGCGCATGCTGGATGCCGGCGTCACACTGTTCGGCAAGACCAACGTGCCGCTGAACCTCGCCGACTGGCAGAGCTACAACGAGGTCTACGGCTCGACCAACAATCCCTGGGATCTCGGCCGGACCCCGGGCGGCTCCTCGGGCGGCTCGGGCGCGGCGCTGGCCGCCGGCCTCACCGGAATCGAGGCCGGCAGCGACATCGGCGCCTCGATCCGCAATCCCGCACACTATTGCGGCGTGTGGGGCCACAAGCCGAGCTGGGGCGTCGTCTCGCCCAAGGGCCATGCGCTGGCCGGCGCGGTGGCCTACGGCGATATCGGCGTGGTCGGCCCACTGGCGCGCGGCGCGGAAGATCTCGAGATCGCGCTGACGGCGATGGCCGGGCCCGACGCGATCGACGGCCGCGGCTGGACGCTCACCCTGCCGCGTTCGAAGAAGACCAGCCTGCGCGACTTCAAGGTGGCGGTGCTGCTGACCGACCCGAACGCCGAAGTCGACGATTCGGTACAGGAGCAGATCTCGAAGCTCGCCGCCTTCCTCGCCAAGAACAAGGTGAAGGTGAACGACAAGGCGCGGCCCGAAATCGACACGGTGGAGCTGAACGACGTCTATATCCGGCTGCTACGCGCGGCGACCTCGGGCCGCATGAGCGATGCGGTCTACGAGCAGGCGGTCAAGGACGCGGCCAGCCTGCCCGCAGACGACATGAGCTACTTCGCCCAGATGCAGCGCGGCAACTCGCTGCCGCATCGCACCTGGCTGCAGTTGAACGAGAAGCGCCACCGGATGCGGCTCGCCTGGGATGCGTTCTTCCAGGACTACGACCTGATGCTGTGCCCGGTCGCCGTGACCGCGGCCTTTCCGCACGATCAGGCGGGGCTGCGCCACAAGCGCACGATCGTGGTGAACAACAAGCAGGTGCCGGTGGTCGACCAGATCTTCTGGGCCGGCTATTCGGGCGTCACCTGGCTGCCCTCGACCGCCGCGCCGATCGGGCAGAGCCAGGAAGGCCTGCCGATCGGCGTGCAGATCATCGGCCGCCAGTATGGCGACTACGAGTGCATCCAGTTCGCCAAGCTGCTGGAGAAGGAATATCGCGGCTTCGTGCCGCCGCCGGCCTATAGCTGATCGCAGGAGACGGAATTGTCCAAGGATCTCGACCTCAAGAATCATATCCGCTCGATTCCCGACTTCCCCAAGCCGGGCATCCTCTTCTACGACATCTCGACCCTGCTCGCGCATCCCAAGGCCTGGCACACGGCCATCGAACGGCTGGCCGACCTGATCCGGCCGCACAAGCCGGACGTGCTCGCGGGCATCGAATCGCGCGGCTTCCTGCTGGCCGCGCCGCTCGCGCTCGCGCTCGGCACCGGGTTCGTGATGATGCGCAAGCAGGGCAAGCTGCCCGGCACGACGGTGCGCCACACCTATTCGCTGGAGTACGGAACCGACACGATCGAGATCCAGCAGGATGCGGTGCACAAGGGCTCCCGCGTCGTCCTCGTCGACGACCTGCTGGCGACCGGCGGCACGATGGGTGCCGCCGTGAACCTGCTGGAAACCGTCGGCGCCGTGGTGCCCGCCACCGCGGTCCTCATCGAGCTCACCTTCCTCGAAGGGCGCAAGAAGCTCACGCCGCCGGTCGAAACGCTGCTCCAGTACGACAGTTAGAGGCCGAACCCACCTACCTCATCCTGAGAGCTTGTGAGCGTATCGGGCAGGCTCTCGGGTGAGGCATTGTTGTCCGACATGCTTTCCGCCTCGTCGGCAAACCGGCTACGATGACGGCCGGAGGAAATGCATGTTCTCAGTGTCCGGGTGCTTCTCTGAAACCTATGCCGAGGCGCGCGCGAAGTTCTGCGGCGCCGCTGCCGACGCCGGCGGCGCGCTGCGCTCCTGGCTCAATCCGAAGGCACTCGGTCCCAAGGGCGAGCGGCTGTTCCTCGACACCGCGCGCTTCGGGGCGGCCGATGCCGAGAACATGCTGGTGCTGATCGCTGGCACGCACGGCGTCGAGGGACATTGCGGCTCGGGCGCCGAGATCGCCTGGATGCGCTCGGGCGGACCGGCGAAACTGCCGCCCGACACGGGCGCGCTGCTGATCCATGCGCTCAATCCCTATGGCTTCGCGTGGACCCGCCGCGTTACCGAGGACAATGTCGATCTCAACCGCAACTTCGTCGATCACGACAAGGGTTATCCCAAGAACGACGGCTATCTCGAAATCGCGGAAGCCGTCCTCCCGGTCGACTGGGATGAGGCAAGCAAGGCCGAGACCGATCGCGTGTTTGCTGCCTACGCCCAGAAGCACGGCGCCTTCGGCCTGCAGAGCGCGATCAGCGGCGGCCAGTACACCCATCCCGACGGGATCTTCTTCGGCGGCAATACCCCGACCTGGAGCAACCGGACGATCCGCGCCATCGCCCGCGAGGAACTCTCGCGGGCGAAGCGTGTCGGCATCATCGATTTCCATACCGGGTTGGGCCCGTTCGGCCATGGCGAGCTGATCTGCGCGGTGTCGCCCGCCGCAAAGTCTTTTGCCCGCGCGAAGGCATGGTACGGCGACGAGATGACCTCGCCGGAGAGCGGCACCTCCACCTCGGCGGTCGTGGTGGGCGTCATGACCGACGCCTTCCCGCAGGAACTGCCCGATGCCGAAGTGACGCCGGTGGCGCTGGAATACGGCACCTACCCGGTGCCGGAAGTGCTGAACGCGGTACGCGGCGACAACTGGCTGCACCATCGCGGCGATCTCGGCTCGGCGCAGGGCCGCGCGCTGAAGGCCGACATCAAGGAGCGCTTCTTTCCCGCCGGCGACAAGTGGCGGGAGATGGTATGGGCTCGCGCCGACCAGACGATCGGCTGGGCGCTGAAGGGCATGACCGCGGGATGAGTCTCGCCGTGCCCGGCGAGGATACCGCCCGGCTGCGGCTGCAGAAGGTGTTGCAGCATACTCCGCTGTTCGCCGACCTTGCCCCCGAAGCCCTGGCTGCCGTCGAACACCAGCTGACCCTGCTGGTGCTGCCCGGCGGCGCGCCGCTGTTCCGCCAGGGCGAACCCGCCGACGCGGTCTATGTCGTGACGAGCGGTACGCTTGGGGTCTTTCGCCATCACGATCCCGGCGATCCTCGCGAGCCGGTGCTGATCGCCGAGATCCCGCCAGGCAATCTCGTGGGCGAGATGTCGCTCCTGTCGCAGGGAAAGCGCACGCGCAGCGTGGCGGCACTGCGTGACAGCGAAGTCTGGCGGTTGCCCCAGACGAGCTTCCACGCACTCACGTCCAACCATCCAGAGGTCCTGCCGGCACTGATGCGCAGCGTCGTGTCGCGCAACGCGCAGGATGCGGGCGGCGGACGCCGCCAGCCGCGCACCTTTGCGCTGCTGCCGAGCGGTCCCGACGTTCCCTCGGCGCGCTTCGCGGTGATGCTGGCCAGTGCGCTCGGCCGCATCGGCACCCAGGTGCAGATGCTGGGCTCGGAATCGCTCGAGCAGGAGCCCGAATGGTTCACGCGCTGCGAGATGGAGTCGTCCTTCGTCCTCTACCGCGCCGACCCGACGCTGACGCCGTGGACCGAGCTGTGCCTGCGCCAGGCCGACTGCCTGGTCGTGGTGCGCAATGCCGACAACGACGCGCCGACCAAGGTGCCGTTCGAGATCGAGACGGCACAGAGCGGGGCGGTCTTCCACCGGCGTCGCGAGCTGGTGCTGCTGCACGAGGGTCATGAGCCGAAGCCCGGCTCGACCGCGCCGCTGCTGGCGGGCGGCCTCTACGGCAACCATCATCACGTGCGGCTCGACATCCCCGCCGACATCGACCGGCTGGCCCGCATCCTCACCGGTCATGCGGTGGGCGTCGTCATGGCGGGCGGCGGCGCGCGCGCCTTCACCCATATCGGCGTGGTCAAGGCGCTGCGAGAGTGCGGCGTGCCGATCGATCTGGTGGGCGGCACCAGCATGGGCGCCATCGTCGCGGCGGGCGTCGCCTCGCGCTGGAACGACGAGGAACTCGACACGCGTTTCCGCCGCGCCTTCGTCGACAACAATCCGCTCAGCGACTACACGGTGCCGCTGATCGCACTGTTCGCCGGCAGCAGGGTCACGCGCCTGCTGCGCATGGCCTTCGGCGAGAAGGACATCGAGGACCTGATCCTCCCCTACTACTGCGTGACCGCGAACCTCACGACCTCCAAGGCCGACCTCCACACGGTCGGGCGGCTGTGGCGATGGCTGCGGGCTTCGGTCTCCATTCCCGGCGTCATGCCGCCCTTCAACGAGGCGGGCGAGGTGCATGTCGATGGCGGCGTCATCGACAATTTCCCGGTGCGCGCCATGCAGCGGCTGGCCCGCGGCGTCACCATCGGCGTCGACATCGACACCGGCGGCGCCCTGTCCGCCGGCGAGGGCGTCATGGAGCCCTGGTCGGCCTGGCAGTTCTTCCGGCGTCTCGTCTGGAAGCGCAACGAGACGCTGCCCATCCCCTCGATCGTGCGCATCCTGCTGCGCTCGGCGCTTGTCGCCAGCACCTCGCGTGCGGCCGAGGATCGCGCCGCCGCCGACCTTCTGATCGTGCCGCCGATGACCCATATCGACCTTCTCGACTGGACGAGTTTCGACGCCGCGATCGAGCTCGGCTACCGCACGACGATGGAGGGGCTCGAGAAGGCACGCACGCTGCCGGTGGGCGTGCGTCTCTTCGTGTCGTGAGCACCGAACGGACGGGGAAGCAAACGTCATGACGGACGAATCGACGGCACGGCATCTCGAGACCCTGAAGGAGCTCAACCACCACTACGTGCGCTCGGTCGCCGAGGCCGACGTGAAGTGGTTCGACCGGCATTTGTCGGACGACTTCCACAACACCAATCCCGACGGCACGCTGCTCGACCGCGCCGCCTTCCTGGCACAGATCGGCCGCGGCTCGGCAGTGAAGGACCTGCGCGAGCACGACGTGAAGATCCGGCTGTTGGGCGGCTTCGCCATCATCCACGCACGCACGAGCTACACCAAGCCCGACGGCAGCCCGGGTGCGGGCTGGTACACCGACGACTGGCAGCTGCGGCCGGAGGGCTGGCGCTGCGTTTCGGCCCACGTCAGCCGCTCGTGACCGCGGACCGGCCATGACGACAAATGCGGCCGCGGACACGTCGCCCGCCGCCTGGCGCGTCGTCTTCGCCTGCTTCGTCACGGCCGTCTTCGCCTGGGGCTTCGGCTTCTATGCGCACGGAATCTACCTCGTCGAACTGCAGCGTGCGCACGGCTGGTCGACAGGCTTCATCTCGTCCGTCGTCACCGGGCATTATCTGCTAGGTGCCCTGCTGCTGCCCCGGATCGCCGAAGCGATCGGCCGCTTCGGCCCCCGCACCGTATTCCTGGCGGGCCTGTCGACCAGCGCCACCGCCCTGACGCTGCTGCCGTCGGTTACCGAGCCGTGGCAGTTGGTCGTCCTCTACGTCGTCATGGCGCCGGGCTGGAACGCCACCAGCGTTGCCCCGATCGCGGCGACGGTCGGGCAATGGTTCGACCGCAAGCGCGGTCTTGCGCTCAATCTCGCGCTGAGCGGCGCCACCCTCGCGGGCCTGGTCGTCACGCCCATGCTGCTGGCGGCCATCCCGGCGCTGGGATTTGCAACGGCGGAACGTCTGCTGGTCGGCGCGGGACTCGTGCTCGCGGCGGGTACCGTCGCGCTGTACGTTCGCCGGGGGCCGCTCTCGCCGAAGCCTGCGACGGTTCGGGTCGATCGACTGGCACCTCTGCGCGAGTGGCATTTCTGGAGCATCGCCGCGCCCTTCGCTCTCGTGCTGACGTCCCAGGTCGGCTTTCTCACCCACCTCGTGCCCCTGGTGACGTCTCGCTCGGCGGGGAGCGGAGTGGCGATCGATCCCGCCCTTGCCGTCGGCATCAACGCCGTGACGGCTCTGTTCGGCCGCATCGTGCTGGGGTTGGTCATCGACCGGTTCGAGCCGCGCCTAGCCTCGGCGGTCTGCTTCCTGGTTCAGGCCGGCGCCATCGCGGTGCTGGAATTCGTCGAGACACCCCTCGCCGTCTACGGCGCCTGTGCCGCCTATGGTCTCGCGGTGGGTAACATCATCACCCTGTCGCCGATGATCGTGCAGCGGGAATTCACACCCGACCGCTTCCCCGCGATCGTCGCCCTCTCGACGGCGGTCATGCAGACGCTCTACGCCTTCGGCCCGGGCCTGCTCGGCGTGCTGCGCGACGCCTCGGGCGGCTACGGCGTGCCGCTGGCGGTCTGCATGGGCCTCAACCTCGCGGCTTCGGCCCTGATCCTGTTGCGGCGCCGGCGGCCGGCCTAGGCCAGGAACTTCAGCCCGTTCACCACCTTGTCGACCGCCTTGCGCGGCCCGTGTACGCCGACGCCCACGAAGTCCAGCGCATCGACCGGGGCCGCGGCCACCGCCGCGCGGTTATCGGCATCGTTGGTCGTGGTGAACATCGGCTCGATGTAGATGGCGGGCACCAGTTCGCGCGACAGCGCCCGCTGATGCGTCCGCCGCAGTTCCTCCAGCGTCGCGCCGTAGACGAACACCGGCTCGCGGATGAGCGCGGTGTAGGCCCGTCCGCTGCCGTCGCGATAGGGTTCGCCCATCATGTGGGCATGGGTGCCGGCGAGGCCGCCCGCCAGGAAGGCCGCGACGTTGGCCACCTGCCAGGCGGCGAGATCCTTGCGCAGCACCAGGGCCGTCTTGGTTTCGTAGATCATGCCGCCGATATGGGGCATGGTGTTCCCGTCGTCTTGAATGTTCGTGCATGAGCCTCGATCAGATCCGCCTCGACCGACCGGCCTCCGGCCTGCAGCGCCTCGAAGGGCGGTTCGGCGGCCATGCCTATGACCTGCACCGGCACGAGACCTACGGGGTCGGCCTCACCCTCTACGGCGTGCAGCAGTTCCACTATCGCGGCAGGCTTCGGGCGAGCCGGGCGCGCCAGGTGCTGGTGCTTCATCCCGACGAGGCGCATGACGGGCATGCCGGCGAGGGCCGCGCCTTCGCCTATCGCATGCTCTATCTCGACCCTGCGTTGGTCTCCGAGGCGCTGGACGGCGCCAGTCCGCCCCATGTCGCGGAGGCCGTGGCACACGATCCGGCAACCGCGAGGGTCATCGAAGAGGCCTTCGTCGATTTTCCGCAGCCGCTCGAGCCGCTGGCGATCGACGCCACGATCGGCCGCCTGTCCGACCTCCTGCAACGGCGCGGCGATGGTGGCCCCCGCCGCGGACGCGGCGGCGTGGCCCTTCGCGCCGTTCGGCTGGCCCGAGACTTCCTGGTAGCCGAATCCCACCGTGTCGTGGGCTCCGACGAGCTGGAGCATGTGAGCGGGCTAGACCGCTTCACCCTCGCCCGTCATTTCCGGTCGGCCTTCGGCACCTCGCCGCATCGCTTCCAGATCGGACGGCGGCTGATGCGGGCACAATCGATGATCGTCGACGGCGTCGCCCTGTCGGAGGCCGCCGCCGCCGCGGGGTTCGCCGACCAGAGCCATCTCACGCGGCATTTCTCCGCCCGCTTCGGCGTCACGCCGGGCCGTTGGGCCGCCCTGGCGCGTCGGAGCTAAAGAGGGTAACGGCCGTTGGCGTCGAGCGAATCGGCCGATAGCCAGCCTCGACGCAGCCCCGCAAACACGCCGGTCAGCATCGGCCGAACGATCGGCGTCTGGCAGGCCTGGCGCAGCACGAGGTCGCGCAGGATGGCGAGGGGCACGCTGTCCGATTGGAAGAACGGCGTCAGCAGGTGGCTCGCCGAGCGGTAGAAGCTGTTGGACGGCCCCCGCCGGCGCGCAAAGAGATCCATTGCCCCGGCGACGTCGGCCGCCTCCGCCAGAGCCCGCGCCAGTGCATGGGCATCGAGCAGGCCGAGATTGGCGCCCTGTCCCAGCTGCGGGCTCGTGCCATGTGCCGCATCCCCCAGGAACACGAACGGTCCGTCGTTCCAGCGCGGCAGTGCCACATGCCGGTAGGTTGCGCGAGAGAAATCGCCCGAGCCGACGGCGCGCTCGATGATCGACGCTGCTTCCGGCCACAGCGCCAGCGCTTCCCGGCGTATGGTCTCGAGGTCGAGCGGCCGGTCGGAAGAGAGGTCGGGCGTGCGCAGACTCCAGAACATCGTGACCGCGTCGGGCGCCACGGGGAGAACACCCATCATGGTCGTCGTGTCGGCAAATCGCTGGCGCAGCAGCCGGGCGGCGCCGGTCGCCAGGGTGTCGGGGACGGTCGCCCAGATGCAGCCCCACGGATAGAGCGGCGCGCGGGCCCGCGGAAATACACGTTGCCTCAGTGCCGAGTTCGAGCCGTCCGCCACCACCAGGACGTCGAACGGACCGTGCCGGCGCGCCTTCCGGTCGAGCGCGACCGCCCGGACGCCGTCACGCTCGATGTCGACGATCTCCACGCCGGAAACCAGGCGGGCGCCCGCCGCGTGAAGGCGGCGATGCAGCAGGTCAAAAAGGGCCGAACGGCGGATGCCGAGGCCGAACGCGTCCGGATGCAGGTCGCCGTAGGCCAGATCGAGAATCCGAATGCCCCACTGGTTCTCGCCGACCACACCGTCGATCCGCGTCCCGGCGGAGAGGGCATTCTGCTCCAGCCCGAGTGCCCGCAGGACCGACAGGCCGGTGGGCTGCAACAGGAGTCCGGCCCCCACCGGGTGCGGCTGCTCGACGCGTTCCAGGACAGTGACGCGATGTCCGGCATCGGCGAGGAATCCCGCAGCGGCCTGGCCGGCGACGCCGCACCCAACGATCCCGATCTCGAGAGAACCCAACGCCGTCTCACCCATTCTGAACCTGGGGAAGCGTATACAACGAAAAAGGGTGGCCAACAGGCCACCCCTCAGTCGTTTTTGCGGGTCGGCCCTTCAGAGACCGCCGTTCACGACCAGGCACTGGCCGCTTACATAGTCACTGTCGGGGCTGCAGAACAGGTAGACCGAGCCTGCGGCCTCCTCGGGCAGGCCGCCTCGGCCGAGCGGAATCATCTGGTTCAGCGCGGCGAGGCGGCCGCCCTGGACGCCGATCTTGACGGTACGGCCCTGGACCTCGATCTCGCCGGATTCGCCCTGGGCCAGCGGCTTGGTGAGGCGGGTCTGGATGTAGCCGAAGGCCACGGCGTTGACCGTGACGTCGTAGCGACCGAACTCCTTGGCCAGCGTCTTGGTCAGGCCGACGATGCCCGCCTTGCCCGCCGAGTAGTTCGACTGGCCGGCATTTCCGTTGACCCCCGAGGTCGAGGAGATGTTCACGACCTTGCGCACGATGCGCTTGCCCTCGGCCCGCTCCTTCTCGACGGCATCCTTGAAGTGGATCTGGAAGGCCCGGAGGATGCGGAACGGCGCGGTCAGGTGCACGTCGAGGATGGCGTACCACTGCTCGTCGGTCATCTTCTGGATGACCGAGTCCCAGGTATAGCCGGCGTTGTTCACGACGACGTGGCAGCCGCCGAACGCGTCGACCGCGGTCTTGACGATGCGGTCGCCGAAATCCGGCTTGGCGACGTCGCCGTTGCACATGACGGCCTTACCGCCCATCTTCTCGATCTCGGCCACCGTCTCCTTGGCGGGCGCGTCGTCGATGTCGTTGATCACGACCTTGGCGCCGTCGCGCACCAGGCGCAGCGCGATCTCCTTGCCGATGCCGCGTCCCGAACCGGTGACGATCGCCACCTTGCCATCCATCTGACCCATGTCGTTCTCCTGATGCTCTAGGCTAGCTCAGCGCGACCGTGGCGGTGCCCTGAAGCGTGTCCTGGCCGTTCTGGTTGGTGCACTTGACCTCGAGGTCGACCAGCTTCTCGCCGTCCTTCTCGCGCTTGCCGGTGACCTTGCCCGAAACGGTAATGACGTCGCCCACCCAGGTGATCGAGGTGAAGCGGGTGCCGAGGCCGCGCACCTGCTTCTGCGGCACCCAGGAGGTGACCAGGCGGCCGAGGAAGGCCATCGACAGCATGCCGTGGGCGAACACGTCCTTGAAGCCGAACTTCTTGGCGAAGTCGATGTCGACGTGGATCGGATTGTGGTCGCCCGAGCCGCCGCAGTAGAGGGCGAGCTGGTGGCGGCTGATCGGCGGCAGCACCAGCGGCTTGAGTTCGTCGCCGACCTTCACGTCGGCAAACTTCGGAGCGGTCGCAGTTGCCATGAGTGCCTCCCTTACTTCTTCGCCGCGTCGGGGTTGCGAACGACGGTGACGCCACGGCCCTTGGCCAGCAGCTTGCCCGCCTGGTCCTTCATCTCCATCTCCTGGACGACGAACCACAGCGCGCCGCCCTTCTTGTCGTAGATGTCGACGACCTTCTCCTGGCAGGTCACCACGTCGCCCACCACGACCGGCGCGAAATACTCGAAGTGCTGCTCGCCGTGCAGGATCAGGCCGATATCGACGTTGAGCAGGCGCAGCAGCCCGCCCTTGTTGGGATCGTCGGCCTGCAGGGCGCGCAGGAAGGTGAGCGGCGCGGTGATGCCGCGATAGCCCGCCGCCTTCGCCGCCGCCTCGTCGGAATAGATCGGGTCTTCCTCGCCGATGGCCTTGCAGAACAGCTTGATCTTGCCGGCCTCGACCGTCGCGGTGAACGGCTCGAACTGGTGGCCGATGAGCTTCTTGTCGAGCTCCATGGATGTCTCCTCCTGATCGGGTGCAAAGAAAAGCCCTCTCCCCGACTGCCTGAGCCAGAGAGAGGGCTTCGCGTTTCGCGACTACTCGTAGCGGCCGACGATGGCGACGCTGGAGACGTTCTCGCGCGGCGCGCCGCCGAGATTGTGCGTCATGCCGATGCGCGGGTCCTTGAGCTGGCGGGCGCCGGCGCGGCCCTGGAACTGCAGGTACATCTCGTACAGCATGCGCAGGCCCGAGGCGCCGATCGGATGGCCGAAGCACTTCAGGCCGCCGTCGATCTGGCAGGGGATCGTGCCGTCGGCGTCGTAGAAGCCGTTGAGCACGTCCTTCCAGCCTTCGCCCGGCTTAGAGATGTGCAGGTCTTCCATGGTGACGAGTTCGGTCACCGAGAAGCAGTCGTGCACCTCGAACATCGAGACTTCCTTGCGCGGATCCTTGATGCCGGCCTCTTCATAGGCCTTCTTCGAGGCGATGCGCGTGGTGTGGAAGTAGCTGCCGTCCCACGAATTGTGGCCCGACTCCGAGCCGTTCGAGACCGAGAGCTGCAACGCCTTGACGGTCACGATGTTCTGCTTGCCCATCGCCTTGGCGATTTCCGGCGTCGTCACGATGGCCGCGGCCGCACCGTCCGACACGCCGCAGCAGTCGAACAGGCCGAGCGGCGAGGCGATCATCGGCGCGTTGAGGATGGTGTCCATCTCGACGGCCTTCTGGAGATGGGCCTTCGGGTTCTTGGCGCCGTTCTGGTGGCTCTTCCACGACACGTGGGCGATCGCCTTCTTGAGGTCCTCGGCCGAGACGCCGTGCGCGGTCATGTAGGCGGTGGCGAGCTGGGCGAAGTTGCCCGGTGCGGTGCCGTTGGCATTCCACAGCTGCTGCAGCGGCGCGCCGCGGCCGCCCGGCAGGCCGCCATAGCCGGTGTCCTTGAGCTTCTCGACGCCCAGCGCGATCGCGATGTCGGCCGCGCCCGAGGCGACGGCATAACAGGCGCCGCGGAAGGCCTCGGTGCCCGAGGCGCACATGTTCTCGACATGCGTGACCGGGATGTTGGGCAGGCGCAGCGTGGTCGACATCGGGATGCCCGACTTGCCGACATGCACCTCGTCGATGGCGGTCGAGAACCAGGCGGCGTTGAGCTGGCTGGCCTCGATGCCCGCGTCGGCGATGGCTTCCTTGTAGGCCTCGAGCATCAGCTCTTCGGCGCCGCTTTCCCAGCGTTCGCCGAACTTGGAGCAGCCCATGCCGAGAATTGCGACCTTGTCCTTGATACCACGAGCCATTGCAGGTCTCCTTGGTGCTGAGGTGGAACTCTAAAAACCAACGAACTCTTTGACCGGGAAGGCGATCAGACGGGCGCAGCCTTCCAGAAGTAACGCTTGAAGCCGCCGCGCATCTGATCGTTGTCGCGGATGCGGAAGGTCATGCGCATCTTCGCGCCGACCTTCACCTGTTCCTTGTCGCTGTCCGTGAAGTCGGCCATGAAGCGGCCGCCCTCCGGGAAGGTGATCATGCCGTAATAGGCCGGCGGATCCGGCGAGAAGGTGAGCGAGTCCGCCGTGAACGACATCACCGAGGCCTCGAGGCTCGCCATGTTGTAGGGCTCCTGGCTGTCCATCGCGTGGCAGTTCGGATTGACGCAGACCGGGGTGCGGGGGAACTGCACGGTGCCGCAGACCTTGCACTTGCCGCCCACCAGTCCGTAGATCATGTCGCGCTTGCGCCACAGGATCGACAGCGCGGTCTTCTTGTCGAACTCGGCGCGCATGCCCTTGTCGATCGGCAGCATGTCGTTGAAGGCGAGGAACTTCATGTAGTTCTTCTCTTCCTTCCGGCGCGCCATCCAGCCCGACAGGCCCTTGCGCTTCGGCAGCTTGGCGTTCTCGGGCGTGACTTCGAACACCAGCACATCGACGCCCTGGCCGAAGGCCACGACCATGATCTTGTCGCCGGCCTTTGCCGTCTCCAAGGCATCGACCAGCATGACCAGCGCATGGGCGCAGCCGGTGTCGCCGAGGTTGGCGCCCAGCAGGTCGCGCACCGCGCCCTCGCCCACGCCGCACATCTTCGCCATCTGCTTCGGCACCGCCGGCATCAGGCTCGGCATGATGAAGTGCGTGATGTCGGAGCCCGCGAGCTTGCAGGCGGCGAGCGCCGCCTTTACCGCCGGCGGGACGATCTTCGAGTAGCCCTCGTCGCGGATCCAGCGCTCTTCCCAGCCGTAATCGAACTCGGCGTCCTCGCCGCGGAAATGGTCGACGAAGTCCATCGAGACCGAGTGATGGCCGACCAGCTTGGCGATCACGTTCTCGGTGCCGCAGAGCAGCGCCGCGGCGCCGTCGCCGTAGTTCAGCTCGGTGTTCGAGGCGACGCGCGTCAGGCGCTTGTCGGCGGCGGCGACCAGGGTCGGCTCGCCGCCCTTGGAGGCGTTGAGGCCCGCGATCAGCGCCGAGGTACCGGCCTTCTGCGAACCGCCGACGTCCGAGGCCAGCAGGTTCTGCTCGATGTTGAGCGCCGTGCCGATCACCCCGGCATTCTGCCGATCCTTGAACGGATGGGTGGTCGAGGCGAAGTAGATGTTGCGGACGTCCTCGGCCTTGTGGCTGGTCAGGCAGTCGCGCGACGCCTCGACCGCCATGGTGATCGAGTCCTCGTCCCAGTTGGCCATCGAACGTTCGCCCTTCGCGAGACCGCGCAGGCCCGGAGCGAACCACTTGTTGGCGTCGTAGACGGCCTGACGGTTGAGACGCAGGCGCGGCACATAGGCGCCATAGGCCACGATTCCGACCATCGTTCTTCTTCCTCCACCTGGTCCGACCGAAGTCGGTTCATGAACGAGCGTTTATGCCGTCGCTCTTACCGCGCCCGCCTGTTCCGGGCGAGACGCTTTTCGTCGCCGCAGGACAATCCGCGGAATTATCTTCCGGTCTGCGGAACTCCGCCGCCGGGTGGCATTTCGCGGACGAGGTTACGGTACCCCGCTCCTTCAGGAATGTGGAGGAAGCGTTTGCCCTCCCGCTCCTCGACCCAGGGCAGGACGGTGACGATCTTGCGCGCAGCAGCCGCCGCGATCGCGCCCGCGACGGTCTTGCCCTCGGCCAGCAGCTCGAGGTTCTTCAGGGTGGCGTGCACGAGGGTCCGCTTGCCGGCCTTTGCCTCGTCGATCGCCTCCTGCGCACCGATCCAGACCGAGTCGGTCGATTCGGAGCCGTCATGCAGCGCAACCTGGTCCTCGGGCGCTTCGGCGAGGAAGAACCACGTGTCGAAACGCTTCGGGACGAAGGTCGGCGTGATCCAGTGCGCATAGGGCGTCATCAGGTCGGTCGCGATCTCCAGATCCTCGGCCTCGACCATGTCGACGATGCTCGCTTCGTCCTTGGCGAGCTTGGCGCGCCAGCGCTCCTCGATGCCCTTGAGATCCGCCGCGCCGATCAGCGCCCGCTGGCCGCGCTTGCGGGCCAGCAGCACGCCGCATTCCTCGAAGGCCTCGCGCACGCCGGCGACCCGGAACTTGAGCTCGGCATCGTCAATCTTGTCGGCGCCGCCGCAGCGCGCCCGAAGCGATGCAGCGCCGTCCGCCTCCTCCAGCTTGCCGCCGGGAAACACCAGCGCGCCCGAGAAGGAATCGATCTGGTGATGGCGGACCACCATGAACACTTCGAGTGGCGATGCGGCGTCGCCGGGCTGCGACGGACGCAGCAGCAGCACGGTGGTGGCGGGCCGCGGCGCGGCGCCCTCGTTCTTCGGTTGGTTCATCTCTTCCTGCAATCCTGTGACGGTCGAGTGTCCCATACAACCGGCGACAGTGCCATTGCGCGGGTGTATCCTGACATTGTCCATTCCGCTCTGAAGGAGCATCGCCATGACAATGTCCACCAACACGCCGCTTCCTCCGAACCTGGCGGAAGGCCTCAAGGTCCTGCGCGCCAAGTGGGGATGGATCGTCGCCCTGGGCGTCGTGTTCCTGATCGCCGGCTTCATCGCGCTGGGCAGCGCCGTGGCCGCCACCGCCTCGGCCGTCATGATCATCGGCATCATGATGATCATGGGCGGCGCCGCGGAGATCGTGGCCGCCTTCAGCGTCAAGGGCTGGGGCAGGTTCGCCGTCTGGATGCTGCTCGGCCTGCTCTATGTCGGCGCCGGCATCATCGCCCTCATGAACCCCTTCGCCGCAGCCACCATCCTGACGCTGATGCTGGGCGCGGCCCTCGTGGCCGGCGGCGTGCTGCGCATCTTCCTCGCCTTCAGCATGAAGTCGGCCGGCAAGCCGTGGGGCTGGGTCGTCGTGTCCGGCCTCGTGACCCTGCTGTTGGGCGCCATGATCATCGCCCAGTGGCCGGCCTCCAGCTTCTTCGTGCTGGGGATATTCCTCGGCATCGACCTGATCTTCATCGGCTCGGGCTGGGTCACGATGGGCCTCGCGCTGAAGAACCGGCCGGCCGCCTGAGGCGCTACTTCCGGGTCGGATCCTCGGCGACCTGCACCAGCAGCTTGCCGAAGTTCCGGCCCTTCAGGAGGCCGATGAAGGCCTCGGGCGCATTCTCGATGCCCTTGACGACATCCTCGCGGTACTTGAGCTTGCCGGCCTTCACCAGCGGCGGCACTTCCTTCCAGAAGTCGGCCATCTGGCCGAAGTGATCGGAGACGATGAAGCCGGTCACGGTGGCGCGCTTGATCAGCAGCAGGCGCCAGTCGGGACCCGGGTTCATCTGCATCTCGTTGTACTGCGAGATCAGGCCGCAGAGCGGCACCCGTGCGAAGTCGTTGAGCTGTGGCACCACGGCCGCCTGCACCGCCCCGCCGACATTCTCGAAATAGATGTCGATGCCCTTGGGCGCCGCGGCCCGCAGCTCCTTGAACAGGTTGCCGCCGGCCGCGCGATAGTCGACGCAGGCATCGAAGCCGAGTTCGTTCACGACGTAGTCGCACTTGTCCTTGCCGCCGGCGATGCCGACCGCGCGGCAACCCCTGAGCTTGGCGAGCTGGCCGACCACGGAGCCGACGGCACCGGACGCCGCCGATACCACCACCGTCTCGCCCGCCTTGGGCTTGCCGATCTCCATCAGGCCCCACCAGGCCGTCATGCCGGGCATGCCGAGCACCGAGAGCGCGGTCGAGAGCGGCGCGGCGTCGGGATCGAGCTTCATCGACATGTCGCCGGTCGAGCAGGCGTAGCTCTGCCAGCCGGCATACTCGACGACGTAGTCGCCTTCCCTGAAGCGCGGGTTCTTCGACTTCACCACCTGGCCCACGGTGCCGCCGACCATCGCATCGCCGAGATTGACGTTCGAGGCATAGCCCTTGGCCTCGGCCATACGGCCGCGCATGTAGGGATCGAGCGACAGCCAGATCGTGCGCGAGAGATACTCGCCGTCCTTGGGTTCGGGGATCGGCTGGTCGACGATGTCGAAGTTGGCTTGTGTCGGTTCGCCCTGCGGACGCGACTTCAGCAGCACGCGACGATTGGTGGCCATGGAATCCTCCGTTGGTTTGCGGCACGCTATCATGCCGATGAAAGCCCCGAAAACGCTGAGCTGAATGACCGAGTCCCATACCTATGTATGTCTCCCCGGCGCCTGGATGGGCGCCTGGTCCTGGAAATTCGTCGTCGAACGCCTGACCGCGGCGGGCCATGACGCTCGCGCACTGCCCTTTCGAGGCGTCGGCGAGCGCGCGGCGGAACTGTCGCCCGAACTCGACAACGACGTCTTCCTCGCCGACACGATCGCCACATTGGAAAAGGAAGACCTGCGCGACATCGTGCTGGTCGGCCATAGTTTCGGCAGCCTGATCGCCACCCTGGTGACCGACCGCATCCCAGAGCGAATCGGCCATCTCGTCATCGTCGATGGCGGCATCGCCACCGACGGCCAGTCGATCTTCGGCCGCATCCCGCCCGAGATCGTGGCCAAGCGCAAGAAGCTGATCAAGATCGTGAACGGCACCGAAGTGCTGCCCTTCGCGCCGGTCGGCAGCCTGATCATCGACGATCCGGAACTGGCCGCGTGGACCCACAGCCACCTCACGCCGCATCCGCTGGCCTGCTACACCAAGCCGATCACGCTGCATCATCCCGCCGGCAACGGCCGCCCGATGACTTACATCGCCTGCACCAAACCGCGCTATCCGGTGTCGGCCGGAATGCACGAGAAGGTCCAGGCGATGCCGCACGTCCGCTATCGTCCGATCGAAGCCGGCCACAACTGCATCATCTCGGCGCCGGACCTGGTGGCCGCGGAGCTGCTGGCGATTCCCTGATCGTCAGAACGGCTCCTTGTAGGGCCGCAGGTCGATCTCGTGCGTCCAGGCGCTGCGGTGCTGGCGGTGCAGGTGCCAGTAGCTGTCGGCGATTGCATCGATGTTCAGCAGCCCGTCCGGCCCGGCCTTCTCCACGCGGTCGGGCATGCGCGAGAGCAGACGTTCGCCCTCGATGCCGCCGTCGATGATGGCGTGCGCGACATGGATCCCCTGCGGCCCGAACTCGCGCGCCATCGATTGCACCAGCAGCCGCAGCCCGCCCTTGGTCGCGTTGAAGGCGGCGAAACGCGGGCGGCCGCGCAGCGAGCCCGAGGCGCCGGTGAAGATGACGGTGCCCCGTCCCAGCGGCGCGAGGCGGCGCATGGCTTCGCGGCCGAACAGGAAACCCGCGAAACAGCCGACCCGCCACGAGTCCTCGAAATGCTGCGCGGTCATCTCGCGGAAATCGACGGCGGCGTTGTTGCCCATGTTGAACACCAGCAAGTCGGCCGGCGCGCCATCGGCATCGTCGGCCATCGCACGATCAAACAGCGCGACGACCTCGTCCTCCTTCGTGCCGTCGACCACGACCGCTGTTGCCGCGCCGCCGGCCTCGCGGATCCCCTGCACGACCTTGTCGATCTTCTGTGCGGTGCGCCCCGCCACCAGTACGTGATATCCCTCTTTGGCAAAGCGGCGACTCGCCGCCGCGCCAAGGCCACGCTCGGCACCCACGCCCAGCACGACCGCCTTCGTCTTCTTCGCCATGTTCGCTCCTCGCAACGCCGTTGCACGGAACTTGCGGTGCGCCGCGCCCCTTCGCTACGGTCCATCGCATGAAATTAGCTCCATACCCCATGATCGATCTCGACCTCGCGGCGCCGCTCGACCGCCACCCCGCGACGGTGCTGCCCGACTGGATCGACTGGAACGGCCACATGAACGTGGGCTACTACGTCGTGGCCTTCGACAAGGCGACCGACACGCTCTGCCAGCAGTTCGGCTGCGGCTGGGAATATACGCGCGACAAGATCGGCATGACCTTCGTGCTCGAGGCACACGTCACCTACGATCGCGAGGTCAAGGAAGGCGATCCCCTGCGAATCACCACGCAGATCCTCGACCACGATGCCAAGCGCATCCACTACATCCACATGATGTATCACGCCAAGGAAGGCTATCTCGCCGCCACCAACGAACTCATGCTGATGAACATCGACTACCAGACCCGCCGCTCGGCGCCCTGGCCCGACTTCGCCATGGAGCGTATCGAAAAGCTCGCCGCGGCCCATGGCACCCTCCCGCGTCCGGCCCAGGCCGGTCGCCTGATCGGAATCAAGAAGAAGTAACCGCGTCCATGCTTCAGTCCCTGCCGTACGAACTTCCCGAACTGATCACCCGCGCCCCGCTCGACACCCACCGCTCGACTGTGATTCCCGAATGGGTCGACTGGAACGGCCACATGAACGTGGCCTTCTATGTTGCCGCCTTCGACCAGGCGTCCGGCGCCTTCATGCGCAACATGGGGCTGGGCCGCCGCTACGTCGACGGCAAGCTCGGCATGACCTTCGTGCTCGAGACCCACGTCACCTACGACCGCGAGGTGCGCGAGGGCGCGCCGCTGCGCTTCACCACCCAGCTGCTCGCGCGCGACGCCAAGAAGGTGCACCTCTTCCACGAGATGTATCATGCCGAGCAGGACTATCTGGCGGCGACCAACGAGACGATCGTCATGAACATCAATTACGAAACGCGGCGTTCCGGCCCCTGGCCGGTGCCGGTGGCCGAGCGTCTCGACGCGATCTGGGAGACCCACAGGCTTCTGCCCAAGCCGGCCAAGGCCGGCCGGGTCATGGGTCTCTCCAGGCGATGATGGCTGGCGAGGTGATCCTGACCACACCTCGCCTCACCCTCCGAAGCTGGCGCGAGACCGACCGTGACGAGTTCGCTGCTCTCAATGCGGACCCCGAAGTAATGTGGGATCTCGGCGGGCCATTCGTCCGTGCCGACAGCGATGCCAAGTTCGACCGCTACAGGGCAACTTTCCACCAGCACGGCTTCAGCCGGCTGGCGATCGAAGAGCGACAGGGCCGGTTCGTGGGTTATGCCGGGATCATGCCGGCCGCGCCGAACCATCCACTCGGTCCTCATGTCGAAATCGGCTGGCGATTGGCGAGGGCCGTCTGGGGCAAGGGCTACGCGACCGAGGCAGCGGGAGCCGTACTGCGCGATGCCTTCGAACGCCTGGGCCTTGCCGAGATAGTGGCCTACACCGCACCCGACAATGTGCGCTCGCAAGCCGTCATGGAACGGCTGGGCATGCAGCGCGATGCCCTACGCGATTTCTCGACACCCGGTCGAAGCGGCACCTGGGTCGGGTGGGTGTGGGTGCTGAGGCGGCCGGCCTAAGAGCTTCATGATTTGGAAAGGAAACAGATTCCTCTTGATGGGTGGATCGGATTGCGTTGCGCGACTGTGCTCCGCGGGAGGCAGGGCGCGCTGAACTGAGTCACACTGTTCCAGTGTTAAAACTCAACAATGTGTGCAGACATGCCATGCAGCATCCCTCTGTTGCAGGCGCTCCCAAAATCCAGCAGGGTCAGGAAACCCAGGCGAGGGAAGCTGGACAATGGTGAGGCTATATTGCACTCGGTTTGGGCAGACGTCGTCACGGCGGCGCTGAACGAGGTGCGTTATGGGGTGGTACTGCTCGACAGGACCCTGCACGCCCTTTTTATCAATCGCGCCTTCCATGAAATGTGGGCATTGCCCCCGCCTCGGTCAGGCACGACCTACACGTTCAGGGACTTGATGGAGCACGGCCAGAAAACGGCAGCTTACCAGGTGTCTCCAGAGGAAATGCGGCGATACGTCGAACAACGCATCGTCCTGGTCGAAGCCGGCTCCCAGCCCCCGATGCAGCTGCCCCTGGCGGACGGTCGCACCCTTAGCTTCGAATGCATCGCCCTGCCTGACGGGGGACGAATGCTGACATACACGGACATCACCGATCACGTACAGGCGATGGAACAGCTACGCGAGCTGGCGACGGTCGACGACCTGACCAAGCTGCTCAACCGGCGGCAATTCCTCGCCTCGTTGGACGCGGAGTACCGAAGATCCGTTCGAAGCAACGCCGATCTGTCCGTACTCATGATCGACGCCGACAACTTCAAGCAGATCAATGACCGCCACGGCCACGCGGCAGGCGACACCGTACTGCGTGCGCTGGCCGAACGTTGTCGCAGCGTGCTGCGGAAGTCGGATGTCGTCGGCCGCGTTGGCGGCGAGGAGTTCGCTGCGGCGCTTGCCGAGACGGATCTACAGGCAGGGTTTGAAACCGCCGAGCGCCTGAGGCGCATGGTCGAACGACATCCGGTGGAACTCGGTGGCAGTCCCATCCCTGTGACGGTCAGCCTCGGCGTAGCGGCGACCGAGGGATACGTCGTTCATCCTCAGGAACTGCTGAAGCTGGCCGACCGGGCCCTGTATGAGGCCAAAGCGACCGGCCGCAACAAAGTCGTTGCGCATCGGAGCAAGTAAGGACACAGCCAGCGCAAAGTCGCATGGTAGGCCTCATGAAGCCGGACCCTGTTCCCCTGCAAGCTTCGACAGTGCCTCGCCGCTCAGGCGGTAGGGCAGCCAGTTGCGGATCCAACGATAACCCAGGCGCTCGTAAAAGCCGCGCGCCGGGTTCCAGTCGAGCACGTTGAGGTCGATTCGCTTGTATCCCTTGTCGGCGCATTCGAGGGCGAGGCCCTGCATCAGGGCGCGCGCCACGCCGCCGCGGCGCTCCTCGGGCACGACCCAGATATCCTCGATGAAGATGCCGCGCGCGGCGGTCCAGACCGAATAGTTGAACGTGTAGAGGACGAAGCCCACCGGCGTCCCGCCGCGTTCGGCGATCAGGGCGGCGAATTGCGGGTTCTCGCCGAAGCCGTCGCGCGCCAGCGTTTCGGGCGTCGAGCCGACGGCGTCGGGCTCATCCTCGTATGTCGCGAGATCGACCGAGAAACGATGCAGGGTGTCGACGTCCGCGACCGTGGCCGGCCGCACGACGACCTTCTCGGGATCAGACGGCAAGATAGCCTCCATCCACCGGCAGGATGGCGCCGGTGATGTAACTCGCCGCTTCGGAGCACAGGAACACGACCGGTCCGGCCAACTCCTCCGGCTGGCCGACGCGTTTCATCGGCACGTGCGCCAGGAACCCGTCCAGCTTCTTCGGATCGGCCCGCGTCACCTCCGTCATCGCGGTGGCGATGATGCCCGGCGCAAGCGCATTGACCCGCACGCCGTCGGGCGCCAGCTCGGTCGCCAGCGCCCGCGTGAACTGCGCCAGCGCGCCCTTCGAGACCGGGTAGACGCCGCTGCCGGCCGGCGCGACGAACGAGTTGATCGAGGCGATGTTCACGATGCTGCCCTTCGTGTGCTTCAGCTGCTCGACGAAGGCCATGGTGACGTTGAACGGCCCCTGGACGTTCACCTCCATGGTGCGTTCCCAGCGCGCCCGGCCGTCCGGCTCGGTCAGCCCGCCGCGCAGGAAGATGCCGGCATTGTTGACCAGTATGCTGATCGGGCCGACCAGCAGCGACACGTCCTGCGCCAGCTTGGTGCAGCTTTCTTCGTCCGTCACGTCGAGCGCATGGCCACGCGCCTCGCCACCGGCCTTGACGATGCTGTCGGCGATCGTGCGCGCCGCCTCGAGGTCGACATCGGTGACGATGACGCGTGCGCCAGCGGCAGCGAGGCCGCGCGCAATGGCGGCGCCGTTGCCGCGGCCTGCGCCGGTGACCAGCGCCAGCCGGCTCTTGAGCGTGTCCTTCATGTCTCCTCCATCGTCTCGCGCGCAGCCCGGAGCGCCTCGCGCAGCACCGCCTCGTCGCCGACATGGTTGGCCAGCAGGAGGATCAGCCGCGCGTCGAAGGCGCGGCACTGTTCGTCGCTGAGACCGCGATGCGCATCGACGATCGCACTATAGACATCGTCGGGCCGCGCCAGGTTGAGCGTGCGCCGCAGCGCGCCGGTGGTGATGTCGGCCATCGCGATCCCCTCAGCCGTTGCCAGTCGCCCGTCGGACCGCAGCAGCGACCGAAGCCGCATCGAAGCGACGCCAGCGGGCGGCGACGTAGCGGTCCGGCCGGATCAGGTAGCTCGTGCCGGGCCGGGCATCGTAGCGCTGGCGGGCGAGCCCGTCGCCCGCGATGCGGACGCAGGTCACCCTGGGCGGCAGGTCGGCGGACGGCAGGTCCAACTCGCCGAAGGTGAGCAGGGTGAAGTCCGGTCCCAACCGGTCGATCAGCCAGCCGCTGCCGTCGCGGCCCACCGGCGCATCGACCATCGCCCGTCCGGGGCCCGGCCCGCGCACCCAGTCGGTATCGCAGTCGGGCGTGTCGAGCGGCGAGCCCGGCTGCACCGTCGGCACGGAGAGCCGGCCGCTGTTGATCAGGGCGCGGGCGAAGGGGAAGTCGCGTGCCAGCGCGAGCGTGGCATCTCGGAAGGCGCGCGAGGCGGCGAACTTGGGCGTGATGAAGTCGGTGCTGCGCGTCGAGTTCAGGATGTTCTCCTGCGCCGCGGCGCGCCGTTCGCTGCAATAGCTGTCGAGCAGCGACACCGGCGCCGTCCCGCCCAGCACCATCGCCAGCTTCCAGGCGAGATTGTCGACATCGGCGATGGCGCCGTTGCCGCCGCGCGCCCCGAACGGCGAGACGACGTGCGCGGCATCGCCCGCGAAGATCACGCGGCCATGGACGAAGCGCTCCATTATGCGGCAGGTGAAGGTGTAGACGCTGGTCCATTCATGCTCCCAGCGCGCTTCGGGCCCGAACATCTGCCGAAGGCGCCGGTCGATGTTCTCCGGCTTCTTCTCCTCTTCCGGATCGGCATCGGGACCGAGCTGGAAATCGACCCTCAGTACGTTGTCGGCCTGTCGGTGCAGCAGCACCGAATTGGTCGGATGGAACGGCGGGTAGAACCAGAAGCGCCGCTCCTTGGGCAGTTCGCTGAGCAGGCGGATGTCGGAAATCAGGAAGCGGTCGTGGAAGACCTCGCCGGGATAGGGCAGGTCCATCAGGTGCCGCACGGTGCTGCGCACGCCGTCGCAGGCGACCAGCCAGTCGGCTTCGAACGCGTAGCGCCCGTCCGGAGTCTCGACCTCGAGCGCGACGCCGTCTGTCCCCGGCGTGACCGCGACGACCTTGTTGCGGAACCTCATCTCGACCAGGGGCTCGGCGAGGCAGCGTTCGAAGAGATACTCCTCCACGTAGTATTGCTGCAGGTTCACGAACGCCGGGAACTTGTGGCCGGGCTCGGGCTGCAGGTTGAACCGGAAGACCGGCTTGTCGTGGAGATAGAGTTCGCCCTCCTCCCAGGTGATGCCCTTCTCCACCATGCGGCTCGCGACGCCGAACCGATCCCAGGTTTCGAGACTGTGCTTGGCTTGGCAGATCGAGCGGCTGCCGAGGCTCACCGTATCGTCCTCGTCCAGCACCACCGACGCCACGCCGCGCTGTGCCAGCGCCAGCGCCAGGGTCGGCCCGGCCATGCCGGCGCCGACGATCACGACCGGCCGGCGTCCGCCCCCGCCGTCGAGTTCGGCGGGCCGGCGATAGGGATAGTGGCGGTAGGTGTAGGAACTCATGGGAGTGCGCCACTCCAGTGGCGCTCCTGATGCGCCACTGGAGTGGCGCGCCCCAGGGCCGGCATCGTCACTCGGCCTTTTCGAGCGCCGCCCACATCTCGATGTCGCGCTCGGCGGTCCAGATGCGCGGATGATCGAGCCCCTTGGCCTCGTCGTAGGCGCGGCTGACGTCGAACGGCATGCAGTGCTCGAAGATGACCCAGTTGCCGTAGCGCGGCTGCAGTGCAGCCATCGCCTTGTCGTAGGCCTGCTTCAGCGAATCGCCGGCTTCGGCGCTCTTCGACACCGCCTTGTACAGCTCGCTCAGGAAGGCCTGGGTGCCGGCAATGCCCTCTTCCACGTGCGTCTCGCCGATCAGCGCATCGCCGCGGCCCGGCACCAGCGCTTCCGGCCTGAGGTCGCGCAGCTTCTGCAGGGTCTCCGGCCAGTCCTTGTAGTGCGCGTCGCCGCAATAGGGCGTGGCGCCGTATTCGACGAGGTCGCCGCTGAACAGCGTGCGCTCCTCCGGCAACCACACGATCGTGTCACCCTTGGTGTGGCCGCGCCCGGCATGGATGATGTCGACCTGCAGCTTGCCCAGCCACAGGGTCATGCGATCCGTGAAGGTGATTGTGGGCCAGGTGAGGCCTGGGATCGTCTCCGCAGCCTGGAACAGGCGCGGGAAGCGCTGAAGCTCCGACTTGTAGTCCTGCGCACCGCGCTCGACGATCATCTCGCGCGTGGCCTCGCTGCAGATGATGTGCTCGGGACTGTAGCCGCTCGCGCCCAGCACGCGCACGGCATGATAGTGCGACAACACTACGTACTTGATCGGCTTGTCGGTGACGGTGCGGATGCGCTCGATGACCTGCTCCGCCATCTTCGGGGTCGCCTGCGTGTCGATCACCATCACCGCATCGTCGCCGACCACTATTCCGGTATTGGGGTCGCCCTCCGCGGTGAAGGCATAGGCGTGCTCGGAGAGACGGCTGAAGGTGATCTTCTTCTCCGTCATATCCGCCTGCGAGGCGAATGCCTTGGCCATCGATATCTCCCCCTTGTCGCGTGACCGGAACCTATGCAGCGCACGCGGTCCGAGTCAAAGCATGGCTATTCACAGGCGGGTCAGTCGCTGCCGTATTTGTGATAAGTCGAGCGATCGCCGGTGCGCACGCTCACGTCGAATGCGTCGCCGTCGCGCTCCATGCGCAACTTCACCACGGAGCCCGCAGGTCCGATCGCCCACAGCTTGCGATAGAAGTCGCCGACATCGTCGAGCACCTCGCCGTTCAGCGCATGCAGGATGTCGCCGCGTTGCAGGCCGGCGCGGTCGGCCGGTCCCTCATCCGAAATGCCGCCGACCACGAGCTGGCCCATATGCTCGACCGTGTAGATGCCGAGCCAGGGGCGCGGCGGCGTCGACAGGCGTCCGGTGGAAACCAGCTCCTCGAAGATCGGCTTCAGCCGGTTGATCGGCACGTACATGTTGCCGGGGAATGCCGGCGATCCAGGCCCCAGCGCCTCCTGCACCAGCAGCGAGCCGACCCCGAGCAGCGCGCCGTCCTGGCCAATCAGGGCCGAGCCGCCCCATAGCGGATAGGCCGGCACCGTGAAGATCGCGCTGTCGAGCAGATACTCCCAGTAGCCCGCGAACTCGCGTCGTCCAGCGACCTTGACCTTGAGCGCCGCCTTCTCGCCGCCCAGCCCCGCGACATAGGCCTCGGCGCGCAGGCTGAGGGTATCGGAATCGCCGAACGCCATCGGCCTCTGGGGGACCGGGGTTTCCGTGCGGACGAGACCGAAGCCGCTTTCATAGTCGTAGCCGACGATGCGGGCAGCCGTTTCATTGCCCTCGATGTCGGTGATGGTGACTGTGTCGGCTTCCATGATCAGATAGCCGATGGTCAGCACCAGCCCTTCGTCGTCGAGCAGGATGCCGTGACCTTCACGCTCCGTGCCCAAAGTCTGGGCCGAGCGGCGGCTTTGCGGAATGGTGGTCGTGACGCCGACCACTGCCGGCAGCGCCGCGGCGACGGGAGGCGGCAGGTTGGAGCCGCCGCCCGGAGTGCGGGCGACCACGCCGTCGTCGCCGGGGGGAGGCCAATGGCCCGACCCGTTTGCGGAACCGTTCAACCCTCGGGCCATCCGCACACCTCCGCCGCGCACCATGCGCGTCCACAGTCTCGAAGATAGGCGTCCGCCGTCACGATTGCTATATGACGCTGCATGGCGCCCCCCGCCGATCCGTTCGAAATCACCGACGACCCCGCCCCAGTCGATCCCCTCCCGGCGCGGCGCACCGTCTCGTCCTCCGCCCATCTCGAAGGCCTGAACGACGAGCAGCGCCAGGCCGTCACCCATGCCGGCGGCCCGCTCCTGGTGCTGGCGGGCGCGGGCACCGGCAAGACCCGCGTGCTGACCACGCGCATTGCCCACCTGCTGCTGACCGGGCAGGCCCGCCCTTCGCAGATCCTCGCCGTCACCTTCACCAACAAGGCGGCGCGCGAAATGCTCGACCGCGTGGCGAGCCTGATCGGCGGCGCGGCAGACGGAATGTGGCTCGGCACCTTCCACGCGATCGGCGTGCGCGTGCTGCGCCGCCATGCCGAGCTGATCGGGCTGAAGAGCAACTTCACGATCCTCGACACCGACGACCAGACGCGCCTGATCAAGCAGCTCCTGCAGGCCGAGGGGATCGACGACAAGAAATGGCCGGCGCGCATCCTGTCGGGCATCATCCAGCGCTGGAAGGATCGCGCTCTGACGCCGGACAAGGTCTCCAGCGCCGAGGCCGGTGAGTTCGCGGGTGGCCGCGCCGCCGACATATACCGCCAGTACCAGGAGCGGCTCGCCGAGGTGAACGCCGTCGATTTCGGCGACCTGGTGATGCACTGCGTCACCCTGTGGCAGAAGCATCCCGACATCCTCGCCGCCCATCACCGCCGCTTCCGCCACATCCTGGTCGACGAGTACCAGGACACCAACGTCGCCCAGTATCTCTGGCTGCGGCTGCTGGCGCAGGGCACGCAGGACGTCTGTTGCGTCGGCGACGACGACCAGTCGATCTACGGCTGGCGCGGCGCCGAGGTCGGCAACATCCTGCGCTTCGAGAAGGATTTTCCCGACGCCACCATCGTCCGGCTGGAACGCAACTACCGTTCGACGCCGCACATCCTGGCCGCCGCCTCCCACCTGATCGCCCACAACGAGGGACGGCTCGGCAAGACGCTTTGGACCGACGCCAAGGAGGGCGAGCGCATCTCGCTGCGCGGCGTCTGGGACGGCGACGAGGAAGCGCGCACCATCGGCGAGGAGATCGAGGCGCTGCAGCGCGACAAGCACAGGCTCTCGCAGATGGCCATTCTGGTGCGTGCGGGATTCCAGACCCGCGAGTTCGAGGAACGCTTCATCACCATGGGCCTGCCCTACCGCGTGATCGGCGGCCCGCGCTTCTACGAGCGTCAGGAGATCCGCGATGCGCTGGCCTATTGCCGCGTCATCATCCAGCACGACGACGACCTCGCCTTCGAGCGCATCTACAACACGCCGCGCCGCGGACTGGGCGAATCGGCCCTGCGGACCTTGCGGCTGATCCAGCGCACGCAGAAGGTCTCACTGTTCGAGGCGACGCGGCGGGCGCTCGAGACCGACGAACTGAAGGCACGACCGCGCAAGGCTCTGGGCGACCTGATCCGCAAGTTCGAGCACTGGCGGGCGATGCTCGACGGCATCAGCCATGTCGAGGTGGTGGAGACCATGCTCGACGAGTCGGGCTACACGGACATGCTGCGGGTCGACCGCTCCCCCGAGGCGGAAGGCCGGCTGGAGAATCTGAAGGAGCTGGTCAACGCGCTCCAGGAATTCGATTCGCTACAGGCCTTCATGGAGCATGTGGCTCTGCTCACCGACATGGCCGAGCGCGACGACACCGACATGGTGAGCGTGATGACCCTGCACGCCGCCAAGGGGCTCGAATTCGACACGGTGTTCCTGCCGGGCTGGGAGGAAGGCCTGTTCCCAAACCAGCGCGCGCTCGACGACAAGGGGCAGGCTGGCCTCGAAGAGGAGCGGCGTCTGGCCTATGTCGGCCTCACACGGGCGCGCAAGCGGGCCTATGTGTCGTTCGCCGCCAACCGCCGTGTGTTCAACCAGTGGCAGGCGGCGATCCCGTCGCGCTTCCTGCGCGAACTGCCGCCCGCCCAGTTGGCGCAGAGCAGCGATGCCGGCCTCTACGCCACCTATTCCGCCGGCCATCATGGCGGGCTGCGCGACCAGGCGAGCGGCTTCGAGTACGAGAGCCTGGGCGTCCCCGGCCGACGCGGCCGCTATCGCGACGAGACGATCGACGATCGCCGCGCGACCGAGGGCGACCGGCTCGATCTCAGCATCGGCCAGCGCGTTTTCCACCAGAAGTTCGGCTACGGCGTCATCGTCGCCGTGGACGGCAACAAGCTCGACATAGAATTCGAAAAAGCCGGCCCCAAGAAGGTGCTCGACAGTTTCATCGAAGCCACCTGATCAAGAACCAGAGGAGAGAAACGCCATGTTCCGCCGCTCCGCCCTTGCCCTCGGCTCAGCCCTGGGCCTCGTGCTCGCTTCCGGCGCCGCCTTCGCGCAGACCGGGAAGGTGACGGTCGTCACCTCCTTCTCCAAGGACGTGACCGACCCGATCAAGAAGGCTTTCGAGAAGGCCGTGCCGGGCGCCACGCTGGAAGTGCAGAACCGCAACACCAATGCCGGCGTGAAGTTCATCGAGGAGACCAAGGGCAACAACCAGGTCGATCTCTTCTGGGCCTCGGCGCCCGACGCCTTCGAGGTGCTGAAGGGAAAGAAGCTGCTGTCACCGTACAAGCCCAAGGCCACCGGCATCGCGGAAAAAGTCGGTTCCTATCCCGTCAACGACAAGGACGGATTCTATTCGGGCTTCGCGGCCTCGGGCTACGGCATCATGTGGAACGAGCGCTACGTGAAGGCCAACAAGCTGCCGACGCCCAAGGATTGGCAGGACCTCGCGCAGGCGCCCTACTTCGACCATGTGTCGATCTCGGCACCGTCGCGCTCGGGCACCACGCACCTCACGATCGAGACGATCCTGCAGGGCGAGGGCTGGGACAAGGGCTGGCGCACCACCAAGGAGATCGCCGGCAACCTGCGCACCGTCACCGACCGCTCGTTCGGCGTGCCGGAGGCAGTCAACTCCGGTCAGGTCGGCTACGGCATCGTGATCGACTTCTTCGCCTTCTCCTCGCAGGGCGCGGGCTTCCCGGTGAAGTTCGTCTATCCATCGGTGACGACACTCGTGCCGGCCAACGTCGCCGTCGTCGCCAACGCGCCGAACAAGGCGGGCGCCGAGGCCTTCATCGAGTTCCTCCTGTCACCCACGGGCCAGGAAGTGCTGCTGGAGCCGACGATCCGCCGCCTGCCGGTGCGCCCTGAAGCCTACGCCAAGGCGCCGGCCGACTATCCCAATCCCTTCAAGGACAAGAACCTCCAGGGGCTGCTCACCTTCAACGCCGAACTGTCCGAGAGCCGTACGGCCGCCGTCGATACGCTGTTCGACCAGCTCATCACCTTCCAGCTGGAGCCGCT
The DNA here is from genome assembly GCA_046296475.1 of Reyranella sp. Taxonomy (GTDB): domain Bacteria; phylum Pseudomonadota; class Alphaproteobacteria; order Reyranellales; family Reyranellaceae; genus Reyranella. Next base: position 70,946 of record JBKBLH010000008.1, read on the forward strand.
GAAAGCGGTGACCAAAGTGTTGCACGAAGTCGATGCGGCGCTGAAGAAGAAGGAGAATGCCCAGGCCCGGGCGCTCGCAAAGGAGGCGCGCGACCTGATCGCCGCCATGCCGGTCACCGCCGCGCAGGCCGCCTCGCCCGAGATCAAGGCCGCCTTCACCGGCGGAAAGCAAAAGTCGGCGCGCCAGGCGGAGCTGGAGCAGCAATGGGCCGCCTTCGCCAAGGAGAAGTACGCCGCCGCAAAAGCCAAGGCCGACGAGGCACTGAAGCTGGCGCGCTAGTGAAGGTCTCTTGTCATTTGCCTCCCCATTCAAATGGGGAGGTGCCCGCGCCGTGCGCGGGCGGAGGGGTCATCGCTTTCGGGGTCCCCGCTCTTGACCCCTCCGCCCCTGATGACAGGGGCACCTCCCCATTTGAATGGGGAGGCTCATGAGTCGTTCCCCCGGCCAGGTCGCGCTCGCGCTGGCCATCGCAGCCTTCCTCGGCGTCTTCCTGATCGTGCCGGTCGCAACCGTCGTCTATGTCGCCTTCACCGAGAAGGGCGGCGGCGGGCTGACGCTGGTCAACTTCCTCGACTTCGGGCGCACGGACCTGTTCGTGCGGTCGTTCTGGAACTCCGTCTACGTGTCGGCGATGACGGTCGTGTGGGCGTCAGTGCTCGCGCTGCCGCTCGCCTACCTGACCACGCGCTTCGAGTTCCGCGGCGCCCTGCTCGTGCAGACTCTGGGCTTCCTGCCCCTGATCATGCCGCCCTTCGTCGGCGCGGTGGCGATGCAGCTCCTGTTCGGCCGCAACGGATCGGTGAACCTGCTGCTGGACGAATGGTTCGACTTCAAGATCGGCTTCATGGAAGGGCTGAACGGCGTCATCTTCCTGCAGGCCATCCACTATTTCCCGTTCATCCTGGTCAACCTCTCGGCAGCGCTGCGCAACATCGACCGCAGCATGGAGGAGGCGGCGCAGAATCTCGGCTCGCACGGGCTGCGCCTGTTCCGCCGCATCGCGCTGCCGCTGGCGCTGCCCGGCTACATCGCCGGCGCCAGCCTGGTGTTCGTGAAGGTGTTCGACGACGTGGCCACCCCCCTGCTGCTGAACGTCAAGGAGATGCTGGCGCCGCAGGCCTATCTCCGCATCACCTCGATCGGCATCGACGATCCGATGGGCTACGTGATCTCCGTCGTGCTGATCCTCGTCGCGGTGGCGACCATGTGGGCGACGACTCTTGTCATGAAGGGCAAGGATTACGCCACGACCCAGCGCGGCGGCGGCGGCCTCGCCCGGCGGCAGCTGAAGCCGCGCGAACAGGTGCTGGCCTATGGCGTCGTGATCCTGATCCTGGCGTTGGTGCTGGCGCCGCATGTCGGGCTGGTGCTGCTGTCTTTCGCCACGGTCTGGTCCTTCAGCCCCCTGCCAGACGGGTACACGCTCGCCCACTATGCGCGCGTGCTGGGCGACAGCTCCGTCTACATCAAGAACACGCTGCTCTATGCCGGCCTCGCCGGAGCGATCGACGTGGTGATCGGCGGTGCCATCGCCTATCTCGTGCTGCGCACGCGCCTGCCCGGGCGCCAGTGGCTCGACTGGGCGGCCAGCACCGCGCTCGCGGTGCCCGGCGTGGTGCTTGGCATCGGCTATCTGCGCGCCTTCTACGGCGTCAGCCTGCCCGACGGGACGCCGCTCGCGACGCTGTGGATCGTGATCGTGCTGGCCATCGCCATCCGCCGCCTTCCCTATGCGCTGCGCGCTGCCTATGCCGCCCTGCAGCAGATCTCCGTGTCGCTCGAGGAAGCGGCGGAGAATCTCGGCGCCACCAAGGCACGCACGGTGCGGCGGGTCGTGATCCCGCTGATGACCGGCGGGCTGCTGGCGGGATTCGTGACCAGCTTCGCGACCGCCGCCGTCGAACTGTCGGCGGTGCTGATCCTGGTGCAGTCCAACTCCGACGCGCCGCTGGCCTACGGGCTCTACGTCCTGATGCAGACCCCGGCCGGACGCGGCGCCGGCGCGGCGCTGGGCGTGATCGCCGTGCTCATCGTGGCGATCTGCATGTGGCTGTCGCAGCTTGCGGTCGACCGCTCGCAACGCGCCCGCGGCATGGATATATGACGGACATGACCATGTCGAAGCCGGCCCGGGCCGTGGGTATCGAGATCAGCGGGGTCAACCTGTCCTACGGCGCGACCCACGTGCTGAAGGACGTCGCCCTCTCGATCCGGCCGGGCGAGTTCTTCGCCTTCCTCGGCCCTTCGGGCTGCGGCAAGACCACCCTGCTGCGGCTGATCGCGGGCTTTGCCCAGGCCCAGACCGGCAAGGTGCTGCTCGACGGCCAGGACGTGGCGCCGCTGCCGCCGTGGAAGCGCGACGTGGGCATGGTATTCCAGAGCTACGCGCTGTGGCCGCACATGACCGTGGCGAAGAATGTCGCCTTCGGGCTCGAGGAGCGGCGCCTGGCGCGCGCCGAGATCGACCGCCGCGTTTCGCAGGCCCTCGAACTGGTCGGCCTCTCCGCCTTTGCCGAGCGGCGGCCGGCACAGCTGTCGGGCGGCCAGCAGCAGCGCGTCGCCGTTGCGCGCACCATCGCCATCGAGCCCAAGGTGCTGCTGCTCGACGAGCCGCTCTCCAATCTCGACGCCAAGATGCGGGTCAGCGTGCGCCGCGAACTGCGCGCGTTGCAGCAGCGCCTCGGCCTCACGACGATCTTCGTGACCCACGACCAGGAGGAGGCCAACACGATCTGCGACCGCATCGCCGTGATGGATGCCGGCACGGTCCAGCAGGTCGGCACACCGATGGAGCTCTATGAGCGCCCGGCCAATCTATTCGTCGCGAGCTTCCTCGGATCGGCCAACATCCTCGACGAGCGGTGCGGCGTGCCGATCCCGGCCGGCAAGCGGCTGGTGTTCAGACCCCAGCACGCGGCCCTGTCGCTGGCCGAAGGCGCCGCCCTGCGCGGGCCCGTCACCCATCGCGAATTTCTGGGTGCGACCGTCCGCTATGCGGTGCGCATCGGCGACGGCGAGGTGCTGATCGAGACGCCGTTCCAATCGGGCAGCGAACTGCGCGCCGTGGGCGATCAGGTCGGCGTGGACTTGCCACCCCAACGCATGCTCTTCCTTCCGGCATGAACAAGGTACGCAAGGCGGGCTTCGTCGCGCCGGCGGCGCAGCGCGCCGATTGGGAAATCCTTCTGGAAGAGCGGCTGGGTGAGGAAGGCTTCATCGTCGCGAGCTGCGAGGTTTCGCGCGACGGTCCCTGGCGCATCGACGTTTTCGGCGAAGGAGACGAAGCACTGGTCGAGACGGCCATCGAGGCCGCGGCGCGCGCACTCGGCCTCGACGTCCCCCATTGGGCGTGGGAGGAACTGCCCGACATCGACTGGGTGGCCGAGAACCAGCGTTCGTTCCGCCCCTTCTCGGTCGGCCCCTTCTGGGTGCATCCGTCGCACGTAGCTGAAGGCAGGCCGGCCGACCTGCTGCCGCTGCGCATCGACGCGGGCCTCGCCTTCGGCACCGGCACGCATGCAACCACGCGCGGATGTCTCGAAATGCTGGCGACCCTCGACCCGACCGAGACGGTCAACGCCGTCGACGTGGGCTGCGGCAGCGGCATTCTCGCGATTGCGATGGCGAAGCTGTGGAAGCGGCCCGTGATCGGCGGCGACAACGATGCCGAGGCGGTCGAAGTCGCGCGCGAGAATGCGGCGCTGAACGGCGTGCCGGAGCTCTGCTCTTTCTTCGTCTCCCCGGGTTTGCAGGCCCCGGAACTCTCCGGCCGTGCGCCCTACGACTTGATCGTCGCGAACATCCTGGCGGGGCCGCTGCTCGATCTCGCGGACGTCTTTGGCGCCTCTGTGCGTCCCGGTGGCCGCGTGCTGTTGAGCGGCCTGCTGGTCGAGCAGGCGTCCAATATCCTGGCCGCCTACGCACGCCGCGGCTTCGCGTTCGAGCGCCGCATCGACCTCGAGACGGGTGGCGCCTGGTGGCGCAGCATGGTGCTGCGCCGAAACTGATCGCCCATAAGCGAAAGGGCCGGCTTTCGCCGGCCCTCGTACGCTTACGCTACGCTACTCAACAATCGGCTACGCCGCATGGCGCAGGTTCTGGTTGGCCGCGGCGATCCGCTCGCCCGCACCCTCGAACTGCGGGGTAACGCCCTCGGCGGCCTCGCGGATGGCAAAGGCGATGTCGGCCCGGCACAGGCCGAGATCCGACAGTTCGCGGTCGCTCATGCGATGGAGCTGGGCCTCGGCAGCACGCAGCTTGAGGTCGGCCCTGATCCCGGCGACGGCGCGGTCGTACGCCCGGCCAAGCCACAGGATCGCGTCACCCAGTAGATTGGACAGCCATTCGGCACGCGCGTAGCGGGCGCGCAGCTCGAGAAGATGGCGATCCTCAAGGGTGAAGCTGATCTTGGTATTCGCGTTTCCCCCCGCCGGCGCAGTTTCGCTGGTCAGATCCTCAAAGGTCCGAATCGGCTGGGTCATCATGTCTCTCTCCTTCAATTGTGCGGCGCGATAGTCGATGCTGCACTGCACCCAGCAAATATAGAGCCTTGAGTCGCAACAATAAGTGCGGACTCTGAAGGTTCGATATGCGCTGAACGCATATCAATATGAGTCCAAGCATTTCATATCCGGACACGAAAGAATATTACTGGATTTGATCACACCCACCGCGCCGCGTAGGGTCGCTCCATCATGACGACCGCTGCTGCCGACGTAATAGCCCTGCTTCGCCGCCACGGGCGCGGCGCCGACGCCGCTTCGATCGGCGACCTGATGCGCGGACTCGCCGCCGCTCCTGAGAGTCTTTCGGGTCCGGAATGGGTCGAACTGGTCGATCCGTCCGCTGATGCGGAATTGACCACGGCATTGTGCAAGTGGCGGGCAGAACTCGCCGCCGCTGATGACGGGCTGCAGGCCAGCCCGGCGCCGGGCGCGCGGCTGGCCGAGTTGCGCATCGAACTCAAGCGCCGCGGACTGGACGGTTTCGTGGTCCCCCGTGCGGACGAGCATCAGGGCGAATACGTGCCGCGCCGCTCACAGCGCCTGGGATGGCTCACCGGCTTCAGCGGCTCGGCGGGCCTCGCGATCGTCCTCGCGGACCGCGCTGCGATCTTCGTGGACGGTCGCTATACGCTCGCGGTGCGCGACCAGGTCGACGTCGAGGCGTTCGTGCCGCACCAGATTCCGGAGCAGTCGGCCGAGCAGTGGATCGCCGAGAACCTGCCAACGGGCGGCCGGCTGGGCTTCGACCCGTGGCTCCAGACGGTCGACGGTTACGACCGCTTTGCCCGTGCCTGCCAGCGGGCGGGCGGCAGCTTCGTCCCCGTCGAGTCCAATCCGGTGGATGCGGTATGGCGGGAACGGCCGCCGGCGCCGCTGGCGCCCGTGCTGCCCCATCCGGTCGAGTTTGCCGGCGAAACCAGCGATAGCAAGCGCGCGCGCATTGCCTCCCTCGTGGCCGGCCGGAACGCCGATGTGGCCCTGATCACGGCGCCGGACTCGATCGCCTGGCTGTTGAACGTCCGCGGCGGCGACGTTCCGCGCACACCGTTCGCGCTGGGCTTCGCGCTGATCCACCGCGACGGCCATGTCGATCTCTACATGGACCGCCGCAAGATCCCCGACCGCACCGTTGCGTGGCTGGGCAATGCCGTGACACTCGCGCCCCCGGAGGAATTGGGAAGCGCACTCGACATGCTGGGCAGGCTCGGCAAGCGCGTCCTGCTCGAACCATCGACCGCCCCTTACTGGGCCGCAACCCGCCTGCAAGCCGCGGGCGCCACGCTGGTTCGCGACGCCGACCCGATCGCGCTCCCCAAGGCCTGCAAGAACGCCGTCGAACTGGAAGGCATCCGCGTCGCCCACCGTCGCGACGGCGCGGCGGTCAGTCGTTTCCTGGAATGGCTCGACGCCAGGTCCGGGGCCGGCGGGTTGCGCGAGATCGAGGTGTCGGACCGGTTGCAGGCGATGCGCGAAGAGACCGGCAAGCTGCGCGATCTCAGCTTCGACACGATCTCCGGCGCCGGCGCCAACGGCGCCATCGTTCACTACAGAGCCTCCGAAGCGACCGAGCGCACTCTCGAGCCGGGAAGCCTCTACCTCGTTGATTCTGGTGGCCAGTATCGCGACGGCACCACCGACATCACGCGCACTGTGGCGATCGGCACGCCGTCGGCCGAGATGCGCGACCGCTTCACGCGGGTCCTCAAGGGACATATCGCGCTTGCCCGCGCCCGTTTCCCGGTCGGGACCACCGGTTCGCAGCTCGACGTGCTGGCGCGATACGCGCTGTGGCAGGTCGGCCTCGACTACGATCACGGCACCGGACACGGAGTCGGCGCCTACCTGTCGGTGCACGAAGGACCGCAGCGCATCTCAAAGATGCCGAATTCGGTTGCCCTGCAGCCCGGCATGGTCGTCAGCAACGAGCCCGGCTACTACAAGACGGGCGCCTACGGCATCCGCATCGAAAATCTCGTGGTCGTGAAGGAGGTCGAGATCGAGGGTGCCGACCGCCGCTATCTCGAATTCGAGACGCTGACGCTGGCGCCAATAGACCTCGCCTGCGTCGAACCTTCCCTGCTGATCGAGGCCGAGCGGCAATGGCTCAACGACTATCACCGCCGGGTGCGCGAGACGGTCGGTCCCACGGTCGACGAGGCGACCCGCGCCTGGCTCGAACGGGCGACCCGCCCGATCTGACGGGATTTCGCAAGCGCGCTGGCTGGAGCTATCCGCTCAGCTTCACCCAGTCTTCTTCCGTCATCGTCTGGATGCCGAGTTCGGCTGCCTTGCGCGCCTTCGAGCCGGCATTCTCGCCGACCACGACGAGGCTGGTCTTCTTCGAAACCGAGTCGGTGACCTTGGCGCCCAGCTCCTCGGCACGCGCCTTGGCGGCGTCGCGGGTCATGGTCGAGAGTTCGCCCGTGAACACCACGATCTTGTCCTTGAGCTTGGCATCGGCGGCGATGACGCGCCGCTCGACTGGCTGGACCGTGAGCTGTTTCAGCAGGTCCCGAATGATCTCGACATTGTGCCCTTCGCCGAAGAAGGCACACATCGCGTCCGCGGTCGTGACTCCGATCTGCTCGACGTTGCACAGCCGCCCGTAGCTCGGTCCGACCGTCTCCGCAGCCTTCTCCTTCTTCGCAGGCTCGGGATGCGCTTCGCGCTCCTTCACGGCGGCCAGCATCTCGACCAACCAGGCATCGGCATCGCCATATTCCTGCGCCAGGATTTTCGCCGTGGCCTCGCCGATCAGGGGGATGCCGATCGCGTTGATGAAGCGATCGAGCGCAATCGTCCGGCGGGCCTCGATGGCAGCCAGCAGGTTGCGCACGGAGAGGTCGCCCCACCCCTCACGCTTCCTGAGGTCGGCTCCATGCTCACGCAGGCGGAAAATGTCGCCCGGGACCTTGAGCAGACCGTCGTTGAAGAAATTCTCGATGTGCGTGCCGCCCAGTCCCTCGATGTCGAAGCAGTTGCGCGACACGAAGTAGCGCAGGCGCTCGACTTGCTGGAACGGGCATTCGAGGCCGCCCGAGCAGCGCCGCACCACACCACCCTCCTCCGCCTTGACCTCGGTCCCGAGCGGACAGGGGCAGTGCGTGGGGAAGTGGTACTTGCGGGCATTCTTCGGGCGTTCGTCTGCGATGAAGCCCAGCACCTGCGGGATCACGTCGCCGGCGCGCTGGATCGTCACCATGTCGCCCACGCGCACATCGAGGCGCTCGATTTCGTCGGCGTTGTGCAGCGTCGCGCGCGCCACCATCACGCCGCCGACATTCACCGGCTCCAGTTCCGCCACCGGTGTCAGTGCCCCCGTGCGGCCGACCTGGATGTTGATGGCGTTGAGGCGGGTGCGCGCCTGTTCGGCCGGGAACTTGTGGGCCGTTGCCCAGCGCGGCGCCCGGCTGACGAACCCCAGCCGTTCCTGCCAGTCGATGCGGTCGACCTTGTAGACCACGCCGTCGATGTCGTACGGCAGCGACGGGCGCTCGACGCCGATCTTCTCGTAGAAGGCGCGCACTTCGTCGGGCGTACGGCAGAGTTTCGTCAGGGGATTGGTCTTGAAGCCCCATTTCTCGAGCAGCTTCAGGTATTCGCTATGTGTCTTCCAGGTGCGCGGCTCCGCCTCGCCCCAGGCATAGGCAAAGAAGCGCAGGGGACGCTGCGCGGTGATGCCGGCGTCGAGCTGGCGCAGCGAACCCGCCGCGGCATTGCGAGGATTGGCGAAGGTCTTCTCGCCCGCCTGCTCCTGGCGCCGGTTCATCTCCTGAAACGCCTCGCGCTCCATGTAGACTTCGCCGCGCACATCGATCGACTTCGGGAACCCGTCTTTGCCGTGCAGCTTCAACTTCTTGGGGATATCCTGGACGGTGAGCAGGTTGGCTGTGACGTCCTCACCCGTGGTGCCGTCGCCGCGCGTCGCGCCCTGCACGAACTCGCCGTCCTCGTAGCGCAGGCTGATCGACAGCCCGTCGATCTTGGCCTCGCAGCTGAACGCGATCTCGTCCTCCGGACCGATATTGGTTTCCTTCTCGAGGCCGCGGCGCACGCGGTCGAGAAACTCCTGCAGTTCCCCGTCGGTGAAGCAGTTGTCGAGCGACAGCATGGGCCGCGAGTGCTTCACCTTGGCGAAGGCCGTCGTCGGTGTCGGCGCCACCGTCTGCGTCGGGCTGAACATGTCGACGATTTGCGGAAAGCGGGCCTCTATCGCCCTGAGCCGCTGGCGCAGCTTGTCGTAGTCCGCGTCCGAGATCTCCGGCGCGTCCTTCTCATGGTAGAGCCTGTCGTGATGGACGATCTCCTCGGCCAGCCGCTTGTGCTCGGAGCGGGCCTGCCGCTCGGTCAGCTTGTCGACGGCGAGCGCCGCAACGATCTTCGCCGCACGGGACATGCTCCTCCTCCTAACCCGCCGTCGCCAGCAGCCGGTCGGCTGCGGCGCGCGCCTCGACGGTCACTGCCGCGCCCGACAGCATGCGCGCGATCTCCTCGCGGCGCCCCGCGGCATCCAGCGCCAGCACATCGGTGCTGGCCGCCGTGCGGGTCGCGGTCTTGCGGATCAGCCAGTGGCGGTCGGCGACCGCGGCGACCTGCGGCGAATGGGTGACGACCAGCACCTGCAGGTCTTTCGCCAGCCGCTTCAGCCGCTCCCCGACGGCGGCGGCCGTCGCGCCGCCGATGCCGGAATCGACCTCGTCGAACACGATGGTCGGCGCGTCGCCGGCCTTGGCGAGACAGACCTTGAGCGCCAGCAGGAAACGCGACAGCTCGCCGCCGGAAGCGATCTTGGCGATTGGCGACGGCGGCGTGCCGGGGTTGGTCGAGACGGTGAACTGAACCCGGTCGGTGCCAGCGGCCGACCATTCCGCCTCCGGCAGGGCCGCAATTTCGGTCACGAACTTTGCCCGCTCGAGCTTCAGCGGCGCGAGTTCCGACGCGACGGCCTTGTCGAGCCTGGCTGCGCCCTTGCGGCGGGCGGTGGCCTGCGCTTCAGCCGCCGCCGCATAGGCAGCGCGGGCCGCCTTGGCCGCGGCGGCCAGTTTCGCCAGCCCGGCCTCGCCATCCTCCAACGCCGCCAGTTGGGCCGAGAACTTCGCGGCGAGTTCCGAGAGTCCCGCCACGGCGACATTGTGCTTGCGCGCCAACGCCCGAAGCGCGAACAGCCGCTCCTCGATCCGCTCGAGCCGGGCCGGATCGAACTCGAGCGAGTCGCGTGCGATCTCGAGTTGCGCCTGGGCTTCCATGGCTTCGCTCAGGGCATGGTCGAGCGCGGCCAGCGCTGCGTCGAGCCGGCCGTCCGCCTTGTCGGCATTGCGTTCGATCAGCCGGTGCGCCATGCGCAGGCTCGCGACGGCGCCGCGCCCCTGCTCCAGCTCGGCGAGCGCCTGGGTCACCGCCTCGCCTAGTGCGGTACCCGCCCGCATGAGCGCCCGTTCGCTGGCCAGGGCTTCCTCGTCATCCGCCTTGGGCGCGAGGGCCTTCAGTTCCTTGACCGCGTGGCGAAGAAACTCCTCGTCGCGCCGCGCGGCGGCGGCGGCGGCCAGGGCCTCGGCGTGCGCCCGCTCCGCCGATCGCCACGCCGTCCAGGCCGTAGCCACGACGGCGGCCTGTTTCTCGAGGCCGGCGAAGGCATCGAGCGACGCACGATGTGTACTCGCGTCGAGCAGGCCGTGCTGATCCATCTGGCCCTGGATCTCGACGAGCGAATCGCCCAGCCGACGCAGCAGCGCCACCGAGGCTGGCTGGTCATTAACGAAGGCGCGGCCGCGACCATCGGCGGCGATCGTCCGCCGCAACGTCACCACGTCCTCCCCGTCGAAGCCCTGTTCCGCGAGGATGGATCGGGCCGGATGATCCCGCGGGAGGTCAAAGGAGGCGGCGACCGAGGCTTGGGCGGCACCGCGCCGCACGGCGCCCGATTCAGCGCGTGCACCGAGCGCCAGGCCGAGGGCATCGATCAGGATCGACTTGCCCGCGCCGGTCTCTCCCGTCAGGGCGCCGAGGCCGCCGCCATGCGCGAAATCGAGGTCGAGCTTCTCGATCAGCACGAAGTCGCGGATCGAAAGCGTGGCCAGCATGCCAGACGGTCAGAAGATGCTGGAGAACCAGCCGCGCTTCTCGTCGGGCGGCCGTGTGCCCTCACCGGTCATCAGGAAGTAGCTGTCCTGATACCATTCGCTGCCGGGGAAGTTGTAGCCGAGCACGGCTGCCGCTTCCTTGGCCTCGCTCTTCACCCCGAGCGAGAGATAGCTTTCCACGAGGCGATGCAGCGCCTCCGGCACGTGCGTCGTCGTCTGATAGCGTTCGATCACCACCCGGTAGCGGTTGATCGCGCCGACATACTGCTGATTCTGCTGGTAGTAGCGCCCGACCGCCATCTCCTTGCCCGCCAGGTGATCGATGCAGAGTTCCACCTTCAGCCGTGAGTCGCGGGCATAGGGCGATTCCGGGAAGCGCTTCACGACCTCGGCCAGCGCATCGAGCGCCTGCTGGGTGGTGCGCTGGTCGCGGCCGACGTCCGAGATCTGCTCGTAGTAGCAGAGCGCCTTGAGATAGTAGGCATAAGGCAGATCGCGATGGCCGGGATGGAGCTGGATGAAGCGATCCAGCGCGATGATGGCATCGTCGTACTTGTTCGACTGGTAGTAGGCGAAGGCCGCCATGATCTGGGCCTTGGTCGCCCACACCGAATAGGGATGCTGGCGGTCGACTTCCTCGAAGTTCTTGGCGGCCGTCTTGTATTCCTGCTGGCCCAACGCATCGAGCCCGCGATTGTAAAGCTGCTCGACGGGCTGCTCGACGTACTTGTCGTCGTCCGAGCCACACGCGGAGAGCCCGAACGCCAACGAGAGCGCCAGCCCCACCGCGATGCGACGGCCCTTACCCACAAACGACTTCGACATGTCCCATCCGCGATGAACTTCGTGCCGGCGCGTTATATCACGCGCCACCGAAAAAAAGAGGGGCCGCACGGCCCCTCGGAAGATGCGTGAAGAGCAGAAAATTCCTGCGTCAGTTGGCTTGCCGCCGCAGGAATGCCGGAATTTGCAGATCGTCATCGTCGCGCGCGGGTTTTGCACGCTCCGTGACATCGAGGCTGATCGAGGTCTGGACGGGGGCGGGCCGCGAAACTGGCGCCTTGGGAGCCACCGACACCACATTTTCCGGCACCGGTGCGGACCGCGCGACCGGCGGTTCAGCCGCAGCAGCAGAGGCGGCCGCCGGCGGCGTCGCAGGCTTCGGTGCAGAGAAGGCTCCGGTGATCCGCTGGAACAGGTTCGGCGCGCGATTATCGCTCGCGGGCCGCGCCACAGTCGGCCGGGTCGCCGGTTCCGCGCGCACCGGAGCCTTGGCCGTCGAGGGGCGGCTGACACGCCAATCGTTCTCGTCCACCAGCGGGCGTTGCGGCGCTGCCGGCGCAGGTGTCGGAGCGGGTGCTGCCGCGGCGGGGGCTGCCACGACGGGCGTCGGGATCGGCGCAGGCGCCGGAGCGACGGGCGCAGCCTCGACCGGAGGCGCCATCATGACGGGCTCCTCGACCGGCGCTTCGTAGGCGGGCGCCGGCGTCGGCATGGAGGTCATTATGGGCGCAGACGGGGCGGCGGCGACCGGCGGGGCCGGCGGTGCAGCGGCAACCGGCGGCGCGACCGGAACTGCCGGCGCGGCCGGCATCGCCGGAGCGGGTGCAGCGGCGGCCGTCGGCATGGCGACGCGGCCCACGGGCGGCGCGGCCGGACGGCTCAGGGCCGGCTGGCCGGTCTGCATGGGCCGGTTCATGTCGAGCGACAGGTAGTTGGGTGCGGGCTGCTGCGCGGCCATGGCGGCGATACCGGTGGCGACCACCGACACGCGCATGCGGCCATCCATCGTCGCATCGAAGGTCGAGCCGAAGATGATGTTGGCATCGCCGTCCACTTCCTCGCGGATGCGGTTGGCGGCTTCGTCGACTTCGTGCAGCGTCATGTCGAGGCCGCCGGTGATGTTGATGAGCACGCCCTTGGCGCCCTTCATCGAGTGGTCTTCCAGCAGCGGGTTGGAGATCGCGGACTCGGCCGCGACGCGGCTGCGATCCGGACCTTCCGCTTCGCCCGTGCCCATCATCGCCTTGCCCATTTCGCCCATGACGGTTCGGATGTCGGCGAAGTCGAGGTTGATGAGGCCCGGCATGACCATGAGGTCGGTCACGCCGCGCACGCCCATGTGCAGAACGTCGTCGGCCATCTTGAAGGCGTCGGCGAACGTCGTCTTCTCGTTGGCGATCTTGAAAAGGTTCTGGTTGGGGATGACGATCAGCGTGTCGACCACCTTCTCCAGTTCGGTGATGCCCTGTTCGGCCGACTGCATGCGGCGGCGGCCTTCGAAATGGAACGGCTTGGTCACGACGCCGATCGTGAGGATGCCCTGCTCGCGCGCCGCGGCGGCGATGACGGGCGCCGCACCGGTGCCGGTGCCGCCGCCCATGCCGGCGGTGACGAACACCATGTTGGCGCCGTCGAGGAGCTGGAGAATCTCGGGCAGCGCTTCCTCGGCGGCCTGCCGGCCGACCTCGGGCCGTGCGCCGGCGCCAAGTCCCTGGGTGATGGTGATGCCGAGCTGGACGCGCCGGTCGGCAAGCGACTGGCTGAGCGCCTGCGAATCGGTGTTCGCAACGATGAACTCAACACCTTCCAGGGCGGCGCTGATCATGTTGTTGACGGCGTTTCCGCCCGCGCCACCGACACCGACGACGGTAATGCGCGGCTTAATCTCGGACTCCGTCTGAGGGAGACTGAGGTTGATGGTCATTCGGTTTTCTCCACGCAAACGAGGGGTTATCTGCTCGGAGCGACAGCGTGAATCTCCTGTTTTGATCAGAGACCCTTCACCGCCACCGGCTTTTTCTTGTCTTTATGTCTATAGCCTGTGGGATCTGCCTTATCCCGCACAACATATTGCCTAAAAGTTTTCCCTAATCCAACTGCCAATACGGCCGATCCGGCTCGACGGCGCTTCGTTCGTCGCCGGCTGGCTCTGCGTCACCGCGTGATTCTGGAGCGCAAACGAGAGAAGGCCGGCGGCTGCAGAAAAGGCCGGCCCGCCGGTCGAATCCGCAAGTCCCGCGAGCCGGAGCGGCGCCCCGGTGCGGACCTTCTTGTTGAGAATCGCGGCGGCAACCTCGGGCACGCCATCGAGCTGACATCCGCCGCCGACCAATACGGCACGCCCGCCGGCCAACTTATCCACACCGCTCGCCTCGAGTCGGCTTCGCACCAGTTCGAACGTCTCTTCGATTCGAGGACGAATGATGCCGACCAGAATCGAACGCGGAATGTGGTTGGGCCGCGTGCGGTCCTCCTCCCCGATCAGCGGCACGTCGATGATGTCGTATTCGTCGTTCGGCTTGGCAACCGCGCGTCCGATCTGGGTCTTCATCCGCTCTGCATGCGCGACCGGCGTCGACAGCCCGCGTGCGATGTCGCGCGTGACATGCTCGCCGCCCACCGGGATCGAATCGACATGGACGAGATGCCCTTCGTAGAAGACAGCGATCGACGTCGTGCCGGCGCCCATGTCGATCAGGGTGACGCCGAGGTCGCGCTCGTCCGAGACCAGCGAGCTAAGACCTGCGGCATGGGCGGCAACCACGCGATCGGCGATCTCGAGATGGGCGCGGCGCACGCAGACCTGGAGATTGCGCATCGCACCGCTTGCGGCGGTCACCAAATGAACATCGACGCCCAGCCGCTCGCCGAACATGCCGCGCGCATCTCGGACCGGCGTGCCGTCGACCGTATAGCCGATCGCGGCGGAGTGGATGATGTCGCGGTCCGCGGTCTCGGCCGGAAGCTGGATATGCTGCTGGACGCGGCGGACGTCGCGCTCGCCGATCTCGTGATGCCCGATCGCAACTTCGAGGCTCTGGTTGTGCGAGGCGGCCGAGCCGCCGCTCACGCCGACGATCACGTCGCGAACCTGCTCGCCGCACATCTCCTCCGCAGTCGACACTGCCGAGGAGATGGCACGGGTTGCGGCTTCCATGTCGACGATGTTGCCGGAACGCATGCCGAGCGCAGGCTGGTGTCCGATGCCGACGACGCGGAGGCCCTGGCCATCGACACGCGCCACGAAACACACGACCTTGTTCGTTCCGATATCGAGCGCCGCAACGACGCCATTTCTCGTCTTCGCCACGATGTCCCCCGTCTTACGCGTACTCTTGTGATTTGCTTCGATTCTACGCCGGCCCGGGCGTCGCGTCGCCCGGATTGCGCTTCCTGAGATAAAGTTTGTCGGGCAGCCTGAGGTCGACGACGCCGAACTCGCGCGAGAGCAGCTTGTGCTGCCCGTCGAGCTTGGCGAGGTGCTGAAGTGCCGCCACGGCATCCTCTTCCGGCAGCCAGATCTCGACGCCGTTGTTCAGGATGAGATTCCAGCGGCGCTGCCCGACCCAGACAGCGGCGCGCAATTGCCGCGCCACGGTCGGTTCGTAGGTGAGCAGGAGCAAGAGGTCGCCGACGTGATCCGGTGCGCCGGGGCCGCCCAGCAGCAACAGCGTCTCGGCGCCCGGCGGCATGCGGCTCGCCCGCACCGTACGGCCGTTCGCATCGATCAGCGTGTATTCCGTTCCGTTCTGCCAGATCGCGACGGCGCGGCGTTCCTTCAGCGTGACGTAGAGGGTGTCCGGCAGACGGCGCTCCACGGTTGCCCATTCGACCCAGTCGATCGCCTCGAGCCGCTTGCGTGACGCCTGGAGGTCGATGCCCAGCAGCGAATCGCCGCGGCTGACGTTCAGCGCAGCAAGCAGATCGCTGCGCTCGACATAGTCGCGACCTTCGACCGTCACGTCCGCCAGCTTGAAGGGCGTCAGGGCACCGACGACCATCAGGGAGAATGAGTCGAGTTGCTTCTGGGCCTCGACCAGCCATCCCTCCCGCCAGGCCCACCAGCCACCTCCGCCGCCGCAGCCGAGCAGCAGGACGATGGCGCCGAGCAGCACCGGCTGCCTCCAGAAAGGACGGCCCGGCTTGCGGACAGGCCCGCGCTTCTTGCGCCTGTCATAATCGCGGCGCGGAGCGGCACCGGCCTTCGGCGTGGCCGTCTTCCTGGCAAGGCTCACGAGGGGTGCCTCGCATGTTCGACCATCCAGGTCATGAGCTGCGGCCAGGAAATGCCCGCCCATCGGGCCTGCTCCGGCGCCAGCGACAGCGGCGTCATGCCGGGTTGGGTGTTGAGTTCCAGGATCACCAGCCCCGAAGTACCGGGCTGGCCGTCGTCCCAACGGAAGTCGGCACGGCTGAGGCCGTTGCAGCCCAAAGCTTCGTGGGCCATCAGGGCCCATTGCTTGGCGAGTTCGTAGACGTCCTCGGGTATCGGCGCCGGTACGAGATGCTCGGTGATGCCGTCCGTATACTTGGCCTCGTAGTCGTAGAAGCGCGTGCGCGGCCTCAACTCGGTGACGGCGACGGCATGATCGTCCATCACCGCCACGGTCAGTTCGCGGCCCGGCACGAACTTCTCCACCAGCACGCGCTCACCGAACGGCGCTTCGGCAGCCTCGACCGCCGCCAGATTGTCGCCCTCGCGGACGATGTGGACGCCGACGCTCGACCCCTGGTCGACCGGCTTCACCACGTAGGGTCGGGCCATCGGATCGCCCCAGGCGAGCGAGCGGCGCTCGATCACCGCCCCTTGCGCCACCCGCAGCCCGAGCGACGTGAAGACGTGACGCGCCATCGGCTTGTCCATGGCGATGGCGGAAGCGAGCACGCCGGAGTGCGTATAGGGCACGCGCATGATCTCGAGGACGCCCTGGATGCAGCCATCCTCGCCGTAGCGGCCGTGCAGGGCGTTGAAGACCACGTCCGGCCCGCCACCACCGGCGGGCCGCAGGAAGTCGACCAGGGCGCGAAGGTCGCGCTTCACGTCGTATTCGATCACCTCATGCCCTGCTTCGCGCAGACCCTCGGCACAGGCCTTGCCGCTAACGAGGGACACTTCACGCTCGGGCGACCAGCCGCCCATCAGCACAGCAACGCGCGTCATTGGCCCGCTCTCCCCGCCGGTTCGCCGATACGGCGGATCTCCCATTCGAGTTGCACGCCCGTCTTCTCGCGCACGCGACGCCGCACTTCCTCACCCAGTCCCTCGATGTCGCCGGCCGTCGCCTCCCCGAGGTTGATCAGGAAGTTGCAATGCTTCTCGGAAACCTGGGCCTCGCCGATGCGCAGGCCGCGGCAGCCCGCCCGGTCGATCAGCTGCCACGCCTTGTGGCCCGGCGGATTGACGAAGGTCGAGCCGCCGGTACGGCTGCGCGGCTGTGAGTCGGTGCGGGCGGCATCGATCTCTGCGATACGCCGGGCGATCGCCAGCTGGTCGCCCGGCGTCGCGCGCAGTCGTGCCGACGTGAAGATCCAGTCCGCCGGCGCCTCGCTGTGGCGATAGCTGAAGCCCAGCGCGGACGCCGGAACGGCATGCACCTTGCCCGAACGATCGACCGCTTCGGCAGATACGAGGACCTGGGACACGTCTCCCTCGTAGGCGCCCGCGTTCATGCGCAACGCGCCGCCGATCGTCCCGGGAATGCCGCTCAGGAACTCGAGGCCGGCAAGCCCCTGATCGCGCGCGGTCAGGGCGACGTTGAGATCGAGCGCCCCGGCGCCGGCCACGATCTCGTGCCCTTCGACCGAAATGCCGGTGAAGCCTCGCAGCAGGCGGATCACCACGCCCCTGACACCGCCGTCCCGCACGAGGACGTTGGAGCCGACGCCCAGCACCGTAAACGGTACGTCGGCCGGCAAGGCGGCCATGAACGTCGCCAGATCCTCGACATCGGCCGGCCGGAACAGGACCTCAGCCGCGCCGCCTGCGCGGAACCAGGTCTGCGGTCCCAACGGCGCATCCGCCGTCAGGCGTCCGCGCGGCCGGGGCAGCCGGTCGATCAGATGCGGGGTCGAGGTGGCGAGTGCCATCATGCCGCCGATCCGCCGTGGGAGCCCGAATCGTTGGCGATGGCGCGCGGACCGGCCTTCTCGGTGGCGAGCTGCTGGATCTGGCCGGGCAGCGCGTGCGCCCAGGCGGTGATGTTGCCGGCGCCCAGGCAGACCACGACGTCGCCGGGACGCGCGATCTGCCAGATCGTTTCCGGAAGCTCGCCCGGTCCGGCGAGCGCCATCACGTCGCGATGGCCGGCGCGTTGCACCAGCCCCACCAGCATGTCGCGATTGACCCCCTCGATCGGCGCCTCTCCCGCGGCATAGACGTCGGCGATGATCACGGCGTCGGCGTCCGAGAAGCAGGTGGCGAACTCGGCGCGCAACGCGCCGAGACGGGAATAGCGGTGAGGTTGCATGACGGCAATGACCCGGCCCGAGCCGCCATAGGCCTGGCGGGCAGCGCGCAGGACGGCCGCGATCTCGACCGGATGATGGCCGTAGTCGTCGATCACCGTGATGCCGTGCGCCTCGCCGGTCTTGGTGAAGCGCCGCTTGACGCCGGCGAATGAGGCGAGCGCCCGGCGGATCGTATCGTCCGGCAGGCCCATTTCCTGCGCCACCGCGATGGCCGCCAGCGCGTTCTGCACATTGTGCTGACCGAACATCGGCAGGCGCATGCCGGCGATGATGCGCGATTCGTTGGTCGCCCTGTTCTCGACCATGACGTCGAAATCCGCGCCTGCACGGTCGAGCTTCAGATTGATGGCCCGCACGTCGGCATTGGCGCCGATGCCGTAGGTGATGATGCGGCGGTCGGCGACCCTCGGGATCAGGGCCTGAACCTCGGGATGGTCGGAGCACAGGACCGCGAAGCCGTAGAAGGGAATGTTCTCGACGAAGCGCACGAACGCATCGCGCAGCGCGTCGAAGGTGCCGTAATGGTCGAGATGCTCCGGGTCGACGTTGGTCACCACCGCGATGGTGGCCGGCAGGCGCAGGAACGAGCCATCGGATTCGTCTGACTCGACCACCATCCAGTCGCCCTCGCCCAGACGCGCGTTGGTGCCGTAGGCGTTGATGATTCCGCCATTGATGACGGTCGGATCGAGGCCGCCGGCCTCGAGCATGGCGGCAACCAGCGACGTGGTGGTCGTCTTGCCGTGCGTGCCGCCGACCGCGATGGACCATTTGAGCCGCATCAGCTCGCCCAGCATCTCGGCGCGCCGCACGACCGGCACGTGACGTGTGCGCGCGGCCAGCACCTCGGGATTGTCCTTCTTGACCGCGCTCGACACGACCATGACCTGGGCATTGCCGACGTTCTCGGCGCGGTGGCCGATCATCACCTTCATCCCGAGGTCGGCTATGCGTCGCGTGTTGGCGCTTTCGGCAACGTCGCTGCCTTGCACCTTGTAGCCGAGATTGTGCAGGACCTCGGCAATTCCGGACATGCCGATGCCGCCGATACCGACGAAGTGGATGAGTCCGAGATCGAGTGGCAATGCCCTCATGCGGCGACTCCCGTGACTGAAGGCGAAAGGGGAAGAGAAGCGAATTCAGCGACGACATCCGCCAGCCGGGCCGCCGCGTCGGGACGGCCGGCGGCGTAAGCTGCTCGCGCCATCGCGGCAAGACGTTCCGGCTCCCCGGTCAGGGACAGCAGGTGCCCAGCCAGGGTGGTGGCGGTGAAGGAGGCATGCGGCAGCACGATGCAGGCGCCCGTCGCCTCGAAGGCCCGCGCATTGGCGGTCTGGTGATCGTCGGCCGCGTAGGGATAGGGGACCAGGATCGACGGCCGGCCGATCGCTGCCAGCTCGGCCACCGTCGAGGCGCCGGAGCGGCCGATCACGAGATGCGCGGCGGCCATGCGCTGAGGCAGGTCGGTGAAGAACGGCGCGATCTCGGCCACGACGCCGGCCTTGACGTAGCTCGCCCGGACACGGTCGATGCCCTCGGGCCGGCACTGCTGCACGATGCGCAGGCGCGACCGAAGCGCCTGAGGCAGCGAAAGGACCGCCTGCGGCACGACTTCGCCGAACGAGGCCGCGCCCTGGCTGCCGCCGAACACCAGCAGATCGATCACCCTTCCCTCGGCCGGCGGACGATAAGGCGAATCGCGCAGCGCCCGCACGGGCTCGCGCACGGGATTGCCGACGAGCAGTGCGCGCGCATCGCCGTCGAGATGGCGGGTGTGCGCGAACGAGGTCGCCACTCGTCCCGCGCCGCCCAGCGCGAGACGGTTGGCGCGGCCCAGCACGGCGTTCTGCTCGTGGAGCATCGCCGGCAACCGGCGCAGGCGGGCGGCGACCATCGTCGGCACCGAGGCATAGCCGCCGAAGCCCACGACGACGGACGGGCCGACGCGGCCCAGCACTCGCCACGCATCGAACAGGCCAAGAGCCAGCGGGAGGAGTGCCAGCGCCTTCTGCAGCAGGGACCCGGCCGGGCTCGCCGACCGGATGTAGTGAATCGGTCGCCGCGACAGCGCGCCCTGCCACTGCCGGCCGCGCGAATCGGTAATCAGGGTGAACGGCACGCCCCGCGCCTCCAGCTCTCCCGCGAGTGCCTCGGCGGGGAACACATGCCCGCCGGTGCCACCGGTCGCCAGGACCACGGGGCGCAGGGCCCGAGTCATACGGCCTCCCTCAGGCCGGCATGTTCGCGTGTCAGCGACAGCATCATGCCGACGCAGATTGCCATCGCGAGCGCCGAGGAACCGCCATAGGAAATGAACGGCAGTGTCATGCCCTTGGCGGGAATGAGCTGGATGGTCGATGCCATGTTGATCGCCGCCTGCAAGCCGAACTGGACTGCGAGGCCGGTTGCCGCGAGAGTGATGAACAGGCTGGTCTCCTTCGAGGCGCGCGACATCGAGCGGAGCGTCACGAAGGCGAACAGGCAGAGGATCATCAGGCAGACGACGAGGCCGAACTCCTCGCCGGCCACGGCCATGACGAAGTCCGTATGGGCGTCGGGAAGCTGGGCTTTCACCGTGCCCTCGCCCGGGCCGCGACCGAACAGCGAACCGTTCATGAAGGCCTCCAGCGAGGTGTTGACCTGGTAGTTGTCGCCCGAGGACGGATCGAGGAACCGGTCGAAGCGGCTGCGGACGTGGCTGAACAGGAAGTAGGCGCCGACCAGCCCGGCGGCACCGGCGATCGCGGCAAAACCCGCGACCCACATCGGCAGGCCGACGACGAAGAGCTGGACGCCCCACACGGCCGCCACGACGACACTCATGCCGAGGTCGGGCTGCATGACAAGCAGCGCCAGTACACCGCCCACGAGCACGGTGGACAGGAGATAGCCCGGCGCGCGCCGCTCGGTGCGGCTCTGCGCCAGCAGCCAGGCCGAGATCACCGCAAGGCTCGGCTTCACGAACTCCGACGGCTGCACGCTCGAGAGGCCCGGCACCGAGATCCAGCGTCGCGCGCCCTTGATCTCGATGCCGATCACGAAGGTCGCCGCCAGCAACACGATACTGCCGCAGAAGACCACCAGCGCCAGACGCCGCACATGCCGTGGCGAGGCGAGCGAGATCGACAGCATGACGAGGAGTGCCAGCGGCAGGAACAGGAACTGGCGCTTGGCGAAGAGGAAGGAGTCGGCCCCGATGCGTTCCGCAGCCGGTGGCGAAGCGGCGAGCGTCAGCATCACGCCGAAGGCCATGATCGCGAGGATCGCACCGAGCGACCAGCGATCGACGGTCCACCACCATTGGCCGATCACACTGCGATCGTCGCGCGGAACCTGGATCACCCCGCCCTCCCCAAACTTTCGGCCCCCGGCAGCGCCCGCGCCATGGCGCGGAAGGCATCGCCGCGATGTTCGTAGCTCTTCCACTGGTCCCACGACGCGCAGGCGGGCGACAGCAGGACCACGGCGGGCCCCGCAGCCTCGCGTTGAGCGAGGGCGTGTGCGGCGTTCAACGCCGTTTGCAGGTCGCCGCAGCGGCTGTAGGGCAGCTTACCCTCCAGCTGTGCGGCGAAGAGCTCGGCGGCCTCGCCGATGAGGAAGGCATGGCGAATGCGGTCGAAGTAGGTCGCGAGCGGTGCCACGCCGCCCTCCTTCGCCTGGCCGCCAAGGATCCAGTAGATGTCGTCGTAGCTCGACAGCGCCCGGGCCGCCGCATCGGCATTGGTTGCCTTGCTGTCGTTGACGTAGACGACCTTGCCGACGGCGGCGACGCGCTCCTGGCGATGCGGCAGGCCGGGATAGGTCCGCAGTCCGGTGACGATGGTTTCGCGCGGCACGTCCAGCCAGCGGCAGACGGCCCAGGCACAGGCGGCGTTCTGCGCATTGTGGTCGCCCGGCAGGGTAAGCACGTCGGAGAAATCGACCGTGTAGCCGTCGGCATCGACCAGCATGCCGGCGCGGTAGGAAATCCCATTGGCCACGGGGCGGTCCAGCGCCACCGGCACGCAGGCAATTCCGGAACGCGCCGCCATCTCGCGCTCGACCTGACGTGAGGCCTCGTCTTCGGTGCCGATCACGACACAGTCGCCGACGTGCTGGCGGGCGAAGATGTTCTTCTTGGCCGCCACGTAGCCCGCGAGATCGCCGTGACGGTCGATATGATCGGGCGTGATGTTGAGCCAGACCGCGATGTCGGCATGGAACGTCCGGAGCAGCTCGAGCTGGTAGGACGAGAGCTCCAGGACATAGAGCCCGCCCTTGCCCAGGGGCTCCAGGTCGAGCGCGCCGCGGCCGATATTGCCGCCGACTTCGCAGCGTGCGCCGGCCTGCTGGAGGATATGGCCGATCAGCGCTGTCGTCGTCGACTTGCCGTTGGTGCCGGTGATGGCCACGAAGCGCGCTTCGGGCTGCGCGCGGGACAGAAGCTCGACGTCGCAGATGATCGGCTTGCCGGCGGCGCGCGCCGCCACCGCCACGGGATGGGGCACCGGCAGAGTACTGGGGATGCCGGGGCTGATCACGAGGGCGGTGATGCCCGACCAGTCGATCGTCACCGGGTCGGCGATACGGGCACCGATCTGCGCGGCCGCGTCGCGGGATGCCGCATTGTCGTCCCAGGCGATGCAGTCGATCCCGGCTGCCCTCAGGGCGCGCACGGTCGCCTGGCCGGAGCGCGCGAGGCCCAGCACGACGAACGACGAACCTTCGAGGATGGCGAGATCGATCATCCGTTCACCGCAGCTTCAGGGTGGCGAGGCCGGCCATCGCCAGGATGGCGGCGATGATCCAGAAGCGGAAGACGATGGTGGGCTCGGCCCAGCCCTTCTGCTCGAAGTGATGGTGCAGTGGCGCCATGCGGAAGACCCGCTTGCCTGTCCACTTGTAGGACAGGACCTGCACGATCACCGAGACGGTCTCGAGCACGAACAGGCCGCCCACGATCGACAGGACGATCTCGTGCTTGGTCACCACGGCAACCGCGCCCAGCGCGCCGCCGATGGCCAGCGAGCCGGTGTCGCCCATGAACACCATGGCGGGCGGCGCATTGAACCACAGGAAGCCGAGGCCGGCGCCGACCAGCGCCGCGAGGAGCACGGCCAGTTCGCCCGAGCGCGGCACATGGTGGAGATAGAGGTAGTTGGTGAGGATCGTGTTGCCCACGACGTACGCGATCAGGCCGAACACCGCCGACGCCATGATGACGGGACCGATGGCGAGGCCGTCGAGCCCGTCGGTCAGGTTGACGGCATTCGACGTGCCGGCAATCACCAGGATGCCGAAGACGATGAAGCCGACGGCCCCCAGGGGGATCAGCACGTCCTTGAGGAACGGCACGGCAAGCTGGTAGCGCAACGGTGCCGGTGACGCCTGGGCCACCAGGTAGACCGCGATTCCGGAGGCCAACACCGTGAGCGCGAGCTTGACCTTGCCCGGCACGCCCTTCGGGTTGCGTTTGGTGACCTTGAGGAAGTCGTCCCACAGGCCCACCGCGCCGAACGCCAGCGTGACGCCGAGCACGATCCAGACATAGCGATTGGTGAGATCGGCCCACAGCAAGGTCGCGACCGACAGGGTGATCAGGATCAGCAGGCCGCCCATCGTCGGCGTGCCCTTCTTGGTCATCAGGTGGCTGGCCGGACCATCGTCGCGGATTGGCTGGCCCTGCTTCTGCTTGCTGCGCAGCCAGCGGATCAGCGCACCGCCGATCAGGAAACTCAGCACCAGTGCCGTGAGGAAGGCGGCGATCGAGCGGAACGTCAGGTAGCGGAACAGGTTGAACGGCGTGAACAGGTCCGCCAGCGGATAGAGAAAGTTGTAGAACATCCTAGCGTCCCGCCTCGCCGCCGCTGGCCGCCAGGATGGCGTCCACGACGATCTTCATTTTCGAGCCCAGCGAACCCTTCACAGCGACCACGTCCCCCGCCCTGAGCGCGCCGGCGACGTCGCCCGCCAGCGCCGCCGAATCCGGCCGGTGCGTCCCGCGCTGCGCCGGCGCGAGCCGCTGCCATAGAGCCCGCATGTGCGGTCCGCACAGGAAGACCCGTGCGGCACCGCTCGCCGCCACGGCATCGGCGAGACCGGCATGATAGTCATCCGCCTGTTCGCCGAGTTCGCGCATGTCACCCAGCGCCAGGATCCGTCGCCCTCCCGATTGCGGTTCGGTCCGCGCCAGAACCGCCAGCATCGCTCCTACCGAAACCGGGTTGGCGTTGTAGCTCTCGTCCAGCAGCTCGATCGTCCCGCCGCCAAACGCCAGCAGGCGACGCGCCCCGCGCCCGGGCGAGGCCTTCACGTTGGCGAGCACGGCCGCCGCCTTCGTCACGTCCGCCCCCAGCGCCTCGACGACGGCCAGCGCGCCGATGCTGTTCAGCACCCAGTGTTCGCCAGCCGCGCCCAGCCGATACTCGATCCGGCGGCCGTGGATCAAGGCTGCAACATCACTGCCCGAATCGTGCATGTCGCAAGAGACAAGACGGGCCTCAGCGGCCTCGCTGCGTCCGAAGCCGACGATGCGGAGAACGCCGAATTCACGGGCTTTTGCGGCCAGGCGCTCATAGTGGCGATTGTCGCAATTGAGCACGGCCACTGCGCCTTCGGGCATGCCCGCGAACAGGCAGCCCTTTTCGTCGGCGATCGCTTCCTCGCTGCCCATATGGCCGATATGGACCGGTCCCACATTGGTTACGATCCCGACATGGGCCGCCACCTGGCGAGCCAGCGGTTCGATCTCGCCGGGGTGGTTCATGCCGATCTCGAACACGCCGTAGCGCGCCTCGCGCGGCAGGCGCGCCAGGCTAACCGGCACGCCGACATGGTTGTTGTAGCTGGCCACGCTGGCCGAGGTGGGTGCCTGTGCCGACAGCATCGCGCGCAAGGCGTCCTTGGTGCTGGTCTTCCCGACCGACCCGGTGACGCTGGCGATGCGCGCAGTGCTGCGACGTCGGGCGGCGACACCGAGTTCGACCAGCGCCTTCATCGTGTCCGGAACGCGCACCATCGTGCCCTGCGCTGCCGGAACATCGCGTGAAACGACCGCAGCGGCTGCACCGCGCGCGAGCGCCTCGGCGACGAAGCCGTGACCGTCGGTCGTCTCGCCGCTCAGCGCGAAGAACAGGTCGCCCTTGCCGACGGCACGGCTGTCGAACGTCACGCCCTGGGCTTCGAACGGTGCCGTGATCGAGGATGCGGTCAGGGCCGCCTGCACCTCGTCCGATGTCCAGAGCGCGCTCACCGCCCGCCTCCGGCCAGGGTACGCGCCTCCTCGGCATCGTCGAAATGATGGGTCACGCCCTTGATCGTCTGGCCTGTCTCGTGACCCTTGCCGGCGATCAGCAGCAGGTCGTCGGCGCTCGACAGCGCTTCCATGCCGGCCGCGATGGCGGCGTGCCGGCCGTCGGCGATCTCGATCCAGTTGCGACGGTCGGCGGCGATGCCGCGCACGATCTCGGCGCGAATCGCCGCCGGCTCCTCGCTGCGCGGATTGTCGTCGGTCACGATCGCGAGGTCGGCGATGCGCGTCGCGATCTCGCCCATCACCGGGCGCTTGGCGCGGTCGCGATCGCCGCCGCAGCCGAACACCAAGACGAGCTTGCCGCGCGCGAAGGGCCTCAACGTCCGCAGCACCGTCTCGAGTGCCTCGGGCTTGTGGGCATAATCGACATAGATGGCGGCACCCGAGCGATGGCGTGTCACGAGCTGCAACCGACCGGGCGCGCCCGTCAGATGGCCCAGAGCCTCCACGGCGCGCACGGGTTCGCCGCCCGTGGCCACGACGAGGCCGAGGGCCGCAAGCGCGTTCGAGGCCTGGAACCCACCGACCAGCGGCAGGTCGATCTCGCGACGCGTGCCCATCACGTCGAGCACGAGGTGCTGTCCCGCCGGGGTCGGCTCGGCGGCCAGCAAGCGGAATTCCGCTCCCTTCGCACCATAGGTCCAGAAGCGGATCCCACGGCGCGCGCAGGTCGCCCGCAGCGCCTCGACACGATCGCTGTCGGCATTGACGACCGCCGTGCCGCCGGACGGCAGCAGGACCTCGAAGAGGCGCGCCTTGGCTTCGAAATACGCGTCCATCGACTGGTGATAGTCGAGGTGCTCGTGCGTCAGGTTCGTGAAGGCTGCCGCCGTCAGATGCAGCCCGTCGAGCCGGTGCTGGTCGATGCCATGGCTCGAGGCCTCAATGGCGAGATGCGAGACGCCTTCGCGCGCCAGCGTCGCCAGATCCTCGTGAAGCTGGACCGGATCGGGGGTCGTCAGTCCGCCGTCGCGGATGAGGCCGGGAGAGACGATACCCAGCGTGCCGACACTCGCCGCCTTCAACCCCATCGCCTGCCAGATCTGGCGCACGAAATGCACCGTCGAGGACTTGCCGTTGGTGCCGGTGACGGCGGCGATTGTGGCCGGCTGCAGGTCCGAAAAGGCCGACGCCATCAACGCCACGCGACGTCGCGGATTGGCATCGCGCACGACCACGATGCCGGGATCGAGCGATGGCAACGCCGCGTCCGGCGCCGCGAGGATGGCGACGGCGCCGGCCTTCACGGCATCGGCGACGAAGGCGGCACCGTCGTGCTGGGTACCCGGAAGGGCCGCGAAGAGATAACCGGGCCGGACCTTGCGCGAGTCGAGCGTCAGGCCGGCGAGGACGGGATCGCGCGGGAGCGCGGAAGAGATCGCGTTTGCGTCGGCGCTCCGGCGCATGAGCTCACTCAGACGCAACGCGGCGCACTCCCGGACCGGGGGCTGCCGCCGTCTGGCCTGGGGCCGGCCGGACCGGCAGCGCCTTGCGATGATCGCCGGGCGAACGGCGGACGCTGGCGGGCATGAGTTGCGGCGGGGCGACCGGCGGCGGCACCGGTGTCGAGGCGATCTCGATCGGGGGCAGGCCGTCCTTCAGGTCGCCTGGAAGGATGCCGTAGAGCGACACCATCTGCTCGATGATGACCTTGACCGACGGGGCCGCCACCCAGCCTGCCGTCGCATAGCCGCCGGTCTCCGGCAGGCCCTTCGGCTCGTCGAGCGAGACGATGACGACGAACTTCGGGTCGTTCATCGGGAACGCGCCGACGAAGGAGCTGATCAGCGCCTTCTGACGATAGCCGCCGCGGCCAGGCTTCTCGGCCGTGCCGGTCTTGCCGCCGACCTCGTAGCCCGGGACGTTGGCGTTCTTGCCCGTGCCCTCGACGGCGTTGAGGCGCAGCAGCTGGCGCATGCTGACCGACGTCTTCTGCTGGATGACCCGCCGGCCCTTGTCGCTGCCCGCGTGGCGCTTCACCAGCGAGGGTTGATAGAGGATGCCGCCGTTGATCATCGCCGCCGAGCCCATCGCCAGATGCAGCGGCGTCACCGAGATGCCGTGACCGAAGGCGATGGTCATGGTGTTGATCCGCATCCAATGGCGCGGCCAGAGCGGTCCCGCAACCTCCGGCAGCTGCGTCGATACCGGCTTCAGGAAGCCGATCTTGTCGAAGAAGGCGCGCTGGCCTTCGGGTCCCATGACCTCGACCGCCATCTTGGCCGAGGCGATGTTCGACGAATACTTGAAGGTCTCGGCCACGTTCAGCGGCCGGCGCTGGGCGTGGTCGTCGTTGATCGTGAAGCGGTCGATGCGGATCGGCGACGTGGCGTCGAACACGCTGGTCAGACCGACCTTCCCGCTGTCTAGCGCCATCGCGGTGTTGAAGATCTTGAAGGTCGAACCCTGTTCGTAGACGCCGAGCGTCGCGCGGTTGAACAGCGCCTCGTTGGTGAGGGTCCGCGTGCTGTTGGGATTGTAGGTGGGCAGCGACGCCATGGCGAGGACTTCACCATTGGTCACGTCCATGACGATCGCGGTGGCGCCGATGGCGGAGAACTTCTGGACGGCGCGCGCGAGTTCGCGCTCGACAATGCGCTGCAGGCGAAGGTCGATCGAGAGCTGCAGGGTCTCACCGCTCTGCAGCTGCTGGTCGAAGTAGCGTTCCACGCCCGCCAGGCCGGTATTATCGACGCTGGCATATCCCAGGATATGCGCTGCCGCGGTTCCCTGCGGATAGATCCGCCGTTCTTCGGCCTGGAAGTCGAGGCCCGGAATGCCGAGGCGGTTGACGCGGTCATGCTCGCGCGGGCTGAGGCCGCGCTTGATCCAGACGAAGGTCCGGTCGCCTTCGAGCTTCTCGCGAACATCGTCGTACTTGAGGTCGGGCAGTGCCGTCACGATCTTGCGGGCGGCGTCCTGCGGATCGATCAGCAGGTGCGGATTGACGAAGGCCGACATGACCGGAACCGACGTGGCCAGCACCGCGCCGTTGCGGTCCACGATGTCGGCGCGCTCCGACTGGATCGAGCCGCCGCGGGCGGCGACGCGCTGCGTCGGCTCGGCGCCGTCGCGCAGCAGCGAGACGTAGCCCATGCGCAGGCCCACGGCCGTGAAGGCGATGCCGAAGATCACCGACGCGATCACCAGGCGCTGGCGTGCCGTCTCCTGGACATCGCCCTTCAGGCGGTCCTTGGGCGAGGCGTAACGCGCGCCGGG
>JBKBLH010000008.1:99302-173580 GCA_046296475.1 Reyranella sp.
GCCGCCGCGTTTACCGCGGCGGCCGGTTCGGGCGAGGCAGACTTTCGCCACAGCTTCACCGGGAACCCCCTTCATTTCGCGAGAGGATGTCGTCGATGGAGACTGCGGCGCTCTGGCCGTCGCCAACCGGACCCGATGTTGCCGGCTCTTGGATTTGGGCCGGTCGAGGGGGCGTCGTGGGTCCGGGGGTACGCTTGGAAAGGGGTGCGGAGGCCGGCGAGGGGCTGCCGGCCTCCGCTGCGACGCGGCCACCACCACCGGGCAAAGTCGACGAGGGGACGTCGTTGCCCGTTCGTGGGGGGGAAGGAGGTGGTGGATCGCGCCGCGGGGGGACAGATTCGGGTTTGAGTTGATCGAGTCGGACGACCTGCTTGATCGAGGCCGACTCGAGCTTGAGATGCTTCTGCGCGAGCGCTTCGATGCGCTCGGATTCGTTCAGGTGAGCCCATTCGACCCGCAGGATGTGCGTGGCCTGCTGGCTCTCGATGATCTTCTGGTTGGTGCGGTCGATGCGCTCCTCGAGGTCCTGCACCTTGTACTTGACGGTGAACAGGCCGACGGCCGTGGCGACGGCAACGACAGACCAGAACAGGAGCCCGCGATGGATCATGCGGCGCCTCCCGCCCGAGGCCGTTCGCCATCGAGCTTCTCGGCGACGCGCAGCCGGGCGGATCGGGCCCGCGGATTGGCGGCGACTTCCTCGTCGGACGGCAGCACCGGCTTGCGCGAGAGATCGCGCAGGGTGGCAGTCCGCCCGGCGGCGCCTGGCGGAGCATGGCGCGATGGCCCCGCGACACGGCCGGCGCGGGCGCGGACGAATTCCTTGACCGCGCGGTCTTCCAGCGAATGGAACGACACGACCGCGAGACGGCCGCCCGGCGTCAGCACCTGCTCTGCCGCCGCGAGGCCGCGTTCGAGCTCGCCCAATTCGTCGTTCACCGCGATGCGCAGGGCCTGGAAGGTCCGTGTCGCCGGGTCGCTCTCGTCCCGTCCCTGCGGACCGACCGCGCGGCGCACGATCTCGGCCAGCTCGCCCGTGGTCTCGATCCGCTTGGCACGCCGCGCCTCGACGATGCTGCGCGCCACGCGGCGGCTGCGACGCTCCTCGCCGTAGCGCCAGATGATGTCGGCCAGTTCCGTTTCGTCTGTTTCGTTTACGAAATCCGCCGCCGAGGTACCGCTCTTCTCCATCCGCATGTCGAGCGGGCCCGAGGCGCGGAAGGAGAAGCCGCGATCGGCCTGGTCGAACTGCATCGACGAGACGCCGAGATCGAGCGCCACGCCGTCCACATCCTCGACCCCCTCGGCCGACAGAAGCTCGGCCATGTCGCCGAAGCGGCCCTCGATCAAGCGCAGGCGCGGCGCGTAGCGTTCAGCCAATGCCCGGCCGGCGGCAATGGCGTCGGGATCGCGGTCGATGGCGATGACCAGGCAATCGGCTCGATCCAGCATCGCCGTCGTGTAGCCCCCGGCGCCAAACGTGCCGTCGAGGTAGCGGCCGCCATCGCGCGGCTGCAGCGCATCAACGACTTCGCGCGCCATCACAGGAATGTGGCGGGCGCCGCTCATGCGTCGCCTCCCCCCAGGCCGCGCACGAACGCCGCCATCTGCTCGCGCTCGGCCGCGCGGCGTGCCTGCCAGCGGGCAGGATTCCAGAGTTGGAACTTGTCGACCTTGCCGACCAGCATGACGCCGTCGGCCGCATCGAGCGCCTCGACGAACTCGGCCGGCATCGTGAAGCGGCCATCGGGCTCGAGCGAAACGGTACGGGCTCCGGCGGACAGATACCCGGCCGGATCGAAGGCATCGTCGTCGAGGGCGACCTTGAGCGAACCCTTCGGCCCCAGCGCCTCGGCACGCATGCGATCCAGCATGGAATCGAAGCCTGCGCGGGAGTTGCCGTTCACCAGACCGGGGATGGTGGGCGAATGGTAGAGCACGAACGCGCCGCGATCGTCCGCAGGCAACTCGTCGCGAAAAGCTGCGGGCAACAGGACCCGGCCCTTCTTGTCCAGCTTGATCAGGATCTCGGACCGGAATGCCACGGCCCATCTCCCCCTAGCCCCGCCGCAGGTGCCCCACGCCCCTGCGTTGCCTGTTACACGGGATACAATGGGATATCATGGGAATAACCGGGATGCAATTATCTCCGCCAAGAATCCACAAGGAATCTTAAAGACTTAGACACGACATCTATTGCGCCATCACTGCCAGACAGCACAAGCGGTTGTAGGTGTGGCGCTGATTAAGGAACGAAGAGGGTCAGACGGCCTGTAAGCCGGGTTCTGTCCTCGCCCGAAAGCGATGGATGGCCATTCCTCTGGGACGCCCGTTACCGAACGCCTCGCGCGACCGACCCGGGCGACGACGCGGAAACACCGCTGCCGGTTGCCCGGCGTGTCGCCCCTATTTGGTCTTGCTCCCGGTGGGGTTTGCCGTGCCGCTTCCGTTGCCGGTCGCGCGGTGGGCTCTTACCCCACCGTTTCACCCTTTCCGTCCCGGCAAGCCGGGCAGGCGGTTTGTTTTCTGTGGCACTTTCCCTGGGGTCGCCCCCGCCGGACGTTATCCGGCACCGTGTCTCCGTGGAGCCCGGACTTTCCTCACCCGCGCGGTTGCCCGCCCGAGTGCAGCCATCCAGCCGTCTGACCCGGCGCCTGACTAGGCCGCCCGCCCCAGCGGGTCAAGCAGGCCGGCGAGCAACCCTTTCGTCTCCGGGTCAATCACGCCGTCCACCCGGGCCGGCCGGTAATGCCGCTGGAAGGCCTTCACGATCTCCTTCGGCGGTACGGCAAACGGCGGTGCATAGCCGAATCTCTGAAGCGCCTTATGGAAGTCCCCGTCGAGCGGCCGCGTGCCGGCCTTGGGCCACAGGCCGATCCCCTGTTCCGCCAATCGCTGCCAGGGAAAGCGCCGGCCTGGATCGATCTTGCGCTGGGGGGCGATGTCGGAATGACCGACGACGTTGCGCGGCTCGATCGCCGGATGGCGTCGCAGAATCCCCCGGCACAGGTCGATCAGCGCCTCGATCTGGCCGGTCGGATAGTCGTGCCGGTCGCCATGCAGGTTGACGATCTCGATGCCGATCGAGGTGCCGTTCAGCGCCTCGCGGCCACGCCACCAGGATTTCCCGGCGTGCCAGGCGGTGCGGTCCTCCGGCACGAGACGATAGGCGGTGCCGTCGAGATCGAGCACGTAGTGCGAACTGACACGATGCTCGCGCGTGCCGTCGCGCAGGATGTCGAGCGACTCCTGCAGCGGAAGCTCCGTGTAGTGCAGCACGAGGACATCGACCACGGCCCCGTCCGGCCTGGCCGCATGGTTGGGCGACGGCAGGTCGACTAATTCCACGCTCAGGCCGGCACGAGGCCGCGTTGCCGGCGCAGCCGGTCGTAGGCATCGTTGATCAGCGCCAGCTTGCGGTTGGCGACCGCGATCGCCTCTTCCGGCAGGCCCTGGGCCATCAGCCGGTCGGGATGGTTGGCTCGGACCTGCCGCAGCCACGCTTCGCGGATCTGCTCGTCGGTCGCCATCGGATCGATGCCCAGCACGACGCACGGCTCGCATTCCACGACGCCCAGTGCCGCGGCTTTCGCACGCTCGAATCGCGAACTCGGCAGGCCGAAGATGCTCGCCACCTTCGCGAGATACTCGGCCTCCGGCGCACCGACTTGGCCATCGGCCTGCGCGATGCTGAACAGGCCCTCGATGACATTCTCGAGGATTTCCGGCGCGTCGGGAAACAGGGCCGCGACCTGACGCGCATAGGTCTCGAAACCGCCGGCGTCGCGTTTGGCCAGATCGAAGAAGCGCTGGACGTTGGCCTCCTCTCCCGGCGGCACCTGGAAGAAATCGCGGAAGGCCGCCACCTCGGATTCCGAGACGTCGCCATCGACCCGCGCCATCTTGGCGCCGAGCGCGATGACGCCGATGGTGAAGCCGATCTGCCGCAGGCCGGGATGCCCGCCATCGTCCGCTGGCGGCGAGGACAGGCCCAGCAGCTCGGCGATGCCGAGGCCGTTCATGCCCTCCACGATTTTGTCCCAGATCCGCATGCCGTGTCCTTATACCAGCAGGGAGCCGATGGCGACGCAGACCAGCAGGCCGAGCGCAAGGCGGCGATAGAATGTCTCGCTGGCCAGCGGGAACAGCCGCTCGCCCAGCACGCCGCCCAGCATCACTGCCGGTGCGAGCAACAGTCCCTGAACACCGGTGCTCCAGCCGATCAGATCGCGCGACGCGAAAGATGCCAGCGCGATCAGATCGACGAAGACGAAATAGGTGGTGAGATTGGCCCGCACGCGCGCTGCCGGCTCGCTGCCTGCCAGATAGTAGAAGGCGATCGGCGGGCCGGCCATGCCCGAAAGCCCGTTCAGGAAGCCGCTGGTGGCCCCGGCTGCAACCGTCGTCGCCGCGTTCGGCCGTCCGGGAAACCGCCAGCCGCTGGCCAGCAAGGCGACCGCCGCCAGGATGATCGCCGAGATCGCCCACCGCATCGGCTCGGCCTCCACGCCGGTCAGTGTGTGGGTCCCGAGCGGAACGGCGAGGGCTGCCGCAATCAGCAGCAGCCCGATGCGCCGCCAGTCGACCAGCCGCACCACGCCCGGGACAAGCGGCAGAGCGACCGCGATTTCCAGCAGCAGGCAGAGGGCAATTCCGACTGCAGGGCCATAGAGCGCCGAGAACACCGGCGTCATCAGCATCGCAGCGCCGAAACCGGCGAAGCCGCGCACCGTGCCCGCAATGCAGGCAACGACGGCGGAAATCAGGAAGGAGGCACTCAACAGGTCGGGCATCGCGGGCGGGACGCTAGCATTGCCGGAGCGCGGTGCGCGCATCATATAATGCGGGCCATGCCCTCAAAGAATCTCACGGTTCCGGCTGCCCCCCTCCTGATGCCGTACATCCAGCGGCGACCGGAACTCGAAGGCATCGTGCGCAAGCCGTTCAAGCTGGTCTCGGATTATGTCCCGGCCGGCGACCAGCCCGAAGCGATCCGGCAACTCAACGCCGGCGTCGAAGCGGGCGAGCGCGACCAGGTCCTGCTGGGCGTCACCGGCTCGGGCAAGACCTTCACCATGGCCAACGTGATCGCGAGCCAGGGACGGCCGGCGCTGGTGATGGCGCCCAACAAGACGCTGGCGGCCCAGCTCTATGCCGAGATGAAGGGCTTCTTCCCGGAAAACGCCGTCGAGTATTTCGTCTCGTATTACGACTACTACCAGCCCGAGGCCTACGTCCCGCGCACCGACACCTTCATCGAGAAGGATTCGTCGATCAACGAACAGATCGACCGCATGCGCCACTCCGCGACGCGCGCGCTGATGGAGCGCGACGACGTGATCATCGTGGCCTCCGTTTCCTGCATCTACGGCATCGGTCCGCTGGAGAACTATCAGGCGATGACCTTCCGCCTGCACAAGGGCCAGAAGATCGACCGTTCCTCCCTGCTCCGCCGCTTCGTCGAGCAGCAGTACAAGCGCAACGACAATGCCTTCCAGCGCGGCACCTTTCGGGTGCGCGGCGATACGATCGACCTGTTCCCCGCCCACTACGAGGACAAGGCCTGGCGCTTCGAGATGTTCGGCGACGAGATCGATTCGATCACCGAGTTCGACCCGCTGACCGGTGACAAGACGATCTCGCTGAACGACATCATCGTCTATGCCAACAGCCACTACGTGACGCCGAAGCCGACGATGCAGAAGGCGATCGACCAGATAAAGGCCGA
Organism: Reyranella sp.; assembly: GCA_046296475.1. GTDB lineage: Bacteria > Pseudomonadota > Alphaproteobacteria > Reyranellales > Reyranellaceae > Reyranella. Next base: position 105,031 of record JBKBLH010000008.1, read on the forward strand.
CCTGAAGCAGCGCCTGGAGGAGTTCAACCGCGCCGGCCGTCTGCTCGAAGCGCAGCGGCTGGAACAGCGCACGCTGTTCGACATCGAGATGCTGGAGACCACGGGTTCATGCGCCGGCATCGAGAACTATTCGCGCTATCTGACGGGCCGCAAGCCGGGCGAGCCGCCCCCCACCCTGTTCGAATACTTCCCGCAGAACTCGCTGCTGATCTGCGACGAGAGCCACGTCACGGTGCCGCAGATCGGCGGCATGTTCCGCGGCGACTTCAACCGCAAGAGCGTGCTCGCCGAGTTCGGCTTCCGTCTGCCTTCGGCGATCGACAACCGGCCGCTGAAGTTCGAGGAATGGGACGCGTTGCGGCCGCAGACGACCTATGTCAGCGCAACGCCCGGCGACTGGGAGATGGAGCGCACTCAGGGTATCTTCATCGAGCAGGTGATCCGCCCGACCGGCCTGATCGATCCGACCGTGCTCATCCGTCCCGTGGAGAAGCAGGTCGACGACCTGATCGCCGAGTGCAAGGACTGCGCGAAGAAGGGCCAGCGCGTGCTGGTCACCGTGCTCACCAAGCGCATGGCCGAGGATCTGGTCGAATACATGCACGAGTCCGGTATCCGCTGCCGCTACCTGCATTCCGACATCGACACGCTGGAGCGCATAGAGATCATCCGCGACCTGCGGCTCGGCGCCTTCGACGTGCTGGTCGGCATAAACCTGTTGCGCGAGGGGCTCGACATTCCAGAATGCGCGCTGGTCGCCATCCTCGATGCCGACAAGGAAGGCTTCCTGCGCTCGCCCACCTCGCTCGTGCAGACGATCGGCCGCGCCGCGCGCAACGTCGAGGGCCGGGTCATCCTGTATGCCGACAAGATGACGGACTCCATCAAGTACGCCATTTCGGAGACCGATCGTCGTCGCGCCAAGCAGACTGCCTACAACGACAAGCATGGCATCACCCCGGCCTCGGTGAAGCGCAACATCGCCGAGATCCTGCAGTCGACCGCCGAGCGCGACCACTACACGGTCGATACCGGCGTGTCGGGCGACGTGCATCTGGTCGGGCACAATCTGCGCACCCACATCGCCGAGCTCGAGAAGCGCATGCGCGCCGCCGCCGCCGACCTCGAATTCGAGGAAGCCGGCCGCCTGCGCGACGAGATCCGCCGCCTCGAAGCGCACGAACTCGAACTGCCCGGGCAGGCCGCCAGCGCCAATGTCGGCGTCCATCTCGGCAAGATGCAGCACTCCAGAGTCTTCCGCGGCGTGCGCACCGGTTCCGGCGGCCGCGGCAAGCCGGCGCGGCGCAGCGGGCGGTAGGAGATCGCGATGCGCTTCGGTCCGATTGCATTCTTCGTCTTCTTCATCTGCATCGGGCCACTGGCGGCGCAGGACCACGATCAGGTCGTGCGTGTGCCCGGCCCCAACGGATCGACACTGGTCACCACAGTGATGCGACCGCCGGGTGACGGGAAACACCCGCTGGTCGTCATCAATCACGGCTCGCCGCCCAATGGCTCGGTGCGCCTCAAGATGGAAAGACCGCGCTTCCCAAACCTGTCGTCGTGGTTCCTGTCGCGTGGCTATGTTGTCGCGTTACCGCTTCGCCGCGGATATGGCGAAACCGGTGGCGCATGGGGCGAGCGCTATGGTTCCTGTGAAGAGCCCGACTACTACAATGCCGGCCTGCAAGGCGCCGCCGACATCCAGGCGACGATCGACTACATGCGGACGCAGCCCTATGTCGCCGCCGACCGCACCATCGTGGTGGGACAATCCGCCGGCGGCTGGGCCTCCATTGCACTATCGAGCCGCAATCCACCCGGCGTGGCCGGCATGATCAATTTTGCAGGAGGCCGTGGCGCGCACCAGCCGCAGAAGGGTGGCGGTACCGGCAACTGCACCCCCTCGGCCTTGGTGGAAGCCGCAACGAAATACGGTACGACTGCGCGTGTTCCAATGCTCTGGATCTACACGGAGAACGACAGCTATTTCGAACCATCTCTCGTAAAGAGAATGGTTGACGCTTATGTAGGCGCCGGCGGCAAGGCGACTTACAAGCCGCTCGGCCCCTCCGGCCGCGATGGACACAACCTCGTCCGATCAAGGGATGGCAATTCCGTCTGGGGGCCTCTCATTGAGAGTTTTCTCGCCGGCCTCAACTAGGTCGCTATAGTCCCGGCGCCATGTCCGCCGCGCCGACCGATCTCCATCGCTATCTCGTCGCCCTCGTCTCGCTGACCCTGGTCCAGGTCATCTCGACGATGGTGTTCAACCAGGCCTCCGTGCTGGCCCCGGCGGCAGCCACCGAGTTCGGCGTCGCGGCGGCGGACGTCGCCTACTACGTGTCGATCGTCTATCTGGCGGCGATGATCTCGACCGTGGGCGGCGGCCCGCTTACCCGAAGGCTGGGACCGATCCGCTTCATGCAGACCGGGCTTACCATCGCGGCGCTCGGTTCCTTTGTCTTCGCGACGGGCGGCGTGGCGATGGCCGCACTTTCGGCCTTCATCGTCGGCCTGGGCTCGGGTCCCCTCACCATCGCCAGCTCGCACATCCTGGCGCGCGTGTCGCCGCCGCGCCTCGCGAACGTCACCTTCTCTTTGAAGCAGAGCGGCGTGCCGGTCGGTTTCGCGATTTGCGGTGCCGTTCTGCCGACCCTCGCCCTCGATTTCGGCTGGCGCTGGGCCGCGGCCTCGGTCGGCATCCTTTCAATCGCCGCGGCGATCGCCATGCAGCCGTTGCGCGCCCTGTACGACGAGGAGCGCACCGGGGGCTCGGCACGCCTGCCGACCCTGACCGAGATCCTCGAGCCGCTGCGCCTGGCCTGGCGCGACCCGATCCTGCGACCGATGTGCTTCATCGGCATGCTGTTCTCGGCGACCCAGGCGATCGTCGTGAACTTCACCGTCGTCTACGCCGTCGATGGCTTGCAGATGTCCTACGTGCTGGCCGGTGCGCTGCTCTCGGCGGCAACGGTCGCCGGCGCCTTCGGCCGCGTCTTCTGGGGCGCCCTCGCCGACCTGCTGCGAAGGCCGTCGGCCGTGCTGGCAGGCATCGGCGCCATCGTCGCGATGGCCGCGACCGCCATGGCCTTCTCGACACCGGCCTGGCCGATCACTGCAATCTACATCGTCTGTACAGTCCTCGGCGGCACCGCCGTCGGCTGGAACGGCGTCTTCATCGCCGAAAGCGCGTCGCGGGCCCCACCGGGGCGCGCCGCGGAGTTCACCGGCGCGACCCAGCTCTTCGTCTTCTGCGGGGCACTCCTGTCGCCGCTCCTCTTCCGCACGGTGCTGGCGATCACCGGCGTCTACGAGGCCGGCTATCTCCTGTTGGCGGCCGGTGTGGCGGCGGCGTCCTTCTTCCTCGGCCGGGCGGCGTTGCGCCGTGCCTGACTCACTCCTCGCCGAGTGCGCTCTCGTGCCAGCGACGCAGCAGCAGGTTCGAGAGCAGCGACAAGAGAAGGTAGATCGCGATACCCGTGAGCGAGATCAGGACCAGGGCGGCGAACATTCGCGGGATCTTGAGCTGGTAGCCCGATTCGAGGATGCGGTAGGCGAGGCCCGACTCCCGCCCACCGGAACCCGCCACGAACTCCGCGACGACGGCGCCGATCAGCGCCAGTCCGCCCGAGATGCGCAGGCCTCCCAGGAAGTACGGGAGCGCCGCCGGCAGACGCAGGTCGACGAGCGTGCGCCAGCGGCTCGCGCCATAGAGTTCGAACAGGTCGAGCAGGTTGCGGTCGACCGAGCGCAGGCCAAGGACCGTGTTGGAGAGGATCGGGAAGAAGGCCACCAGCCAGGCGCAGATCAGCAGCGAGACGCTGACGTCGTCGACCCAGGCGATGATCAGCGGCGCAATGGCCACGATCGGTGTCACCTGCAGGATGATGGCGTAGGGAAAGAGCGACAGCTCGATCCAGCGCGACAGCGAGAACAGCAGTGCCAGCAGGACGCCGACCAGGACCGCGGCCAGCAACGCCTGCAGGGTGATCGTGAGCGTGACGATGAGCGCCGGCCACAGCGTTCCCCAGTCCGACACCAGCGTCTTCGCCACGAGGATCGGCCCCGGCAGGATGTAGGGTGGGATCGCCATCACGCGCACAAGGCTCTCCCACAGGGCCAGCATGATGAGGCCCATCAGGACAGGGGCGACGATGCGGGCGCTCATGCCGCCATCGCTTCCGAAAGCTGCGCCGAGGTGAGCCGGCACAGCGCGGCGTACTCGGCCGAGGTGCCGAAGGCCTCGCTGCGCGGATAGGGTGCCGGGATGGCGAGTTCGGAGAGCAGGCGGCCCGGACGCGCGCTCATCACGACGATGCGCTGCGACAGGAACACCGATTCGAACACCGAGTGGGTCACGAACACGGCGGTGAAATGCGTGCGTTGCCACAGTTCCAGCAGGTCGGTGTTGAGTCTGCGGCGCGTGATCTCGTCGAGCGCGGCGAAAGGCTCGTCCATCAGCAGGAGCTTCGGGGAAGTGACGAGCGCCCGCGCGATCGAGACGCGCATCTTCATGCCGCCCGACAGTTCGCGCGGATAGCTCCTCTCGAAGCCCTTCAGTCCGACACCCGCGAGCGCTTCTGCCGCGCGCGCGTCGCGTTCGGAACGCGCCACCCCGCGGAGCTTGAGTGGCAGGGCGACGTTGGCCAGCGCCGTCGCCCACGGCATCAGGGTCGGCTCCTGGAAGACGAAGCCCAGGTCGGGCCTGCCCTGCGGCCACTCGATCGTGCCGGCGGTCGGTTCGGCGAGGCCGGCGATCAGGCGAAGCAGGGTCGATTTTCCGCAGCCCGAAGGGCCGAGCACGCTCAGAAACTCGCCCGCCTCGATGTCAAGCGAGGCGCCGCCCAGCGCCTGGACGCCGTTCGCAAAGATCTGGGAGACGTCGCGGACCCGGACGAGCGGCATCAACCCGCAGGCAGCCTGAGGTCGAGGCGCGTGGCCCAGACCGGCAAGGGCAGCGTATCGCGCGCGGCCAGATTGACCGGCAGCGCGGCACGGTTGGTCGCCTTGGCGAAGGGCAGGACGAGGCCGGCGCGCACGCCGAACACGGCGTCGCCGTCGAGATGCTCGTCGTCCTCCGGAAAGAACTCGGTGATCAGCGGCGCGTGGCCGGGCGCATGGATGATCATATGCAGATGCGCTGGCCGCCAGGCGTCGCGGCCCAGAACGCGCAACATGTCGCCGGCCGGGCCGTCGTCCGGCACCTTGTAGGAAACCGGCCGCACGGTGGTGAAGGCGAAGGTGCCGTCCTCCGCCACGGCCAGGCGCGCATGATAGTTGGTCGGCGACTGCGCCGCATCCTGCTGGGCGTAGAGGCCGTTGCCGACATTCTGCCAGATCGCCAGCACGGTTCCCTTCGCCGGTGCGCCCGTTCCGTCGACGACGCGACCGCTCACGACCAGCGGTTCGCCCACCTGGCCGCGCCACAGGTCGCCGCCATTGGGCAGTTCGGGCGCTCCCTCGATGTGGAACGGGCCGAGGACGGACGAAGGCGTTCCGCTGCCGGCGGCATTCACCATATCCACGAGCGACGACACGCCGAGCAGGTCGGAGAACAGGATGTATTCGTTGCGCTTGTCATCGGTGAACTTCGTGGCGCGGGTCAGCGCGTCGATGGCGGCGCCCCACTCCGCCTGGGTCACCTTGTTCTCGCGCACGAAGCTATGCAGGTGGCCGGCCAGCGAGACCAGCAGCGTACGCGCCCGCTCGGACGGCGCGTTACGGGCGTAGTCGGCGAAGGCCTGGGTAATCGAGGTCGGGGTGAGATTGCGCACGGACGCCTCCTTGGGGTCGGGGCCTCAGCCCGCTACCGCGGCGCCCGCAGGAGCGCGTCGTAGTCCGCGCGCAACAGCGCGAACAGCAGATGGTCGGCCCATTGGCCGTTGATGCGCAGATACTGGCGGGCGAGCCCCTCTTCGTGGAACCCGACCTTGGTCAGAACGGCCTTGGAGGGCTCGTTGTGCGGCAGGCAGGCGGCCTCGAGCCGGTGCAGCCGCAGGTCGTCGAACACGAAAGACAGGGTGGCGCGCAGCCCGTCGGTCATCAGCCCCTGCCCGGCATAGGGCTGGCCCATCCAGTAGCCGACGGACGCTGCCTGGGCGACTCCGCGACGCACATTGCTGAAGTTGATTCCGCCGACCAGCCGACGCCCTTCGTTGGTGAAGACGAACAGCCCGTAGGCCTCCCCGGCCCGCCATTCCTTGATCTGCTGCCGCAATCGGCGCCGGAAATGGTCGCGTGCCAGCGCGTCCTCCGGCCAGGTGGGCTCCCATGGCGTCAGGAAGGCCCGACTGCGAGCGCGCAATTCCGCCCATTCCGGCCAGTCGTCCATGCTCGGCGCGCGCAGAAACACGCGTTTCCCGGTGATCCGGGTCATCCCTGACAGCGACAACGGGACGTCAGCAAAGCGGAACATCTTGGGCTATAGTAGTCCTTCTTCGGAATTCTTGCATGTTTTCAGGGGTCCGGCGTAGGAATTTGAGACGGACCTCACGCACCGGGATCACCAAAGAGCTGTCGCCATTCGGCCCAACAGGCCTTCCAAACCCATCAATCGCGAGTCCTTGAGGCACATCGGCCATGGAAACGGCTAGCAAACCCAGCGTCGGCGAAAAGGGCAGATTCTATCTGACCAAGCACATCTGGCTTCCCCAGCAGCCGCTGGAGGATTTCAACCTCAAGCTCTCGGACATGATCCTGCGGAACATGCCGAAGCTGCCGCTGGGCGGCGAGGACGCGATGAAGGTCTTTCCAGTGCTGGGCGAACTCAAGAAGAGTCACGCCAAGATCAAGGCGGACCTCGACTATCTGCTGAGCCATCACGAAGAGATTCCCGCCCTGCACGAGGTCCACCCGCGCGACCTCTACGTGCCGGGCCGCGCCTGGCGTACCTTCCTGCTGAAATTGTGGGGCCACGACGTCCCGGAAAACGCCGCGGCGGTGCCCGACACGATGGCGGCGATCGCGCGAATCCCCGGGGTCCACACGGCGCTGTTCAGCATCCTCGCCGGCCGCGCCGAGATCGAGCCGCATCGGGGCTCCGCCGCCGGCATCATCCGCTTCCACTACCCGCTGATCGTGCCGAGCGAACCGGAGAAGTGCTGGATCGAGATCGGCGGTCACCACTTCTTCTGGCAGGAAGGCGAGCCGCTGGTGTTCGACGACACCCGCGAACACTGGGTCAAGAACCAGACCGACGAGACGCGGGTCGTGCTGATCATCGACTTCAACGCGCCGATGCCGTTCCCGATGAATCTCTACACGGGCTTCCGCTACAATCTGGTCCGCCGCAGCGCCGAGATCAGGACCGCCATCGAACGCGCCGCGATCGGCGTCCCGCCGCGCACAGCACAGACCGAACTGCCGAAAGCCGCGTAACTCCAATGAGGCGGATCAGGCTGCGAGGCGCTTAGCGATCTTGTCGAGCGACTCGAGGCCGTCGATCGGGCCCAGGGCAGCCAGCGTGAGTTCGCCCTGCAGCAGGCGACGCGCGACGCGGCGCACGGCGTTTTGGTCGACCGCCTCGATGCGCGACACGATCTCCGCATAGGGAATCGTGCGGCCGTGGACGATCAGGTGGCGCGCCGCCTGCTCGCAGCGCGCGCCGCTGGACTCGAGCGCCATCAGCGTGCCGGCTTTGATCTGGTTGCGGGCGCGGACGAGCTCCTGCTCGTTGAGCGTATCGGCCACACGGACGAATTCCTCGCACACTGCAGGCACCAGTTCGGCCAGATCGTCCTCGCCAGTGCCGGCATAAATGCCGAACAGACCGCCATCGGCGTACGCCGTGTTGAAGCAGTGGATGCCGTAGACGAGGCCCCGCTCCTCGCGGATGCGCTGGAAGAGGCGCGACGACATGCCGCCGCCGAACAGGGTCGAGTAGATCGCGAGCGCGAAATAATCGGGATCGCGGTAGCCGATACCCTCGCAGCCGAGTACGAGATGCGCCTGTTCGAGGACTCGCTGCTCACGGCCGTCGCCGCCGACATAGGCGAGCGGGACCGGCCGCTCGGCATTGGCCGGCGTGCGCGGGACCGAGCCGAAATGCTTCTCGGCGAGATCGACGATCTGGTCGTGCTCGACCCGGCCCGCTGCGGACAGAACCATGTTTCCGGCCGTGTAGTGGCGGGCGAGATAGGCGAACAGATCGTCGCGGCCGATCGCCTCGACCGTCGCCGCGGTACCCAATACCGGCCGGCCGAGCGGCTGCCCCGGCAGCGCGGTCTCCTGGAACTGGTCGAAGATCAGGTCGTCCGGCGTGTCGAGCGCCTGGCCGATCTCCTGCAGGATCACGCCGCGCTCGCGCTGCAGCTCATCGGGGTCGAACACGGAGTTGCGCAGGATGTCGGAGATCATCTCGATCCCCAGCGCCACGTCCTCCTTCAGGACCGAGGCATGATAGGCCGTGATCTCGCGGCCGGTATAGGCGTTTAAGCTGCCGCCGACGTTCTCGATCTCTTCGGCGATGGCGCGGGCGCTGCGGGTGCGCGTACCCTTAAACGCCATATGCTCCAGCATGTGGGCCATGCCGTTCAGCTCGGCGGTTTCGTGGCGGGTGCCGCAGCCGACCCAGATGCCGAGCGACGCGGACTCCACCTCTGGCATGGGGTCGACGGCGATCCTCAGGCCGTTGTCGAGGGTCGTCACCTTCACTTCGCTCACGTGCGCACCTTGTTCCTGGCGGCGGGCGCAGCGGCCATCTCGCGGCGTTCGTCGATCATGGACTTGAGGACCGCGACGTCGTTGGGCATGCCGTCCGCCCTCTCGGCCCGTTCCAGCAGGTCGGCGAGTCGGGCCGGCAGGCGCGGTCGCGTGCCGGTCGCCTTCCCGACGGCGTCCGGGAACTTGGCGGGATGCGCCGTCGCCAGCACGACCATGGGAATCGCGGGATCGCGGCGATGCTGCTGGGCCAGAGCATATCCGACGGCAGTGTGCGGATCGATCGTCTCGCCGAAACGCGTCAGGCAGTCCTTCATGGCGGCCAGCGTCCCGGCATCGTCCAGACGGCCTGCATCGAAGAGCTGCCGCACGCCGGCCAGCACGTTGCCGCCGACCTTCAGCGTGCCGGTGCTGCGGAATTGAGTCATGGCGTCCGCAAGGGCGACACCGTCGCGCTCGTAGAGGTCGAACAGCAGACGCTCGAAATTGCTCGAGATCTGGATATCCATGCTGGGGCTGAGGGTCGGCACGACCTCCGAGGTCGTCATCGTGCCGCTCTCGAAGAAGCGTGCCAGGATGTCGTTGCTGTTGGCGCCGACCACGAAATGCGAGATCGGCAGTCCCATCTGCTTCGCGGCGTAGCCGGCATAGACGTTCCCGAAATTGCCGCTGGGCACGCTGAACGCCACCGGCCGCTCGGGCGCGCCGAGCTTAAGCGCCGCCCAGAAGTAATAGACGATCTGCGCCATCACGCGGGCGAAGTTGATCGAGTTCACCGCCGTCAGCGCATGACGATCGCGGAATTCGAGATCGTTGAAGCAGGCCTTGGCCAGATCCTGGCAGTCGTCGAAGGTGCCCTGCACCGCGATGTTGTGCACGTTGGGCGCCAGCACCGTCGTCATCTGCCGGCGCTGGACCTCGCTCACGCGACCGTGCGGGAACAACATGAAGATGTCGATGGTCCTGCGGTCGCGCACGGCCTCGATGGCGGCCGAACCCGTATCGCCCGAGGTGGCGCCGACGATGGTGGCGTGCTGTCCGCGCGCCGTCAGCGTCTGGTCGAGCATGCGCCCGAGCAGTTGCAGCGCCACGTCCTTGAAGGCGAGCGTCGGTCCGTGAAACAGTTCGAGCAGGTGCAGGCCCGAATCGCCGAGCGGCTTCAGCGGCGCGACCTCCGGCGTCTCGAACGAAGCATAGGCCTCGCCGATCAGGCGACGGAACGTCGCCTCGTCGAAGGCGTCGCCGATGAACGGGCGCATGACGCTGAAGGCCAGTTCGGTGTAGCCGAGGTCCTTGAAGGCCGAGATTTCGGCCTTGCTGAACTGTGGCCACTCGGCGGGCAGGTAGAGGCCGCCATCGCGGGCGAGGCCCGCGAGCATGATGTCCTCGAAGCCCAGCGGCGCAGGATTGCCCTGCGAACCGTGGCGGGTACTGATGTAACGCAATGGACTTCTCCGGCTAGGCGACCTGCCGACAGGCCTCGTGGTCCTTGCGAACCCGCTTCGTCGAGGCCGGGAATTTGGCCAATGCCTTCTCCGGGCGGGTGGGCCGCTTGACCAGATCGCCACCGCAGTTCGGACAATGACCGCCCAAGCGGGTTTGCGCGCAGTCTGCGCAGAAGGTGCACTCGAAGGTGCAGATCAGGGCGTCGGACGCGCCGTTGGGCAGGTCCTTGTCGCAGCATTCGCAGTTTGGACGAAGGTCGAGCATGGGTCCCTCTTACGCCTGCAGGTAGCGGCTTTCCAGATGGGCTTTGAAGGCGGCGGCGCCCAGCGGCGCGTCCGTGGCCCCGGTCAGTATCTCGTCGGTCGTCGCGATCGAGCCCTTGCCGTGCACATTCTCGCGCAGCCAGCCCAACAGCGGGGCGAAATCGCCCTGCCCTATCGCGTCCATCAGGCCCGGATGCGCGCGGCGGGCGGCGGCAAAGAGCTGGGCCGCGGCCAGCGCGCCCAGCGTGTAGGTCGGGAAATACCCCCATCCACCGTCTGGCCAATGGATGTCCTGCAGGCAACCCAGCGAGTCGTCCGGCGGCACGACGCCCAGCAGCTCCCGCATCCCGTCGTTCCAGGCCCCCGGCAGGTCGGCCAGCGCGAGGTCGCCCGCCAGCATCGCCCGCTCCAGCCGGTAGCGCAGCATGATGTGCAGCGGATAGGTGACCTCGTCGGCATCGACGCGGATGAACCCCGGTGCCACGCGCGTGTAGAGTCGATGGATGTTCTCCTCGGTCCAGGCTGGTCCGTCCTTGCCGAAGGCGGCGCGCATGCGCGGGGCGGCAAAGCCGAGGAAGGCGTCGCTGCGGCAGGCCTGCATTTCCATCAGCAGCGACTGGCTCTCGTGCAGGGTCATGCCGCGGGCATTGCCGACCGGCTGGCGTCGCCAGGCCTTGGGCAGCCCGGCTTCGTAGAGACCATGGCCGGTTTCGTGGAGCACGCCCATCAGCGACCGGGCGAAGTCCGCCTCGTCGTAGCGCGTGGTGATGCGCACATCGTCGGCCGTGCCCCCGGTGAACGGATGCGCCGAGACGTCGAGCCGGCCGTGGTGGAAGTCGAAGCCGATCCGGCGGATCAGCTCCTCGCCCAGCCGGCGCTGCGCCTCGACGGGAAACGGACCCTCGAGCGGCAAAGGCTCGGGCTGGATCTTCTGGCGCTCCAGCACGCGGCCCAGCAGATCGGGCAGGAAGCCGCGCAGCTCGGCGAACAGCACGTCGATGCGGGCCGAGCGGCCGCCTGGTTCGAACTCGTCCAGTAGCGCATCGTAGAGCGAAGTGCCAAGGGCGGCAGCCTTGGCCTCTCCGACACGCCGCATGATGGTCAGCACCTCGGTGAGGCTGGGCAGCAGAGACTTGAAGTCGGCGTTCTTCTTGGCCGAGCGCCAGGCCAGCTCGCAGGCCGAGCAGGCCCGCGTGCGGGCCTCGACGAGGTCGGACGGCAAGGCGCTTTCATGCACCCACGACCGGCGCATTTCGCGCAGGTTGGCTGCCTGCCAGGGATCGAGCGAAGCCCTGCCCTCCTCGGCGCGCGACAGGAGTTCGGGCATCTCCGGCGCGGAGATGATCTCGTGGGCGATGACGCCCAGGGTCGCCAGCTGGTCGGCGCGATCGCCGCTCGCACCGTCCGGCATCATCGTCGAGCGATCCCAGTTCAGGATGGCCGCCGCGCGACCGATATCGCTCAGGCGCGCAAAGCGACGCTCCAGCTCGGCATAAGGGTCATTGGCGATCATGGGGCTTTCCTGCGCCCGTTGATCTCGAGCCGGCCGTTCTCCCAGTGATAGGCGAGATAGACGCCGGCCAGCGCCAGAGCGATCAGGAACCACGTGATGGCGTACTGGAGGTGGTCGTTGGGGATCTCGAGCCGGGTCTGCCCGCCCACCGGCACGCCGCCCGGATTGGGCGTGGCATCGGCCTCCAGGAAGAATGAGTCGAGTTTGGGGTCCGGCGCGGCTCCTGCCATCTTGCGCATCAGCGGCACGTCGGCCTGGAACCAGACGTTCTTCTCCGGGACGTTCTCGGGCGCGAAGCGCGCCCTGGTCTGGGACCGTCGAACGAGGCCGGTCAGCTCGACCCGCCCCGAAGGCTGTATCGCGGCCTGCGTGGCAGCCTTGCGATCGGGCACCCAGCCGCGATCGAACAGGACCACCCGACCGTCATCCGTCCTGAGCGGCACGATGACCTGCAGGCCGACCTTGTTCTTGAGGCTGCGCGCGGCAAGGTAGAACTCGCGGCCATGCTCGAAGGTGCCGGCGACCTTCACGCGCCCGTACTCGTGGCGCAACGGATTGCCGCTCAGCAACTGGTCGAGCGTCATTGGCGCCGCCGCCTGGTTCACGGCGATGCGATCGAGGATGTCGCGCTTCCACTCGCGACGCTCCATCTGCCAGATGCCGAGGCTCAGCGAGAGGACCAGAATGGGCAGCGAGACGAGCGTGGGCCAGAGAGCGGGCCGCAGCCGGATCATGGTGTCCTCCTCTACTCGTCGAGTTCTGTCGTGCGATGGACGAACTGCTGGGCAACCAGCAGGGCCTTGAGGAAGCGCAGCATCCAGACGGCCAGCGCAAAGGTGAGCGGCAGCCAGATCGCGACATGCACCCACCACGGCGGCTCGTAGCGGAACTCCACCCAGAAGACGAGCATCATGATGACCGCGCCGAGCCCCAGGATGACGAACACCGCAGGGCCGTCGCCGGCATCGTTGCCGCGCAGATCGAGGCCGCAGGAGGAGCAACGATCGACCACGGTAAGCAGGCCGGCAAACAGCCGTCCCTTGCCGCACCGGGGGCAGGCGCCGCGCAGGGCGACGTCGAAGGGCGATTGGCGGGGCCAGTCGGACACGGGGTGGTCTCCCAAAGACGAACCGCCGGGGAGCACCCGGCGGTTCCAAGATAGCCTGCAGGCCTGCCTCAGTGCAGGGCGATCGGAGCCTTCCCGGCGCCCCACCAGTAGATGCAGAAGAACAGGAAGAGCCAGACCACGTCGACGAAGTGCCAGTACCAGGCTGCGGCCTCGAAGCCGAAATGCTGCCTGGGCTTGAACTGACCTTTCGAGGCGCGGATCAGGCAGACGATCAGGAAGATCGTACCGACCAGCACGTGGAAGCCGTGGAAGCCGGTCGCCATGAAGAAGGTCGACGTATAGATGTCCTGGCTGAACGTGAACGGCGCGTGGATGTATTCGTAGGCCTGCACGCTGGTGAAGACCAGACCGAGGAGCACGGTGCACAGCAGGCCGCGGACCGCATCCTTCTGGTTGCCCTCGATGATCGCGTGGTGCGCCCACGTGCAGGTGGTGCCCGACAGGAGAAGGATCAGCGTGTTCATCAGCGGCAGGTCGAACGGCGCGATGATGCTGATGCCCTTGGGCGGCCAGATGCCGCCGGTGGCCTCGGTACGGATCGGCTGGTTCGGTGCGCCCGGATAGAGAGACGCGTCGAAGAAGGCCCAGAAGAAGGCCGCGAAGAACAGGACCTCCGAGGCGATGAACAGGATCATGCCGTAGCGCAGTCCGAGCTGGACCACCGAAGTGTGGTAGACGCGCGACTCGGCGATGACGTCGGACCACCACCAGTACATGACGCCCAGCACCAGCAGCAGGCCGGGAGCCAGTCCCCACCAGTGCACCTTCTTCATGAAGGTGCCGAAGCCCTGCCCCAGCATGTCCGGATGGAGCGCAAAGCCGAAGCCAAGCGCCAGCACCAGGGCTGCCAACGAGCCCAGGGCCGGCCACGGGCTGGGATCGACGAGATGATAGGGATGCTTGGGAGTGCCGCCGGCCATGTTCATCCACCCTTTCCGATATCGCTGCCAGGCAGTCCGCCCAGCAAGGTCCTGGCCCGTTCCGTCTTCGCCTCGAAGAATGTGTACGAGAGCGTGATGGTCCGGATGTTGTCGTAACGCCGATCCTTGTCCAACTCGGGATCGACGAAGAAGATCACGGGCATGTCCACCGACTGCCCGGGCAGCAGCAGCTGCTCCGTGAAGCAGAAGCACTGGAGTTTGTTGAACCACCCGCCGGCCGTTTCGGGGGTGACGTTGTAGGTCGAGGTGCCGACGGCCGGGCGCTGCGATAGGTTGGTCACGCGGTAATGGGCGAGATACTCCTCGCCGAGCCGGACCGTGACTTCGCGCTGCAGCGGCTGGAATTTCCAGGGCAGCGATGTGTCGACGTTGGAATCGAAGCGTACCTTGACCGTGCGGTCGAGAATCGGGCGGTCGCCGCTCTGCGACACGACCGGGGTGCCGCCGAATCCGGTGGTGCGGCAGAAAAGGTCGTAGAGCGGCACGGAGGCATACGCGAAGCCGCCCATTCCCGCCGTCATCAGGAACAGGCGCCGCGCCAGCCGCTTGTTCCGGGCGGCGGTATCGGGCGAGTCGTCCGTCATCCGTAGCCTCCCATGCGCACGATCGTGAGGGCGAAGAACAGGATCACGAGCACGATCAGAAAACCCGCGATGAACAGGTTCTTGCCGCGCTGGCGGCGGTGCATGTCGGTATCGCCCGGTCGACGGTCCTGTGCCATGGCCGCGCTCATCCCGCGATCCGGCTCACGACGAGATCCACCGGCAGGGCCGCGAACAGGACGGCCAGATAGATCAGCGAATAGCGGAACATCCTCCGGGCAGCGCCAAAGGCCGTCTCGTCATCGGCGGTGCGCCAGACGGCGATCGCGTGCCCGATGAAACCCAGGCTGAGCGCCAGGGCGACCGCGCCATAGACCCAGCCGACCGCGCCCAGCAGCGTCGGCGCCAAGGCGACCGGCAGGAGCAGCAGCGTGTAGATCACCATGTGCCGCTTGGTTTCGCGCGGCCCCGCCACCACCGGGAGCATCGGCACACCGGCCCGGCGATAGTCCTCGCTGCGGTAGAGCGCGAGCGCCCAGAAATGCGGCGGGGTCCAGAGGAAGACGAGCAGGAAGAGTGCGATCCCGACCGAGGAAACGTCGCCGGTCGCGGCGGCCCAGCCGATCATCGGCGGGAAGGCGCCGGCGGCGCCACCGATCACGATGTTCTGCGGCGTCCGGCGCTTCAGCCAGATCGTGTAGACGAAGACGTAGAACAGGATCGCCGCCGCCAGCAGCGCGGCCGCCACCAAATTCGTCGATACCGCCATCAGCAGGACCGAGAAGAGCGACAGCAGCACGCCGAGGCCCAGCGCATCGTCCGGCGCCACGCGGCCGGCTGGCAGCGGGCGGTTGCGCGTGCGAGCCATCAGCGCGTCGAGGTCGCGCTCGTACCACATGTTGATGGCGCCGGCCGCGCCCGAGCCCAGGGCGATCGCCAGAACAGCGAGCGCCGCCTTGAACGAGTGGAGATGCACCGGCGCGATCAGCACGCCGACCCAGCCGGTGAAGACCACCAGCGACATGACGCGCGGTTTCAGCAGGTCGATGTAGTCGCGCACGCGCGCGGGCGTGGCGGCCCCGTCAATGCTTCCCCTCAATGTCTGCGCGCTGTCGCTCATGGGCCTTTCAAGGCGAAGGCGCCTTCTTGGGGCGCCTCCGCTCCGTTCCTAGTGGTGTGCCGTCGGGGAGATGTGCGGCAGCTCTTCGAAGGTATGGAACGGCGGCGGCGAGGCAACTGTCCATTCCAGCGTCGTCGCCCCTTCGCCCCAGTAGTTCGCACCGACCTTGCGGCCGTACATGAGCGTGCCGAAGACCACGAACACGAGCCAGAACAGGGTCGCCCCGAACGACAGGATCGCGCCGATCGAGGAGAGATAGTTCCAGTGCGCCATCGCGTCGGGATAGTCGACGTAGTGGCGCGGCATGCCGGCCAGTCCCGAGAAATGCATCGGGAAGAACGTCAGGTTCACGGCGACGAAGGTGACCCAGAAGTGGACCTGCGCCGCCCACTCCGGATACTGCCGGCCCGACATCTTGCCGATCCAGTAGTAGTAGCCGGCGAACATCCCGAACACCGCACCGAGCGACAGCACGTAGTGGAAGTGCGCGATCACGTAGTAGGTGTTGTGCAGCGAGTAGTCGACGCCGGCATTTGCCAGGACGACGCCGGTGACGCCGCCGACCGTGAACAGGAAGATGAAACCGATCGCCCACAGCATCGGGATCGTGAGCCGGATCGAGCCGCCCCACATCGTGGCGATCCACGAGAAGATCTTCACGCCTGTCGGCACCGCGATGACCATGGTGGCGGCCACGAAGTAGGCGCGCGTGTCGACGTCCAGGCCGACCGTGTACATGTGATGAGCCCAAACGACGAAGCCCACGACGCCGATCGCGACCATCGCATAGGCCATTCCGAGATAGCCGAAGATCGGCTTCTTGGCGAAGGTCGAGATGATGTGGCTGATGATGCCGAAGGCCGGCAGGATCATGATGTAGACTTCGGGGTGACCGAAGAACCAGAACAGGTTCAGGAACAGTACCGGATCACCGCCACCCTCCGGCTTGAAGAACGAGGTGCCGAAGTTGCGGTCGGTCAGCAGCATGGTGATGGCGCCGGCGAGGACCGGCAGCGCCAGCAGCAGCAGGAAGGCCGTGACCAGCACCGACCAGGCGAACAGCGGCATGCGGTGCAGCGTCATACCCGGCGCGCGCATGTTCAGGATAGTCGTAATGAAGTTGATCGCACCCAGGATCGACGAAGCACCCGCAATGTGCAGCGAGAAGATCGCCAGATCCATGCCGGCGCCCTGATTGATCGTGAGCGGCGGATAGATCGTCCAGCCGGTGCCCACGCCGCCGCCGATCAGGGCCGACATCAGCAGCAGGATGAAGGCCGGCGGCAGCAGCCAGAAGCTGATGTTGTTCATGCGCGGGAACGCCATGTCCGGCGCGCCGATCATCAAGGGCACGAACCAGTTGCCGAACCCGCCGATCAGGCCCGGCATGACGACGAAGAACACCATGATCAGGCCGTGCGCGGTCACGATCGTGTTCCAGAAGTGACCGTCGGGCGTGCCGTCCGCACCGTTGAAGTACTGGACGCCCGGCTGCATCAACTCGAGGCGCATGTAGACGGAGAAACCTGCTCCGATCAGCGCTGCGAAGATCGAGAACACGAGGTACATCGTGCCGATGTCCTTGTGGTTCGTGCTGTACAGCCACCGCTTGATGCCGGTGGGAGTGTGGTCGTCATGCCCGTGGGCGGTGTGGGCGGCGCCGTGCGCGGTGGCCATTCTTGATCTCCTGCGGAGAAGCGCTTAGCGGGTGGCGGGAGTGATGGTGGCGGAGGCGACGTCGGTCGCGGGCGCGAGCCCGGCAGCCTTCTTCTTGTCCGCAACCCATTTGTCGAAGTCGGCCTTCGAGACCACGCGGACGCCGATCGGCATGAAGCTGTGGTTCATTCCGCAGATCTGCGAGCACTGGCCGAAGTAGAGGCCCTCTTCCTTGACGCTGATCCAGCCCTCGTTGAGGCGACCGGGAATCACCGTCTTCTTGACGCCGAAGCCCGGGACCGTCCAGCCGTGCATGCTCCCGCCCTCGGCGGTACCGATGATGCGCACGACGGTGTTGACCGGGATCACCATCTCCTCGTCGACCGCCAACAGGCGCGGTACCTGCGGCTTGGTCTTGGCACGATCGGCTTCGCTCAGCATCCGGCTCTCGATCGTGAAATCGCCCTGATCAGGATAGTTATAGGACCAGTACCACTGATGACCGGTCACCTTGATGGTGAGTGCCGCCTCCGTCGCCTTGTCGCTGTAGTAGAGCAGGCGGAAGGACGGAATGGCGATCACGACCAGGATCAGGATCGGGATGATCGTCCAGGCGATCTCGAGAAGCGTGTTGTGCGTGACCGTCGTCGGCGTCGGGTTGCGGCCGGCGTGGAAGCGCCACACGGCGTAGACCAGCAGGATCAGGACGAAGACGCAGATGAGCGTGATGATCACCAGCAGCAAATCGTGCAGCGATTCCACCCGCTCCATGATCGGGGTGTAGGCCGGAGGGAAGTTCAGTTGCCAATCGTGCGGCACACCGATGACCTTCTGCGCCTGGGCTGGCGCAGCGAGGCCAAATCCGGCCAGTGCCGCCAACAGTCCAACGACGCCCAATCCACGCTTAACGACCATGCATCCGTCCCCTCGGCGGTTCAGATTCGGCAGGTTTTCCGACCCGCAAAATCCCCCGCATTTCAAACGGGTTAGTACCAGATATAGCCGTGGGTGGTAACGGGTTTTCACCCCCGGTCGGTATGTGGCGGCCAGTCGCAGCCGCCCCCAGCCGGCCCCCTACGCAGATGCAGCAAACCCTTCCCGGGCGCCGCGAAGTTGCCGCTTGTCTTTCGGGGACCGGCCTTTATGGTCCGGCCCGCCGCGGCAGGACCGCGGAATCGCCTGAGGAAACCGTCATGCGGCTCGCCTTTCTGACGCCCGTCCTTGCCGTCGTTCTCATGTTCGCAGGAGCATCCTCCGCCATGGATAAGGAAAATACCCTCTACATCGACCTCAAGGACGGCCGCGTCGTCATCGAGATGCGCCCCGACCTCGCTCCCAACCACGTCGCCCAGATCAAGAAGCTGGCGCGCGAGGGCAAGTACGACGGTGTGGTCTTCCACCGCGTGATCGACGGCTTCATGGCCCAGACCGGCGACCCGACGGGCACCGGCACCGGCGGCATGGGCGAGACCCTCAAGGCCGAGTTCTCCAAGGAGCCGCACAAGCGCGGCGCAGTCTCGATGGCCCGCACCAACGATCCGAACAGCGCCCGCAGCCAGTTCTTCATCGTCTTCAAGGATTCGAACTTCCTCGACGGCCAGTACACCGTCTGGGGCAAGGTGACGTCCGGCATGGAGTTCGTGGACAAGATCAAGAAGGGCGCGCCGGGCTCGGGCGCCGTTTCCGCCCCGCCGGACAAGATGATCAAGGTCCAGGTCGCCGCGGACGCGAAGAGCTAGGCTCCTCGCGCCCCCAGCGGTCGTCTCTATTTGGTAACGGTGTGGAAGGCCTTGGCGATTACCTGCCAACGGCCTTCTACCTTGAGCAGCGTCAGATAGTCCGTGAAGTAGCGCGGCGGGATCTGGCACTCGACTTTCGCGAAGGCCGTCGCCGGGCCGGAAAAGTCGATCGAAACGATGCGGTCGCGGCGCTCGCTGCCGCTCTCCTTTGCCGACTTGCGGCTCTCGACCATCTTGAACCAGTCGGCGCGCGGCATGTCCGCGGCCTTGCCGTCGGGGCCGGCACTGTAGAGGTGCGAGGCGGGATGGAACGCCTCGCCCAACTTCTTCGTGTCGCCCTCGTACAGGCCGTCGAAATAGACCTGCAATACCTTCTCGATCGCCGCGACGTCGGAACTCATCTCGTTTCTCCCTCTTTCAAATCGCGCCGTTGGGCGCCACCAGGATCTTGCCGTTGCGCCCGCCCTTGTCGGCATGCGCCAGCGCCTCCTTGATCTTCTCGATCGGATAGATGGTGTCCACCGGGGCGTAAAGCGTGCCGGCCATGACCTGCGCCGCCAGCTCCGCATAGATTTCGCGGATCCTGGCGGCGTCGCGCTTGGCGAGGCCGCGGCCCAGCATGAACCCGGTCAGCTTGATGCCGCGGTAGATGAGATTGCTGCGCCCGACCCTGGGATCCTCGCCGCTCATCGATCCGTAGTGGACCACCGTGCCCTCGGTCGTCACGCAGTCGACGATGCGCCCCGTGGCGGCTCCGCCGACCGCCTCGATGCCCAGCCGGATCGCCGCATTGCCCGTCGCCCCGGCGACGCGCTCGCCGAGATCGTCGCCATCCACCAGGACGACGTCGGCGCCCAGCGCCTTCAGCTCCTCCGCCAGCTCGGCCCGGCGCACCACGTTCACGGTGCGCAGGCCGCGCTGATGCGCCTGCACGATCAGCAGCCGCCCGACCGCCGAGTTGGCAACGTTCTGGATGACCCATTCGCCGCCGGCGAGGTCGACGTAGTCCGACAGCATCAGCCGGGCCGTCGGCGGGTTGATGCGCACCATCGCCGCCTGCCGCAGATCGATGCCGGCCGGCAGCGGAATGGCGTCGTCGCCCTTCACGCGACGCCTCTGCGTCCAGTTCTCGCGTTGCAGGTTGATGACCAGATCGCCCGCCTTGACGTGCTTCACGGCCGACCCCACCGCGGTGACCCGGCCGACGCATTCCGCGCCGGGCGTGGCAGGCAGCGGCGGCCTCAGCCGGTAGCTTCCCTTGCAGAACCACATGTCCGCTGGGTTGATCGGGAAGGCCAGCACGTCGAAGACGACTTCGTCGGCGGCCGGTTCGCCGACGTCCGGAACGTCGGCGCAGCGTGCCACGTCCCAGGGGACCCCGTACCGATCGATCAGCACCTGCTTCATGCCGCTCCTCCGTCCCTGGCCCGGGCACTTTGTTGGCCCGTCGATTGCTTATATGGTGCTTTGACAGGGGGTGAAATGCTGGATGGCAGCCAACGCATTCGATGAAATGAATTCGGGCACCGACGGCTCGATCCGCGCGCCCTATCGCGGCGTCGCCGACTGGCTGGCCCGGACCTCCCCCGAGCGGCTGGAGGCGACACGAAGAGAGGTCGATCTCTTCTACCGCCGGCATGGAATCACGTTCGGCGCCTATGGCGCGGCCGAAGGTTCCGAGACGACGATCCCGTTCGACATCATTCCGCGCGTCATCGCCCATGACGAGTGGCAGTTCCTGCACAAGGGCCTGTCGCAGCGCGTCCGCGCCCTCAACGCCTTCCTCACCGACGCCTACGGCCAGCGCGAAATCTGCCGAGCCGGCATCATTCCCGAAGAGCAGATCCTGATGAACGGCGAGTTCGTCGCCATGGCGCAGGGGCTGCAGCTCCCCGGGGGCGTCCATGCCCATATCGCCGGCATCGATCTCGTTCGCGTCGGCGAGAAGGACTTCTACGTCCTCGAAGACAATGTCCGCACGCCCTCCGGCGTGTCCTACGTTCTCGAGAACCGCGAGGTCATGATGCGGCTGGCCCCGGAACTCTTCGCGGCCATGAGCGTCCTGCCAGTCGCCGACTATTCCGAGGAACTGCTGGCCACACTGCGGTCCGTGTCGTTCGGCGACGGCCATGAGCCTAACGTCGTGCTGCTGACTCCCGGCCACTACAACAGCGCCTATTTCGAACACGCCTTCCTCGCCGACGAGATGGGGATCGAGCTGGTGAAGGGCTCCGACCTGTTCGTCGACGAAAGCCGGGTCTACATGCGCACCCCCCGCGGGCCGCAGCGGGTCGACGTGATCTACCGCCGGATCGACGATGCGTTCCTCGATCCGCTGGCGATGCGCCCCGACTCCTTCCTCGGTGTCGCCGGCCTGCTCGGCGCCCTGCGCGCCGGCCGCGTGAACATCGTCAACGCGCTCGGCAACGGCGTCGCCGACGACAAATCGACCTATACCTACGTACCCGAGATGGTGCGCTTCTATCTCGGCGAGGAGCCGATCCTGCAGAACGTGCCGACCTGGCGGTGCGACCGGGCCGACGACTACAAGTACGTGCTGGAGCATCTCGCCGAGATCGTCGTCAAGGAGGTGCATGGCTCAGGCGGCAAGGGCATGCTGGTCGGCCCGACTTCGAGCCGGGCGGAGATCGAGGAGTTCACGGCGCTCCTGAAGGCGCGGCCGGACAACTACATCGCCCAGCCGACGCTGGCCTTGTCGACCTGCCCCACCTTCGTGAGCCAGGGCGTCGCACCGCGCCATGTCGACCTGCGTCCGTTCGTCCTCTCGGGCAAGAAGATCACGATCGTGCCCGGCGGCCTGACCCGCGTCGCTCTCAAGGAAGGCTCCCTGGTCGTCAATTCGAGTCAGGGCGGCGGCACCAAGGACACCTGGGTCCTGGCGCCGGATCTCTCCGACCCTCCCCATTCAAATGGGGAGGTGCCCGCCGCGCGGGCGGAGGGGTCATGAATCGCCGCACCATCACGAGTCCCATGACCCCTCCGGCCTTTCAGGCCACCTCCCCATCCGAATGGGGAGGAAGGTTCTTCCCATGCTGAGCAGCACCGCCAAGAATCTGTACTGGATGGGCCGTTACCTGCAGCGCGCCAAATCGACAGCGCGGCTGATCGAGGCGACCCAGCGCATGGCCCTGCAGTCGCGCGGCGAGGAAGCCGCCGGCGTCGCGGCGATCTTCGGCATGGAGGACGAGTTCCGCCAGAGCCAGGCCCAGGCCCAGGCCCAAGGCCAGCGGCTCGCCAGCCTGATCGACTTCCTGGTGCTGGACGAGAACAACCCCTCCTCGATCGTCAATTCGATCGGCGCGGCGCGGCGCAATGCCCGCGAGGAGCGCAACAACATCACGGTCGACGTCTGGGAGAGCCTCAACGGGCTGTGGCTGGAGCTCAGCGCCCGCCTGCGCGCCAACCGGGCCACGCTCGACCGCGGCGCGCTGATCGAGTCGGTGAAGAAGCAGGCGGTGATGATATTCGGGGCGGCGCAGGTGACGCTGCTGCGCGACGAGGCCAACAATTTCCTGCAGCTCGGTGCCTTCCTGGAGCGCGCCGACAATACCGGCCGCATCCTCGACGTTAAGTTCCATCTGCTGCGGCCCGATGGAAGTGCCAGTCCGGAAGGGCTCGACTACTTCGCCTGGTCGGAGCTCCTGGCCTGCATCGGCGCCGTGCGCACCTACCGGCGCATCTACCGCAGCTCGCTCCACCCGATGAAGGTGGCGGAGCTGATGATGCTGCGGCGCGACGTGCCGCGCTCGGTGCACCATTGCCTCTGGATGGTCGACCTCAACATGCGCGAGTTGGCGGATGCCTACGGCACGCGCGGCGAGGCGGACCGGCTGGCGGGCGAGCTTCATGCGCGCTTGCGCTACGCGCGCATCGACAAGGTGTTCGAGATCGGCCTGGCGAAGTTCCTCGGACAGCTGCGCGGCGATATCGGCACCCTGTCGGACGAGATCGGCCGACAGTTCCTCCTGGATTGAGCTGACCCATGCGCTTCTCCGTCCATCACGCCACCCGCTTCCAGTTCGACCAGCCGTCCGGTCATTCGATCCACGACGTGCGCCTCACGCCCAAGCCGGCGGCGGCACAGCGCATCGTTTCTTGGCGCATCGACGGGCCCGGCAAGAAGTCGGAATGGAAGGACGGGCACGGCAACCAGGTGACGACCTTCTCCGTCGCCCAGCAGCACGACAGCGTCGAGATCGTGGTGCAGGGGATCTACGAATACAGCGGCACCGACCAGTGGCTGCGCTACGTCGAGGAACCGACCCTCCCGGCGCCCTTCTGGCTGCGCAATACGGGCCTCGCGCGCCACGATGCGAGCTTCGACCCGGTGATCGAGGGCCTCGCCGAACGGGCCGCCGAGCCCACGCAGCGGGTCGCCGTGCTGCATGAGCTGATGGAGCGGATTTCGGCGCGCGTGGCCTACAAGACCGGCGCGTCGACGGTGGACACGACGGCGGTCGAGGCGCTGACCCGCGGCGCGGGCGTGGCGCAGGACGAGGCCCACATCTTCATCGCCTGCTGCCGCCGGCTCGGCGTGCCGGCCCGTTATGTGAGTGGCTATCTCCGCAATGACGATCCCGAACTGCATGTCGGCCGGACCAGCCATTCCTGGGCCGAAGCCTGGGTGCCAGGGCTCGAATGGGTGGGCTTCGACCCGGCGAACGGCATCAGTCCGCGCGGGGACAGCCTGCGCGTCGCGGTGGGCCTCGACTACCGCGACGCGGCGCCCGTCAGCGGACGCCGGGTCGGCTTCGGCGATGCCAAGATGACGGTGGACTGCGCCGTCCGACTCACGGACTGACGGGACGCCCTGCAAAGCTCCGTGCCCTAGCAGCGGTACGGCGCGCACGACGAGAAATACGGGTCTTCGCCTTGCAGAAACCCGTCGCCACGACTAGCTTCGCGCCGCTCATAAAATGCCTGAAGGAGGCATATTCGTCATGGCTTTCATCGCCGATCGTCTCAGCCGCATCAAGCCGTCTCCGACCAATGCCGCGCAGGGCAAGTTCCTGGAGATGAAAGCGGCGGGCAAGGACGTGATCGGCCTGGCCGCCGGCGAACCGGACATGCCGACGCCCGACCACATCAAGGAAGCGGCGATCCAGGCGATCCGCAACAACGACACCAAGTACACCGCCGTGCCGGGAACGCCGGCGCTGCGCCAGGCGATCGTCGCCAAGATGAAGCGCGACCACGGGCTCGACTACAAGCCGAGCCAGACCGTGGTCACCTCGGGCGGCAAGCAGATCATCTTCAACGCCATGCTGGCGACCCTGAACCCGGGCGACGAGGTCATCGTGCCAGCGCCGTACTGGGTTTCCTACCCCGAGATGGTGATGTTCGGCGACGGTACGCCCGTGGTCGTGCAGTGCAAGGAAGAGAACGGCTTCAAGCTGACGCCGGAAGATCTCGACCGCGCCATCACGCCGAAGACCAAGTGGATCATCCTCAACTCGCCCAGCAATCCGACGGGCGCCGCCTATACCAGGGCCGACCTTCGCGCCCTGTGCGACGTCCTGCTGAAGCACCCCCACGTCTACATCCTCACCGACGACATGTACGAGAAGCTCGTCTACGACGACTTCGTGTTCGCGACGCCGGCGGAGGTCGAGCCCCGCCTCTATGACCGCACCCTGACGATGAACGGAGTGTCGAAGGCCTACAGCATGACGGGCTGGCGCATCGGCTACGCGGCCGGGCCTCAGGAGCTGATCAACGCCATGATCACCGTGCAGTCGCAGAGCACGTCGAATGCCAGCTCGATCAGCCAGGCCGCGGCTGTGGCCGCGCTCAACGGCCCGACCGACTTCATTCCGAAGAACGTCGCGATCTTCAAGCAGCGCCGCGACCTGATCGTGTCGATGCTGAACCAGAGCAACGGCATCAAGTGTCCGCGTCCCGAGGGTGCCTTCTACGTCTACCCGTCCTGCGCCGGGCTGATCGGCAAGAAGACTCCCGACGGCAAGGTGATCAAGGACGACACCGATTTCGTGAACTACCTGCTCGAAGCCGAGGGGCTTTCGGTGGTTCAGGGTTCTGCCTTCGGTCAGGGACCGGCCTTCCGCATCTCCTACGCCACGGCGACGGAACTGCTGGAGGAAGCCGGCCGCCGTATCCAGCGAGCGTGCGCTGCGCTGTCGTAAGGACTGCTGACCTATTTCATCCCCGCCCGGTGTTTGACTCACCCGGTCGGGGATGAAACGATTTTCATGACAAACAGGCTTCGCTCCGGCTGATCGTTCGGAAGCGTAACGTCTATTCCGCGACGTCCGTCCGGAGCTTCTGCGCTTTCTGCGAAGAAGGAGGACGTTGTCATGGCCGAGTTGAGGACGGAGACGATCACCGGCGGCAGACCAGGCAGCGGCACGCATCGCGTGGTGGCGCTGTGCGGGCCGTACCTGTCGGGCAAGACCAGCCTGCTCGAAAGCATCCTCTACGCGACCGGAGCCATCGGCCGGCGCGGTTCGACCCGCGCCGGCACCTCCATCGGCGATAGCGCCGCCGAAGCGCGCAAGCGCGGCATGGGCACCGAGATCAACGTTGCCTCGGTCGATTACCTCGGCGATCAGTGGACGTTTCTCGACGTGCCGGGCTCGATCGAATTCCAGCACGACGCCGTCTCGGCGCTCGCAGTTTGCGATGCCGCCGTCGTCGTCTGCGAACCGTCGCCCGATCGCGTGATGGCGCTGACGCCGCTGCTCAAGTTCATCGAGGATCGGCACATTCCACACATCATCTTCGTCAACAAGATCGACTCCGCCGAAGTGCGCGTCCGCGACCTGCTGTCGGCCCTGCAGTCGGTGTCGCGACGCAAGCTCGTGCTGCGGCAGGTGCCGATCCGCCGCGCTGTCGCCGACGGCAGCGAGGAGACGGTGGGTTACGTCGACCTCGTGAGCGAGCGGGCCTACCGCTATCGCAGCAGCGGCGCCTCCGACCTGATCGAGATGCCGGCCGAGGTGCTGCCGCGCGAGGCCGAGGCGCGGCGCGACCTGCTCGAGACCCTTTCGGAGTTCGACGACACGCTGCTGGAGCAGCTCATCGAGGATGTCGCACCGGAGAAGTCGCTGATCTACCGCGACCTCCACGACGAATTCTGCACCGATCAGATCGCGCCGGTGCTGCTCGGCGCCGGCGACCGGGAGAACGGCGTCCGGCGCCTGCTGAAGGCGCTGCGCCATGACACACCCTTCGTCGAGCAGACCGCGCGGCGCCGCGCCCTGCCTTCGGATGGCGCACAGATGGCCGAATGCTTCAAGGTCCTTCACCAAAGCCACGCCGGAAAGCTCTCGCTGTGCCGCATCTGGTCGGGAACGCTCGCCGAAGGCCAGTCGGTCGGCGGACAACGGATCGGCTCGATCCTGCGCCCGTTCGGCCAGAAGCTCGACAAGATCGCCGCGGCACGCGCCGGCGAGATCGTGGCCTTGGCCAAGGTGGAGGCCCTGTCGTCCGGGCAGACGCTCAGCCCCGCGGGCATCGCGGCCTCGGCGGATTTCCCGATGGCCGACTCGCCGGTATTCGGCCTCGCGCTGTCCGCCCGCAACCGGAACGACGAGGTGAAACTCTCGGGCGCGCTCCAGAAGATCGTCGAGGAAGATCCGTCGCTCGCCTTCGAGCAGCGCGGCGAAACGCATGAGTTGCTGCTCAGGGGCCAGGGCGAGATGCACCTGAAGGTCGCCGTCGACAGACTCGCCGGGCGCTACAACGTCGCCGTCGAGACGTCGGCGCCGCGCGTTGCCTATCGCGAGACCATCCAGGCCGGCACGCAGCAGCATGCGCGCTACAAGCGACAGACCGGCGGCCACGGCCAGTTCGCCGACATCAAGATCGAGATCAGGCCTTTACCTCGAGGGTCGGGCTTCCGCTTCGTCGACCGGATCGTGGGCGGGGTGGTGCCCCGCAACTTCATTCCTGCGGTCGAGGAAGGCCTGCGCGAATACCTCAGGGAAGGGCCGCTCGGCCAGCCGGTGGTCGACCTCGAGGCGACGCTGCTCGACGGCCAGTACCATGCCGTCGACAGTTCCGAGATGTCCTTCAAGATGGCCGCGCGCATCGCCATGAGCGAGGCCATGCCCAAGTGCAGGCCGGTCCTGCTCGAGCCCATTCTTCGGGTCACGGTCGCCGGACCGTCGGAGGCCACCCCCCGGTTGCAGCGGCTGATCTCGGGCCGACGCGGGCAGCTCCTCGGCTACGACAGCCGGCCGGACTGGCCGGGGTGGGACGAGGTTTCGGCCCTGATACCGGAGGCGGAGATAGCGGACATGATCGTGGAGATCCGGTCCGTCACGCAGGGCATCGGCACCTTCCGGGCGGAGTTCGACCATCTGCAGGAACTGGCCGGACGCACCGCCGAGCGAATTGTCGAGGAGACCCGCAAGCGTCAGGCCGCCTGAGCACGCCCTCCGCCCAGGTCACAAGGCGGTGAGGCCGGACCGACGGCTCTTCTCCCGTGCGGTCCGGCCTCCCATAGTCGCCAAGTGGAATGGTTCCACGGGAGTGATGTTCATGTTCAACAGACGGTCTTTGATGATGGGTAGCCTGGTGATGGCCGCCGCATCGTCACTGGCCCGCGTCGCCGACGCCCAGTCTGGGCGTCCGACGCTGGTATTCATCGGCCACGAGCTTTGAGGCGGCTGCAAGATCTGGCGTGCCCAGTCCGAGCCTGAGTTCCTCAAGTCGGCCGCATTCAAGAAGATGGACTATCAAGTCGTCTATCCGGCCAATGCAGACCTGTTGATGGCCGACGCCAGCTGGCCCGCACCGGCAAGGCCCATGCGGGCTGCCTTCCTCGCCAGCGAGGAAGGGCAGAAGCGCCCCAACGCCACGCCGCGGTTCATCCTCTTCCAGGACGGCAAGGTCGTCCTCGCGGTCACCGGCAACGGCGGCTGGAAGGATCAGATGTGGCCGAAGATCCAGGAACTGACCGGGACAAAGGCCTAGTTCCCGGCCGGCCCGCGTTGTTCCATATTCGCCTCGTGGGAGATGTCCACGAGGGGGATGCGGGTTGATGTTCAAGAGACGTAGTTTTGTCGCGGGCGGACTGTCACTGGCCGCCGCTCCATTGGTCGTGCGCGCCGCTGCCGCCCAGGGTTCGGCACAGGGCATGACAAAGCCCATGCTGATCTTCGCCGGCGACGAGACCTCTGAGGCGTGCAAGGTCTGGCGCACGCAATGGGAGCCGCTCTTCAAGCAGGCTCCGGTTTTCCAGAAGGTCGACTACCGGGTGGTGTTCCCGAAGACGCCGGCGCTCCTGCTGAAGCCCGCGAGCTGGCCCTCAGACCTGCGCTGGGTACTCGACGCCTTCCTGATGAGCGAGGTCGGAATCGCTCAGGGAGCCGAGACGCCGCGGTTTTTCCTCGTTCAGAACGGCCAGATCACCTTCACCGCGGTCGGCAACAATGCCTGGCGCGATGTCATGTGGCCGACCCTGCTGGCCGTGACCAATTCGCAGCCTTAGGGCCGCGACATCAGGGACGGCGTCACGAGGCAGTGAGCAGGGTTGATTTGCGGCCGCCCCTCCCCCGGCCCATCTACGGGTACGGCGTAATCAGGAGTGCGAAACGATGCTGATCAAGCGCATGAAGGGCTGGGAGCTTGCGGAGTCGAAGACGACCCCGGAAAGTCACTATCTCAACCGCCGCACGATGGTGCGCGCCATGGGATTGGGCGCGGCATCGGTCGCCCTGCCCAGCCAGCTCATGGCGCAGGACAAGTCGGCCGATCCGTCGGCCGGCCTCTATCCGGCGAGGCGCAACGACCGGTACGGCGTGCCGACGCCGATGACGGCCGAAAAGCTCGCCACGACCTACAACAACTTCTACGAGTTCGGCACCGACAAGAGCATCTGGCGCGAAGCCCAGAAGCTCGAGGTCCGGCCGTGGACGATCAAGGTCGGCGGCATGGTCGAGAAGCCGTTCGAGATCGGCATCGACGATCTCCTGGCGAGGGTGCAGCTCGAGGAACGGGTCTATCGCCACCGCTGCGTGGAAACCTGGTCCATGATCGTGCCGTGGAGCGGCTTCCCGGTGCGCTCGTTGGTCGAGCTGTGCAAGCCGCTGGGCAGCGCCAAGTTCGTCGTCATGAAGACCCTGTCCAGGCCTTCGGTGATGCGCGAGCAGCGCGACCTTCTCTATCCGTGGCCCTATACCGAGGGGCTGGCGATGGACGAGGCGATGAACGACCTGGCCTTCATCGCGACGGGCCTCTACGGCAAGCCGATCCACAAGCAGAACGGCGCGCCCCTGCGCCTCGTCGCGCCGTGGAAGTACGGGTTCAAGAACGTGAAGTCGATCGTCAGCGTCGAGTTCACCGACAAGAAGCCCAAGACCTTCTGGGAGGGGCTGCAGCCCAGCGAATACGGCTTCTGGGCCAACGTGAACCCGCAGGTCGCCCATCCGCGCTGGAGTCAGGCGACGGAGAAGCCGCTGGGCAGCAACGAGCGCATCCCCACCCTGCTCTACAACGGCTACGCCGAGTTCGTGGCCGGGCTCTATGCCGACCGCAAGGCGGAAAAGCTGTTCATGTGACCGCCCTCCTTTGCCTCGCCGCGCCGGGCCGCTAAAACGGGCACCGGCCGGACGAGGCCTCAGGAGGATACGTGAAGCTCAACCGTCGTACGACCCTGGCCGGCGCCGCCGCGCTGGCCACAGGTTCGCTGTCCAGGACCGCCTTCGCCCAGGCTTATCCCAGCAAGCCGATCAGGATCGTCGTGCCCTTCGCCGCCGGCAGCGCCACCGACCTGACCGCGCGCGGCCTCGGCGCCAAGCTGCAGGACATCCTGAAGCAGCCGGTCTTGATCGAGAACAAGCCGGGAGCCAGCGGGCAGCTGGGCGCTTCCGCCGTCGCAACCGCGCCGGCCGACGGCTACACGCTCCTGATGGGCACCAATACGACGAACGCTGCCAACGGCGCCCTCTTCAAGAAACTGAGCTACGACATCGAGAAGGATTTCGCGCCGATCATGCGCTGCGTGATGGGCGTCAATGCGCTCGTCGTGAACAACGAGCTGCCGGTGAAGACGACCGCCGAGCTGGTGGACTACGCAAAGAAAAACCCCGGCAAGCTCAACTACGCCGAAGCCAGTGCCTCGCAGCGTCTGTCGGGTGAGATGTTCAACAAGCTGGCGGGCGTGAAGATGGAGCGGGTGCCGTACAAGGCAAGCCCCCAGGCGCTGGGCGACGTGGCCTCGGGGCAGGTCCAGGTGATGTTCCCCGACCTGCCGCAGGCCCTGACGCAGATCGAGGCTGGCCGAGTGCGCGGACTGGCGACCACGGGCCCCAAGCGCACGACCGTCACGCCCAATCTGCCGGCGATCGCCGAGACCGTGCCCGGCTACTCCCTGGTTTACTGGCTCGCCGTATTCGCGCCCGCAGCGACGCCCAAGGAGGTCCAGAAGGTCCTGGCCGATGCGATCGCTGAGGCGCTGAGGGATCCGGCTACCGCCAAGGCCATGACGCAGGGCCGCATGGAGATCGCTCCGCTCGCCCTCGACCAGTTCGCCGCCTACGTGAAGAGCGAGACGGCGTGGTGGACCAAGGAGATCAAGGCCGCAGGCATCGAGCCCGAGTGAGCAGCACCATGAGCAAAGTCATCATCGAGAAGAACGGCCCGGTCAAGACCATCTGGATGAACAGGCCCGAGAAGCGCAACGCGCTCGACGGCGAGTTGATGCGCGAGATGATCGACGCGCTGCAGGCACCGGTCGCGGCCGAGGATCGCGTGGTCGTTATCCGCGGCAAGGGCAACGTGTTCTGCGCCGGCCTCGACATGGCAGAGCGCCGCGAGACGATCGGCGGCGGCAATGCCAGCGGCATCGAAGTGATGCTGCGCGCGGTCGAGCTTTGCCCCCTTCCCGTCGTCGCCATCGTCCATGGCGACGCGATCGCCGGCGGCAACGAGCTGGCGCTCCATTGCGACATCGTGGTGGCGAGCCAGACGGCACGCTTCGGCATGTCGCTGGCCCAGGTCGGCCTCGCCCCCAACTGGTTCCTGGCCAAGAAGTTGATGGAAGTGCTGGGGCCGGTGACCACTCGCGAGATGCTGCTGCTCGGCGACCCTCTGCCTTCGGCCAAGCTGCATGCGCTGGGCCTGATCGCCCGTTGCGTGCCGCCGGAGGAGCTCGAAGCCGAGGCGTCGAAGGTCGTCGATCGACTTGCGGCCAATGCGCCGCTGTCGCTCAAGGCCATGAAGGCGCTGACCGTGAAGCAGCTCGAGTTCCGCGATGGCATCAAGCACGACGATGTCGATGCGCTCGTGCAGGCGGCGATGAAGAGCCAGGACGCGCAGGAAGGCATGAAGGCGCGCCTGGAGAAGCGCACCGCGAAGTTCCAGGGGAAGTAGGCCATGTCCCTGCGGCTGCGCCTCGACAAACCCTGGCAGCCGCTGAACGCGGAGACCGCGCAGCGCCTGCCGGGCCAGCTCGGCGTCTATCAGGTGGCCGATGCCACGGGTACGGTGCTGTTCATCGGCCAGGCCGGCGCCCGCTCGCCGTTCGGCCTGCGCTCCGAACTGCAACGCGAACACAAGGAACGCGGCGACGGCTGCCAATTCCGTGTCGAAGTGAACCAGCAGTACCGCACGCGCTGGTTCGAACTGCTGATGGTGCACAAGGCCGACCATGGTGCCTTGCCCCCCGACAACGCAAAGAACCCGCCCCCGCTGGGACGGCTGAGTCCATCGTGAGGCCCACCCTTCTTCCTCCTCTCCCCCGATAGGGGGAGAGGCTGGGTGAGGGGGCGACGCACCACTTGTAACCCCCTCACCTAACCTCCCCCCTTAGCGGGGCAGAGGAACAAGAGGACAGAGCGAAATGGATTTCGAGCCCTCCCCAGAGCAGCAGATGCTGATCGACCAGGTCCGGCGCTTCGTGCGCGAGGAGATCATCCCGCTCGAGGCGAAGCTCGATCCCGACGCCTCCGAACTCGAGCCCGCGGATCACGCGCGGCTGGTCGAGAAGACCAAGGCGATGGGCCTGTTCGGCATCGACATTCCCAAGGAATATGGCGGCCCCGACATCGACATCGTGACCCGGGTGCTGCTGGCCATCGAAATGGCGCAGCATCGCGCCGGCCTCTACGTGCCCTGCTACGGCACGTTCGGCGGCGCCGGCCTCGCGCAGATCTTCGAGGCCAACGACGACCAGAAGGAGCGCTATCTCTATCCGACCCTGCGCGGCGAGAAGAAGGCCTTCTTCGGCCTCACCGAGCCGTCGGGCGGCAGCGATCCTGCGCGCGCGATCCAGACCAGGGCCGAGCGTAAAGACAATGGCTGGGTCCTGAACGGCGCCAAGCTCTACATTTCCAACGCCGATCGCGCGCAGTACGGCATCGTCTTCGCCCGCACCGACGCCTCAAAGGGCCGCGCCGGCATCACCTGCTTCATCATCGACAGCGACACGCCGGGCTTCCACGTGCGCCGCGTCGTTCACACCTTGCGCTCCTCGCACTATGCGACCGAGCTGGAGTTCAAGGATTGCTGGGTGAGCGACCACCAGGTGCTGGGCGAGGTGAACAAGGGCTTCGCCGTCGCCAACGACCGGCTGACGCGCCAGCGCATCCCCTACGCTGCGGGCTGTATCGGCGTCGCGATCGCCGCGCACGAGATGGCGATCGAATGGGCCAAGATGCGCACGACCTTCGGCGAGAAGCTCGCCAACCGCCAGGCCGTGCAGTGGATGCTGGTCGACAACGAGATCGACATCCGCACCGCCCGGCACTTCACGCTGGAGGCCGCCGAGAAGGCGCGGCGCGGCCTGCCCTTCCGCACCGAAGCCGCGATCGCCAAGCTCACCGCTTCGGAAGGCGGCGGTAGGGTCGTCGACCGGGCGATGCAGATCCATGGCGGCATGGGCATGACGAAGGACCTGCCGCTGGAGCGCTGGTACCGCGAGATGCGCATCCGCCGGGTCGGCGAGGGCCCGAGCGAGGTGCAGCGCATGGTGATCGCGCGAGAGATCCTGGGGAGCAATCTGCGATGAGCACTGCCGCGGGCCCGCTCGCGGGCATCAAGGTCGTCGAGTTCGGACAGAACCTGGCCGGTCCCTATTGCGGCCAGATCCTGGCCTTCCTCGGCGCCGAGGTGGTCAAGATCGAGCGACCCGAGGGCGACGACGCGCGCAAATGGGGACCTCCCTTCGTCGAGGGGGATGCGACGGGCTTCATCGCGCTGAACCGCGGCAAGAAGTCGATCACCTGCGATCTCGCCGATCCGGCGCAGCGCGAGGCGCTGATCGAGCGTATCGGGGTAGCCGACATCTTCGTGCATAATCTTCGGGCCGACGTGCCGGCGAAGTTCGGCTTCGACGGCGCCACGCTCACCAAACGCTTCCCGCGCCTGATCTATGCCGACCTCGGGGCTTTCGGTCATGCCGGTCCCTGGAAGGACCGGCCGGGCTACGAACCGATCATCCAGGCCGTCGCCGGCCTGATCTCGCTGAACGGGGACCCCGCCGGACCGGAAGCGCGCATCGGTGTCTCGATCATCGACTTGTCGACCGGCATGTGGACGGCGATCGGCGTGCTGGCGGCGCTCGCCAGGCGCACTGCCACGGGCGAAGGAAGCCTCGTGAACACGTCACTGTTCGAGAGTGGACTGATGTGGGCCTCAAACCATGTGGCGGGATGGTCGGTGACCGGCCGGATGCCGCCGCGCCAGGGGACGGGCCACCCGTCTCTCACACCCTATCAGGCCTTCGAGTGCAGCGACGGGCCGCTGATGATCTGTCCGGGCAACGACCGGCTTTGGCGCAAGTTCGCCGAGGCGCTGGGCCACCCCGAATGGCCGGACGAAGAGCGGTTCAGGACGAACGTCCAGCGCGCCGAGCGGCGCGACCTGCTGCTGGGCATGATCGCCGACATCATGAAGGAACATCCACGCGCCCACTGGGCGGCCAAGCTCGATGCGCTGGGCGTACCCAACGGGCCGCTCAACACCGTGCCCCAAGTGATGGAGCTTGCTCAGGTGGCGTCTCTCGCCATGTTCAAGCAACCCTATGCGGGCTCCAATGCCCTGTTCCACGGCCTCCCGCTCAGCATCGACGGCCAGCGGGCCGGCGGCGACGAAAAGGCGCCGAAGATCGGCGAACACAACGGGAAAATCTAACCGGCGAAGCTCAGGCAGTAGTCGCGCACCTGCTGGAGCGGGATTCGGGCGTGGCTCTGCACGATGATGAACTTGCCGCCCGGGTCGGTGCCATTGGGCAACCTGACAAGGCGCTCGAAATCGTCGGCGCCCCAGACACAGGACTGTTCCGAAAACAGTTGCACATCCGAGGTGTAACAGGTGTCCCACTCGGCGTGATAATCGAACAGCGTACCGCTGATCTCCGCGACGCTGGTGTAGAGCGAATACTCGGTCCACGGCACATGCAACGGCTTGCGAGCCTTCCAGAGGACCAGCGAGGTCATCGCATTCAGGTGGCGACCGCGCAAATGATCGAGAGTCATCCGGGCGAGGTCGCCATGCAGGATGTTCGGTGTGACGGAGAGGCCGTGTGACCTCGCATCGTATGGAATGCCGATCACCTCCGACGCGCTCTGCCACCAAGGGTGATGCTGCTTGGGCTCCCAGCGGGACAGGGCCCGGTCATATTGAATGAAGGTCCGCGAATCGAAATCGCCGACGCAGCAGACATCAGAATCGAGGGTGAAGTATCCCGCAAAGCCCAGCACTGCCGGCACATGCAGCTTCACGATCTGCTGCCGGTACCAGCCGGTCATCCAATAGAAGGAACTGAATGCCGGAAAGAAATCGCTTTCGCGGCGCACGGTCACTTCGATGTTGGGAAAATGCGGAAGATTCGACCGCAACAAATCC
Organism: Reyranella sp.; assembly: GCA_046296475.1. GTDB lineage: Bacteria > Pseudomonadota > Alphaproteobacteria > Reyranellales > Reyranellaceae > Reyranella. The sequence goes on from JBKBLH010000008.1 coordinate 139,872, forward strand.
GCATCGCGGTTGGGCGCGATGATCAGCAGCTCGAAGGGCTTGCTGTCGCGCCAATGCTTGGACAGCGATTCGATCAGGAGACCGGCACGCTCCAGATCGCCCACGCGCTTGATCTTGCGCAGGGCGAGCGGGAGGATTCCTTGTCTGATCTCGGAAAACATTCAGGGCTGCACTCTCCAACTATATATGGTCATCGTCGACTCCATATCAATCGATAGGTTACTTCACGGCCCCTGCCATTGAGCGGCACATCGACCCACATGCGACAGGCGGATTTGGTCTTGGTCAAAATCTGCCCTGACAATGCTTCAGCAGAACCATGGCTCCGACGCCGGATCGGGAAAGCGCGAGACTGCCGCCCGCGCGTACCTCCGGATTGTCGCCCTGTTCCAGCACGAACGCCGGGGAGAAAGCCAGCAGACGGGAAAAAGGGCGCACCCACGGCGTCGGGGGCAAGATGGATCTGTCAAACCAAGCCACGATGCGCGCGAGGCTGACGAGTCCGCCTGTAGCTTCGAGGTGGCCGAGACGTACCTTGTGGCTCCCGAGCACGGTGGGCCGGTTGCCGGGACAATCTTCCCAGACCTTGCGAAAAGCGGCTATTTCCACCGCGTCCCCGACTGCGCTGCCCAATGCATGCAGTTCGACGTACCCGACATCGGCGGGAGATAAGCTGGCCCGGGCGAGGCCGTCGCGCAGCAGTTCTGCAATACCCCGAAGGCTCAGGCCCACCATGCCGGCAGGAGCACCGAGGCGCCGGTGCGCGCCCCCTGCAATTTGGGCCCGCCTACGGCGCGCCTCGCCCCATCGCTCGAGCACCAGGACAGCCGCGCCCGCACGTGGACGAGCTTCGCGCGCAGCCGCCGCGAGGGGCGCGCAACCTTCGTCCCACTGTCGCTCCCCCGGAGCCAGGTTTTCCGCGGCGACGACGGCGATGTCGCAACGGCCAACTTCGAGATCCTGCGCCGCAAGCAGGAGGGCCACCAGTCCGCCGGCGCACTCGGCATCGATTCCCAAGGCCGGACCGCACCAATCCCACGTCTGAGCGAGACGGCACGCCTCAGCTCCGTCACCGGCCCGATAGACGCCGACTGGCCGCCAAGCGAGATCATCCGCACGATGTCCGGCGTCCGCGAGCGCAGCCTCCACGAGACCCGGCATCCAGTCACACCCGACCGCTGCGAGTTCGACGAATCCGGGCAATGTCGCAATCGGCCACGGCAGCGGGCCGACAAGTGCCCCCGCCATGCCGGAAACGACGATCACGGCGGCACGCCCCCGTGGCGCTGAATGGCGGCTGCCAGTGCCGCCGGCGTGTCGCCGTCGAGAAGTACCTCTATCGGCAGGGAACGACGGAGTCGCTCCGACAGGAGGAGCAGGATATCGACCGCCGCCGCGGACGATCCTCCGATGTCGAAGAAGCGGTCGGTTGGGAGGACTCTCGGGACGCCAAGCACCTCCGCCCACACCGAACAAACGGTCGCCACATCGCCGTCGCGTACCTGGCCCGCGCCGGGCGCGAGACGCAGGGCACTTCGGAGAAGCTTGCCCGTGGGCCCCTTCGGCAAGGCGACAACGAAGCGCACGTGCCGAGGGCACTTGTGAAGCGCCAGCCGCTGGGCCACCCAGGCCTTGAGACCGTCTTCGGTGAGTCTGGAGTCCGGGGTGAGCACCACGGCGGCCGCGATCTCCTCGCCCAGCGCCGGGTCGGGCACGCTGAAGGAAGCCGCCTCGATCACGTCCGGATGCCGCAGCAGTACGGCATCGATCTCCAACGGCGCGACCTTTTCTCCGCCGCGGTTGATGATCTCCTTGAGGCGACCCGAAATATGAAGCCAGCCATCGGCATCACGTCGCGCAACATCCCCCGTCCGGAACCAGCCATCTCGGAACGCTGCTGCATTGACCGCTTCGTCCGCCTCATAGGATGAGATCACCCGCGGTCCGCGGACCCAGACTTCCCCGCCCTGGCCGTCCGCGACCTCAGCGCCGTCCGGTCCGGCCAACCGAACATCGACGCCCGCCGGCCTGCCGACCGTGCCTCGCGGCGGCGCATCGCCGAAACGGACGCAGGCGATGGGATCGATTTCTGTCATGCCATAAGACGACAGCAACGGTACGGCGAAGAGCTGCTCAAGTCGCTCCGCGAGCACGTCGGACATCGGCGCAGAAGACGTCCGCAGGAAGCGAATGCGGTGATCCGCCGGAAGCTGCTCGGGTCGGGCCGCGATCGCGTGATACATGGTCGGGACCGCCGTGATCCATGTCGGCTGGAACTCGCGGAGGTGGGCGTAGAACGCCAACGTGTCGAAAGGCCCCGAGTGCGCGAAAGAGCCCCCACTGACCAATGTGGCGGCGAGGGCGTTAAGAATGCCGTGCACGTGGAACATCGGCATACCGGTGAGGCAGCGATCCGACGGACCGAGCTTCAGGGCTTCCGCAATGGCGCCTGCACCCCGGAAGATGCGCTCGTGCGTCAGCACGACCTTCTTGGGACGCGCCGTCGTCCCGGACGTATGAAGAAGAAACGCGGGGAAGGTGGGCAAGGACGGCGGTGGGGTGTCGTCGCCGACCGGGTGTATCGTCCAAGGAGCGAACGACAGTATTGGCGCGGAGACGTCACCGAGGCGCCCTTCGTCCAGCACACCTTCCTGGACTAGGACGACGGCCACGCCGAAGTCTTTGGTGGCAAAGGCATAGTCCGCCGCCGAAAGGGCTGGGTTGAGTGGCACAGCGGCGTGCGCATGGGCTACGCCAAGGAGCATGGCGGCGGCCCATGGACCGTCACGCTGGACGATCGCCACGCGAGCCCCAGGCAAGACCCCGTTGCGCACCAGCCACGTCGAGATTCCCCGGACAGCTGTAAGAAGCCCGGGGTAGTCGAGCGTACGTTCCCGCGCCACCAGCGCCGGCTCGCGCCCCGCGAATGCGCCCAGCGCACCCATCAGCGTTTCAGGCACCGTCTTGATGACGGGCTGCACGGCGACATGGCGATGGACGAGGGTCACCCAATCACCGAACCGTTTCAGGGCATCGACTTCCCGGCTGCGCAGCCGGATGCCGAATCGCTCTTCCGTGGCAAGGATCAGCAGGACCTTTTTGCCGGAATCGAAGCCCGGCAGGTCTTGTTCGGCGTCGTCGGACCGCGGATCCAAACCAGGGCTGCTCAATTCCCGGCGGAACAGTTCCGTAAGGATCGTACGGATGTCGGCCTCGGTCATGTTGCCCGGGTACGCCATAGCGTATGCGCGCGACGACAGACCTCATGCCAAAGATCGAAGGAGCATTCCTCCGGACCGACATTCACTTTGTCGACCCAGCCTCGCATCAAGCCAGGCGCCACGACATCGACCGTACCCGCCGGTCGCCCCGGCTCTTCGGGCGTCACCCAGAGTAGATGGTTCGGTCCACGCTCGCGCAACAGGGAGAGGAGCCTGTCGACGCTGGTCTTCGCCATGAGCAAGCCCGACTTGAAGACGAAGATCCGGTTACCCTCCGCAAGATCCTCCGAAAACTTGCGCCAGAGGAAGCACAACCGCCTCAGTTCATGATCGCGGACACGGTCGGGGGGGAGCGAATTTGCCGCCACATCGGAATGGAACAGGAAGCCGAACGGTCGCAGGAAGGTGTTGTATTCGCCCCACACCGCAGTCCTCACCTCCAGGTCATCTGGCGACAGAAATGGATTGGTATCGGCTCTCAGGAAGGGAATGAGTCCCTTCACGGGCGTCGTGGCGAACCGCAACAGATCGAGTGTCTCGCATCCGAAATGCCGCTGCACCAAACCGAACTCGCAATTGTAGCCGAGACTTTCGAACTGATCGAAGAGGGTCGCGGCCGGCACCTTGGCGGCCCGTCCTGCCTTCCTGCCGAACCGGATGAAATGGAGCAGCGGATCGATCTCGTGCGCGGCGACGTCATTGTAGCGGCTCACGTACCAGGCCGTGTCGAATTCGGGGCCCGGCGACAGTCCCGTACGCCCGCCGTAGGTCAGATAGTGATCTATCGGATCAAGACCCGAGACTGCAGCATCGGGCGCTTGAGCGAGATACCATTGCGCATCGAACAGGCCGGAGTCTTCGATCTCCCGGCGTTCCAAGCTCACAGGGCGGGCGATCGACATCCCAGCCGCACGTAGCCGTTCTCGCCAGGAAGGCCAATCACTCATCAAGCGCGCCCTGTCAGTGACCAACAGAAAGGCCGGATACGCAGGCTAAGTGAAAATATCCGGAGCCTCGCCTGGCGCCAAACAAAAAAACGCCGGGCCCAAAGGCCCGGCGAGTCAAACAGGGAGGCTTCACGTCTGGGAGACGTGGGACCATGAGGATCCCGAGTTTCGAACCGATCAGCCAAAACCGGTCGTGTCGAAAACCTGCACTCAACCTATGCCTCGCGGCGAAGAATGGTAGTGGTGAAGATTTGGACACTGGCATGCGGCGAACGCATGCCTTTCATCGACCATGCAATCCTGCAAGTCTCAATGCTCAAAAGCGCGTTTCCGCGACCTTCCGCAGCAGGAAATCCCGGAACACCGCGATGCGCTTGGAGTGCCGCAATTCCTCGGGATAGGTGAAGTACACATCTGTCGTCCGGGCGTTCAGGTCGGGGAGCAGCATTTCCAGCTTGGTGGATTCACGAGCGAGGTAGTCCGGCAGCGACGCGATGCCGAGGCCCGACTCGACGGCCCGAAAAATCCCGTACGTGTTGTTCACCCGAAGAACCACCAGTCGCGGATTGTGGTCGGGGTTGCCTTCGCGGAGCAGCCAATTCACGTCCTGGACGGGCGCGCGGGCATCCTCGCCGAAGATGATGAGACGATGCTGGTCGAGTTCGTCGATCGAATTGGGCTTGCCGTACTTCTGCACATAGTCGTGCGAGGCATAGACGTGGCTGCGGACGGTCAACAGATGGCGTTGCACCAACCCGGGCTGCCGCGGCATGACCATGCGGATCGCCACGTCGGCCTCGCGCATGCCGAGATCGAGTTCGTTGTCGGACAACACGAGGCTTACATCGATTTCGGGGTAGAGCGCGATGAATTCGTGCATCTGAGCCGTCAGCCACGTCGAACCGAAGCCGACCGTCGCATGGATCTTGAGCCGCCCCGCCGGCTTGTCCTGGTTGGCGCGCAACAGCGCTTCAGCCGTGTTGACCTTGGCTGCCATGTCGCGTGCCGTCCGGTAGAGCAGTTCGCCCTGCTCGGTCAGGATGAGGCCGCGCGCATGGCGATGGAACAGCATGACGCCGAGCTGCTCCTCGAGTGCGCCGATCTGGCGCGAGATCGCCGACTGGCTGAGTTTCAGCGACTCGCCGGCATGGGTGAAGCTGCCGGCATCCGCCACGGCCTGGAAAATCCGCAGCTTGTCCCAGTCCATTTCATGGCCTCCCTGTCCACGCCGTCCGCTTTACTCCGCGGCCCGGGCGTGGCGCGTCTCCTGTGCCGCCAGCCACTTCTCGGCCTCGAGCGCAGCCATGCAGCCGGTACCCGCGGCCGTCACGGCCTGCCGGAAGATCTTGTCCTGCACGTCGCCCGCCGCGTAGACGCCCTCGATGTTGGTCGCGGTCGAATCAGGTCTGGTGATCAGATAGCCCTCGAGGTCCATCTCGAGCTTGCCCTTGAACAGCTCCGTATTGGGCGAGTGGCCGATCGCCACGAAGAAGCCGTCCGTTTTGAGGTCGCGCACGGCGCCCGTCTTGACGTTGCGCAGGCGCGCACCTGTGACGATCGGCGCCGGCGTCTTCTCGCCGAGGATCTCGTCGACAACGTGATCCCAGACGACCGTCACCTTGGGATTCCTGAAAAGACGGTCCTGCAGAATCTTTTCCGCACGAAAGCTGTCGCGCCGGTGCACCACGGTCACCTTCGAGGCGTGATGTGTCAGGTAGAGCGCCTCCTCGACCGCGGTGTTGCCGCCGCCCACGACCACCACTTCCTTATTGCGGAAGAAGAAGCCGTCACAAGTCGCACAGGCCGACACGCCGCCGCCGCGGAAAGTCTCCTCGCTGGGCAAGCCCAGCCACTTGGCCGTCGCGCCGGTGGCGATGATGAGGGAATCGGCCTCGTACCGGTCTCCGGAATCCCCCACGCAGACAAACGGACGCCGGGTCAGGTCGACATCCACGATCGTATCGAAGAACAGCTTCGTGCCGACGTGCTCGGCCTGCTTCTGCATCTGCTCCATCAGCCAGGGGCCCTGGATCACGTCCGCGAAGCCTGGATAGTTCTCCACATCCGTCGTGATCGTGAGCTGCCCTCCGGGCTGGATGCCCTGAACGAGCATCGGCTTCAGGCTGGCGCGGGCGGCATAGATGGCCGCAGTGTAACCCGCCGGCCCGGAGCCCAAAATCATTACCCTGCTGCGTTGAGTTTCTGCCATGTTCGCTCCGCATCCCGCCAACCGCATATCTTGCACATATATGCAAACCTCAGCGGAGTTGCACGGCCAGAAGTCACTTTCACGCGCAATTGTTCACAGGCAATTGGCGTATCCTCGCAACTTTATTGCGCGCCCGGCATGGTTCTGGCATAGACCGCGCCCAACGGAGGAACACTGATGGCTCGGGCCAAGCTCGATCGTATTGACCGGCGAATTCTCAGCGACCTGCAGACGAATGGACGCATGACCAACGTGGAGTTGGCCGAGCGGGCGGGCATTTCGGCTCCGCCCTGCCTGCGTCGTGTGCGCGCTCTGGAGCGCGCCGGGATCATCAAGGGCTACCACGCGGACCTGAGTCCCGAGGCATTGGGCTACAGCGTGTCCGTGTTCGCCCTCGTGGGACTGAACAGCCAGGCCGAAGCCGATCTCAAGGCGTTCGAGGAGCTGATCGCGAAATGGGACGAGGTGCGCGAATGCCACATGCTGGCTGGCGAGGCCGACTTCCTGCTCAAGATCGTAGCCGAGACTTGGGACGACTATCAGAAATTCCTGACGACCCGCCTGACATCGGCCCCTAACGTAAGCCATGTGAAATCCATGATGGTCTTCCGGACAGCTAAGGAAGTGCCCGGCGTCCCCATCTCGACGGAGGCCTAGTCGATGAACGACCATGTCACCTTCGAGATTCTCCACCGTGTCGCCGACGCCTTCGCCCGGCGAGACGTCGACGGCATCGTCAATTCCTTTGCCGAGGACGGCGAGTTTCGTAACGCCAAGGGCCCCGACTACTGGGGCCAGAGCTTCAAGGGCAAGGCGGCGATCCGCAGCTATTTCGAGCCGCTGTTCGCCAATACAGGCGATGTGAAGTGGGTCCACACCAACGAGTTCATCTGTGGCGACCGGGCAGTGACCGAATGGCACCGCACGGCGACGCTGCGCAACGGAGAGCGCCAGGAGTGGCTGGGCTGCGATCTCTACACGTTCCGTCGTGGCCTCATCGTGATGAAGGACACCTACATCAAGGTCGTTGGCTGAGGCTCTTGCGGGAAACGCCGTGTATCGATAGGCTGCTTTAGATACACGGCGTTGTCGTCAACCCGAGGTGACGAGCCATGAGAAACCTCTTCCAGGCGTCCAAGATCCTCCTGCTCGACCTCGCATCGACGCTACTCTTCCTTGGGGTCTATGCCCTCACCGGCAACCTCTTCCTCGCGGTCGGGCTCGGCATGGCGTTGGGGATCGCCCAGATCGGCTGGCAACTCGTCCACAAGCAACCCGTCGAAGCGCTGCAGTGGCTGAGCCTCGTGATCATATTCGCGTCCGGAACCGCGACTTTCCTCACCGACGACCCGCTCTTCATCATGATGAAGCCGAGCATCATCTACATGATCGTCGGGCTGGTGATGCTGAAGCGCGGCTGGATGACCCGCTACCTGCCGCCCATCGCGCGGGCGACCGTCCCCGACCTCGCCATCACCTTCGGCTATGTCTGGGCGGGGATGATGTTCTTCTCGGCCGTGCTCAACGTCGTGCTCGCCATCGCCCTCGACGTCACGGCCTGGGCGGCCGTTAAATCCGTCTGGGCGATCGGCAGCAAGATCGGCCTGTTCGGCATCCAGTACGCGATCATGAAGTCGACCGGCATCCGCCGGGCGCGGGCCATGATGGCGGCTAGCTGAACTGCACGCCCACCACTTCGTAGGACTTGCCACCGCGCGGCGTCTGGACCTCTACGGTGTCGCCGACGGTCTTGCCAATCAGGGCCCGGCCGATCGGCGATGTGATGGAAATCCGGCCCTGGGCGAGGTCCGCCTCGTAGGGGCCGACGATCTGGTATTTCACCTTCTCGTCGGTATCCTCGTCGGCCAGACGCACGGTCGCGCCGAACTTGATGATCTTGCCGGTAAGCTTGGAGAAGTCGATCACCTCGGTTCGCGAGATGATGTCCTCGAGTTCGGCGATGCGGCCCTCGATGAAGCCCTGCTTTTCGCGCGCGGACGTGTACTCGGCGTTCTCCGAGAGATCGCCGTGTTCGCGAGCCGTCGCGATGGCCTTGATGATCGCCGGGCGCTCGACGCTCTTCAGCACTTTCAGTTCGCCTTCGAGGCGCTGAAGCCCCTCGGCGGTCATTGGAATACGTTCCATGCCAAATCGTCCTTGATCAATCGTACGGCGTCAACGCCGAACGCAGCCCCGGATACGGGGTGCGATTCGGCACGTTGCGGACAGACCGCCTGGTTAGAAGGCGGTCTTGAAGTAGGATTGAAGGGGCGCCACGTCGAGTGCGCCCTCCTTCGCCGCGGCAATGCCCTCGACCGATGCCTTGGCGCCGGCGACCGTCGTGTAGTAGGCGATCTTGTGCATCAGCGCGGTGCGCCGGAGCGTGAAGCTATCGGTCAAGGCGCCCGCGCCGTCGACAGTATTGAAGACGAGCTGGACCTTGCCGTCCTTCATTAGGTCGACGATGTGCGGCCTACCCTGCAACACCTTGTTGACCTGCTGCGCCTCGATGGAGTGCTTGTGCAGGAATTCTGCCGTGCCGCGGGTCGCCACGACCTTGAAGCCCAGTTCGACCAGCCGTTTCACCGGCTTCACCATCGCCTGCTTGTCCTGGTCCTTGACCGAGACGAAGACCACGCCCTCGACCGGCACCTTGCTGCCGGCACCGAGCTGCGACTTGGCGAAGGCGCGTCCGAAGTTCATGTCCAGCCCCATGACCTCGCCCGTCGAACGCATTTCGGGCCCGAGGATGATGTCGACGCCGGGGAAGCGGGCGAAGGGGAACACCGCTTCCTTCACCGCGATGTGCTTGCCCTTCGACTTCTTGATGCCGAGCGACTTCAACGCCTCGCCGGCCATCAGGCGGGCCGCGAACTTGGCGATCGGCTGGCCGGTCGCCTTGGCGACGAACGGCACGGTGCGGCTGGCGCGCGGGTTGACCTCCAGAACGTAGACCTCGCCGTCCTTGACGGCGAACTGCACGTTCATCAGGCCGACGACATGCAGCGCCTTGGCCATCGCCTCGGTCTGGCGTTCGATCTCGGCCATGATCTTGGCAGACAGCGAGTAAGGCGGCAGCGAACAGGCGGAGTCCCCGGAATGGATCCCCGCTTCCTCGATATGCTCCATGATGCCGGCAACGAAGACGTTCTGGTCCTTGTCGGCCAGCGCATCGACATCGACCTCGATGGCATCGCGCAGGTAGGAGTCGATCAGCACCGGATTGCTGCCCGACACCTTCACGGCGTCGCGCATGTAGCGCTCGATCGCGGCGCGATCGTAGACGATCTGCATAGCGCGGCCGCCCAGCACGTAGGACGGGCGGATCACCACCGGATAGCCGATCTTCTCGGCGACTTCGATCGCCTTTTCCTGTGAGGTCGCGGTCCCGTTGTCGGGCTGACGGAGCTTGAGCTCCTGGATCAGCTTCTGGAACCGCTCGCGATCCTCGGCGAGGTCGATCGCATCGGGCGACGTGCCCAGGATCGGGATACCCGCCGCCTCCAGCGGCTTGGCGAGCTTCAGCGGCGTCTGGCCGCCGAACTGCACGATCAGGCCCAGCAGCTCGCCGCTGCGACGCTCGACCTCGACCAACTCGATCACGTCCTCGGCGGTCAGGGGCTCGAAGTAGAGTCGGTCGGCCGTGTCGTAGTCGGTCGACACGGTCTCGGGGTTGCAGTTGACCATGATGGTCTCGTAGCCCGCCTCGCGCAGCGCGTAGACGGCATGGACGCAGCAATAGTCGAACTCGATGCCCTGGCCGATGCGGTTGGGTCCGCCGCCCAGGATGATGATCTTGCGCCGGTCGGTCGGTTGCGACTCGCATTCGGCCGGCCGCACACCGTCGCCCTCGTAACAGGAGTAGAGATAGGGCGTGCGCGATTCGAACTCGGCGGCGCAGGTGTCGATGCGCTTGAAGACCGGCCGCACGCCAAGCGCGCGGCGCCTCTTCGCCACGTCCATCGCGCTCTGCTCGGTCAGCTCACCCAGCCGCTCGTCGGAAAAACCCTTCTTCTTGAGGTCGAGAAAGGCCTTCGCATCCGTCGGCAGGCCGTTCCTGCGCAGGCCTGCCTCGATCTGGACGAGCTGTTCGATCTGACGCAGGAACCAAGGCTCGTACTTCGACGCCTGGGCGACTTCCTCGACCGAAAGGCCGCTCCGGAACGCCTGGGCGATCACCAGGATGCGGTCCGGCGTCGGCCGCGCCAGGGCCCCGACGATGGCGGATTTGTCCGGCGCGCCCTTGATCTCGATCTCGTTCAGGCCGGTCAGGCCCGTCTCCATCGAACGCAGCGCCTTCTGCAGCGATTCCTGGAAGGTCCGGCCGATCGACATCGCCTCGCCCACGCTCTTCATCGAGGTGTTGAGCAGCGGCTCCGCGCCCGGGAACTTCTCGAAGGCGAAGCGCGGCATCTTGGTGACGACGTAGTCGATCGTCGGCTCGAACGAGGCAGGCGTCTCGCCGGTGATGTCGTTCAGCAGCTCGTCGAGCGTGTAACCGACCGCCAGACGCGCCGCGACCTTGGCGATCGGGAAGCCCGTGGCCTTGGACGCCAGTGCCGAGGAGCGCGAGACTCGCGGATTCATCTCGATCACCACCATGCGGCCGGACGCCGGATCGACGGCGAACTGCACGTTCGAGCCGCCGGTATCGACGCCGATCTCGCGCAGGCACGCGATCGAGGCGTCGCGCATGATCTGGTATTCCTTGTCGGTGAGCGTCAGCGCCGGCGCGACGGTCACCGAGTCGCCGGTATGCACGCCCATCGGATCGACGTTCTCGATCGAGCAGATGATGATGCAGTTGTCGTTGCGGTCGCGCACGACTTCCATCTCGTACTCTTTCCAGCCGAGCACGGATTCCTCGACCAGCACCTCGCCGACCGGCGAGGCATCGACGCCGCCGGCCACGATCTCGAAGTACTCGTCGCGATTATAGGCGATGCCGCCGCCGGTGCCGCCCAAGGTAAAGGACGGGCGGATGATCGCCGGCAGGCCGACCCGATCCAGCGCGTTCGCCGCCTCCTCGCGATTGTGCACGACCTCGCTCTTGGGGCATTCGAGCCCGATCTTGGTCATGGCGTCGCGGAACAGCAGACGGTCCTCGGCCTTGTCGATGGCCTCGGCATTGGCGCCGATCAGCTCGACCCCGTACTTTTCCAGCCGCCCGTCGCGATGCAACGCCATCGCGGTGTTCAGCGCCGTCTGGCCGCCCATCGTCGGCAGGATGGCGTCGGGCTTTTCCTTCTCGATGATGCGGGCCACGAAATCGGGAGTGATCGGCTCGACATAGGTCGCATCGACCAGGCCGGGATCGGTCATGATCGTGGCCGGGTTCGAGTTGATCAGGATGACGCGATAGCCCTCGTCCTTCAGCGCCTTGCAGGCCTGGACGCCGGAATAATCGAACTCGCAGGCCTGACCGATGACGATCGGACCGGCGCCGATGACGAGGATGGATTTGATGTCTGTGCGCTTGGGCATGATTTCTCTACTTGCCCTTGCTCTTGTCGATCATCTCGACGAAGCGATCGAAGAGATAGTGACTGTCGGTCGGGCCGGGCGAAGCTTCGGGGTGATACTGGACCGAGAAGGCCGGCTTGTCGGTGCAGCGCAGACCTTCGTTGATGCCGTCGAACAGGGACACGTGCGTCACCACGGTGTTCTCGGGCAGCGATTCGGGAATGACGCAGAAGCCGTGGTTCTGCGACGTGATCTCGACCTTGCCCGTGGTCAGGTCCTTGACCGGCTGGTTGGCGCCGCGATGACCGCGCTCCATCTTGCGGGTCTTGCCGCCCAGCGTCAGGGCGAGGATCTGGTGTCCGAGGCAGATGCCGAACAGCGGCACCTTCTTGTCGAGCACGGCCTGGATGGCCGGCGAGGCATAGACCGCCGTGGCTGCCGGGTCGCCCGGCCCGTTCGACAGGAATACCCCGTCGGGATTGTGGCGCAGGATGTCCTCGGCCGTGGCCGTCGCGGGCACGACCGTGACCTTGCAGCCGGTATTGGCGAGGCAGCGCAGGATATTGCGTTTGGCGCCGTAGTCGACGGCGACGACGTGATACTTGGGATCGGTGAGCTTGCCGTAGCCCTTGCCCAGCGCCCACTTGGTCTCGTCCCAATTGTAGGTCTGCTTGGTCGTGACCTCGATCGCCAGGTCCATGCCGTCGAGCCCCGGCCAGTCGAGCGCGATCTGGCGCATCTTCGGGATGTCGAAAATGCCGTCGGGCGCATGGACGACCACGCCGTTGGGCGGGCCGCCGTCGCGGATGCGCCGCGTGACGGCGCGCGTATCGACGTCGCAGATACCCGGCAGATTGTGGCTCTTCAGCCAGTCGTCGAGTGGCTTCACGGAGCGCCAGTTCGCCGGTTCGGTGATGTCGCCGCGCAGCACGACCCCGCGGGCGGCCGGGGTGATCGTCTCGATATCCTCGAGATTGGTACCGACATTGCCGATGTGCGGGAAGGTGAAGGTGATGATCTGGCCGGCATAGGACGGATCGGTGATGATCTCCTGGTACCCGGTCATCGAGGTGTTGAAGCAGACCTCGCCCACGGCATGGCCGGCGGCGCCCACTCCCTTGCCCCAGTAGACCGTGCCGTCGGCCAGCACCAGCGCGGCCGTGGCCCAACGCGGCGCGGCGTCGTTCGCGCCGGCGGTCTTAGGTGAAGTCATGATGATTTTGCCCGTTCGTGCGGCTCGCGCGGCCTCGCCCCGGACCCGGCATGGGCGAGGCGATCGGCAAGCCGGGCGGGTTGTAACCAAGCCGCCGCAGAGGGTCAAGGCGCGGAAGGCAGCCAATTTCTAAGCTATTTCAATAGCTTATTTGCTTTGCCAACAGCGGTCGGGGCGATTAGTTTCCGCCCCTTAGCCTGCGGGCGTACCAATGGGACCCAACCGATGCTGCGCGAAAAACTGACCGAAGCGATGAAAGAGGCGATGCGCGCCAAGGATCAGGCGTCGCTGGGCACGATTCGGCTGATCATCGCCAAGCTCAAGGACGTCGATATCGCCGCCCGGACGGAGGCCAGCCGCGAGGGTGTGGCCGACGACAAGATCCTGTCGATGATGCAGAGCATGATCAAGCAGCGGAACGAATCGATCGCCCTCTACGAAAAGGGCGGACGCGCCGACCTGGCTGAGAAGGAAAAGGCCGAGATCGGCGTGATCGAACGCTTCCTGCCGCAGCAGATGGACGAGGCCGCGGTCGAGGCCGCGGTTCGCGAGGCCATCGCGGCCGCAGGCGCCACCTCGGTCAAGGACATGGGCGGCGTGATGGCCGCGCTGAAGGGCAAGTACGCCGGCCAGATGGACTTCGCCAAGGCGTCCGCCGCCGTGAAGAAGGCACTCGCAGGTTAATTCTTCCCCGCTATTAGCTGTAGCGTGGGCCGCATCGGGGGCCCATCTTGAGGGATGGCCTTCCCCCCGGGCTTCCTCGACGAATTGCGCGCGCGCCTCAGCCTGTCCGACATCGTCGGCCGGAAAGTGTCGCTGAAGCGCCGGTCGGGCGCCGAGTACGCGGGCCTCTGCCCCTTCCACAACGAGAAGACCCCGTCCTTCACCGTCAATGACAAGAAGGGCTTTTTCTATTGCTTCGGCTGCCACGAGAAGGGCAGCGCCATCGACTTCGTGATGAAGACGGAAGGGCTGTCCTTCCCCGAAACGGTCGAGAAGCTTGCCCGCGAGGTCAACCTGCCCGTGCCGGTGGCGACGCCGGCCGAGCGCGAGCGCGCCGACCGCGCCGCCACACTTCAGCAGGTCGTGGAAATGGCAGCTGTCTGGTTCCAGAAGCAGCTTCGCCTGCCGGTTGGCCGCCAAGGGCTGGACTATCTGCGGGGGCGCGGCCTCTCCGACGCCACGATCGATGATTTCCGCCTGGGGTTTGCGCCCGATTCTCGGGACGGCCTGATCTCCGCGCTGAAGCGCGACAACGTTCCGATCGAGAAGATCGTCGAAGCCGGGCTCGCCATCCAGCCGGATGACGGGCGCGACCCCTATGACCGGTTCCGGGGCCGGGTGATGTTCGTGATCAACGACCGGCGCGGCCGCGCCATCGCCTTCGGCGGCCGCGTCATGGGCGCAGGTGAGCCCAAGTACCTGAATTCGCCCGAGACGCCTCTCTTCCACAAGGGCGCCAACCTCTACTGTCTCGACCGGGCACGGCAGGCCGCGACCAGGGACCAGCCGGTGATCGTGGCGGAGGGCTACATGGACGTGATCGCCCTCCACGGGGCAGGCTTCACCGGCGCCGTGGCCCCGCTCGGCACCGCCCTCACGGAAGGACAGCTCGGCGAGCTCTGGAAGCTGGCGGACGAGCCCTATCTGTGTTTCGACGGCGACAATGCCGGCCGCCGCGCCGCGTCCCGCGCGGCGGAACGGGCTCTCCCGCTGCTCCGCCCCGGCAAGAGCCTGCGATTCCTCACCATGCCGGCCGGAGAGGATCCTGACAGCCTGATCCGGTCACGCGGAGCAGAGGCGGTCCGCCGCGTCCTCGATCTCGCCCGGCCGCTGTCCGATATCGTCTGGGATCTGGAAATCGAAGGTCGGCCGGCCGACACCCCGGAGCGCCGGGCCAGCCTGCAGCGCAGCATCGAGCAGCGGGTGGCCGAGATCGCCGACCCCATGGTGCGGGACTACTACCGAACCGAAATGCGCAACCGATTGAACCGGATGCGCCGGCCCGAGGCGCCGGCCTGGCAGCCCGGCGGCGGGATGCGCAAGCCGTTCCGTCGGCCCGGCGATCCCGAACCTGCCCCCTTCGCAGCCGGATCTGCGGCGCGCCGGGCGGGAGAGGGACTCGACGGATCGCGCCAGGAGCGTGTGCTGCTGGGTGCGTTGATCGAGCGCCCCGCTCTTCTGCACGTTCTGGCCGAAGAACTGGCCTCGATGCCGATCAGCCACCCCGAGCTGGCCCGCCTGCGCAGTGGGTTGCTGGACGCGCTTTCCCTGGTCCCGTCAGGGGTCGATCCCGCTGCCGACGAGGCCGCGGGCGATCCCTCGCTCGAGGCGCAGCTGATCGGACAGCATCTGGAGCGGATCGGGCTGGGACGCCTCGCCGCGGAAACCCGCCTCAAGGCACGAAGCGCCTTCAAGGACGTTCCGGCCGATCCCGAGGGCTGGGTCGGCCAGTGGCGGCGGGCGGCCCGCCACCTGAACCATCTCCAGGCCGGCCCGGAGGAGCTGAAACGGGCCGAGGAAGCCCTCGCCGAGGACATGTCCGACGAGAATTTGCAGCGTCTGCAGGCCATCCTGGATCGCATGAGGCGGGAGAATGCCGAGTCCAATGCGCTGTAACGGGGCCGCGCAGATTCACCGGTCGCCCCCTATCGCTGCTTGCACTGAAGCCCCATATAGTAGAAGGGTAGTTTTGCGGGGCCGCCCTCCCGCCTCCCCTTCTTGCAGCCAAATAACGGCCCTTTGGCCGTTCTATCCGTTTGTCGCACCCAAGGATTTGAGTAAATGGCGACCAAAACCGCGACCGTAGTTCAACCCGAAGCCGCCGATGCCCGGGAAGAGGGTCCCGACGCCCCCCTGCTCGACTCGCTCGGTGCCGAGCTCAAGAAGCTCGTCCAGAAGGGCAAGGAACGCGGCTACGTCACCTACGACGAGCTGAACGCCGCCCTGCCGCCCGACGAAGTGTCCTCCGAGCAGATCGAGGACACGATGGCGATGCTCTCCGAAGCCGGGGTGAACGTCGTCGAGGCCGAGGAACCGGAGGACACGGCTTCCGCCACGGCGGCCGAACCGGCAAAGACGGCGGTGGTCGCCGCCGAGGCCACCGGCGAGGACGAGGAACTGGGTCGCACGGACGATCCGGTGCGCATGTACCTCCGCGAGATGGGCAGCGTCGAGCTGCTGAGCCGCGAGGGCGAGATCGAGATCGCCAAGCGCATCGAGGCCGGTCAGGACAAGATGATCGGCGGCATCTGCGAGAGCCCGATGACGATCACGGCGCTGCTGCACTGGCGCGACGCGATCAACGAGGGCCGCATCCTGCTGCGCGACGTGATCGACCTGGAGGCGACGCAGGGCGGCGGCGCTCCCGGCGAGGGCAAGGGCGTGAACGCGGCGCCGGCGGCCGCGCCGCCGATGCCGCGTCCGGCCATGCCGAAGCTCGTTCGTCCGGCCGCGCCCGCCGTGAACGGGGAAGGCGGCGAGGTCCCGGCGGCAGAAGGCGGCGAGGAGGACGACGAGAACGCGCTCTCGCTGTCGGCGCTCGAGGAGAAGCTGAAGCCCGAGGTGCTGCGCACCCTCACCAAGATCTACAAAGTCTATATCGAGATGTCGAAGGTGCAGAACCGGCGCCTGTCGACGCTCGCCCGCGGGCAGAAGCCCAGCGCCGAGTTCGAGAAGAGCTACGAGAAGCACCGCAAGAAGATCGTCGAGCTGGTGCGGACGGTGCACATCAACGCTGCCCGCATCGAGCAGCTCAAGCTCTCGCTCTACGACCTCAACCGCAAGCTGATGATGCTCGAGGGCAAGCTGCTGCGCACGGCAGAGAGCTTCCGTATCTCGCGGCAGGACTTCCTCGACAACTACTTCACGCACGAGATCGATCCCAACTGGCTGGAAAAGGTCGGCAAGCTGCCGGGCCGCGGCTGGAAGGACTTCGCCAAGAAGCGCGGTCCCGAGATCGAGAAGATCCGAGCCGAGATCAAGGAGATCTCCGACCATTGCGGTGCGCCGATCTTCGAGTTCCGCCGCATGTGCAAGACCGTCCAGGACGGCGAGCGCGAGATGATGCGGGCGAAGAAGGAGATGATCGAGGCCAACCTGCGCCTCGTGATCTCGATCGCCAAGAAGTACACGAACCGCGGCCTGCAGTTCCTCGACCTCATCCAGGAAGGCAACATCGGCCTGATGAAGGCGGTGGACAAGTTCGAGTACCGCCGTGGCTATAAGTTCTCGACCTACGCCACCTGGTGGATCCGACAGGCCATCACGCGCTCGATCGCCGACCAGGCGCGCACCATCCGCATCCCCGTGCACATGATCGAGACCATCAACAAGCTCGTCCGCACCAGCCGGCAGATGCTGCACGAGATCGGTCGCGAGCCTCAGCCCGAGGAGCTGGCCGAGAAGCTCGGCATGCCGCTGGAGAAGGTGCGGAAGGTCCTGAAGATCGCCAAGGAGCCGATCAGCCTCGAGACGCCGATCGGCGACGAGGAGGACAGCCACCTCGGAGATTTCATCGAGGACAAGAACGCCGTCATTCCGCTCGAGGCGGCGATCCAGGGCAACCTGCGCGAGAGCACGACCCGCGTCCTGGCCACCCTCACGCCGCGCGAGGAACGCGTGCTGCGCATGCGCTTCGGCATTGGCATGAACACGGACCATACGCTGGAGGAAGTCGGCCAGCAGTTCTCGGTCACCCGCGAACGTATCCGCCAGATCGAGGCCAAGGCTTTGCGCAAGCTGAAGCACCCGAGCCGCTCGCGCATGCTGCGCAGCTTCCTCGACGAGGGTTGAGGACCGGGGCTGGGAAAGACCGGGTTCGGAGAGATCGAAAGCCGGGGCTTTGTCCCCGGCTTTTTCATGTCATTCGCGATCGGCGATCCGCACGAGCGCCGGCAGCATGCCGCTCACGGTCACGTGCAGCTGGCGAACCTCCTCGAGCACGGCCGAAAGGTTCCTCTGGACCGCAGCGCAGTGCCGCGAGGCCTCGTTGCGGGCATCGTCCAGTCCGGGATCGATCGCGTGAGCATTGCCCAGCACACGCCCGCATTCCTCGAGCACATTCAAAAGCGCCGCCGGCGCCTCCGCGTTGCGTGAAGGATGTACGAAATCGCGGGTCGCATGCTCGATCCGCTCCAACGCCGTGACAAGACCATCGACTTCCATGGGAGTCTCCTCGGCCGCAACGGGGACGCTGTGATCGAGGTCGATGCTGTCACCGGACCGCCCCCCGCACAAGCCCGCGCCTCCTCCTTGCGCCGTCAGCCGACCCGCAACAAGGGAATCGCGGCCGCCGCCAGCAGCACAGCCGCGATTCGCATTCGCGTGAAGGGCTCCCTCAGCCAGAACACTGCGATGAGGACGGCAAAGATGGCGCTGGTGTCCCGCAACGCGGCCGCCGGGGCGATCGGTGCATGGCTCCAGACCCAGAGAATGATCAGGTACGATCCCATGGAGGCAATGGCGATCGGCAAGGCGAAAGCCCAGTGCGCCTTCACCTGCACCCAAGGCAGCCCAGCGCGCCGCTGCCGCCAGGCCATGGCGGCGGCATTGGTGATCGAGACGACGAAGCCGTAGGCCCACGGCGATCCCGAGAGCCGCACGCCTTGCGCATCGCACATGATGTAGGCCGCCGTGCCGATTCCCGCCGCCGCGGTCCATCCGATCGCCGCTCGCGTGATTCCCGTCCCGCGCGCGGAGTCCCACGCGAGGATCGCAAGCGCGAGAGCGATGACCAGGACGCCAAGCAGCCCTGCCGTCGCCAACCGTTCGCCCGTCGCCACGACCGCCAGAGGCACCACCATCAGGACCGCAAGAGAGCGGACCACCGGGTACACCAGACCAAACCCGCCGAGCTCATAAGCCCGCAGGAGAGCCGACACGGTGAGAACGTTCATCACGGTCGAGGCCGCGATCCAGCCGAAGGATGCGAGATTCGGGAGGCCCGAGAAGAAGAGCGCCGGAACGACGAGCACGGCACCCAGCACCATCTGGGAAGTCATGACCTGCGCCGGAGCGGGGCTCGCCTTCACGGCGGCATTCCACCCCGCGTGCAGAACGGCGCTCAGCAGGGCAAGCGAGACGTCGGTCAGGTCCATGCTTCAGGCCGGCCGCGGCGCGACAATGATCACGCAGTAGCGAGACGGGTTTCGGGTTGCGTTGTGGTAGGCGATCGGCCGGTCGAGCACCATCGCCAGGCAGTCGCCAGCACGCAGCTCGAACCGCTCCTCCCCCAAGGTCACATGGATCTCGCCTTCGAGCACCCAGACCTGCTGATGGGTGATCCCCGGCCGCGCTGCCGTCTCGTAGGCAACACGAGCCCCCGCCGGGAAAGACACCTCGACGATCTGGATGGGCGACGGAAAGCCGCCCGGCGAAACATTGCGCCGCAGGTAGCCGGACTCGGGGTCTCGCCATTCCACCTGATCGGCGCGGCGGGACATCGGCAGCGGCGGCTCGGCTGTCGTTTCGAAGAGCGAAGCCAGCGAAACGCCGAGACCGGTTGCCAGCTTCTCAAGGAGTACGGCGGTCGGGTTGCTCTCGCCGCGTTCGATCAGGGAAATCATCGAACGGCTGACGCCGCTGGCTTCCGCCAGGGCCTCGAGCGAGAGGCCGCCCTTCCCCCGGAGTTCGCGGACCCGGGCCGCTATCCGATCGTTGATGCCGTGCGCCACCTTTACTCCCGAATGATGGACACATCTTCCATTATATTGGACGGTTGATCAAGAAGCACCGAGCTGCGGTAGAAGGCACGCCCGGATATCGATGCGGCGGAGATATGGGATGAAGGACATTGTCGACGAATTGAGGGCCCAGTGCCGCGAGCAGTTCGGAGCGGCGGCTGACGAGACCGGCGTCCTCGCAGACGACGTGCGCTGGCGGGCGGCGGCCGAAATCGAGTCGCTCCGACAGCCGACATGGCGGCCGATCGAAACCGCGCCCAAGGACGAAGGTCCCATCCTGCTATTCTGCCCGGGCCTCACAGGTCATGTCGCCGACGAGATCGTGGTCGGCACCTGGCGGTTCGACCCCAATCGCCGCACCCTGGGCTATTGGGTGAGCGACGTCGGCGCTCTGGATCCCGGGTTCGCCGAAACCGGCCCTTGGATCGAATATCACGAACTCCAGCCCAGGCTGTGGGCCCGCCTCCCGGCGCGCCCCGGCAAAGGAAGCTAGCAAAACAAAAAAGGCGGCCACGAGGGCCGCCTTTTCCGTCGATGGTGCCAGGTATCAGGTGCGCGGCGGCAGCGGAACCTTCGCGTCCGTGAGAATCTTCACGAGGACGGGAATGCCTGCCTTGTAGTCGCCGGCATCGCACTTGGCGATCGCCGCGGGGGCCTCGCCGGCCACCGAGTCCCGACGCGAGTACTCGCGCCACTTCGCGGCCAAAGCCCGGCAGTAGGCAGCGTCATCCATCGGACCAGCCATCGTCTGCGCGATGACGATCTCGACGCGACGGTTCTGCGGCTCACGAACGTTCGGGCCGGTCGGGACGAGCAGGCCCTGCATGCCGCGACCGACAACCGCGATCGCGGTGGCCGGCACGCCCTGCTGAACCAGCGAATCCTTGACCGCATTCGCGCGGCGAAGCGACAGCGCCATGTTGTAGGCTTCCGAGCCGGTGGTGTCGGTATGGCCGGTCGCCGTAATGCGAGCGCTACCCTTGGTCTTGTAGGCTGCTGCAGCCTGACCGATCACGTTCGTGGCCTGCGGGTTCAGCTTGGCGCTGTCCCAGTCGAAGAAGACCATGAAGCTCTGAGGTGCCGGCGGCGGCGGCGGCGGCGGCGCAGTGGCCGGCGCAGGTTCGTCGCAGGCGGCGATCATGAACGTGGCAGCAAGTAGAACAAACAACTTCTTGAGCATAAGCCCCTCTCCCCTATGGCCGTTTAGCCGCCCACAATATGCAAAACTCCCACTGCGCCAGCAATGCAAAAAAGCTTCATAGCAACTGACCCCGGCCCGCCCGCGAGCAAATGGCGCAGCCGCCCCGTTCTCTGGCTTCCCGCAACCCCCGAGCAAATGGGCCGTTGAGGCGCCACCAGAAACCCAGAGGAGCTTCCGTGAAGCAAATAGCAATCATTCTCATGGCCGCCGGCTCTTTCGTCGCGGGCTGCGCCTCGTATACCGAGCGTGTCGTCGAGAAGCCGGTTCCGGCCCGCTCGGCTGAACGAACCGTGGTGTATGACAATACTGCGCCGGTCCCGACGCAGACGACCACCGTCTACACGACCCGATAGGAGCTTGCGATGGCGAAACTCCTCGGCATCGTGGCCGCCTCGCTGCTGGCAACGGCCTGCTCCATCCAAACCGAACGGGTTATCGAGAAGCCGGTCCCGGCGGAGCGGACGGTCGTCTACACGCGCTAGCAGTCTCGTCCGACTGCGCGACTACGCAGCCAGGGCGTAGAGTTCGGCGACGTTGTCGCGCAGTATTCGCTTTCTCAATTCCGGCGGAAGGTGACCGGTCTGCTCCGCGATGACGTCCTGGCTCCATGGCCAGGTCGAATCGCTGTGGGGGAAATCATTGGCCCACATCAGCTGGTTTGGCGACAGCCGGTCGGCGAACTGGAACGCCGTCCAGTCATCCTGGAAGGTCAGGGTGATGTGATCGCGGAAGTATTCCGAGGGCAGGCGCTCCAGTTCCTTTCCCTTCATCCAGTAGCGATGGCGCTTGTACGCATGATCCATGCGGTACATGAAGTGGGGCGCCCACCCGGCATCAGCTTCGACGCACACCACCCGGAGCTTCGGGTGACGCTCGAACACGCCGCTGAAGACCAGCATGCCCATGATGTCCTGGCAGCCACGGATGATCGACAGGAACCCGTTGATTTTCGGGCCGCGCGGCTTCGACAGCGAGTTGTCGCCCGAGGTCGTGAGAATGTGCCACGACAGAGGCAGGCCAAGGGCGATGGCAGCCTCCCAGAACGGATCGTAGATCGGGTCGTCGTAATCCTTCTCCCCAGGATTGCCCGGCATCATCACGCCTCGGAAGCCCATCGCCTTGATCCGCTCGAGATCGGCGATGCCCTCCTTCACCGTGCGCATCGCCGTCTGGCCCATGCCGATCAGCCTGTCGGGCGCATAGGCACAGTATGACTGAAGCCAGCGATTGTAGGCGTCGAAACAGGCCTTCTTGAAATCGAAGTCGGGATGGTTGCAGATCAGCATGCCCACGGTGGGGTAGATGATCTCCGCAGCGACGCCATCCCGGTCCTGGTCCTGCAGGCGAACGGAAGGATCCCATCCGCTGCGATGCAGGTCTTCGAACCTGGCGCCGCCGATCCTGATGTCCTTGGGCGCCACGCCGGCAGCCGCGATCAAGCCCATCGGCACCGGCGTCTTCATGCCGTCGACGATGTAGATATCGCCCATTCCGTCGTGATGGACGACGTGCGGCGCACGCTCGCGGTAAGCCGGATCGATATGGTCGCGATAGCAGCCGGGCGGCTCGGTGATGTGGGAGTCTGCAGAAATCGGGCGCCAGTCCATCCGTTCCTCCGTTTTCTTTGCACAAGGGTAGGCAGACGCCGGGAGGCCGGGCAAGCAGCGGAACGGCTTCCGTTTCGGACGGCGGCAGCGGTTGAACCGCTCCCGACCGTGTGGCATACCCCCGCCGCGCGCTGCCGTAGCTCAGTGGTAGAGCACCCCCTTGGTAAGGGGGAGGTCGACAGTTCAATCCTGTCCGGCAGCACCAGCGCTTCCTCCTTGACGATCAAGTAAATACGGGCCCTTCTCGCTGGGTGGTAAAGACGGTCCGGGATGGCGCAAAGCAATAAAATTGCATGGGTCGGCGCTGTCGCGCTCGCGGTCGCCGTGATCTCGCTGGCCATCGTCTTCGTCCTGCCGGATCTCCAGGTCGGCACGGCGCAGAACAGGTCGGAGGTGAACGGGCCGTTGATTTCGCGCGGCTACACGGATGCACCTGCCGGGACGGCCGTCATTGCCGGCGATCCGGTGGGCGGCTCGGTTCTGACCGAACTGCGCATCAAGAACGGCCAGACCGTCAAGCGCGGCGAGATCATCGCGATCCTCAACAACTACGCGATGGCGGATGTCGAGGTACGCCGGATCGAATCGGAGCTCGCCAAGGCGCGCCGTCAGCGCGAGTCGATGATCTCGGGCTACAGGACGACCGAAATCGCGCTGCAGGAAATTTCGGTCAGGACGGCGTCCGAGGAAAACCGGCTCAAGGACCTCGAGCTTTCGCGGTCGAGCGCCCCGCCCGACCAGAAGCAGCTTCAATCCAACCTGTCCCAGCAGTCCCTGGAGCGTGAGCAAGCGAAACTCCGCTTCCAGAAGGAAGTACTCGCGGCCGACCTGGCGCAGACCGAGTCCGACATCGCCATCCTGGAAGCCAAGCTCGACGAAGCCAGGATCGAGCGCGAGCTGGCCGTGGTGCGCTCGCCCCTCGACGGGGTCGTGGTCGACATCTACACCCGCCAGGGTGAGCGGATCTCGTTCAGGGGCATCGCGAAGATCGTCGATCTCGACCAGATCCGCATCTTCGCCGATGTCGACGAAATACATCTGCGTACCGTCAAGCCAGGCGGCAAAGTCGAATTCACCTTCCAGGGCAGCCGCACCGTCCATGTCGGAACGATCGCCCGCACGCCCTTGACGGTGAAGCGCACCAAGCGGTCCGAAGCGGACCTCGGCGAATCCAATGCGCGGCTGGTCGAGGTCGAGATCAAGCCCGACGATCCGCACGGCATTCCGCAGATGCTGGGTCGCGAGGCCCGCGTCGTCTTCCAATAACCGGCCGAGCCGGGTCAGCAGCCCTCAGGCAGCGGCTGTGCCGGCCCGCCTGGGCTGTGCGTATTCGTAGACGATGACCGCGGCCAGCACCGCAAGGCCGATCCCGCGCGCGGCGACCATTCCCCCCACCCAATCGTCGATGATCCCTGGGAAGGTGAGCGCGATTCCCGCCACACCGCAGATCATGCGCGTGCCGACGGAGAGGGGCCGCCACAGATGGCCCTGGGCCGCGACGGCCAGCGCCACGATGCCACCCGTCGCCCCCAGCGTCACCCAAGGGATCCAGAGCCAGCTCATGTTCTTGGGCGTCTCCAGCAGCAGGCCTGTTCCGATCGGATCGAGCACGAAGATGAACGGCACGAGGAAGGCCGGCAGCGCATACTTCCAGCTCTGCAGCGTGGTCACGTAAGGATCGGCGCGCGTGATCGTGGCGGCCGCGAACGGCGCCAGCGCGGTCGGGGGCGAAACCTCCGAGAGCACGGCGTAGTAGAAGATGAACATGTGAGCGGCATAGTCCGGGATGCCGAGCTTGATCAGCGCGGGCGCGGCGATCACGGCGCACATGATGTAGGAGGCCGTCACCGGCACTGCGAGGCCAACCACCCAGACGATCAGCGCCGTGTACATCGCCGTCCAGAACAGCGAACCGCCTGCCAGATCGATCACGATCGAGGAGAACTTCAGCGCCAGGCCGGTCTTGGTGATGACGCCGACGATCAGGCCGGCACAGGCGCAGGTCGCCGCAACGCCCAGCGCCTGGATCGACCCGTCCGCCAGCGCCCGGAAGAGGCGGCCCGGCCAGAGTGCAGTGTCGGCACGCAGGTAGCTCACCAGGATGGCGAGCAGGATCGACCAGAACACGGCGTAGGTCGCGGAGAAGCCCCACACCATCAGCACGACCACCGAGATCAGCGACGTGAAGTGGAAGCCGTACCGCAACATCAGCTGCGACATGGTGAGGTCGACCGTAGGATCGACCGCGCGAAGGCCGTACTTGCGCGAATCGATCTCGGTCATCATCAGCAAGCCGAAGTAGTAGAGGCAGGTGGGAATCAGGGCCATCCGCACGATGTCGAGGTAGGACATCTTCAGATATTCGGCGATCAGGAAGGCCGCGGCCCCCAGGACCGGCGGCGACAGGATGGCGCCCAGGCCGCCCGCCGCCAACAGCCCGCCGACTGCCGACTTGCCGTAGCCCGCCTCCTTCATGATCGGCCAAGCGACGGTGCCGATGGTCACGGTGGTGGCGACGCCTGAACCGGAAGGTCCGCCCAGCAGGAAGGACGAAAGCACCACCGCGCGACCGGCTGCATTGGGCTGGCCCTTCATGGCACGCAGCGAGAAGTCGATGAAGAACCGACCGGCGCCCGAGGCCTGCAGGATGGCGCCGAAGATCGTGAACAGGATGATCAGCGTGGCGGAAACGTCGATGGCCGAGCCGAAGATACCGTTCAGCGTCATGTACTCTTCGGCGATCAGGTCGGACAGCGGATAGCCCTTGTGCGTCCACGGCGCCGGCAGGTAGTTGCCCCACATCGCGTATGCCAGGAACATCACCGACAGGATCGGCATGATCCAGCCGGTGGCCCGGCGGGTCGATTCCAGCACCAGCAGGATGAGAATCCCGCCGATGACCAGATCGGTCTGGGTCGGCGAGACGTACCGGTCGAGGAAGTCGTCGGCATTGGCGAAGCTCGTCCAGCTACCACCCGTCATCATGTACCAGATCACGACGATCACCAGCCCGGCCGCCGCGATGTCCCACGGCGCGACCCGGTTGCGCCAGCTCTTCACCGCCGGGAACAGCAGGAAGACGAGAGACAGGGCGTAGGCCACGTGGATCTCACGCAGCGACTGCGTGTCGACCGTCGACGCGGCGGCGTAGAGATGAAAGATGGTCATCGTGAAGGCGATGAAGGTGAGGACCTTGCCCCACCAGCCCACGAACTTGTGGATGCCGCCCTCTTCCTGCTCGACGAGCTCCTCGATCTTGCGCTTTTCCTCGTCGCTCAGCAGCTCGGCCTGGACCGTCATCGTTCTTCCCACCCCCAAAATGGAAGCGGGGCCCCCCTCTCGGAGGGCCCCGCCGGTCGTCCTGTCGCTACGACAGCTTGATGCCCTTCTCGGCGAAGTACTTCATCGCGCCGGGATGGAACGGGACCGACGAATTCGCGGCCTTCTGGTTGTCAGCCGTCATGTCGGTCGACGCCTTGTGGGTGGCGATCAGGTCGGCATGGTTCTCCCACAGGGTCTTGGTGATCGTGTAGGCCTGATCGTCGCTCATCGACGCCGGCACCACGAGGATGTTCCAGATGGCGATCACGGGCACCGCCGCATCCTGGTTCGGGTAGGCCTTGGCCGGAATCTGGCTGGCAGCGAAGACCGGACCGAACTTCTTGTTCAGCGCCGGCACCAGGTCGGCCGTGGAGATCAGCTTGATCTTGATGCCCTGGGACGCCGCCAGATCGGTGATCGCGGCGACCGGTGGACCACCGTTGAAGAAATAACCGTCGAGCTTGCCGTCCTTCATCGCATTCGTGCTCTCGGCCGGCGACAGGCGCTCGCGCTTGATGTCGCTGAGCTTCAGGCCGAGTTCATCGATGATGCGCAGGGCCATGACCTCGGATCCGCTCACCGGGGCACTGGTCGAGATGCGCTTGCCCTTGATGTCGGAAAGCTTGTTGATGCCGGTGCCTTCCATCGTCACGAAATGGACGAGGTTGGGATACACGACCGCGAGGGTGCGCGAGTCCACCGGCTTGCCCTTGAACTTGTCGAGGCCCTTGATGGCATCGTAGGCCGTGTCGCACTGGGTCAGCGCCATCTGCGCCTTGCCGTCCCGGATCATGTGCATGTTCGCGACCGAGCCCGCGGTCGCCTCGGCGGTGACCGCCCATCCCGGCACCTTCTTGCTCAGGATGTTCGCCATCGCACCGCCCAGCGGATAGTAGACGCCGCCCGTCGTGCCGGTCACGATCGAGAACTGGGTCTGTGCGGCCGCCGGAAAGGCCCCGCCGGCCAAACCGAAAGCGCCGGCAGCCGAGCCGGCCACAATGAATTGACGTCGATTCACAATAAACTCCCTAGTGGACGTTTCGCTCCCCCGAAGTGGCGCGGAACAAACCACGACAGTCGAGGGGAGGCAACACGCACGAAATGCCGGCTTTTCGAAATCCTCGGCTCGCTGCCCGGAACTCGCCGGCTTTCCAGCCGGTGCCGAGCCTGTCTTGGACGACGGCACCGGCGACCGATGGCGGAACCCTTTAACTGACACGATTGCCGTGTAATCTGGACGGGTGATCCACAATCTGACCTTGGTCCATTTGTTGTTGGTTGGAGCGGCCGGCGGCTGCATCTACCTTTCCCTGCGGGAGGTCCGCCGACGCTACATCTCGACATGGCGTCTGTTCGCGCCCGCGTTTCTGGCCCTGTTCGCGGCGACCATCCTCTCCCTCCTCCAACTCGCAGAGCACCAACCGCGCTGGCTTTTCGGTGCCGGCTTCGCCGCCGGCTTCCTGGTGGGCGCGGCGCGCGGGATGACGATCGGCATCCGGCATGACATGTACCGGCCGCAGGTGAACCTCTCGCACGCCGCCAAGCTCCTCCTGGTGTGGGTTGCGGTCGCCGTGGGGGCTGCGGTCGCCGTGGAGTGCGTGGCGGCATTCCTGGGAAATCCCGATCTGGAGATTTTCCGGCTTGGCGCGGCCCTCGTCGCCATATTGTGCGGGAGTGCAATGCTCGGACGGGCTCTGCTCTTGACTATCCGGCTGTATCGCGCCGACCGCGGCGCAGCCTAGCCGCCACGGAGCGATCGGCCTGACCACGAAAGGCCATTCGTCCGCGTCCCTGCGCCTCTGTTGTCTTCACGGGCCTCATGCGACAGGGTCTCAGCATGGATGTCGAATTGAACCGTGATGCGAAACGCATCGTCAGTGACTGGCTCGCCGCCTTCAATGCCGCGATCGAGGCGCGTGGCCCCGATCGTGTGGCTGCGCTGTTCCGGGCGGATGCCGACTGGCGCGACATCGTCGCGCTGACGAGCACGATCGTAACGGTGAGCGACCGCGCAGAAGTCGCGCACCGACTGGTCGATGCCGCGACGGCAAGCGGCGCTTCGGGCTTCGCGATCGACCCTGAGCGGTATCCGCCGCGCGATGTCGAGCGGGCGGGCGAGCCTTGTGTCGAGGCCGTCCTGAAGTTCGAAACGGCGATCGGCACGGGCGCGGGCATCGTGCGACTGAAGCGCAGCGACTGCCATGCCGGAGCGTCCGAGGCATGGACGCTGCTGACGTCACTCGAGTCGCTCCGCGACCACGACGAGGAGACGATCCTGGAAGAGTCCGAGGAACCTGCTTTCGAGCGAGAGTTTCACGGCCCCAACTGGCTCGATCGGCGCCGAGAGGCCTCACGCTACGCCGATCGCGACCCCGCCGTGCTGATCGTGGGTGGCGGCCATGCCGGCATAACCGCGGCGGCCCGCCTCAAGGCGCTGGGCGTAGAGGCGCTCGTCGTCGATCGCATGGCTCGGATCGGCGACAACTGGCGCAAGCGCTATCACGGGCTGAAGCTGCACAACCAGAAGCATTCGAACCACTTCCCATACCTTCCCTTCCCGAAGACCTGGCCGAAGTACATTCCCAAGGACAAGATCGCGAACTGGCTCGAATCCTATGTCGAGACCATGGAGATCGACTTCTGGACGGGTACCACCTTCAAGGGCGCGACCTGGAACCCAGGCACCAGGCGCTGGACGGCCGAACTGGACATGGAAGTGGCCGGCGGCGTCCATCGAACTTTGCATCCCAGGCACATCGTGATGGCGACCAGCGTGAGCGGCACGCCCAACATTCCGGAAATCCCGACGCTTGACCGCTTCGGCGGCACCGTCGTCCATTCCAGCAGGTTTGCCAGCGGCGCGGACTGGAGGGGCCGGCCTGTCTATGTCTTCGGTACCGGCACCAGCGCGCACGACATCGCACAGGATCTCCACGGCAACGGCGCCGATGTCACGATCGTCCAGCGGAGCCCGACGCTCATCGTCAACGTCGAGCCCGGCGCGCAGCTCTACGATGGCGTCTACTACGGAAAGGGCCCGACTCTCGAAGATCGCGACCTGATCAACGTGTCGGTGCCACTGCGTGTCATGAAGAAGGCCCATCGCCTCCTGACCGATCAGGCGAAGGCCCACGACGCGCCCCTGCTGGAAGCCCTGGAACGCGCGGGGTTCCGACTGGAGTTCGGCGAGGATGGAACGGGCTGGCCGCTCAAGTACCGCAGCCGCGGCGGCGGCTACTACTTCAACGTCGGCGCCTCCGATCTCGTGGCGAAGGGCGAGATCGGATTGATCCAGTATGCCGACATCGACTCCTTCACTGCGACCGGCATCCTGATGAAGGATGGCCGCGAACGGCTTGCTGACCTGATCGTGCTGGCAACCGGCTACAAGGGCCAGGACCACCTGGTCGAACAGCTTTTCGGGCCGGAGATCGCCGCTAAAGTCGGACCGGTCTGGGGATTCGACGACCGCACCCAGGAATTGCGCAACATGTGGATCGCGACGGCGCAGCCTGGGTTGTGGTTCCAGGGTGGCTCCTTCGCCCAATGCCGGATGTATTCCAAGTATCTGGCCCTGCAGATCAAGGCGGCAGAGGTCGGTCTGGCCTGATAGTTCGCCTCCGAAAGGGCCACTGCCGGAACCCCTGTTTGGAAAGCACGTTGCACGACCTGCCGGCATTCGAGTCCGCCGGTCGTGTCCACTGCAGTCAGGGAGCCGCGAGATATGCCGACCGCGCAGGTGCGGATCAGCGCAGAGGAGCAGCGTCTTCTCAGGGCGCTGTCCGTCGGCCAGACCGTTAAACTTCCGTCGGCGCATCGGCTGCGCCTGGAGTTGCTGGGACTGCTGCACGACGGTCCCAACGGGCCGCGTCTTACGCCGTTGGGAAGGCGCCACGCTGAAGCGGCTGTCACGGGGGACGAAGACAAGGCCGGTGGGACGAAGGGCGAGACGGTGATCAAGCGGGATCGGCTGGGCCGGCGCATGCCGCACGGCCGGGCCCTCCCCTTCTGAGTGCGGCCATGCCGATGCGGACCGGAGCCAATTCTTCGTTCGTTAGTGGACAGACCGAGAAACCGGTGCCTGCCTACAGTGAGGGCCGTACCAAGGCCGACCAACAGGCTGCTCCTGGGAGTGAACGCGGTGTCTCGGCAAGCGAGGAAACGGCTGCAGTGACGAGTGCGTTCGAACCGAAAAATCGCTTTCTGTCGGCCCTGCCCCCAGCCGAGCAACTTCGCCTGAGGCCTTACCTCGCCTTTCATCGGCTTCCTCAAGGCGCGGTTCTCCAGGAGCCGGACCAACGGATCGAGCACGTCTACTTCATCGAAAGCGGCATGATTTCACTGGTCGCGATGATGCAGGATGGTGCCGCGATCGAGACGGCGACACTCGGCCGGGAAGCCATCTTGGGGGCTCTTTCCGCCCTTGGAAACCACACCGCTGGCATGCGCGCCATCGTGCAGATCGACGCGACGGCTTGGCGTCTGCCCGTAAGCGACTTCCGCGCCGTCCTCGCCCAAAGTCCGGTCCTGCGGAAAGTGGCGCTGTTGAGCAGTGAATTGATGCTCGCGCAGATGCAGCAGACGGCGGCATGCAACGCCCTACACACCGCGGACCGTCGCCTGTGCCGCTGGATTGTTCAGGTGCGGGATCGCATCGATGATGACGTAATCAGGCTCACGCACGATTTCCTCGCCCAGATGCTTGCGGTGAGACGCCCAACGGTCAGCCTGATCGCCTACGGGCTGCAGCAGGCAGGCCTGATCCGTTACCAGCGCGGCAAGATTGCAATTCTCGACCGCGCGGGCCTCGAGCGCGGCGCCTGCGAATGCGTCGGCGCATTGCGTGAGAAGACGCGCCGCATCATCGCCAGCCTGCCCTGATCCCACGCGTTCCGCGGCGATGGTTGCCCGCAACGATCCTCTTTGCTGGTCGTTGCCGTCTTATGCCGCAACCCTCCTTGACCAGGCGACTGATGCGCGAGCACGGAATGACGCGCGGAACGCCGGAAATGTTGATCCTGCATCGCCATCGTTGTGGCAGGGGCTTCCGCTACGTCGATGGCGAGGGCTCGACGATTAAGGACGCATCAACGATCGCCCGGCTCAAGTCTCTCGCGCTGCCGCCTGCCTACGTGAACGTGCGCTACGCCGCGGATCCGGCTGCACACCTGCAGGCGGTCGGCGAAGATGCTGCCGGACGTCTTCAGTATCGCTATCACCCCAACTGGCTGCGGGTGCGAGAAGCCCTCAAGGCCCACAAGCTCCAGAACATGGCGAAGTCCTTGCCGGCGATAGGTCGTGCGGTGCGCCGCTTCTTGCGTGGCGACCCAGGGGACGCGCGCCACGCGGCGGCGGCGGTGGTTCGTCTCGTTGCGAAGACTGCGCTTCGGGCTGGGAACGACTCCTATGCGCGCGAGCGGGGGACGCGCGGCGCGACGACCCTCCTCAAGTCCAACATCGAAATCGATGGCGGGCTGGTGCGCCTGCATTTCCGCGGCAAGGGCGCAAAGATGGTCGCCCGCGAAGTCCGCGATCCGACACTTGCCGTCACCTGCAGGAATCTCCTCGCGCTGCCGGGCCGCCGCTTGTTTCAGTACCGTGGTTCCGACGGTTCCTTGCACCCCGTGAGGGCGGCCGACGTGAACGCGTTTCTGCGGGAAATCTCCGGCGTGCGGGTGTCGCTCAAGGATTTCCGCACTCTGGTCGCTTCGGCGGGGGTCATGAAGACCCTATCGGATGCGCCCCCGGCGCCTACCCAACTGGCGCGCCGCACGCTCCTGCGAGACGCCATCGCAGCCGCGGCTCAGGACCTTGCGAACACGCCGACTGTTTGCAGGAAGAGCTATGTACACGAGGCAGTGGTCGCCGCGTTCGAGAAGGGTGAATTGCAGCCGTCCGGAGCACGCTCCTTGGAAGGGGCGGCGCAGGCGCTCGCGAGGGTCGTCGCACGGCATCGCTGATCGGGCAGCTGCCGCGGAACCTAGAGGGGACCGCCTCCGCGGAACAGGCTCTTGATGCGGCGCCGTGTCGCCTCACGATCCGCGGCCTGTCGCGCCCGATGCTCGAGCCACCTCTGGCCGACCGGGAAGGCGAACTTCATGGCGAGCCCATAGGCCACGGCAAAGGTGATGGTACTCCCCAAGATCTTGGGCAGGGAGACTTCCAGACCGCTGGCACAGATCGAGTAAATGTAGGCCAACGCCGTGCCTTGGCGCACCATCCACGGAACGTCGAAGGAGAAGAAGAAGCGAACCACCAAGGCGACCAGCAAACCGATGGCAAAGACGCCGCCCAGCATGCCCGGGAAGCCGAAATCCACGTAATTCTCGGCCATGTAGCCGACACTGATCGATGTCCCGCCGCGCATGTTCTCCAGCAGATCCGCCTTGGTCAGGCGGATGAACACCTCGGTGTCCGAAAGCGCCTGCTTGTCGGGAAACAGGAAGCGGGGCTGGAAGACGTGGCTGAGGGCATCGCTCCACTGGCGCACCCTTTGCTGTTCCGCGCTCGCCAGGTCGACGTTGATCACCAAACCGGTGATGTCGACGTAGGCGAGACGTTCGAGGAGCGCCTTCGAGGCCGCTCCCCAGTCGATGTCTCCAACGCCGGCCAAGCGCCCCAGCATGTACCCGACACGGTCGGAAAGTGTTGTCTGGAAGGACTGCGAATCACCGCCGCCCGTTGCCATATCCCGGTATTCGAACTTCACCGACGTCCAGAACAGAGCCAGTGCCACCAGACCGAAGGTTGCCAGAAACGCATAACCGGTGGTCCGGGGGGTCCACCGGATCTGGGCAGCCAGCGCCGCGGTGCCGAGGAACACGAAGACGCCGCGGAAGTCCCCCAGCAAGCCCGTCATGCCCGAGAGGATTTCGATCCCGAGCACGGCGAACAGAAAAGGCCAGCCGCGCCCCACCGACATTACCGAGGTGAACAGAAGGAACGCCGCCATGATCTTGAAGCGCGCAATGGCGTCGAAGAACTGATAGAGCAGACCACCGAAGGTGAAACTGGCCATGTAGGTCATCAGGTTGGCCCCTACATAGATCATGAATACGTCGATGGGCCGCCAGTACAGATGGGCCGACCAGTTCTCCTCTGTCGGTGGCCGGATGCCACCCAGCGCGACCTTGCACGCGAAGGCCAGGACGACCGTCGATGCCAGCATGTACCAGTAGGCCTCGACCACCCAGGGGCCGAAGATGCTTTGGGCCATGGGCTCGCCGTCGACGAGGGCGAGGAACGCACGCGCGAATACTTGCAGCCACTGGGAAAGAAGATAGTAGGCAATGACCGCGGGCATGGTCGGCGTGCCCACCAGCCGCAGGATGACCCAGGGTGTGAAGGCGCCGGCGGCCAAGGCGAGGGGGTCGGGAGAGGCCGGCGAAATGAATACGAAGAACAGCCCGAATACGAACGAAACCTTCCGCAGCATCGAGTAGTCGAGGCGCGGTGCAATCTGAATGGGAGTAACGAGCGTCGAGGCCATGGCCGGACGGGTCTGCCTTTTCGTCTGCCAGAGTTTCCTAGTCGATTCTTCGCACCTGGACAGCAAAAAACCGGACGTTCCAGAACATGGCCTTTACAAGGGTCCGCAAAGTCCCGCCAGTCCCCGATAGCGTTCGCGGTGCCGCAGTTGCCCTTCTCAGGGCGGTAACCGGACACACGGCAAAGAAAAAGGCGGCCCGTGCGGGCCGCCTCTTCCTTGTCCGTAGTCGTCCAGCTTACTGGATGACGATTTCGACGCGGCGGTTCTGCGGCTCGCGGACGTTCGGGCCGGTCTGCACCAGCAGGCCCTGCTCGCCACGGCCCACCACCGCGATCGCGGTCGCCGGCACGCCCTC
>JBKBLH010000009.1:0-162653 GCA_046296475.1 Reyranella sp.
GGCTGTAGCTCAGCTGGGAGAGCGCCTCGTTCGCAATGAGGAGGTCAGGGGTTCGATCCCCCTCAGCTCCACCAACCACCCCGACCCCCGGCCGTTGCCATCCGGCCTTCATTCGCTGGCCTCGCCCGGCGCATCACGGCACAATTGCACTCGATGCGCAGACGCAAACGCCCAACCCCGGCAGAACTCGGCCTCACCGCCGCGGAAGGGCGCATCCTCGCGTCCCTGCGCACACCCCAGCGCGTGCAGGAATTCCTCACCGCCCTGCCGGCCAATTTCGAGCCGGACGGCGACTGTCTGCGCTCCGTGCGCGGCGTGCTGCGCCATCGCGAGGCGCACTGCCTCGAGGCGGCCTTCGTCGCGGCCTGCGCCCTGTGGCTGCAGGGCGAGCCGCCCCTGGTCATGGACCTGACGGCCACGCGCGAGGACGCCGATCACGTCGTCACCCTGTTCCGCCGCGACGGCTGCTGGGGCGCGATCTCCAAGAGCAACCACGTCTGGCTGCGCTGGCGCGACCCGGTCTATCGCAACCTTCGCGAACTCGCGATGTCGTACTTCCACGAATACTTCAACAAGGGTCGCAAGACGCTGCGGACCTATTCGGTCTCGATCGACCTGCGTCGCTTCGCACCCGACACCTGGATCACCGGCGAGGAGGATTGCTGGGAGGTCGGTGCCGCGCTCGACGATGCCCGCCACTACCCGCTGATCAGGCCGGCGCAGAAGCGCTGGCTGATGCCACCCGACGCCACCGTCCTGCGGGCCGACGACATCGTCCAGTACGAAAGCCGCGACCGCGCGACGGCGCGCAAATACTGAAGGGAGCCTGCCGTGAAACGACTCCTCTCGATCCTGCTGCCGATCCTGCTGGGCATCGCCACGCCCGCCGCCGCCCAGATCCCTCCCGAATGGCAGGCCGCCGCCCAGACCGTGATCGGCGAACTGGAACGCGACACGCCCTTGGCCGCCAAGCCATGGACCGGTGCGGAGCTCACCCAGGGGTGGAACCTCGCGCGCGCCTGGCGGCGGCACAACAACGGCAACATCGAGATCATCCTGGCCGAATATCTGACGTTCGTGGCGCTGTGCCGGATCGGCTGCGCCGGCAGCACGATCGAGGGGCAGGGCTATGTCGCCGTGGCCGGAGAGGTGAAGGCACTGATCGCCCAGAATGGCGGGTCCTATGCGCTGGCAGCGAACGCCAGCAGCTGGCTCGGCGGCCTCGCCGATCCAACGGGCGCGGCCCGGAAGAACGTCGCTCTCTGGGCGAAGGATCCCGACGTCCCGTCGGCCGATTTCGCGACCGGCAACCTCTATGCGCTCACGTGGCTGCTGGCGCGCAAGCGACCGACACCCGAGGCGCAGGCTGATACCTTCGCCCGCTTCGCGATCTTCGTTCAGACCAAGGCCTGGATCGGCCCGCGCTGCCTCGACATCTCGAAGGTGGCAACCGTGCTCGGCGCAGCGCCGCGGATTGATAGCTGCAACTAGGGAGAACTTCAGAAATACCCGTCATCTCGACCGGAGCCGCGCGCAGCGCGGCTGAGTGGAGAGATCTTCTCTCCACGATTTGCCGGCTTTTGGCGGAGGGAAGATCTCTCCGCTTCGCGCCTTCGGCGCTCCGGTCGAGATGACGGAAACGGAAGGGCCAAAAGAAAAGGGGGCCGTGAGGCCCCCTTTCCTATTCCGTAGCGACTGCGCCTATTCGGCGGCGATCTGGTCGTGCACGAACTTCTTGGCGTCGAAATCCTCGGCCACCTGGAGGTCGTTGGCGATCAGCTTCTCGACGTCGACCTCGGCGTACCCCAGCACGCCCATCTCGCCCAGCGCCTTCTGCACCTTCGGGCCGAACAGGCCGATCTCCTTGAGGATCGGCACGATGCGGGTGAAGAGGCGGGTGCGGAACTGCTGCATGGCGCCCGAGTGGTAGGCGTGCTCCAGCATCTCCTTCACCGGCAGGCCGGACCGCATCCAGACCTCGCCCTGATTGAAGCGGTCGCGCATGAAGTAGAGCGCCTCGACCACGAACTCCTCGCGCTCGGCGCGCTCATGGTCGGAGATGTGCGGATAGTACTCGCGCAGCGCCATGCGGCCGAAGGTGACGTGGCGCGCCTCGTCCTGCATGACGTAGGCGTTCACGGCGCCGGCCAGGTTGTTCTTGGCGGTGTCGCGGATGCGCTGGAAGGCGGCGAGCGCCAGGCCCTCGATCAGGACCTGCATGCCGAGATAGGTCATGTCCCAGCGGCGGTCCGTCAGGGTCTGCTCGAGCAGGTTCTTGAGCGAATCCGTGATCGGATAGGCCGCCTTGAACTTTTCGTGGATGAGACGCTTGTAGCTCTCGACGTGGCGCGCCTCGTCCATCACCTGCGTGGCGGCATAGAACTTGGCGTTCATGTCCGGCACGGTGTTGACGATCTTGGCGGTGGCGATCAGCGCACCCTGCTCGCCGTGCATGAACTGGCAGATGGAATGGCACTGCAGGTTGAAGCGCAGCCAGTCCTTCTCCTTGTCGGTCATCTTGTCCCAGAAGGGCGAGCCGTAGATCGGGATCGTCTCGTCGGCCATGCCCATCGGGTTGCCTTCGAACAGCTCCTGCGACCAGTCGATGCGGGTGCTGGTGTCCCACTGCTGCTGCTTGCCCTTCTCGTACAGGTTCAGCAGGTCGGCGGAACCGTCCTCGTATTCCCAGTTGAACGCGATCTCGGTCGCGCCATCGAACTTCCAGTTCGTGATTTCGACCGGCAGCTGATAAATCTTTTGCGTTGTCATCGGCTCTTGCCTCCTGGCCCTGAACCTTGTCCCATCCCCTAGGAGCGTCGAAACAGTGACGCTCCGCTCATTTTTCTCGGCGGACGCTAGCACAGTCTGCTAGGAGAGTCCGCCCGGAAATCGGGCATCTGAAGACGAGTTTTTGATGTCCTACAATCGACTGCGCATCGCCCAGATCATCCAGGAAACGCCGGACGCCCGCTCCTTCGTCCTCGAAATTCCGCCCGAGCTGGCGGAAAAGTACCGCTACCGCGCCGGCCAGTTCCTGACCTTTCGCGTCCCTCATCCCGAGGGCGCCTTCAACCGCTGCTATTCCCTCTCCAGCGCCCCCGAGACCGACCAGTTGCCGAAGGTGACCATCAAGCGGGTGACCGGCGGCAAGGGCTCCAACTGGTTCCACGATTCGCTGAAGGAGGGCGGCACGCTCGACGTCCTGCCGCCGGCCGGCCGCTTCGTGCTGGGCGCGGGCGAGGCGCCGCTCCTGCTGTTCGGCGGCGGCAGCGGCATCACACCCATGATGTCGCTGATCAAGAGCGCGCTGAAGGGACCGCGTCGCATCCGCCTGTTCTATGCCAACCGCGACAAGAAGTCGGTGATCTTCGACGCCGAGTTCGAAGCGCTCCTCAAGGCCCATCCCGGCCGGCTGGAAATCGTCCATCACCTCGATTCGACGCAGGGCATCATCAAGCCCGAGGAGATCGTGGCGGCGATAAAGGGCTTCGAGGCGGGCGACGTCTATCTCTGCGGCCCCGGCCCGTTCATGAAACTGGTCGAGGAGACGCTGTTCGAACACGGCATGCCGCACGACAAGGTGCGCATCGAGCGGTTCGAGGCCTCGGGCAACGACGCGGTGCCGATCCAGCCCAGCGAGGAAGGCGACGTCGTCCCGGCCGAGATCACGATCCATTTCGAGGGCAAGGTCCACAAGGTGGCCTATGCCAAGGGCCAGACGATCCTCGAGGCGGCGCGCGCCGGCGGGCTCAACCCGCTGTCGTCCTGCGAGGAAGGCTTCTGCGCCTCCTGCGCCGCCAAGCGCATCAAGGGCAAGGTCATTCTGGCCAAGAACGACATCTATACGCCGGAGGATCTCGCCAACAACTGGATCCTGACCTGCCAGGGCCACTGTTTCGGGGCCGAGGTCGAGATCACCTACGACGTGGTGTAGCGATCAGCGCCCGTCCCCTCGCCCAGGCGACCATCCTGACCCTGGTCGCCGGCATCGCAGACGCCGTGGGCTTCGTCACCATGGGCGGCGTGTTCGCCGCCAACATGACCGGCAACACGGTGCTGGCCGGCATCGACATCGCCAAGGGCAACCATCTGGGAGCGTGGAACCATCTCACGCCACTGGTCGCGTTCTTCCCCGGCGCGATGCTCGCCCGCGCGATGCTGCGTCTGTTCAAGGGACCTGCGGCCGGCATCCTGCTCGAAGCCGCCCTGCTCGCGGCCGTAGGCTTCCTTCCCGTTGGAGAGGAAGATGCGGTGATGATCGTCGCCTTCGCGATGGGCCTGCAGGCCTCGACGATCACCAGCTTCGCCGGACACTCGGTCAGCACCGTCGTCGTCACCAGCACCCTGGCCCGCACCGCCGACGCCGCCGTCGACCGGCTGTGGCGCGGCGCCGCGACACCGCCGCCCTCGGCGCTGAACACCGGGCTGCTGGCGCTGACCTGGACGGGTTACCTGGTGGGCGCCGTGATCGGCG
The DNA here is from genome assembly GCA_046296475.1 of Reyranella sp. Classification (GTDB taxonomy): domain Bacteria; phylum Pseudomonadota; class Alphaproteobacteria; order Reyranellales; family Reyranellaceae; genus Reyranella. The sequence goes on from JBKBLH010000009.1 coordinate 4,475, forward strand.
GGCTTCTGCTGCCGGTGCTGGCCTGGCCCCTGCTGGTCCCGGCGGCGCTGCTGATCCTTATGCTGCCTCTTCTGGGCTGAGCGAAGCTCAGCCCGTTGAGCGACAGGACATTGCTTGCAATGTCCGAGAGCGCCGAAGAACGAACGACTGCCCCGACCTACTCCGCCGCGATCGACTTCTCGACGAACATCTTCCGGTCGAACTCCTCGGCCACCCGACCGTCGTTGGCCAGGACTTCGGCCACGTCGATCTTGGCGTAGTCCATCACGCCCATGTCCGCGAAGGCCTTCTGCACCCGCGGTCCCCACAGGCCGATGTCCTTCACGGTCGGCACGACGCGGCTGAACAGGCGGCCGCGGAACGACTGCATCTGCTTGGAATTGTAGTGGATGTCGTCCAGCACCTTGGCCGGCAGGCCGAGCCGCTCCCAGACCTCCGACTGGTTGAAGCGGTCGCGCATGAAGTAGAGCGCCTCGACCACGAACTCCTCGCGCTCGTCGCGCTCGGCGTCCGACAGGTGCGGATAGTGTTCGCGCAGCGCCAGCCGGCCGAACGAGACGTGGCGCGCCTCGTCCTGCATGACATAGGCGTTCACCGCGCCGGCCAGCGTGTTGCCGGCCTTGTCGCGGATCGACTGGAAGGCGGCGAGCGCGAGGCCCTCGATCAGCACCTGCATGCCGAGATAGGTCATGTCCCAGCGCCGGTCGGTCAGCGTCTGCTCGAGCAGGGTCTGCAGCGCCTTGTTGATCGGATAGGCGACCTTGAACTTCTCGTGCAGCAGCCGCTTGTAGGCCTCGACGTGACGCGCCTCGTCCATCACCTGCGTGGCGGCATAGAACTTGGCGTTCATGTCGGGAACCGTGCCGACGATCTTGGCCGTCGCGATCAGCGCGCCCTGCTCCCCATGCATGAACTGCGAGATGGAGTTGGCCTGGAGATGGAGCCGGAGCCAGCTACGCTCCTTCTCCGTCATCCTGTTCCAGTACTCGGTGCCGTAGATCGAGATCGCCTCGTCCTTCAGCTCCATCGGATTGTCGGGATTGAGTTCGAGCGACCAGTCCAGCCGCGTGCTGGCATCCCACTGCTGCTGCTTGCCCTTCTCGTAGAGTTCCAGCAGCGGCGCCGAGCCGTCGTCGTATTCCCAGTTGAACATGAGGTCGGTGGCGCCGTCGAACGTCCACTGCGTCACGTCGACGGGCAGGGCGTAGATCCTTTGCGTGGTCATGGCATCACCCTCCCGGGGCGGTTCAGGCTGTTGCTTGCCGAAAAGATGACGCCTCTCTCACCTATTGGCAACCCCGCCCTTAGGGCTGGAGCCGGTAGCCCCCGCGGTCGGTGACCAGGATCGCGGCGCTCGCCGGGTCCTTCTCGATCTTCTGGCGCAGGCGGTAGATGTGGGTTTCGAGCGTGTGCGTCGTCACGCCGGTGTTGTAGCCCCATACCTCGTTCAGCAGGATGTCGCGGGCAACCGGCCGATCGCCGGCGCGGAACAGGTACTTCAGGATCGAGGCTTCCTTGTCGGTCAGGCGGACCTTCTTCTTCCCGCCCTTCTCCAGCAGCAACTTGCCCGCCGGATGGAATTCATAGGGGCCGATCGACATGACGGCATCCTCGCTGCGCTCGTGCTGCCGCAGATGGGCGCGCAGCCGCGCGAGCAGGACGTTGATGCGAAACGGCTTGATCACATAGTCGTTGGCGCCGGACTCGAGGCCCAGGATCGTGTCGGCGTCGCTGTCGGCCGCGGTCAGCATGATGATCGGCGCACGCACGCCCTCGCGACGCATCAGCTTGCAGAGTTCGCGGCCATCCATGTCGGGAAGCCCGATGTCGAGCAGGATGGCATCGTAGTGAGCGAGCTTGGCCTTCTCGAGCCCTTCGGCCGCGGTGCCGACCTGCACGGTGGTGAAGCCATCATAGAGATCGAGCTGCTCGGCGAGCACCGTGCGCAACGCCTGGTCGTCATCGACCAACAGGATTTTCTTGCCACGATTGTTCACGGACATGCGTTCAGCACCTGTCAGCCATCTCGAAAAACACTCTATCCGGTACGATCTGGGCACAAAAGTGGTTCACTTCGGCGAAATCCCGTGGCGTGATACCGTCACCGTCATGAATTCCAACCCTGCCCACTCCCGCAGCGCGACTGCAGTCGCAGCCGTCGAACGCGCCATGGCGGAGCTTCGCCGCGGCGGAATTGTGGTGCTGCGCGACGAGGACGGCGCTGGCGGCCTCGTCATCGCCGCCGAATCCTGCGGCCCGCGCGCCTTGCAGCGCCTGCAGGGGCTTGCCCAGAACCCGCCGGTGCTGGTCACCACACGCCGCCGCGCCGAGGCGATCGGCATGGAAATCCCCCCGCACATCGCGGGCGGGATGGGCGAAACCAACAAGCCGATCACCATCGACCTGCCGGAGGGCGTTCCGGTGGACGTTATCCTGCGGCCGCACGAGAGCGACCGGACGGGCCGTCACGTCGCCCTCCGCCATCTTTCCCGGCCGGTGGCCAGCCACGCCCCCGGCATCGCGCAGGCGGCGATCGAACTCGCCAAGCTGTCGCGGCTGCTGCCCGCGGTCGTCCTCGGGCCGCTCAGCCGCGATCCCGGCAACAAGCGGCGCGACTGGGCGCGCGAGCAGGATCTCGTCTATGTCGACGCGGCCGACGTTTCAGCCTACGAGGAGACCGCATCGCGGACGCTGCAGCAGGTCGCGCAGGCGCACGTACCGCTCGAGGGGGCCGAGAATGCCCGCATTCTCGCCTGGCGCCCCAGCGACGGCGGCAAGGAGCATCTCGCCATCGTCGTCGGCGAGATCGACCCGACCGAGCCCGTCCTGATCCGCCTCCATTCGGAATGCTTCACCGGCGACCTGCTGGGCTCGCTGCGCTGCGATTGCGGCGTGCAGCTGCGCAGCGCCATCGCCGAGATCGCCCGGCAGGGATCGGGCGTCCTGCTCTATCTGGCGCAGGAAGGCCGAGGCATCGGCCTCGTGAACAAGCTGCGCGCCTACGAGTTGCAGGACGACGGGTTCGACACGATCGACGCCAACGAACAGCTCGGCTTCGACGCCGACGAGCGCATCTATGCGCCGGCCGCCACGATGCTGTCGCGCATGGGCATCCAGCGCGTGCGGCTGATGACCAACAATCCCGAGAAGATCGCCCAGCTCGAGCGCTATGGCATCGAGGTCGCTGCGCGCGTCCCGCACTCCTTCCCGTCCAACGGGCACAACGAGAATTACCTGCGTACCAAGGCAGAACGAGCGGGCCACCTGCTCTAATAACGACGACTGGAGGAAACATGACCAAGATACGTCGCCGCATTTTCGCGGCCGGCAGTGCTGCGTTCGCGTTCGCTCCCTACATTGCGCATGCTCAGAAGAAGTACGACCCGGGAGTCACGGACAAGGAGATCAGGCTCGGTCACACCAACCCCTATAGTGGCCCGCTCTCGGCCTACGGCACGATCGGCAAGGCGATCGCGGCCTATTGGACGATGGTCAACGACAAGGGCGGCATCAACGGCCGCAAGGTGAACTTCATCACCTACGACGACGGCTACTCGCCGCCCAAGACCGTCGAGATGGTCCGCAAGCTCGTCGAGGACGACAAGGTCTATGCGATCTTCCAGTTACTCGGTACGCCGACCAACACGGTCGTGCAGAAGTACCTGAATCAGAAAAAGGTGCCGCAACTCTTCGTGGCGACCGGTGCGTCCAAGTGGGGTGACCCCAAGCACTTCCCATGGACCATGGGCTGGCAGCCCGACTATCACACCGAAGCGGCGATCTATGCCAAGCACGTGCTGGCCAAGCACAAGGACAATCTCAAGGACCTGCGCATCGGCATAATCTACCAGAACGACGATTCCGGTAAGGACTACAGCGGCGGCTTCCTGGCAGGCCTCGGCAAGGAAAACGAGAAGTACGTCACCGCCAAGGTGAGCTACGAGGTCACCGACCCGACGGTCGATAGCCAGATCATCCAGATCAAGAGTTCCGGCGCCAACGTCCTGTTCAACGACTGCGCGCCCAAGGCTGCGGCGCAGGCCATCCGCAAGGTGGCCGACCTGGGCTGGAAGCCCGACCACTACCTCGCCAACGTCTCGGCCTCCGTGGCCGCGGTGCTGAAGCCGGCCGGCTTCGAGAACAGCAAGGGCATCATCACGGCCGCCTATCTCAAGGACGCCACCGACAAGCAATGGGTCAACGACGCGGACTACAAGGAATGGGACGCGTGGATGAAGAAGTACCTGCCCGACGCCAATCCCGCCGATTCGGGCAACACTTACGCCTACGCCGTATCCTCCACGATGCACCACTGCCTCAAGGCCTGCGGCGACAACCTGACACGCGAGAACCTGATGAAGCAGGCCGCCAGCATGCGGAAGCTGGTGGTGCCGATGCTGCTGCCCGGCATCACGATCAACACCAGCCCGACGGACTTCTATCCCATCCAGTCGGTCCGCCTCTCCGCCTTCGACGGCGAGACGTGGAAGCTGTTCGGCGACGTGCTGAGCAACGAAGGGTCGTAGCCCACGGCGGCCCTGCCGCCGGCACTTCGCGGTGGACTGGCATGGCCGAAGCTTCGTACGGTCTCTGACCGACCGGAGTCGAGCCAGCCGATGCCTTTCAAACTGACCCGCCGCCGAGCCCTTTTTACCGCGGCGGGCGCCTCCGCCCTGGCGGCGGCGGCGTACGGATCGGTCCATACGGCGTCCGGAACCGCCTCGAGGCCGCGCCGTCTGGCCGCGGGATTTCCCGAAGGCTTTCGCTGGGGGACCGCGACCTCCTCCTATCAGGTCGAGGGCGCCGCCCGCGCGGACGGTCGCGGCCCCTCGATCTGGGACACCTTCACCCGGCAACCGGGCCGGATTCGCGACGGCTCGACGGGCGACGTCAGCGTCGACCACTACAATCGCTACAAGGAAGACGTGGCGCTGATGAAGGCGATCGGCGCCCGGGCCTATCGCTTCTCGATCGCCTGGCCGCGTGTCTTCCCCGAGGGAACCGGCACCGCCAACCCAAGGGGGCTCGATTTCTACGACCGGTTGGTCGACGAGCTGCTCGCCGCCGGTATCGAACCGTACGCCACGCTCTATCACTGGGACCTGCCTCAGGCGCTGCAGGATCGCGGCGGCTGGGAATCGCGCGATACCGCCCAGGCGTTCGGCGACTACGCGGCCCACGTTGCCGGCCGGCTCACCGACCGCGTGCGCCAGGTGTTCACGATCAACGAGATGCAGACCTTCGTCGAGCAGGGTCACGAAACCGGGAACTTCGCCCCTGGGCTAAAGCTTTCGCCCGGCCGGCTGAACCAGGTCCGTCACCATGCGGTGCTGGCGCATGGCCTCGCCGTGCAGGCGGTGCGCGCCAGCGGACGCCGCGGCACGAAGGTGGGGCCGGCGGAGAACATCGCCACGGCCCTGCCCGCCATCGAGACGGCCGAGAACATCGAGGCCGCCGAGCGGGCGACGAGGGAACTGAATGCGCCCTACCTCACCGTGATGATGGAGGGCCGCTACACCGATGGCTGGCTCGCGAAGACGGGACGCGACGCACCCCGCTTCACCGACGACGAGCTGAGGATCATCTCCAGCAAGGTCGACTTCGTCGGGCTGAACGTCTACGCCCCCAGCCAATACGTGCTGGCGAGCGACGCGGCGCCGGGCTTCACTCCGGTGCCCTTCCCCTCGTCGCATCCGCACATGGCCTCCACCTGGCTGCTGCTGGGTCCGGAGGCGCTGTACTGGGCGCCGCGCCACGCTGCCCGACTCTGGCAAGTGAAGGACATCTTCATCACCGAGAACGGCGCGTCCGCGGCCGACGAGCCGACGCCGGACGGCAGGGTCCACGACGTCGACCGCGTGATGTACCTGCGCAATTGCCTGATGCACCTGCAGCGGGCGACGGCGGAGGGCATTCCGGTCCGCGGATATTTCCTGTGGAGCCTGCTCGACAATTTCGAATGGGCCGACGGCTACGCGACCCGGTTCGGTCTCGTCCATGTCGACTACGAGACGCTGAAGCGGACCCCGAAGCTCAGCGCCGCCTTCTACCGCGAGGTTATTTCGCGCAATGGATTGGCATGAGCACACCGGCAAATCGCAGGCCACAAAACGCCCTTCACCGGCATGGGCCGAAATAGGATTTCCTTTCTGTCTTGCTTGCGAAACTTGGAAACAGTTTTCGCCCATGAAAGCATCGCGCCCCAATATAAGAATTCCTGACGTGCCCGCTGTGCCAAGATGGGCGACGCTGTGAACGGGGAAAGGGGAAATGAAATGAAGCTGCCCGTAGCCACGCTCGATCACGTGGTCATCAATGCCCGCGATGACATGGACCGCGCCGCCGACGTCTATACGCGACTGGGCTTCTCGCTCACCGAACGCGGCTACCATTCGCTGGGCTCGATGAACCACCTCGCCATGTTCGGCACGGACTATCTCGAGTTGATCGCCATTCCGAAGCAGGCGACGTCGGGACGCCTCGATCTCCTCACCTTTCCCTTCGGCCTGAACGGCCTCGTCTTCGGCGCCGAGGATTCCGCCCTCACCTACGAGGCGCTCAGCAAGGCGGGCGTACCGGTCGACCCGCCAGTCGAGTTCACCCGCCCCGTCAAGGTCGCCGGCGAGATGCGCGATGCGCGCTTCCGCACGGTCCGCATGAAGGCCGGAATCGTGCCGTACGGGCGCGTCTACTACTGCCATCACTTCACCAGGGACGTCGTCTGGCGCGACGAGTGGCGTCACCACGCCAACGGCACCGTCGCCATCGTGCGCTTTCTGATCGTCGAGCCCGATCCCGCGGCGGCGTCGAAGCTCTACGCCGACATGTTCGGACCCGAGGCGGTCCGCGACATCAAGGGCGGCAAGTCGGTCGTGGTCGGCAATTCGCGGGTCGACATCGTGACCGAGGACGAGCTGAAGGCGCAGTTCGGCGACGCCGTGCCGGATGCAGAGGGCCGCAAGGCGTACATGGCGGGCCTCACTTTCCGCACCCTGTCGGTGGCGAAGGCGGCACGTGCCTTGCAGGACGGCGGCATCGGCGGGGTGATTGCCGGCGCGGAACGGGTCGTCGTGCCGGCCAAACAGGCATTGAACGCGGTGCTGGAGTTCGTCGAATAGTCTGAAGGCAATCGTCAGGGGCCGCTGGGGAGCGGTCGAGAAGGGACGCCATGGAATATTACGATTGCTTCGCCGCGAGCTATGCCAATGCGCGCGCGAAGTTCCTCAAGGCGGCGACGGCCGCGCAGGGCGAGGTGCGTTCGTTCCTGCACCCCGCGAAGAAGGCGCCCGACGGCGGCCCGCTGGCGATCGACGTCGCCTGCTTCGGCGACCGGAAAGCGGCGCGACAGGCGCTGTTCCTGAGCGGCACGCACGGCCAGGAAGGTTTCGCCGGTTCGGCCGTGCAGATCGGCTGGCTGAACTCGGGCGGCGCCGCGCGGCTGCCCGCCGGTGTCGGCGTGGTGCTGGTTCACGGGCTCAATCCCTACGGATTCGCGCACTTCACGCGCACCACCGAGAACAACGTCGACCTCAATCGCAACTTCATCGACCGCGAGTCGGGGCCGGCGCCGGCCAACCCGCACTACGAGACGCTCCATGCCGACCTGCTGATCCGCGAATGGACCGACGCGGAGAACGAACGCGTCGCCGGCGTCCTCGACCGCTTCGCCGCGAGCAAGGGCCGCGACGTCCTGTTCGACACGCTGGCCCGCGGCCAGTACGAGCACCCGGACGGGCTGATGTTCGGCGGCAAGGACCGCGAATGGTCCAACCGCACGCTCGAGACAATCGTCGCCGAAACCATGGCCGACGCCGAGCGCGTCGCCTTCATCGACTGGCACACCGGCATCGGCGACTACGGCAAGCCGTTCTTCCTCTGCTTCAACGATCCCGCGGGCCCGCTGTTCGCGCGCGCCTGCGACTGGTGGGGCAGGGAGAACGTCGACGGCGTTCGGCCGCACGGCATGGAACGGCCGAACTACACCGGCCTGGTCTTTCACGGCGTGCAGCGCTTCCTCGGCAATCGCGACATGTGCGGCGCGGTGATCGAGTTCGGCACGCGCGGCGTCAACATGCGCCGCGTGCTGCGGCTCGATCAATGGCTGCGGCGGCAGCACGGGCTCGATCCCGACGTGCGCGCCACCCTGCAGGCCGACATGATGGACGCCTTCTGCCCGTTCGACGGCCAGTGGCGCCAGGATACGCTCGCCTACGGGCTGAAGCTGACGGACCAGGCACTCTCGGGACTCTCTTCATGGTGACGATCAAGTACGACAATCAGGGCGACGCCATCTCTCGCGACGTGCCGGCCGACAACTTGGCGCTGATCGACGCGGGCGGTAACGGAGCCGAGCGCCGCTACACCTACGGCGACATCGTGCGGCTGAGCGGCGCGGTGGCTCGCGGGCTGCTGAAGCGCGGCCTGCAGCGCGGCGACCGGGTCGCCATCCTCTCGGCCAACCGCGCCGAGTTCCTGCTGACCTTCCTCGGGACGATGCAGGCCGGCCTGGTCTCCGTGCCGGTGAACTACAAGCTGCCGGCCGAGACGGTGGCCTACGTCGTGGGCGACTGCGACGCGAAGCTGGTGATCGGCGACGATGCGCGGCTGCCCCTGGCGCCCGACGACGTGCCGAAACTCTCCTTCGATCGCGACTTCGAAACCCTGCTCGACGAAGGACCTTTCACGCCTTTTGCCATGAAGCCCGAGGAACCGGCGATGTTCCTCTACACGTCGGGCTCGACGGGCCGGCCCAAGGGGGTGGTGCTGTCGCACTACTCGCATCTCTGGGCGATCAGCCAGAGGGTGCGCCGGCCGGGGCCGCTCGGCCAGCGCGCCCTCGTGGCCGCGCCGCTCTACCACATGAACGGGCTGGCGATGTGCCAGACCACCCTGTCGCAAGGCGACACCGTGGTGCTGCTGCCGCAGTTCACGACCCGAGGCTATGTCGAGGCCGCCGCAAGGCATCGCGTGGCCTTCCTGACCTCGGTGCCGACCATGATCGCGATGATGCTGCGCGAGCGCGAGCTGCTGGCGAACAACGATCTCTCCGCCGTCGAGGCGGTGCGCATGGGATCGGCGCCGATCACCCAGTCGCTGATCGACCAGGTGCGCGAGGTGTTTCCCAAGGCGGTCATCAGCAACGGCTACGGCACGACCGAGGCCGGCCCCGTCGTGTTCGGGCCGCATCCCAAAGGGCTGCCCCAGCCCGAACTCTCGACCGGGTATCCGCATCCCGACGTCCAGCTCCGCCTCGTGCGCGACGGCAGGGAAGTGCAGGACCAGGGCGAACTCCAGATGAAGTGCGGCGCGCTGATGACGCACTATCACAAGCTGCCTGCCAAGACGGCCGAGGTCATGACGCCGGACGGCTACTATCGGACCAGCGACGTCTTCCGGCGCGACGAGAACGGCTTCTTCTATTTCGTCGGCCGGGTGGACGACATGTTCGTGTGCGGCGGCGAGAACATCTATCCCGGCGAGGTCGAGAAGATGCTCGAGCGGCATCCCGGCATCCACCAGGCCGCGGTGATTCCCGTTCCCGACGAACTCAAGGGCCACAAGCCGATCGCCTTCGTCGTCAGGGCGGCCGGCGCCGAGCTCGACGAGCAGGCGGTGAAGACCTATGCGCTCGCCAATGCACCCGCCTACCAGCATCCGAGGCGCGTGCTGTTCGTCGACGAGATGCCGCTCGCCGGGACCAACAAGATCGACAAGCGCGTGCTCGCAAAGCAAATCCCAACCGGAGAAGTCCAACAATGAAAGCTGCTGTCGTCCGTGAACACGGCGGACCGGACCGCCTCGTCTTCGAAACCAACTTCCCCGACCCGACGCCCGGCGAGGGCGACGTGATCGTCGCGGTGAAGGCCTCGTCGCTGAACTACCACGACGTCTTCACCCGTCGCGGCATGCCCGGCATCAAGGTGCCGATGCCGGCGATCATGGGCCTCGATGTCGCCGGCGAGATCGCCGAGGTCGGTCCCGGCGTCACCGGCTGGAAGAAGGGCGACCGCGTCCTCGTCGATCCGATCAACCGCGTCGAAGGCGGGCTGATGGGCGAGACGGTGCACGGCGGCCTGGCCGAACTCTGCAAGGCGCGCGCGCACCAGCTCGTCAGGATCCCCGACGGCGTGAGCTATGCCGATGCCGCGGCGCTGCCCGTGGCCTACGGCACCGCGCTGCGCATGATGGTCACCAACGGCCACGTGGCGAAGGGCGAGAAGGTCCTGATCCTGGGTGCCTCAGGCGGCGTCGGCGTGTGCTGCCTGCAGCTCGCCAAGCTCGCCGGCTGCGAGGTCATCGCCTGCGCCGGCACCGATGCCAAGGCCAAGCGGCTTCAGGAACTCGGTGCCGACAGGACGATCAACTACATCGAGAAGGACTTCATGAAGGAGATCTTCGCGATGTACGGCAAGCCGACGCGGCGCGGCAGCGGCACCGACCAGGGCGTAGACGTCGTCGTCAACTATACCGGCGGCGACACCTGGGTGCCGTCGCTGAAGACGCTCAAGGTCGGTGGACGCCTGCTGACCTGCGGCGCAACCGCCGGCTACGCGCCGACCGAGGACATCCGCTTCATCTGGACCTTCGAGCTCAAGATCCTGGGCTCCAACGGCTGGATGCGCACCGACATCGAGAAACTGCTGGAACTGGTGCAGAGCGGCAAGCTCAAGGTGCTGGTCGACAAGGTCTTCCCGCTCGCCGAGGCGCGCGAGGCGCTGCGCGTGATCGAGGATCGCGAAGTGTTCGGCAAGATCGTGGTGGCGCCATGAGCGACAAGCTCCAGCCGCTGACGTCCGAGGAGATGCAGGCGCAGCTCGACCGCTCGCCGTTCATCGCCTTTCTCGGCCTGAAGGTGATCGCGAGCGATCCGGCAAAGGAGGAGGTCACCATGACCTGCGCCATGCGGCCGGAATTCGAGCGCGGCGCCGGCACGGGCCAGTGGCACGGCGGACCGCTCGCGGCGATCATCGACACGGTCGGCGACTATGCGCTGATCATGGCGCTGCGCCGCCCCCTGCCGACCATCAACTTCCGCGTCGACTATCTCCGGCCGGCCATCAAGACCTCGCTCATCACGACGGCCCGCGTGCGCCGGGCCGGCAAGAGCGTGGGTGTGGTGGATGTCGACGTGTTCAACGAACAGAAGGCGCTCCTCGCCGTGGGACGTGCGACCTATTCGACGCTGCAGGCTTAGGCCACACGGTATGAAGTTTGCTTCGTCGAGCTTGGGACTTGGGGACTGGGAACGGAGGCTGTCATGACGATCAAAGTTTCACGACGCGTGTTCGGGGCAGGCGTGCTGGCCGTCGGCGTGGCTGGCACGTCACGGGGATCGTTCGCACAGGGCACCCCCAGGCGGGGCGGCACCCTGGTGGCGACCTGGGGCGGCGGCGAGCCGCAGGCCTGCTACGTGCCGGCCGGCGGCGGCTCGAGCCCGACGTTCTCCTCGTCCAAGCTGTTCGAGCGGCTGGCCAAGCGCCGGATGGACGGCGCCTTCGAGGGCGTGCTGGCCGAATCGTGGAAGCCGTCGGCCGACTTCAAGGCCTACACGGTGAAGATCCGCAAGGGTGTGAAGTTCCATGACGGCAAGGACATGACGGTCGACGACGTCGTCTATTCCGTCAGCGAGATCTGGAAGAAGTATGCCGTGGCGTCGGCGCTCACCGACTTCGCCGGCATCGAGTCGCCCGACGCCGATACTGTGGTCTTCAAGTACAAGAATCCGACGCCGGAGTTCTTCTTCGCGTCGACCCTGTGCTCGCCGGTCGCCTACATCGTGCCCAAGCACATCTATGCCGGAAGCGATCCGGTGACCAATCCTGCGAACAACGCACCGATCGCCACCGGTCCGTGGAAGTTCAAGGAGTGGGTACGCGGCAGCCACTTCGAATATGTGAAGAACGAGAACTACTGGAAGAAGGACGAGCCCTATCTCGACCGCCTGATCATCCGCTACGTGCGCGACCCGGCTGGCCGTGCCGCGGCGATGGAGGCCGGCGACATCCATATCGGCGTCTTCAACCCGGTCGCCCCGCCGGACATCAAGCGCCTGACCGGAACCGGCAAGTTCGTCGCCACCCCGAAGGGCTACGAGGAAGCGGTCTGGTCGACGACGCTCGAGTGCAACATGCGCAATCCGGTCTTCGCCAAGCGCGAGGTAAGGCAGGCCATGTTCCACGCCGTCAATCGCGAGTTCATCGCCAAGACGGTCTATTACGGCTACGCGCGGCCGGGCACGGGCCCGATCTACTCCCCCAACAAGGAGTTCTACACCCCCGACACGTTCCGGACCGGTTTCGATCCGAAGAAGGCTGCCGCCCTGCTCGATGCGGCCGGCTTCCCCAAGAAAGCCGACGGCAAGCGGTTCACCGTGAACCTGCTGGCAGCCGGCTGGTTCACGGAGAACGGTAAGATCGGCGCCTATGTGAAGCAGGCGCTCGAGGATGTCGGAATCGGCGTCAACCTCACGGTCCCCGATCGGCCGTCGTCGATCAAGCGCATCTACACCGACTACGACTTCGACATGGCGATCTCCAACCAGGCCAACCCCTCCGAGCCGGTGCCGTCGACCACGCAGTACTTCACGACCGACGGAATCATGAAGGGAGTGCCCTTCCGCAACGCGTCGGGTTACTCCAATCCCGACGTCGACAAGGTGGTCGCCGGCATCAAGGTCGAGACCGACCCCGCCAAGCGCAAGGCGATGGTCGTCGAGTTCCAGAAGATCATCGCGCAGGAAGCCCCGCTCCTGCCGCTGGTCGAGCTCGAGTCCATCACTCTCGCGAGCACCAAGGTGCAGAATCACTCCAACGACCCGAACTTCCTCGCGGCAAGCTGGGGAGACCTATGGCTGGCGAGCTAGTCTCGCCTACGCCCGCCCTTCGCGGCTCCGCCCGACGCACGGCGGCGCTCCGGCTCCTGCGGCGACGGCTGATCCAGGCCGTCCCGCTGATGCTGGGCGTGGTGATCATCAATTTCTGCCTGATCCAGATGGCGCCGGGCAGCTTCCTCGAACTGATGACGGCCGAGAACCAGGTTAGCGACCCGGCGACGGTCGCGCTGCTGCGCAAGACCTACGGGCTGGAAGATCCGGTGTGGATGCAGCTGCTGAAGTACATCTGGGCGCTGTTGCATTTCGACTTCGGCTTCTCCTATCGCCAGAACATGCCGGTCATCCAGGCGATCTGGATCCACCTTCCGGCGACGGTCCTGCTGATGGTGTCGAGCATCACGCTGGCCATCTCGATCGGCGTCGCGGCAGGCGTCGTCGCCTCGATGAAGGTCCGCACCTTCTGGGACAGCCTGGTTTCGGTCGCCGCCATGTTCTTCTACGCCGCGCCGAGCTTCTGGCTCGGCATCATGATGATCGTGCTGTTCTCGGTGAAGCTCGGCTGGCTGCCGGTCGGCGGTATGATGAAGATCGGCGGCAATGGCGGCGTACTGGATATCCTGCACCACCTGATCCTGCCGACCCTGGCGCTCGGCCTCTTCTATGCCGCGATCTATACCCGCGTCATGCGTTCCTCGATGCTCGAGGTGTCCCAGCTCGACTTCGTGCGCACCGCGCGGGCCAAGGGCCTCAGCCGCAACAAGGTCACGATCCACCATGTGCTGCGCAACGCGCTGCTCCCGGTGGTCACGATCCTCGGCGTGCAGATGGGCACCGTGCTGGCCGGCAGTGTCGTGATCGAGAGCGTTTTCAGCTGGCCGGGGGTCGGCTCGCTGCTGTTCGACAGCGTGAGTTCGCGCAACTATCCGGTCGTGCTCGGCATCATGGTGCTGGGCTCGCTGGTCGTCATCGCCGCCAACATCGCGGTCGACCTCGTCTACATGTGGCTCGATCCGCGCATCGAGATCCGCTGATGCAACGCTTCGAGTTCGTCTCCCGCTTCGGCCGCAATCGCGGCGCCCTGGTCGGCGCCTGCCTGATCCTGCTCGTCGCGCTCATGGCGATTTTCGCGTCGGTCCTGTTCCCGACCGATCCCCTGCGCATCGTCGGGATGCCCGAGCTTTGGCCGGGCGAGGACCCCGAGTTCCCCCTCGGCACTGATTCGCTCGGCCGCGACATCCTGTCGATGATCGTGCACGGCGCACGGGCGACCCTGCTGATCGGCCTGTTCGCCTCGGCGGTCGCCACGGTCATCGGCGTGGGGGTCGGCGCCATCGCCGGCTATTTCGGCGGCTGGGTCGACGAGATCGCGATGCGGGCGGCCGAGCTGTTCCAGACCATCCCGAACCTGATCTTCGTGCTCACCATCGTCGTCATCCTGGGCTCTACCCTGACCAACATCGTGATCGCCATCGGCATCGTGAGCTGGACGCCGATCGCGCGCATGACCCGGGCGGAATTCCTGGCGCTCAGGGACCGCGAATTCGTGCAGGCCTGCCGCTCGATGGGCATGAGCGACCTCCGGATCATCGTCTCGGAGATCCTGCCCAACGCCCTGCCGCCGGTGATCGTGCTCTCCTCGCTGGTCGTGGCAGGCGCCATCCTGTTCGAATCGGCCGTCTCCTTCCTCGGCCTGGGCGATCCCAACGTCGCGAGCTGGGGCCGGCTGGTCGGCGACGGCCGCCAGCTCATTCGCAGCTCCTGGTACATCTGCGCCATCCCGGGCATCGCCATCATGATCACCGTGCTCTGCCTAAACCTGGTGGGCGACGGGCTGAACGACGCGCTCAATCCGAAGCTGAGGGACCGTTGATGAGCGGCGAGGCGCTTCCTCTCGAGATCGTCGACCTGCGCACCACGCTCTTCACGCGGCGCGGCGAGATGAAGGCGGTCGACGGCCTCAGCCTCTCCGTCGGCCCCGGAGAGACCGTGGCCCTGGTCGGAGAGTCCGGCTGCGGCAAGTCGCTGTCCGCGCTCTCGGTCATGCGGCTGCTGCCCGATCCGCCGGCCCGCATCGTCGGCGGCCAGGTGAAGCTCAACGGGCGTGACATCGTTCCACTGCCCGAAGAGACCATGCTCGACATCCGGGGGAAGGAGATCGGCATGATCTTCCAGGACCCGATCAGCTCGCTGAACCCGGTGGCGACGGTCGAGAAGCAGATCGTCGAAGTGCTGATGACGCACACCGAGCTCGGCCGCGGCCAGGCCCGCGTGCGGGCTCACGAGCTGCTGGAGCTGGTCGGCATGCCGGACGCGGCGCGCCGGCTCGACGCCTACCCGCACCAGCTCTCCGGCGGCATGTGCCAGCGGGTCGTGATCGCCATGGCGATCGCCTGCAGCCCCTCGGTGCTGATCGCCGACGAACCGACCACGGCGCTCGACGTCACGGTACAGGCGCAGGTGCTGGCGCTGCTCAAGAAGCTGCAGGCCGATGCCGGCATGGCGATGATCTTCATCACCCACGATCTCGGCGTCGTCGCCGAGACCGCCGACCGGGTGGTGGTCATGTATGCCGGCCGCAAGGTCGAGGAAGCCTCCGTCGACGATCTGTTCGAGAACCCGCTGCATCCCTACACGGTGGGCCTGATCGGCGCGACGCCGACTCCGGGCGCCGAGCGCGCCGAGCGGCTGGCCGACATCCCCGGCATGGTGCCGCCGCTCAACGCGCTGCCGCAGGGCTGCGCCTTCGCGCCGCGCTGCACGCGGGTGATGGACCGCTGCCTGTCGGAGAAGCCCACCCTCACGGTTCCCGGACCGGGCCGCCTCGTCGCCTGTTTCGCGGCGCAGGGAGGCTGACCATGTCGTTGCTGTCCCTGCGCGACGTGCGTGTCCAGTTCAACACCGCGGGCGGCGTCGTGCGCGCCGTGAACGGCGTCAGCCTCGACCTCGCCGTGGGCGAAACCCTGGGTCTCGTCGGGGAATCCGGCTGCGGTAAGTCGACCCTGGGCAAGGCGATCATGAAGCTGGTGCCGGTCAGCGGCGGCGAGATCGTGGTCGAGGGCGTCGACATCGCACCGCTTCGCGGCGAGCAGCTCACCGACATGCGCCGCAAGGTGCAGATGATCTTCCAGGACCCCTACGGCTCGCTGAATCCGCGCTCGACCGTGGGCCGCTCGGTGGCCCAGCCCATGGTCCTCGCCGGCTGGAAGGCCGACGCGACGGCCGAACGGGTCGAGACCCTGCTGCGCTGGGTCGGCCTGCCGAGCGACGCCAAGCAGCGCTACCCGCACGAATTCTCCGGCGGCCAGCGCCAGCGCATCGGCATCGCCCGCGCCCTGGCGCTCAGTCCCAAGCTGATCATCTGCGACGAACCGGTCTCGGCGCTCGACGTGTCGGTGCGCGCGCAGGTCATCAACCTGCTGGAAGACCTGAAGAGCGAGTTCGGCGTCTCCTACCTGTTCATCAGCCACGATCTCAGCGTGGTCGAGCACATCGCCGACCGGGTGGCGGTGATGTATCTCGGCATGCTGTTCGAGGTCGGCGGCCGCGACCAGATCTGGAAGAGCCCGCAGCATCCCTACACGAAGGCCCTGCTGGCGGCCGCGCCGATCGCCAACCCGAAGCTTGCCCGGGCGCGTCAACGCACCGTCCTGCAGGGCGAGCTGCCGAGCCCGCTCAACCCGCCGCCCGGCTGCCCGTTCAATTCGCGCTGCCCTATGGCTCAGGAACGCTGCCGAATCGAGAAGCCGGTGCTGCGGCCGGTCGGCAACGGCGCGCAGGCGGCGTGCCATTTCGTCTGATTGGGCTATGATCCGGGCCATGAGACTGCCCGCTGTCCTGTGTTTCCTGCCGGTCGCCCTGCTCGCCGGCACCGCTTCCGCCCAGACCATGGCGTTCGCCTGCCCCGACCCGGGCACGACCTTCACCTACGACAGCGGCGTCAAGGTCGTGGCCCGCGGGCAGGAGGGCATGGACTGCCTCATGGACCGCGTGGGCGGCAAGCCCTTCAAGCTGCGTGCCCTGCTGTTCGACAATCCGTCGGCCGACGGCGCCGACCTCACCGCCTATATCGCGGCGCTGCGGCCCGAGCGCCTGTGGCCGCTCGAGGTCGGCAAGAAGATCGAGGCGAGCTATCGGGTCGGCGGAGGCACCTGGACCTACACGCTCGCCGTGGCGCGCTACGAGCGGCGCACCGGCCCGGGCGACAAGGTGATCGACACGTTCCTGATCGAAATGCTCGAGACCGGCGACAAGGGCCAGCGCACCATCTCGCGCTGGTGGATCTCGCCCGCCGACAAGTTCGCCATCCGCTACGATTTCAGCGACGGCGCCGGCAAGGCCAACCGCGCCGTGGTGACCGAAGTCACAAAGTAGAGCCCGACTTATTTCCGCCAGTAGGTCTGGGCCTGCACGTTCGAGCCGGGGCCGACATAGGCCCGGATGAACAGGTCGCCTTCCGGCTTGCATTGGGCATTGTTGACGCCGCGAATTTTCTCGGTGCACAGAAGACAATCCGGGCAGTCCGCAACCGGGCGGGGCGAGCAATCGTACCCCGCGTAGGTGAGTTGCTGCCGCCCCTTCGCTTCGATGACCCCACGAAGATAAGAGGCCATTCGAGTGTTGTCGATCCAGGTATTGGCCGGCAGCGTGTAATGAAAGGGGCCAGTCACCCGGGTCTTAGTGGAAGTTTGCTCGATATTATCGCAGAAAAACGTACAGCCACCGATAGCGAGCAAGAAAGCAAGGACTGACGCAAGACGATATTGGAAGAATCTCGGCATGCCGCACCTCGTTGTGAAAGCGCAGCATGCCGGGCATTCATTTTCGTTCCACCAATCTATGGTTGCAATCAGACCAAGATATTACGGAGCGTCTCTCACCGGGAAGACCGGCGGCAACACGTAACGCTTGTACTTCGGATCGAGCAGGTCACGGTTCCACCCGGAGAAGCGGCGGCTCTCGTCTTGCTCCTGCAGAACGCGATCGGCGGCAGCCTCCACCCCCATGGCCTTGGCGATCGTGTAGGCGACCGAATTGCTGTTCTGGATCTGGCCACCGTCGGTGCCAAGCTCGTACGTTGGGTCATGCACTTTGTAATCGAGGTCTCGCTCCGTGATAGCTGAAGCCGCTTCGGCACCTTTCGCCCAGATTTTCTCGATTTCTTCCCTGCTGCCGGACTTCACTACTCCGACAGATTTCGTATCCCCGAGCGTATCCGGATCGGATTCCGTGCCCCGCAGGTGAGCTCCATCGGTTGCCAGCATCTGCCGTTTGTCCGTATGCCTTGAATGACCAAAGCCATGAAGTTCACTGACTATCTGGCCCTTATGGACAAGCGCCAGAAAGGCATGCCCGCGATGGGCAATCGGTCGCTGCCTCAGTTCGATCTGCCAGTCTCCTTCCTGGTTGGGATACATGATCTCGGCGGCCCTGCGGTCGGTCATCGTTCGTTCCTTCGAAATGGTTGCGAGGCATGCCAAACGACGGCTCCGGCTCCGCGCGACAAGACCGTTCGCGGTTTGGCATTTTCCTGGAGTGCTGGCACTGCCGGCACGACGCGCTTCGGCGAAGCAGCACGGCCCCATCATCGATGAGGGCGGGCCAACCTTCTAGACGCTAAAGACTGATCGTGACGGGCAGAGAAGGCCGACGCATTGCGCCGAGACCGGACGGTAGTATAGCAGGTTTCCGCTCAATCTCAATTTGCTCTGCGCCACCGAACCCGGATCGGTGCTGGTGTCACAGATCACGGTCGCCACGCGCTCGCCCGGTGCGGCTGCACCCACACGTGTCGCGTCGCCGATGCTTCCAACGAAACAGTCAGAGACCGAGCCGATAGAACCTCGATGCCGTGTCGTGGAACAGGTCGGCCTTCTCCGCCGCACTCGCGCCCTGCGCCAATCTCTTGCAGGCGTTCCAGAACACGCCGTAGCCGTAGGACCCCTTGTCGACGGGGAAGTTGCTTTCGAACATCGCGCGGCTGGGGCCGAACGCAGCAATGCAGGTCTCCACATAAGGCTGCCAGGCGGCGGCGAGCTGCTCCGAGCTGGGCGGCAGCTCGCCTTCATGGACGTCGAAGCCGAACATCTTCATGCCGAGACCGCCCAGCTTCACGTGAACGTTGGGGCAGGCCGCCAGCTCGCGGATGCGGGCGCTCCAGTCGGCGAACACCTCGTCGCGCTTGCCCTTGTAGCGGCCAAGTCCGATCGGGCCGCCGACATGGTTCACCACGATCGGCGTCGCCGGAAAGGCGCGCGCCAGGTCGACCACATCGCCGAGCTGGGGATGGAAGGCCCAGGCGTCGAAGCTGAGACCGAGCGGCGCCAGTTGCGCGAAGCCCTCGCGCACGCGCTTGTCGAGCAGCAACCCCTGCGGCCGGACGAATGTGGCGCCCCACTGCGCCTGGTCCGGATCGCTGGACGCGATATAGCGGATGCCACGGAACCGCCCGCCGCTCACCGCGATCATCGCCTCGAGGACCTCGGCCACCCTTGCGCCCAGCATGAGGTCGGCATGACCCACGATGCCGGCGCAGAGGCGCGGCTTGCCGTAGCCGCCACTGGCGCTCATCGCCGCGACCCCGTTCGCGAACTCGATCTCGCCCACCGGCCGCATCTCCTCGGGCCCGTCGGCGCGATACATCGACAGCCACTCCAGATAGACGGTGGCGACGATGTCGTGGCCGCTGGCGATATCCTCCAGCAGGTCCGACATCAGGTATGTGCCGCTCTCCGGCCGGTCGATCAGGTGATGGTGCGGATCGACGATCGGCAAGGCGGGATCGAGCGGGTCCTCCCGGCGGCGGCCGAGCCATTCCTTGCGGATGGCCAGGTGCGAGCTGATCTGCGCGCTGATCGCGGACGACATCGCGTCCTCCTCAGTAGCTCGGCCTGGTCGAGAACGGCGTCAGCTGCAGCTCGTGCGTCCAGACCGACCGGTCCTGCGTGTGAAGGTAGTAGAAGGCCTCGGCGATCTTCACCGGGTTCATCACCTGCTTGGGATTCTGCCGGGCGCGCGGCAAGGCGTGGGTGCCGGGCGAATCGATCAGACCGTCGATCACGACGTCGGCGACGTGGACGCCATGCTCGGAATATTCCTCGGTGAGGACCTGGGCCAGCGTGCGCATCATCACCCGCGGATAGTAGAGCGACTGGCCCGTCATCCGCTTTCGCCCGCGCAACGAGCTCGAATTGTTGGAGAAGAAGAACGAGCCCTCGCCGCGCTTGCGCATCGCCGGCAGGACTTCCTTGGCGACCAGGAACGGGCCGCGGCTGGCGATGTGCTGGGCGGTGTCGAACATCTCCACGGGGATGTGCTCGAGCAGCTCCTTCTCCGGCGGCAGGTCGCGGCCTTCGAGATAGCCGGCGTTGTAGACCACGACGTGCGGATCGCCGGCGTCGTTACGGATCGTGGCGAAGGCCGCGGCGACCGACTCCTGCCGCGAGAGATCGAGCTCGACGATGGTGCAGTCCCCGCCCTGCGTCCGGATCGCCGCTTCGAGCGCCGACGCGTTGGCGGCCGTTCGGGTCGTCAGCACGACGAAGAACCCCTCGGCCGCGAACTTCTGTGCGATGGCGCCGCCGATGCCCCAGCGCACGCCGACCGGCAGATCGCTGTCGTCCACCGCCTTGCCATGGGCCAGCCTGGTGTTGCGGCCGTCGGCCTGCCATTTCGACGTGGCGCCGATGACTACGGCGACCGGCTTGCCGCTGGTGTTCTTTGCCATTCGAACTGCCCCCCTATCCGATGGCGATACTCCTCGGGATGGCAGCGAATGGAAAGGGCTAGGCCACCGACCCCGGATCTGTGTTGGCGCCGCAGATCAGTGTGGCGACGCGCTCGCCCGGCGCGGGGAGATAGGCGCCGGCACGCAGCGCGGCGAGGCCCGTCGCGCCGGCCGGTTCGGCGACGATGCGCAGCTCATCCCACAGCGCGCGCTGCGTCTCGCGAACCGCTTCGTCAGTGACCAGAACGGAGTCGCGCACCAGCGTACGCGCGACCTCGAAGTTGGGCGTGCCGATGCGGCTGGCGCCCAGCGCGTCGGCGGCGATGCCGGAGATCGCGACATCGACGGGCTTCCCGGCCTTCAGTGCCTCGTGCAGAGTCGGCGTGCCCTCGGTTTCGACGGCGACGATCTTCTTCACCCTACCGATCGCCGCGGCACAGCCGGCGATCAGGCCGCCGCCGCCGACGGCGATCAGCAGCGTGTCGAACCCGGCCTGTTCGGCGAATTCCAGCGCGACGCTGCCAGCGCCTGCGAACACGACCTCGTCCTCATAGGCCGGCACGATCAGCGCGCCGGTTTCCGCCGCTCGCGCTTCGGAGGCGGCACGGGCCTCGGCATAGACGGCGCCGATCTGGTTCACGACCGCGCCGTAGCTGCGCAGCCGCGCCACCTTGGCAGGTGCTGCAATGGTCGGCACGAAGATCTCGGCCTTGTGACCCAGGGCGCGCGCGGCATAGGCCGCGGCGGCGCCGTGATTGCCGCCCGAAGCCGCGACGATGCCAGCCGCCGGCACCTTCGACGCGAGCAACTTGTGGAACGCCCCGCGTCCCTTGAACGAGCCGCTGACCTGCAACGATTCGAGCTTCAGTGCCAGCGGGGCCGTCACGCCCAGCGCCCCGACAGCGAACTCAATCACCGGTGTGCGGCGCACATGCGGACGGATCAGGCCCCAGGCGGCCTCGACTTCGGTTCGGGAGATCAAAGAAAGGTCCCCCGCTACGCCCGGGATGACAATCTGCAAGCCGGGACGTGACGCAGGTAGTGGTCGAAGTCGGGGGTGCTGGCGCGCGGGTCCTTGGCTTCCTCGTCGTAGCGGCGCAGACGTACCGCCTCGGCATGGTAGGGATTGGCGCGGAATTCCTCGACCTCGTCGGGTGACATCAGCCCACCCTGGAGCTCGAGGCTGCGCACCGAGTCGGGCGCCAGCTTGCCGAAATAGTCGGACTCGACGGTGCAGAGATAGCGCTTGGCGGTGACATGCAGGCGGACCGGCTCGCTGACGGCGGGCTCGAAGCGCTCGGCCAGCCATTGCGCACCGAGTTCCTCGTGCACGTCGTCGATACCCCGCGAGGCAGGATCCTCGCCCAGCTCGTGGATCATGTGCCCGACATCGTGCAGCAGCGAAGCGAGCACGGTCGCCGGCGGCGCACCGTCGGCCTCGGCCAGCGCTGCGGCCTGCAGTGCATGCTGCAGCTGGTTGATGTCGGAGAGGCCATAACGCCGCGTGGCGCGGCCGGCGAAGATTTCCAGGAGTTCCTGGCGCAGAGGATCGCTCATGCGTTCTTTTTACCATGAACCGGGGCGTACCCGGGAATCAGGGAGAGTACCTGCTTCAAAGGGTCCGGCTGCCACGCGCGCGTAACAAAATCGCCATGCATGTCGAGCCCGCCGATGGGACCGAGGAAGCTGGCGGTGCCTGGCGTCAGAGCCTTCGGAACGGTGCGCGTGAACGGAATGCGGCGCTTGGTCAGCAACCCCTGAAGGGCGACGTTCTCTGCCTTGGTCGACTCGGTGAAGCCGCTCAGCAGGAAGGCCTGTCGGCGACGAGCCACAAACCAGGCGGCGAACCTGGATTCTTCGCCGTAGAGCGCATCCAGCAGGATCAGCCCGTTCACGCGATGGTTGGCGCCGCCCCGCTCCAGCGCATAGGCGGCCGACAGGTAGCCGCCGCTGTAGGCGACGATCGTCACCGGCGCGAGGTTGAACGCCCGGCCGGACCTGCGGTCGCCATAGAGCCGCATCAACCGTTCGGCCGCCTCGTCGACATACCGGGCAAAATGACCGCCCCGCCAGAAATTGCCGGCGCTCGAATCGAGGGCGTCGTAGGCGAGTTGCGGCGCGACCAGCGCGATGTTCTTGCCCGAGGCGTCGACCTGCCGCGGCACCGCCTGGCGCAGCACGACGTCGCGCTCCAGCGTGGCGCCCTGGCCATGGAGGTACAGCAGGATCATCACCGGTCGCGCCGGATCGAAACCCTGCGGCAGGTAGAGGAGCGAGCGGCGATCGCTGTAGGTCGTCTCCTCCCAGTAGACGTCGCCGCGCCCCGTTTTGTGGCCGCGCCGTTTGCCGTCGCGTGCGTCGAGAAACGGCTTCACCGTCCCCGGGATGACGCCGCGGTAGGGAAAGGGCGAGGCGTCGAACGCCACGAGTTGGGTCTTCGCCTCCTTCAAGCCGGGCGACGGCTTTGGCGGGGCAGGCTTGGCGGCATGCACCGCCGGCGGAGCCTTCGCGGCAGGCTTGGCCGCCTGCCGCTTGCTGGGCTTCTTGGGCTGGGCGTGCGCGGCGGTCGGCATCAGCAGAGCCCCCAGCAGCAGCGCCCGCCGCTTCACGCGACGGCGGAGCGCCCCGCCCCCGTACCCTGGGGTTGGAGCGGCATGATGACCGAGAAGAACGCGGGCAACGCGATCAGATAGGCGAAGGCGCCGACCAGCACCACGGCAGGCAGGCCGAAGCTGGTGGCCACGATCGGTACCAGGGCGGCGCCGATCACCGAGAAGCAGCCGTTGATGCCCCAGGCCCACAGGAACATGTGGTCCTTGCCCAGACGGCCGAGCAGCGTCATCGCCGTCGGCATGGGGAAGCCCATGAGGAAGGCTGGCGGGAAGACGATCGCCAGGCAGAGCACGATGCGCAGGGCGTAGGGCAGCGTGCCGATCCAGTCGAGCGCGTAGTCGATGGTGAAGGCATAGGTCGCCAGGATCGCGAAGATCGCGAGGAACACCTTCGGCATGAACGATCGCGCCCGGTCGAGATAGCGCTCGGAGAAGAAGCTGCCCATGCCGGAGAAGACCAGCATGCCGGTGATCAGCACCGAGGCCGAGACCGTGGCGTTCGAGAGCGCCAGGATGAAGTGGGAGATCATGCCCACCTCGACGATGATGTAGCCCAGTCCGAGGCAGAGGAAATACAGCATCGTGCCGGCCTTGCCGGGGTAGCGGCTGAAGATGGTGCGCCAGCCGAACACGACCGGGAACAGCACGAGGGTCAGCGCGAACACCGTGGCGATACCGAGCGTCGCCCAGAGCAGCAGGTAGCCCCACTCGTCCTGCACCAGCTCGAGCCGGTCGGTGAACTTCAGCAGGTCCGGCACCTTGATATAGGCGGCGAAGTACGGCTGGTGGTTGGTCAGGATGCGGGTGTCGAATACGTACTGGTCCGCGACCTGCTGCCAGCCCCCGTCGATCAGATAGTGCCAGGCGAGGCGGCCGAGCACGGTCGCCGGCACGACCGGCGCCGGCGGCGGGCCGTCGGCCTTGGTTTCGGTCGCCGCGGGAGTCCCCTCCGAAGTCACGCCGGGGGGCGGCTTGTCGTTGGGCTCGGACTCCGCAGGCGCCGTCGGGTCGTGGGCGTGGCCGGCGAAGAAGAACTGGTCGCGATAGTCCTGCAGGATCTGCTTCAGGCCGGACGTGTCGACCTTGAGGCCGGGATAGTAGATCTCGTCGAACGACATCGCCTTGGTGTGGGCGTTGAGCAGCTCGATCTCCGCCGCCGTAAACCCGTCGCGCTTGTAGAGCACGGTGGCGGTCGAGAGGTACGACGAGACGACGTAGAACTTCTGCGCGATGTCCTTGCCGCCATCCACGTCACGGGCGGCGGCGACCATCGTGGCGTAGAGCTTCAACACCGACTTCGGGGGCTCTTCCTTGTTCCACAGCGTCACCGAAAGAACACCGCCCGGCGTCAGGGCGCGCATGTAGGCGCTCATCGCCTCGCGACTGTAGGAGTATTTCTCGACGATGGAGAATCCGCCGGGGCTCGACAGGCCGGCCGAATCGGCCAGCGACAGGTCGATCACATCGTAGCGGTTCTTCGTATGGGCGACGTAGAGGCGGCCGTCATAGTCGACGACGTCTACCTTGGGATTGTTGAGGATGTCGCCAGTGAAGTCGCGCAGGAACCTGTCCTCGCGGAAGGCATTCAGGAGCGCGGGATTGCCCTCGGCCACCGTGACCTGGCTGGAGCCCGACTTGAGCGCCACCGCCGTCGAGATGCCGCCGCCGAACTGCACCACGAAGGTCTTCGGGTCCTTCTTCAGCAGGTACGGGTAGTACATCGGCAGGAACCTGAAGTACGCGGTTTCGTCGGCCGGCAGGTCCTTGATGATGCCGGCGGGCCCTTCGGAGTCGATGTAGAGGCCGAGATAGGCGTTCGACGGCATCTTCTTCAGGTTGAAAGCCGCATTGTCCGACTGGCCCGGCGCGAAATGCAGGTAGGAGCTGGAATAGACCTCGATGTAGCCGAACGGCGAGGCGCGCTCGTAGACCCTCTTGGCGTCGGGAAACTTGCGGGCATACGAGACGCCCTTGTAGTCGGACACGGCAAGCTTGGGGATGCCCAGCACCTGCGGGGCAAAATGGTGCACGGCCGCCGACAGTATGGCGACGACGACGATGGCGGCGGTGCCGCGGCGGTCGCCCAGCGCCACGAACCACAGGATGCCGCCGGCCAGCCACAGCAGCAGCGGCGCCATGATCAGGTCGTCGGGCCGCCAGGCATACATGGCCAGCAGCACGGTGAGACCGCACAGGCCCGAACCGACGAGATCGGCAAAATAGACGCGGTTGAAGGTCTTCTGCGCCTTCAGGAAGATGACGCCGAGATAGAGCGCGCCGGCCAGAAACGGCAGGAAGTAGAGCACGAAGTTGGCGAACAGGCGCCACTTCTGCATCGGGTCGGAGATCAGGAAGATCGCGTTGAACGGCACCTGCTGGGCGGCGAGGTTGCACACCACCATCAGCGGCCCGAAGGCCAGCAGCGCGCCTTTCACCGAGCCCACCCAGTGGCGCTCGAACCAGCCCTTGCCGACGCACATCACGGCGCTGGTGAGGCCGAACCCGAACATGGCGAGGCTCACCACCAGCGAGCCGAAATGGGCCCAGCTGCCGACGGAGAACACGCGCATGATGCCGATCTGCAGCGCAATGATGCTGCCGGCGACCAGGCCTACGGACAGATAGAAGGAGAGCGGCGGGCGATGATCGAGATCGACCGTGACGGACAAGGGGGATCTCCGTTGTTCTTGTTGGACCGCTTGGTGCGGTCTCTAGAGGGGAAGGCTTTCAGCCGCTCCGATCTTGGCTGTCATCCCGAGGCCGCAGGTCGAGGGACCCTGCCGTTCGCGAAAGGTCCCTCGCTTCGCTCGGGATGACATCGTTACCGTGACGCCATCCGCACAACCGTCAGCGGTTGTGAGTACCGACGATCTTGTCGCCATCGAGCTTGGTAAACGGCACGAACGGCACGATCTTGCCGCCGTAGATGTCCTCGCGGCTCGTGGTGATGGAGCCATCGGCGCCCTGCGTCTTGGTCACCTTGAGCACGCGCTGCGCGCCCGGCGGGCCGACCGGAATCACCATCAGGCCGCCGGACTTGAGCTGCTGGAGCAGCGGCGGCGGCACATGGTCGATGCCGCAGGTCACGATGATCTTGTCGAACGGCGCGGCCTCCTCCCAGCCATAGAAGCCGTCCGCGGCCTTCGTCTTGATGTGCTTGTATTCGGTGTAGCCCTTGTCGATGAGCTTGTCGTAGAGGCCCCTCGTCCGCTTGGCGAGCGGCGCGATGATCTCGATCGTGTAGGCGTTCTCGGTGAGGTTGGCGATATACGCCGACTGCACGCCCGAGCCTGTGCCGATCTCGAGCACCTTCTCGCCGCGCTTCACGTCGATGACGTTGGTCATGCGGCCCTGGACGTGCGGGCCGGACATGGTCACGCCGTAGCCGATGTCGAGGAAGGCGTGCTCGTAGCCACGCTTGGCGATCGCAGGGCTGATCGCGGCGAACTCTTCGCGCGGGGTGAGAAGGAAGGCGCGCATCGTCGCCTGACCCCAGAGGTCCTTGTTCCGGATCAGGGCCTGGAAGCGGTCCCAGCGCTGGCCGAGGAACACCGGATCCTCACCGCGGGCCTTGCCCCAGGCGATGAAGTTCTCGCGCGAGTCCATCGGCGGGTTGAGATCCCAGCTGTAGGGCTTGATGGTGGCGGCGATGGCCGGGGCGGCCAGGGTACCGGCGGCGAGCGCGACCGAGCCGGAGACGAAAGTGCGTCTCTTCAAGATATTCCTCCTTGGCGCGGACCCGTTGAACGAGAGGGGCGAACCACCGGAAGAGTCCGGCGGTCCGGGGGCGGCCGCACGCCGACTAGATACGGGAATTGTGGCAGATTTGCCAGCGCGGCCGGGCAGTCCGCCGCCGGCGGGTGCGAATCGACAGGCATCCGGCACCCGCACTCCACGACACCGCGCCCGGCATCCCGGTTCGGCATCGCCAGGCATGGCCTGAAGCTCGGCCTGAACCGAGAGTCACATGATCTGGTTCACGACCCCGCCATCGACGCGCATGGCTGCGCCCGAGGTGCCGGACGCGGCTTCGCTGCAGAGATAGACGCCGAGCGCCGCCACCTCCTCCGACGAGGTGAAGCGCCGGATCAGCGAGGTCGGCCTGAAGTCGCGCAGGAAGCCGGCCTCGATCTCCGCGACGGTCACGCCGGCGGCCCGGGCCCGCTCGGCACGCATCCGGTCGGTATTCTCGGTGTGGGTCGGACCGGGCAACAAGGCGTTCACCGTGACCCCGGTGCCCGCGAGTTCCATGGCGAAGCCGCGCGAGAGGGAAAGCTGTGCGGTCTTGGTCATGCCGTAGTGGATCATCTCCTTCGGAATGTTGAGCGCCGATTCGCTCGAGACGAAGACGATGCGGCCCCATCCGCGGCCGGCCATCCCGGGCGCGTAGTGGCGGGTGAAGCGAACACCGCTCATGACGTTGACATCGAAGAAGCGCTGCCATTCCCCGTCGTCGATCTCGAAGGCGGGCTTGCGGCCATAGATCCCGAGATTGTTCACCAGGATGTCGACCTGCGAGACCTTGTCGAATACAGACTTGGCGCCCTCCGCCGTGGCGCAATCCGCCGCGATCCCGATGGCCTTGGCGTCCGGCAGGGCCTCCTTCAGTCGCCTCAACGCGTCGTCGACGCGCGCCTGCACGCGGCCCGTGATCACCACGCTCGCGCCTTCGGCGGCGAGGCCCCGGGCGATGGCGAAGCCGATGCCGGCGGTCGAGCCGGTGATGAGCGCATGCTTGTTGGCAAGTCCCAGATCCATGACGGTCCCTCCCTTGGGGCGGCGGCACGGTAGGCAGCACTCCGGGCCTTGCCAAGCCATGGCAGGATCTTAATATCAGCACTCTGATATATGGAGTCGCCGATGTGCCAGCCCCGCCTCACCTACGATGCCTTTGCGAAGATCGCACCCGTCGCGCAACAGTCGCTGATTGCGATGGGCAAGCAGGCCGACGAGTCGGGTATCGACAAGCAGATCATCGAGCTGGTGAAGCTGCGCGTCTCGCAGCTCAACAGCTGCGCCTTCTGCCTGCAGATCCATCTCAACGTCGCGCGCAAGCTCGGCCTGCCGCAGGAGAAGCTCGACCTGGTCGCGACATGGGAAGAAGCCGGCATCTTTTCCGAGCGTGAATGTGCGGCACTGGCCTGGGCCGAGACGCTGACGCGCCTCGTCGGCCACAGCGTTCAGGACGCCGCCTACGAGGCCGTGCGCCGGCACTTCAGCGAGGAGGAGGTCACCTTCCTCTCGGTATCGATCGCCACGATCAATGCCTGGAACCGGCTGGGCGCCGCCTTCCGCTTCACTCCACCGATCCAGAAGGGCATGCGATCGGCCGCCTGATTTGCGAATGACACGCGTTTGCATATATTCTAATATGCTGCATGCCTGACATCACTCATGCGCGCGAGCCGCGCCTGCTCGCCCTCGACCAGTTGCTGTCCCGCCGATCGGTGGGTCTCCTGCGGGAGCCCGCACCGGAGGGCGCCGACCTCGACCGGATCCTCGACGCCGGCCTGCGCGCGCCCGATCACGGGCGGCTGAAGCCCTGGCGCTTCGTCATCATCCGCGGCGATGCCCGCATCGCCTATGGCGAGAAGCTGGTCGAGGCCGTCACGGTGCGCGATCCGGCGAATGCCGCGACACTCGCCGAGCGCTATCGCGCCTGGGTGCGGCGCACACCGATGCTGATAGCCGTCGGCGCCATCGTGAAACCGGGCAACATCCCCGAGATCGAACAGTTGCTGGCGGCCGGCGCGGCGGCAATGAACATGCTGAACGCCGCACACATGCTGGGCTATGGCGCCATGTGGGTGACCGGCCCGAATTCCTACGACCCGAACGTGAACCGGCTGCTGGGCTTCGAGGCGCCATCGCGCCTCGTCGGCCTCCTCACCGTCGGCACGCCTGCCCCTTCGACCGCCCCGGTCCCGGCGCGGCCCGACCGGGCCGCGCATGTCGCCGAGTGGACGCCCTGAGCTCGGCCGCGTCTACTTGCCGGCGGCGTCGAGGGCCTGGCCCAGGTCGGCCAGGATGTCGTCGATATGCTCGAGGCCGATCGACAGGCGCACATAACCGTCGGATACGCCGGTCGCGAGCTGCTCCTCCGCAGAGAGCTGCGAGTGCGTGGTCGAGGCCGGATGGATCGCGAGGCTGCGCGCGTCGCCGATATTGGCCACGTGATACAAGAGCTTCAGCGAGTCGATGAAGCGACGGCCCGCCTCGCGGCCGGCCGCCAGTTCGAAACCGACCAGCCCGCCATAGCCGCCCTTGAGATATGTGTCGGCCCGCCGCCGGCTCTCGCCCGTCTGCTGCGACGGGTGGATGACTTTCGCGACCTCGGTTCGCTTGGCAAGGAAATCGGCGACCGCCTGGGCGTTCTTCACATGGCGTTCCATGCGCAGGGTCACCGTCTCGATGCCCTGCAGGATCAGGAAGGCGTTGAACGGCGACAGCGCGGATCCGAGATCGCGCAGCAGGGTCGTGCGGGCCTTGATGATGTAGGCCACCGGGCCGATCGGCTTCACCGCCTCGACCCAGACGGCGCCGTGATAGCTGGGGTCCGGCGTGTTCAGCGCGGGCTGACGCTTCGGATGCGCGGCCCAGTCGAAATTGCCGCCATCGACGATCAGGCCAGCGATCGAGGTGCCGTGGCCGCCGAGATACTTGGTGCCGGAATAGACGACGACCGCCGCGCCGTGATCGAACGGCCGCGCCAGGAGCGGCGCTGCGGTGTTGTCGACGATCAGCGGAATGCCGAGCGGGCGGCCGATGTCGGCCACTTCCCTGATCGGGAACACCGCGAGCTTCGGGTTGGGCAGCGTCTCGGCATAGTAGGCGCGGGTGCGGTCGTCGGTGGCGCGGGCGAAGGCCTGCGGATCGGACGGATCGACGAAGCGGACCTCGATGCCCTGGTCCTTCAGCGTGTGGGCGAAAAGGTTCCAGGTGCCGCCGTAGAGATCGGTCGAGCTCACGACATTGTCGCCCGCCTTGGCGAGGTTCTGGAGCGCGAAGGCCGAGGCCGCCTGCCCCGAGCTCACCGCCAGCGCCGCGGCGCCGCCCTCGAGGGCCGCCACGCGCTGCTCCAGCACGTCGACCGTCGGATTGCCGATGCGGGTGTAGATGTTGCCGAGTTCCTTCAGCGCGAACAGGTTCGACGCATGCTCGGTGTCGCGGAACTGATAGGAGGTCGTCTGGTGGATCGGCACGGCGACCGAGCCGGTCGTGGCGTCGGCGCGCCAGCCGGCATGCAGCGACAGGGTCTCGGGGTGGCGGGAGTTGGTCATGATCGGCCTGCTCGGTTGCGAGGAGCGGCCAAACTCTCCGCAGGCGCCGCCGCTGTCAAAGGGAATGCCTGCCCGCGTCTCAGGGTTGGACGACAGGTTCAGCCTCCCGGCCGCACCCTTTGCAGCAGAATTTTCCCTAACGTCCGGGCGAAGAGACCGTCTGCGCGGCGGGCGGCGGGAACGCGGGCGGCGCCGGATTGGCCTGCTTCAGCCCGCCGATCGGCACCGGCGGCGGCAGGTCCTCCTGTCGCCATCCGCCGCCGAGTGCCTTGACGAGGTTGGCGCTGGCGATCAGCCGGTTGAGGCGGATGGTGAGCAGCGTCTGCTCCGCGGAGAGCGCTGCGGTCTGGGTCTGCACCACGGTCGTATAGGGGACGGTCCCGACCCTGTACTGATTGAGGGAGAGGCGCTCGGCTTCGCGGGCTGCGGCGACGGCGGCGCGCTGCACGCGCTCCTGCTGGACGAGCAGCCGCTGCTGGGCGAGTGCGTCCTCGACCTGCTGGAAGGCGGTCAGGATGGTCTGCCGATAGGTCGCGACCGTGGCGTCGTAGCTGGCGCGCGCGCCCTGGACCTGCGCGGCAATGCCGCCGCCATCGATCATGGTGCCGGCAACTTGCGGACCCACCGACCAGGCGGCGGTGCCGAGCTGCAGCAGCGACCCCAGGCCACCGCTCAGGAAGCCGATCGTCGCGCCGAGCGAGATCTGCGGGTAGTAGGCGCCCTTGGCCACGCCGACCTGCGCGTTGGCAGCCGCCATCTGCCGCTCGGCCGAGGCGATGTCGGGTCGCCGCTCCAGCAGGCTCGACGGCACGCCGGAATCGACCGTGGGCACGATGAGCCGCGTCGGCGCCGGCTCGATCGTCACCTCCGACGGCGCCTTGCCGACCAGGAGCGCGATCGCATGCTCCAGGAGGGCGCGGTTGATCCCTTCGTTCACGAGCTGCGCCCGCGTCTGCTCGTACTGGGTCTGCGCCTGGACGAAATCGACCCGCGAGACGATGCCGGCATCGACCTGGTTCTGCGCGATCTGCATCGAGCGCAGATAGGCCGCGACGGTCGCCTCGTAGAGACGCTTGCGATCGTCGGAAATGCGCAGCGAGGCATAGTTGGTGACGAGATCGGTCTGCGCCGACAGGCGCGCGTTGGCGAGATCGGCATCGCTGGCCTGGGCCGCCGCCGAATCGCTCTCGACCTGGCGGCGGAGCGTGCCCCAGAGGTCGATCTCCCAGTTGAGGGTGAAGCCCGTCGAGTACTGGCCCACCGTGGAATCGAAGCGGTTCACCGTCGAGGCGCTGCTCCCGCCGGCGCCGCGCTGGGCGCCCGTGCCGGTCTGCTGGGCCGCGCCGGTGCCGGAGATGTTGGGATAGAGCGCCGACTGGTCCTGGCGGATCAGCGCCCGGGCCCGCCGGTAGTTGGCCTCGAATATCTTGAGGTTCTGGTTCGAGACGTCGACCTGGGCCGCCAGACTGTCGAGCGTCGGATCGCCGTAGGCCCGCCACCATTGCCCGCGGTCCGCACCGTCGCTCGGCTGGGCCGGACGGAACAGCGACGCTGCCCCCGGCGGCAGCTCCGCCTCCTTGTACTGCGGCGCCACCGGACTGGCAGGCGGCGCGCGCTCATAGTCCGGTCCGACGAGGCAGCCCGACAACAGCAGCAGGGGAAGCAGCGCCGCACTGCGCCTCATGCCGGCACTCCACCGCTGCCCATGACGCGGGCGACGCGGCTCGGCTGGTCGCGGTCACGGCGACGGAAGCGGTCGAGGTAGAGATAGATGACGGGAGTGGTGTACAGGGTCAGGATCTGACTCACGATGAGGCCGCCGATAATCGAGATGCCGAGGGGCCGGCGCAACTCCGCGCCATCGCCGTAGCCGACGGCCAGCGGCAGGGCGCCGAGAATCGCCGCCATTGTCGTCATCAGGATGGGCCGGAAGCGCAGGATCGCTGCCTGATGGATCGCCGTGGACGGTTCCAGCCCCTCGCCACGTTCGCGCTCCAGCGCCACGTCGATCATCATGATCGCATTCTTCTTCACGATTCCGATCAGCAGCAGCACGCCGATCATGGCGATGATGCTGAACTCGACTCCCGAGTACTGCAGCGCCAGCAGCGCACCGACGCCGGCCGAGGGCAGGGTCGACAGGATCGTGATCGGATGGATGTAGCTCTCGTAGAGGATGCCCAGCACGATATAGACGGCGGCCAGCGCCGCCAGCACCAGCAGGAGCTGGTTGTTGAGAGACTGCTGGAAGGCCCGCGCCGTCCCCTGGAAGGCCCCGTGCAGGGTCGTGGGCACGCCGATCTCGCGCATCGTGTCGTTCACGTATCGCACGGCATCGCTCAGCGTCTTTCCCGGCGCCAGGTTGAAGGAGACGGTGCTGGCGACGAACATGCCCTGGTGGTTCACGGCAAGCGGCGTCGTGCCGTACTCCCAGCGCGTCACCGACGACAAGGGGACGAGGGTCTCTGGCGTGGTGCTCACCGCCGCGCCCGTCGAAGCCGAGCCGCGGCCGCTGACGGCGATCTGGTTTGTGCGCAGATTGCGGACCGCCTGGGCCGGATCGACGGTCTGCGCACCGGTTCCCGTCGCCGCGGTCGACCCGGCGCCGGCAGTCGAGGAGGCGATGCTGCCCGTCGTCTGCGTGCCGCTCAGGGCGCCGCCGGACTTGCTGACATAGATGTCCTTCAGCGACTCCGGGCTTTCCCACCATTGCGGCGCCACTTCCATGACCACGTGATACTGATTGAGGGCATTGTAGATGGTCGAGACCTGGCGCTGGCCGAAGGCGTCGTAGAGCGTCGCGGAGATGTTGCGCGTCGATATGCCGAGGCGACTCGCCGCGTCGCGGTCGATGGTGAGGTTGAGCTGCAGCCCGCGTTGCTGCTGGTCGGAGTCGACGTCGGTGATCACCGAGGTGTCGGCCTGCAGCGCCTGGGTGAGTCTCGGACCCCAGGTGTAGAGGTCCGGCAGGGAATCGGCCTGCAGCGTGAACTGGTACTGGGCGTTGCCCTGGCGTCCGCCGACGCGAATGTCCTGCACGGCCTGCAGGAACAGCATGGCGCCGGGCACCTGGCCGAGCTTGGGCCGGAGCCTCGCAATCACCTGATCGGCCGAGACATCGCGCTCGCTCCGCGGCTTGAGGGTCGCGAAGATGAAACCCGAGTTCGTCTGCCCGCCGCCCGTGAACCCGGCGACGCTCTCGATAGCCGGATCGGACCGCACGATCTCGACGAACTGGCGGAACTTCCGGCGCATGGCCTGGAAGGAAATGCTCTGGTCGGCGCGGATGCCGCCCATGATGCGGCCGGTGTCCTGCTGCGGAAAGAAGCCCTTGGGAATCGTGACGTAGAGATGGATGTTGAGGATCACCGTCGCGAGGAAGACGAGCATGGTCAGGAGGGGATGGCGCAGAACCAGCCCGAGGCTGCGGCCATACAGACGCTGCAGGCCGCCCAGGCCGCGTTCGCTCAGGCGGGCCAGGAACCCGGGCCGGCGATGGGTGCCCGGCGGCCGCAGCACGTAGGCGCACATCATCGGCGTGGTGGTGAGCGACACCACCATCGAGATCAGGATCGCCATCGACAGCGTCACCGCGAATTCGCGGAACAGGCGGCCGACGATGCCGCTCATGAGCAGGATCGGGATGAAGACGGCGATCAGCGAGACGCTCATCGACACGACGGTGAAACCGACCTCGCGGGCCCCCCTGAGGGCGGCCTCCCTCCGCGACATGCCGGCCTCGAGATGGCGGGTCACGTTCTCCAGAACGATGATCGCGTCGTCGACCACGAAGCCGGCCGCGATGGTGAGCGCCATCAGCGACAGGTTGTTCAGGCTGTAGCCCAGCAGGTACATGCCGCCGAACGTGGCGACCAGCGACACCGGCACGGTAACCGCGGCGACGAAGCCGGCGCGGGCCGAACGCAGGAAGGCGAAGGTCACCAGCACCACCAGCACCACGCCGATCACCAGCGAATGCTCGACCTCCCTGAGGGCGGCGCGGATCGTGGTCGTGCGGTCGCTCACCACCTGGAGTTCGATGTCGTTCGGCATCGAGGCCTGCAGCTCGGGCAGCAGCGCCTTTATCTCGTCGACCGTCGCGATGATGTTCGCATTGGGCTGCTTGTAGACGATGACCAGCACCGACCGCTTGCCGTTGGCCTGCCCCTCGTTGCGGATGTTCTCCGTCGAATCGATCACCTCCGCCACGTCCGACAGCCGGACCGGCGCGCCGTTGCGCCAGGCGATGATCAGCGAGCGGTATTCGGCCGAAACGGCCGCCTGGTCGTTGGAGTAGATCTGGAAGCGCCGATCACCAACCTCGATGGCGCCCTTGGGCGAATTGGCGTTGGCGGCGGCGAGGGCCGCCCGTACGCTTTCGAGACCGATCCCGTACTTGTTGAGTGCCGTCGGATTGAGTTCGACCCGCACCGCCGGCAACGAACTGCCGCCCAGCACCACCTGCCCGACGCCGCTCACCTGGCTGAGCTTCTGCTGCAGGATGTTGGAACCGGCATCGAACAGCCGGCCCTGCCCCAGCGTGTTCGAGGTGAGGGCCACCACCATGATCGGCGCGTCGGCGGGATTGAGCTTGCGATACTGTGGATTGCTGCGCAGGTCGGCCGGCATGTCGGCGCGCGCGGCGTTGATCGCCGCCTGGACGTCGCGAGCCGCGCCGTCGATGTCGCGCGACAGGTCGAACTGCAGCGTGATGCGCGAATTGCCGACCGTACTGGACGAGGTGATCTCGGTGACGCCCGCGATCGCGCCCAGTCGCCGTTCGAGTGGGGTCGTCACGCTGGTCGCCACGGTCTCGGGCGAGGCGCCGGGCAGGTTCGCCGTCACCTGGATGGTCGGGAAGTCGATCTTGGGCAGCGGCGACACCGGCAGGCCGAAGAAGGCCACCAGGCCGGCCAGCGCCAGGCCGATCGTCAGCAGGGTCGTGGCGACGGGGCGCGCGATGAAGGGCGCCGACAGGTTCACGAGGCGCCTTCTCCCGCCCCGCCGGGCAGCGGATGCAGCGGCGTATCGGCCGGCAGGCCGCGCAGGCGGCGGCCCAGCCGGTCGAAGGCGAGATAGATCACCGGGGTGGTGAAGAGCGTCAGGAGCTGGCTGACGATCAGGCCGCCGACGATGGTGAGGCCGAGCGGCTGGCGCAGCTCGGAGCCCGTGCCGGTACCCAGCATCAGCGGCAGCGCGCCGACCAGGGCCGCGACCGTGGTCATCAGGATCGGCCGGAAGCGCAGCAGGCAGGCCTGGTGGATCGCCTCCTTCGGCGCCTTGCCCTCGTTGCGCTCGGCGTCGAGCGCGAAGTCGATCATCATGATCGCGTTCTTCTTCACGATGCCGATCAGCAGCACGATGCCGATGATCGCCACGATGCTGAGGTCGGTGCCGGCCAGCATGAGGGCGAGCAGTGCGCCGATACCGGCCGACGGCAGGGTCGAGAGGATCGTGATCGGGTGGATGTAGCTCTCGTAGAGCACGCCCAGCACGATGTAGACGGTGACGATGGCCGCCAGGATCAGGAGCAGCTGGCTGTCGAGCGACTTCTGGAACGCGAGCGCCGCGCCCTGGAAATGGGTCGTGATCGAACGCGGCATGCCGATCTCGCGCTGCGCGGCGACGATCGCGTCGACCGCCTGCCCCAGCGCGAAGCCCGGCGCGAGGTTGAAGGAGATGGTGGTGGCCGGGAACTGGCCGAACCGGTCGAGCCTGAGCGGCGCGGTGCGCTCCTCGAAGGTCGCGATCGCCGACAGCGGGACCTGCTTGCCGGCCGTCGAGCTCGGCAGATAGAGGTCGTTGAGCGAGGCGAGCGAGCGCACCATCTCGGGTTCGACCTCGTAGATGACGCGATACTGGTTCGACTGCGTATAGACGGTCGAGACGATGCGCTGGCCGAACGCGTCGTAGAGCACGTTGTCGACGGTGGCGGCCGTGATGCCGAAGCGGGCAGCAGCATCGCGGTCGATCCGAATGAACATCGACAGGCCCTTGTTCTGCAGGTCGCTCGTCACATCGATGAGCTCCGGCTGCTTCGCCAGCCGGTCCATCAGTCGCGGCACCCAGGTGTCGAACTCGGCGGCATTGGCCGATTCCAGGACGAACTGGTACTGCGTGCGGCTCACCGTCGAATCGATTGTGAGGTCCTGGGCCGGCTGCATGTAGAGCGAGATGCCGCGAACGCCCGATGTCTCCTGGTGAATCCGTCGGATCACCTGCGTCGCCGTCGACGTTCGTTCGCTGCGCGGCTTGAGGTTGATCAGCATGCGACCCGAGTTGAGCGTCGGGTTGGTGCCGTCGACGCCGACGAACGAGGTCAGGCTCTCGACGTCGGGATCCTCGAGGATCGCCTCTGCGAGGGCCCGCTGACGCTCGCTCATCGCGGCGAAGGAAACGCTCTGCGGCCCCTCCGTCACGGCCTGGATCAGGCCGGTGTCCTGCACCGGGAAGAAGCCCTTGGGAATGACGACATAGAGAACCACCGTCAGCACGACCGTGCCGACCGCGACCAGCAGGGTCAGCGCCTGGTGCCGGAACACGACGATGAGGCAGCGGTCGTAGAAGCGGACGACGCCGGAGAACCAGCCCGTGCCAATCGTCTCGACCGCCGCGGCGGCCGGGGCGTCCGCATGCGGCGCGGCGCCGCCGTGGATCCGCCGGCGCAGGAACTGGGCGCACAGCATCGGCACGAGGGTCAGCGACACCACGCCGGAAATCAGGATGGTGACGGACAGGGTGACGGCGAACTCGCTGAACAGACGGCCGACCACGTCGCTCATGAACAGCAGCGGGATCAGCACCGCGATCAGCGAGACAGTGAGCGAAACGACAGTGAATGCGATCTGCTTCGAGCCCTTGAGTGCCGCCGTCTTCGGATCGTCGCCACGCTCGATGTAGCGGGCGATGTTCTCGATCATGACGATGGCGTCGTCGACCACGAAGCCGGTGGCGATGGTGAGCGCCATGATCGACAGGTTGTTGAGGCTGAAGTCGGCGAGATACATCACCGCCAGCGCGCCGACCAGCGACAGCGGCACCGAAAGGCTCGGGATGACCGTCGCCCGCGCATCGCCCAGGAAGGCGAAGATCACCGCCACCACCAGTATGACGGCGAAGGCCAGTTCGATCTGCACGTCGCGTACGGAGGCGCGGATGGTGACCGTCCGGTCGGTGAGGACGGTGATGTCCAGCGAACTGGGCAGTGTCTCGCGCAGTGTGGGCAGCAGCGTCTTGATGCGGTCCACGACCTCGATGACGTTGGCGCCGGGCTGGCGCTGGACGTTGACGATCACGGCCTGCGTGTTGTTGGCCCAGGCCGCGATGCGGGTGTTTTCCTGCCCCTGCTCGACGGAAGCGACGTCGCGGATGCGCACCGGAGCGCCGTTGCGATAGGCCACGATGATGTCGCGGAACGTGTCGGGATCGGTGATCTGGTCGTTGGCATTGATGGTCAGCGCGCGCGCCGGCCCGTCGAAATTGCCCTTGGGCGTATTGACGTTGGCATTGGAGATGGTGGTGCGCAGATCGTCGATGTTGAGACCGTAGGCGGCGAGCGCGGTCGGGTTGGCACGGATGCGGACCCCGGGCTTCTGGCCGCCTTCCAGATTCACCAGGCCGACCCCGGGAAGCTGCGAGATCTTCTGCGCCAGCCTCGTGTCGACCAGATCGTGGACCCTGGTGAGCGGCTCGGTCTTCGAGGTGACGGCGAGCGTCAGCACCGGCGCGTCGGCCGGATTGAACTTGGCGTAGATCGGCGGCGACGGCAGGTCGCCCGGCAGGAGGTTGCCCGCGGCATTGATCGCGGCCTGGACCTGCTGCTCGGCGATGTCGAGCCCGAGCTTGAGGTCGAACTGCAGGGTGATCGACGAGGCGCCGGCCGAGCTGGTCGACGTCATCTGGTTGAGGCCCGGCATCTGGCCGAACTGACGTTCCAGCGGCGCGGTGATGGACGTCGTCATCACCTCCGGGCTGGCACCGGGATAGATCGTGAGGACCCGGATCGTCGGATAGTCGACCTGCGGCAGGGCGGAGAGCGGCAGGAACCGGTACGCGATGATGCCGACCAGCATGATCGCGACCATGAAAAGCGAGGTCGCGACGGGACGCTCGATGAAGATCCGCGACGGATTCATGTCGCGGCCGTTCTACTGGTTGGTTTGCGTGGCCGGGCGACCGCCGCCGCTGCCGGGGGTCGCGCCGCCGCCATCGTTGGCCTGCTGACGCCGGCGCTGGCCCTCGGCCGGGACCTTGGTCTCGGGCGGCGCGTTGGCGACCGGCGGTCCCGCGGGGGCGCGCGGCGCGCCCGTGGGCTTGCGGATCTTCGCACCGTCCCGCAGCCGGTCGACGCCGTCGATCACGACCTGGTCCCCGACCTTGAGGCCCTTGAGGATCGCCACCCTCTCGCCGTCCGTCGCCCCGAGCTCGACGACCCTGACCTCCACCGTGTCGTCGGCCCTGGCGAGATAGACGAAGGTACCGGGCTGGCCGCGCTGGACCGCGGCCACGGGCACGACGACGGCATCCTTCACCGTGTCGGCCAGCAGCCGGACGTTCACGAACTGATTGGGAAACAGCGATTCATCGGCATTGTCGAAGATCGCACGCAGCTTCACCGTGCCGGTCGTCAGGTCGATGACATTGTCGGTCGTGTCGAGACGCCCGACGGCCAGCTCGTTCTTCTGCGAACGATCGAGAACGCGCACTTCGAGGTTTGCGCCGGTCTTCAGCCGTTGCCGCACAAGCGGCAGGGAATCCTCGGGGATCGTGAACAGGACCGAGATCGGTTGCACCTGGATGATGACGCAGATGCTGCTGGCGTCGCCCATGGTGACATAGTTGCCCTTGTCGACCATGCGCAGGCCGATCTTGCCGGTGAGCGGCGCCGTGATCTTCGTGTAGGTGAGGTTGAGCCTGGCGGCATCGACCTGGGCCTGGTCGATGACCAGCGCGGCCTCGTACTGGCGCACCAGCGACATCTGGGTGTCGTATTGCTGCCGCGCGATGGAGTCCTGCTGCACCAGCTTGCGGTAGCGTTCGAGATCCATTTGCGCGTTCTTCAGCAGTGCCTCGTCGCGCTGCTGCTGACCGATCGCCTGCTGCAGGGCCACCTCGTAGGGTCGCGGGTCGACCTGGGCCAGCAGGTCGCCCTGCTTCACCATCTGGCCTTCCTTGAAATGGACCTCGGTGAGCTGACCCGTGATCTGGGTCTTCACGTTGACGGTCTGAAGTGGCGTCACGGTGCCCAGTGCGCGCAGGACGATGGGGATCTCGCCCTTCGCCGCAGTGGCCACCCCGACGGGGACCGCCATGCCGGCGGCAAACCGCCCGGAAGGCGCGCGAGCAGGCGGCGCCGAGCCCGACTGCGAAATGTACCAGCCCGCGCCAGCCACCACGGCCAACCCGAAACCGATCCCGAGGAGGGTTCGCAGCCGCTTCATTCGTTCCATACACTCCAGAGAACTCAGCCCGTTTCACATACGAGCCGACGCGGCGGAGTCTCCCCCACGTAAGTGTCATACGCAAGGCGAGGGCCGAAAAACCGGGCATTCGACGCTCCGGAGGCCGGAAAGCCCCCTGGAAGCCCGAGCATTTGCGCCTACCCGACGGTCTTGTCTTCCAGGTAGAGGCTGCCGCCGCCGGCCCGGAACCGGGCGCTCATCTCGTCCATGCCCTTCCTGGCGTAGTCCCGGATGTCCTGGGTGATATGCATGGAGCAGAACTTCGGACCGCACATCGAGCAGAAATGCGCGGTCTTGTGCGCTTCCTTGGGCATGGTCTCGTCGTGGAACTTCTCGGCGGTGGCGGGATCGAGCGACAGGTTGAACTGGTCGCGCCAGCGGAAGTCGAACCGAGCCCGCGACAGCGCGTCATCGCGCAGGCGGGCTGCGGGATGGCCCTTGGCCAGATCGGCCGCATGAGCCGCGATCTTGTAGGTGATCACGCCCACCTTCACGTCGTCACGGTCCGGCAGGCCGAGATGCTCCTTGGGCGTCACGTAGCAGAGCATCGCCGTGCCGAACCAGCCGATCATCGCCGCGCCGATGCCCGACGTTATGTGGTCG
Organism: Reyranella sp.; assembly: GCA_046296475.1. Lineage (GTDB taxonomy): Bacteria > Pseudomonadota > Alphaproteobacteria > Reyranellales > Reyranellaceae > Reyranella. Next base: position 44,986 of record JBKBLH010000009.1, read on the forward strand.
TAGCCCGGCGCGATGTCGGTCACGAGCGGCCCCAGCGTGTAGAACGGCGCTTCGCCGCATTCGCGCAGCTGCTTGTCCATGTTGGCCTTGATCTTGTGCATCGGCACATGGCCCGGCCCCTCGATCATGACCTGGCAGCCTTTGTCCCAGGCGACCCTGGTGAGTTCGCCCAGGGTTTCCAGCTCGGCGAACTGCGCCGAGTCGTTGGCGTCGGCGTTGCAGCCCGGGCGCAGCCCGTCGCCCAGCGAGAAGGAGACGTCGTACTTGCGCATGATGTCGCAGATGTCGCCGAAATGCTCGTAGAGGAAGCTCTCGCGATGCTCGGTGAGGCACCACTGCGCCATCATCGAGCCGCCGCGGCTCACGATGCCGGTGACCCGGCTGGCGGTCAGCGGCACGTGCGCGAGGCGCACGCCGGCATGGATCGTGAAGTAGTCGACGCCCTGCTCGGCCTGCTCGATCAGCGTGTCGCGGAAGACCTCCCATGACAGCTTGGTGGGATCGCCACCGACCTTTTCGAGCGCCTGGTAGATCGGCACGGTGCCGATCGGCACCGGCGCGTTGCGCACGATCCATTCGCGCGTGTCGTGGATGTTTCTTCCCGTCGAGAGGTCCATGACGGTGTCGGCGCCCCAGCGGATCGCCCAGACCATCTTCTCGACCTCTTCCTCCATCGAGGAGGAAACGGCGGAGTTGCCGATGTTGGCGTTGATCTTCACCAGGAAATTCCGGCCGATGATCATCGGCTCCAGCTCCGTGTGATTGATGTTCGCCGGGATGATGGCGCGGCCCGCCGCCACTTCCTGGCGCACGAATTCCGGTGTGATGAACGCGGGCAGCGAGGCGCCGAAACTCTCGCCATCGGCCAGCCGCGCCTCGGCCCCGTCGAGGACCTGCTTGCGGCCGAGATTCTCGCGTGCCGCGACGTAGATCATCTCCCTGGTGATCACGCCGGCGCGCGCCCATTCGAACTGCGTGATCGGCTTGCCGTCGAGGCCGCGCAATGGCTTCTGCACCACAGGAAAGGGCCGCAGCACCGATGCTTTCACATGGCCGTTGTCGATCGGCTGGATGGCGCGACCGGCATATTCCTCGACGCCGCCGCGCTCGAGGACCCAGGCGCGTCGCGTCTGGGCGAGACCCTTGCGCACGTCGATCGTGACATCGGTGTCCGTGTAGGGACCGGTCGTGTCGTAGACGCGCACCGGTGGCTCGGTGGGCGACGACAGCGCGATCTCGCGCAAGGGCACGCGCAGGTCGGGCGCCGCCTCCGGCGTTGCATAGACCTTGCGCGATGCAGGCAGCGGCCCCGTGGTGACGGTAGGGGCGGTGGTGGTGACGATGGTGTCCATGATGGATCTCCCGTGGCTGGTGGACAGACGGAGATCCGGTGTTGTGTCGTGCAAAGGATGTATCCAGTCCCTTCGCCGGCATGACCCGGATCAGGTTCAAAGGGTCACCGCGCCGACGCCAGCTGAACTGGCGGCCATCGGTATCTCAGCCCCTTGACGGGACCCCCCTTGGACACGCGAACCCTAGGGCGGCGGCGGGCCGACGACAAGGGTCCCCGCAGGCGTTCGAAAACTGTCCTCCAACCTGCGCAAATCCTTAACCCCCTCGCTCTAGCCTTCGCGCCGCAAGGGTGGAGGTCATGTCGCGCAACACTCTGTTCGCCAGGGCGGCCGGCGCGCTGCTGCTGCTGGTCCTCCTGCTCCCCGCGAGGAGCCAGGCGCAGGCGCCCGCCGACGGGCTCGAGGCGGAGCTGCGGCGCTTTCTCCATGACGAGGCGACGGCGGTCCTGCACCTCCGCAGCTACCTGTTCGACCGGCAGAACCAGAGGCCGCCGAGCGCGGCGGCCATCGTCACCGGCGGTTGGGTCGGCCTGCAGACCGGCTGGTTCTACGACACGCTGCAGCTCGGCGCCGTGGGCTACACGACGCAACCGGTCTGGGCCCCTCAGGGCCGCGACACCACCTCCGACGGCACGTCGCTCCTCAAGCCGGGAGGATACGGCTTTTTCACTCTGGGCCAGGCCTACGTTTCGGCCCGCTGGAAAAACCAGACCGCCACGGTGTTTCGGCAATATGTCGATGAACTCGAGGTGAATCCGCGCGACGATCGCGAGATCCCGCAGACCTTCGAGGCCTATGCACTGCGCGGCGTACTCGGACCGGTCAATTACTTCGCAGGCTATGTGGCCGCCATGAAGCCCCGCGACGACTCCGCCTTCATCAACATGGGCCAAGCAGCCGGCGCGCCGAACGTGAACAGGGGCATGGGCCTCTTCAGCGCGAAGTACGGCAGCATGAAGGATCTGCAGGTCCGCGCCTCGACCTACTATGTCCCGGATATCCTGTGGTCGAGCTACGCCGATGTCGGCGGCACGATAAAGGTGAACGACGACCTCCTCGTGGTGCTTGCCGCTCAGTTCGGCGTGCAGGGCAGCAACGGCCTCAATCTGCTCACCGGCCGGCCCTTCAGCACCTTCTGGGGCGGCTTCCGCGCCGACGCCTTCTGGGGGCCGATGGCCTTCCGCGTGTCCTATACGCAGGTCGGCTCCGCCGCCGCCTGGCGTTCGCCCTACGGCATCTTCATCGGCTACAACAAGCTCCAGTCGCTGGATTTCAATCGCGCCGGCGAAATGGCGGTGACGGCCGGCGCCGCCTACGATTTCAAGGGCGCGGGCCTTCCCGGCGTAGTCTTCTTTGCAACCGCGACTTACGGCGGCAGCGCCGTCGATCCGCAGACGCACGCCGCGCTCTCGAACAACTGGGAATACGATCTGGAGCTGGCCATCCGCGGCGAGGCCATGCGGAACGCACCGGACTGGCTGAAGCCGTTCAACCTGCGCAACCGCGTCGCCTTCGTCGACCAGTACCTCAACAGGACGGTCTCCTCCTATACGGAGTACCGCGTGCAACTGAACTACGAGCTGACCTGGAAAGGTCCGCGCCTGCGCCAGGCGTCGGCCCCCTGAGGCGCACTTAGACCACGGCTGCCTTACGCATCTCGGCGATCTCGGCGTCGGAATAGCCGGCTTCCTTCAGCACCTCGTCGGTGTGCTGGCCGAGCGTCGCCGGCGGACGGTCGATCGAACCGCCGCCATGTTCCAGCCGAAAGCCCGAGCCGACGACCTTGATCGGTCCATGCTCGGTTTCGACGGTCTGCAGCACGGTGCGGTGCTTGAACAGGTCGAGCTGGGCGGTCTCGGGGATGCTGAGCACCCGCCCGGCCGGCACGTCGGCCTTGGCGAAGCGCTCGATCCAGGTCGCCGAATCCTCGGTCTTCATCGCGCCCTCGACGATCTCGTGCAGGGCGGTGTTGTTGGCGATGCGCGTCGCCCAGTCGACAAAGCGCGGATCGTCGAGCGCTTCCTCACGGCCCAGCACCTTCATCAGGCGTCTGAACTGCGGATCGGTCATGACGGCCAGCACGATCCAGCCGTCGCGGGTCTTGAAGAGATTGCCCGTGGGCTTGCGCGTCACCGACAGGTTGGCGGCCTGGCCATGGACGCGACCGGTCATCATGTGTTCGGTAAACTGCTGGGCGAGGTAGCCCATCACGGCGTCGATCATGGCGACGTCGACGAGCTGGCCCTTGCCGGTATGGGTGCGCTGGTACAGCGCCGAGGCGATGCCCAGTGCCGCGGTCGCGCCCGACATCACGTCGGCGCCGGCGAAGCCAACGCGCGTGGGACCGTTGTTCTCGAAGCCGGTGATCGACATCAGGCCGGACATCGCCTGGATCATGCCGTCGAAGGCCGCGGTCTTCGACTCGGGGCCTACCTGGCCGAAGCCCGACACGGCGCAGTAGATCAGCCTTGGATTGATCTTCTTCAGCGTCTCGTAGCCGATGCCGAGCTTGTCCATCACGCCGGGGCGGAAATTCTCCACGACCACGTCGGCCGTCTCCACCAGGCGCTTCACGACCTCGATCGCCCTCGGCTGCTTGAGGTCGAGCGTGATCGAGCGCTTGTTGCCGTTCACCGCGACCCACGGCGCCGCCAGGCCGCGCTTCTCCCAGTCGTTGGACCGGGTGCCGAAGCGCATGTCGTCGCCTTCGCGCGACTCGATCTTGACCACGTCGGCCCCGAGCAGGGCGAGCTGATAGGAGCTGTAGGGCCCTGCCAGCACGCGCGTGAAATCGACGACCTTTACGCCCGTGAACGGCTTGCTCATGTCACTCCTACGCCACGCCCGCCTGCTTGCGCTGGTTGAGCGCGACCTGCTTCACCTTGTCGAATTCGGCGCGCCGCTTGGCGACCTCTTCGGGCGGCATGCGCTCGATGTTGTTGTAGTCGTTCTTCCAGTCCCCATCCTCGGTCCAGCGCAGCGGCGACTGAACCGTGGTGCGGGGACCGATGGCGCTTTCCAGCACCTTCAACGCGAGATCGAGCGTAAAGCGCTGGGTGTCGGGCTCGTGCGGCTTGCCGCAGGAGTTGCCGAGCGGGAAATCGCTGAACAGGAACCGGGGCACGCCCACCCATTCGACGATGTCCTTGGCTGCCCCCATCACCACGGTGGGGATGCCGTTCCGTTCCAGATATCGTGCGACCAGACTCACGGTCTGGTGACAGACGGGTCATGTAGGGACGAGGAGCGCGGCGTCGACCTGATCCTGGCGGCAGCGGGCCAGGATCTCGGGCGCGTCGGTTTCCAGGGTCACGCGCTGGCTGCGATTGGTTGGCGCGCCGTGGAAGCGCGCGGCCAGCTTGAAGCGGCCCTGGCTGGCGAACTCGCGCATCAGCGGCAGCGGAAACCAGGTGTTGCTGTCCTTCGCCGTCGTGTGCTTGCGGTCGTAGCCGATGTGGGAAATGCGGGTGTCGTGATCCTGCGACGTGTCGCCAGAGTACACCGTGTAGAACTTGGCGGCGGCGTTGTAGAGCGCGCCCGGTCCCTGGTCGCCCTTGTCGGGCTGATAGGGTGCCGCGGTCGAGATCAACGCCAGCGTGCTGTCCCTCAGCGGCTTCTCAAGCGGCGTGAACGGCGCATCGGTATAGTGCGCCCAGCGATAGGGATTGTCGTAGCCCAGCGCGAGATAATACTCGCGCGTGCGGCGCATGTATTCGAGCGGCGCATCGAATTCCGGCGCGAAATCTGTCGTGTCGACCATGGGCGAAAACTGGACCCGCCGATGCTCCAAGTCAAATTCGCAGGGCGGCTGCCGCTCCGGTGTTGCCCGCCCGTAAGCAGAGCGCGAACCTGACCCCGATGTAACCCGCCGGCCATAGTGCCGCCCAACTCCCTCGCGCTATATATGAAGCGAGATCAGGCAGGCTGGGGAGCGCATCGCATGGCGATCAGACGGCGCAGCGTATTGGCGGGCGGCGCGGCCCTTTGGGTCGGCGCCCCGGCGATTCTGCGGGCCCAGACACCGGCTCCGGCGGGCAAGATCAACATCAGTCACGGTTTCGCCATGCACGGCGAGCCCAAGTACAAGGCCGATGCCGGCCCGCCCGACTACCTCAACCCCGACGCCCCCAAGGGCGGCACCGTCCGGCTCGGCGCCCGCGGCACCTTCGATTCGCTGCATCCTTTCATCGTGAAAAGCGTGCCGGCGGCCGGCATCACCCAGATCTGGGACACGCTCTGCTGGAACTCGCGCGACGAGGCTTCGACCGAGTACGGGCTGATCGCCGAAACGATCGAATGGCCGGACGACCGGTCCTGGGTGGCCTTCAACCTCCGCCCGCAGGCGCGTTGGCACGACGGCAGCCCGATCACGGTCGAGGACGTGATCTTCTCCCTCGACATCCTCAAGGCGAAGGGCGCGCCCAACTACGCCTTCTACTATCACGACGTCCTGAAGGCCGAGAAGGTCGGCGACCGCAAGGTCCTGTTCACCTTCCGCGACAGCACCAACAAGGAGCTGCCGCTGATCGTCGGCCAGCTTCCCATCCTGCCCTCCAAGTGGTGGGCGAGCCGCGACTTCGAGAAGGTGTCGCTCGAGATCCCGCTCGGCAGCGGCGCGTACAGGGTCGATTCCTTCGACGTCGGCCGCTCGATCTCCTATCGCCGCGTTCCCGACTGGTGGGCGAAGGACCTCTGGATGAACCGCGGGCGCAACAATTTCGACGTGCTGCGCTACGAATACTATCGCGACGTGACGGTCCAGTTCGAGGCCTTCAAGGCCGGCGATCTCGACGTCCGGCAGGAGAACATCGCGCGCAACTGGGCGACCGCCTACGACATTCCGGCGGTGCGCGACGGCCGCATCCAGCGCGCCGAGATCCCCCACGAGCTCCCCACCGGGATGCAGTGCTTCGCTTTCAACACGCGCCGCGACTATTTCAAGGACAAGCGCGTGCGTGAGGCGATCGCCACCATGTTCGACTTCGCCTGGGCCAACAAGAACCTGTTCTACGGCATGTACAGGCGCAACGTCTCGTTCTTCGGCAATTCCGAGCTCGCCTCGTCGGGCCTGCCGACGGCGGCCGAACTGAAGTACCTCGAACCGCTGCGCGGCAAGATCCCCGAGGAGGTCTTCACCAAGGAGTTCAAGCTCCCCGAGTCCGACGGTACCGGCAACGTCCGCGACCTGGCGCGACGCGCGCTCGCGCTGCTCAAGGAGGCCGGCTGGGAGATCAGGGACGGCAAGATGACGGAGGCGAAGAGCGGAAAGAAGCTCGCCTTCGAGATGCTGCTGAACGACGCCAGCTTCGAGCGGGTCGTGCTGCCCTACAAGCAGAACCTCGAGCGCATCGGCATCGACATGACGGTGCGCACGGTCGACACCGCGCAGTTCAAGCGCCGCGAGGACGAGTTCGACTATGACATGATGGTCGAGGGCTTCGGCCAGTCGCTGTCGCCGGGCAACGAGCAACGCGACTTCTGGGGCTCGAAGGCCGCCGACACGCCGGGCAGCCGCAACTCGGTGGGCATCAAGGACGCCGCCATCGATTCGCTGATCGACACGCTGATCGCCGCCCCCGATCGCGAGAGCCTGATCGCCGTCACCAAGGCGCTGGACCGCGTGCTGCTCTGGAACAACTTCGTGGTGCCCAACTGGCACAACAACAAGGTGTTCGTCGCCTACTGGAACCGCTTTGCCCGGCCGGACAAGAGCGCCCGCTATGCACCCTTCGCCTTCGACACCTGGTGGATCGACGAAGCCAAGGACCGCGCCCTGCAGCGCGAAAGGAAGTAGGCGTTCGGCCGCTCCATGATCGCCTACATCCTGCGACGCCTCATGCTGGTGGTGCCGACCCTGTTCGGCATCATGGTGGTCAACTTCTTCATCATCCAGGCCGCACCCGGGGGCCCGGTCGAACAGATGCTGTCCCAGATCCAGGGCACCGCGGTCGACGCCACCGAGCGCTTCTCCGGCAGCTCAAGCGGGGGCGAGACGCTGCGCAAATCGGCGTCCGACGCGTCGGGCGGCTCCGGGACCTATCGCGGCGCCCGGGGCCTGCCGAAGGAGCTGATCGAGCGCATCGAGAAGATGTACGGCTTCGACAAGCCGATCGGCGAACGCTTCCTGCTGATGATGAAGAACTACCTCGTCTTCGATTTCGGCGAGAGCTTCTTCCGCAACAAGCGGGTGGTCGACCTCATCATCGAGAAGATGCCGGTGTCGATCTCGCTCGGTCTGTGGACCACGCTGCTGATCTACATGGTCTCGATCCCGCTCGGCATCGCGAAGGCGGTGCGCGACGGCTCGCGCTTCGACGTGTCGACCTCGACCACCCTGATCGTGCTGAATGCCATCCCCGGATTCCTGTTCGCGCTCCTGCTCGTCGTGCTTTTCGCGGGCGGCGGCTACTTCAAGTGGTTCCCGCTGCGCGGCCTCGTCTCCGAGGACTGGAGCTCGCTCGGGCCCGTCGACAAGGTGCTCGACTACTTCTGGCACATGGCGCTGCCGATCGGCGCCATGGTGATCGGCGGCTTCGCCACGCTCACCTTCCTCACCAAGAATTCGTTCCTGGAGGAGATCCACAAGCAGTATGTGCTGACCGCCCGCGCCAAGGGCCTGGTCGAGCGCCGCGTGCTGTACGGCCACGTCTTCCGCAACGCCATGCTGATCGTGATCGCAGGCTTTCCCGCGGCGTTCATCGGCGTGCTGTTCACCGGTTCGCTGCTGATCGAGGTGATCTTCTCGCTCGACGGTCTCGGCCTCCTGGGCTTCGAGGCGGCGCTCAACCGCGACTATCCGATCATGTTCGGCACGCTCTACTTTTTCGGCCTGATCGGTCTGGTCATGGGGATCCTGGGTGACCTCATGTACACCATGGTCGACCCCCGGATCGATTTCGAGGCGCGCGCCTGATGAACCCGATGAACCGGCGCCGGCTCGCGGCCTTCCGCGCCAGCAAGCGCGGCATGATCTCCCTCACGGTCTTCGGCCTGTTGTTCTTCCTGTCGCTGTTCGCCGAACTGCTGGCCAACGACAAGCCGATCCTGATCCGCTACGACGGCGCCTTCTATTCGCCGCTGCTGAAGGACTATCCCGAGACCACCTTCGGCGGCGACTTCCCGACCAACACCGTCTATTCCGACCCGGAAGTGCAGAAGCTGATCGAGGCGAAGGGCTGGATTCTCTGGCCGCCGATCCCCTACAGCTACGACACTGTGCTGACGGGCGAAGGTCGCACCACCCTCCAGCCGCCCTCGCGGCAGCACTGGCTCGGCACCGACGACAGCGGCCGCGATGTGATGGCCCGGCTGATCTACGGCTTCCGCATTTCCGTCCTGTTCGGGCTGGCCCTCACCGTGGCCAGCACCGTGATCGGCATCGCCGCCGGCGCCGTGCAGGGCTATTTCGGCGGCGTCGTGGACCTGCTGATGCAGCGCTTCCTCGAGATCTGGTCGAGCCTGCCGACCCTCTACCTGCTGATCATCCTGGCGAGCTTCATCCAGCCGGGCTTCTGGGTGTTGCTCGGCATCATGCTGCTGTTCAGCTGGATGGCGCTGGTCGGCCTGGTTCGCGCCGAATTCCTGCGCGGCCGCAACTTCGACTATGTCCGCGCCGCCCGCGCCCTGGGTATGATGGATGCGCGCATCATGTACCGGCACATCCTCCCCAACGCGATGACGGCCAGCCTGACCTTCCTGCCCTTCATCCTTGCGGGCTCGGTCACAACGCTGACCTCGCTCGACTTCCTGGGCTTCGGCCTGCCGGTGGGCTCGCCGTCGCTCGGCGAGCTGCTGCTGCAGGGCAAGAACAACCTCACCGCCCCCTGGCTCGCCTTCACTGGCTTCTTCGTGATCGCCCTCATGCTGTCGCTGCTGGTGTTCATCGGCGAGGCGGTGCGGGACGCCTTCAATCCGCGCAAGGTGCTGGCGTGAGCGAGCCCACGCTTCTCGAGGTCAGGGACCTCTCGGTCAATTTCGGCACCGGCGACAAGGCCGTGCGCGCGGTGCGCGGCGTCAGCTTCGACATCAGGCGCGGCGAGACCGTCGCGCTGGTGGGCGAATCGGGCTCCGGCAAGTCGGTGACGGCGCTGTCCATCCTGCAGCTGCTGGCCTATCCGGCGGCCAGCCATCCCACGGGGAGCATCCGTTTCCAGGGCAAGGAGCTGGTCGGCGCCTCGACCCGCGAACTCCTGTCGGTGCGCGGTAACCGCATCTCGATGATCTTCCAGGAGCCGATGACCTCGCTCAACCCGCTGCATACGATCGAGCGGCAGGTGAACGAGGTGCTGATCCTGCACAAGGGCCTGTCGCGCGAGGCGGCGCGCAAGCGCACGCTCGAACTGCTCGAACAGGTCGGCATTCCCGATGCCGCCAACCGGCTCGACGCCTACCCGCACCAGCTCTCGGGCGGCCAGCGCCAGAGGGTGATGATCGCCATGGCGCTCGCCAACGAGCCCGACCTGCTGATCGCCGACGAACCGACGACCGCCCTCGACGTCACCATCCAGGCGCAGATCCTGAAGCTCCTGAAGTCGCTGCAGGCGCGCTACGGCATGGCACTGCTGTTCATCACACATGACCTCGGCATCGTCAGGAAGATGGCCGACCGGGTGTGCGTGATGACCCAGGGCCGCATCGTCGAGCAGGGCCCGGTCGCCGACGTATTCGACCGGCCGCAACATAGCTACACCCAGCATCTCCTCTCGGCCGAACCCAAGGGCCGGCCGGCCGCAACCGATCCCGCCGCGCCCGAGATCCTGCGACTCGACGATCTCAAGGTGCACTTTCCCATCCGGCGCGGCGTGCTGCGCCGGACGGTCGGCCACGTGAAGGCGGTCGACGGCGTCAGCCTTGCCCTGCGCGAGGGCCATACGATCGGACTGGTGGGTGAATCCGGTTCGGGCAAGACGACGCTGGGTCTCGCCCTGCTCCGCCTCGAACGCAGCGAAGGCGGCATCCGTTTCGACGGCCGCGACCTGCAGGGGCTGGGCCAGCGCCAATTGCGCCCGATGCGCCGCGAAATGCAGATCGTATTCCAGGATCCGTTCAGCTCGCTCAGCCCGCGCATGTCGGTGGGCGAGATCGTGGGCGAAGGGCTGGAAGTCCATGGCATCGGCACGAAGCAGGAGCGCGAGGTACTGATCGACCAGGTGCTGCGCGAGGTCGGCCTCGATCCGTCGAGCCGCGAGCGCTACCCGCACGAATTCTCCGGCGGCCAGCGCCAGCGCATCTCGATCGCCCGTGCGCTGGTCCTGAAGCCGCGCCTGATCGTGCTCGACGAGCCGACCTCGGCGCTCGACATGAGCGTCCAGGCGCAGATCGTCGATCTGCTGCGTGACCTCCAGCAGCGACACAGGCTTGCCTATCTTTTCATCAGCCACGACCTCAAGGTCGTGCGGGCGCTGGCCGACGAGGTCGTGGTGCTGCGCCATGGCAAGGTCGTCGAGCGTGGACCGGCGGCGCAGATATTCGAGGCGCCGCAGACGCCTTACACCCAGGCACTCATCGCCGCGGCCTTCAACCTCGAGGCGATCGGCGTGGATTCGAAGACGATCGCTTCCTGATCACCCGCAAGAAGCGAACGGGGCTCGACCCGGCGACTCCGCCCCAGTAAAAGACGGCATGACCGGCGCTATTGCCTATATCAGCCGCGATACCGACGGCATCCTCTGGAAGAAGGTCCTCGAAGCGGGCCTTGGTCCCATCGACTTCCGCACCCGCGACGATCTCGGCAACAAGGACGAGATAGAGATTGCCCTGGCCTGGAAGCCGGACCGGGGTCTGATCGCCTCGTTTCCCAACGTCAGGCTGATCGTGTCGCTCGGCATGGGAGTCGATCACCTGCTGGCCGACGACCAGCTGCCCGCCGGCGTGCCGATCACCCGCATCATGGACGACGGCCTGGTCGGCCAGATGAGCGAGTACGCGATCTATTTTGCCCTGCGTCACCATCGCGACATCGACAAATATGCCGAAAGCCAGCGGGCGAAGCGGTGGACGCCGGAGGATTTCGTCGACACCATCCATCGCCGCATCGGCATCACCGGCCTCGGCACGATCGGCCAAGACACGGCGAAGAAATTCGCCGCGCTCGGCTTCCCCACGGCCGGCTGGAGCCGCACGCAGAAGAGCCTGCCCGGCGTCGAGACGTTTCACGGCCCGGACGGGCTGGCCGCCTTCCTCGCCCGCACCGACATCCTGGTGAACGTGCTGCCGCTCACGCGTGACACCAAGGGGCTGCTCGACGCGAAACTGTTCGCAGCCCTGCCGAAGGGCGCCTACCTGATCAACATGGGCCGCGGCGGGCACGTGGTCGACGACGACCTGCTGGCGGCGATCGACTCGGGCCATCTCGCCGGCGCGGCACTCGATGTGTTCAACACCGAGCCATTGCCCGAGAGCCATCCCTACTGGACACACCCCAAGGTCAAGGTGACGCCGCATATCGCCGGCGCCACCAACCCGCGCACCGCCTCGCCCGGCGTGATCGAGAACATCAAGCGCCTGCGCGCCGGGCAACCGCTGATCCACACGGTCGACCCGGTCACGGGGTACTGACGGGCTCCGCCTTCCGGGCTGGGCCTCTTTCGACTACTTCTCGAACTGGTCGGCGATCGTGCGGTAGATCGCGCGGGCGACCTGGGCTTCGCCGCCTTCGGGGCGGCCCGGCCGGCTGGTGTTGTTCCAGGCCATCATGTCGAAATGCGCCCATGGCACGTCGTCGGGCACGAATTCCTTGAGATACAGCGCGGCGGTGATCGCGCCGCCGAAGGCGCCGGCCGAGACATTGTTGATGTCGGCCACCTTGCTGTCGAGCATGCGGCGATAGGCCGGGAAGAGCGGCATCCGCCACATCGGATCGGTCACCGCCTCGCCAGCGACGATCAGGGAATTCGCGAGCCTGTCATCGTTGCAGAACAGCGCCGGCAGGTCGGGCCCCAGCGCCACCCGCGCCGCACCGGTGAGGGTCGCGCAATCGATCATCATCGCCGGCTTCTCCGAGGCGCCCTCATGCAACGCATCGCACAGGATCAGACGGCCTTCGGCATCGGTATTGCCGATCTCGACGGTGATGCCCTTGCGCGTGGTGATCACGTCCATCGGCCGAAACGCGTTGCCGGATACCGAGTTCTCGACCGCGGGAATGAGCACGCGCAGGCGCACCGGCAGGCCCGTCGCCATGATCATCGAGGCGACCGCGAGCACGGTCGCGGCGCCGCCCATGTCCTTCTTCATCATCAGCATGCCGGCGGCCGGCTTCAGGTCGAGACCGCCGGTATCGAAGCACACGCCCTTGCCGACCAGGGTGACCTTCGGATGGCTCGCCTTGCCCCAGGTGAGATCGATCAGCCGCGGCGCGCGGGCCGACGCGCGGCCGACCGCATGAATCGTCGGATAGTTCCGTTTCAGGAGATCGTCGCCCACGATCGTCCGGACCTTCGCCTTGTGCGTCCTGGCAAGAGCCTGCGCCGCCGCGGCCAGCTCGGCGGGGCCCATGTCGGAGGACGGCGTCGTGATCAGGCCGCGCGCCATGCAGATCGCCTCGATCATGGCCGTCGCCCGCTTCCTATCGGCGCCCGTCGGCCACACGAAGCGCGGGCCCGCCTTGGCCTTGGTCGCTCGATAGCGATCGAACGTCCAGGCCCCCAGGCCGATCGCCACGATCACGTCGGTCATCGGGACCGGCGCGGGATCGCCCTCGAGGCGCCACGTCCCTGCCGGCAGCTTCGAACTCAGCGCGCCGAAGTCCCAAAGCGTCGGAGCGTTCGGAATCACAAGCACTGCACCCGAAACCTTGCCGTCATCGTCCGGCAATACGGCGAGGTCCCCGGGAGATCCCGGGATGCCGAGCGATTCGATCCAGGCGCGCCGCGTCCCGGCCTGCGCCTTCAGCCAGGCACCCCATTGCGATTGACCTACAAACTGCAGGGGCAAAGAGGAAGAAGAACGGTCGACGAACGGCAGCGACATGGCCATGCTCACAATATTCAAGGAGAACGGTTAACATTGCCGGCCAAACTCCATGGCTGGCAAGGAGGGCGTACATGGCCGAATTCACCGTCGTGATCGGCAACAAGAACTACTCATCGTGGTCGATGCGCGGATGGCTGATGGCCAGGATCGCCGGCATCGAGTTCGACGAGATCGTGGTGCCGCTCGACAGGCCCGAGACGCAGGCCGCGATCCGCAAGCATTCGCCGTCGGGTCGCGTGCCGGTGCTCCTGCATCGTGGGCTGGCGATATGGGATTCGCTCGCCATCGCCGAGTATCTGAACGACCTGAAGCCCGAAGCCGGCCTGTGGCCACCGTCGGCCGCCGCGCGCGCGCATGCCCGTTCAATCTCGGCCGAAATGCACTCGAGCTTCGTCGACCTGCGCGACAACATGCCGATGAACATCCGCGCATCCTTTCCGGGCAAGGCAATGACGCCCGGCGTGCGCGCCGACATCGAGCGCATCACCTTCCTGTGGCGCGACTGCCGCAAGCGCTTTTCCGGCGCCTTCCAGAAGGACGAAGGATTCCTGTTCGGCACCTTCGGTGCCGCCGATGCGATGTTCGCTCCCGTCGCAACGCGCTTCAAGACCTATGGCGTCACGCTCGACAGCGATGCCGAGGCCTACTGCACGGCACTGCTCGCTCATCCTGCAGTGAAGGCCTGGGTCGACGCGGCCGAGCACGAGCCGTGGCTGATCGACAAGTACGAGTTCAAGTAGCGGACAGGCGTCGGCTTTCGTCCTCCCGTTCCTCCGGCGTCATGAACATGCGCCAGCGGCGGGCGCCGACGCCGAGGCTGCGGCGACTGGAATAGACCGCGAGCAGCGGCGCCAGCAGGAGCCCCGCGACGACGGGCAGCAGCCAGTAGAGAAACGACGGCGCCCAGTAGCCCATCACCGCGACCGCGGCGGCGCCCAGCAGGATCTGGCCGAGGTGCCGCCCCAGGGCGAAATCCCATGACATGCCGCGCTCGCCGCGTTCCTGCGGCGGCCACCCGACGGCGCGACCGGCCAGAATGTTCAACGCGAAGACCGAGTGGAAGAGCATCATCACCGGCGCCAGCAGCATCGAAAACAACGTCTCGAGCAGCACGCTGCCGATCAACGCGAGCCGGCCGCCGTAGGCGGGTGCCGTCGAGAACAGGCCGAGGACCATGGCGAGCAGCTTGGGCAGGAAGAGCATCAACGCGGTCACGAGCAACAGCCCATGGACATGGCCGGTATTGTATTGCGGCCAGTTGGGAAACAGCGACGGCAGGCTGCCGAAGTACACCGGCCCGACGATCTCGTGCTCGAGCACGATGGCAGCGCTGAGCAGCAGCGAGCCCAGCCAGAGCGGAGAGGCGAGATAGCCCATGATTCCCATTGCCAGGTGCAGCCGGCTCATCCAGTGAAGCCCGCGCGCGGGGACCAGCCGCGCGTGTTGCAGGTTCCCCTGCATCCAGCGCCGGTCACGAACTGCATAGTCGATCACGTTGGTGGGCAGTTCCTCGTAGCTGCCGCCGAGGGTCGGCAGATTCCAGACAAGGTAGCCCGCCCGGCGGATAAACGCCGCTTCGACGAAATCGTGGCTCAGGATCTCGCCGCCGAACGGGGCGCGGCCCTTGAAGACGGGCAGACGGCAATGCTTCGAAAAGGCCGCGACGCGGATGATCGCGTTGTGACCATAGTAGTTCGAATCGCCCATCTGCCAGAAGGCATGGCCCGTCGCCAGCATGCTGCCATAGAGGCGGGAAGAGAATTGCAGGACGCGGGCGAACAGGGTCTCGCGCCCCATCGCCACGGCATGGGTCTGGATGATGCCGGTGCGCGGGCTCGCCTCCATCAGCGCCGCCAGCCGTACCATCGTGTCGCCGGACATCACGCTGTCGGCATCGAAGACGATCATGTGATCGAAGCGATCTCCCTGTGTGTCGACCCAATCCATGATGTTGCCGGCCTTGCGACCGGTGTTGGCCGTGCGCCGCCGCCAGTGCAGCCGCTCACGGGTTCCCAGTTCCTCGCGCATCGCTTCGATTGCCGCCTCCTCCTTGGCGGCGATCGCGTCGTTCGTCGTGTCGCTCAGCACGAACAGTTCGAAGGCGTCCAGATGACCGGTCGCCATCAGCGACCGCCAGGTCGTTCTGAGCCGCGCGAAAACCTCAGCGGGGCTCTCGTTGTAGACGGGTACGAGGATGGCGGTCCGGCTGCATAAGGCCGGGACTCCCCCATCGCCCGCGCCCCGCCGCCGCAGCGAGAGCGGATGCAGTCCGCTGACCTTGAGTGCGAAGCCGATCAGGCCCGCCCAGAACGAAAGGGCGATCCAGCCGAAGCCCGCGGCGAATACGGCGAGAAGGGCCACGGCCAGCCCGAACGGAACCTGGGGACCGAGCGCCGCCGCGAGCAGATTGACGCCGCCGATCGTGGTCGCGATGGCCAGGGCGAACAGAAGAAAGCGCCGCCATGTATGGCGGCCGGCGTAGCGATCGAGGTTCCAGAGCGTACGGTCTTGCGTTTCGTTCATCGGACGCGCCTCCACGCGCGAACGTCAGGGCCGGAGCTGGATGCTGAAGGTCTCGCTCAGGCGCTTGCCTTCCACGGTCAGGAAGGCGCGGACCTCGACCACACGGCGGCCCTCCGGCTCGACGTCAATGAATAGACGCCGGTTGGTCGAGCCGGGCACCCGATCGATGCGGGCCCGCAGAAGCTTGCCGCCGCCGACCTCTACGTTGGACTCGACCAGCCGTTGCTGCTGCAGCCGGGTCAAAGTGTCGCCCTCGAACTCGACCACAAGACGACGCGCCTTGTTGTTGCCGTCGACCGGCGCCTGTCGCGTCGCCACGACGCGCGCCTCGGGAGCCAGAGCCGCCTCGTCGCTCAAGGCCGAAAGCCGATATCGATACTCGAGCGCCGCGCCCTTCTCCACCGGCCAGCGGGATACCCAGAAGGCCACGATATTGTCGTGGTATTCCGACGGCGTTGGAATCTCGACGAGGCGCACCTCTCCCTCGCCCCAGTTGCCCTTAGGCTCGACCCACAGGCTGGGGCGCCTCTCGTACTTCGCGACGCCGTCCTGGTAGCGGTCGAACTTCCGCTCACGTTGCTGCAGCCCGAAGCCCCGCGGATTGTTGTCGATGAAGGACGAGACCTGCAGGGAGCTGGGATTGCGCAGCGGCCGCCAAATCCGTTCGCCCTGCCCGGTCAGCAGCGCCAGCCCGTCGGAATCATGGACCTCCGGTCTGAAGTCGTCGCGCGAGGGACCCGACTTGCCCGAGAGGAACATGCTGGTGAGCGGTGCGATGCCCAGCAGCGAAACGCCATGTCGCATGAACAGACGCGCATCGACGTCGACCGTGGTGCGCGCCCCCGGCGTCACGGTGAAGGCGTAGGCGCCACTGGCTCCCGGCGATTCGAGCAGCGCGTAGATCGTCACGGAGGTGTCGCCGGGCGGCGGTTCGACAAGCCAGAATTCGCGAAACTCGGGAAACTCCTCCGACCGCGGCTGCGCGGTGTCGATGGCCAGTCCGCGCGCCGACGCACCATAGGCCTGTCCCCTGCCGAGCGGGCGAAAGTAGCTGGCCCCGAGGAACGAGACGATTTCGTCGAATTTCTCCCCGTTCAGCGGATACGTGACCTTGAAGCCCGCAAAACCGACATTTGCCGGTGGCTTGGCGGCGCCGAAGTCGAACATCTCCGGTGAGGGCGCGAGGGCCGTGACCAAGTTTGTTTCGGCCGAGGCGCCACTGCGCGGGATCACGTAGATCTTCACCGGCGTCTGATAGAGGAAGCCCGTTGGGAAGAACTCGACGTGGAACCTGTCGCTGTCGCGCCACAGGATCGAGCCGGGCCGGAAGCGGATGTCGCGATAGGCATCGTAGCCCAGCTTGGCCGTGTCCGGGACCGGCGCTTCCTTTGCATAGGCCTGCGTCGCCGAGTGCCGGGCCCGGTCGATCAGCTTTTCGAATATCTCGCTGGCCTCGGCCGTCGAAAGCCCGCTCACGAGCAATACCATCAACAACGCAACCAAACGGACCACGGCAATCCCTCATGCGACGGCGCGACGAGGAGGCGAACGCAGTCCGGAACCATGCGGTTGCCGACGGGACGCAGCGCTCGCCCGCTGCGTTCGCCGCAGTACATGACGGGCCGCACACAATAGTCGGGAACGATACCGGGCGAGTGCACGTTGGCAGCCCGCGATCACTCCGGCGCTCCGCCGGGGCGCAATCGCGGAGGGAGAATCACACGATGCCGGACACCACTCACGACACGAATTCCCGGACCGACGAAGCCAGGAAGACCAAGCCGGATCTCGGCGCGGCTGTTTCCGAAATCAGGACGGCACTGTCCGGCAAGGCCGAGGAGCTGGCCGGCCGGTCGGCCGAAAGCGGCGCCGCCGCCGTCTCGGCCCTGGGCAAGACCGCGGCCAGCCTCGCCGGTTCCCTGGAGGAGCAGTCGCCGGCCGTGGCCGACTATGTCCGCTCGACCGGCCAGCGCATCGATCGTCTGGCCGACGACCTGCGCGACAAGTCGGCCGGTGAACTGCTGACGATCGCCACCGATTTCGGCAAGCGCCAGCCCCTCGCTCTCCTGGCGGGTTCGGCAATCGTTGGCTTTGCGCTGGCCCGCATCGTCAAGGCGGGGATGGACGCCTCGCCGGCGGACGCGGCCGGACCGCGGGCGAACGAGCCGAATGTCGGCCGTATCGACGTCTAGGAGGCCTGCATGAACTCGACAGAAAGGCCGGGCGTCGTCGCCCTGGTGACCGATGCTCTCGGTCGGAGTGCCGACCTCATCCAGACTGAAATCCGTCTGGCCCGGGTCGAACTGGGCGAAAAGGCCGAGGCGCTCAAGACCAGCGTGGTCAGCGGGCTCGTCATGATGCTGATCGGCACGGTCTTCATCATCGGCGCGCTCATCCTCGTACTGCAGGCGCTGGTGGCTGCCCTCATCCAAGGCGGGGTCAACCCGGCGCTCGCGATCCTGATCGTCGCCGGAGGCTCCGCCGTGGGCGGCATCGTCGTGCTGCTGGCCGGCAAGAAGACGATCGGTGCCGTCGACCCGACCCCGACCCGAACCATCACGTCCCTTCAGAACGACGCCCGCATGGCGAAGGAGAGCCTGACATGAGAGAGAGCGCCCAACTCCAGCGCGAGGCCGAGGTGCAGCGCGCCGGCCTGTCGAACACGCTCGGCCAGCTGCGCGACGGAATGACCAGCCAGGCCCTTTCGGCCGAGCTCGTCGGTGTCCTGCGCGACAGCAGCCTGACCCTGGTGAAGAGCCTGGCCGATTCGGCGCGCAGCAACCCCGGCGCGGCGCTCCTGATCGGGGCAGGCCTCACCATGATGCTGACCAAGACGACAGGTGCCGACGTCATGTCGACGGCGACGAGCGCGATCCGCGCGGCCAGCTCCGCCGGCGCCGACGCCGCGGTCGCCGCCGCAAGCGGCGTCAGGAGCGCGGCGGGCACCGCCGCCGATACCGCGAAGTCTCTGGCCAGCCAGGCGAGCCACAAGGTGTCGGACATGGCCGGCAAGGTGACCGACGAGGTGACGGGCTTGGCGACCGACACCGCGAACTCGGTGAAGCAAACTGCCGCGGCTACGGCCGACTCCCTCCGCGGCACCGTGGGCGAACTGCGCGACCGGGCGGGCGAACAGGTCGATCAGACGCGGCGCATGGTCCATGACGGTCAGGACGCTGCTCACCATCTCGGAGAGGATGCAACGCGCCTCGCCGCCGACACACGGCAAGCCGTGTCGAAGCTCCTGGAAGAACAGCCCATCCTGGTTGCCGCGATCGGCACCGCGCTGGGCGCGATCTTCGGCGCGGCGCTGCCGGTCTCACAGGCCGAACGCAAGGTTCTGGGCAAGGTCGGCGCCGAAGCGATCGACAAGGGCCGCGACGTGGTCGAAACCGCCAAGGAAACGGTCAGCGAACAGATCGCCGATGCGAATCTTGGCGAGAAGGTCGGCGACGTCGCTGGCAAACTGGTAGACAGCATGGTCCCGACCACGCCTTCCCGGTCTGCATAGGCACACGCATCGTCACCGGGAAGAAGGCCGCCCGAAGAGGGCGGCCTTTTCATGTTCCGATGAACGCGACCGGATTTCGTGGTCAGGCCGTCAGGAATTGGGCTTTGGCAGCGTCATGGGGCTGATCCGAAGGATCTTGTAGCCCACCTGCTCCAACTTGCTGGCCTCCGCCTGTGCTTCCATGAGGCTGGAATAGCCGATGCCGATTTCAGACTGGGTGCGCGGGTCCACCGTCCACACCATGTGCTTGCCGAATGCTTCGTTGCTCATGGCCCCTTGTACAGGTCTTCCGGCGCGGAGTCCGAACGTCTCGCCTTCTTTCAATGCGCCATCAGAAGCGGCACGGGGCATGAAGAGATCGCCTTGGCCGTTGCGCCGCCGAGGCCCAGGAAATTCGACAGCCCTCCATGACCGTAGGCTCCCATGACGAGGAGGCCGGCACCCTTCTCGCGGGTGTAGTCCAGCAGGGCGCGTCCGCGGGCACGGCCCGACACGTCCCCCGGATCCATTGTCTCCACCACGGCCGCGATTCCGTGACGGCCGAGCGTACGCAAGAGGAATGCCGTGCCGACCGAGTCGGGAGCCGTACCGGCGACGACGATCGTCACCTCCTCCGCCATGGCGAGAAACGGCAACGCATATCCCACGGCACGCGCCGCCTGTGCGCTACCGTTCCAGGCGACGACGACCGAGGAGATCGGCTTGGCGCCGGGATGCGGTGGGGCGACCAGCACGGGCCGTGCACACTCGTAGAGCGCGGCCCGAACGATCTCGGGCGCGATGTTCTCGGGATCGGTGCCCGGCCGGCCGAGCAGCAGAAGGCTCGAGTCGCGCCCCATGGCGATCAGGCGCGCACGCGTCACTCCCGAGCCGCTGAACGTAGCGCCTGGAAGCGGGGCGATCAGCTCGCGATAGGCGCGCTCGGACTCCCGGGCCCGGCCCTCGACGCGCGTGTCGGAGTCGGACTTGAGAAAGGGCATCGACTGAAGCGCGATGTCGGCATCGCCCCTGCGAACCTCCGAGAAGTGGACCGCATCGACGGTCGCGTCGAACAGGGCGGCGATCCGGGCCGCCAGGCCGAAGGACATCGCCGCGTCCGGCCCGCCTCCGGATATTGCCAGAATGGACTTGTACATGCTCCGTCTCCCCCGCGTCCTCAGCGAGGAAATAACATGGACCGGGCGTCAGCGAGCACACCGAAGCGCGCCACACGTGAGCGCGCCGCGCTCGAAATCCTCGACCCCCGGCTCGATGTCCGGTTGGGCCGGCCTCAGCCGTCCACCTTGGCGCCGCTCGCCTTGACGATCGGCGCCCAGACGGCGATCTCGCTCACGATGCGGTCCTGCAGCCCTTTGGGCGACATCGGCCAGGGATCGCTGCCCAGCGCCGCGAACTTCGCCTTCACGCCGGGATCCTCGAGCGCCTTGATGCCGACGGCGGCCAGCCTGTCGACGATAGGCTGCGGCACGCCGGCCGGCCCGCCGAAGCCCATCCAGACTTCTACGACGTAGTTGGGCACGAACTCGATGATAGCCGGCACGTCGGGCGCAGCCTTGTTGCGTGTCCGGCTGGTGACGCCCAGCGCCCGCAGCTTGCCCGCCTGAACGTGCGGCCAGCAGCTCGGCATGTTGTCGAACATGATGTGCACATTGCCGGCGATCAGATCCTGTATCGCACCGGCGCTGCCTTTGTAGGGAACGTGCAGCATGTCGGTGCCGGTGAGCTGCTTGAACATCTCGCCGGCCAGGTGGATCGTCGTGCCCGAACCAGACGAAGCCATGTTGTACTTGCCGGGATTGGCCTTCAGCAGGGCGATCAGCTCCGGCACCGTCTTCGCGGGCACGCTCGGATGGACCACCAGCATGTTGGGCCATACCGACATGCCGGCCATGGGCGAGAAATCTCTCACCGGGTCGTAGGGCAGCCTAGCGTAGAGCGCCGGCGCCATGCAGAACATCGAGATGGTGATCAGGCCGATCGTGTAGCCGTCGGGCGCCGCCTTGGCGAGCGCGTCGGTCCCGATCGTGCCGCCGCCGCCGGCGCGGTTGTCGATCAGCACCTGCTGGCCGAGCATCTCCGAGACCTTGGCCATGACGATGCGCGAGATGTTGTCGGTCGCACCGGCCGGCGTGTAGGGCACGATGAACTTGATCTGCTTGTTGGGAAAAGCGTCCTGCGCGCGGACGAGGCCCGGCGCGGCAAGGGTGGCGGCGGCGCCGGCCAATAGGGCGCGACGGCTGGTCTTGAACTGGGACACGATTCCTCCGAACGATGCTTCTTCGATGTCTCGAAGCGCTAACAGCCGGCCCCAGGAGCGTCACGCATTTCGGCCTCGGCGGCTCGCGCTGCGGTCAGCGAGGTCGCTCAGCGGGTTGGCGCGCTCGATGCCGGCATGACGAAGACCTCGACCGGCTCGCCGCGCCCGGGCACCTGGATCGCACCGACGGGACGAAAGTGTCTGCTGTCGGCCGCCCCGAAGCCGCCCGAGTTGACGGCGGCGGCCAGGGTCTC
The DNA here is from genome assembly GCA_046296475.1 of Reyranella sp. Classification (GTDB taxonomy): domain Bacteria; phylum Pseudomonadota; class Alphaproteobacteria; order Reyranellales; family Reyranellaceae; genus Reyranella. Next base: position 66,856 of record JBKBLH010000009.1, read on the forward strand.
GGCGCTCGTGACGATCGCGGCGTCGTGTGCCCGCGCTAGATGCTCGAGGCGGCTCGCGACGTTCACCGTGTCGCCGACAGCGCTGTATTCGAGGCGATTGGGACTGCCGATGGCGCCCATCAGCACGGGGCCGACATGCACGCCGACGGCGATGCGCACGGCCGGCAGGCCGCGCGTCCGGCGCCCGCGATTCCACGCCTCGACCGAGCGCACCATGCCGAGGGCGCAGCGCAGCGCACGGGTCTCGTCGTCGGGCTGGGCGTCCGGCGTGCCGAAGGTCGCCATGACGCCGTCGCCGATGAATTTGTCGAGCGTACCGCCATGGGCGAAGATGCATTCGGCCATGCGCTGGTGGAAGACGCGCAGGAAGTTGATGGTCTGCTGCGGCGGCTGCCCTTCCATCAGGTGCGTGAAGCCCACGACGTCGACGAACAGCACGGTGGCCTTGCTCTCGCGACCGGCCTCGAAATCGTTCTCGGCGCCGGCGAGGCGATCGACGAGGTTGGGCGAGAAGTAGCGCGCGAGATTGTTGCGTTCACCTTCGGCCGAGAGGGTGCGGCCGAGATGGGCGCGGGCGCGCCACACCGCGACGGCGATGAAGCCGGTGCACAATGTCATGAATATCAGCTGCTGGATCAGGAAGGCCTCGGGCGTCACGAAACCGGGACCGATCAGCCGCGCGAAGATTCCCCGCGCTACCGGCCAGAGGTCGGCCGCGCCCGCGAGATCGATACCGTAGGCGCGGGCTTGATCGAGCGCAGTCCAGGCGAAGCTTCCGGCCAGCGCCACCAGCGAGGCGGCCCCGGTCAGGATCACGGTGCGCACCGAATAGCTGAGCGCGCTCGCGGTGAGATAGATGACCAGGTAGAGGAACAGCGAGCGGCGGCCGAACACCTGTTCGAGCCACAGGCCGTTGTCGGGCGCGCCGGGAATCGGCACGAGGGTGCCGATCGTGATGACCGTCACGTCGAGTACGGTGACCGCGAGCTGCACCGCCCGCGCGTACGGAGAACTGCGCAGCGCATAGACGATCCACGCCGACGCCATCATCGTCACGCAGGCACCGACGCCGATGCCGACGCGCGCCGGGCCGGCGGCGAACAGCAGCCAGACCGCGACGATGCCGAGCGCGATCAGCCGGAAGCGGAACGCGAAGGCGAGGCCGTTGTGTTCTTCTTCCTGGAGCCGGAGCTGCAGGCGCGAGACGGCGCCATCCTGGGTGAGGGCTGATGACATCTTCTTCCGTGTTGCAGAGGGGCCGACCGGCTTACGCGCTCCGCGTGTGCACGTGAATGGTGTTTCGTTCAAAGAACCGTGAATGACGGTGTGAGAAATTCTCGCCTCATGCCATCGAAATCTTCGTTGGCTTTGCCCTCGTGGACCACAAGGATTGCGCCCGAAGGAGACGCCATGCTCGCTTACAGGACTGCCGCCGAGATCGTCGGCCACGACGGACTGCGCCTCGTGCTGGTGCGCGGCGTGCCGAGTCCGTGGAGCCAGGCGGCCAAGACGATCCTCGAGATCAAGGGCCTCGACTATGTCGCCGCCCCGCTCGAGGTCGGCGGCGCCAACGCGGAGATCGTGGCCTGGTCGGGCCAGAACAGCGCCCCCGTCGTCGCCTGGCGCGACGGACCGCCGCTCAACCGCTGGCTCGACATCCTGCTGCTGGCCGAGCGCCTCGCGCCGACACCCGCCCTTCTCCCGGCCGATCCGCTGCAGCGCGCACTGGCCATCGGCCTCGGCCACGAGATCCTGGGCGAGCGCGGCATCGCGTGGAACCGCCGCCTGCAGATGTTCGCGATGGCCGCGAAGGCGGGCGTCGGCGCGCGCATGGCGCCGCTGATCGACAAATACGGCTTCGATACCGGGGACGCCGAAGCAGCAGGCGCGCGCATCGCCGCCACCCTGCACGGACTCGCGACGCAGCTTCGCGCACAGCAGGCGCGCGGCGTCTCCTACTTCGTCGGTGACGGCGTGAGTTGCGTCGACATCTACTGGACGTCGGTCATGAACATGATCCTGCCGCTGCCCGCCGCGCAGTGCCCCATCCGGGAGTCTTCGCGGCCCGCGTTCACCGCCACCGACCCGCAGATCCTCTCAGCCCTCGACCCGATCCTGGTCGAACACCGCGACCGCATCTTCAAGGCGCACTTCCGCGACCCGATGGAATTTTAGGGCAGGCGCGCGTCGATCCATGCGGTGATGTCGGCCATCACGCCTTCCTTGCCGGTGTCGGCAAGCAGGTCGTGGAAATGGTCCTTGTAGAGCTTGAGCGTCTTGTCCGCCGAGCCTGCCGTGTCCTGGAAGAACTGGCTGCCTTCGCAGACAGTCGCCTTGTCGGCGGTGCCGTGCATGATCAGTAGCGGCAAGGTGATCTTCGGGAACTCCTCGCGCAGCCGCTCGTCGGCGCGGACCAAAGCGGCGACGGTGGCGGCTGCGACCGGCAACCTGTCTCTCCCCGGCGTGGTGGGCCGGAGAGACTCGTACTTCACGCCGAATGACTCCGCCATTCGACCAAAGACGCGGAGGCTACTCGAGCCAGCGCAGGCAGCCCGTCGCATCGAGCGCTGGATCGAGCCGCCGGCGCACCTCGGCCGGCAGAGCCGCCAGCTTCTTGCGCAACGCGTCGTAGCATTTGGCCTGATAGCGGAACGGTGCCTGGCTCCACGGCTGGCCGAGAAGGTCGAGGTCGACCGACGCTGCGCCGCTTTCGAGCGCCGCGCGATTGGCCGCGAGGAACGGAAGATAGGTCTCGCCGCAATGCTTCAGCAGCGCGATCACGCCGTCGGGCAATGGCGCGTCGCCAGCCAGCCATGCACCCTCGACCCCCGAAGCATCGTCGAGCCGCAGCAGCCAGCAATAGACGTCGGGCGCACGCTCCCGCATCTCCATCATCGGTGTCGGATCGACCGACAGGATCTGCAGCTGGCCGAACAGGCCGAAGTCGGCCAGCGACGGCCGCGAACCGAACAGATACTCCATCTTGCGGACATGGGGATCGAGCGTGTCGAGGATGAAGCGGTAGCTGTCCTCGATGACCGGCCGGTTGCCGTCGGTGCAGCCGACCATCGCCATGCGGCCCACTTGGCGATCGTTGAAGGCCTGCATCGCCTCGCGCCGCTCGGCCTCCGGCATCTGCGGATTGCGCGAGGTGATCACCCAATCCTGGGCGAACGCACGGTCGGGCGCATAGTACCAGCGATAGTGGAACATGATCTTGGTGACCCACTCGTCGCCGAAATCCTCCAGCAGGTCGCTGAGATAGGCATGCGCCGGATCGTCCGGGATGATGGAGCGCTGGCCGGGATGCGCACGCTCCAGCGCATGAGCGAGCGGCGTCGAATCGTTCATCACCGTGCCGTCGGGGAATGTCAGCGCCGGAATCACGGGCGGCAGGCCGGCCGCCACCGCGACATCGCGCGGCCAGCCCACAGCCTTCCAGATGAAAGGCAGCCGGCGATAGCGCAGGATGGCGCGCATCTTTACCGAATAGGGAGACGGGCCGAAGCCGTGAAGGATGTAGGGCTGGTTGCTCATCTCACCACTGTCCGAAGAAGATGCCGTGCTGGCGATGTTTGGCCGTGCGTGCCGCGACATAGGCGTCGTCGACCGTGACGCGGCTCTTGCGCGCCTTGGCCCAGGCGTTCAGCCGGTCCTCCATCTCGCGGAAGATCGGCGCGTAAGTGAGATCGTCGCCGAGATCGCGCCGCTCCTTGGGATCGTTGGCCAGATCGAACAGCATCGGCCTGTAGCCCTGCCACCAGACGTATTTCCAGCGGTCGGTGCGCACCATGATCGCGCGGCATTCATCGGGCTTGCGGCCGAGGATTGTGCGCGCCTCGCGGAAGGAATAGTCGAGCTCGGAGAACACCGCGTCGCGCCACGTGTCGAGATGGATCTTGCGAAGCAATGGCAGCAGCGAACGGCCTTCCAGAAGGTGGTCCTGCGGCGGCAGGCCGAGCGTCTCGAGGATGGTCGGCACGACGTCGATCGCCTCGACGAAGCGCTCGTCGACGGTACCGCGCGTCAGGTCGGCCTCGGGATCGGGATCGACCACGATGAAGGGCACGCGATAGGCCTCCTCGTAGAACATCTCCTTTTCACCCAGCCAATGGTCGCCCAGGAAATCGCCATGGTCGGCGGTGAAGATGATCAGCGTGTCGTCGAGCCGGCCGGCGCGTTCCATGTGGACGAACAGGCGGCCGAGCCAGTCGTCGAGCTGGCGGATGAGGCCCATATAGGCCGGCCGCACGATGCCCGGCGCCTCGGGCCGGCTGAAGGAGACCGACTCCTCCATCTCGCGATAGGCGGCCAGCACGGGATGCTCGTTCACGCGCTCCTGCTCGTCGCGGTTCAGTGGCAGCATGTCGGCGGCGCCGTACATGTCGTGATAGGGCGCCGGCGCCATGTAGGGCCAGTGCGGCTTCACGTAGCTGAGATGCAGGCACCAGGGCTTCTCGCCCATCTCGTCGATGAAGCGCATCGCCTCACGCGTCATGTAGGCGGTCTCGGAATGCTCCTCCTTCACGCGCGCCGGCAGGTGGACGTTGCGCATGTGCCAGCCCGAGGCCTTCTCGCCATTTGGCCCGTCGGCGGCGATCACGAAATCGCTCCAGGGATCGTCGGAGACGTAGCCGTGGCGTCGCAGGTAGTCGGCATAACCGCTCTCCGCACCGGGCGGCGAATGGCCGTCGTAGCGATCGAGTTCCTCGAAGCGGCCGGCCCGCATCAGCGCCTCGAGCGCCGAACCGCCCTCGATGCCGAAGCGCTCCAGCCCCTCGAGGTCGGGCAGCACATGGGTCTTGCCGGCCAGCGCCACGCGAATGCCGGCAGCCGACAGGAACTCGCCCAACGTCTTTTCACGCAGGGAGAGCGGCACCCGGTTCCAGGTGGCGCCGTGGCTCGACACGTAGCGGCCGGTATAAAAGCTCATGCGGCTCGGGCCGCAGACGCCGGACTGCACATAGGCGCGCGGGAAGCGCACGCCGCGCGCCGCCAGCGCATCGATCGCCGGCGTCTTCAGATGCGGATGGCCGGCGCAGGACAGATGGTCCGCGCGCAGCTGGTCGCACATAATGAACAGAACGTTTTTGACCTTGCCCACGGTTTCCTCTCTCGACGGCTTCTGCGTGCCCTGTCTAACTAAGCCGCATGACACAGGCGCCGTCCATCCGCGACATCATCGATTTCTGGTTCCTGCCGCTCGGCCATCCCGATCACGGCAAGCCGCGCGACATCTGGTGGCGGAGCACGCCGGAGTTCGATGCCGAAACCGTCGAACGATTCGGCGCAGCGATCGAACGCGCCATCGCGGGCGAACTCGACGCCTGGAAGGATTCGCCCGAGGGTGCGCTGGCGCTGATCCTGCTCTGCGACCAGTTCACTCGGAACTGCTTCCGCAAGACGGCACGGGCCTTCGCGGGCGACACGCGGGCCATCGAAATGGCGCGCTACGCGCTGGCGCGCTTCTATCCCTCGGTCTTTCCCGTCGACATGCGGCTGTTCTTCTACATGCCCTTCGGCCACAGCGAACATCTCGCCGACCAGCAGCTCGCCTGCGCCCTGTTCGAGACGATCGGCGGCGAGGACAACATCAAGTCCGCCCTCGAACACCGCGACGTTGTCGCCCGCTTCGGCCGCTTCCCCCACCGCAACGAGGTGCTGGGCCGCAGCACCACGCCGGAGGAACTCGAGTACCTGAAGAACGCGAACAGGTATGGGCAGTAGCTCCCGCGCTCGCGTCGGGACGACGGATACTCCCTCTTAACCGCCCACAATCTCGCGATAGAGGGCGGCGGTCGCCGTGTCGAAGCAGCAGAAGATGACGCGCTCGGGCATGCCGATCAGGCGGACTTCACGGACGGCGATCTCGGCGGCAGCGTCCTTCGGATAACCGTAGATGCCGGTCGAGATGGCGGGGAAGGCCATGCTTTCGAGCCCCTCCACCACCGCCAGCGCCAGCGAGTTGCGGTAGCAGCGGGCCAGCAGTTCGGGCTCGCCCTGCGTGCCGCCGCGCCACACCGGACCGACGGTGTGGATGACGCGGCGCGCCTTCAGCCGATAACCATTGGTGATCCTGGCTTCGCCGGTGGGACAGCCGCCCAAGGTGCGGCACTCGGCCAGCAGTTCGGGCCCGGCGGCGCGATGGATGGCGCCGTCGACGCCACCGCCGCCCAGCAGGCTCTCGTTGGCGGCGTTGACGATGGCATCGACGTCGAGGCGCGTGATGTCGCCCTCGACGATCTCGATGCGGCTCATGCCGCTACCAGTAGCGAACCGGGCCGGTGTCGATGTGGACGAAGCCGGAGCGCGGATAGAAGCCGACGCCGCCCATGTTGAGTGAACGCGCCGCCTGGCGGATGCGGAATACCGGGACGCCCGGGAAGCGGATGTCCATGGCATTGCCGTTGATGTGCTGGCTGTCGCGCGCCACGCCGCGGCTGACGCTGGCCAGCCAGGCGTTGCTCTCGGGCGAGCGGAAGGCGGACAGAACCTCGACTTGGCCGCTGTAGCCGGAGATGCGGGCCGTGTGCCACAACACGTCGAACAGCAGCGGGTCCATCTCGGTCGTGCCGGCATCGCGGCTGTCGCGCAGGAACTGGTTGAGCTGGTCCAGAGCGCTGCGGTGATAGGAGCCGTTCGACCAGTAGGTGACGGTCAGCTCTTCCTTGGTGTTGAAGTTCACCAGGCTGAGGCTGCGCGGGCTGGAGAGGTCGAGATCGGGCGTCGGAACCGGCGCGGCGAGGGCGGCGGCGGCCGGCGCGAACCCGCCATACCGGGATCCGCGCATCTTCTGTTGGGAGACGGGTGGCGCCTTCTTCTGCTGAGCGGCAGCCTTCTGCACGTTCGCCGACTTGGCGGGTGCGCCGGTCTTCCGTTTCGTGGTAGCCGTCGTCGCGGCCTTCGTGGTCGCGGTTCTGGTGGTCGTGGTCTTGGCGGTGGCGGTCTTGACCTTGGGAGCGGTCGAAGCCCCTGTATTGGTCTGGGCGAAACCGGTGCCGGCAAATGCCAACAGTGTCGCCAGGCTCAGTACAAAACTACGCATCCCTGCCCCGGTGTTGTTGCATTTTTGTCACAGACACCCATATCAGAGTCCCATTCTGGACTCAAAGTTAAATTCCTGTTCCCGCCCGACGGCGAGCCCCACGACCGCACCCACCATGCAGAGCGTCGGTCCCGTAAGGACGGTCCGCTGGACCTGTCGTTCGATGGTGGCCAGGGTGCCGACGATGCGACGCTCCCGCTCGGTCGTGCCGTTTTCGATCAGGGCGATGGGAGTCGACGCCGGCAGGCCGTGCGATATCAGCTGGGCCACGATCTGCGGCAGCGCCCCCGCTCCCATGTAGATGACGACGGTCTGCCGCGGCCGCGAGAGCATCGTCCAGTCGAGATCGACCGTGCCGTTCTTGAGGTGGCCGGTCACCAGTATGCAAGCCTGGGCATGGTCGCGATGGGTGAGCGGAATGCCCGCGCTGGAGGCACATCCCAGGGCGGCCGTCACGCCGGGGACCACCTCGACCGTCACGCCCGCCCTCACCAATGCCTCGACCTCCTCGCCGCCACGACCGAACACGAAGGGGTCGCCGCCCTTCAGCCGCACCACGCTCTTGCCCGCCCGTGCCAGCGCCACCAGCCGGTCGTTGATCTCCTCCTGCGGCACGCAGTGGTTCGCCCGCCGCTTGCCGACATAGACCCGCTCGGCGTCGCGACGCGCCATCGACAGAATCTCGTCCGAGACCAGCCGGTCGTAGACCAGGACGTCGGCCCGCTGCAGCAGGCGGTGCGCCTTGAGGGTGAGAAGATCGGGATCGCCCGGGCCGGCGCCGACGAGGTGCACCATGCCGGCCGACGGCGCCTCGTTGCGGAACCCGTCCAGCAACCGGATCAATTCGCGGCGCGCCGCGATCTCGTCGCCCGCCAGAGCCAGTTCGCCGACCCGGCCTTCGAATACGCGATCCCAGAAGCGGCGACGCGCCCGCGGCACGACCAGGGTGCGGCGCACCTGGTCGCGGAAGACGTCGGCGAAGCGGGCCAGCCGACCCAGCGCTGCCGGCAGGCTGCGTTCGATCTCGGCGCGGATGCGGGCCGCCAGCACCGGCGCGGCTCCTCCCGTCGATACGGCGATCGTGATCGGCGCGCGATCGATGATCGCCGGCATGATGAAGCTCGACAGAGCGGGACGGTCGACGACGTTCACCGGAACGCCGTGCCGCTGCGCGGCAACCGATACCCGCGCGTGCATCGGTTCGTCGTCGCTGGCCACGATGACCAGCGCCATGCCCTCGAGGTCGGTGTCGTCGAACACGCGGCCGGCCCACGACACATGTCCCTCGGCGATGAACTGCGCGACCTCCCCCCCGACCGTCTCGGCAATGAGCGAAACCTGGGCCCCGGCCTTCAGCAGCAGCTCCGCCTTGCGCGCGGCCGCGTCGCCGCCGCCGACGACCAGCGCCCGACGTCCCTGCAGGGTGAGGAAGATCGGAAAGGCCTGCATCACGCGGCCTTCACGTGACGCGCGGCCCGCAGCAGCGCACGAAGCTCGGGACGGCAGGAGCCGCAGTTCGTGCCGGCCTGCGTGGTCACACCGATCGCGGCGATCGAGGTCGCGCCATCGGCGATCGCCGCCTCGACGGCGCCGCAGGACACGCCGAAACAGGCGCAGAGTTCACCGCCGCGATGCATGTCCGCCCCGCCGTGCAGCAGCTCGTCGCGCTGCTGCGTCGTGAGGCGATCGAGTGCCATGAATGGCGCGAACCGGTCGCGTGCCTCGGCTTGATGGGTCGGGCCGAGGGCCAGCACGGCCTCGACCCGGCCATCGCCGATGACCGCGCCCACGCCATTCTCGCCGGCGAACCAGGGGCCTGGGTTGGCCGTGCGCACGGCCGCGCACAGCGCCTGTTGTGCAACTGCGAAAGGCTGGTCGCCCGCAACGAGGTAGGCGTGATAGCCGGCGCCTCTGATCCGCGCCCAGTAGGAAATCTCCGGCAGCATCACCGCGCGCCGAGCGAGAATCGTGCCATGCCAGCGCATATCAAGGCGACGAATCTCGACGGGCGTGTGTTTCAGTTCCGGCTGGCCCGAGACGGGATCGGCGGCGGGATTGACGGCGGCGTTGATGCGACCGGCACGACTGACCTGGGCGGTCCAGTGCATGGGCGCGAAGGCCTCGCCGGGGCGTACCGAATCGGTCACATGGACGCGCAAGGCGCCACAGCCCCACGCGCTCGTCACTTCCGCGATGTCGCCGTCGGCGATACCTCGCGCCGAAGCATCGCGCGGGTGAACCTCGAGCGTGGGCTCCGGGCGGTGGCCGGCCAGGCGTACCGACTTCCCGGTACGCGTCATCGTATGCCAATGGTCGCGCACCCGGCCGGTATTGAGGATCAGCGGCCGTGACCGATCGGGTGCATTGACCGGCGCCCGGACCTTCGTGGCGATGAATCGCGCCCGATGATCGGCATGGAAGAAGTCGCCATCGCCGAAGAAGCGCCGGTCCGGCCCGCCGCCCCATACGAACGGTCGCAGTGACTCGTAGGCCCCCTCGTCGAGCGCGGCGCAGGCGCCGATATCGAAGTCGCGCGTGCCGCCATTCTCGAAACCCGAGAGCGCGGCATGTTCGCGGAAGATGTCGGACACCCCGCGCCAGGCGAAGGCCTCGCCATGACCGAGGCGCCGCGCCACCTCGGAGACGATCCACCAATCCTGCTTCGCCTCACCGGGCGGCGACAGGAAAGGCCGCTGGCGCGAGATGCCGCGCTCGGAGTTCGTCACCGTGCCGTCCTTCTCTGCCCAGGCGAGGGCGGGCAGACGGATGCGGCAGGCATCGACCGTGTCCGTGGCGCGAATCGCCTCCGAGACGATCGCATACTCGCAGCCGCGCAGCGCCTCGCGCACCGCATCGGCATCGGGAAGGCTGGCGACCGGGTTGGTCGCCATGATCCACACTGCCTTGATGCGGCCGGCACGGACGGCCTCGAACAGTTCCACCGCCTTGAGGCCCGGCCGGGTGGCCATCCTCGGCGCACGCCAGAAGCGCGCGACCCGGTCGATCTCGGCCGGGCCGAAATCCATGTGGGCGGCCAGCGTGCTGGAAAGCGCCCCGACCTCGCGGCCCCCCATCGCATTGGGCTGGCCCGTGATCGAGAAGGGTCCCATGCCGGGCCGGCCGATGCGGCCGGTCAGCAGGTGGCAGTTGATCAGCGCATTGACCTTGTCGACGCCGGCGCTCGACTGGTTCACGCCCTGGGAATAGAGCGTCACGACCTTCTCGGTGCGGGCGAACCAGTCGATGAAGGTCTCGATGTCGGCACGCGAGAGGCCGCAGGCGGCAGCATCCGCCGTCCGTGCGGCCGCCAGCGCCGCATCGAGGCCCGAAGTATGTCCCTCGACGAAGCCATGATCGACCGCGCCCCGCTCCACGAGGCCGGCCAACAACAGATTGAAGAGCGCGACGTCGCTGCCGGGCTTCAGCGCGAGATGAAGGTCGGCAATGTCGCACGTCTCGGTGCGGCGCGGATCCACGACCACGACCTTCATGGAGGGTCGCGCGAGCTTGGCGGCTTCCAGCCGCTGGAACAGTACCGGATGGCACCAGGCGAGATTGCTGCCGACCAGGACCACGAGGTCCGCCCGCTCGAAGTCCTCGTAGAGACCGGGCACCGTGTCGCTGCCGAAGGCGCGTTTGTGACCGGCCACCGACGAGGCCATGCAGAGGCGCGAGTTGGTGTCGATGTTTGCGGTACCGAGGAAGCCCTTGATCAGCTTGTTGGCGGCGTAATAGTCCTCGGTCAGCAGCTGGCCGGAGACGTAGAAGGCGACGGCATCGGGTCCGTGCTCCTCGATCGTCCGCCGGAAACCTTGCGCCACCGCATCGAGCGCGACCTCCCACGAGACCCGCCGGCCGTCGATCTCCGGATGCAGCAGTCGATCCTCGAGCGAGAGCGTCTCGCCCAAGGCCGCGCCCTTCGAGCACAGTCGCCCGCGATTCGCGGGATGGTGCCGATCGCCTTCGACGGTGGCACCGCCCTTGCCATCCGGTATCGCGACGACCCCGCAGCCCACGCCGCAATACGGGCAGGTGGTGTGGACGCCGACGGCAGTCATGACGAAAGGTCCCTCGCTGCGCTCGGTATGACACGCTTCTTTGTCATCCCGAGCGCAGCGAGGGACCCTTGGTTGGTGCCGCGAGCGTGGCTGACGTTAGTAAACATCGCGCTGATACCGGCCGGCCTTGGCGAGGCCGTCAAGCCAGGCCTTCGCCTCCGCGGCGCTCTTGCCGCCCGGACCCATGGCAACGTCCATCAAGGCCGTCTCGACATCCTTGGCCATGCGCTTGGCGTCGCCGCAGACATAGAAGTGTGCGCCCTGTTCGAACCACGCCCAGAGCTCCTCGGCATTCTCGCGCATGCGGGTCTGGACGTAGATCTTCTCCGCCTGGTCGCGCGAGAAGGCGAGATCCAGGCGGGACAGCACGCCCCGCCGTTGCCAGTCCGCGATCTGGTCCTCGTAGAGGAAATCGGTGCTTCGCTTCTGGTCGCCGAAGAACAGCCAGTTCTTCCCCTTCGCGCCACGCGCGTCGCGCTCTTCCAGGAATGCGCGGAACGGTGCGATGCCGGTGCCCGGCCCGACCATGATGGCGGGCGCGCCATCGTCGGCCGGTGGCGCGAAGCCGTGCGCCTTCTGCACGAACACGGGAATGACGTCGCCCGGCCTGGCGAAATCCGCGAGGTAGCAGGAGCCGATGCCGGTGCGCGTGCGCTCGTTGTTGCTCCAACGCACCGCCGACACGGTGAGATGGACTTCGCCGGGATGCGCCTTGGGCGACGAGGCGATCGAGTAGAGACGCGGCTGCAGACGATCGAGCGACTTCAGGAGACCCGGCAGCGAAGGGGAGACGGACGGGAACGCGAGGAGAAGATCGAGGAGATCGGCCTCGGCCAGCTCGGGAGGCCCCTCGCCCGCCGCGAGCGCCTGCAGCGCCAGCGCCTCGTCGCCATCGAAGGCACGGCTCGCCAGGAACAGCATGCATTCGTCGCTCGGACGGGCGATGTCGACCTTGCCGAGCAGCGCCTGGCGCAACGGCAGAGCCTCATGATCGATGCCCACCATCTCCTCGCCCGTCGCGCCCAGGCGGTCGAGTACCGCCTGGACGAGCTGCGGGTTCTTGCGCGCGAAGACGCCGAGACTGTCGCCGGCTTCGTAGGTGATGTCGCTGGCCGAGAGGTCGAGCACGACGTGTCGCACATCCTTCTCGGAGCCGGGACGGTTCAGGGGATGGGCGTCGACGAGCGTGGCGAGGGCCGGCCGGTCGCGCGAGAAGCCCACCGGACCGGCGGGCTTCACCGAAGGTGCCGGCACGGTCGTGCCATCCCGCATCGGCTCGAGCGCGGCGACGAGTTCCTTGAGCTTGCGCTGGGTTTCCTTGCCGCCCGGCACGCAGCGGCCCATGTCGGCCTCCGCGCCGGACCACACCGCCTCGGCATAGGTCTGGCAGAGATAGCCGCATTGGCCGCAATCGAGCTGGGCCATCGCGGCCATGAGCCGACGCTCGGGCTTGCTGTCCTTCGCGAGTTCCAGGCGCTCAGGCAACGACAGCGCCGCATCGTGCCAGGGGAAATCCTCGGGCTCGGCGGGTTCCGCCGACACCTCGTCCGCGCCCGTGCCGCCACTGACGCCGAGATAGGCGGCGAAGAAGCCGTTCAGCCAGGCGCGCTGTTCGGTCGAGAACGGCGCGTTCTCCGGAATGATCTGCGGGATCGGCGAGATCGCGTTCATGCCGCAAGCGCCCGCAAGGGGGCCCGCTCCGCGAGATCGCGCAGAGCGGACACGTCGTGACGGCGGCAGAACTCGAAGAAGGATTCCGTCGGCGCCTGCCGGTGGGCGAGATAGGCCGCGAGCAGCCTTTCGAGAAGCTGCGGCAGCTCGTCGAAGGCCACCGAGGTCGCATACTCGCGCGCCATCGCCTGTTCGGCCGTCGCGGCCGCGCCGCCGCCAATGAAGACGTGGTAGCCCTCGACGCTGTCCTCTCCGCGCTCGACCTTGGCGGCGATCAGGCCGATGTCGCCGATGTAATGCTGGGCGCAGGAGTGGTGGCAGCCGGTCAGATGGATATTGATCGGCGTGTCGAGCCCCAGCCGCATTTCGAGATGGTCGGCGAGCTTCAGCGCATGGCCCTTGGTGTTCGCTGCCGCGAACTTGCAGCCGGCATTGCCGGTGCAGGCGACGAGGCCGCGCCGGATGGCGCTGGCCTCGACCCGAAGCCCGAGGGCGGCCAGCGCGGCGATACACACCCCGACATCGCGATCGGCCACGTCGGAGATCAGCAGGTTCTGCCAGACGGTGAGACGAATCGTGCCGCTCCCGAAGCGTTGGGCGATCTCGGCGACCCCCCGCATCTGCCCGGCGGTCATGCGTCCCACCGGCAGGACGAGGCCGAGATAGTTGAGACCTGGCTGCCGCTGGGCATGCACACCGATATGGCCGTGCTTGTCGGCCGCCACGCGCGGAGTCACCTGTGCGCCCGCGGCGCGGCGCAGCTTCGCACCGTGTTCCTTCTCGACGTCGGCCACGAAGGCGTCGCGGCCCATGCGGTCGATCACGTACTTCATGCGCGCCTTCTGGCGATTGGTACGGTCGCCGTGGATCGCGAAGGCGCGCACGACCGCGCCGGCCACCGGCACGCATTCCTCGGGCTTCAGCAGGATTCCCGTCTCGAAAGCGAAGTCGAGATGGCCGGTGATGCCGCCCAGCTGGAGGCGGAAGTAGATGCCCGGCTCGAAGCCATCACCGCCCGTCACCTCGGTCGCGACGAAGCCGACATCGTTGGTGTCCTCGAGCACGGGCACGCGTCCGCCGCCGTCGAAGGCGATGTTGAACTTGCGCGGCAGGCCATACATCTCGCGATGATTGAGGATGTAGTGATGCATGGCGCGGCACAGCGGCCGCGTGTCGTAGAGTTCCTGGGGGTCGATGCCGGCGGTCGGACTGCCGGTGATGTTGCGGATGTTGTCGGCGCCCGAGCCGCGCGCCGTCAGCCCGAGATCCTGCACGGCCAGCAGCAGATCGACCGCTGCGTGCGCGGGAATCTCCCGGATCTGCAGGTTGGCGCGAGTCGTCACGTCGGCATAACCGCCGCCAAAGGCCTCCGCCGCATCGGCGAGCCCGCGCATCTGCCAGGCGTTCAGGATGCCATTGGGAATGCGCAGCCGGCACATGAAGGCGTTCTCGGCCGGCGCGACGTAGAACAGCCCGTAATACTTGGTGAGGAAGACATCCATGCCCTTGGGGAACTGTCCCGCCTCGGCGCGACCCACCAGCTCGTCCCACCGGTCGAGCGGATGGCGTGCCCGCTTGGCCGTTTCCTCGGCCACGAGCTTTCCGCCGACGGCGACGGCACGGTCCTGGGCGGCCTGCTGCAAAGCGTCAGGGCCAAGGGCCTGGCTGGCAGGCACCGCCACCGTACGCGAGGTGAGCTTGTCGGCCGCCTTGCGGGCCTCGATGCCGCTGACGAAACCCTGCAGCCACTGCTTCTGAGCGTCGTCGAACTCCTCGCTCATGCAGCCCGCGCCGGCACCCTGTGGCGTGCGTAGAGGAACTCGAGCACCGCCGCGCGGCAGCGCGCATATTCGGCGTCGGTCGCGAGTTCGAGGCGGCGGCGCGGCCTTGGAAGATCGATGGACAGGACCTCGCCGATCGTGGCGGCGGGTCCGTTGGTCATCATCACCACGCGGTCCGAAAGCAGCACCGCCTCGTCGACGTCATGGGTGATCATCATCACGGTGTTGCCGAGCCGCGCATGGATCTCCATGACGCTGTCCTGCAGATGGGCGCGGGTCAGTGCGTCGAGCGCGCCGAACGGCTCGTCCATCAGCAGGACCTTGGGCTGCATCGCGAGGGCCCGGGCGATGCCCACCCGCTGCTTCATGCCGCCGGACACTTCGTGCGGCCGCTTGTCCCTGGCCTGGGCCATCTGCACCAGTTCGAGATTGTGCATGACCCAGTCGTGGCGTTCGGCCTTGCTCTTCGTGCCGCCGAACACCTTGTCGACGGCGATGGCAATGTTGCCGTAGACGGTGAGCCACGGCAGCAGCGAGTGGTTCTGGAACACGATCGCGCGGTCGGGACCGGGTTCGTCAACCACCTGGCCTTCGAGGAAGACCTCGCCGCTGGTCGACTTCAGCAGGCCGCCCAGGATGTTGAGCAGGGTCGACTTGCCGCAGCCGGAATGGCCGATCAGCGAGACGAACTCGCCCCGCTCGATGCGCAGGTTCACGTCGCGCAGCACTTCCGTCGCCATCTGGCCGCGGCGGAAGCTCATGCCGATCTGCTCGAACTTGAGATAGGACTGTGGGGTCATGGCCTGTGCTCCTACTGCGCCGAAACGCCGTGCGAGACGAAGTGACCGACCGTGGCGATCAGCTTGTCGAGCAGGAAGCCGACGATGCCGATATAGACCAGGGCCACGATGATGTCGGAGATGCGCGAGCTGTTCCACGCGTCCCAGATGAAGAAGCCGATGCCGACGCCGCCGATCAGCATCTCGGCCGCCACGATGGCGAGCCAGCTCAGACCCACGCCGATGCGCAGGCCGGTGAAGATGTAGGGCACCGTCGCGGGCAGCGTGATCTTGTAGAAGACCTCCCACCAGGAGAGGCGGATCACCGAAGCGACGTTGCGATAGTCCTGCGGGATGTTCCGCACGCCCACCGACGTGTTGATGATGATCGGCCAGATCGAGGTGATGAAGATCACGAACAGCGCCGAGGGATCGGCATGGCGGAAGCCCGCCAGCGACAGCGGCAACCAGGCGAGCGGCGGCACGGTGCGCAGCACCTGGAAGATCGGATCGAGACCGCGCATCGCCCAGGTGCTCTGGCCGACCAGCACGCCCAGCGCGATGCCGACGACGGCGGCGAGGCTGAAGCCGATCGCCACGCGTCCCAGGCTCTTGGAGATCTGCCAGAAGGCGCCCTTGTCGATGCCGCCATTGTCGTAGAACGGATCGGCGATGAAGTCCCATGCATCGGCCACCACCTTGGTCGGCGGCGGCAAGTGGGCGCCCGGCTCCGAGCAGAGGAGCTGCCAGACGAACAGCACGATCGAAAGCACAATGAGCGGCGGGAGCACGACGCTCGCCACATGCTTCAGCGCCCCGACGGCGCGTTCGAGAGTCGGCCGGACCGGCGGCCGGAAGGTTACGATCTCCGCAGATGTTTCCGGGACGGGTACGGCGGCGGCCATCGATGGAGCCTTGGCTGCGACCTGCATCACGCCACCTTCTTGATCTGGAGGCTGGCGAGATAGGCCTTCGGATCCTCGGGATCAAAGACCTTGCCGTCGAAGAACGTCTCCTTGCCGCGCGACGTCGTCTTCGGCACGTCGGATTCGGCGGCGCCGATGTTCTTGGCGGCCGTGCGCCAGAGATCCTCGCGATTGACCTTGCCGATGATCGCCTTGGTGTCGAGGTCCATGGGGAGCTTGCCCCAGCGCTGGTTCTCGGTGAGGAACCAGAGCTCGTGGCTCTGGTACGGGTAGGAGACGCCACCCTTCCAGAACTTCATGAGCTGGTCCGAGTTGGAGAACTTGCGTCCGTCGCCGTGATTGAACTCGCCCTTGATGCGATTGATGATGTCGGCGGGCGGTACGTTGAACCACTGGCGCTTGCCGATGATGTTGGCCAGTTCCTGCTTGTTCTCCATCCTGTCGCACCACTGCTGGGCTTCCATCACCGCCATCAGCATGGCCATGGCCGCCTTCGGGTTCTTGTCGACCCAGTCGGCCCGCATGCCGAGCGATTTTTCCGGATGGTTCTTCCAGAGTTCGCCGGTCATCGCGGCGGTGAAGCCGATGTTCTGGTTCACCAGCTGTTCGTTCCATGGTTCGCCGACGCAGAAGGCGTCCATGTTGCCAACCTTCATGTTGGCCACCATCTGCGCCGGCGGCACGACGATGGTCGACACGTCCCTGTCGGGATCGATGTCGGCGGCGGCCAGCCAGTAGCGTATCCAGAGGTCGTGCGTGCCGCCCGGGAAGGTCATCGCGCACTTCACTTCCTTGCCGGCGGCCTTCTTCTTGGCGAAGGCCTCCTTGAGCGGCTTGGCGTCGATGGTGACACCCAGGCCCTTGAATTCGTTGGAGACCGAAAGCCCCTGGCAGTCGTAGTTGAGGCGCGCGAGGATATACATCGGCACCGGCCGGTTCTCGGGCGTCGTGGTGCCGAGCGTAATCTGGTACGGCTTGGGCGTCAGGATGTGCGCGCCGTCGATGCCCCCCGACCCGCCACCCAGGACGAGATTGTCGCGCGTCGTGCCCCACGAAGCCTGCTTGGCGACGTTGGCATCGGTGATGCCGTACTTGTCGAAGATCTTCTTTTCCTTGGCGATGATCAGCGGCGAGGCATCGGTCAGCGCGATGAAGCCGAGCGTGACCTTGTTGGTCTCGGGACCAGCGGCCTGCGCGAAGGCTCCGCCCGGGAACGAGGCCCGTACGGCGCTCATCAAGGCGGCCGTCGCCGTCACGGCGCCGGCATTCCTGAGGATCCGGCGCCGGCCCAGGCCCTTGCGGTCGCTCTTATTTTCCATGAAGGCTCTCCTGCTGTTTGAAGTTCGTCGATGTCTTCTGGCTGGGGTCGAACACCGACCCGTCGAGGAAACTGTCGGGTCCCATGGCGACCGGGGCGCCATTGGTGGCGATGATCCAGGGATCGGGATGGGCGCCCTCGATCTTGCGATCGGAGAGCGGGCAGGGCAGGCCGAGTTCGCTGGCGGCGGCCCGATAGATGTCGCTGCGGAAAACGCGGTCGGCGACGGAGCGCATGTCGGGGCGCGGCGCCACCTGGCCCCAGCGAACCATCTGCGACAGGAACCAGTCGGCATGGCTTCGCCACGGGAAGTTGGCGAGCTGTCGATGGAAGATGTGGAAGTCGGGCAGGCCGAGCGATCGCGCGATGACCTCGGCCGGCACGTTGAGGAAGCGCGGCGCCGCCAGTATGCGCGCTGCTTCGGGCCGGTTGGCCGGCTCGTCGAGCCAGGCGCCGGCCTCGGTGACGGCCTTCACCAGGGCGATCAGCGTCTTCGGGTTGTTCTGCGCCCAGGCTTCCGTCGTGCCGAGCATCTCTTCCGGCATCGAGTCCCAGATCTGCCGGCTCGACGCGGCGATGCGGCCGATGCCGAGCGAGGCGGACTGCTGGTTCCACGGCTCGCCCACGCAGTAGCCGTCGATCGTGCCGCCCGAGAGGTGAGCCACCATGTGCGGCGGCGGCACGACGGTGAGGCGTACGTCGCGATCGGGATCGATGCCGCCCGACGCCAGCCAGAGGCGCAGCAGGTGATTGTGCGACGAGTAGGTGAAGACCGACGCCAGCGTGACGGGGGGCCGGCCCTCGCGAGCCCGGCGCGCGACGACGGCGGCAAGGGCGCGGACGTCGAGCGGCGCGCCGGCCGGCAGGTTGGTGCCGACGAATTCGGGCGCCGCCTCCTCGATCTCGCGCCACAGCGCATTGGAGAGCGTGATCGAGTTGCCGTTGAGGTGCAGCGTCATGGCCGCGATCATCGGCACGTTCACGCTGTCGATACCGAGCGTGGTGGCGAGCGGCATGGGCGACAGCATGTGGGCCGCATCGAGAAGGCCGACCGCGAGCTTGTCGCGGATGTTCGACCACGAGACTTCGCGGCGCAGTTCCACGTCGAGCCCGTGACGCTCGTAGAGGCCGAGCACTTCCGCAAACAGCAGGGGCGCGCAGTCGATGAGGGGGATGAACCCCACCTTGACCCTCGGTCGCTCAATGTCTCCCACGCTTCGCGACTCCAAAAAAAAGACGCCCCAAGCGGCCGCCGAAGGCGACCGTGTGGGACGTCGTTGTCCGATGGAGGCAGACCGCCATTGGCCTGCCGGTGAATTTCAGGAGCCGCCCATCATTGGGCGCCTCGCCGGTAGAGCAGCAGGAAGCGTGCCAGGCGCTGAATGCGCCGCCACGGCTCAGCAAGTAGCTGATTCAATTGTGAAAGTGCCCGAAGCTGCGAGAATCGCCGCCAGTTGGTTGTATTCCAGGCTGCCCACTTGCGCGCCAGTGTCGCCAATGAGGCAGGCAATTCCTCCGAAGCGAAGGGTGCTTCACTCGGACGTTATCTTTCCGACGAATGTCAGAACTTGAGCGCCTTGGCGTAGGTCAGAAGGTCCTGCGCGACTTCGCCGATTCGCTTGTTCTGGTCCATCGCGAGCTTGCGCAGCAGCTTGTAGGCCGCTTCCTCGCCGATGCCCTTCTGCTCCATCAGCAGGCCCTTGGCGCGATCGACGGTCTTGCGCTCGACGAGCGACAGGCGCGCGCGCTCCAGCTCCTCGCGCATCGAGTGATAGCGATTGAAATGCGCGACCGCTACGTCGACGACGGGCTGCACGCGATCCTGGGTCAGGCCCTTCACGACATAGGCCGAGACACCCGCCTCCATCCCGGCGGCAATGGTCGCCGGATCGGAGCGGTCGGCGAACAACGCGATCGGCCGCGGCTGTTGCTCGGTCGTGCGCCGTAGATCCTCGATCGCGTCGCGGCCCGGACTGTCGATGCTGATCACGATGACGTCGGGCTGCAGAACGCTGACGCGCGTCGCCAGGTCGTAGGTACCGTCCAGGCGCGCCAGCAGCACGTAGCCGGCATCGCGCAGTCCCGATTCCACGATCTCGGCGCGGGCGGGATTGTCGTCGATCAGCACCACGGAAAGCGGTTTAGTCACGGGCGGCGGCTACAACTCTCTTCAAGCCGCGGGGCGCAACTTCCGTGCCACCGATGTTACGGCGCCGATTCGACGCGCTTTCCGTCCACCCAGCGTCCCGCGCTCGTCTTGCCGTCGGCGTCGGTCACCTGGCCGTAGCCGTTGCGCCGGCCACCGCGAAAGCCGCCTTCATAGCGCTCGCGCTCGCCGATCCGCTCGACGCCCGGCCCATCGAGGACGTCGCCATGAAACTCGCCCGCCTGCACGACATTCGGCTCGGCCAGCGTGCGACGAACGGCCAGTCCTTCGAGACGGCCGCCGACGAAGTTGCCTTCCGACCGCTCGACATCCGGCTTCTCGCGAAGCCCTAGTCCGGTCGACTTGCCATCCTTCCACTGCCCGCCATAGCGGGTATCGTCGGAAAGCCGCACCGTGCCGAGACCGTTCATCAGGTCCGCACTCCAGTCGCCCGCCTGGCGCTCGCCATTGCCCAGTTCGGCGACGCCCAGTCCCTGGCGCTTGCCGTCGACGACCTGGCCGATGTAGCTCGCGCCGCCGTCATAGGTGAGCCGCTCGCTGTTCTCCAGGTCGGGACGCGCGGCCCGTGCAGCGACGATGCGCGCTTCGCCCGCCATGGCGCGCGCCGCCCGCGCTGCTTCCTCGGCACGCTCTGCCGTCGCCCGCGCTTCCGTAGCGGCGCGCTGCGCCTGATCGGCCAGCGCCTTCTGGGTCGACGTGTCGGGCGCCGCGGCCGGCGGCACGGGTACCGGCGGCGTCGATGTCGCCGATGAAGCCTGCGACTGTATCGGGCCGGGTTGCGATGGCGCCGCCGGCGCAGCGACTGGAACCGGCGAAGACGAGTTTACCAGGGTTTCGACGACGGACGGGCCGAGAAGGCGATCGCGAATCTGCGGTGCAAGCTTCCAGGTCGCCACGGCCGCCAGCACCAGCACGACGATCGGCAGGCGCCGACGGATGAAGCTCCTGCGTCGCGGGATCGGCGGTGCCGAGTCGATCTCCTCGGTCGTCGGCCGACTCGCCCCGCCGAGACGCGGCCCGGAGGCGATGGATGCCGGCGCTGCCTCGGGCGTCATGCGCTGCGTCGGCGCATCCTCGACGCGCGGCAGCGAGCCCCCGAAGAGCGTTCGCCACTCTGCGATGGACTGGGGCCGTTGCTCGGGCGCGAAGGCGAGTCCGCGGTCGATCGCCGACAGCATCGCGGGATCGAAGCGATCGGCATGGGTCGCCACCAGAGGCCGGTAAGGGTCGGCGCCGACGCGGCTCACTGCCTCGGGCGGCGCGGAACCCGAGATCGTGTGATGCAGCACCGCCGCCGTCGCATAGATGTCGGTCCACGGCCCCTGCTTGCCATCGATCGCATACTGTTCGATCGGCGCATATTGCGGGGTCAGGATGCTCGTCAGGGTGCGTGTGCGCCCGCCCATCGCCTGTCGCGCCGCGCCGAAGTCGATCAGGATGGGCACGCCGTCACGCCGCACGATCACATTCGACGGCTTGATGTCGCGATGCAGGAACCCCTGCGCATGGACGGCGCCTAGTCCGCTCAGAATGCCTTCGGCCAGGCGCCGGACCTCGTCGGGCTGCAGGCGTCGACCGGGCTGGCGCAGGAGCTGCGCCACGCTGGGGCCGTCCTCGAACTCCATGACGGTATAGGCCGTGCCGTTGGCCTCGAAGTAGCGCAGCACGGGCACGATGTGTGCGTGCCGGAAGCGCGCCAGCGCCCGCGCCTCGTCGAGGAAACGCTCCCGGCCCCACGTGAAATCGTCGGCGAAGCGCGAGCCGCGCGGCGCCACCTGGCTGTCGGATCGCCGGGTCGCGAACTCGACGGGCATGTATTCCTTGATGGCGACGAACTTCGCGAGCTGGGTGTCGAAGGCCCGGTAGGTGATTCCGAAACCGCCATGCCCGATCAGCGCGTCGAGGCGATAGTCGCCCAGTCGCGTGCCGACCGGCAAAGCTTGATCGTGTTCTGCTGTCATGGGCACGCGCAACCTTGGCCCCTAGATGCGCGCTCCGGGGCAACCGCACAAGCGGTTGAAGGGGATCAGCGGCTCGAGTCCGAGGCGACGAACGGCCGGAGCGGGCCCGCGTCTCGCATTTCGGGCATGAACTGCATGATCATGAGCAGCAGGCAGAGGCCGATTGCCGTCAGCATCGTGGCAGGGCCCGTGCGCAGATAAGGGCTGGGCGCCGAGGCCCGTCGCTCGTCCGTCATGTCGGACAACTCCAAATAAATCGACTTCGTCAAAATAATCGCGGCCCGAACGGCCCTGAAAATGGGCCAAGCCTGACGGAATGTTACACCAAAGCGCCGGGAAATTCCAACAAATCCGTTGAATAGCAATAACTTAATAGATGATGTGAAGAACAAAAGCGAACTCCACAAGGCTTGGCGTAGGGCTTGCGTAACGCTCGATCTTCAAGATCGGCCGCGAACTCCGTCTCCAGCCGGGTTAGGATCGCTCCATGAATACAGCTCCACGCGACAATGTCAGGACCCTCGTCCTGACCGGCGCCAGCCGAGGCATCGGCCACGCGACCGTCAAGAAGTTCAGCGCCAACGGCTGGCGGGTCATCACGATCTCGCGCCAGCCCTTCAGCGCGCTCTGCCCGTGGCCGAGCGGCGGCGAGAATCACGTGCAGCTCGACCTCGCCGATCCCGTCGACATCGGCCGCGGCATCGAGCAGATCCGTTCGCGCCTGGCCGGCGGCCGGCTCGACGCGCTGGTCAACAACGCGGCCATCTCGCCCAAGGGCAAGGGCGGCGCGAGGCTCGGCGCCATGGATACGCCGTTCGATCTCTGGCGGCAGGTCTTCAACGTCAACTTCTTCGCGCCGGTCGCGCTCGCCCGCGGCCTGGTCGACGAGCTGTCAAAGGCCCAAGGCTGCGTCGTCAATGTGACCTCGATCGCCGGCAGCCGCGTCCATCCGTTCGCGGGTTCGGCCTATGCCACCTCGAAGGCGGCCCTCGCGGCGCTCACCCGCGAGATGAGCCACGATTTCGGACCGCGCGGCATCCGCGTGAATGCGATCGCGCCCGGCGAGATCGACACCGCGATCCTGTCGCCGGGTACGGAGAAGATCGTCGAGGAGCAGATCCCGATGCGACGGCTGGGCACGCCCGACGAGGTGGCCGACGTGATTCACTTCCTTTGCGAGAAGGGGTCGAGCTACGTTTCCGGCGCCGAGATCCAGATTAACGGCGGCCAGCACGTCTGAAATTCCTCCCATTCAAATGGCGAGGAGTAGAAAGGAGACCGTCATGGACAGCACGATCACCAGCTTCAAGGGCGAAACCGGCCGCGACGCACGGCGGCGCATCCGCGCGGGCGCGGCCCGCCTGCCGACCTCCGGCATGGCGCCGGGCTACGTGCAGGGAAACCTCGCAATTCTGCCCAGGGCGCTCGCCGCCGACTTCGCGCGTTTCTGCATGCTGAACCCCAAGCCCTGCCCTCTGCTCGGCCAGTCCGAACCGGGCGACTGGCGCCTCCCGACCTTGGGCGAGGATCTCGACATCCGCACCGACATCCCGCTCTACCGCATCTGGAGGGACGGCGAGCTGGTCGAGGAAGTCACCGACCTCAAGAGTGCATGGCGCGACGATCTCGTCTCCTTCGTCCTGGGCTGCTCCTTCTCCTTCGAGGAGGCGCTGATCGAGAACGGCCTCGAACTCCGCCATCAGACCTGCAACAGCAACGTGCCGATGTTCCGCACCAACATCGAATGCTCGCCGGCCGGGCCGTTCCATGGCCCGATGGTCGTGTCGATGCGCCCCTTCAAGCCCGCCGATGCGATCCGCGCGGTACAGGTGACGACGCGCTTCCCCTCGGTCCATGGTGCACCCGTGCATCTCGGCAAGCCCGAGATGATCGGCATCAAGGACATCTCCAAGCCCGACTATGGTGACGCCGTGCCGGTCCGCGACGACGAGCTGCCCGTGTTCTGGGCCTGCGGCGTCACCCCGCAATCGGTCGTGGCGACGGTGAAGCCCGAATTCTGCATCACCCACGCGCCGGGCTACATGCTGGTCACCGATCTGCTGAACTCCCGCCTGGCCGTCCTCTGACGATGGCGCACCTGGAATTCGAAGGTCACGCCAAGGGTGCGGTCGAAAAGGTCGCCGTCGAGATCAAGGATTTGGTCATCGCCGGCTGGACCGGCCGCGACGTCACGGCGCTGAACCATCACATCGAGGAGCTGAAGGCGATCGGCGTCCAGCCGCCGTCGCGGGTGCCGATCTATTACCGCGCGGCCGCGCAAATGCTGACGCAGGCCGACCGCATCCAGGTCCTCGGCGAGGACAGTTCGGGCGAGGTCGAGCCGGTGCTGGTCGGCGCCGCCGACCGGCTCTGGGTCACGGTCGGCGCCGACCATACCGACCGCAAGGTCGAGAGCTACGGCATCGCCGTCTCCAAGCAGATGTGCGCCAAGCCGATCGGCCGCACCGCCTGGCGCTTCGAGGAAGTCGAGACGCATTGGGATGAACTGATCCTGCGCAGCTTCGTGCAGGAAGGCGGCAACAAGGTCCTTTATCAGGAAGGGCCGCTGTCCAGGATCCGCGATCCGCGCGAGCTTATCTTCGCCTGGAAGGACAACAAGCGGCTGCCGATGGGGACGGTGATGTTCTGCGGCACCATGCCGGCGCTCGGCGGCATCCGCTCCTCGCCACGCTTCGAGATGGAACTCGAGGATCCCGTGCTCCGCCGCACGATCCGCCACGTCTACGACATCGAAACCCTGCCGATCATCGCCTGAAGACCTGTTGCATGGCACAGATGCATGGCTCGGCTGCAGGTCGGGCCTTGCATGAACGGCGTCGCTAAACGTACGTTCAGCGCCTTCGGGAGGAACACGTGACGACGATCAAGGGCGCCTACGACGGTATTACCGTTCTCGACTTCACGCAGGGCATCGCGGGGCCGCACGCCTCCATGCTGCTCGCGCTGCATGGCGCCGACGTCATCAAGGTCGAGCCGCCGGAAGGCGACTGGGGCCGCGCGCTGGGCGAACTGAAGGGCGATCACTGCGCCCATTCCGTCGCCTTCAACCGCGGCAAGCGCTCGATCGCGCTCGACCTCAAGTCCGCCGACGGCATCGAGGTGGTGAAGAAGATCGCGGCCAAGGCGCATGTGGTGATGGAAAGCTTCCGCCCCGGCGTCATCTCGCGGCTGGGTTTCGGCTACGAGGACATCAGGAAGATCAACCCGAACGTCATCTACTGCTCGGTGTCCGGCTTCGGCCAGACCGGCCCCTACAGCAAGCGCCCGACGGTCGACGGGCTGATCCAGGCGTTCAGCGGAATGATGGTGATGAACCGGATGCCCGACGGCACCCCCTGGCGTCAGGGCATGATCGCCGTCGACGTGACGACCGGCCTCTACACCTTCCAGGCGCTGTCGACGGCGCTGATGCGCCAGTTCCGCTACAACGAGGGCTGCTTCATCGATTCCAGCCTGATGCGCGCCGCCGCCGCCTTCCAGGGCGCCAAGCTGATGGAATGGGTGTTCTCCAAGGGCAACCCGCCCGTCCTCTACATGCCGGCCGGCAGCTACAAGACCTCGAACGGCTACATCATGGTGAGCGCCATGCGGCCGCACCATTTCCGCCTGCTGTTCGAGCTGATCGGCCGCCAGGACATCGCCGACGACCCCGACCTTCAGAGCCACGAGAACCGCATCAAGAACGCGGCCAAGATCATCAAGGCGCTGAACGAGACGATGCCGACCAAGACCACCGAGGAGTGGATCTCGATCCTCCAGCCCAAGGACGTGTTCTGCGAGCGGGTGAACAACTACCAGGATTACCTCGATCATCCGCACGTCAAGGAGTCGGGTGCCATCGACTGGATCGAGCAGGACGGGTTCGGCCGCATGCCGGTCGCCAACATCGCAGGCCTGCCGCCGGCGTCGCAGCATGCGCCGCAGCAGCACGCACCGCATGTCGGCGAGAACGGCCCGGACATTCTGGGCGAACTGGGCTACGGCGCAGCCGAGATCGACGCGATGCTGGCGCGTGGCGGCGTGCGGGCGCCCGCACCGGCGGTCAAGGCAGCGGACTAGCTGCGAAACGCTCGACGTCGCGGCGGCTGCGCAACCGCACGACCCTCTTCTCTCCGGCCAGCGCTTCGCATTCCCTGGCGAAGCGCTCGCGATTGCGACGATGCGTCTTGAGCGCATAGAGCAGGATCGAATTCCGGCTGAGAAAGGCGTTGGACAGGGTCTCGCGGTTGCCGGTGCCCCACAGTTCCTCGCGCGTCACGGCGCGTTTCACCGTCCGCCGCATCAGGCGCGACATGACCAGCGGCAACGGCAGGTCGAGCCAGACCAGCGTGTCGGCCGGACGCCAGACGAGGTCGCGCACCTGACCGTAATTGCCGACGACGACCCAGCCGTCGTCGCTGGTCTCGCGCTCGACGCGATGACGGAAGAGATCGACCGGCGCCGGTTGCCAGTCGCGCCCCCAGAACAGCGCATCGAGCTCGATCACGCGCAGGCCGGCACGCTCGGCCAGGCGTTCGGCCAGCCAACTCTTGCCCGATCCCGTCGTTCCGATTACGGCGACCCGTCGCATGGATGAACTCTAGCGTCGGCCGGCGTCGTCCCGCAGGAACGCTTTTCGCCACACCCCGGCCCACCGCCGCTGTTGCCGCCCGACGGCGGATCGGGGACAGTCGCCCATGCATATCGGACTTCTCGCCGGAATCGGACCGGCCGCCACCGATTTCTACTATCGGGGCCTGATCGAGCGGCACGTCGCCGGCGGCATCCCGCTCGACCTCACCATGGCGCATGCCGACGTGCGCGAGATGAGCCGCAACCTCGTCGGCAACAACCCGCGGAAGCAGGCGGAGATCTTCGCGGGACTGGCGCAGCGGCTGAAGGCGGCCGGCGCGCAGGCCGTCGCCATAACCTCGATGGGCGGCCATTTCTGCGTGAACCAGCTCACGGCGATCTCGCCGCTGCCGGTGCTCAACGCCATCCCGGCGGTCGATGCGGCGCTGGCCAGCGGCAGGTTCCGGAAGATCGGCATCCTCGGGACCCGCACCGTCATGGAATCGAAGCTCTATGGCGGCATCCCCTCGGTGGAGGTTGTCCCGACGGAGGGCGCCGCGCTCGACCTCGTCCACGACACCTACGTCGCCATGGCGACGATCGGGCACGTGACGGAAGCCCAGCGCCAGGTCTTCTTCGAGGAGGGCCGCAAACTCTGCGCACGTGGCGCGGAGGCGATCATGCTGGGCGGCACCGACCTCTTCCTGGCCTTCGCCGGACACGATCCCGGCTTTCCCCTTGTCGATTGCGCCGACATACATGTCGACGCGATATACGCCCAATCGGCCGCCTGACGGCCCGGAGCTTCCTGATGGCCGACGATACCCGCCCCCGCCGCTTCGCCGTCCTGATCGACGCCGACAACACCTCGCCACGCATCGCCGCCGGCCTGTTCGAGGAGATCGCCAAGTTCGGCGAGGCGAGCGTGCGCCGCATCTACGGCGACTTCTCGAGCACGCGTCTCAAATCGTGGGCCGAGATTTTGCAGAAATATGCGATCGATCCCTACCAGCAGTTCGCCTATACGTCGGGCAAGAACGCCTCCGACATCGCGCTGGTGATCGATGCGATGGACCTGCTGCACAGCGGCCGCTTCGACGGCTTCTGCCTCGTCTCCTCCGACAGCGACTTCACGAGACTTGCGTCCCGTCTTCGCGAGGAGGGCGCCGACGTCTATGGCTTCGGCGCCCAGAAGACGCCGGAGAGTTTCCGGCAGGCCTGCCGCCGCTTCATCTACACGGAAAACCTGCAACCCGAGGCTGCCGCGACCGCGCCCGGCGAGGGCGCCGCCCCGAACTCCCTGCAGCCTGCCAGCGCCGCTATTCCCTTCCTCGCAAAGGCGATCGCGCAAATGGAGACGGAAGACGGCTGGGTGAGCCTCGGCGCCGTCGGCCAGCGCCTCGCCAACATCGCGTCCGATTTCGATCCCCGCACCTACGGCTTCCGCAAGCTCAGCGACCTGATCCGCAAGACCGGCGCCTTCGACATGGAACAGCCGGATGGACGCACCGTGCGGATACGTGCCAAGCCGGCCCAGCCCCTTGCGGAAATCGTCCCCGCCCGCAGTCGCAGTCGCGGCCGGGGACGCGGCAGAGGAGCTGCTTCCGCAACGCCACGGGCACAATCGACTTAGTCGCAGAGATTCGCAGCGCTGGGCCACTTCGCTCGTTGCTTTTGCCCAGACCGCCCCGTAAGCCGGATTTGCGGTTGCCGACGCCCGCTCCTCTCCTCAAGGAAATTCACTCGTTTGAGCACCCCTCCGGAAGCGGCAGGCCCGCGCGCGCACGTGGCGAAAGCCGCCCGCGCCTGGGCCCAGATCCTGTCGCGCTATCGCCAGCCCAGCAACAGTCGCAGCGTTTTCGAGATCGCCATTACGGTCGTGCCGCTGGTCGCTTTCTGGGTGCTGGCCTGGGCGACGCTCGATATCGGTTACTGGCTGGCGCTGCCGCTGGCCTGCGCGGCCGGTGCCTTCATGGTGCGGCTGTTCGCGATCCAGCATGACTGCGGACACGGCGCCTTCTTCCGACAGCGTTCGGCAAACGACTGGATCGGACGCATTGCCAGCGTGCTCACGCTGACACCCTACGGCGTGTGGCGTCGCATGCACGCGACCCATCACGCCAGTACCGGCAATCTCGACAAGCGTGGTTTCGGCGACGTCGACACGCTGACGGTCGAGGAATACCGCGCCCGCCCGGTGTGGGGCCGGCTGCGCTATCGTCTTTATCGCCATCCGCTGGTCATGTTCGGTCTCGGCCCCGCCTATCTGTTCATCGTCCAGCATCGCCTTCCAATCGGCCTGATGCGCGACGGCTGGCGACCGTGGGCCAGTACGATGACGAACAATCTGGCGATCCTGCTCTTCGCCGGTCTCCTCATCTGGCTGGTCGGAATCGAGGCCTTCCTGCTGATCCACCTTCCGGTGCTGCTGCTCTCGGCATCGGTCGGCGTCTGGCTGTTCTTCGTCCAGCATCAGTTCGAGCACACCAAATGGGATAGCGATCCCGACTGGAACCTGCACGAGGCCGCTCTGCACGGCAGCTCGCACTACGACCTGCCGGCCTTTCTGCGCTGGTTCACCGCAAACATCGGCATCCATCACGTCCATCATCTCAGCAGCCGCATCCCCTACTATCGGCTGCCGCACGTGCTGCGCGACCATCCCGAACTGCGCGCTGTCGGCCGCCTGACCCTGGTCCAGAGCTTCCGCTGCGTGCGGCTGGTCCTGTGGGACGGGACGCAGCGCCGCCTCGTCTCCTTCCGCGAGGCGCACGCCTCACGCGTCTGACGGACAACTCTTCAACAGGTTTGCGGCGGCCGCATCGCCCGGCGCCTGCGCAAGACAGGCTTCGAAGTGGCGACGCGCGGCCGCAACGTCATGTTGGAGCAACGCCTCGGCGCCGCGCAGCAAGGGCTCGCGAGTCCCGAGCTTGGCTTCCCGCTCCGGCGCCGGGTCGTGATCGAACACCTCGAACAGCACCACCGGTCGTGTCTTTCCCCTCACCACCACCACGTCGAGGGGCCGGATCGCGTAGGCGCCGGGATCGTCCAGATGGTCGTAGGTGTGCTGCGAGATCAGCATGCGGACACGATAGACCTTGGTCAGGCTCTCGATGCGTGCCGCAAGGTTGACGGCGTCGGAGATCACCGTACCGTCCATGCGGTGCAGTTCGCCGATCGTGCCCATCATCAGCGAGCCGGTGTTGAGGCCGATTCCGATGGCGACCGGCGGCAGGCCCTGCGCCACCCGGCGTTCGTTGAAGCCATCGAGCGCCCCCAGCATGGCAAGCCCGGCCCGCACGGCGTCGTCGGCCTTCTCGAACAGGGCCATGATCGCGTCGCCGATATACTTGTCGATGAAGCCGTCATGGTCGCGGATCACCGGCCCGACATGCTCGAGATAGGCGTTGATGAACGCGAAGTTCTCGTCCGGAGTCATGGTTTCCGACAGGGCGGTGAAATTGCGGATGTCGGAGAACATGATGGTCATGTGCTCGGCCTTGTTGTCGCCCAGCGCGACCGAGACGATGTTCGGCTTGCCGATCTTGGCCAGGACGGCCCGCGGCACGAACCGCTCGATCGCGAGGTTGGTTTCCCGGAGGTCGTTGATTCGCGACCGCACCGAATCCCGCATCGAAGCGAAGCTGCGGGCCAGGTGCCCGATCTCGTCGCGCCGGTCGGTGTTGGCGATCGCATGGTCGAGGTCGCCGTCCGCGATGGCGCCCGCCTCGCCGCGGAGATTCAGAATCGGATCGATGATCCGGCGCTGCAGCAGCCGCGAGGCGATCCAGTAGATCAGCGGCAAGGTCAGCACGAGCAGCACGACGGAGCTCACGAACACGTGCAGCACGACCTCCCGTGCGAGCGCCAGGTCGTAGGTGACCTTGCGCACGATCATCATCGGCCTTTCGTCCTTGACTGTGTCTGCCCTGTTGTAGCGGCTGTATGTCGTCACGCGATGGCCAGACGCCTCTACCACCTGAGCCCGCCCCTCCTTCAGGATTTCGCCGGCGAGGGCGGCATCGAGCTTCTCACCCGGCCGGATCAGCGACCAGGTGCCGGAGGCGTTGACCAGGTACATGTCGACATCGGTCACGTAGGCGTTCGACCTGACCGCGTCGGAAAAGTAGTCCTCGAAGAAGTACTGGCTCATCCAGCCGAAGTCGCTCTGCTTCAGCGTCATGCGGACCTCGGTGGAGACCTCGATCAGGTAGTCCTTCCCGGGAGGCCCGTAATAGGTGTAGGTCCGCAGCGTGCCCGTCACCGACGAGAGGTCGATGCCGTCGCTCATCGCCCTGCCCTTGCCGAACACCGAATCGAGAAAGTCCGAGAAGCCTCCCTTCGGGAGGGCGAGCCCCTTGTCGGAGGCGAGGTTGGTGTTGAAGACCCTGTGAGCGCGATCGATGAAATAGATGTGCTGGACGCCGTATCTGGCCGCGAGCGCATTCATTTCGTCGACCGTCAGATCGGCCGGCGTGCGGCCGCTCCTTTCGATGTCCGCCTCGATCTGCGGCAGGACCCTGGCCATGGCGGCCGTGTTGCGCTCGTTCTCGCTGCGCAGCATCGTCTCGAACACGTCGAAGCGCTGACTGAGACTGGCCTCGATGCGGTGCAGTTCCTCGTCCTGCAGCTTCGAGACCAGCCGGTACATTGCGAGCGACGCGACGATCGTCGCGCCGAGGCTCACGGCGATCAGAACCGTGAGCAGGAAGAGACCGACCTTGCGCTTCATCGAAGGCCGGATCCTTCAGGAAGTCAGCTGTTCTGCCATAGCCGGGTCGTATAGGCGCCCTCGACGTTGGCGTCGATCTGGGCTGCGACCGCTTCGCTCTCGCCGATACGCGGCGCGATGATCTTGCCGAACGAGATTCGGCCGGGCGCCGGCCACGCCTTGGGGTCCCACAGCTTGGCCCGCACGATCGATCGAGCGCAGTGGAAGTAGCAATGCTTGATGCGGACCCGGGTCGCGAGCAGCGCCGGCTTGCCGAGCGAGCTCAGCGATGCCACGAGGTCGGAGTCGTCATGGATTTCCGCCGTTCCGGAGATGCGCAGCGTCTCGCCGGTCGCCGGCACCAGCGCGATGATGCCGATCTGGCCGGTGTCGAGGATGTTGTTCAGCCCGAAGGCGAGATTGTTGCCGACCCGCTCGGGGATCAGCAGCGTCCGAGAATCCTCGACCCGGATGAAGCCCGGCTCGTCGCCCTTGGGAGAGACTTCGACTGTCCCGTCCGCCGCAGTCGTACCGACCAGCGCGAAGGGGCAGCGCTTCAGGAAGTCGATCGACTGCTCGTCCAGCGCATCCAGGATCTTCACCCGTGTGGCCGCCCGCGGCTCCGCAATGATGCGCCGCAGATCTTCCTTCGTGCTGATGCGAGCCATGAAACAACTCCTTCGAATCGCTCGGGGCGGCAAACATCCGCCACTTGCGAACGACTTGCAACCAACGCCCCCTCGGAAATCGCACCCGAGACCCCTCAAGCAAAGTGCGGTGCCACCTCGAGCATGAAGCGCTGCATCTGCTCCTTCACCATCGTGTGCGGCTTCTGCCCATAATTGAAATAGAGAATGACCTCGGCGACGCCGGCCGCCTCGACCTGCTTCAGCGTGTCGACGATATGCTGCGGGCTGCCGCACAGGATCGACTTGTCGGTCAGCTTCTCCGGCCGCATGTCGCGCAGGATGTTCACGATCTCGACGAAGTACTTGTAGGTCGGCGGCACCTTCTCTCCCGACGAGGAGGGAAAGGCGGCGACCAGCGCATCCTGGAAATAGCGCACCAGCGCTTCCCTGCCGTAGCGCTCCTCCTCAGGCGTCGAGGCGATGTGCACGAAGTAGGAGCACATGGCCCGCCGCATCGGCCGCCTGAAGCCGGTCTCACAGGTCTCGCGATAGACCCTCACCGCGTCGGCCAGCGATCCGTAGACCATGGCCGCCGCGAACGGCGCGTAGATCACGTTCCAGTCGTTCCTCGCCGCCAGCTCCATCGACGGCCGCGAAAAGCAGGCCACGTAAGGCCTGAGCGGGCTCTGCGCCGGCTTCGGGCGCACCTCGACATCGTTGAATTGATAGAACCGCCCCTTGTGGGACCACTTGCCGGGCTCGGTCCAGGCGCGCCACACGATCTCCAGCCCTTCGGCGAACAGCTCGGCGGAGTCGTCGAACGGCATCTGGAACGGATCGTATTCCTTGCGGTCGTAGCCGCGGCCGGCGGCGAAATCGACGCGTCCGCCGGAGAGGAGATCGAGTGTCGCCCATTCCTCGGCGACATGCAGCGGATGATGGACCGGCAGCAGGGTCACGGCCGGCGCCAGCCGCAGCTTCGTCGTGGCGCCCGCGAGCTGCGCCAGCATCGCCAGCGGCGAGGCGTTCACGCCCAGCAGGTTGAAGTGATGCTCGCCGATCCATGCCGAGTTCAGCCCGACCTTCTCGGCCCACAGCGCCTCGGCATAGATGTCCTTGATGAAGGACTCGGCCGTGCGCGGATTGTCCGGATAGCGGTTGTCCGAAAGGGTGAAGTAGCCGAACTGCATGATCAGACCGCCTGCTGTGCCACGTCCGAAAGGGAAACGATCCAGTCGCGGAATGCCATGATCTTGCGCCGCCGGATCGCCTCGGGCGGATAGACCAGATAGTAGGCGAAGTCGGACGAGCGCTTGAATTCGAACGGCACGACCAGACGACCGGCCTTCAGGTCGGGCTCGACCAGCGGGTTGCGCCCAAGGGCGACGCCCAGCCCGTCCATCGCGGCCTGGTAGGCCGCCAGCGCGAAGTCGAACGAGACGCCGCGCGAGGCATCGACGCCCTTCACGCCCGCGGCCGTCAGCCAGACCTGCCAGTCGTCGGGAAAGTTGCCGATATGCAGAAGCGTGAACCGCTTGAGATCGGTGGGCTTCTTCAGACCGTTCGGCCCCTTGAGCAAAGCGGGCGCACAGACCGGCATGACGTCTTCCGCGACCAGCCGCTCCGCCATCAGGTTCGGCCACTGACCGCGGCCATAGCGGATGCCGATGTCGACATCCTCGCGCGAGAAATCGACCAGGCCGGTACCGGTGGAGATGCGCACGTCGATCTCGGTGTTGGCCCGCTGGAAGCCACCCAGCCGCGGCACCAGCCATTTCATGGCGAAAGACGCGGTGGTCGTCACCGTCAGGTGGCCGCCCTTGTCCTTCTGCAGCAGCTTCTCGGTCGCCTCGTTCAGCTGATCGAAGGCCGCGCGGACCGAGGGGAGATAGGCCTGTCCGGCCTCGGACAGCAGCAGCGAGCGATTGCGCCGCACGAACAATTTTAATCCGAGCCGAAGTTCCAGCCCGCGCACCTGGTGGCTGATCGCCGCCTGCGTGACGTTCAATTCCTCGGCGGCATCGGTAAAGCTCATATGGCGTGCCGCAGCCTCGAAGGCGCGCAAGCCGTTGAGCGGCGGAAGGGTACGTTTCATCGCCAGTCCTTCACATGAGGTATTTTAATCAAAACAGGACAAAGGGTCGTTTGTAAAGGGGGCGCCCGGGGCGCACATCAGGCGCGACAGAGTTCAACCCTTCCGGGAGCCATCCATGGCCAACATCTCGCTTCACCATTCCTCCCACGTCCCGCTTGCCGGCGCCGTGACCGCCTTCGGCCAGAC
Source organism: Reyranella sp. (assembly GCA_046296475.1). Classification (GTDB taxonomy): domain Bacteria; phylum Pseudomonadota; class Alphaproteobacteria; order Reyranellales; family Reyranellaceae; genus Reyranella. Next base: position 100,755 of record JBKBLH010000009.1, read on the forward strand.
CCTCGCCATCTGGCGCGAGCGGACCAGGCAGCGCCGCGAGCTCGGCAAGCTGGACCATCGGATGATGCGCGATCTCGGCATCAGCCCCACCGACGTCCAGTTCGAGGCCGGCAAGCCCTTCTGGCGCAGCTGACATCCCGATCCGGAGGGGTCCCGTTCCTACCCTGCGCGGGACCATCCCACTCCGGACCCTGGCCGGCGGTCGCTCCCTGCCTCCCTTGCGACCGCCGGCTTTTTCTTTGCCGGCCGCCCCGCCGCTCTGCTAGAGCCGCCGCGTGCCACTCAACGATCAGCAGATCCAGACCCTGGGCCGCGATGCCGTTCAGCGCGCGGCGGCGGGTGACTTTGCGTCCGCCGAAGAGATGTTCACCCGCATCGTCGAGGCGCGCCCCAACATGGGCCAGGCGCTCCATCTTCTGGGCCAGGTACGGCTCAAGCTCGGGCGCTTCGACGAGGCGTGCGGGCCTCTGGAGCGCGCCGCGCAGTTCCTGCCGCGCGACGTCGCGGCCCAGACCAATCTCGCGGGCTGCCTGATGCAGCTCGGCCGGCACGAGCAGGCGCTGGTCGCGCTTGCCAAGGCCGCGAAGATCAAGCCGGACGACGCTGTCATTGCCCACAATACCGGCCGCGCTCTCGAGGCGCTGGGCCGCACCGACGAAGCCGAGCGCGCCTACGATCTCGCTTTGTCGATCGACCACCGGCTGTTGCCAGCCCTGGGGGCGCGCGCGGAGCTGCTGGCCGCCCGCGGTGATTGGGCCGGCGCTCTCGCCGATCTTGAGACCGCGTTGGTCAGTCAACCGAACGATCCCCGCCTCCGGCTGCGGCGCGGCGAACTGATGTTGCGCCAGGGCGACTGGTGGCGCGGTCTCGAGGATTACGAAGCTCGACTGGAGATCCCGGGCGAGCGTTACACGCCCGACCTGCCGCGCTGGCAGGGCGAGCCGCTGCAGGGCCGGCTGCTGCTCTACCCCGAGCAGGCCGACATCGAGAGCAATGCCGCCCTGCGCGACACCCTGATGCTGGCGCGCGGAGTCGAGGCTGTCGTGCAATGCAGCGCAACCCTCGCCCACTGGATCGATGGGCCTACGGCGCGACGCGGCGACACTCTCGACGGATTCGCCGCCGCGGCGCCGCTGCGCAGCCTGCCGCACCTCCTCAACTGGACGCGCGACGCGCTGCCGCCGGCCGCCAAGCTGCGGCCCGAGCCCCAGCCTACGTCGCGCATTGGCTGGTTCACCACCGCAGAGCCGCCGGCCGGGTTCGCTCTCGTACGCACAGCCGAGGAGATTCCGGCCTGCCGTCTCGTCGTCGGGGACGACACGTGGCCCACGCACGCCGCGGCCGCGCTCGCCATACCGACGGTGATCCTGGTGCCCGACACGGCAGACTGGCTCTGGGGACCGAACCTCGGACCATCGCCGTGGTATCCGTCTGCGGAACTGCTGCGCGACGATGATCGCGAGGGACTGGCGGCGCGGCTCGCCCGGTGCTGATATCCGCGTCCCGGCGGATCATCCCAACTCCCTGAGGCCAAACCCATGGGCAAGACCCTGTTCGACAAGATCTGGGACAGCCACGTCATCAGCGATCTCGGCAACGGCTTCGTGCTGCTGCACATCGACCGCCTGCTGCTGCATGACATGTCGGGCGGCAAGGCGCTGAAGGAAGCCATCGACAAAGGCTACCCGCCGGCGCAGCCGCGCCTGACCTACGGCACGCCCGACCACACCATGTCGACGAAACCCGGCCGCACCGAACACACCCATCCGCCGGGCCTGCCGCTCATCAAGTCGATGCGCGAGACGACCAGCGCCTACGGCATCAAGCTGTTCGACCTCGGCCAGGACGGGCAGGGCATCGTACACGTGATGGGCCCCGAACAGGGGCTGACGCTGCCCGGCACCACGCTGGTCTGCGGCGACAGCCATACATCCACCCATGGCGGCCTGGGCTCGCTGGCCTTCGGCATCGGCTCGTCCGAGCTGGTGCACGTGATCGCGACGCAAACGATGGTGCAGCGCAAGCCCAAGCGCATGCGCGCCAGCTTCGAGGGCAAGCTGATGCCGGGCGTCACGGCCAAGGACATGATCCTTCACCTGATCGGCGAGCTCGGGACCGCTGCGGGCACGGGCTATTCCGTCGAGTATGCCGGCTCCGCCGTGCGCTCCCTGCCGGCCGAGGCGCGGCTCACGCTCTGCAACCTCACCATCGAGATGGGGGCGCGCACCGGCATGGTGGCGCCCGACGACACGACCTACGAATATCTCGCCGGCCGCGACTATGCGCCGAAGGGCGCGATGTGGGACCGCGCCGTCGCACACTGGCGCACCCTGCCCAGCGATCCCGACGCCGAGTTCGATCGCGAGCACACGATCGACATGAAGAACGTCGCGCCGCAGATCACCTGGGGCACCAGCCCCGAGCACGTGATCGCCGTCGACCGCGCCATTCCCGACCCGCGCACCGGTCCGGAGGAGAAGCGCGGCGCCTGGGAGGCCGCGCTCCAGTATCAGGGGTTGGAGCCCGGCAAGCCGATCGAGGGCACCCAGGTCGACTGGGTGTTCATCGGCTCCTGCACCAATTCCCGCCTCTCCGACCTGCGCGCCGCCGCCGAGATCGTGAAGGGCCGGCACAAGGCCGACCACGTGACTGCGTGGGTCGTGCCCGGCTCGGTGCGCATCAAGGCCGAGGCCGAGGCCGAGGGGCTGGACCGCGTGTTCACCGAGGCAGGCTTCGAATGGCGCGAGCCCGGCTGCTCGATGTGCCTCGCCTCCAACGGTGAGCGTGTCCCGCCCGGCAAGCGCAGCGTCTCGACGTCCAACCGCAACTTCGTCGGCCGCCAAGGCCCCGGTGCGCGCACTCATCTCGCCAGCCCCGCCATGGCAGCCGCCGCCGCGATCAAGGGCGCGATTGCCGACGTGAGGAAGATCTGATCATGGACAAGTTCACCAAGGTGACCGGCGTCGCCACGCCGCTGATGCGCCAGAACGTCGATACCGATCTGATCATCCGCATCGAGCGGCTGGTCGACAACGTGACGCGCGAGGGGCTCGGCCCCTATTGCTTCGAGCAGCTCCGCTTCAGGCCCGACGGCAGCGAGGATCCGGACTGCATCTTCAATCAAAAGCCCTATCGCGACGCGCCGATCATCCTCAGTCGGGAGAATTTCGGCTGCGGCTCGAGCCGCGAGGGCGCGGTGTGGGCGCTGAAGGGGATGGGCATCAAGGCGGTGATCGCGCCCTACTTCGGTGACATCTTCAACAACAACTGCTTCCAGAACGGCCTGCTGCCGGTGGCACTGCCGATCCACGAGATCGAGCAGCTGGCCGACGAGATGACGGCGTCGCCCGGCAATGCCCGCATCACCGTCGACCTCGAGAACTGCCAGGTGATTTCGCCGACCGGCCGCACCATCCCCTTCGAAGTCGATGCGCGCCGCCAGCATGCGATGCTGAACGGACTCGACGACATCGCTCTCACCCTGTCGCGGCGGGACGAGATCGAAGCGTGGCAGGCCACGGACAAGGGCGCGCGGCCCTGGGTCTGGCTGTAGGCACTTGAGCCCGCTGCATCTCGCGGCAGCGCTCCTCATCGTGGCGATGTGGGGGCTGAACTTCACGGTCATCCGCTTCGGCCTCGACGAGTTCACGCCCTTCGCCTTCGCGACCTGGCGCTTCCTGCTGGGTGCGCTCCCTGTGTTCTTCATCCCCAAACCCGCCGTCTCCTGGTCCGTCCTGGCGGGCATCGGCGGCCTGATGTTCGGCGGCCAGTTCATCTTCCTCTTCTTCGCCATGGGCGCGGGCCTGCCGCCCGGCCTCACCTCCGTGCTGGTGCAGCTCCAGGGTCCGCTCACCGTCGTGCTGGCGGCGCTGCTGCTGCGCGAGCATGCGACGCGTGGACAGTGGCTCGGCCTCGCCGTTGCGGTCGCCGGCGTCGTGCTGCTCGCGCGTTCGATCTCCGACGACACACCGCTGCTGGCGATCGGCCTCGCGCTGATGTCGGCCCTGACCTGGGCATCGGGGAATCTCTTCTTCCGCTCCGCCCGCGGGGTTTCGATGTTTGCGGTCACCGTCTGGGCAAGCGTCCTGCCGCCGATTCCGCTCGCCCTGGCGTCCCTCGTGCTCGACGGGCCGGCGGCGCTGGCCGCACCCATCCTCGCGCCGACCTGGCGCGGCTGGTTCGTTCTCTTCTACACGGTCGTTCCCGTGATGTGGCTGGGCTACCTGATCTGGGGCACCCTGCTGCGGACCTATCCCGCCGCGAAGGTCGGCCCGGTCAGCCTGCTGGTGCCCTGTGCGGCGCTTGCCATCTCGGCCTGGCTGACCGGCGAGCCGCTGTCGGTGGAGCGCCTCGTGGCGGTGGCGGTCGTGCTGGGCGGCGTGGCGCTCGGCGTCTATGCCTCGGCGCGACGCCTGCGCTGAGCCCCACGTGCGGTCTTGCCGAAGGCCGACGGCGGCACCGCGCGGTTCACGACCTCGCGCAGCGCAAAGCTCGATTCCAGCCGTGCGACCCGCGGCAGGCGCGACAGTTCGGTGCGGTGGATGCGCTCGAAATCCTCGATGTCCCGCGCCAGCACGATGACGACGTAGTCGTCGCTACCGGACATCAGGAAGCAGCGCACCACCGATGGGCAGTCGACGACTCCGGTTTCGAAGGCGGTCAGTGCCTCGTCGCTCTGGCTGTCCAGCGTGATCCGCACCACGACCGTCGTCGCCAGCCCGAAGCGGCCGAGATCGAGCACGGCCTGGTAGCCGCGGATCAGGCCCACCTCCTCCAGCGCGCGCTGTCGCCGGGCCACAGCCGTAGCGGAGAGGCCGACCCGCGCCGCAAGTTCGACCTGGCTCGCCCGGGCGTTCGCGGTGAGTTCCGACAGGATGGTGGCGTCGATCTTGTCGAGGTTCATGTTGGGAATCCTGCGTGCCTCTCCGCCTCAGCGTAGAATTTCGGCAGGGGAGACACAATTCATCTTCAGAATGCCGGGAAACAAACCCGGCTTCCTTGGTTTGATGACACCCGCAATTGCCTGGAGATGGACCCTATGCGCGTCGGTGTGCCCAAAGAGATCAAAATGCATGAGTATCGCGTCGGGCTGACACCCGGCGCGGTCCGTGAATACGTCCATGCCGCCCACGAGGTCGTGGTCGAGACCGGCGCCGGGGCCGGAATCGGAGCAAGCGACGAGGTCTACCGCAATGCCGGCGCCCGCATTGCCGGTACGGCGGCCGAGATCTTCTCGACCGCGGAGATGATCGTGAAGGTGAAGGAACCGCAGCCCGGCGAGTGGGCGCAGCTGCGGTCCGGCCAGATCCTGTTCACCTATCTCCATCTCGCGGCCGATCCGGCGCAGGCCAGGGGGCTGATCGAGTCGGGCTGCACCGCGATCGCCTACGAGACCGTGACCGATCCTCGCGGCGGCCTGCCGCTGCTCGCGCCGATGAGCGAGGTCGCCGGGCGCCTTTCCATCGAGGCTGCCGGCGGCGCGCTGCAGCGCCATCGCGGCGGCCGCGGCCTGCTGCTGGGCGGCGTGCCGGGCGTGAAGCCGGCGCATGTCGTCGTGCTGGGTGGCGGGGTGGTGGGCACGCACGCCGCGCGCATGGCCGCCGGCCTCGGGGCCGAAGTCACCGTGCTCGACCGCTCGTTGCCGCGCCTGCGCGAACTCGACGAGCTGTTCCAGGGCCGGGTGCACACACGCTACTCGACGATCGACGCCATCGAGCAGGAAGTCTTCTCGGCCGACGCCGTGATCGGCGCAGTGCTGGTGGCCGGCGCCAGCGCGCCGAAGCTCGTGACCAAGGCGATGCTGAAATCGATGAAGCCCGCGTCGGTGATCGTCGACGTCGCCATCGACCAGGGCGGCTGTTTCGAGACGTCTCACCCCACGACGCATGCCGACCCGACCTACGAGGTCGATGGCATCATCCACTATTGCGTGGCCAACATGCCGGGCGCGGTGCCGCTGACCTCCAGCGAGGCGCTGAACAACGCAACCCTGCCCTTCGGGCTCGCTCTGGCTGCGAAGGGCCTCGCCGCCATCGCCGCGAACCCGCACCTAGCGGCCGGCCTCAACGTCCATCGCGGCCGGCTGACCCACAAGGCCGCCGCCGAAAGCCTCGGCCTCCCCTACATGCCCGCCGAGCAGGCGATCGCCGGCTGATGCGAGTTTCTATCCCGCCTCTTTCGCGAGAGGCGGGGAGACTCGTGTGCGAGCAGGACCTCTTGATTCCATCATTCCAATGATCTATGGAATATTGGATCAACGGCAAGGACCCCATGCGCAAAGCGGCCGGCGGCCGGCACCTGGCAGAAGCGGCCCGCATGTTCGATGCGCTGTCGGACGTTGCGCGCCTGCGGACCCTGATGCTGCTCGCCGACAAGGACCTCAGCGTTTCGGAAATCGCCGCCGCCGAGGAGGAGAAGATCAACACCGTCTCGGCGCGCCTGCAGGTCCTGCATGCCGCCCGCCTGATCGAGCGACAGCGGAAAGGCAAGAGCGTGATCTACCGGGTCGCCGACGATCACGTTCTCACACTCGTCCGCAATGCCATCGCCCACGCGACCGAGAGGCACTGAGTTTTTTCACGAAAGGATGAATGTCATGTCCAGCCACGACCACGAGATCCACGGCGACCATCCGCATCAGCATGGGCCGGCCTGCGGCCATACCGCCATCAGGCACGGCGATCACCTCGACTACCTGCACGACGGCCACCTCCATCACCCGCACGGCGATCACGTCGACGAACACACGATCGAGGTGAGCGCCCACAACCCCAGCGCCTGCACGCCGGACCATGCCTGCGCCGGTCACGACAAGTCTCACAAACATGGGCCGGGCTGCGGCCACGAAGCGGTGCCGCACGGCGACCATGTCGACTATCTGGTCGACGGGCACCTGCATCACCCGCACGGCAGCCATTGCGACAATCACGGACCGGTGGAGATCGTCCAGAAGGCCGCGTAACGGCGGATCGATGAAAAAGGGCGGGAGGCAACTCTCGCCCTTTTTGTTTGACCTCGCGAGGTCGGCGGCTTGACCATCGGAAATGTTATACTATACCAATTCCAGGAGATAACCCAAACGCCCCTGTCCTGCAGGGCTCTGCCAGGAGGCCTTCATGGATCAGGTCCCCGTCACCGTGCTGACCGGCTACCTCGGCGCCGGAAAGACCACCCTCCTCAACCGGCTGCTGACCGAACAGCACGGCCGGAAGTTCGCCGTCATCGTCAACGAGTTCGGCGAACTCGGCATCGACAACGATCTCGTCGTCGATGCCGAAGAAGAAGTGTTCGAGATGAACAACGGCTGCATCTGCTGTACCGTCCGCGGCGACCTGATCCGCATCATCGAAGGGCTGATGAAGCGCAAGGGCCGCTTCGACGCAATACTGATCGAGACCACAGGCCTCGCCGACCCGGCCCCCGTCGCCCAGACCTTCTTCGTCGACGAGGACGTGCGCAGCCGGACGCGGCTCGATTCCATCATCACCGTCGTCGATGCGAAGAACTTCCTGCAGCGGCTGGAAGACAGTCATGAAGCCGCCGAGCAGGTCGCCTTCGCCGACATCGTCCTGCTGAACAAGATCGATCTCGTTCCGGCCGACGAGGCGGCCCGTGTCGAGGCCCGGATTCGCGCGATCAACCCGATGGCCCGGCTGCACCGGACCGATCATTGTGCCCTGCCGGTCGTGGAGCTGCTCGATCGCGGCGCCTTCGACCTCAACCGCATCCTCGAGATCGAGCCTGGCTTCCTCGGCGAGGACGATCACGAGCATGACGATGCGATCACCAGCGTCTCGCTGCGGGCCTCGCGCCCCCTGGATCCGGACCGCTTCACGATGTGGATCTCCGAACTGCTGCGCGTGCGCGGCGTCGACATCCTGCGCTGCAAGGGCATTCTCGACCTCAAGGGCAGCTCCAAGCGCTATGTCTTCCAGGGCGTGCACATGCTGATGGACGCCACCGCCGGCAGACCCTGGAAGGATCACGAACCCCGGGAATCGCGCTTCGTCCTGATCGGCCGGGACCTCGACGCGGCCGCTCTCAAGGCGGGATTCGAATCATGTCTGGCGCCATGAGCGTGCAGGTCGTCGAGAGTTCCGATGACACCGTCCTGCACCGCATTGCCGAGCCCGACGTCGCCCTCGCCATCTGGCACCGGCCGCAACCCGCGGCGCTGGCCGCCTGGCTCGATTCCCTGCCGGCAGAGCGCCTGCCGGAGGGCCACTTCATCGGACCGGCCGCCTGCGTCCCGGCCAGGCTCGCCTCCCTCTGCGACCTCGTACAGTTGCCCGACGGTCCCGAGCGCCGCACGCTGATCGATGACATCGCCGGGCTTGTCCGATGCTTCGCCGCGCGCACCGGCAGCCGCGACGTCGACCTGCGCCTCGAAGCGATCGTCCACGATGCCTGCTGGCGGTTCCATCGCGACCATGTCGGCTACCGTCTCAACGCCACCTATCGCGGGCCCGGCACGCAATGGCCGCCGCTCGACCATGCCGCTCGCGCGCTCAAGGCGCAGCGCCGCTATCGCGGTCCGCTGAACGAGTTCCCGCGCTTTGCCGCCGGGCTGTTCAAGGGCGTGGTGCGGGCCGGCGCGGAGGCCATCGTGCACCGTTCTCCCCCGGTCGCCGGCAGCGGCCAGACGCGTCTTTTCCTCTGCCTCAACGAGGTCCATGACGATGAATAGGCTCCCCGACGGCCTCGCCAGGCGGCACGAACGAAATAAACGAAACATTCGAAATAATTGAACGGGAAGGGCCTCCCCCCGTACAGCGATCCCGGGCGCCCTGCCGGCCGACATTTTGCACGCAGCGCGCTTTATATTCTCTGCCGGGCCTGGGTCTAACCCGCAGCCTCGACGCTCACCACGACGCTGCCCCGCTTGCGGCCGGTCTCGACATAGGCGTGTGCCTCGGCCATCTGGACGAACCCGTACCGGCGGTCGATCACGGGTTTCAGCGCGCCGGCCTCGGCCAGGGAGGCGATCTCCGGCAGATCACCGGCGCGCTCCTCGGCCGGACCGGCAATGACCCGCCGACTGCCGGTCAGCGGCGCCCACAACGTCGCCAGCATCTCCGGCACCCCCGCAGCCACCGCCAGCAACCTGCCCTTGTCCCTGAGCACGGGCTTGCAGCGCGCGAACGACAACCCGCCCACCGTATCGACGACGATGTCGTAGGTCTCGCCGCTCACCGTGAAGTCCTCCTTTGTGTAGTCGATCACCCGGTCGGCGCCGAGCGAGGCCACGAGCGCCAGGTTGTTCGTGCTGGTGACGCCGGTCACCTCGGCGCCGTGGTGTTTCGCGAGCTGCACCATCGCCGTTCCCACGCCGCCGGACGCACCGATCACCAGGACCCTGTCACCCGGCCTGATGCCCGCCTTGCGCAGAAAATGCATCGAGGTCGATGCGCCAAAGGGCAGCGATGCCGCTTCCTCGTACGACAGGTTGACGGGCTTACGTGCCAGCCTTCCGTCCTCCGGCATCGTCCGATACTGGGCATGGCATCCCATCGCGCCGCCGGGAAAGCCGAACACCTCGTCGCCCGTCCGGAAGCGCGTGACGTCCTTCCCGACGGCCTCGATCCTTCCGGCCAGTTCGGTTCCCAGGATGGGCTGGCGCGGCCGCGTGAACCCGAATCCCAGGCGCGCCACGAGTCCCAGTCCTGTCGGAACGCAGAGCGTCCGCACGCGCCAGTCGCCCGAGGTCACCGTCGTCGCGTGAATCCGCACGAGTACCTCGTTGTCGCGCGGCACGGGCTTCGGAACGTCCGCCAGCTCGACGACATCGGGGCCGCCATAGCGGCGACAGACGAAGGCTCTCATGGTTCCTGCCGCGGCATGATCTGAGGTCATGCCGCTCCTTTAGGCCAGCCAGCCCGAGCCTTCTAGGCTTTCTGCAGGCCGCACCATTCGGCGATGAACAGCGCCGTCGACTGGGTGATCTTGCGGATCGATTCCAGGTTCACCCGCTCGTCGAAGCCATGGACGTCGTCGGACTGCGGCCCGTAGACGAGCGCCGGCAGGCCGGCATAGAGGCCGAAGAAGCGCGCATCGGTCGTACCGGTCGTGCGACGGTCGTCGAGTTCGGCGCCGAAGACGGTCTTGTGCGCATCGGCGAGAATGTCGCGCACATGCTCATGGTTCTTGAGGACATAGGGCTCGGCCTGGAAGCCTTCCCAGCTCACGGTCGGCAGGTTGTTGCCGAGGAACGGATCGTTGGCCGCGGCCTGGCGGATCGTGTCCTCGACCTCCTGCCGGCACTCCTTCAAGGTCTGCGTCGGCAGCACGCCCACCCTCATGTCGAAGGTGCACCAGGACGGGACCGAACTCGCCCAGTCGCCGCCGGCGATCTTACCGACGTTGAAGTTCACCGGATGGTGATGGTCGCAGAAGTGCTTGTCGTGGGCCTTCAGCGCGTTCCACTTCTTCTCGAGCTCGCGCAGCTGCTGGATGATCCGGTAAGCCGATTCGATCGCGTTCGATCCGGCATCGGCCTTGTAGACATGGACCGGGTGGCCCGTGACCTTGACCTGGAACCACATGACGCCGACCTGCGCCACGGTGAGCGTGCAGCCCGACGGCTCGGGGATCAGAGCGGCATCGGCGCGATAGCCGCGCTGCAAGCACGCGAGCGCACCGTTGCCGGTGCACTCCTCCTCGACCACCGACTGCTGGTAGACGTCGGCCGCCGGCATGTAGCCCAGCGCCTTCAGGGCACGCAGCGCGAAGACGTTGAGGATCAGCCCGGCCTTCATGTCGCCCGAGCCGCGGCCGTACATCCACCCGTCCTTGACGTAGGCGTCGTAGGGGTTGCGGGTCCACATTTCGTGCGGCCCCTCGGGCACCACGTCGATGTGGCCGTTGAGGATCAGTGACCGGCCCTTGGGGTTCGACGGGCGCCACGCCCCGACCACGTTCCAGGCGTCGTCATAGTCCAGCGAATGCGGCGAGTAGCCCGGCAGATGCTTCAGGTCGTCGATCTTGACCTGCCAGCGGTCGATGCCGAGTCCGTCCTCCTTGAACAGGCGCGCCATCATGTCCTGGGCCGGCGCTTCCTGGAAACGGGTGGAGGGAATCCTGACCAGGTCGGCCAGTACGTTCGTCTGATCGTCGAAGCGGCGATCGACTTCGTCCATGATCTTGGACTTGAGCGATGAATCGAGCATGCCCGGACTTTGGCGCAGCCCCGGTACGCCGTCTATAAATTCCGGAGGAGGAAGCGAATGTACCCGGGCAAACACGCGACGACGCAGGCGTCCCATCCTGCGGTGATCATGGCCGGCAGCGGCGAGACCGTGACCTATGGCGAACTCGAGGCGCGCAGCAACCGGCTGGCGCACCTGCTGCGCGCCCATGGCGTGACGCGGCTCGACCACTATTCGATCTTCATGGAGAACAACGCGCGCTACGTGGAGTGCTGCACCGCCGGCGAGCGCACCGGCACCTACTACACGTGCGTGAATTCGTTCCTGACGGCCGACGAGCTTGCCTACATTCTGAACAACAGCACCTCGAAGGTGCTCATCACCTCACAGGCCAAGCGGGACGTGGCCCTCGCGGCCCTGGCCCAGTGTCCGGAGATCGTGCTCTGCATCGTCGTCGACGGGCCGGGCGGCGAGCCAGCCGGCAGCGCGAAGATCGTCAATCTCACGGAGGCGTCGGCCGGCCTGCCCGCAACGCCGATCGCCGACGAATCGCTCGGAACCGCAATGCTCTACTCGTCCGGCACCACGGGACGGCCGAAGGGAATCGTACGCCCGCTGGCCGAACAGCCGCCGTCGCAGCTGCTGCCGATCTTCGCGTTCCTGCTGAAGCTCTGGCAGTACCGCGAAGGCATGATCTACCTCTCGCCGGCACCGCTCTACCATTCAGCGCCGCAGGCGGCGGTGAACCTCACGATTCGCATGGGTGGCACCGTGATCGTCATGGAGCGCTTCGACCCCGAGCACTATCTGCAGCTGATCGAGAAGTATTGCGTTACGCACAGCCAGCTCGTGCCGACGATGTTCTCGCGGATGCTGAAGCTGCCGAAGGAGACGCGGAAGCGCTACCAGCTCAGCTCGCTGGAGATCGCCATCCATGCGGCGGCGCCCTGCCCAGTCCAGGTGAAGGAACAGATGATCGCCTGGTGGGGCCCGATCATCCACGAATATTACGGCGCCACCGAGGGGCTGGGCTTCACCGCCTGCAACTCGCAGGAATGGCTGGCGCACAAGGGCACGGTGGGGCGCGTCCTCCTGGGCGAACTGCACGTGCTCGACGATGACATGAACCCGCTGCCCACCGGCACGGCCGGGACCCTGTGGTTCAAGACCGCGACGCCGTTCGAGTATTTCAACGACCCCGCCAAGACGCGCGAGGCGCGCTCCGAGGACGGCACGATGAGCACGGTGGGCGACGTCGGCTATGTCGATGCCGAAGGCTATCTCTACCTGACCGATCGCGCGACCTTCATGATCATCTCCGGCGGCGTGAACATCTATCCGCAGGAATGCGAGAACCTGCTGATCACCCATCCCAAGGTGGCCGACGCGGCGGTGTTCGGCGTGCCCAACGCCGATCTCGGTGAGGAGGTGAAGGCGGTCGTCCAGCTCATGCCGGACGTGCCGAAGACCGGCGCCACGGCCGAGGAGCTGATCGCCTTCTGCGGCCAGCATCTCGCCCGGCAGAAGGTGCCGCGCTCGATCGATTTCGAGGACGAGTTGCCACGCCTGCCGACCGGCAAACTTTACAAGCGCCTGCTGCGCGACCGTTACTGGGGCGACAAGACGAGCCGCATCGTGTGATTCAGCCGCGCAGCCGGCGCTGCGAACGCGACAGCATCGCAGCGGGGATCAGGGCCGCCAGCGCGACCACGCCCACCACGATGAACGTGTCGGAAAAGGCCATGATCTGGGCCTTGCTCTGCACGATCGTCGCCAGATAGTCGAGCGCGCCCGCTTTCTGCTGCTGATGCGGCAGGCCGCTTCTCTGAAGGAGATGCTCGAGCTGCGTCAGCATCCGCTCGGTCGTGCGGTTGCCCCAGTCCTGGGTTCCCGTCAGCGCGTCGGCGTGGAAGCGCGTGCGGATCTCGAAGAAGGCGACCATCAGGTTGATGCCGAAGGCGCCGCCGAGCTGGCGCATGAAGTTGGCGACGCCCGAGCCCTGGCGCACCTTGTCCGCCGGCAGGGCCTTGAGCGACGAGGCGTTCAGGCTGGGATTGATGAAGCCCAGCCCCAGCCGGGACAGCATGACCATGCAGACCAGTGTCCAGAAGGTCGTGTCGACGTCGGCCGTCGTCATCCAGGCGAAGCCTGCGGCGAACAGGACGAGCCCCCCGATGATCATCGTCGAGGCCGGCATCGCGTCGGACAGGCGCCCGGCCAACGGGAAGATGAAGGCCAGCATGATGCCGGCCGGCATCATCATCAGCCCGGCCACCAGCGGCGTGAAGCCGATGATGGTCTGCACGAAGACCGGGATGATGTAGGTCGAGCCCATCATGCCGGCGCCGAAGATGAAGGCGATCAGCGCCGCGGCGGAGAACTCGACGTTGCCGAAGATGCGCACGTCGAGCAGCGCGCGGGGGGTGTAGAGCTCCCAGCAGACGAAGGCGACCGTGGCGACGGCGCCGAGGACCAGCCGGAAGACGATGGCGTCCGAACTCCAGCCTTCGCGCTGGCCGTCGGCGATGCCGGTCATGAGCCCGAGCAGCGCGGTACAGAGAAGTGCAAAGCCCAGCCAGTCGAACGGCGGAATGACCTTGGGGACCGGCCGGGTTGGCATGAAGACCATGCCCATGACGGCCGCGATGACACAGAACGGCAGCGAGATGAAGAAGACGTAGCGCCAGGAAAAGTACTCGATCATCAGCCCGCCCAGCGTGGGTCCGATCGCCGGCGCGAAGACGACGCCCAGCCCAAACACGCCCATCGCCATGCCGCGGCGCTCCGGCGGGAAGACGGTGAAGATCGTGGCCATGACCAGGGGCTGCGCGACGCCGGCGCTGAACCCCTGCAGGACGCGGGCGAAGATCAGCGCATCCTCGGTCGGCGCCGAACCGCCCATCAGCGCGCCCACCGAAAAGAAGAAAAGCGCACCCACGAAGGTGCGTCGCTCGCCCAGGATGCCGCTCAGCCAGGCGTTGATCAGCATGCCTGCGGTCATCGTCGCCATGTAGGCCGAGGACATCCACTGCGCCTTGTCCTGGCCGATGCCGAAGGCGCCCATCACGTCCGGCACCGCCACGTTCACCGTGGTCATGGCAAGCACCATCGACACGACGCCCATCATGCCGGTGATGGTGACCAGCCAGCGATAGGACGGCCCGTAGCGTTCGGTGAGTGCAGCGGCTGTCTGCAGCGGGACGGCGGCGGCGGTCATGGATCATGACCCCATCGCCCCGTAAGACGGCGCACTTCCCCATTTGAATGGGGAAGAGGGCTTTCGAGCGCCTCCCGTTTCGAATGGGGAGGTGTCGGCGTCTTCGCCGACGGAGGGGTCATGGCCCTACCGAATGTCAATTTCGACTTCGACCATCATGCCGGGCGTCAGCGGCTTGGGCATCTGGACGATGTCGATCTTCACCGGCACACGCTGCGTGATCTTGGTGAAATTGCCCGACGGGTTCGGGGTGGGCAGGAGCGCGAAGCGTGCCGTCGTGGCACTGCCGATCCGCGCGACCCGGCCGACGAAGGTATCGTTGGGATAGGCGTCGACCGAGACGCGAACGCTCTGGCCGAGCTTCAGCTTGCCGACCTGCGTCTCCTTGATGTTGGCCTCGACCCAGACCTCGTCGGGATTGTGCAGCATCAGGATGCGCTGGCCCGCCGCGACATACTCCCCCGGCAGGGTGAAAGTGCGGTCGATCACCGCCGGAATCGGGCTCTTGATCGTGCGATCCTCGACATCGACCTGTTGCTGGCGCATCTGCGCCGCCAGCACGGCGACCTGGTGGGTCAGCGCCTCGATCTGCGCGTCGATCACGCCCAGCCTGTCGTGGCCGACCCGCGCCTCGCCCAGGCTGCCCTCCGCCTGCTCGTGCTCGGCCTGGAGCTGCAGGATCTGGATCTCGAGCTTCGTGACCGCCGCCTGCGCCATCTGGAGCTGCCGCTCGTTGACGACCTTGCTGGCGAATAGCGTCCGGCTGCGGTCGAGTTCCAGCTTGGCGAAATCGAGGTCGGCCTGCAGCGCGGCCAGCGCCTTCTCGCGGACGGTGATGGTCGAGGCGCGCGTGCGCATGGCGGCGTCGGCCTGGTTCTGGTCGAGCTTGCGCTCGGCGCGCAGCCGCGCGCGCTCGACCCGCACGCCTTCGATCTGGGCTTTCAGGCCGTCGACCCGCAGCTTGGCCGCGCGGTCGTCTATCCTGACCAGGACCTGTCCCGCTTCGACACGCTGGCCCTCGCGCACCGCCAGCTCGACGATCCAGCCCTCGGCGCGACTCGACACCGTCACGATGTCGGCGGTCACCCGGGCGTCGTACTCGTAGACATGGGTGAGGCGCAGATGGACCTCGCGACCGCCGTAGGCGACCGCCGCAAGCAGCAGGAAACCGATGACGATGAAGCGTGGCCGCAGCAGGACCCGCATGATACCGGACGTCCGGCTCACCCGCGCAGGAGGCGTTACGCCGACCACCGGTGATACGGGCGATGTCTTGAGAGCGGGCGGCGGCACCGACTGATCCACGACCTATCCTGCCGTTCTCAACCGGGGTTTCGCGCTGTCGTCATCGAAAAAGAATAAAGCCGAAACAATCGACCGGCCAACGATCTTCGCGCGATGTCATTGCCTTGCAGCAACGCGCGCACTGCATGACGCACCGCCAGTTCCGCATTCGTGCGAGGCGCGCTTGCCAAAACGGACGGTCGGGTCGACGCTGATCGTGCAAGCCACCGGACACCTCTCGCACAGCAAAAATTCACAACAGGAGCCGTCGCATGCCCGATGCTTCCCGCGCGTCCGCACCTCGCCAGCCCGAGGGTGCCCCCCTCGATGTCGCCATCGTCGGCGGCGGACTGGCCGGCCTCTACGCCATCCATCGCCTGCGCAAGCTCGGCCTCAAGGTCCGGGCCTATGAAGCCGGCTCCGGCATCGGCGGCACCTGGTTCTGGAACCGCTATCCCGGCGCGCGCTGCGACGTCGAGAGCCTCGAATACTCCTACAGCTTTTCAGACGAGCTGCAGCAGGAGTGGAAGTGGCCGGAGCGCTACGGCACCCAGCCCGAGATCCTGAAATACATCAACCATGTCGCTGACCGCTTCGACCTTCGCCGCGACGTGCAGCTGAACACCCGCATCCAGTCGGCTCTATTCGACAGCAAGACGAATGAATGGACGCTCGTCACGAAGGAAGGCGAGACGATCAAGGCACGCTACGTCGTGATGGCAGCGGGCAATCTCTCGACACCGCGCGTGCCCGACTTCAAGGGCATCCACGACTTCAAGGGTAAGTGGTACCACACCGGCCTGTGGCCGCATGAGGGCGTCGACTTCACCGGCCTGCGGGTCGGAGTGATCGGCACCGGTTCGTCGGGCGTGCAGATGATCCCGATCATCGCCCAGCAGGCCAAGCAACTCACCGTTTTCCAGCGCACCGCGAACTTCAGCCTGCCGGCACGCAACGGGCCGATGACGCCGGACCGGGAGGATCCGCACAAGGCCAACTACAAGGAGCGCCGTGCCGCTGCGATGGAGACGCCGTTCGCGATCGGTGGCCACCCCAAGCCGACCCAGAAGACCATGGAGGCGACGCCCGAGGAGCGCGCCAAAACCTATGAAGCCAAGTGGCAGGCCGGCGGCTCGATCAGCTTTCTCTACTCGTACACCGACCTGCTGGTGAGCAAGGAAGCCAACGACACCGCGTCCGAGTTCGCGCGCAACAAAATCCGCTCGATCGTGAAGGACAAGCGCACCGGCGAGCTGCTGGCGCCCAAGGATCATCCGATCGGCACCAAGCGCCTCTGCCTCGATACCAATTATTACGAGACCTACAATCGGCCGAACGTGTCGCTGGTCGACGTGCGCTCCGATCCGATCAAGGAGCTGACGCCCAAGGGGGTGCGGCTGGACTCTGGCGCAGAGTACGAGTTCGACGCCATTGCCTTCGCCACGGGCTTCGACGCCATGACCGGCGCGCTGAACGAGATCGATATCCGTACCAGCGAGGGCGAGGTACTGCGCCAGCACTGGGAAGGCGGACCGCTCACTTATCTCGGCCTGATGGTCGCAGGCTTCCCCAACATGTTCATCGTCACCGGCCCCGGCAGCCCAGGCGTGAAGACCCAGATGATCGCCAGCATCGAGCAGCACGTCGATTGGATCGCCGATGCGATCGACCATCTCGGCAAGCACCAGCTCGACCGCATCGAGCCGACAGCCAAGGCCGAGAGCGAATGGGTGACGCACGTCAACGAGGTGGCCGACAGCACGCTCTATCCGCTGGCCAATTCCTGGTACGTGGGCGCCAACATTCCCGGCAAGCCGCGCGTGTTCATGCCCTATGTCGGCGGCTTCGACCGCTACAAGAAGCACTGCGACGCGATCTCGGCCGGCGGCTACGAGGGCTTCACGCTCAGCCGCCACGAAGTGCTGGCGTGAGCGCGACCTTCGTCCATCACCGCATCGAGGCCGCGCCGCGTCGATGGCAGGCGGTGGCGGATCGGCTCGCTGTCCACGGCGCCCGAAGCATCGCCGGGGCGGGCGGCCAGCTCTACGGCGCCTGGCGCAGCCAGATCGGCCGGCCACGCGACGAGGTGCAGGCGATCAGCGTCTGGCCGCAGGGGATCACGGCCGCCGCCGCCGAGCAGGCGCTGCTGGCCGCCCGGAACGACATTCGCGCCGTGACCAGCGAGGTCCTGGTGCCGACGCTGCGCCCGACCGACACGGTGCCGCCGACGCGGCAGGGCAACTATGCCTTCCGCTGGTTCGCTGTGCCCGAACCCCACTGGCCGGAGTTCCTCGACCTCTGCGCCGCCGCGTGGCCGGGCTTCGAGGGCGCCTACGATTCGCAGGTGATCGGCCTCTGGCAGGCGAGCGGCGATCGCACCGGCACGCAGCCGGACGAGGTCACGGGCGCGGGCCTGCATGGCGGCGTGCGCAGCCTCCTGCTGACGCGGCGCCCGAACCTGGCGATGTGGGAGCGCTCCAAGCTGCCCGAGGGTGCGGCCGAATCGGCGGTGCGCGACAAGCTCAGCCGCCGCTACGACCTCTGCGACTGGACCGTGGTGTCCACCACCACCCTCCTGACCGCCGTCGACCGCGCAGATAGCGCCCGCTGGACTTGAGGGGCACCGGCCCCTATCTCCCGCCTTCATGCCGACGCTGCGCTCCCTGGAAGCCTTGGAACGCGCAGGCCTCCTGTCGCCCGACCCGCGGCTGCAGGAGGCCGCGCAGTCCATGGCCATCGCCATCACCCCGGAAATGGTGGCGCTGATCGACCGCTCGCGGCTGGCTGACGATCCGATCGCCCGGCAGTTCGTGCCGAGCGGCGCCGAGGCCGAGGTCGCGCCCGCCGAGCTCGCCGACCCGATCGGCGACGAGGCGCGGTCGCCGGTGAAGGGCATCGTCCATCGCTATCCCGACCGGGTGCTGCTGAAGCCGCTGCATGTCTGCCCGGTCTATTGCCGCTTTTGCTTCCGCCGCGAGAAGGTCGGCCCCGGCGGCGAGGCACTGTCGGCCGAGGAGTTGGCGGCGGCGCTGGCCTATATCCGCGGCCGGCCGGAAATCTGGGAAGTGATCCTGACCGGTGGCGACCCGCTGATGCTCGCGCCACGACGGCTCGCCGATCTGATGGCAGCGCTCGACGCGATTCCGCATGTGGCGATCGTGAGGCTCCACAGCCGCGTGCCGATCGTCGATCCCGACCGGGTCACCGACGAGTTGGTTCGCGCCCTGAAGCCCGGCCGCGTCACTGTATGGCTGGCGGTCCACTGCAATCATGCCCGGGAGCTCGCCCCCTCCACGCGCGCCGCGCTGGCCCGCCTGGCCGACGCCGGCCTGCCTCTTATGGGCCAGACGGTGCTGCTGAAGGGGGTGAACGATACGGTCGAGACATTGGAAGCGCTGATGCGCGCCCTGGTGACGGCCCGGGTGAAGCCCTACTATCTGCACCATCCCGACCTGGTGCGCGGCACGGGCCACTTCCGGGTGTCGATCGCCGAGGGCCAGGCGCTGATGAAAGCGCTGCGCGGCCGCCTCTCCGGGCTCGCGCAGCCGACCTATGTGCTGGACGTGCCTGGCGGTCACGGAAAGGTCCCCGTCGGACCCTCCTACCTGGCCGACGATCCCGGCGCGCTGAGGGTCGAGGACGTGTTCGGCGGGCAGCACAGCTACCCGTCCGACTGCCCCTGAGCCAATAGATTTTCTAGCAGGCGCCTCAGCGGCGCGCGGCCGGCGCGAGGGCCGGGCGCACGGTGCGGGCCTGCGGCGCGGCCAGCTCCTCGACCAGCCATTCCTCGAAGGCCTTGGTCTTGGGGCGGCTGACCGACGCCGGCGGGCAGACGAACCACCAGGCTTTGCCGCTGTCGACGATCTGCTCGAACGGCTGGAACAACCGCCCCTCGGCCAGCTCTTCGCGGAAGAGTTGTGGCGGGCCCACCGCCACACCTGCGCCCTCCATCGCCGCCTCGACCGCGATCATCGTCGAGTCGAAGGTGAGCACCCGCTTGGGCTTGAAGTCGCCGAGACCGACGGCCCGCAACCAGATCGGCCATTCGGGATCGTATGTCATGTCGATGAAGGGCACGCGCTTGAGATCTTCGAGCGTCTTCAGCTTGTCATGGTAGCGCTTGCCGCAAAGCGGAGTCAGCACGTCGCTGAACAGTCGTGTTGCATGCAGTTCGGGCTCCGGCTGCACCGTGAAGCGGATGGCGCAGTCGACATCCTCGCGCGCGAAGTCGACGCGCTTCTGGCTCGTCGTCATGCGCACCTCGATCTCGGGATGCTTGGCCTGGAAGCGATGCAGGCGCGGCACCAGCCAGCCCAGCGCGAAGGTCGTGACGAGGCTCACGTTCAACGTACCCGAGTTGGCCTTGCGGCCGACCCGCTCCAGCGCGTTGGTCATGCGGTCGAACGCGTCGCGCAGATCGGGCAGCAGCGCCTCGCCCTCACTGGTGATCTCGAGGCCACGCGGACGGCGCACGAACAGCGCGACCCCGAGCCTCTCCTCGAGCGCCTTCACCTGGTGGCTGACGGCCGCCTGGGTGACGTGGAGCTCCTCGGCGGCGTGGGTGAAACTGGCGTGTCGGGCGGCGGCCTCGAAAGCGCGCAGGGCATTCAGCGGTAGTTGTGAACGGCTCATATAGGACACACGCTCATAGAAAATCTATGCCTCCCCCGAGCTTTCATCCTTTGCAAGTATCCACAGGTTACAGCAAATTCGGGCCAGAAACGAGGCGCAACTGCCGATTCCCGGCCCCATCGCCTCAAGCGGAGCTAAGTCATGTCGATCGTGTCCAGCGTGCGGGTCGCCCGCGCGGATGTCCCCTCCTTCTCGTTCGGCCGCGCCGTCGCGCTGCTGGCGGGCACGGTTGTGGTCGGGATCGAGAAAATCATGACCCGAGCCGAACTGGCCCGCTCGCGACATCAGCTGGCGCAACTGGACGAGCGGCTGCTGCGGGATATTGGCGTCGACCGGGCGACCGCCCGGTTCGAGGCGAACAAGCCCTTCTGGTCCTAGGCCGGAATTGCCGGCGGGCGGCGGATAGAGCAGGTTAGGGTCGTGGTGCTTTGATGGCGCCATGACCCAACATCCTCTTTCGTTCCCCGCCGTGGCCCTCGCCACTTCCCTTCTTCCCGATCCGGATACCTGCTGGGACGCGGTCCAGCGGCGTGACCGCGTCTACAACGGCAGGTTCTGGTTCTCGGTCAAGACAACCGGGGTCTATTGCCTGCCGTCGTGCGCGGCCCGCCCGCCGCTGCGCCGCAACGTCGACTTCCACGCCTCGCCCGAGGCGGCGGAGGCGGCGGGTTTCCGTGCATGCAAGCGGTGCAAGCCACGCGACTGGCAGGCGGACGTCGGCCTCAGCCGGCCGGTGGCGCGCGCCTGCGCGCTGTTCGATGCGGCCGATGCCGACACGCCGCCATCACTGGCCGAAGTGGCACGCACCGTCGGCCTGTCGAGCGGTGCGCTGGGCAAGCGTTTCCTGGCCGAGCTGGGGGTCAATCCGCGCGACTGGCTGGTCGCCCGCAAGCGCGAACGCTTCCGCAGCGCGCTCCGCGGCGGTGCCAGCGTGGCCGACGCGCTGTATGGCGCGGGCTACGGCTCGCCCAGCCGCGTCTACGAGAGCAGCGACAAGGCGCTCGGCATGACCCCGGCGACCTATGCGCGGGGCGGCGCGGGTGCCCGTATCGACTATACGATGGCCGACTCTGAGTATGGTCGCGTGCTGGTAGCCGCGACGCGCAAGGGCATCGCCGCGGTGTTCCTGGGCGACGACGACCGCTCACTCGAAAGGAGCCTCAAGCAGGACTTTCCTGCCGCCGAACTCCAGCGGAACGACACGGTCCTCGGTCCGCGCGTGAAGGCGGTGCTGGCGCGGCTCTATGGCCGCAAGCCCACGGCGCTCGATGCGCCCGACGTGCCGCTCGACATCGTCGGCACGGCCTTCCAGTGGAAGGTCTGGAAGGCGCTGACCGAGATCCCGCCCGGCGAGACCCGCACCTACGGCGAGATCGCCCGCAGCATTGGCGAGCCCAAGGCGGCGCGCGCGGTGGGACGGGCCTGTGCGACCAACCAGGCGGCCGGGGTCATTCCCTGCCATCGCGCCGTGGGATCGAGCGGCGCGCTGACCGGCTATCGCTGGGGCGTGGCCCGGAAGGAGCGGCTGCTGGCCGAGGAGCGCCGGCGCAGCAGCAGGTAGAAGGCGCCGGTGCCGCCATGATGGGCGTGGGCGGCGCGGACCGCCCGCACCCGCTCGCGGTTGTCGCCGCGATTGAGCCAGCCCACGAACTCGCCGCGGATGCGGCCGTCGATCGTGCGGCCGCGCTCCTCGCGCAGTCCCTTGCCGGTCACCACCAGCACCACGCGGAGATCCCGAGCGACAGCACTCTCCAGGAACCGCGTCACCGCCCGCTCCGCCGCCGCGAGAGTCATGCCGTGCAGGTCGATCGTGGCCTCGGGCGACAGCTTGCGCCGCGAGAGGGCCCGCGAAACCTCGCGGTCGAACTGGCGGTCGTCCGGCGACAGGTCGGGAACTTTTACCCGAACGGAGAGCGGCCTTGCCGGTGGCCTGGACGCGGGCGCCGCGGCCGGCTTGGGCGACGGCGCCGGAGCGGGCAGCGCAGGCGCCCGCTTCTTGCGGTCAAGCGGCTTCACGCCGGCCATCGCGGCGGCGAACAGGTCGGCGTCCTTCACCATGGCATTTCGTCTAGCCTTGGCCGTGAGGCGGGTCTACACAGCCCGCCATGGCGATAGCGCCCCCCAATCGGCCCAACGGCCCGCCGCAACCCGATCCCGACCTCCAGACAGGCCTGCAGCATCTGCGCGCCGGCTGGTACGACCGCGCCGAGCCGCTTTTCAAGAGCGCGCGCGCCCGATACGGCGACCGCCCGGACATTCTCCACTATCTCGCCGTCTGCCTGTCGCAGCGCGGCGCCGTGAAGGAAGCCGAAGGCCTGTGGCGCAAGGCCGTGGCGAAGGATCCGCACGAGCCGATGCTGCTCTACAATCTCGGCCTCGCCGCCCGTCGCCTCGGCAATCTCGACGAGGCCGCGCGCCGGTTCCGGGACACGATCCGCCAGGCCCCCACCCATGTCGAAGCCCGCCTGGCGCTGGCGTCCGTCCATATGGATACCGGTCGCTTCGCCGCCGCCGAACGCGAACTTTCGGAATTCGTGGCCAACGTCGACCGCGCGATCCATGAACATGGGACGGGGACGCTGAAGCCTCTGCAGGCGCGCGCCCGCAACATGCTGGGCTACGCCCTCTATCGGTTGGGCCGGTATTCCGCCGCCATCGAGGTCTTCGACATGGCGCTGGAGGATGCCGGCGACAATGCCGAGCGCCGCGGCCAGATCCTGGGCGACCGCGCGCTTTCGCTGGCGGCGCTGGGCCACTACGACGAAGCCATTGCCGAGGCCGGCCGCGCCCTCGAACTGGCGCCGGCCAGCGCCACGCTGAACCATGCGCTCGGCTACGTGCTCTATTTCAGCGGCCGCCCGAGCGACGCGATCCCGCCGATCGAAAAGGCGCTCCAGCTCGATCCGGCCTTCGGCCAGGCCTACAGCACCCTGGCGCTCGCCCGCGCGGCAGCCGGCCAGACCGAGCAGGCCGCCGGCATTCTCGAGAAGCTTCTGGAACGAAACCCTCTCGACCAAGAAGCGATCCTCCAGCTCTCGAACCTGCACATTCAGGCCGGCCGCTTCGAGGAGGCCACCCGGATTCTCGAGCCCTATTTGAAGGCTGTTTCCGGCGACGCCCGGGCGATGAACAACCAGGGGCTGGCGCTTCTCGGGCTCAAGCGCTTCGACGATGCGCGACGGATCCTCAAGAAGGCCGCCAAGCTATCGCCCGACGAGCCCTTCGTGCAGACCAACTACGGCCGCGCCCTGATGGGCCTGGGACGGGCGGCCGACGCGCGCGCGCATCATGAGCAGGCATTGCGTGTCCTGCCGGACGATTCGCGTTTGCTGGCCCATTACGGCGTCTGCCTCGCGGCGCTCGGCGAGATCGACCGCGCCCGCGAGACCCTGGATGCCGCCCTGGCGGCCGACCCGAACAACGAGGAAGTCCTGCTCGCGCGCGCCGGTCTCGACGCATGAGCAGCGGCGCGGATCGTCTGGCCGAGGTCACGGGCCGCATCGCCGAGGCTGCGCGGGCATCGGGCCGTTCGCCGTCCGACGTCACTCTGGTTGCCGTCTCGAAGACCCACGGCGCCGACCGGGTCCGCGAACTGCTGGATGTCGGCCATCGCGTGTTCGGCGAGAACCGCGTGCAGGAGGCCGAGGGCAAGTTCCCCGAACTCAAGGCGGCCTGGCCCGATCTCGAACTGCACCTGATCGGACCGCTGCAGACCAACAAGGCGCGCGATGCCGTCGCCCTGTTCGACGTCATCCAGTCGGTCGATCGAGACCGCTTGGCTGCAGCCCTCGTCAAGGAGATGGAGAAGCTCGGCCGTCGCCCGGCCTGCTACATCCAGGTCAACACCGGCGAGGAACCGCAGAAGGCCGGCATCCTGCCGAAGGACGTCGACGCCTTCGTGGCCCTCTGCCGCGACCAGTACAGGCTGCCGATCGTCGGCCTGATGTGCATCCCGCCGGTCGACGAGGAGCCGGCCCTGCACTTCGCGCTGCTCGCGAAGATGGCGGCCCGCAACGGCCTCGCACGGCTCAGCATGGGCATGAGCGCCGACTACGAGACCGCAGTCCGCCTGGGCGCCACCCATGTCCGAGTCGGCAGCGCCCTGTTCGGCTCCCGCCCCCCGACGCCTCAACCGAAGGCCGATGCCTGAACTGCCCGAGGTCGAGACCGTCCGGCGCGGGCTGATTCCGCGCCTGGTCGGTCGGCGTATCGTGCGACTGCAACAGCGTCGGGCCGATCTGCGGGTGCCCCTGCCGGCCAGATTCGCGGCGCAGGTCGAAGGGCGCACGGTCTCGGCGATCGACCGGCGGGCGAAGTATCTGCTGATCCGCCTCGACGGCGGCCAGACCCTGATCGTTCATCTCGGCATGTCGGGCCGCATGACCCTGCACGATGCCGACAGCGCCGCCAGCCATCCGCTCGACCGCCACGATCATGTCGTGTTCGAGATCGACGATGGCTGGCAGGTTCGCTTCAACGACGCCCGCCGCTTCGGGCTGATGGTGCTGGCCGCCGACGAGGCGGTTGCCGGCCACAAGTATTTCAGGAACCTGGGACCGGAGCCCCTGGACGACACCTTCACCGGCGAGGTGCTGGCCGCCCGCCTCGCCGGCCGCCGGACTCCGATCAAGGCGGCGCTGCTCGACCAGAAGACCCTGGTGGGAGTCGGCAACATCTATGCGTGCGAGGCGCTGTTCCTCGCCGGCATCTCGCCGCGGCGATCCGCGCACACCGTGAAGGGGGAACGGGCCAGCCGCCTGGTCGACGCGATCAAGCGGGTGCTGAACCGTTCGATAGAGGACGGCGGCTCAACCCTGCGCGACCACGTTCAGCCGGGCGGCGAACTCGGCTATTTCCAGACGCGCTTCAACGTCTACGACCGGGCTGGCATCGCCTGTCCGACGCGCGATTGCGGCAAAACCGTGCGCCGGCTGGTCCAGGCGGGGCGATCGACCTTCTATTGCACCCGCTGCCAGCGCTAGCTAAGGCACGCTGAGGGAGAACAGGAATGACCGCTGCCTACGAGAACATCCAGACCGAGACCAAGGGCCGGGTCGGTATCATCCGGCTGAATCGACCGAAGGCGCTGAACGCGCTCTGCGCCGACCTCGTGCGCGAACTCGGCCAGGCGCTCGACGCGTTCGAGGCGGATCCCGGGATCGGCTGCATGATCCTGACCGGTAGCGACAAGGCCTTCGCGGCCGGCGCCGACATCAAGGAGATGAAGGAGAAGACCTACCAGGACGTCTTTCTGCAGGACTTCATCACCGTCGGTTGGGAAAAAGTGAGCCAGGTCCGCAAGCCGATCGTCGCCGCGGTGGCCGGGTATGCCCTGGGCGGCGGCTGCGAGATGGCCATGATGTGTGATTTCATCATCGCTGCGGACAACGCCAGGTTCGGCCAGCCCGAGATCACGCTCGGCACCATTCCCGGCGCGGGCGGCACCCAGCGCCTGCCGCGCTTCGTCGGCAAGTCGAAGGCCATGGACATGGTCCTGACCGGACGCATGATGGACGCAGCCGAAGCCGAACGTTGCGGCCTGGTCAGCCGGGTCGTGCCGCTGGCTCAGCTGATGGACGACGCCATCGCCACGGCCGAGAAGATCGCCGGCATGTCGCTGCCCGCCACCATGGTCGCCAAGGAAGCGGTCAACCGGGCCTTCGAAACGACCCTTTCGGAAGGGGTTCGTTTCGAGCGCAGGACGTTCCACGCCACTTTCGCCTTCGGCGACCGGTCCGAGGGCATGGCCGCTTTCGCCGAAAAGCGTAAGCCGGGCTGGAAACACCGCTGATCTGGTGGTTTTGGCGCGCTTGACCGGCCCGGATGCGGCCCGTATAAGCGCGCCCTTCGAATAACGAGGACTGTCATGGCTAATCACAAGTCGGCCGAGAAGCGCGCCCGCCAGACCGAGCGCCGCACCGCCGTGAATACGGCCCGCCGCAGCCGCGTCCGCGGATCGGTTAAGAAGGTCGAAGAGGCGATCGCGTCCGGCGACAAGAAGGCCGCCCAGGAGGCGCTGCGTCTGGCGCAACCGGAGATCCAGCGAGGCGCCACCAAGCGCATCGTGACGAAGAATGCCGCCTCACGCCGCGTGTCGCGTCTGTCGGCGCGCATCAAGGCGATGGCCTGACGCTTTCTTCACCTTCGTTTCAGACTCTGTGAACGCCGCTCCTTCCGAGCGGCGTTTTCTTTTGCGCCGATGAGGGCCGTTAAAAAAAATCTCGGCGCTTTTCTCCAATGATCGTTTGGTGGTCGATTGGCCGACCGACATACGATTCGAATTTATCGAATGATGAGCGGTGTCGAGCGCTAGATATTGAGCGGCACAACGAGACGCACGAGTCGCAAAAACGACTCGAACAACTTGTCAATCGAGTCACGCCACGAAGTGGCTGAATAGCGTGTGGTGTTCTGCGTGTGAATCGTTTGCGCGCTTCGGAGAGTCTGGATAAGACTCACGACATCGCGACGGGGCGTGGGGCGCTTGGATCGCGAGCCAGATGGAGAAGAGGGGATTCCTCTCCATCGAAACGACGAACGAGGGAGACAGGTACACAACGCTTCGCAAGTTCGACGATCGATAAGAAGATGAAGCGTCCCATGAGCGACGCTCGCTGAAAATCCCTCGTTCTCTCTTGCCGTGTTGTGTGTCGCCTTCGTTTGCTGGCTCGCCAGACAACGCCTCGCTTCGACGAATGAAAGCGGGGACCATGTCGAAAGACAACAAGATCGCAGACACATTCGAAGTGTCCCCCGCAGCCGGCTACGCCGGCGACGTCACGCCCGCGACTGCCTGGAAGATTCTCAGCGAGCGGAAGGACGCGATCCTGATCGACGTTCGTACGCGCGCCGAGTGGAACTATGTGGGCGTGCCCGATCTTGCCGGCCTCGACAAGAAGCCGGGTCTGGTCGAATGGCAGGTCTTCCCGAGCATGCAGGTCAACCCCGATTTCGTCGGCGCGCTTTCCGAGGCGCTGGCGGACAAGGAGGTCCCGCTGCTCTTTCTGTGTCGAAGTGGGGTGAGATCGGTCGCGGCGGCGAAAGCCATGGCCGCGGCCGGATACAGTACGTGTCTCAATGTGGCAGACGGCTTTGAAGGACCCCTTGATGCGCAGGGCAAGCGCGGCGCGACGAGGGGATGGAAGGCAGCGGGGCTTCCGTGGAGACAAACGTGAATCGAATTCAAGCGCCGATACAGGGCAATAAAAACACTACATATGAAAACAACGGTTTTGCGGGGGCAGGCATGGATGAAGGGGCGGGCCGAAAGGAGCTCGAAGCACATTGGGTGCGCGTCTGCGATCGGCTTCGCAAGGAGATTGGGGACAAGGCCTTCAAGACATGGTTCGGCGAGGTCGAACTGGGGGAACTCAAGGCCGGCAAGCTGCGCCTCTATGCGCCGACCCGCTTCGTGCGCGACTGGGTCGGCCGTCACTATGGCGACCGCGTGCTCGCCTACTGGCAGTCGGTCAACACCGAGGTGAAGAACGTCGAGGTGAACCTCGTGCCGCCGCCGGCGCCGCGCCGGCCGAACGAGATCATCGCGATGCCGCCCGTGCCCTCGGCGCAGAATCATCAGCCGCCGATGCCGCGCATGGGTCCCTCGATCGGCCGCGGCGCCGACGAGATCTCGCAGGCTCCGGAGGGGCGCTACACCTTCGCTAACTTCGTCGTCGGCAAGCCCAACGAGTTCGCCTATGCGGCGGCGCGCAACATCTCGGAGCAGGACATGCCGCTCCCAGAGCGCAACCCACTCTACATCTTCGGCGGGGTCGGTCTCGGCAAGACCCACCTGATGCACGCGATCTGGCATGTCATCCGCGAGCGCGATCCGAAGACCCGCGTTCTCTACCTGACGGCCGAGAGCTTCGTGAACCGGTTCATCCAGGCGCTGCGCGCCAAGAACACCGGCCAGTTCAAGGAGCTGTTCCGCAACGTCGACGTGCTGATGGTCGACGACGTGCAGTTCATCTGTGGCAAGGAAGCCAGCCAGGACGAGTTCTTCTTCACGTTCAACTCGCTGGTCGAGCAGAACAAGCAGATCATCCTGTCGTCGGAGAAGCCGCCGAGCGAGCTGCAGGACATCGAGGAGCGCATGCGCTCGCGGCTGGGCAGCGGCCTCGTGGCCGACATCCACTCGTCGACCTACGAGTTGCGCCTGTCTATCCTGCAGACCAAGGCGGAGAACGCCCGCGTGCCGGTGCCGGCCAACGTGCTCGAGTTCCTCGCGCACAAGATCAGCACCAACATCCGCGAACTCGAGGGCGCCCTGAACCGCGTCGTCGCGCACGGCCAGTTGATCGGCCGCGAGATCACCGTCGAGATGGCGCAGGACGTGCTGCACGACCTGCTGCGCCAAGCCGACCGCAAGGTCACGGTCGACGAGATCCAGCAGCGGGTCGCCGCCCACTACAACATCAAGCTCGCCGAGATGAGTTCACCGCGCCGCGCCCGCTCGGTGGCTCGGCCCCGCCAGGTGGCCATGTACCTCGCCAAGCAGCTCACCACACTCAGCCTGCCGCAGATCGGCAAGCGCTTCGGCAACAGGGACCATACGACGGTCATGCACGCCGTGCGCAAGATCGAGGAACTCAAGGTCTCGGACCTGTCGATCGCCGAGGACGTCGAGCTGCTCAAGCGGCAACTGCAGGGCTGATAACCACCGACAAAGATTGTGAAAAGGGCCCCGCAAGGGGCTCTTTCCGTATCGCATCCACGGCTCTAAATCCCTCTAGAAACAGCGAAATTGCTTCCCGCGGGCAGTCGGCGTGATATACTTTTCAACCGTTCCTCCGGTGCCTCTCGCGGCCCCAGGAACGGGCCATGAACCAGACCCAATCCGGCCCTGACTACGGCGACCAAAACATGAAATTGACGATCGAACGGGCGGCCCTCCTGAAGGCCTTGGCCCATGTCCAGAGTGTCGTCGAGCGTCGGAATACGATCCCGATCCTGTCCAACGTGCTGATTACTGCCCAGAAGGGCCGGCTGAGTCTCGCCGCGACCGACATGGATCTCGCCATCACCGAATCGGTGGAAGCCAGCGCGTCCAAGACAGGCTCGACCACGGCGCCGGCCCACACGCTGTACGAGATCGTCCGAAAGCTGCCGGATGGCGCCCAGGTCGAGATGGAGGCAGCCTCGGACAACAGTAGCCTGGTCATCCGGGCCGGCCGCTCCCGCTTCACCCTTCAATGCCTGCCGTCGGCCGATTTCCCGGCCATGACCGAGGGCGACCTGCCGCACAGGTTCCAGCTGCCGGCGACCGATCTCAAGGACATCATCGACCGGACCCGGTTCGCGATCTCCAACGAGGAAACCCGCTACTACCTCAACGGCATCTATTTCCATGCCGCGACCGCGGCCGGCACGCAGGTGCTGCGGGGCGTGGCGACCGACGGCCACCGCCTGGCCCGGGTCGAGGTTCCGCTGCCCAAGGGCGCCGGCGAGATTCCCGGCGTGATCGTGCCGCGCAAGACCGTGGGCGAGGTCCGCAAGCTGCTCGACGAGGGTGACGGTTCGGTCGACATCGAACTCAGCGACACCCGTATCCGCTTCTCCAGCGGAAACGTCACCCTGGTCAGCAAGCTGATCGACGGCACTTTCCCGGACTACGAGCGCGTTATTCCGACCGGCAACGACAAGGTCCTGAACGTGCCGTGCAAGGAATTCGCGCACGCCGTCGACCGCGTCTCGACGATCTCCACCGAAAAGTCGCGTGCCATCAAGCTGGCGGTCGGCAAGGGCATTGTCACGCTCTCGGCGACCAGCCCCGACGCCGGCAGCGCCAGCGAGGAAATCGAGGTCGAGTACAAGGACACGGCGCTCGAAATCGGCTTCAACTCGCGCTACCTGCTGGACATCACCGAGCAGATTGCCGGCAGCGAGGCGCGCTTCCTGATGGCCGATGCCGGCTCGCCCACCCTGGTGCGTGACGGTGCCGACGAGAGCGCGCTGTACGTGCTCATGCCGATGCGAGTATGAACGCACAGGCCATCAGCACCCTCGCCTGCTCTTCCGACGCCGTATCTGGCAACGCGCCGGCCCTCCTCGCCGTGCGCCAGCTGCGCCTGACCGACTTCCGCAACTACCGCCAGCTCCGCCTCGAGTGCGGCCGGGAGCCTGTCGTCCTTGTCGGCGCCAACGGCGCGGGCAAGACCAACCTTCTGGAAGCCCTCTCCTTCCTGGCCCCTGGCCGCGGCCTGAGACGGGCACGGCTCGACGACGTCTGCCGCCGGGCCCGCGGTGACGAGCCTTCGTCCACCGCCTGGGCCGCCGCCGCGACGCTCGACACGCCCGACGGCCGGCTGGCCATCGGCACCGGCCTCGAAGCCGGGCGCAGCGAGAGCAGCACGCTGCGGCGCGCCGTGCGCATCGACGGCCGGCCGATGCAAAGTCAGACCGCACTGGGCCGGCACGTCGCCGCGGTATGGCTGACGCCGCAGCTCGATCGGCTGTTCCTCGACGGCGCGACCGAACGGCGGCGGTTCCTCGACCGGCTGGTGACGGCGTTGCACCCCGAGCATGCTGGCGACGTCGCCGCTTATGAGAGCGCGCAGCGCCAGCGCAGCCGGCTCCTCGGAGAAGGCAACCGCGACCCGCACTGGCTGACGGCGCTGGAAGACACGATGGCCCGCCACGGGGTCGCGCTCGCTGCGGCTCGCGCAGATACAGTCCAGAGGCTCGATTCAGCCGCACGGCTCGGGGTCGGCCCCTTCCCCCGCGCGTCGCTCGCGATGGCGGGAGAGGTCGACGGCTGGATCGCCAACATGCCCGCGATCGACGTCGAGGACCGGCTGCGCGGCGAATGGGCTGCCGGCCGCACGCGCGACGCCGAAGCCGGCACCACGTCGTGCGGACCGCACCGCAGCGATCTCGCGGTGCGCCATCTCGATCTCGACCTGCCGGCGGCAGAAGGGTCGACCGGCCAGCAGAAGGCAGTCCTCGTCTCGATCGCGCTGGCGCATGCAAGGCTGGTGGGGCTGTCGCGCGGCCGGCCGCCGCTGCTGCTGCTCGACGAAATCGCGGCCCATCTTGACGAGGAGCGCCGGCGGGCGCTGTTCGACGAGGTGGTGGCGCTCGGCGTCCAGTGCTGGATGACCGGCACCGACGCCGAACTCTTTGCGCCGCTTCGCGGCCGTGCGCAGATCCTGCGGGTGGCCGACGGGTCGATCGCGGTGATCTGAACCCTTTGCGAAAGCCAGAATCATGAGTGACAACGACTTCACGGCGGGCGCCGAGGACTACGGTGCAGATTCCATCAAGGTGCTTCGCGGCCTCGAGGCGGTCCGCAAGCGACCCGGAATGTATATCGGCGACACCGACGATGGCACCGGCCTGCACCACATGGTGTACGAGATCGTGGACAACGCGATCGACGAGGCGCTGGCCGGCTATTGCGACCAGGTCGATGTCGTCCTGCACGGCGACGGCTCGGCCACCGTGCGCGACAACGGACGTGGCGTACCGACCGACATCCATAAGGAAGAGGGCATCTCGGCCGCCAACGTGATCTTCACGCAGCTCCATGCCGGCGGGAAATTCGACCAGAATTCGTACAAAGTGTCGGGTGGGTTGCACGGCGTCGGCGCCGCAGTGGTGAACGCGCTGTCCGAGCATCTCGACCTGCGTATCTGGCGCAACGGCAAGGAGCATTTCCTGCGCTTCCGGCATGGCGAGCCGGAAGGCGATCTGCAGGTCGTCGGCGACGCTCCCGACGGCAAGAAGGGTACCGAGGTGACCTTCCTGCCGTCCAAGGGAACCTTCACGAAGACCGAGTTCGACTTCGCCACCCTGGAACACCGGCTGCGCGAACTCGCGTTCCTGAACTCCGGGGTGAGGATCGTCCTGACCGACGAGCGCGGCGCCGAGCAGAAGGTCTCGGAGCTGTTCTACGAGGGCGGGGTCGAGGCCTTTGCCAA
This sequence comes from Reyranella sp., assembly GCA_046296475.1. Taxonomy (GTDB): domain Bacteria; phylum Pseudomonadota; class Alphaproteobacteria; order Reyranellales; family Reyranellaceae; genus Reyranella. The sequence continues at coordinate 132,953 of JBKBLH010000009.1, forward strand.
GTATCTCGACCGCAACAAGTCGGTTCTGCACGACCCGCCGGTGTCGATCCGCGGCGAGAAGGACGGTATCACCGTCGAAGTCGCGATGCAGTGGAACGACAGCTATCACGAGACCATGCTGTGCTTCACCAACAACATCCCGCAGCGCGACGGCGGCACGCATCTGGCCGGCTTCCGCGGCGCGCTGACGCGCACGCTGAACAAGTATGCCGACGAGAGCGGCATCTCCAAGAAGGAGAAGGTCGGTCTCACCGGCGACGACATGCGCGAGGGCCTGACCTGTGTGCTGTCGGTCAAGGTCCCGGACCCCAAGTTCTCGTCGCAGACCAAGGACAAGCTGGTTTCCTCGGAAGTGCGCCCAGTCGTCGAATCGGTGGTCGGTGACAAGCTCGGCCAGTGGTTCGAGGAGCATCCGGCCGAGACGAAGAAAATCCTGACCAAGGTCGTCGAAGCCGCCGCCGCGCGCGAAGCCGCCCGCAAGGCGCGCGAGCTGACCCGCCGCAAAGGCGCGCTCGACGTCTCCTCGCTGCCCGGCAAGCTCGCCGACTGCCAGGAGCGCGATCCGGCGCTCTCGGAACTCTTCATCGTCGAGGGCGATTCGGCCGGCGGCTCGGCCAAGCAGGGGCGCAACCGGGCGAATCAAGCCATCTTGCCGCTGCGCGGAAAAATCCTGAACGTCGAGCGTGCGCGCTTCGACAAGATGCTGGGCTCGGCGGAGATCGGCACGCTGATCACGGCGCTGGGCACCGGGATCGGCCACGACGACTTCAACCTCGACAAGCTGCGCTATCACAAGATCATCATCATGACCGACGCGGACGTCGACGGCTCGCACATCCGCACGCTCCTGATGACGTTCTTCTATCGCCAGATGCGCGACCTGATCGAACGCGGCTACCTCTACATCGCCCAGCCGCCCCTGTTCAAAGCGGCCAAGGGCAAGTCGGCGATCTACCTCAAGGACGAGCGCGCGCTCGACGACCACCTCATCCAGACAGGCCTGGAGGGCGCCACGCTGCGGCTCGGCAACGGCAGCGTGCTGGCCAAGGACGATCTGCGGAACACGGTGGACATCGCCCGCTCGGTGACCAACCTCGTGAAGCCGCTGGCCCTGTCGCGCCGCGTCACCAGCCAGGCGGTGATCGAGCAGGCGGCGATCGCGGGCGCCCTCAAGCCCGACGTGCTGGCCGATCCCGAACTGGCCAAGCAGACCGCCGACTACATCGCCAAGCGTCTCGACGTGGTCAGCCCGCTGCTGGAGAAGGGCTGGACCGGCGAACCGATGGCCGACGGCGGCCTCGCCTTCACACGTCGCCTGCGCGGCGTGAGCGAGCGGCACGTGATCGACGGACCGCTGACGCGCAGCGCCGAGGCGCGCAAACTCGATGCGCTTGCCGACGAGCTGCAGGCCGTCTACCAGAAGCCCGGCATCTTCTCGGTGAAGGACAAGGAGACCAGGATCTCCTCGCCAACCGAGCTGTTCGCCGCCGTGCTCGAGGCCGGCCGCAAGGGCGTCACGATCCAGCGCTACAAGGGGTTGGGCGAGATGAACCCCGATCAGCTCTGGGAGACCACGCTCGATCCCGAGGCGCGCACGCTGCTGCAGGTCCGCATCAACCATGCCGACGAGGCCGACGAGATCTTCTCGACCCTGATGGGCGACGTGGTCGAGCCGCGGCGCGACTTCATCCAGGAGAACGCGCTGAAGGTCGCGAACCTCGATGTCTAAAGCCGCAAAGGCCCTGCTGGTCGCCGCCCTGCTCGCCGGGGCTGCGGCCTCGCCTGTATCGGCGCAAACCCAGTCGACGACGCCGACGATGCACGCCGGCACCAAGCTCAACTTTCCGGCGAGCCTGGGCGGCGCGACTTTCGAGCGTTCCGTGAACTACGCCGCTCCGCCTGCCAACAATCCCGGCCAGGGCATCGCCTACCAGTATTCGACGCCAAAGCGGCTGACGATCAGCGTGCAGGTGTACGATCTCGGCCGTCGTGTACCGTCCGGCAGCGACAATCCGACGGTGACCGGCCAGTTCAACGCCGAACTCGGCTCGGCCGAGCAGCAGTTCAAGCACGCGGGCTACACCGCCTTCCAGAAGCCGTCAGTGCCATCGAGCTGCACTTACGGTTCCGTCACGTTCCGCTGCGTCACCTACAGTGGCGTCACCCAGGCCAATTCACGGGTCTACAGCAAGCTGCTGCTGACCGGCTTCCGCGATCACTTCGTCAAGATCCGCATCGACTGGGCACAATCGCGCCAGCAGAGCGCGGCCGATGCCGACGCCGCGCTTCAGGCCTTCGTGCCCGCCCTGATGCGCTGAGCGTTCGGGCTTTGCTTCAGCGCAGGCCGAACCGCCGGAAAGTACCGATCGTCGTCAGCAGCCCCATCGTGACGAGGCCGAGGCCCGCGATCTGAAGGGCTCCCGGAATTTCCCCCACGATCGGAATCCCGACCAACACGGAGAGAGCGGGCACGACGGCCGGAAACAGCACGGCACGGCTGACGCCGAGGAAGATCACGGCCTGGCTGTAGGCCACCATGGTGATGGCGCCCTGGAGGCCGCCTTGCACCAGTCCCTGGAAGGCGAGCATGCCGAGCGGCAGCGCCTGCAGGTGCGCGATGCCCATCGTCGCCAGATAGATGGGCGTCGTCAGCAGGAACGACAGCACGGCCACCACCGCCGTCGCCTGCAGCGCAGGCAAGCGCCAGTGGCGCAACAGCAGGGTGAACCCCGCCCACAGCACGCTCGACGCGAAGAAGAGGAGATCGCCGAGCCAGGCGCGCTCGCCTGCGGGCTGCATGAGCCCATCCCAGCCGATCAGGATGATGCCCGTCAACACGATGGCGGCGCCGAGGAGATGATTGCGGCTCAATCTCTCGCGCAGGAAAAGGGCGGCACCGATGGTGCTGACGATGGTCACGGTCGACGGCGCGATCACGGCGCCGTGGGCGAGCGGCGCAAATCCGTATCCCGCGGTCTGCAGGAGCGCGAATGGGGCGCCGCCAAGACAGGTGAGGATCAACGACCGGCGCAGGCCGATGCCGGCCAAATCGCGCAGCCCGTAGCGCAGCAACAGCGGCAGCATGATCGCACCGGCCACCACGTAACGGGCGAAGATCATGTCGACGGCGCCGAGACCACCCAGGATGCCGGCACGCGCCGAAGCGAAGGACAGGGACGCCCCCAGCGCCATGACGGCACCGCAGAGGAACCCCCAGTGTTCGCGTGTGATTCTCGCGGGTGTCCCCTCGGTCATGCCCTTCGCTAGCACGGCACGGGCCAGCGGCACACGAATTTTAGTGCACTCGCTCCAGAATTGCGCTCTTATGCTTCCATGGCTCGCCTGAGGGAATTCGACGAGGACCGCGCGCTCGATGCCGCCATCGATTGTTTCTGGAGTCGCGGCTACGAGGCCACGTCGGTACGCGACCTCGCGCGCGAAATGGGGATTGGCGGCGCCAGCCTCTACAACGCGTTCGGCGGCAAACGGGACCTGTTCGAGCGTGTCCTCGAGCGGTACGCCAATCGCTCGACTCGCGAGCGCATCGCACGGCTCGAGGCCAGCCATCGCCCCCGCGAGGCGATCCGTACGTTCCTGGCCGAAGTGATCGAGCGCTCGCTGAAGGATCCCGACCGCAAAGGCTGCCTGCTGGTGAATTCGGCGCTCGACGTGGCACCGCACGATGCCGACCTCGGCCGCGTGGTCGCTGGCTATCTCGAGGAGATCCGCGCGTTCTTCCAGCGCAACGTCGAGGCCGCGATCGAAGCTGGGGAAGCGCCGCGCGGCACCGATGCCGAGAGCCTGTCGTACCACCTGCTGGGCGTATTGATGGGCATGCGCGTGCTGTCGCGGACCGGCGCACGCCGGCGCGCGCTGGAGGCCGTGGTCAAGCCGGCGCTCGACCTCCTGGGGAGGCCGCAGTGATCGCCCATCTGAATGCTGTCGCCCTGAGCGCTCTGCCGGACGACGGTCCCGTGGTCATGCTGAACCTGATGCGCTTCCGCGAGCGCTCGCTCGACGGCAAGGGCAGCGGCTGGGACGCCTATCTGCGTTACAGCGCGATGACCATAAAGCTGATCAAGGCGCAGGGCGGCACCATCATCTGGACCGGCGATGCGGAGACGGTGGCGCTGGGCGACCCGGACCGCCATCGCTGGGATTACGTGGCGCTGGTCCGCTATCCTTCGCGCGCGGCATTCATCGCCATGATGACATCGCCCGACTACGCGGCGGCAAACGTCGAACGCGAGAACGGGTGCAGCGACCACGCCATCGTGGCTACCCGCCAGACCTACAGCAACCTCGGCGCATCCCGAACCAAGGAGTAGTCAATGTCATTGGCAGAAAAACTCTCGGCAATGCGAGCGGCCAGCGCGGCGCGGCTCCCCGCAGACAAGCAGACCATCATGGAGAGGGCCACTGAAGATCTGCGCCGTACGGGCATTCTCGACCGCATCGTGCCGGTCGGCAGTCGGATGCCGTCCTTCGCACTGGCCGATCACGACGGACGTCGTGTCGACTCGGACGATCTTCTGGCGGGTGGGCCCTTGGTCCTGTCCTTCTTCCGAGGATCCTGGTGACCCTACTGCCGGCATGAGCTGGATGCTCTGCAAAGCGTGTACGCCGACATCGCGGGCCTCGGTGCCAGCCTCGTCGTGATCTCGCCCGAACTGCCGGTGCGCACGGCAGAGATGGCGACCAAACAGAAGCTCACCTTTCCGATCGTCTGGGACGAGAAGTCCGCCGTCGCGAAAGCCTTTGGCCTCGCCTTCACGCTCCCCAACGACCTGAGGGAAGTCTACCTGAGCCTCGGCATCGATCTCCCGCTGCGCAATGGCGATGCCTCCTGGCAGCTGCCGGTGCCTGCGCGGTTCGTCGTCGACGGCGAGGGTATCGTGCGCTCGGTCGAAGCCGACGTGGACTACAAGTACAGGCCCGAACCGGAACCGACCGTCGCACTCCTGCGCGACATCGTCGCGGGCTGAGGCCACGCGGACTCAAAAAGGGGGAACCAGCGCATGGTCAAACGTCTCAGCGACATGCCGGAAGTCGAGGCCCATCACCTCCGGCGCATCGAGTGTCCCACCTTCGACGACACGCCGGCGCTGCCCGGCAAGCCGCTCAGCCAGCGCCGGGTCGCGCTGATCTCGACGGCGGGCCTGCACCGGCGCGGCGACCGGCCGTTCCGCCCCGGCGACGGCAGCTACCGCGTCATTCCGGCGGAGACGCCGGCGCGTGACCTGGTGATGAGCCACATCTCGGTGAACTTCGACCGAACGGGCTTCCAGCAGGACCACAACGTCGCCTTCCCGATCGACCGGCTGCGCGAGCTGGTCGAACAGGGCGTCGTCGGCTCGATGGCCTCGATGCACTATTCGTTCATGGGCGCGTTCCCGCCCGATGCGGCCGAGCCGCATGCCCAGCATCTCGCCGGCCTGCTGAAGCAGGATGCCGTCGACGCGGCTCTGCTCGTTCCCGTTTGACCCGCCTGCACGCGCGCCGTGGGCGCGCTGGGCCACTTCCTCGAACGTCAGGGCATTCCGACCGCCAGCATCAGCCTGGTGCGGGAGCACACCGAAACCATCCGTCCGCCGCGCGCCCTCTGGGTCACGTTCGAGCTCGGCCGGCCGCTCGGCATCCCCGACGATGCCGACTTCCAGCGCCGCGTGTTGCGCGCCACGGCGGACCTGCTGGAGCGCACCGACGGACCCTTGATCGTCGACTATCCCGAGGAGGTCGCCGAGGAGGCCGATTTCACCGGCTGGGCCTGTCCGATCAACCTGGCGCGCCAGGCGACCGACACGCTGGCTGCCGAGATCGACCGTCTGGCGACCTGGCACGACCAGAGCGTCGCCAGAACCGGCCGCACCACCGTGGGCGTCTCCGGCCTCGACATGCCGGCGGCGGGTGCCCTTCTCTCGGCCGCGCTGGCCGGAGATCTGCCGCCGGCGCAGACGCTCAAGGAAGCGGTCGACGACCTGCGGGCCTACTATCTGGAGGCCGCTTCGGCCTTTCCCGATCCCGGCACCTCGAAAAAGCGCAAGGCATGGCTATGGGACGAGACGCTGTTCGGCAAGGCGCTTCTCGACCTGCAGCCGCGGCTGGCGGCAAGCGACGACCCGCAGCACCGGATCCTGGGGAACCTGACCCTGATCCCGGCGACCGAGCGCCACCGGCTAGCCAAGGCCTAGAGAACCATCTGCGTCTGCGTCACCACCGCCACGAGCTTGCCTTCGGCGGTGGTGACGCGCGTGGTCCACACCATCGTGCGTCGACCGCGATGGACGGGCGTGGTTTCGCCGATCACCGTGGTGCCGACCGGCGCCGGCCCCACGAAGTTGGTCTTGCTCTCGATCGTCGTGGTGCCCTTGCCCTCCGGCAGGTTGAGCACGGTGGCGGCCGCGCCCAGCGTGTCGGCAAACGCCATGACCGCACCGCCGTGCAGGATGGCGGGCCGCGTGCAGAGTTCGGGGCGCACGACCATCTCGGCCTTCACCCCGCTCTCGCTCGCTTCCGTGAACTTCAGCCCCAGAACTTCGGCGAAGGGCAGCTTGATGTCGTTCAGGAGCTGAAGGCGGTCCATGTTCGTTTCCTCTCGTCGCGTTCAGTGGGCAATGCCGATGCGGCGCAGGCCGAGATACTCGAGGATCGCGAGATCGGCCACGACCAGTGCGATCACGACGATGCCCGCGATGCCGGCCCCGGTCCACGACGCCGGCAGCATCAGCAGCACGGCGCTGATTGCGACCCAGGAGGCGTCGAGGACGAAGATCGCCCGGGCCCAGCCCAGCGGCATCTCGGGACGAGAGGCGACCCAGCCGCACACCGCGCCGAAGGCCACGAAGCCCAGGCCCAGCAATTCGAGCACGAGAGCGAAGTCCATGCCCAACACTTGGAGCGGCGCATGGGTGGCCATCTTCGCGAGGGGAGTGGCCAGGGCCGCCAGCAGGGCACCGGAGCCCACGGACAGGATGGCGTTGGCCCAGAGGGTGCGGCGGAGCAGGCGGTCGGATGAAGCGGTCATGTCGTCCTCCTTTGGTTGCGGACGACCTCGAAATCGCATGTGCCCACCCGTCCCTCAATTACGCGGCAGGTAATCGGCGGACCCGCGGCCCGGTGTTAGGGTTCGATCCATGAGCACAAACCCCGCCTCGGTATCCGCTGCCCCGGCCGATGCCTTCGGTCCCATGCTGCGCGCCTGGCGCCGCCGCCGGGGCGCCAGCCAGCTCTCGCTGGCGCTGCAGTCCGGCGTCTCGCAACGCCATGTCAGCTTCCTCGAATCGGGCCGTGCGCGCCCCAGCCGCGAGATGGTGGTCCAACTCTCGACCGCGCTCGACGTGCCACTGCGCCAGCGCAACGAGATGCTGCTGGCCGCGGGCTTCGCGCCGGCTTACCGCGAGAGCAGCCTCGCCGCGCCCGAACTCGCGCCGGTGCGCCAGGCGATCGACTTCATGCTGAGGCAGCAGGAGCCCTATCCCGCCGTCGTGATCGACCGGCTGTGGAACCTGCTGCAGGCCAACGACGCCGCCAACGCTTTCACCGTCTTCCTGTTCGAGGGCCCGCCGCCCGCACCGCCGCCGGGCAAGGGGCCCAACCTGCTGCGCTGGATCCTCGATCCCAAGGCGCTGCGCGCGAAGATCTCCAACTGGGAGGAGGTCGCACGCTATCTCGTGGCGACGACCTATGCCGAGATCCTGGCGGCCGGCGGCGAGCCCCGGGCGCTGGCCTTCATCGAGGAGATCATGGCCTATCCCGACGTGCCCGCCTCGTTCCGCAAGCTGCGCTTCGAGGAGCGGCCAGCGCCGATGCTGACGGTCGACTATCTGGTTGGCGGCAAGGCGCTGTCGGTCTTCACCACCATCGCCACGCTGGGAACGCCGCAGGACATCACCCTGCAGGAAGTCCGCGTCGAGAGCTTCTTCCCCGCCGACGACCGCAGCGATGCGCTGTTCAGGAGTCTGGCGGCAAAACGTTGAGCGACATCGCGAAGCTATTGGTCGTGCCCGGCGCGATCGCCACGACGCCGGGCTTGTCGGCAAGCTCGCCGTCGAAGCCCTCGGGGCTGGCATGGCCCTGCCACGGTTCGATGCAGACATAGCCGGCGCCAGGCTTGGTCCAGATGCCGAGATGGGGCATGCGCGGGAAGTCGACCTTGATCGCGTCGCCATAGAGGACGCTGCGACTGGCCAGCGTGTCGAACACCAGCGCGCCGTCCTCGAACAGGTCGTCGTGCAGCAGAAGGTGGCGGTCCCTCACCGGAGTCGGGAACTGCGCGGCGCTCAGCAGGCCGTCGACCGGACGGCGGACCGGCGCCGGCTCGTCGCGTTCGAAGACGATCTCGTGTGCGTCCCGTGACTTGCCATAGGGCAGCGGCCAGCGCAGCGCAGGATGGAAGCCGAACGAGGCCGGCATGACCACGGCCCCGGTATTGGTGACCTGGGCTTCCATGTGCAGCACGGCGGCATCGATGCGATAGGTGACGTCCAGCCGGAACTCGAACGGATACCGGCGCCGCGTCGCCTCGCTCGATTCGAGGCGCCAGGTGCAGGACGCGGCATCGGAATCCACCAACGAGAACGTCGATATGCGCGCAAAGCCATGGCGCCCGATTTCGTAGGCCTTGCCGGCCACGTCGAGCCGATTGCGCGCGACTTCGCCGACGATGGGAAACAGGAGCGGCGAGCGGCCGTTCCAGACGGCGGGATCGCCATCCCAAAGAAGATCCGCGCCATTGCGGTCCCGGAGGCGGACGAGTTCGGCGCCCAAAGGGGCAATTTCAGCGCTAAGCGCGGCACTGGAGATCGAGACAGGGGAGATCGAAGCAGTGGAGGCCATGGGCCATTCTACAGCAGATGCGCCTCGCGAACGGCATGGTCGATGGTGGGCAGGTAGCGGACCTGCGGTCGCCCGGCGCCGGCTCGCAGCAGCGCGTGGCGGACCGACGGCGTGGCGCCGGTGACGTAGACTCGCACGCCATGCCGCGCCGCCTTGCGTCCCGCGCCGGCGATGACGTTGGCCGCGGTCGAATCGACGAACGGCACGGCGCTGAAGTCGATCACGAAGGCCTTGTGCTGGTCGGCGATGTTGTCGAGCACGGCGCCCACGGTCGAGGCCGTGCCGAAGAAGAAGGCGCCGGACAGGCGGTAGACGATCACCCGCGGGTCGGTCACGAGGTCTGCGGCGAAGGGCGCCCGGGCGGGTTGCGCGACGACGCCGGCCGTGGCGGTCAGCCGTTGGATGAGCAGGATCACGCCGAGCGCCGTGCCGACCACGATGCCTTCGGTCAGGTCGCGGAACACGGTCAGGAGGAAGGTCGAGAGCAGGACCACCGCATCGCCGCGCGAGGAGCGCAGCAGGGTCATGAACTCGTGCTTCTCGGCCATGTTCCAGGCAACGACCGCCAGAACGCCGGCCAGGGCGGCCAGCGGAATATAAGCGGCGAGCGGTGCGGCCAGCAGCATGAAGCCCAGCAGGAAGGTCGAATGGAGCATGCCGGCGACCGGCCCGCGCGCGCCGGCGCGGACATTGGTCGCGGTGCGGGCGATCGTGCCGGTGGCGCAGATGCCACCGAACAGCGCCGACGCGATGTTGGCCACGCCCTGGGCCACCAGCTCGCAGTTCGAGCGGTGGCGGCGGCCGGTCATGCCGTCGGCCACCACGGCGGAAAGCAGCGATTCGATGGCGCCCAGCAGCGCGAAGGCGAGCGCATCCGGCAGGACGGCCAGGATCTTCTCCAGCGACATGTCCGGAAGGCTGGGGGCCGGCAGCATGGACGGGATGCCGCCGAACCGGCTGCCGATCGTCTCGACCGGCAGGCCGAGCAGGAAGGTCGCGACCGACGTGGCCACCACGGCGACCAGCATGCCCGGCCAGTGCGGCCGCAGCTTGCGGAGGCCGAGGATGACACCGATGGTGATGACGGCCAGGGCGACGGCGGCCGCGTTCACCGTGCCGGCCGCGCCCGCCAGGACTTCGAGCTTGGCGGCGAATTCCCCCGGCTCCTTGCCCTGCAGGGTGAGGCCGAACAGATCCTTGATCTGGCTGGCGAAGATGATGACCGCGATGCCGGTCGTGAACCCCACGGTGACCGGATAGGGGATGAACTTGACGAAGGTGCCGAGCCGCAGCGCGCCGGCCGCCACCAGGAACAGGCCGGCCATCAGCGTGGCAAGCAGCATCCCTTCGATTCCATGACGCGCTACGGTCGCGGCGACCAGAACGATGAAGGCGCCGGCGGGGCCGCCGACCTGGAAGCGGCTGCCGCCCAGTGCCGAGATCAGGAAGCCACCGACGATGGCCGTGAACAGGCCCCGTTCCGGCGTTGTCCCCGAGGCAATGGCGATGGCCATCGAGAGCGGCAGGGCCACGATCGCCACCGTGAGCCCGGCGACGGCGTCGGCGCGCAACGCCGCCAGCCCGTAACCCTCGCGCAGGACCGAGACGAGCTTGGGAACGAAGGGACCGTCGACTCTCGCCAGAACGTTCGAAGGAAGGGTACCGAGCGACATAATACAGGTTATTTATGTGTTATGATGATATCCAATAACGTGCGAGCGCACAACCCGCCGCAATGTCCGGACCAGCATCCCGAAAAGGACTGAGGTCGGTTGTCTGACAACTTGGTCGCGCTCGCCCCGAAAGCCATGCATAGTTTGCGCGGGGTCCGGTCTCAGAACCAAAACAGGACCATTGGAGGAAACGACATGAAGCGCAGACTGCTGATGGGCGGTATCGCCGCCTCGACTCTCGCGGCCCCGTTCATCGCGAACGCCCAGGCGCCGCTGACGCTGAACGGCGCGGTCCAGTTCAATGACGACCACGCCTTCAACAAGACGCTCCTGAAGTTCGAGGAGCTGGTGAAGAAGTACTACGGCAAGCCGATCAACTTCGTGCTCCACCGCAATTCCTCGCTGGGTCTCGAGAAGCAGTATTTCGAGTACATGGCGCAGGGCAAGGCGGTGGACTATGCGGTCGTCTCGCCGGCCCACATGTCGACCTTCTCGAAGGCCGCGCCCTTCATCGACGCGCCGTTCCTGTTCCGCGACCTCGCGCAATGGAACAAGGTGCTCGACCTCGACCTTCTGAAGCCGGTGGCCGACGAGGTCGCGCAGAAGGCCCAGGTCATGCTGATTGGCTATGCCGGCGGCGGCGTGCGCAACATCTTCGCCAACAAGCCGGTGAGCAGCCTCGCCGAGATCAAGGGACTGAAGGTCCGCGTCCAGGGCGCTCCGATCTGGTCCAAGACCTTCGCGGCCGCCGGCATGTCGCCGACGGTGATCGCCTACAACGAGGTCTACAACGCCATCCAGAACAACGTCATCTCGGCCGGCGAGAACGAGGCGGCCGGCGTCGAGTCGATGAAGTTCTACGAGGTGGCGCCCAATCTAGCGATGACCGAGCACGCCATCACCATCCGTCCCGTGTGCTTCTCTTCGAAGACCTTCAAGTCGCTTCCGAAGGATCTGCAGGACGCGATCGTCAAGGCGGGCAAGGAAGCCGGCGCCTACGGGCGCCAGGTCGAGAGTTCCGAAGACGAGCAGAAGCTCGTCGCGCTGGAGAAGGCCGGCAAGCTGAAGCGCATCCCGTTCAAGGACCGTGCCGAGATGAAGAAGCTGGTCGACCCGGTGATGGCCGCCTACGCCAAGGAGATCGGCGCCGACGGCATCTTCACGCAGATCGTCGCCACCAATTGATCCGGAGGCGCAGCGGAGCCGCGGGCTTCGCTGCGCCTTTATCCCGGCCCGCAGCCAGGCGCGCTTTTCAAACGGTTCCCGTATGCCCTCTCCTGCCTCGCCGCCCGGCCTGTGGCGCCGGTTCACGGCCGCCTACGCCAGGTTCCTGACCGGCCTGCTGGCCTTCTCCGTCGCCATCATCATCATCCCCGTCACCCTGCAGATGATCTCGCGCTACACGGCGCTGATCCCGGCCTATATCTGGACCGAGGAGATGGCGCGCTTCCTGTTCATCTGGATGATCATGATCGGCGCCATGATCGGCGTGCGCGAAGCCTCCCACTTCGAGGTCGACGTGTGGCCGACCCTGCCCCGCCGCGGCGAGGCCGCCGTGCGGATCGTCGCGCGTCTCGGCATCCTCGCCTTCGCCCTCGTGTTCCTGGTCGGCGGCATCGAGTTCACGAGTTTTGCCTGGTATCGCACCTCCGAGCTGGCCGAACTGCCGCTCTGGATGATCCACATCGCCTGGCCGGCCGCCGCCTTCACCTGGATCGTCTTCCTCGGCGAGCAGTTCTACGACGAGGCCCGCATCCTGCTCGGCCGGAGCGCGACATGACCGGCGCGCTCTTCTCCGCCGGCGAAGCCGCTTCGATCCTGTTCGGCTGCTTCTTCGTACTGCTGGTGCTGCGCGTCCCGGTGGCCTTCGCGCTGGGGCTCGCCTGCCTGCCGCTCTTCTATCTCGAGCCGCGGCTCGGGACGATGATGCTCGCGCAGGAAACCTTCAACGCCTACAACTCCTTCATCCTGCTCGCCGTGCCGTTCTTCCTGCTGACGGCCAACCTGATGAGCGTCGGCGGCATCACCGACCGGCTGGTGGCGCTGTCGCGCGCCATCGTCGGCAGCTTCCCGGGCTCGCTGGCCCAGATCAACGTCGTGCTCTCCGTCTTCTTCGCCGGCATCTCCGGCTCCTCGACGGCCGATGCCGCCAGCCAGAGCAAGATCTTCATCGATGCCCAGACCAAGGAGGGTTACGACCTCTCCTTCTCGGTCGCCATCACCGCGGTCTCCGCCGTCCTCGCCGTGGTGATTCCGCCCTCGATCCTAATGATCGTCTGGGGCGGGCTGATCTCGACCTCGATCGGCGCGCTCTACCTCGCGGGCGTCGTGCCCGGCCTCCTGATCGCGGGCGCCCAGATGGCGACGGTGCACATCTACGCCGTGAAGCGCGGCTATCCGACCTATCCGCCCGGTACGTTGCGCCAGCTTCTCTGCTCGATCTGGGTGTCGATCCCGGCCTTGATGACACCCGTCATCATCGTCGGCGGCATCCTGGCCGGCTGGTTCACCGCGACGGAATCGGCCTGCGTCGCGGTGCTCTACTCGGCCATCCTGTCGATCGTGGTCTATCGCGAGATGGGTCCGAGGGAGGTCTACAAGGCGCTGGTCGACACCGGCAAGCTCGCCTCCGTGGCGTTGTTCTGCATCGGCACCGCCTCGGCCTTCGGCTGGCTGCTGGCCTACTACAGGATCCCGCAGGAACTCCTGGCCAACGTCACGACCTGGGGCATGGGCCCGATCGGCGTCGGCTTCTTCATCGCCTTCGTGTTCCTGGTCGTCGGCTGCTTCCTGGACGCCATCCCCGCGATCATCATCGTCGGCACCGTCCTGGAACCGCTCGCCAAGTCGGTGTCGATGGATCCCGTCCACTTCGCGATCGTCGCGATCGTATCGCTGGCCTTCGGCCTGGTGACGCCGCCCTACGGGCTCTGCCTCATGATCTCCTGCGCGGTGGCCGGCGTGCCGCTGCGCGTCGCTCTCAAGGACACGCTCATCATGCTGGTGCCGATGGTCGTGGTGCTGGCGGCGATGATCGTCTGGCCCGACATCGCACTCTTCCTGCCCCGGCTGATCGCGCCGGAGCTGCTGAAGTAGAGCTGCTGGAGTAGAGCCTCAGAACCCGCCGGCGAGGGATCTCTCGCCCTGCTCGCGGCGGATGGCATGGAAGCCTTCGACGGTGCGCCGGACGATCTCGGCGACCGGCAGGACCTCGTGGATCAGGCCGACCGTCTGGCCGGCGAGAGCGAGCGAGGCTTCCATGTCGCCGCCGAAGTAGACGTCCTTCACCGATGCGAAGATCGAGCGGTCGAACGAACCCTCGCGCTCGATCGCCGCCGTCCGGCTGGTCTTCAGCGCCCGCACGCACGGTGTCGACTTGCGATTGAGCATCACCGTGCCGGTATCGCCGGCATCGACGATCGCCTGCTTGTAGTTCGCATGCACCGGACTCTCGGCCGAACTCACGAAGCGCGTGCCCATCTGGATTCCCTCGGCGCCCAGCGCGAAAGCCGCCGCCATGCCGCGCCCGTCGCAGATGCCGCCGGCCGCGATCATCGGCACGTCGGTCCGCTCCCGAACCGCCTGCAGCAGCACCAGCGTGGAGACGTCGTCGGGATTCTTGAAGCCGCCACCCTCGCCGCCTTCGACGATCAGCCCGTCGACGCCGGCCTCGACCGCCTTCAGCGCCGAGGAGAGATTGGGTACGACGTGATAGACGATGAGCCCGGCCGCCTTGAGGGCCGGCAGCAGCTTCGCCGGCGACCCGGCCGAGGTGGTGACGAACCTCACGCCGGACTTCGCCACCAGGTCCACGACCCGTGGTTCACGGATGAAGAGCAGCGGCAGGTTCACGCCGAACGGCTTGTCCGTCAGTTGCTTCATCTTCGCGATCTCGGCGAGGCAGGCGTCGACCTCGCCGCTCGAGGTCTCGATGATGCCGAGGCCACCGGCATTGGAGACCGCCGAGGCCAACTGGCTGCGCGCGATGTACCCCATCGGCGCCTGCACGATCGGATAGGTCGCGCCGGTATGGGCGAGCACGCGGTTCATTGGCTTCTCCTCACGGCATGTTGCGCACGCGGTCCCAGGCGGCGGTGAAGTTGGGCGCCTTGTCGGGGCGGCAGGGCAGCGCGCGCTTGGGGTTCGGATCCTCGATGAAGGTGTCGCGCAGCCGGGCGGCGCAGGCATCCTGCACCACGACGCCATGGCCCTGCGCCCGGAAGACGACGTTGCGCGACGCGGGCAGCGTCTTCGCCGCCTCGCGCGCCCAGGCCGGCGGCGTCAGCCAGTCGTAGCCGCCGCTCAGGAGCAGGATCGGCACGTCGGATTTCACCGGCTGGCGTTCGGCGGCCGGCGCGGGCGCGACCCGCCACACCGGGCAGAAGGTCGGCGACTTGCTCGACCGGGCGTTCAGGCCGTAGACCCCGTTGCTCTCGATCGCCTTGCGGCGGGCCGTGCGGTCCACCATGGGCCAGGTCTCGCGGCACTCGACGCTGTTGTAGAGACCGTCGAACTGCTGGGCGTTCTGTTCCAGCAGTCCGCCGTCGTTGGTCTCGAGATCCTCGGCGTAGAGCTTGAGCAGCCGCAGGTCGCCGCGCTGCGCCGCCGCCACCGTCTCGGGGATTGCGGCGGCCTCGCCCTCGCGCATCATGTTCAGCAGGATCATGAGCACCTGGGTGCCATCGAGCTGAACGGGATGTGGACCGTCCTCCAGGGTGAGGGCGAGTTCGAGCGGCGTGCGTTGCGCCGCTTCGATCAGGCCCTCGACGCTGGCGCGGAGGGTCGGATGACGTTCGCGGCACACGGCATCGGCGGCACAGTCGGCATAGAGCTGCTCGAAGGCCCGGCGCACGATCGTGGGTTCGTTCTGCTCGCCGTTGACCTGGGGTGGATAGACGCCGTCGAGCACCGCCGCGCGCACCAGGTCGGGATGGCGGCGCATCACTTCGAGCGCCCACCGGGTGCCGTAGGATACGCCGTAGATGTTGATCTTGCTCTGTCCCAGCGCCGCCGCAAGATCGGCCACGTCGTCGGCCAGGGCCGGCGTCGTGTACATGGCGAGGTCGATCTTGCGGCGGTCGAGCCCGGCGCGGCAGCGCGCCAGGATCTCGCGCTCCTGCTGCTCGGTGACGGCGCGGCGGCGGGCCTTGGCCGGGTCCGAGACGCGCGTATCGAAACAGTCGAGGTTGGGGTTCGACCCGCCGGCCCCGCGCTGGCTCAGGATGACCACGTCGCGCCGGCGGCGGATGGCGGCCGTCTCGTTCCACCAGTCGCCCTCGCTGAGCGCATCCGCCCCCGGCGTCGAGGCGACGAGCGGCGAATCGCCGGGGCCGCCCGAGAGGTAGATCATCGGCTCGACGCCCGCGGTGCGCTTGGCCTTGAGGATCGCGACCTTGAGCCTGATCTCGCGGCCCTGCGGCTGGTCGCGGTTCTCCAGCACAGTCAGGACGTAGCATTCGACCCGGTCGCCGCGCGGTGGCTTGAAGGTGCAGCGCTCGCGCTCCAGTCGCGGCGCCGCCCCGGCGCTTCCTGCCAGAACCGTCAGGAATGCTGCCAAGCCGCACAGGAACCGCAGTCGCGCCATGGATATCTTCTGCCACATCGAAGCTTGGGACGGCATGAAGTAATTCTATGGAAACCATAAGGCAGGACGGCTTGCCAGTTCGCCCATGCCGCCTCAGTTTGCGGCCATGACCCAACGCTCCTACTGGACCGCCGTCTGGTGCGGCTTTCTCGTCCTCACCATCGGCCTCGGCGTGCGCCAGAGCTTCGGCATCTTCCTGAAGCCGATCTCGGCCGAACTCGATGTCGGCCGCGAACTCTTCTCCTTCGGCACCGCGCTGTCGATGCTGCTGATGGGCGCCATCGCGCCCTTCTCGGGCCGGCTGGCCGACCGGTTCGGCTCCGCGCCGACCATCGCCGGCGGCGGCGTCCTCTACGTCCTGGGCATGGTCGTCACCGCCACGATGCACGACGGCTTCATGCTGATCCTCGGCAACGTGCTGGTCGGCATCGGCCTGTCGGCGGCGACCTTCGGGCCGGTGCTGGGCGTCATCCTGCGCGTCGCGCCGCCCGCCAAGCAGGCGCTGGCGGTGGGCATCTGCTCGGCCGGCGGTTCGTTCGGCCAGTTCTTCATCGTGCCGCTGGCGGCGGTGCTGCAGAACTATTTCGGCGACTGGCGCCCGACCATGTGGGCGCTGACCGCGCTCGCCGTGATCATGATCGTGCTGCCGCTCGGCCTCAACGACCGCAAGGAGATCGCGGCGTCCCGGAAGGCCGGCGGCGGCAACCAGACCACCGGCGAGGCGCTGGCCGAGGCCTTCGCGCAGCGCAGCTACGTGCTGCTGGTGGTCGGCTACTTCGTCTGCGGCTTCCACGTCGCCTTCGTCGGCGGCCATCTGCCGGCCTACATCTCCGACAAGGGGATCGGCCTGTCGCTGTTCGGCATCGAATTGTCCCCGGCCGAGCTGGGCGGCTGGGCGATCGGCATGGTCGGGCTGTTCAACATCGCGGGCGCCATCCTGTGGAGCTCGATGGGCAACCGGTTCAAGCGCAAGAACCTGCTGTCGACGCTCTACCTGCTGCGCTCGCTGGTCTTCCTGGGCTTCGTGATCGCGCCGCTGTCGGCCGCCTCGGTGCTGATCTTCGCCGCAGCGCTGGGCTTCCTGTGGCTTGGCACGGTGCCGCTCACCACCTCGCTGGTCGGCTACATCTTCGGGCCGGTGCACGTCACCATGCTGAACGGCATCGTCTTCTTCGGCCACCAGGTCGGCAGCTTCTTCGGCGGCTGGGGCGGCGGGCGGCTGTTCGACCTGCAGGGCAACTACGACATGATGTGGTGGATCTCGATCGCGCTGGGGGTCGTGTCCGCCGCCCTGCACTACCCGATCGTCGAGGAGCGGCTGATCCGCCCGAGCTCGATCCCGCAGCCGGCATGACCCCCGGCACGACCCCCACCACGACCATCGGCTGGCGCCCCCTGCTGCTGTGGGGGCTGGCCAGCCTGGTCGCCGCCGCGACGATCCTGTCCTTCGTGCTGTGGGGCCTGAACGGCCCTGCCTATCTCGTGGACCTGATCGCGGCCTACTGCCTGTAAGCTCTGCCTCCCCGTTCAGCGGGCGGGTTTCCCGGGCCGCGCCAGGGTCCAAAAGCACGCCCAGTGCGAGAAACCGGGCGGCCGCCACCCCGGGAGTGCGCGGGGGGCCCTTTCCCCGACAGTTATTTCGTTTGATTCGTTTGTTTCGGTTATGGGCCTGGACGGAAGGTAAGAACGGGTGCAAACGCGAAGCGTTCGCCACTGCAGGCGCCGTCCTATGCCTTTGTTGCGCCCGCGCTCCCCACTGGCAGCAAGGGCAATCCCAGCTCCTTCAGGAACTCATTGTGCTTGGCCGTCGCGGCGACAATCGCACTTTCGATGCTCGTCAGCTCGGCATGCACTGCTGTCAGGTCGATCTCCTCCTCGGCGATCGCGGTGCTGACGTAGCGGGAGATGTTGAGGTTGAAGCCGTTCTTCTCGATCTCGGCCATCTCGACCCGACGGGCGTAGCGGGCCTCTTCCTTCCGGTGCTGGTACGTGTCGACGATCTTGTCGATGTCCTGGCGCCTGAGCTGGTTCTGGCGTTTACCCTTCTCGAAGTGCTCGGTGGCGTTGATGAAGAGCACGTCGTCCGGCTTCTTGCACTTCTTGAGCACGAGGATGCAGACAGGAATGCCCGTCGAGTAGAAGAGATTGGCGGGCAGGCCGATGACGGTGTCGATGTGGCCGTCCTTGAGCAGCTTGGTGCGGATGCGCTCCTCCGCGCCGCCACGGAACAGCACGCCATGCGGCAGGATGATGGCCATCACCCCTTCGTCTTTCAGGAAGTGGAAGCCGTGCAACAGAAAGGCAAAGTCGGCGGCGGACCTGGGCGCGAGGCCGTAGTTCTTGAAGCGCACGTCGTCGCCCATGCTCTCGCTCGGATCCCAGCGGTAGCTGAAGGGCGGATTGGCAACGATGGCGTCGAAAAGCGGCTTCCTGGCCGGGTTCAACTCTCGCAGGATATCCCAGTCGTTGAGCAGGGTGTCGCCGTGGAAGATTTCGAACTCGGTGTCCTTTACCCCGTGCAGCAGCATGTTCATGCGCGCCAAGTTGTAGGTGGTGATGTTCTTTTCCTGCCCGAAGATCTTGCCGATGGTGCCACTCGCTTCCTTCACCCGGTGGCGGACGTTGAGCAGCAGCGAGCCGGAGCCGCAGGCGAAGTCCATCACGCGTTCCAGCCGCTTCTTCGTTCCGGTCTTCGGCTCCTGACTGTCCAACGTAACGATGGCAGAGAGGATGTCCGAGATCTGCTGCGGCGTGTAGAACTCGCCCGCCTTCTTGCCGGACCCGGCGGCGAACTGACCGATCAGGTATTCATAGGCATCGCCCAGCGCGTCGATGCCGGTGGAGAATTCATTCAGCCCTTCGGTGATCTTCTGAATGATGGTGCAGAGTTTGGCGTTTCGGTCGGCGTAGGTCTTGCCTAGCTTGGGGGAACCTAAATCAATCTCGGAAAACAGCCCCTGAAAGGTGCTCTCGAAAGACTCTTCCTCGATGAACCTGAAGCCCACTTGGAGCGTACGCAACAGTTCATCACTTTGAGTTCGGGCCAGGTTTGCGATGCTGCTCCAGAGGTGCTCCGGCTTGATGACGTAATGCACCTTGCGCCGCATCTGCTTCTCGAACTCGGCGATGTCATCCGGGTTGTCGGCATACCACAGCGCCAGCGGCACCGTTCGGGCGACGCCGGTCTCGGGGTAATCCTTGCCCAGCTCCTTCTGCGCCGCCGTCTCGTAGTTGTCGGAGAGGTAGCGCAGGAAGAGGAAGGACAGCATGTAGTCGCGGAAATCGTCCGCATCCATCGCCCCGCGTAGTTGATTGGCGATACTCCAGAGGGTGTTGCCCAGTCGCTTTTGATTGGTGTCGTTCATGGCGTGGCTCCGGTTGCCGGTGCCGATACAGGCGCGGGGGCCGCCGGAACGGCTGGAAACAAGTCGGGATTAAACGGGTAATCTCTGAGGAAGCCATAAAGGATGGTGCGGAAGTAGTCCCGTGTCTCGTCGCCCATCTCCCTCGGCTCGTACAGCGAGTATTTGCCGTGGCTCAGGAGGTCGATGAAACGCTGGTGAAGGATTCCGTCGGCATCGTTCTTGTGCTTCTTGATGCAGGCGGAAAAGTGCCCATACCCATGGAAGACAGCCGTTTTTTCCAGCACGGACCTCAGCGTGTTGAAGTGATGCGTGTAGATCTTGTCGCTCTGCGCCGCCTCATAGAGCTCCACCAGCGATGAAACATGGTGGAAGAATGGCGTGTCGGAGCGCTGCCGATACAGCTTGTATCCGCAGCTTGCAATTTCCGGATGCCATCGCGTGGCGCCCGAACACTCGCCACCGCGGCGATCGGCTCTTTCATCGCGTGGGGGCCGACGTCCCGTCGCGCATATCTCGCCGGCCGGATCGCGGCCTGTTGCCCGTGGTCGCGAGACGCTAACCTCGATCCCGTGCAGCTCCGACGCGTGGGCGCTGCGGGCGGGGGGAGCGCGCGACGAATGCCGACAGCACGACTGGACCAGGACGTCTTTGCCGCGGGCGGCACCGTCGCCACCGATTGGGCGCAGGCCGGCGGCAACGCCCAGGTCACCATCGCCGCCGGCGCGCAGGTCGCGCGCGGCCTCAATTTCGACCTCGGCATCTCCGCCCTCGCCAACGTCGATGCCGGCGTGGGCAAGTTCCTGAGCGCCGAGCTTTCGGGCCAGGCGAGCGCGGCCGCGTCGGTGACGGCCCAGATCCAGGTGCCGATGAACCTGTTCGGCGAGATCGGCTTTGCCGTCCGCCTGCAGGCGATCGCCGAGCTGGCGGCGGCGGTCCAGGTCAGCCTCGGCCTCAAGGTCGGCGACTTCCTCGAATTGGCCGGCAACGATCCGAACATGCGCGGCCTGCCGGTCGACCTGCTGCGCGTGTTCCTGTCGGAGATCGACATCAAGGCGGGGCTCTATGCGAAAGCGGCCCTGACCGCGCAGGCTTACGCCCAGCTCGTCGTCACGGGCACGGCGATCGCCCAGCCCTCGCGCAACATCAGACCCGGCTTCAACATCGTGGGCGGCATGGGCGTCGGCCTGAAGGCCGGCGCCGGCTTCAGGGTCTTCGCCGCCATGGAGTTCGCCGACTTCAGTCGCTTCGTCTCGCGCTCGGTCGACGTGCTGGTCGACAAGGCCTGCGACGAGATCAAGGGCGAGCTGCCCAGCGATGCGGCATCGCTGCGCGCGCTGATCGACGCGGCACGACCGGCCTTCAAGATCGCCTTCCGCACGGCCTACGAGCTCGGTGAATACCTCGCCCTGAATGCCCCTGCGGCGACGCCGGGAGACGCCCAGGACGTGGCGTTGCGTTGCGCCCAGGTGACGCTCGAGGAGGGCCAGCGCTTCCTGCTGAAAGGCCTGACGGACGCGGCGCTCGAAGCCCTGCGCCGCGCACTCCAGAGGTGGCTGTCGACCACGGCGCCGGCAACCTGGACGGCCGCGCTGCCGGCGCGGCGCGCCCTCGCCGATCACCTGCAGATGTTTCCCGACGAACCATTCGACGGGGCGCCCGCAACGGAGGCCTACTGGAACACATTGGTCACGCGGGTCATCGACCTGGCCACCGCCATCGTCGGCCGCACCGTCGATGCGCCGACCCAGCGGTTCATCTCCGTCCTGTGGTCGGCAGCCCAGCTGGCCCTGATTGCCAACCGCCGGGTGGCGCGCGCCGACGCCAGGCTCAGCGTCATCGGCCAACCACCACGGCAAACCCGGAAGGCCTTCACCGGAAGCCTGGCGGCGCCGGTTCCCCAGCTGGTGCGCGACCATATCCGGGCTGCACTGCCGTCGCCGCCAGCCACGGCCCTCGGGCTCGACGATCTCGTCGAGTTCCTGGTGGCCGACGCGGCGCTCGATTTCCTGATGCAAAACAATCCCGGCGTGGACCGGTTCCTCGCCGCCATGACCGGCCCGCTGGGTACCTCGGCCAAGGACGTGGCCCGGACCTTCCTGCGCAATATCGGCAGCGTCATCGCGAGCGGCACCGGCCAACCCGACGCCCAGGCAACCCTGGTGGCGATCGCCGACGGCCTGCGCGCCCTCATGTCGGACCAAATTCACACTGAACTCGCTCCCGCGCTGCGCGATCGCTTGTTGTTGCGGTCCGATCTCAAGAGCTACTTCGACGAGGTCTTCCTGCCGACGACGGATTTCACCCTCGAGACGGTGTTCGGGGTCGTTACCGACTGGACCCGGCGCGGCGCCGACCGGGAACGCCTGAAGGAGGCGCTCTCGGGCGTCCTGATGAAGCTGATCGGCCGCAGCCTCGTCGTCACCACCGACATCATGCTGGCTGCCGCGCAAGACCAGCTTCACGGCATCCTCAACCGTCTCGCCAACGACGTCGCGGCGCCCAACGGGATCGTGGCGCAGCTGTCGAAGGCGACCCAACTGCCTGTGCCGACAAGCGAGATCGCCGAACTGACGGCAGATGCCTTGCGCATCGGCGCGGAAGTGCTCGGGCCGTTCAGCGAGACGCAACGAGCCAGAATCCGCTCACTGATGTACGAAGTCATCGATCCGCTGCCGATGGATGCCGGCGCTGACTTCCTGCAGCAGCTGCGCGGCAGCACCTTCATGCCCAACGGCCAGGCCATGATGGCCCTGGCGACGGAGCTGGGGGCCGTCGGCGGCGAACGCTTCCTGCAGTTCGTCGCGAAGCTGATCGAACTGATCGGCCGGAAGATTCTCGAGGAGATGGCCGAGATTCTGGAGGCGGTGCAGCGCCAGCTCCAGCAATGGGTCGACGACACGCAGCACGCACTGGAGGAGATGCAGCGGAGGCTGGGCCAACTTGTCGCCGACATCGAACGCCTCGCCCGTGAAGTCGCCCAGCAGTTCGACGACGCGGCCGAGAACCTGCTGCGAGCCTTGACGCCATTGGCGAGCGCGTCAGGCCGGCGCAGATTCAGAAGCAGACTCGCCGACGAACTCGTCGGCGATGCCCTGTCCGCGCTGACCGACAACTTTGTCTACCGCTCCCTGGCGCCGCCAGACCTCAGGCGATCGATGCGCGCCCTCGCGCGCGATGCCCTCGAACAGGCCCTCGACAACAAGGTGATCGATGGCGTGCTCGACATCGTGGGTGAACTGGCGGAGGAGATCGATTCCATCATGGACGACGTCCGTGAGCTCGATCCCGACCGCGATCTCGCCCAGCAGATCGGCAATCTCGTGGTCAATCGACTGGCCGATGCGATCTATGATCGGATCGGCCGCGACCCACATGTCAATGTCGGCTTCGACGTCACAATCCTCGGAACCCGCCACGGCGTATCTCTCGGGCGGATCGATGTGCCGGTCGAAGCCGTCGTCGACGGCATGCGCCGCGCGATACGCGAACTCGACGCTTTCGAAGACGCCGTGCGCGACGCAGCACGCTCGCTCCCGTCCGCGTTCACGAAGGAGGCGACGCTGCAGGTCGCCGAAGGCGAACGCCGCGACATCGTGGCCAAGCACGAGCGCCTGACCCGCCAACGGGCGGCCGTCGAACCGACACCACGGGGCGTGCGGATCCTCTCGCCGGTACCTGGCTCCGTCGCCGTTGGGCAGACGAAGCTGCAAATAGAAATCCAAGGCCTGTCCCGCGACGCAGTGGACGATACCGACGATCGTCCTTCCATTGTTCATGTTTTCCTCAACGGGCGTGAGATCCCTCTCTCTGGCTTTGCCGTGGCCGAACTGGGCGAGCCGCCCGTGAACCCCCGCCCCATCGGCGGACGATTCGATGCGAAGGATACTCTGGCTTTGCGACCTCACTGGGCGTCGTCGCGGTCCGCGCCGGTTGTCCCGGGGACTGTCCGGAAGCCCACGCCGCGCGGCGGCCTGCGGCCTCTGGCGAGCGTCCAGATGACAGGTCAGTCCCGTATCTCGGCGGCGGCCGCCTTCACCGCTGCGGGAGCGGAAGCGCTGGCATCCGCCCGGCACGCGCCCGTCGGGACCGGCGCAGCGAGGGTGACGGTGGGGGCAAAGCCAGCGGCGGTCGTGACGCCGACACCACGACGCGGCGAGCGGCGCTTCGGTGCGCCACTGACGGTGAGTCAGATCGGCCGCCTCGCGGCACAAGCGCCGGCTGGCGTGGTCCTGTCGCGGACGGCCCCCGGCCCGGAACTCGAGGAGGGCCTCAACACGCTGATCGTGTCGATCGTGCCACCCAGCGGCGCACGCGTCGAAGCCTCGTGCACGTTCTTCGTCGAGACGCCGGCCGCCAGGCCCCCGAAGCCGAAGGCAGATGAAAGTCGCCTTCCACGGATGATGCCCCGCAACCTGGCTGACCTTACACCGCAGAAAATCGCCGGAAAATTTGTGCTGCGCGAGAAAAAGGACCGTCTGCACGCCGTGGCGGCGCAGAAGAAGATCATCATGGATCGGGGCGTGGCGAAGCGTGCGGTGTTGATGGCGCGGTTAACTGTCAAATCGGCGACAAAGCCCGTTCCCCCAGATGGATCGCCAGTCGTCCGGCGATCTCCGACTTGATTCCGCTTCACCTCGTCGGAGTTTGATCAAATGGCAATCTTGGACATCCTGCTATTGCTCGCTGCCGGATCGCCGGCGTCGTCGCCGTCCCTTGGGAAGTTGCTGGATGATCGTCGGGACTCGGCGAATTCCGCTCGCGTTCGGATAAACGACTGGTTGAAGACGTCTCCAACAACACAGTTCGGCCTGTCGCCGAACAAATTCGCTGAGCGTCTGCGAACGCTGGTCGACAGTCCTCAATCTCTGCGTCAGGGCGAGTACCCCTGGTGTTTGCCGGCGTCGTTCCTCAATTCGGTACTGCGCCGGTTTCCCGACAGGATTGCAGGCTTTGCTCTCGGACTCTATGAGACGGGTTGGGCGAGACTAGGCGACCTCTCGGTTGAGATGAACAGCGCGCTCCGCACGTTCGATTACCCTGCGACGGTCGAGGCACAATATCGACTGAAGCTCGGAAACAACGCGGCGACGCCGGATATCCTCCGGCGCAACCGCGATCTCTACCTGGACGCCCATACCGATTGGTTGCTTCTCGCCGCTATCGAGCAGCTTACCAGGCCTTCCCAGCCCGTCACGGGTTCCTTATCCGAGGCTACGGACAACGGCCACATGGCGAGCGCATTCGGGGTACCCACCCTGGCGAACGATCTTGTCTATCTCTTCACGCGCTGCGGCCTCTATGCGTCGGCGACAAAGCTCTCCGACGGCGACAAACAAGACAAGCAAACACTCGTTGCCGCTTTGTCGAAAAGCAAAGACGAAGAGGACGTGTGTCTGCTGTCGCTAGGCATGCATAGATTCATTGGAATAGGCAGTGGCGGCCACGCGGTGAGGCTTGTCGAGCCGCCGACAATCAGCCCGAACACAACGAACAGCGGCAATCCCGAAAAGGACGAGGACATCAAATTCAAGTTCTGGAGCTGGGGCTTCAAGCCGAGTTCGATCGACTACGCCAAAGTGGCTTTCGACGATCGCGAGAACGCCTTTACCTTCGCCCAGACCCGGGAGACATTCGGCAGATTCTTCATCGTCAGAGCAATACCGAAACAGACCTGAACGGGATCGCCCTACAGCACGAATTTCGAGAGGTCGGCGTTCTTCGCGAGTTCGCTCACATGCGAGCGGACGTAGGCGGCGTCGATCTCGATCTTCGTGTTGGGCCTGTCGGAGGCCGTGAAGCTGATCTCCTCCAGCAGCTTCTCCATCACCGTGTGCAGCCGGCGCGCGCCGATGTTCTCGACCGTCTCGTTGATGTCGGCCGACAGGCGCGCGAGCTCGTCGATCGAATCGGACGTGAAGTCGAGCTCGACCTTCTCGGTCGCCATCAGCGCCTTGTACTGCTTGACCAGACTGGCCTCGGGCTCGGTCAGGATGCGGCGGAAATCCTCCTGGCTGAGCGAGGCCAGGCTGACCCGGATCGGCAGGCGGCCCTGCAGCTCCGGCAGCATGTCCGACGGCTTGGCGAGGTGGAAGGCGCCGGAGCAGATGAACAGGACGTGGTCGGTCTTCACCGGCCCGTGCTTGGTGTTCACCGTCGTGCCCTCGATCAGCGGCAGCAGGTCGCGCTGCACGCCTTCGCGGCTCACGTCGCCGCCGCCGCGGTATTCGCTGCGCGCGGTGATCTTGTCGATCTCGTCGATGAAGACGATGCCGTTCTGCTCGACCATGTCGCGCGCCTCGCGCACCACCCGCTCCTGGTCGAGCAGCTTGTCGCTCTCCTCGCGCAACAGCGTCGCGTGGCTCTCGGCTACCGTCATCTTGCGCTTCTTCGTGCGCCCGCCGAACGCCTTGCCCAGCATGTCGCCGATGTTGATCATGCCGACCGATGCGCCCGGCTGGCCCGGCACCTCGAACTGCATGGGCGAGCCGGTATCCGCCACCTCGATCTCGATCTCGCGATCGTCGAGCTCGCCGGCGCGCAGCTTGTGGCGGAAGCGCAGCTTCGTCTCCTCGCTGGCATTGGCGCCGCACAGCGCCTCGATGACGCGGTTCTCGGCCGCCAGCTCGGCCTTGGCCTTGACGTCCTTGCGCAGGCTCTCGCGCGCCATCTCGATGGCGGCTTCCATCAGGTCGCGCGCGATCTGCTCGACGTCGCGGCCGACATAGCCGACCTCGGTGAACTTGGTCGCCTCGACCTTGAGGAATGGCGCGTTGGTGAGCTTGGCCAGGCGGCGTGCGATCTCGGTCTTGCCGACGCCGGTCGGGCCGATCATCAGGATGTTCTTGGGCAGCACCTCGTCACGCAGCGAATCCGAGAGCTGCAGCCGGCGCCAGCGGTTGCGCAGCGCGATGGCGACGGCGCGCTTGGCCTCCTGCTGGCCGACGATGTGCTTGTCGAGCTCGGAGACGATCTCGCGCGGGGAAAAGTCGTTACTCATGGGGTCTCAGAGCTTCTCGATGACGATGTTGTGGTTGGTGTAGACGCAGATGTCGGCGGCGATCTTCATCGACTTGCGGGCGATCGCCTCGGCATCGAGCCCGTCGACGTCGATCAGCGCGCGTGCGGCGGAGAGCGCATAGTTCCCGCCCGATCCGATGGCGATGATCCCGCCTTCCGGCTCCAGCACGTCGCCCGTGCCGGACAGCAGCAGCGACACGTCCTTGTCGGCCACCGCCATCAGCGCCTCGAGCTTGCGCAGGTAGCGGTCGGTGCGCCAGTCCTTGGCGAGCTCGATCGCCGCACGCAGGAGCTGCCCGGGATGGCGCTCCAGCTTGGCCTCGAGGCGTTCGAACAGGGTGAAGGCGTCGGCCGTGGCACCGGCGAAGCCCGCGATGATCTGGCCGTTGCCGATGCGGCGGACTTTCTTCGCGTTGCCCTTGACGATGGTCTGGCCCATCGAGACCTGGCCGTCGCCGGCCATCACGACCTGGCCGTCCTTGCGAACCGAGAGGATGGTCGTGGCATGCCAGCCGGGACCGGAGGAACTGTCTGATTGTGCGGAAGACATGAGCCCCTAAATAGGGATTCACAGGGACAAATCAATCGCGACCTCCGGCTCGCGCAGGCGGCGTGCTAACGTCGGCCCATGAGTGAATCAGCCCAGAACGGCCCCGTCATCGTCATCGGCGCCGGCATCGTCGGCGCCGCCACCGCCCGCGCCCTGCAGCGCAACGGCCACAAGGTGACGCTGCTCGACAGCGCCGAGCCTGGCAACGCGACCTCGTTCGGCAATGCCGGTTTCCTGTCGGTCGACAGCCTGATCCCCCTGGCGCGGCCGGCCACTCTGAAGAAGGTGCCGCAGATGCTGATGGACCGGAACGGTCCGCTCACCGTGCATCCGCCCAGCCTGCCCTGGCTGCTGCCCTGGATGGCCCGCTTCGCGCTCGCCTCCCTGAGCCCGGCCGAGGTCCAGAAGGGCAAGGAGATGTTCAAGCCGCTGATGCTCGAGGCCGACATCGCCTGGAAGGCCGAGATCCAGGCTTCGGGCCTCGGCGAGCTGTTCCGCACGCGCGGCGCGCTCTACGTCTACGAGAGCGAGACCGCGTTCCAGGGCACCGACGAGATGCGCGGCCTGCAGTCGGGCAAGGGCACCGAATTCGAGATCGTCGACGGCAACCGCGCGCGCGAACTGGCGCCGGGCCTCAGCCCGACCATCGTGCGCGGCATCCACTATCCCAACGGCACGCACACGATCGATCCGCACAAGGTGGTCGCGACCCTGGTCGAGCGCTTCACGGCCGAGGGCGGCACGGTGATGCGCGGCCGCGTGCGCGGCTTCCGCCGCGACGGCAACCGCGTGACGGCGGTGCAGCTCACCGACCAGGAGCTTCCGGCCGGCGCGGTGATGATCTCGGCCGGCCGTGCGTCGGGCGAACTGACCCGCCTGCTCGGCTTCAACGCGCCGCTGGTCGCCGAGCGCGGCTATCACGTGATGGTGGCATCGGACAATGTGTGGTTCGACCTGCCGGTCAGCCCGCCCGAGCGCGGCCTGTTCTTCACGCCGATGACTGAAGGCCTGCGCATCGCCGGCACGGTCGAGCTGGCGGCGCCGCACCAGCCGCCGTCGTGGCATCGCGCCGACCTGCTGAAGAAGCACCTCAAGGACATCTTCCCCGGCGTCGGCGGCGTCGAGCAGAGCCGCTGGATCGGCGAGCGCCCCACCCTGCCCGACTATCGCCCCGCCATCGGCCGCGCGCCGCGTCTCGCCAACGTCTATTGCGGCTACGGCCACCAGCATCTCGGCCTCACGCTGGCCACCGCGACGGGCCGCCTGATCGCCCGCCTGATGGAAGGCGAGCAACTGCCGAGCGCGCTGCAGGCCTGCGATCCGGGACGATTCGGCTGAAGCGATCCCGGTCCGACGCGGGGCAATCGCACACAAACGGTCCGTCGTCTCGACCGGAGCGCACAGCGCGGAGTGGAGCCGAAGCTTTACCTCCCCATTCAAATTGGGAGGTGGCCCGCAGGGCCGGAGGGGTCAGAAACCCGACTGCGTTACGCGATGACCCCTCGGTCGGCGTATGACGCGGGCACCTTGTGTCTTTGATTTGGTGCAGAGTGCAGTGCCGGAGGATTGGTTGCCGCCAATCCTCCGGCCCGGCTGGGAGCTCGCCTGTCACCAAGGCCTTACACCGTTGGGGAGCTTGGGCCCCGGCCGTTGTCTTCGCAAACCCGAACAGTTGCGAGGGACCGACCCCGCACCACAAGGAAGGGCTGGAAGATGGCGCAAATCGTAGCCACCGTAGGGATCGATGTCTCCAAGGATCGGCTGGACGTCGCGGTCCATCCGACCGAGGAGCAGTTCAGCGTTACCAATGACGAAGCCGGCTGGCGCCTGCTGGCCTGCCGGCTCAAGCCATTCGCGGCACGTGCCATCGGCCTGGAGGCCAGCGGCGGCTACGAGCGGGGCGCGACCATCGCCTTGCTCAAGGCCGGCCTGCCGGTCCGCTCGGTCAATGCCTGGAAGCTTCGGCGCTTCGCCCAGGCAGCCGGCCTGCTGGCCAAGAACGACAGGCTCGATGCACGGGCCATCGCCTGGTTCGTCGCGACCCTGCCCAGCCGGGAGGCTCGCCACGATCCCGCCGTCGACCATCTTGCCGAGCTGGTCACGGCCAGGCGCCAGATCGTCGATGCCATCCAGCAGATCGGCAATCAGGCCGAACACCTGCGCGACGCCGGCTTGCGCCGCATGCAGCAACGCCGAATCCGCCAACTCGAGCACGATCGTGCCGAACTCGACCTGCGCATCGCGCGTGCCATCGACGAGAACCCCGTTCTGGCAGCGCGCCGCGATCTGCTGTGCTCGATGCCGGGCGTCGGCCCGGTGTTGGCGGCTACGCTTCTCGCCCTGTTGCCGGAACTCGGCACCTTGGGCGCCCGCCTGATCGGCGCCCTGGTTGGCGTCGTGCCCTACGACTTCGACAGCGGTCGAATGCGGGGGCTCCGCTGCATCTTCGGCGGTCGTGCCGCTGTCCGGCGCGTGCTCTTCATGGCGGCACAGGCCGCGACCCTCTGGAATCCTACCTTGAAGGCCTTCAAGCAGCGCCTCCTGGCGGCAGGCAAGAAGCCCAAGGTTGCCATCGTCGCCGTCATGCGAAAGCTCATCGTCACCCTCAACGCCATGCTTCGCGAAAACCAAGCTTGGCGTCCACAAACTGCATAACCCGAAGACAGTTGCTCCCCAT
>JBKBLH010000010.1:0-160937 GCA_046296475.1 Reyranella sp.
GCAACTCGAGCTGGTCAAGCATGTCGAACGGTCGTGGAGGAATCCCGACTACGGCATCTGGGAGATGCGGCGGCCGCCGCTCCATTTCACATACTCCAAAGTCATGGCATGGGTCGTTTTCGACCGCGCAATCCGGGCGGTCGAGCGACATGGGCTCGCCGGCTCCCCCGAACAGTGGCGCGGCACTCGCGACGAAATCCGACGCGAGATCTGGGACCGGGGCTTCGACGTCGACCGCAACACCTTCCGCGCGGCGTATGGCGAGACGACCCTCGACGCCAGCCTCCTGCTGCTGGCGCAGGTCGGCTTCCTCGAGGCAAGCGATCCTCGGTACATCGGTACCGTCGAGGCAATTGAACGCGAACTCCTCGTCGATGGGTTCGTCATGCGCTACGACACGGCGGCGGCGGACGACGGGATGCCCCCCGGCGAAGGCGCGTTCCTTGCCTGCAGTTTCTGGCTGGCCGACGCCTATATCTCCATCGGCCGTCATGACGACGCCCGCGTCTTGTTCGACCGGCTCCTCGCGACCCGCAACGACCTCGGCCTGCTCGCCGAGGAGTACGACAGCAGGAACAGCCGCCTGGTCGGCAACTTTCCGCAGGCCTTCAGCCATATCGGCCTGATCAATACGGCTTTCAACCTGACGCGCGCCGCCCGCCCCACCGATCAACGCTCCAAGGCCATGGGCTCGGAAGTCCAGTCGCCTGAAAAACCACACGCGCCGCGCCGCCCGGGCAGCGGTCCCGCGATGGCTGAGCCAGGTTCGCGCAACGTCGATCCGGGCGTCAGGCGTCGAGCGCTTTCTTGAGCAGCTCGTTGACGACCTTCGGGTTGGCCTTGCCGCCGGTCGACTTCATGACCTGGCCCACGAACCAGCCGAACAGCGCAGGCTTCGCTTTGTAGGCGGCCACTTGGCCGGGGTTCGCGTCGATCACCGCCTTGATGGCGGCCTCGATGGCACCGGTGTCCGTCACCTGCTTCAGCCCACGTTCCTCGACCAGGACCGCCGGATCCTTGCCCGTCTCCTCCATGGCGACGAACAGGTCCTTGGCGATGCGGCCGGAGATCGTGCCGTCGGCCTGCAGGTCGAGCAGCTTGCCGAGGTTGGCGGCGCTGATCGGCGAGGTTTCGATGGTCGCGCCGCGGCGGTTCAGCATGGCGAAGAAGTCGCCGGTCACCAGGTTGGCCGCCTGCTTGGCGTCGCGGCCCTTGGCCACGGTCTCGAAGAATTCCGCCGTGGCGCGTTCGGCCGTCAGTACGCCTGCATCATAGGACGAAAGGCCGAAGTCCTTGATGTAGCGGTTCTTCCGCGCGTCGGGCAGCTCCGGCAGAGTGGCGCGGATCTGGTCGACATAGTCCTGCGTGAAGATCAGCGGCAGCAGGTCGGGATCGGGGAAGTAACGGTAGTCGTGCGCATCTTCCTTCGAGCGCAGGGATCGCGTCTCGCCGCGCCCCGGATCGAACAGGCGCGTCTCCTGGATGATCTTGCCCCCGCCCTCGATGATCTCGACCTGGCGGCGCGCTTCGTACTCGATCGCCTGCTTCACGAAGCGGATCGAGTTCACGTTCTTGATCTCGCAACGCGTGCCGAGCGCGTCACCGGGCTTGCGTACCGACACGTTGACGTCGCAGCGCATGGAGCCCTCGTCCATGTTGCCGTCACAGGTGCCGAGATAGCGAACGATCGACCGCAGCTTCGCGAGGTAGGCCGCGGCCTCGTCGGCCGTGCGCATGTCAGGCTTGCTGACGATCTCCATCAGCGCCACGCCCGATCGGTTCAGGTCGACATAGGTCTGGCTGGGATGCTGGTCGTGCAGGCTCTTGCCGGCATCCTGTTCGAGATGCAGTCGCTCGATGCCGATGGTGCGTGTTTTCCCGTCAGGCAGATCGATCTCGACTGCTCCCTCGCCCACGATCGGGTCCTTGAACTGCGAGATCTGATAGCCCTGTGGCAGGTCGGCGTAGAAGTAGTTCTTGCGGTCAAACACCGAGCGCAGGTTGATCTTCGCATTGAGGCCGAGACCGGTCCGGACCGCCTGCTCCACGCAGCGCTCGTTGATCACGGGCAGCATGCCGGGCATGGCGGCATCGACCAGCGACACCTGGGTATTCGGATCGGCCCCGAACGCAGTCGGTGCGCCGGAAAACAGCTTGGCGTCGGAAATCACCTGGGCATGGACCTCCAACCCCAGGACGATCTCCCACTCGCCGGTTTCACCTTTGATGAGCGACATGGAGGCTAGATAGCCAACGGCGCGTCGCTTGGCAAAAAGATCGATCCGCAGAGGGCCGTTGCGCCACATTTTCGGCACAAGATCGTCCTTTCCGCTGCGCGGCCGCCTGAAGTAAAAGGTCGAACAGGGAGCAGCTGCCGCCGGCAGCGCATAAAATAAAAGAGAAACGTATCCGCAGGGAGACTTACAATGACGACCATTCAACGCCGCTCGCTGATGGCAGGCGCTGCAGCCACACTGGCCGCCCCGGGCATCGCCAGGGCGCAAGCCGACTGGCCGAAGGGACCGATCAGGTTCGTGGTACCGTTTCCGCCGGGTGGTTCGACCGATCCGATCACCCGCGTGATCCAGGCCAAGCTGGTCGAAAATACCGGCTGGCAGATCAACGTCGACAACAAGCCCGGCGGCACCGGCGTGGTTGGCGCCACGAACGTCGCCAAGTCCGCGCCGGACGGCCAGACCTGGCTGTTCGTGTTCGACAATCACATCCTAAACCCGATCTGGACGCCCAACCTGCCCTACAAGGACAGTGAGTTGTTCCCGGTCATGCAGATCGGCCGCAGTGCGCAAGGCATCGCCTGCCATCCATCGCGCCCTTACAAGAGTTTTGCCGATGTCGTGAAGGCCGCGAAGGCCGAGCCGGGCAAGATCAGCGTCGCGGTGCTGGCCGCCAGCCTGGCACAGGTCATGTTCGCCTTCATGCAGAAAGAGAACGGCTTCGAGGTGAACACGATCCCCTACAAGGGCGGCGGGCCGCTCCTGCAGGACGGCATCGCCGGCGTCACCGATCTGGCTGTTTCAAGTCTTGCCGTCATGATGCCCCATGTGCGCGCTGGCAAACTGCGCCTGATCGGAGTTACCGGCGACAAGCGCAGCAAGGCCGTCCCGGACATGCCCACCGTCATGGAGCAGGGCATCAAGGCTGCGCCGTCCTACTCTTGGTGGGGTGTCTACGCGCCGACCGGCACCCCCAAGCCTGTCGTCGATCGCATGCACGCCGAGATCACCAAGGCGGTGCGCTCGCCCGATGTCACTCAGAAGTTCATCGATCAGTTCGATATGGACATCGTGCTGAGTTCGCCCGAGCAGTTCGCCGACTTCCAGAACAAGGAGCAAGCGTTCTGGGGCAAGGTGATCCGCGACAACAACCTGAAGCCGGAGTAGCTGGCTCAGGACCCGCGAGTTTGCCGGCCAACGTAAGGCGGGTACCCGGCAAGCCGCACAGGGTTGCGGTGCGGTTCCGGCTGCTTCTTTCCCCACCGCGCCGTGCGTCGTCTCTCGCGCGGGCCTTCAGCCGGCCCGCGCGCCGCGCACCAGGCGACCGGGCAGTGCGCCGGTCGCCTCGCCATCACGATAGGTGACCTGCCCGGACACGATGGTCGCGCGATAGCCGGTCGCGCGCTGCAGCAGGCGCTTGCCGCCGGCCGGCAGGTCCCACTTCATGATGGGTGCCTCGACGCGGAGTCTGTCGAAGTCGATGACGTTGAGATCGGCCTTCTTGCCGACCGCCACGACGCCGCGGTCGCCGAGGCCGACAGCCCTGGCGTTGTCCTGGGTATGGCGCTTCACCAGCCACGACACGTCCAGCCGGCCCTGCTTGCGGTCGCGGCCCCAGTGCTGCAGCAGATAGGTGGGATAGGACCCGTCGGAGATCAGGCCTACATGCGCGCCGCCGTCGCCCAGGCCGATCAGCGTATGCGGGCTCTGCATCATCTCGCTGCAGCAGTCGAGATTGAACGCGGCATAGTTCGCAAACGGCGCGAAGATGAAGTTCCTGCCCTCGCCCTCGATCAGATAGTCGTAAACGACCTCGCGCGGATCGCGGCCCTCGCGCACAGCACGGGCGCCGAACGAACTCTCCTGCGGCGGCTCGTAGTCGGGCGGATCGCCCAGCGGGAACATGCGGTCGAAGTCGGTCAGCCGTGCCGCCATCTCCGATCGTAGCGGCTCATTGCTCTCCTTCAGGATGCGGGCGCGAAAGGCCGGATCGCGGATGATCGCGAGCCGCTCCTCGACCGACTTGTGCTGGATCTCCTTGTAGGCGGCGCACATCGAGAACGGGATGCGGCTGGCCTGCAGCCCTTGCAGCACGCCGATCGGCCGCGGCGCCACCTGCGCCTTGGCGCTGTGGCCCTTGGCGACGAGCCCCTCGACCAGGCCGAGCAGGCGACGCCAGCCATCGGGCCGCGAGTGCCGCTGCGCCAGCGACACAGAGAACGGACGGCCGGATGCCGTGAGCAGACGGTCGAGCATCTCGAACTCGCTCTCGGGATTGGGTGTATTGAAGTCGGAGATGAACTCGATGACACCGCGACCGGCATCCTTCATGCCGAGCGCGATGCCGAGCAGCTCTTCTTCCGAAGCCCGCAGCGACGGCGTCGGATCGCCCTTCACGGTGCGATGATTGAGGGTGCGAGAGGTCGAGAATCCCAGCGCGCCGTCGCGCATCGCCTGTGCCGTCAGCGCGCGCATCTGCGCTACTTCCTCCGGCGTCGCCTCTTCCAGCCGGGCCGCGCGCTCGCCCATCACGAAGACGCGCAACGCGCCGTGCGGCAGCTGGGCGCCGAGATCCATGTCGCGCGGCTTGGCATCCAGCGCGTCGAGATATTGGCCGAACGATTCCCACGACCAGTTGAGGCCCTCGTCGAGCGCCGCGCCGGGGATGTCCTCGACGCCTTCCATCAGCTCGATCAGGCGCTGGCGATCCTCAAACTTCACCGGTGCGAAGCCGACGCCGCAATTGCCCATCACCGCCGTGGTGACGCCGTGCCAGCTCGACGGTTGCAGGTAGGAATCCCAGGTAGCCTGGCCGTCATAGTGGGTGTGGATGTCGACGAAGCCGGGCGTGACCAGCATGCCCTTGCCGTCGATCTCCTCCTTGCCCTGCCCGCTCACCTTGCCGACGGCGGCGATCCGTCCATCCTTCACCGCGACATCGGCTTCGCGTACGGCCGCGCCCGTGCCATCGGCCAGGTTGCCGCCGCGCACTACGAGATCGAAATCCGCCATGTTCGTTCCTCCGGGGTTGCCGGAGCTTACGCGTTCAGGATGGACCCGTCTCCACGGCTCGGGCCGGACGAATTGCAGAACGAGGGCCGAGTTTCGCGATACGACGCGCCTCGCTCAGTACCCGGCCGGGCGCGAATTGAACCCTGCCGACTTCTCCAAGGCGGCCGCAGCCCGCAGCAGCGTTTCCTCGTCGAAGGCGCGGCTGATCAGCTGCAGGCCGAGCGGCAGCCCGTCCTTGTCGAGGCCCGCCGGCACCGAGATCCCTGGAAGGCCCGCCATCGACGCGGGGATCGTGAACATGTCGTTCAGGTACATGGCCACCGGATCATCCATCTGTTCGCCCGCGGCAAAGGCCGCCGTCGGCGCCGTCGGTGTCAGCAGGACATCACACCTCTCGAAGGCCTGCTTGAAATCGCGTGCGATCAGCGCGCGAATCTGCTGCGCCTTCTTGTAGTAGGCGTCGTAGTAGCCGGCCGACAGCACGTAGGTGCCGATCAGGATGCGCCGACGGGTTTCCTTGCCGAAGCCGGCGCCGCGGGTGTTCTCGTACAGTTCGGTGAGGTCCTTGCCTGGCACGCGAAGGCCGAAGCGCACGCCGTCGTAGCGCGCCAGGTTGGACGAGCACTCCGCCGGCGCGACGATGTAATAGGCCGGCAGTGCGTACTTGGTGTGCGGCAGCGAGACCTCGACCGGCTCTGCCCCCGCTGCCTTCAGCATCTCAATGCCCGTGGCCCACAACGCCACGATCTCGTCCGATGTGCCGTCGACGCGATACTGCTTGGGAATGCCGACCTTCATGCCCCGGATGTCCGGGTTGCGGGCCGCGGCGGCAAAATCCGGCACCGGCAGTGGCGCCGAGGTCGAGTCCTTCGGATCGTGACCCGACATGGCCTGCAGCAGCAGCGCCGTGTCCTCCACCGTGCGGGCGAAGGGACCAGGCTGGTCGAGCGAGCTCGCGAAGGCCACGACGCCCCAGCGCGAGCAACGCCCATAGGTGGGCTTTAGGCCGACGATGCCGCAGAACGCCGCCGGCTGGCGGATCGAGCCCCCGGTATCCGTCCCGGTGCTGCCGGGAACCATGTACGCCGCGACGGCCGCCGCGGAACCGCCGGACGAGCCGCCCGGCACCAGCTTGCGGTTGTCGCCTCTGCGCTTCCATGGATTCTCGACGCCGCCGAAATGGCTGGTCATGTTCGAGGAGCCCATCGCGAACTCGTCGAGGTTGGTCTTGCCGACCATCACCGCGCCCGACTTCCAAAGGTTCGCCGTCACCGTGCTCTCATATTGCGGCACGAACCCCTCGAGGATCTTCGAGGCGGCCGTGGTCTGCACGCCCTCGGTGCAGAACAGATCCTTGATCGCAAGCGGCACGCCTTCGAGCAGTCCAACCTCGCCCTTGGCGCGGCGCACATCGGAGGCCTTGGCCATCTCGCGCGCCCGGTCGGGCGTTTCAGTGATGAAGGCGTTCAGCGCACGGTGCTCGTCGAGCTTTGCGAGGTGGGCATCGGCCACTTCGGCGGCGCTGGCCTCCTTCTTCGCCAGCGCCGAGGTGAGCTGGGCGATCGTGAGATCGGTAAGAGCCGTCATCGACTACTCCACCACCTTAGGAACGGTGAAGAAACCACCGGCATTCTTGTCCGACGGATCGACATAGACCGCGCCGCCCGGCGCGTTGGCCAGAACCTTGGCCGCGATACCGCCGTCGGTAACCTTGTCGGCCCGCATCGGCAGCGTGACGTCGGACACCGACGACATCGGCTCGACATTGTTCGTGTCGACTTCGTTCAATTGCTCGATCCAGGCAAAAATCCCGGAAAGCTCGCCGGCCAGCGGGGCAAGCTCCTCCTCAGGAACCTTCAGACGGGCCAGCCGCGCGATGCGGGCCACCGCCTCCTTGTCGAGCGACATCACAGCACTCCAAAACGCCCAGAAACAAAGCAGTATTCGCGGTTGGTAGCCGGTTTGCGGTTTGCGGGCAACCGAGCCGTCTGGGCTGCCTCACGCGCGACGGGCAGCGACCTCCTCGATCGCCGCCCGCACCTCGGGCTTGCGCGACAGGAGCTGGTTGAAGTCCTTCTTGTAGAGGACCAAAAGATGACAGTAGCCGTTGGCAACGACGTCGGCATTGCGCGGCTGGGAACTCAAGAGTCCCATCTCACCGAAGAAATCTCCCTCCTTCAGCGTCACCGTGACGGTGCGCGCATGGACGGTCACCTCTCCCGCGGCAACGAAGTACATGGCGTCGGACGGGCCGCCGACCCGGATGATCTTTTCTCCGGGGATGGCAACGAGCGCGCGCAATCGCTTGCCGACCTGAACGATGGTTTCCCGGTCCAGCGCCGCGAACAGCGAGACGCGGCCAATCATGGCCTGCAGTTCGAGGCCGAGGTCGAGCGACGGGCGCTGGCTTACTGCGCTGCGACGCTCTGCGAGCTTGTCGCGGAGGTCGTTGTAGACCTCGCGGCTGATGATGCCCTCATGCAACCGGCGGACATATTCCTCCGCTTCGAAGCGGATCGCGGCCCGCTCGAGCTGGCGCTGCTGCACCGATTCGGAATAGCCGGGATACTGCAAGGAAAGCGCCTTGAGTGCGCTCTCAACACCGGATTGCCGGCTGGCTATCAGGGCCGCCAGCCGCTGTTCGGCATCATGTCCCAGAAGGTCCGCGACGGAGTTGGCGTTGAATGCCGCGAGTTCGCTCAGCACGCTGAGCGACACCATCAGGATCTCGAAGCGATCCGCGAGACGTTCCGTCAGCATCCGTTCGAAGCCGAAACGTCGATGCAGCGACAGTGCAATCCGAAAGCCGAAGTTCGGCTTCGAAATTTCCTCCAGCCACTCCTCGTAACCATCGACTCCCTTGTCGCGCACCGTGTCGATCAACCGGTCGGCGTTCGCTGCCAGGATCGCCACCATGCGGCGCGACAGGATCTGCTGCTGGAACAGCTCGAGGTAGAGTTCCTTTTCGCGGGTACAGAGCGTCACGAGGCCGATCTTGATGCGCTCGTCGAGATCCAGCGCCAGCTCGGGCGGCACCGGCTCCACGGCCGGGTCGCCCGCCGAGGCGGGATCGACCGCAAAGCCCTCGGTGCGCTCGTTGTGCTGACGAATGACGTCCCGGAGATGCCGCTCGACGTTGATGCGCGAAAGCGCAAGCACGCGGTCGCGCAGAGCCAGTTCCAGACGACTGAGCTTGTCGAGCCCGAACAGGTGCATCACGAGCCCCAGGGTCGTCGCATTCACGAACAGGGTGAAGAGCACGAACAGGACGGCCGAAATGGCGATGAAGTCGCGGGTCGCCTCGGGGAGCTTCAGGTTGCCGGCGGCCACCATGGCCAGCACGATCGTCACTGCACCGCGCAGGCCGCCCCAGACCAGGATCGCCTTGTATCGCCGGTTCACCGGCTGGACGAGCTTGAAGGCTTCCAGCGCCGGCAGCATGCCGAAGACCACCAGCGCGCGGGCGGAGAAGGCGCCGACTGCGACGGCTGCCACGCCCCAGATGTAGAGCCAGTCGATCTTGAGCAGCACGTCGGCCGCGAGCATCGAAGCCAGGACGAAGATCAGGCAGTTCGCCCAGAATTCGAGCTGGGCCCAGAGCTGGCGCAACGCCGTCCACTGACGCGGATGCAGATGCGTGGGTCCGTAGGCCGCCACGGTGAGCGCGGCCATGACGACCGAGACGACGCCGGAGACGTGGATGTAGCGATCGGCAACGATGAAGCTGAGATAGCTGAGACTCACCGTGACCGAAGCGATGGCGGCATCGGATTCGCCGAGGCGCGGAAGGATCATCATGGCCACCCGCGCCATGGCGAAACCCAGCATCAGGCCGCCGACGAACTCGCGCAGGAACACGCCGACGGCCGCGGTTGCATCGGCTGGCATGGCCGAATCGCCCGACGCGCGTGCGATCAATATGCCCATGAACAGGCCGAAGGCCGCAATGGCGACGGCGTCGTTGAGCAGAGACTCGCCCTCGGCCAGGATCGAAAGACGCTTGGGTGCTCCGACGTCGCGGAAAATGCCGATGACCGCCGCCGGATCGGTCGTCGAGACGACCGCGCCGAGCAGCAGGCAGACGACGATGTCGATACCGGTCGCGAAATGGACGACCCCCGCGACGCAGGCGATGCAGACCAGCACGGCCACGACCGCCAGCAGGAGCACCGCGTGGATCTCGTCCATCAGGCGCCGGACGTCGATCGTCAAGCCGGCGGTGAACAGGAGCGGCGGAAGAAAGAGCGGCAGGAACACCTCGGTCCCGACTTCGAGCTTGTCCAGCCCGACGAAAGCGTCCGAAACAACTCCGAGGTGTACGCCGTGACTGATGACCCACGACCCCACGAAGCCCATGCCCATGCCTGTAATCGCCAGCAGCACCGTGTGCGGCAGCCGAAAGCGTTCGGCAAGGGGCACCAGCACGCTTACGACGGTGAGGACGATCGCAATCGCCAGCAGGGCATAGAGAGTATCGGTCACCTTGTCTGAACACCTTTCCCTTGGGCCGTATCGACCCGGTACGCTGCCCGCCTTATAACCTTGGCAATGGCTCGCTTGGCAGTCCTGATTCACGGCATGTGGGGAACGGCCGGCGTGTGGCATCGCTGGCGCCCGTTCCTCGAGGAGCGCGGGTGGCAGACGATTGCACACTCGCTGAGGGATCACGATGTACCACCGGACGCACCGCCCGCTGCGCTCGGTGTTACGAGCCTGCTCGACTATGTCGTCGATCTGGAGACCATGATACTGGGTCTTCCGGAGAAGCCGGTGGTTATCGGCCATTCGATGGGGGGATTGCTAGCACTGTTGTTGTGCGCCAGAGGCCTCACACGAGCCGGCGTACTGCTCACGCCTGCGCCGCCGTCGAGCATTCTCGCGATCAGGCCCTCGAACCTCATGGCCTTCGCCCGGATCCAGGCGCGATGGGGATGGTGGCGCAAACCACACAGGGCAACACTCGGCGAGGCGCTTTCCTACACCTTCAACACGGCAGACCGTGCCATGGGTGAAAAGGAGCATTCGGCGTTCGTCCATGAATCAGGACGGGCTCTGCTGGAAATCGGCTTGCCGTGGCTCGACCGGTCCAAGGCGGCGAAAGTCGACCCGCGGCGCGTGACCGTGCCACTCCTATTCGCTGCCGCAAAGAAGGATCGGCTCGTACCGCCTGGCGTCGTACGACGCACGGCGAAGCAGTTCGCCCACGTCTCGGACTATGTCGAGTATGAAGACCAGGGCCATTGGGTGCTGGGTCAGCCTGGCTGGGAGCGTGTTGCCGATCACGCCGAGGCATGGCTGAAGGGCAAGGTGCGCTAGATGCCGCTCATGGACCTCTCCGAACTCAAGGCGCTGCTCGTGCGCGACGGCCGTCTGATGGCGCTCGATCTCGGCAGCAAGACCATCGGTATTGCAACGTCGGACGTGACCCGAATGCTCGCGACTCCGCTCGTCACCCTGAAGCGCACGAAGCTCGCGATCGATCTCGGCGTCCTCGAAGAACTGACGCGGAAACACGAGGTCAAGGCCCTGGTGGTCGGCCTGCCCCTGAACATGGACGGCACAGAAGGTCCCCGCTGTCAGTCGGTGCGTCAGTTCGTGACGAACATCCAGAACAACGGTGCGCCATCGCTGGCCGCGCTGCCCATCGTTTTCCAGGACGAAAGGCTCAGTACAGCGGCGGTGACGCGCGGCATGATCGACGACTACGACATGACACGCTCGAAACGCGCCGAACGGGTCGATGCGGCTGCGGCGGCGTGGATACTCGAAAGCGTCATCGCCCGCCTGCGCTGACAAAGCGATAAGGTTGGAAGACGCTGCCGGCAGGAAGTCTGCACGACCAGCGCATGCTTCCGGGCCTGCAACCATTTTGCGCTGTTCGATCTTCGCGCGTAGTTCATTCGTCACCTGCACAGGAATGAGGAACGTTAAGCATGAAGTTAAAGTCGATGGCCTTTGACGACTTGGTCGTGATGCGCGCACAGATCGATGCCGAGATCGAGACGCGCATCTCAAAGCAGCGCATGAGGTTGATCGAAGCCATTGCCGAACTTCGTGGAACGGTCCCCGGCAGGAATTCCGGGCGTCGTGGCAAGGCGCATCCGCTCAAGGGGAGAGAATTGCCGCCCCTCTACCGCAATCCGAAGAACGCGTCCGAGACCTGGGCCGGCCGCGGCAACCGTCCAAGATGGCTGACGGCCGCGCTGAAGAGCGGAAAGAAGCTGGAGTCGTTTCTCATCAAGCAGAACTGAAGCCCCGCGATCGATTCCGGGCGCCAATCCTCAAGGACAAAGCGGCGCCGGAGCCGGGCGCGGCGGCGCCTCGGCATCGAGCGAGCGGAGAAAGGCCACGATATCTGCGCTCTGTTGCGCCGTCAGGCCCAGTGGCCTCACCAGCGGGGTGCCATCGCTGTGAAGCCGGTCCGGACTGACTTCCGAATAATGCCGGACGACGTCTTCGAGCGTGACGAGGCTGCCATTGTGCATGTAGGGCCCCCCTCGCCCCACCTGTCGCAGGCCGGGCACGCGGAATTCGCCAAAGTTGGAATGCAGCCGCTGGACATGTCGCGTGCGCCGCGTGTTGTTGCGGGTGATGTCGTCGTTGTATCTGCCGAGCAGATTGAACGGGCTGGCCATCAGTCGCTGTAACCCGGCCAGGCGGCCTGGATCGACCTCTCCGGGCCTGACGAAGAACGGAATGCCGATGTCACCGAACTCGCCGTTCGTGAATCGTGGACCGAGATGGCAGAGGTTGCAGTTGGCCTTGCCGATGAACAGTTTCAGCCCGCGTTGCGCCGCGAGCGGATAGCGTGACGCGCTTTCGCGATCGCCGGCCAGCAGGGCATCGCGAAAGTCGTCGAAGGGTGTGCGCGGGGTGACCAATGTCTCCTGGAAGGCCGCCAGCGCCTTCGCCGCGTCGACCAGCACCTGCTCGTCGTCGTCGCCGGGCTTGCCGCCGAACGCTTTCTCGTACCCGCACGCGAGGTCTGGATCTCCCCGCAACAGCTCTGCGGCCCGATTGGGGCCACCATTCATCTCTCTGGGATCGAGCAATGGACGGATGGTCTGCGCCCAAAGCGAATCGCCGGCCCCGTCCCACCCGAACCAGTGGAGGTATCCGATGTTCCAGAGCGACGGCGTGCGGCGATCGAGCTCGACCGCTCCGCGCGCCCTGGCGAGACCGTCGCTCCACTCGCGACCCGGCTGGTGGCACGTGGCACAGCTCGTGCGTCCGTCCCCCGACAGCCGCGGATCGTTGAAAAGATGCTCGCCGAGCGCGATGCCGGCGGGCACGCCGGACACCTTGTTCGAGGGATCCCGCACAGGAGGAGGAGGCCACGGGCCGTGCCGTCCGACCGCCCCGGTCTCCTCCAGCGACCAGTCGAGGAGAGGCTGCGCGTGGACGCCGACGGCCCCCGCCACCAGCACTGCAACCAGCAGCAGCAAGCGGATCACTTGAGGATGATGTCGTGCGTCAGGCGCTCGCTCTGGTCGCCCGCACCCACGTCGAAGGTGATTTCCCAGCGCCCGGGCATGTGGAAGAGCAAGCCCTCGGCCTTGAAGCGGCCACCACCCTTCGCCACGATGGTGGCGCGGTAATTCATGCCGTGTCGGTGCTCGGGCATGGTCGCATCCACGGCCACCAGTTCGGCGGGACCATTGCGTCTGGTGCAGACGTTGACGACAAGGGCAAAGGGCTCGCCGACTTCGATCCGCAGTGGATCGGCCCGAAATGCCATCAGGTAGCGATCGGAAAAGACGATCCAGCCGGCGCCGCGCCCGAGGTCGAGCGCACAATCGGCCCATGCCGGCGTCGCCAGAAATGCTCCCAGCAACGCCGCGGCGAGCCTCATGGTGCCGCTCCGAAAAGCCGGTCGCCGTTCTCGTACGCGATCTTGCGTGCGACGTCCGGCGGCAGATCCGACAGCCATTGCCGCGCCCAACGGGCATGCTCGATCACATAGTGCCACCGCTCCGGGGTGAAGGTGTCGCTGCCCAGCACGAAACGGTCGGGAAACTCGATGAAGAGTTCGCGCCAGCCCGGGGCCACCCTGCCGTTGGAGACGTGCGCCGTGAGGAAGGCGAGGTCGCACCACAGGGTCGGATACCGGCGCAGCATCTCGCGCACCTTCTCCGGCCGCTCGAATCCCGAATGCGCCCAAAGGACCCTGGCATTCGGATCCTGCTGGAAGTGCCGCGTCACTGCATCGGCATCCGAGTGTGAATGAAGGAAGAGCCCGTACTGCTTCGCCAGCTCCACGACACGGCGCACGTTGGGCAGATCGGCATCGGCGCCGTAGATATGGAACTCGCCGATCGCCACGTACCGGCGCTTCGACAGCAGGTCCTCCAGATACGGAATCAGTGTCGGATCCTTCGCCCAGGTCGATATCTCGCCGCGCGAACGATAGGGCCGCAGCTCCGGCACGATCATGCCCGGCGCCACGTCCTGCAGCATCTTCGTGCCCTCGTTGTTCGAGCTCGACACCATGGCGCGCTTTATGCCCGCCTTCTTCAGGATATCGAGCACTTCCTTTGGCGGCACGACCGACCAGGCATCGTGGCTGTAGTGCATGTGGGCATCGAAGATCGGCAGCTCGTCGGCCTGCGCGGGTGACAGGGCGGCGGATACGAGGAGAAGGACCAGGGCAAGGAGGCGCATCTTCGTTCCTTCAGCGGCTCACCTTCGGTTGGCAAGCATAGTTGAAGCTAATCGAGATCCGTTCGCCGGAGAAGTGCGCGGGAGGCACCTCGTGGCGCAGCCAGCTTTCGAACAGCACCAGATCACCGTCGTGCGCCGCCACGCTGACGAAGGCGCGGCTGGCCTCCGGCGCATCGGCGCGACGCGGCGGCGCGGCCATCTGGAAGGCAAGCCGCGGGTCTTCGAACTTGATCGCCCCCGCTCCTTTCGGCACCGACACATAATAGGTACCGCTCACGAACGAGGTCGGATGGATGTGCATGGAGTGGACCGTGCCGGCGGGCATGAGGTTGGCCCAGCAATCGGTCATCGTCAGCGTCCGGCCGGAAAGATCGTAATGGAGGTC
This sequence comes from Reyranella sp., assembly GCA_046296475.1. Classification (GTDB taxonomy): domain Bacteria; phylum Pseudomonadota; class Alphaproteobacteria; order Reyranellales; family Reyranellaceae; genus Reyranella. The sequence continues at coordinate 14,293 of JBKBLH010000010.1, forward strand.
GCGCGCGAAGCTCTTCACGTGCGGGTCGATGCGGCGACGCAGCCGGTCGAACAGCGAGGAAACGAGGTGCAGACGGTCGAGCGAACCATATGACGTGTAGCCGCCGAGATAGTGCTTGGCCGACCAGCGCTGTCCCGCCGCGTCCGAAACCGCCAGTGACTGGCACTCGTCGGCGAGATCCTGGTTGAACCGCCGCCAGCGCCGGTCGACGAGAGACTCGCGGTAGATAAGGGTCGGGAAAAGGGCGCGGCTCGTCATCTGGCGATTATCGATGATGCCGGGTGCCCGTGCTATGTTTTCCGCATGCTGACCGATCATCAAATCGAGACCTACCGCCGCGACGGCTATCTCGTGATCCCGCGCCTGATCCAGGGAGAGCAGCTCTCCGAGCTACGCTCGCTGACGGACCGGCTGGTTGCCGAAGCGCGTGGCGTGTCGGTCAATGACGAACTCTACGATCTGGAGCCAAGCCACAGCGCGACGATGCCGAGGGTACGGCGGCTCAAGCCCGCCATCTTCAAGCGTCATCCGTTCTTCCGCGAACTCGCCCGTGACCCCAAGATCACGTCCGTGCTCGCACAGCTCATCGGTCCGTCGATTCGCCTGCACGGCGGCAAGCTCAACATGAAGTCCGCGGGCTATGGTTCGCCGGTCGAGTGGCACCAGGACTGGGCCTTCTACCCGCACAGCAACGACGACGTGCTGGCGACCGGCATCTATCTCGACGATTGCGACGAGGCCAACGGCCCGCTGCTGGTTGTGCCGGGCAGCCATCACGGCCCGGTCCACGACCACCATACCAATGGCCGCTTCTGCGGCGCGTTCGATCCTCAGGCGGCGGGCGTCGATGTCAGCAAAGCCGTCCCGCTCATGGGACCCGCCGGCTCGATGACCATCCATCATGCCCGGCTGGTCCATGGCTCGGCGCTCAACCGGTCCAATCGCCAGCGCCGGCTCCTGCTGCACGAATATGCGGCGGCCGATGCCTGGCCGCTGATGGGCGTCGCCGACTTCGACGAATTCAACGGCCGCATGGTTCTGGGCGAGCCCACGATCGAGCCGCGCGTACGCCCGGCGCCGGTTCGCATGCCGCTGCCGCCGGCCGATCACCAGGGCTCGATCTACGAGAACCAGCGCGGATCGAGCCGCCGATTCTTCCCGACCTACGAGGAGCCGCCCGCTCTTGCCGGCTAGCACCGCGCGCCCATGCTCTCGCGGCTAGCGCAGGCGGGCCGATGCAAATGGACGATGGCCTGCACGCGCCGAGAGTCGACGATCCGCCGAGACCTGGGATTCAGGCTGGCCGCGGTCCGACGTAGGTCGATTGCGGCCGGATCAGGCGTCCGCCCTTCTCCTGCTCGAAGATGTGCGCGCACCAGCCCGCGGCGCGGCCAACCGCGAACAGGGCCGTGAAGGCGCTGCGCGGTACCTCTAGCGCCTCGAGGAGCAACGCCGTGTAGTATTCTACATTCGTGTCGAGGCGCTGCTTCGGCTTGTGCTTGCGCAAGGATGCAATGGCGCAGCGCTCGACCTCCACCGCGAAGGCCAAACGACCTACGGTCTGCGGCAGCGTCGAGACCGTGTTCTTCAGCACATCGGCGCGCGGGTCTCGCTTCTTGTAGACGCGATGGCCGAAGCCCATCAGCCGCGTGCCCTTGCCAAAGGCGTCGTCCAGCCAGGCCTCGGCGCGCTCGGGAGATCCGATCTCGTCGAACATGTCGAGGACCGGACCCGGCGCCCCGCCATGCAACGGTCCCTTGAGAGCGCAGAGCGCGGCCAGCACGGAGGAGACCAGCCCGGCTCGTGTCGAGGCAACCACCCGGGCGGTGAAGGTCGAGGCGTTGAAGCCATGGTCGGTCACCGTCGCGAGGTAGGTGTCGAGCGCCTTCTCGAACGCCACGTCGGCGCGCGTACCGCGAATCATGCGCAGCAGGTCCTGCGCTGTCGTGAGGGTCGGATCGGGAGCGAGCGCTGGCTTGCCTTCGGACGCCCGCAGCAGCGCCGCCAGGAAGACCGGCAGTGCGCCACAGACCAGATAGTGGTGAGGGACGGAATCCGAATCGGGCAGCATACCGAGGCCGACCCGCAGCCCCTCGACCGGATTGAGGCCCTCGGCCGCCTCCAGCAGCTTCGGGACATCCGAGAAGGCGCGTACACGCGCGGCAGCAAGGCCAGCCCGGACCGCCGCCTCGTCGCCGCCACCCATGGCGAAGCCCTCCCACAACAGTGCTGCCACGCCCTCGAAGCCGCGCGTCTTGACGAGATCCTCGATCGCGTGCCCGCGAACGATGAGCCGGCCGGCTTCACCATCCACCTCGCTCATCACCGTGTCGGCCACGATCACGCCGTCGAGTCCGCTGTCCACCCTTGTCTGCAGCATCGCAATCCCCTTGCTGGTTCGTGGCCAACATTCGATCCGCACTATGTATTGTCAATATTGACTCAGTTAATCCATAATAAGAAATGCCTACGGAGTGGTTGAGTTCGAAGGAAGCGGCGCGGCGGCTAGGCGTCTCCGCCGCCACGCTCTATGCTTATGTGAGTCGCGGCCTGCTGCGATCCGAGGGCACAAGCGGGCAGCGCGAGCGGCGTTATCGAGCCGACGACGTGGCCCAGCTCAAGCGTCGCCGCGACGTGGGCCGCAAGGCCGAATCGATCGCCGCGAACGCGCTCGATTTCGGCACGCCGGTCCTGGAATCGTCGCTGACGCTGATCGAGAACGGGCGCCTCTTCTATCGCGGCCAGGACGCCGCGCGGCTGGCACGCAACAGCTCCCTGGAACAGGTCGCTCAGCTGCTCTGGGACTGCGACGACCGCCCCTTCGCCGCCCGCAACGTGCCGCCGATGTCCGCGGCGTTGCGCAGCGCCTGGCAGGCCGCCTCGGCCCTCCCGCCGGTCGATGCCTGCCTCGTGCTGTTGCCGGCGGCGGCGCGCTGGGACCATCCGAGCTGGGTCGAGGATCGCCCTGCCATGCTGGAGACCGGCGCGCGCATCGTGCGCCTGCTGGCGGCAGCGGCGACCGGCCAGCCCCTCTCCGACCGACCGATCCATGAACAGGTGGCCGCAGCCTGGAACGTCCCGGCCGAACAGGCTGCGCTGATTCGGGCCGCGCTCGTCCTCTCGGCAGACCATGAGTTCAACGCCTCCGCCTTCGCCGCGCGTGTGGTGGCTTCTACCGGCGCCAATCTCTATGCCTCGACGATAGCAGGACTCGTGGCGATCAACGGCCCGCGTCACGGTGGCCTCACGCGCCGTGTGGCAAGTCTGCTCTCCGATCTCGCCACCGCACCGGACATCGATGCGGAGATCGCGCGTCGCATGAGCGAACGGATCTACATACCGGGCTTCGGCCACCAGCTCTATCCGGACGGTGATATCCGGGCCGTCACGCTTTTCGCGATGATGCGCGAACTCTTGCCCAGCTCGGCCGAACTGGCCTTCGCCGAGCGCGTCGCCGGGACGGTGGAGCAGCAGATCGACCGCAAGCCGAACGTCGATTTTGCGACCGTGACACTGGCTCGCGCGCTCGGCCTGCCGAACGACTCCGCCCTTGCCCTGTTCCTTCTCGGGCGCACCGTCGGATGGATCGCCCATGCCATCGAACAGGCCGCACACGGTGCGCTGATAAGACCGCGCGCGCGCTATACCGGGCCGCGTCCGCCGGCGTGATTCGCATCTCGCCGGTTATCCACCAAAACGCTTTCTTGCGAGGGCCGCACGCGCGTGCTTAACGTCGCGCTTTAGTGACAAACAATCGCGCGGGCGTGCCGAGGTTGCCCCACCTTCTCGGCATCGAAGGTCTTTCGCCTGAAACGATTTCGGGCTTGCTCGACCTATCTGAAACCTACATCGACCAGAACAGGTCCGTCGACAAACGGCGCGACAGGCTCGCCGGTCGCACCATCATCAACCTGTTCTTCGAGAATTCGACGCGGACGCGGACGAGCTTCGAGGTCGCAGCCAAGCGGCTGGGCGCCGACGTGATCAACATGGACGTCGCCACCTCCTCCGTCCGCAAGGGCGAAACCCTGCTCGACACGGCGATGACCCTGAACGCCATGCGGCCCGACGCCATCGTCGTGCGCCACCACGAGTCGGGCGCCGTCAATCTCCTGTCGCAGAAGGTCAACTGCGCCGTCATCAATGCCGGTGACGGTCAGCACGAACATCCGACGCAGGCGCTGCTCGACGCGCTCACCATCCGCCGGCGACGGGGCAACCTCGAGGGCCTGCTGGTGGCCATCTGCGGCGACATCATGCACAGCCGAGTGGCCCGCTCGAACATCCATCTGCTTCAGATCATGGGCGCCCGCGTGCGCGTGGTCGGCCCGCCAACGCTGATGCCGACCGACGTCGACCGGCTGGGCGTCGAGGTCCACTACAGCATGAAGACGGGCCTTAAGGACGTCGACATCGTCATGATGCTGCGGCTCCAGACCGAGCGAATGCACGGCTCGTTCGTGCCCTCGATCAGCGAGTACTTCCATTTCTTCGGCCTCGACCGCGCCAAGCTCGGATACGCCAAGCCCGACGCCCTTATCATGCATCCCGGCCCGATGAACCGCGGCGTCGAGATCGACTCGGAAGTGGCCGACGACCTCGATCGCAGCGTCATCCACGAGCAGGTCGAGATGGGCGTCACCGTCCGCATGGCCTGTCTCGACGCCCTGATCGGCGGCCAGCGCAATCAGATCGGGAACGGCGCATGAGCGGCAAGATCGACAAGCTCGCCCCGCCGCATGCCGGCTCGACGGCCTTCATCAACGCCCGCATCGTCGACCCGACCGGCGACGCCGAGTACCTGGGCGCCGTCCTGATCAGCGACGGCAAGATCGCCGACTTCGGCCCCAACCTCTTCGCCTCCGGCGCGCCCTATGGCATCCGATCGGTCGATTGCCGCGGCTACTATCTCGCACCCGGCCTGGTCGATACGCGCGTCCACACGGGCGAACCCGGCGAGGAGCACAAGGAGACGCTGGAGAGCGCCGGCGCCGCCGCCGCCGTTGGCGGCATCACCTCGATGGTGCTGCTGCCCGACACCGAGCCGCCGTTCGACGATGCCTCGCTGATCGAGTTCGTGGCGCGACGCGCCCGCCAGATCAAGCTGGCCAACATGTATGCCTGCGGCGCGCTGACCGTCGGCCTCGAAGGCAAGGAACTGGCCGAGATCGGTCTGCTTGCGGAAGCCGGCGCGGTGGCCTTCACGGACGCTGACCATGCCGTTGCCAATGCCCAGGTCATGCGCCGCGCGCTCTACTACGCCAAAACCTTCGATGCGCTGATCGTCCATCTGCCCCAGGAACCGACCCTGTCGGGCGGCACCATGACCAGTGGCGCGATGGCGACGCGGCTCGGCCTTTCGGGCAGTCCGCCGCTGGCGGAAGTGATGATGGTCGAGCGCGACATCCGGCTGGCCGAGATGACCGGCGGCCGCATGCATCTGACCAAGATATCGACGGCGGAGTCGGTCGAGGTGATCGCCGCCGCCAAGGCGCGTGGCCTCAGGATCACCTGCGACACCGCCGCGCCGTACTTCGCGCTGAACGATCTCGCCGTCGGCGACTACCGGACGTTCTGCAAGCTCGTGCCGCCGTTGCGTGCCGAGAAGGACCGGATGGCCGTCGTCGAAGGGCTGAAGAACGGCACGATCGACGCCATCGTGTCCGACCACCGGCCGCAGGATCAGGACAGCAAGCGCGTACCCTTCGCGCAGGCGGAGCCGGGCGGCATCGGTCTCGAGACCCTGCTGCCGATCTCGCTCGAGCTGGTGCATGGCGGCCATCTCACCCTGCCTCGACTCTTCCAGCGCCTCTCGAGCGCCCCGGCATCGCTGTTCGGCCTGCCTGCCGGCAGGCTCGCCAAAGGCGCACCGGCGGACCTCGTCCTGTTCGACGCCGACTATGCGTGGAAAATCGATCGCACCGACCTCTGGAGCAAGACCAAGAACTCGCCGTTCGACGAACGCCCGGTGCAGGGGCGCGTCCTCGCAACGATCGTCGGCGGCCGAACCATCTACCGCGACGACAGCTTCGCCGCAGAGGCAGCCGCCGCCTAACCGATGCCTTCAAACGGCCATCTGGTCTGATATGGTCGTTTCGTCTTTCAACGGGGAACCGATGATGCTCCGGCACTCTCTCCTTCTCGGCGTCGCGACGGTCGCGCTCGCCGGCACCGCCCACGCCCAGACGCGTGCCGGCTCGCGCGACGACCTCCTGGACGCGCTGACTCGCCACATCCAGATCTGCAGCGAGATCACCGAAACCCAGGCGCGCCTCGCCTGCTACGATCGCCTGCAGACCCAAGTCGGCGGCGTGCAGGCACCCTCGGCCTCACCCGCGGCGGCAACGCCTGCGGCGACGCCGACGCCGCTGCAGGCGACACCGACACCGCTTTCGCCGATGCCGAGTACCGGCTCCTCGATCAGCGCTGCCCCGCTGGCACCCCAACCTCTGGCCGTGCCGGGCGGCGGAACGGCCACACTGGGCAGCCCGCAGCCGCTCGGCACGCCCGCTCCGGCGCCCTACGATCCCAACGCGGCCTTCGATCCCAGCCGGTCCACCTACCGGCCACCCGAGGCCATGGGGCCCAAGCCGCAGCCGCAAGCCCGTCGCAGCGGTCCGCGTCCGGTGCCGACCTTCGCGACCCCCCAACCGCTGGTCACGATCGGCGCCAACAATCTTACCTACGGGCCGTCGCGCTACTGGCAGGTCACGATCGTGCTGAAGTCGAACATCCAGCGCCCCATCGACACGCAAGCGGTCTGCACCTTCATGAACGGCACCCGGGCGCTCGAGGATGCCTACTACGGCCCGGTGTCGATCCAGCCCGGCGAGCAGATCACCACCGAGCTGATCGGGCCGCCGACCACAGCCTATGTCGACTCGACGAACTGCAGGCTGCTAAGCCCGTAGGACACAGCAGTGATCTCGACCCTGATCCTGATGGCCGGCCCGTTCCTGATGGGCTACCTGATGGGCTCGATCCCGTTTGGCCTGCTGCTCACGCGCGCCGCCGGACTGGGCGACATCCGCAACGTCGGCTCCGGCAACATCGGAGCCACCAACGTGCTGCGCACCGGTCGAAAGGGCCTCGCGGCCGCCACCCTCCTCCTCGACGCGCTGAAAGGCGTCGCGGCCGTGCTGATTGCCGACCAGGTGGGCCAGTTGCCTGCCGTCGGCGCCGCCGCGGGCGCGGTACTGGGCCACATGTTCCCGGTCTGGCTGGGCTTCAAGGGTGGCAAGGGCGTGGCCACCACGCTCGGGGTCATGTGGGGCCTTTCGTGGCCGGTCGGGGCCATCGCCTGCGCCGCCTGGCTGCTGATGGCCGCTGTTTTCCGCTACTCATCGCTGGCCGCGCTTCTCAGCGTCGTGATCGCCGCCATCGCCTCGTGGTTCCTGACCGATCCGCGCGCAGCCATGCTGCTCACCCTGCTGGTGCCGCTCGTTTGGCTGCGCCACCGCGAGAACATCGCGCGTCTGCTCAACGGGACCGAGCCGAAGATCGGCCAAGGCAAGAAGCCGTCAGCCTGATGTCGGAGGTATGGATCGGATGTCGATCCGGCCGATGCGGCGTGGCGCCATTCCTGTCATAGCAACGGCTGCATGAGCGTTACCTCGTCCCGCGGCCTGCCCTGGGCCCTGATCGGCGCCGCCTGCCTGGGGTCGTTTGCCGCGACGTCGAGCGGGACCACACGCGCTCCCTTCCTGCTGGAGATGTCCCACGATCTCGGCGTTGCTATGCCGCTCGTCGCCAACCTTGTTTCACTCACGGCAACGGCCTGGGGCGTGACCTCTGCGTTCGGCGGCTGGATGTCGGACGTGATCGGTCGCCGGCCAATCCTGATGGCGGCGCCCTTCGCACTTGCGCTGACATTGATCGCGCAGGCCGCGGCCGGCTCCTTCTTCTGGGTTGCCGTCTGGGCCGCCATCGGCGGCGGGTGCGCCGGTGCTTTCACCGGTGTCGTGTTCGCCGAAGTATCGGCGCGCGTGCCGGACAGCCAGCGCGGCCGGGCGCTCGGCTGGGTCATGAGCGGCCAGTCATTGACCCTGGTCGTCGGCGTGCCCTTGGCGGCGGCCTTGGGATCGGTCTTCGGCTGGCGGGGCTGGCTGCTCTGCGTCGCCGGTCTGTCGGTCGCCGCCGTGATCAGCCTGGTCTTGACCCTGGGGCGCGGCAGCGCCGGCCACACGCGCGCCACCGGCTCACGCCCCTCCCTGCGCTCGGCCCTGTCGCGGCGGGTACTGGGACTGCTCGGCACCGGCGTCGCCGAGCGCATCTGCTATGGCCTCGCGGTGGTCTATTTCGCCACCTTCATGCAGGTCACGTATGACATGTCCCTGATCGAACTGGCCATACCCCTGGCCGTGTTCGCGCTGGGCAACATCGCGGGCACGATTCTGGGTGGCCAACTGGCCGACCGGCTGCGCGACCGGCTGCTCACCTTTGCCATGGCCATGGCGCTTTCGGCCGTGGCCGCCCTGGTCCTGTTCACCTGGCATCCCCACCCGGCGGTCACCGTTGCCGTGGGCTTCGTCTACGTGCTGCTCAATGCGCTTGGACGACCTTCCTACATGGCGGCCCTGGCCTCGGTGCCGGAGGATGTTCGCGGCACCGTACTCGGTTTGAACGGCACCTCGGCCAGCGTCGGCTGGATCGGCGCCGCAGCACTCGGTGCCGTCATGATCGGCTGGGGCGGCTTCGAGGGCTTCGGCCCGCTGATCGCCCTGCTGGCGCTGCTCGGCGCGGCGGGCGCCCTAGCCAGCCGCCGCAGCCGCGCGTGACTCGAATTGCTACTATCAGTTGTTTTACATTTGAATATTGGTCACCTATCGTTGTGACATGTTTGACGGTCACCGATTCGAAGTCTCTCCGACGGAACGGCGCGCGCGCCTGAGGCTGGCGCGCAGCGCGCGGATCGGTCCCGTAACCTTCCATGAGGCGCTGGCGCATTTCGGTTCCGCTCAGGCGGCCTGCGGCACTCTGGCGACCGTTTCCGACGGCGCGATCGAGCGTGAGGAAACCGCGCTTGCCACGCTGGGCGGGCAATTCCTGGTGGTCGGAGATGCACTCTACCCAGCCTCGCTGGCCGCGCTGCCCGACGCGCCCCCTGTCCTGTCCGCTATCGGCGACCCCAGGCTTCTCGCGCGGCCGACGCTCGCCATCGTCGGTGCACGCGAGGCGTCGCTGGCGGGTTGCCAGTTCGCGGCCGAACTCGCCGCCGCGCTGGGCGCGGCTGGGTTCGTGATCACCTCGGGTCTTGCGCGGGGAATCGATGCGGCCGCGCATGTGGCGGCGCTCGAGCGGGGGACGGTCGCCGTGTTGGCCTGTGGCGTCGATCAGGTCTACCCGCCCCAGAATGCCTCGCTTCAAGAGTCGATCGCCACGCGCGGCCTGATTCTGAGCGAGGCGGTCCTCGGGGCACCGCCGATCGCCCGCGCCTTCCCCCGGCGGAATCGGATCGTAAGCGGACTGTCAGCCGGGATCGTCGTCATCGAGGCGGCCGCGCGATCCGGTTCCCTGATCACCGCCCAGCGGGCGGCAGAACAGGGCCGCGAGGTATTCGTCGTACCGGGTTCGCCCATGGATCCGCGCTACGCGGGTTCAAATGGCCTCATCCGTGACGGGGCTATCCTGGTGCGCGACGCGAACGATATTCTGAGCGTTCTGGGACACCCCAAGAAGGCGTTGCAACGTCTTGAACAATCAGCCGAAATACCGGCTGGATGCGATACCGCACGCATCGTGCAAGCGCTGGGCGCGGTGCCCACTCCGGTTGACGAACTGTTGCGCCGGTGCCAAGTGTCCGCCGCCTCCGTAGCGGAGGTCCTCATGGCTCTCGAGCTGGAGGGCCGCCTCGAGAGGCACCGGGGTAATCGCGTATCTCTGATTTAGTTCAGTGATTTAGCTCCGGAAACTGAAAGCGAACTGGAGCATTTACCGGCGATGGACGTACTGGTCGTCGAGTCCCCGGCCAAGGCTAAGACCATTGGTAAGTATCTGGGCCCCGGCTACACCGTGCTGGCCTCGTACGGCCATGTCCGCGACCTGCCGCCGAAGGACGGTTCTGTCCGGCCCGAAGAAGACTTCGCGATGGACTGGGAGGTCGACCCCCAGTCGCAAAAGCGGCTCGACGCCATCGCGCAGGCCGTCAGCCAGGGCGGCAAGCTCTACCTTGCAACCGACCCGGATCGCGAGGGCGAAGCCATCTCCTGGCACGTGCTGGACGTGTTGCAGCGCAAGAGGGCATTGCGAGACGTCGACGTGAAGCGCGTCACCTTCAACGCCATCACCAAGAAGTCAGTCCTGGACGCCGTCGCCAATCCGCGCGACCTCGACCAGCCGCTGATCGATGCCTACCTGGCGCGTCGCGCCCTAGACTATCTCGTGGGATTCACCCTCTCGCCCGTCCTGTGGCGCAAGCTGCCTGGCAGCCGCTCCGCCGGCCGCGTCCAGTCGGTGGCGCTGCGGCTGATCTGCGAGCGTGAATCCGAGATCGAGGTCTTCAAGAGCCGCGAGTACTGGACGGTCGACGCCTTTTTCGGGACGGCAAAGAAGCAGGTGCTGAAGGCCCGCCTCACGCATCTCGACGGCCGCAAGCTCGAGAAGTTCGACCTCGACACCCAGGAGCGCGCCGAGCAGGCCAAGCGCGAGATCGAGCGCCGGGCCTTCGCGGTCTCCTCGATCGACCGCCGCCAGGTCCGCCGCAACCCGCCGCCGCCCTTCATCACCTCGACCCTGCAGCAGGAAGCGTCGCGCAAGCTCGGCCTGGGCGCCGCCACCGCCATGCGCATCGCCCAGCGCCTCTATGAAGGCGTCGATATCGGCGGCGAGACGGTCGGCCTCATCACCTACATGCGTACCGACGGCGTGCAGCTCGCGCCCGAGGCGATCGGCCAGACCCGCCGCCTGATCGAGACGAAGTACGGCGAGTCCTATGTGCCCGCCAGCCCGCGCATCTACACGTCCAAGACCAAGAACGCCCAGGAGGCGCACGAGGCGATCCGCCCGACGGATCTGTTCCGCACGCCGCAGGACGTGGCGGCCTATTTGGACAAGGACCAGCTCGGTCTGTACGAGCTGATCTGGAAGCGGACCGTCGCCAGCCAGATGGAAAGCGCCGTGCTCGACCAGGTGACGGTCGACATCGCAAGCGGCGACAAGACCGTGCAGCTGCGCGCCACTGGCTCGGTCGTGAAGTTCAATGGCTTCCTTGCGCTCTACGACGAGGGCCAGGACGACAAGAGCGACGACGAAGAAGCGGGCGCCATCCTGCCCGACGTCAGCGAGGGGGAGGCGATGGAGCGCCGAGAGGTCGTTCCGGAGCAGCATTTCACCGAGCCGCCGCCGCGCTATTCGGAAGCCAGCCTGGTCAAGAAGCTCGAGGAGCTCGGCATCGGCCGTCCCTCGACCTACGCCAGCATCATCGAGGTCCTGCAGCGTCGCAACTACGTGCGCCTCGACCGCAAGAGGTTCATCCCGGAAGATCGCGGCCGCATCGTCACGGCGTTCCTCCAGACCTACTTCCCGCGCTACGTGGAATACGGGTTCACAGCCCACCTAGAGGAAGAACTCGATGATATTTCCAGCGGCAAGATCGATTGGCACGAAGTGCTCCGCGAGTTCTGGAAGGCGTTTTCCGCCGCCGTCGGAGAAACCAAGGACCTTCGGGTCAGCGAAGTGCTCGACAAGCTCGACGAGGAACTCGGACCGCATTTCTTCCCGGCCAACGACAATGGCGGCAAGAATCCGCGCGAGTGCCCGTCCTGCGCCAATGGCCGCCTCGGCCTGAAGCTCGGCAAGTTCGGCGCCTTCATCGGCTGCTCGAACTACCCGGAATGCCGCTTCACGCGCAAACTCGGGATCGTCGACGCCGACGCCGATGCTGCCAACGGCGAGAATCTCGACGGCCCCAAGATTCTCGGTATCGATCCGGCCACCGGCAAGCAGGTCACGCTGCGCAAGGGCCCCTACGGTCTCTACGTCCAGCTCGGCGAGGCCGAGGGCAAGGAGAAGCCCAAGCGACAGTCGCTGCTGCGCGACATGACGCCGGGCGACCTGACGCTTGAAAAGGCGCTGGCGCTGTTGTCGCTGCCGCGCGAGCTGGGCCCGCATCCCGAGGATGGCGAAGTCATCCTGGCCGGCGTCGGCCGCTTCGGCCCCTACGTGAAGCATGGCTCGAAGTACAAGTCCGTTCCGTCCGACGAGAGCGTGCTGGACATCGGCATGAACCGCGCCGTGGCCCTGCTGGCCGAGGCCAAGACCGCGCGCGGCCGCGCCGCCGTCAAGCCCATCCGTGTCGTCGGCAACCATCCCGCCGACGAGGCGCCGGTCGAACTCTACGACGGACGCTACGGACCCTATGTAAAACATGGCGGGGTCAATGCCACTGTGCCGCGCGACGTGAAGCCTGAGGCTCTGACGCTCGACCAGGCGGTCGCGCTCCTGGCCGAGCGCGCGGCCAAGGGGGGCGGCAAGAAGCCCAAAGTGGCGCGTGCGAAGAAGACGACCCCGGCGGCGACCGACGATGCCGCCACCAAGCCAAAGGTGAAGAAGGCGGCGGCGAAGAAGAAGCCCGCCGCGAAGAGGAAGGCGGCCAAGGCGAAGGTCAAGGACGACGCCCCGCCCCGCACCGGCACCGATGGCTAAGGGCAAGGTCCCGACCCGTGACGAACTGCTGGCCTTCATCCGCGACAGCGAAACGCCTGTCGGCAAGCGCGAGATCGCCCGCGCCTACGGGCTGAAGGGCGACCAGCGCATCGAACTCAAGGAACTCCTGCGCGACCTTCGCGACACCGGCGAGATCGCGCCGGACCGCGCCAAGACCTTCCGTCACCCCGAGTCCCTGAGCGACATGGTCGTGCTCGAGATCGTCTCGGTCGACGACGACGGCCATCTGCTGGCCGTGCCGCGTCGCCACGATGAGGACAAGGACGGGCCGCCGCCGCGCATCGAAGTTTCCGCACCAGCCTCGCGAAACGTGCCAGCCCCGGCGGTCGGCGACCGCGTACTGGCGAGCATGAAGCGCCGCGGCAGGAACACCTACGAAGCGAAAGTCGTGCGCCGGCTGGGCAGCGGACCGAAGAAGATCCTGGGTCTCTACGAGGAACCGGCCGGCCGGAACGGGCTCGGCCTGGTCACGCCAACCGACCGCAAGCTGCGCCGCGAATTCGACGTGCGTCCGACCGACCGGAACGGCGCCCTGCCCGGCGACATCGTGTGGATCGAGGAGACGGGCGGCGCGCTGACGCGGCGCGCGCGCGTGGTCGAACGCATCGGCCCGATGAACGATCCGCGCACCGTCAGCCTGATCTCGATCGCCGCCAACGACATTCCGGTCGACTTCCCCGAGGCGGCCCTTGCCGAGGCCGACAAGGCCAAGGCAGCGCCCATGGGCCACCGCCTCGACCTGCGCGACGTGCCGATGGTCACGATCGACGGCGAGGATGCCCGCGACTTCGACGACGCGGTGTTCGCCGAGCCCGATGCCGCCCACCCGGGCGGCTGGCGAATCCTCGTGGCCATCGCCGACGTCGCCTGGTACGTGCGCCACGACCGGCCGCTCGACCGCGCCGCCTATCGCCGCGGCACCTCGGTGTACTTCCCCGACCGCGTCGTGCCGATGCTGCCGGAGCAGCTCTCCAATCACTGGTGCTCGCTGGTGCCGCACGAGGATCGTCCCGTGCTGGTGGCCGAGATGTGGATCGACGGCGAAGGCCATCTGAAGCGCCACAAGTTCCACCGCGCCATGATGCGCTCGGCGGCACGGCTCACCTACAACCGGGTCCAGCGCGCCATGAACGGCACGCCGGACGCCGAGATCGAGCCCCTGATGGACCAGGTCGTGCGCCCCCTTTACGGCGCGTATCGGGTCCTGCTGGCCGCACGCGAAGCGCGCGGCGCGCTCGACCTCGACCTGCCCGAGCGGCAGGTGACCCTCGGGAAGGACGGCCACATCGCCACGATCGGCGTGCGCGAGCGCCTCGACAGTCACAAGCTGATCGAGGAATTCATGGTGCTGGCCAACGTGGCCGCGGCGCAGGCGCTCGAGCAAAAGCATGCCCCCTGCCTCTATCGCGTCCACGACCAGCCCGACCTCGCCAAGCTCGAGGCGCTGCGCGAGTTTCTCGGGACCCTGGGCCTCAAGGTCCCCACCGGCCAGCGGCTGCGCCCGGCCGACCTCAACCGCATCCTGCAGGAGGTCGCCGACAAGCCGGTTTCCCAGCTCGTCAGCCAGACCGTCCTGCGGAGCCAGAGCCAGGCCGTCTACAGCCCGGACAATCTCGGTCATTTCGGGCTCGCCCTCGCGCGCTACGCCCACTTCACCTCGCCGATCCGCCGTTTCCCCGACCTGATCGTGCATCGGGCCCTGATCGCCGCCTATGGGCTCGGCGAGGGTGGACTTTCCTCCGAAGACAGGGGGCGCTTCACCGAGTTTGGCGAGCATCTCTCGATGTGCGAACGGCGCGCCATCGCCGCCGAGCGCGGTGCGATTGACCGCTACGTCGCGGCGTTCATGGCCGGCCATGTCGGGGCCGTCTTCCCGGGTCGCGTCAACGGCGTGACCCGATTCGGACTCTTCGCCACGCTCGAAGGCACTGGCGCGGACGGGCTGATTCCCATCCGCTCCCTCGGCCAGGAATTCTTCCGGCACGACGAGGGACGGCAGGTCCTGATCGGCGAACGCACCGGCGAAACCTTCGGTCTGGGCGACCGGCTGCAGCTGAAACTCGTCGAGGCCGATATGGCCACAGGCGGGCTGTTGTTCGAGATCGTCGACGTGATCGAGCGGGTGGAACGACAGCCGGCGCCCAGGCATTCCCGCGCGCCGCACAGCCGTGAGCGCGGCGGGCCACCGCGGCGTCCGGTCGCGCATCGCGCCCCGGCACGGGACAAAGGGTCACGCCGACGCCGGTAGTCGGGAAGCGCATCCTCCCCGCCATGGATGACGATCACGCGCCTGTCGATTTCTGGGCCGCCCTTATGAGGGGCTGGCACGGCCGTTGCCCGCGTTGCAACGAGGGCCGGCTGTTCGGCTCCTATCTGAAGATGAAGGGCCATTGCGAGGTCTGCGACCTCGCACTCGAGCCCTATCGCGCTGACGACGCGCCTGCCTATTTCACGATCTTCGTGGTGGGCCACATCGTGGTGCCGCTGGTGCTTCTGGTCGAGCGCTGGGGCACCGAACCACCCCTTTGGGTCCATGCCCTTCTCTGGCTGCCGCTCTCCGTCGCCCTCGCGCTGGTCCTGCTGCCGCGAATAAAGGGTGCCGTCATTGCGCTGCTTTGGGCACAGAAGATGGCCGCTCCCAAGCCCGTGACCGGGCGCCTCGACCCGTCGGTCTGAAGGTCGTGGCCGGCCGCCGACGGCCTGTGCTATTGTGATCCCAGCCGCGCATGGAAGTGTCTCAGTTCCCTTTCCTTCGTCCGACGCTGTCGCGAGTGGCTGCAGCGCTCGCTGCCGCTTGTCTGGTCGTGTCCTGCGCGACCGCTCCCGATACACCGAGCGGTCAGGCCGACGGCCGCAGCCCGGCCACGAGCGATGTCGGCATCGAGCGCGTCGTCCTCCAGGCCTACCGGGCCATCGGCGACCGCCATCTCTATGAACCCAACTTCCGCAATCTGTCGGTCGAGGCCTATCGCGGCTTCGCCAGCAGCGACGCCACACTCGTCCTCGAGGCCAGCGACAGCACCCTCAAGGTGAAACGCGACGGCAAGGAAATCCTGACCCGCCCCGCTCCTTCCGACCCGACGGATGGCCGCGCCTGGGGGACTGCCCTGACCGAGTTGATGGCCGGTTCCATCGACGCGTCCCCCGCCCTGCAACAGGTCGACCGGCAGTTGCTGATTCGCCAGGCGATGACCGCCACAACCAAGCAACTCGACCGCAACAGCCGCTATGCCGATCCCGACGAAGCCCGGGACAACCGGTTCCAGCGCGATGGCGGCGGCGGCGTCGGCATCACGGTCGAGCGCACCGAGGACAAGAAGATCCTGATCCGTGCCGTCCAGGACGGGGCCCCCGCCGCGAAGGCCGGAATCCAGGTCGGCGACCAGATCATGGCCATAGATTCCGACTCGATGATCGACCGGCCGTTGTCCGACGTCGTGGCCAAGCTTCGCGGCTCGGTCGGCGCACCGGTGACCATGACCGTGCTGCGTGCCGCCACGGGGGCGGAGCTCACCCTGCCGATGAAGCGCAGCCGGATCGTTCCGACAACGGTGGTCTACGAACGCCGTGACGATGTGGCCCTGATCCATCTCACCGGCTTCAACACCGCAACGACCGACAACCTGCGCGCCGCGCTCGACAAGGCCAAGGCCGATATCGGTGCGGAGCTCGCCGGCATCATCATCGACATGCGTTCGAACCGTGGCGGACTGCTCGACCAGGCGCAGTCGGTTTCCGAAGTCTTCATCTCGGACGGCACGATCTTCTCGACCAACGGACGCCACCCCGACAGCAGACGCACCTATCGCAGCTCCAACGGTCGCCCCGCCACCGGACAGCTCCCGATCGTCGTCCTGATGAACGGCGGTTCGGCCTCGGCGGCGGAGATCGTGGCTGCCGCGCTGCAGGATCGCGGCCGGGCCGTGGTGATCGGCACCACCAGCTACGGCAAGGGCACCGTGCAGACCGTCGTCCGGCTGGCCAACGAGGGCGAACTGATCCTCACCTGGTCGCGCCTGCAGGCACCCTCCGGCTACACTTGGAACGAACTCGGCGTCCTGCCCAACATCTGCACCTCCAAGGTCGGCGGCGCAAACAAGCTGGGCGTCGCGTCCGTCGATTCGAACCACAACTCGCTCATGCGATGGCACGCGCTGCGCAATCCGACGCCGGAGGAAGTGACCGACCTGCGCAAGATCTGCCCGCCGGGCGAGACCGCGCCGGAGGCCGACGTCGATCTCGCCGTGCGCCTGCTGCGCGACCGGGCTCTTTATGCCCATGCCGTGCAATCCGCGACCTTCCAGGCAGCCGCCCGTCCCTAGCTGGGTGCTTGACACGGCAGCCCTGCTGACTACTTTGCGGCCCTCAGCGAATTCGCCCTCCAGGGCTTAAGGACAATTGCCATGGCCAAGCCGACCTCGATCCTGATCAAGATGATCTCCAGCGCCGACACCGGCTTCTTCTACGTGACCAAGAAGAACCCGCGCACCAAGACCGAGAAGCTCGAACTCAAGAAGTACGACCCGGTCGCGCGCAAGCATGTCGTGTTCAAGGAATCGAAGATCAAGTAGCCTGCCGCATTGCAGGACAGACGATCAGGCCGCCCTTCCGGGCGGCTTTTTCGTGGGATAGGCTCCCGCGCAATCCAACGAGGAGGAGAGAGATCATGAGCGCCCAGCTTTCGCGCGACGACTGGAAAGGCCGCATCGGCGGCCTGAGCTACCGGAACCAGGCCTTCATCGGTGGCAAGTTCGTCCCTTCGCTGACCGGCAAGACCTTCGACTGCGTCAACCCGGCGACCGGCCAGGTCCTGACGAAGGTCGCAGCCTGCGAGCAGGCCGATGTCGACGCCGCCGTGAAGGCCGCGCGGGCCGCCTTCGAGAAGGGCACATGGGCCAACATGGCGCCGGCCCAGCGCAAGCGCATCATGCTGAAGCTCGCCGACCTCATGATGAAGAATCGCGAGGAACTGGCCCTGCTCGAGACGCTCGACATGGGCAAGCCGATCGCCTTCTCGACAACGGTCGACATCCCGGGCTCGGCCAACACGGTCCAGTGGTTCGGCGAGGCGATCGACAAGATCTACGACGAGGTGGCGCCGACCCCGGGCAACGTGATCGCCATGATCACCCGCGAGGCCGCCGGCGTCGTGGCCTGCGTGGTGCCGTGGAACTTTCCGCTGCTGATGGCCTGCTGGAAGATCTCGCCCGCGCTGGCGGCCGGCAATTCGGTGATCCTGAAGCCGGCCGAGCAGTCGCCCCTCACCGCCCTGCGCCTCGCCGAACTGGCGGCCGAGGCCGGCATTCCCGAGGGCGTGTTCAACGTACTGCCGGGCTTCGGCGAGACCGCGGGCCAGGCGCTCGGCCGTCACATGGACGTGGACGTGCTGGCCTTCACCGGCTCGACGGAGGTCGGCAAATACTTCCTGCGCTACTCCGGCGAATCCAACATGAAGCAGGTCTGGCTCGAGTGCGGCGGCAAGTCGCCCAACATCGTGCTGGCCGATGCGCCCAACCTCGACATCGCCGCGCGCCGGACGGCCTTCGGCATCTGGTTCAACCAGGGCGAGGTCTGTACCGCCGGCTCGCGCCTGATCGTCGAGGACAAGATCAAGGACGAGTTCCTCGCCAAGGTCATGGCGATCGGCCAGAAGATGATGCCGGGCGACCCGCTCGACCCCAAGACCCAGATGGGCGCCATGGTCGACGAGACCCAGACCAGGCGCGTGATGGGCTACATCGACGCCGGCCAGAAGGAAGGCGCCAAGCTCGCCATGGGCGGCAAACAGGTGCACATCGACAATGCCGGCTCATTCATCGAGCCGACCGTGTTCGACAATGTCGACAACCGGATGAAGATCGCCCAGGAAGAGATCTTCGGGCCGGTCCTGTCGGTCATCCCGGTCAAGGATGCCGAGCAAGCCCTCACCGTCGCCAACGACACGATCTACGGCCTCGCCTCGGCGATCTTCACCGCCGACATCAACAAGGCCTTCAAGTTCGCCAAGAGCCTGCGGGCCGGCTCGGTATGGGTGAACACCTATGACGGCGGCGACATCACCACCCCGTTCGGCGGCTACAAGCAGTCTGGCAACGGTCGCGACAAGTCGCTGCACGCTTTCGACAAGTTCACGCAGATGAAGACGACCTGGATCCAGCTGGGCTGATCCTGCTCGAACCAAAAGGCCGCGCCGGCTGTCACCGCTGGCGCGGCTTTTTTTGCGCCTATCGCAGACCGGCGAGTATCTCGTCCGACGTCGTGACTTCGGCGTATTCGCCGTCCAGCAGCGCCAGCGTGAGCTGATGCACGTCCTCCGCTGGCCACAGGCGACCTGTCAGATCACGCTTGTCGCACGACCAGCACGCGTCTCCTGGCAACCGCACCTCGAAGCCGAGATTCGCCGCCACCCGTACCGTGGCCTCGACCGAATTGGCGAGCAGCACGCCGCAGATCACCAGCGGCGGTTTCGCGCCGCCGCCCCCGGCCATCGCAGGCAGACGGTCCGCGAGATCGGTGCCGATGAAGGCGCTGTGGACCTTCTTCGCCACCACCAGTTCGCCGTCGAGCGGCGCGGTCATGGGCAGGAAGTCGTTGCCCTCCTGCCCCGGTCGAAAGGGCGAGCCGGCTTCGGTACTGTCGTGCCTCACATGGACGATGGGCGCCCCGCGGCGGCGCCAGTCGGCCAGCAGCCTTGCGATATTGGCCTCGGCGTCGGGGTTGTTGCGAGGTCCCCACTTGGGATGATCCATCGCCTTCTGCTGGTCGATCACGATCAGAACGTCGTCAGCCATGCATCCGTGCCCCTTGCGCCTTGCCCGCAATGGTAGTGGACTTGGGTCCAACGAAAACAGGAGGAAACGATGCAATTCGGCTATTTCACCATGCCTTCGCATCCGCCCGAGCGCTCCCTCAAGGACGGCCACGAATGGGATCTCCAGGTGATCCGCTGGCTCGACGAACTCGGCTTCTCCGAGGCCTGGATCGGCGAGCATCACACCGCGCCTTGGGAGCCCCATCCTTCGCCCGACCTGCTGGTGGCGCAGGCCCTCATGCAGACCAAGAACATCCGCCTCGGCCCCGGCGGCTTTCTGCTGCCCTATCACCACCCCGCCGAACTGGCGAACCGGGTCGCCATGCTCGACCACATTTCGGGCGGGCGACTGAACTTCGGCATTGCGGCGTCGGGACTGCCTAGCGACTGGGCGATGTTCAACGTCGACGGCATGTCGGGCGCCAATCGCGACATGACTCGCGAGGCCCTCGACATCATTCTCAAGCTCTGGTCCTCGCCTGAGCCCTTCGACTACAAGGGCAAGTTCTGGCACGTCACCAAGCCCGACACGATGTTCGGCTTCCTGAAGCCGCACATCAAGCCGCTCCAGGCGCCGCACCCGCCGATCGGCGTCGCCGGCCTGTCGAAGGGATCGGATACGTTGAAGCTGGCGGGCGAGAAGGGCTACATCCCGATGAGCCTCAACCTCAACCCCGCTTATGTGAAGAGCCATTGGGAGTCGGTGGAGATTGGCGCCGCCAAGTCGGGCCGCCCCCCCGACCGCAACCAGTGGCGGCTGGTGCGCGAAGTCTTCGTGGCGGATACCGACGAAGAGGCGATGCGCCTGTCGGTCGGCTCTCACATGGGCCGCATGATGCGGGAGTACTTCCTGCCCCTGCTCTCGCAGTTCGGCTTCTTCGAATACCTGAAGCACGATGCCGGTGCGGCCGATTCCGACGTCACGCCGGAATACTGCGCCCGGCACAACTGGATCGTCGGCTCGCCAAAGACGGTCGTCGAGAAGATCGAGAAGATCTACGACGAGGTCGGCGGCTTCGGCCAGCTCCTCGTCTTCGGATTCGACTATGTCGAGAACCCGCAGGCATGGCGCCGGTCGCTCGAGCTGCTCTCGAAGGAGGTGATGCCGAAGGTGCAACACCTCAAGCCCGGGATGGCGAAATTGGCGGCAGAGTAACCCTGCCGCCCGCCTCGCCTTCCGTCAGGCCGCGACCGGCACGGCCTTGCCGGTCGCCGAGGCGACGCTGCCGTGGAGATGGGCCACCAGCGCGTCATCGAGCTTGAGGCGCGCGGCCAGCATCGAGAGGTAGCCACGCTCGGCGGCATTGTCGACATCGATCGCCAGCAGCGACGCCGTGTAGATCTCGGCCGCCTCCTCGGGTGTCGCCGCCGCGCCGGCAACGGCATCGACATCGAGCTTCGCGCGAAGCTCATCCATCACGAAGGCCTTGTCGTCCGCACCGAGCGGCAGCTTGTCCATCTCTGCGAAGATGCGGGCCTGCTCCTGGGCATCGACATGGCCGTCGGCCTTGGCGGCCGCGATCATGGCGCGCAGCAGATGACGCGCCAGCGTCTGCTGACCGGCTTCGGTCGAGGGGTTGAACGGGGTTCCGCTGGGTGCCGGCAGCATCGGAAACGGAGCCTGGGGCGCCTGCGTGACCGGCGCCGCCTGTTTGCCGGCCTGCCAATCATTGTAGGCTTTGTAGGCGAGCGCGCCCACCGCGGCCATGCCGCCGAGCTTCAGCGCCTCACCGCCGATCTTGCGCCCGGTCTTGCTGCCCATCAGCAGCGCCGCCAGACCACCGGCGAGCACGCCGCCGCCGGCCCCGCTCAGGAAGCCGCCCATGCCGCCGGCCTGACTGCCGGTCGGGCCGACGCCCTGACCACCGCCCTGGCTGCCCATGAACTGTTCCAGCAAACGCTTCGCATCCAACATGACGCCTCGCCTCTCTTATTGGCTTGTTAGCTTGCGAGGTCAGATGATGTGCAATTGTGGCAAAACCGGGAGATTTCAGGCCCGTTTCGAAAGAAACGCCGCGGCGGCGAATCCGAGAGCTGCAATGAGCATGATTCCCGCAAGTCCCCACAGGACTGGCGTGTAACCGCCGAACGCCCCCCAGGCCAGAGACGCGAGGACCGGTCCCGCGGCGCGCATGACGTTGGTCGGCATGGTGAGGGCACCGGATACGACGCCATATCCTTCCGGGCCGATGAACTCGGGCACGGCCATGCCCCGCAGAATGGTCACGAGGCCGTTGGCGACACCGTAGACCACGGCGAACAGGATCAGCGGATAGACGTCTGTGATGCCGGTCGCCAGGAAACCCATGGCCAGGGGAAATGCGAAATAGATCAGGGCACCCAGCTGGATGGTCGTGATGTGACGCTGCCCGACCATCAGAAGCACCCGTCCCACGACCTGCATGGGGCCGATCAGGGCGATGATCGCCATGACCACGCCAGTCGGAACGCCGCGATCGTCGAGCAGCGGGATGAGATGAAAGCTCATCGCCGAAAAAGCGAGCCCGTAGCCCGCGAAAGCGACAACGAGCCCCCAGAAGGCGGGAACGCGAATGGCGCTGGCCAACGGACTTCTCTTCGCCGCGCCTTCGGCGGGCGGGTTGGAGGCCGCAATCGGCACGGGTTGTACGTCCCGACCCGGCACGATCAACCAGTGCATCAGCGCAACACCGAGGATGATGACGGCCAGCACGTCGAGCGTGGGCCGCCAGCCGATCCGCTCGACCAAGAACTGGGTGAAGGGAATGCCGAAAGTGCTGGCCAAGCCGCCGAGGAATGTCATCAACAGGATCGCCTGCTTGTAGCGCGGGCCATAGACGCGTGTGATCACCGCGAAGGCCGGTTCGTAGAGCGTCACCGCCTGGCACGCGCCCAGTCCGATCCACATCGCGTAGAACACCGGCAGCGACTCGATCCTCGCCCACAGGAACAGCAGCGCGGCGGCGAGCAGCGACCCGCCGGTCATGAGCAGGCGTCCGTGGCCCCGATCGATCCAGGCGCCGACGGTGATGGAACAGAGGCCGGCGGTGAGCAGCCCCGCCGAGAGCGCCCCGAACATCGCGCTGCGCGACCAACCGAGCTCCTCGCTCATCGGCACGACGAACAGCGGAAAGGTGTAGTAGACGATGCCCCAGGTCACGAGCTGGCCCAGCGAGAGCATCCACAAGATGGTCGACGGGCGCTTTCGCCACGCTCCCCCTGCTCCGTTCTTCGCCATAATGCCGCCTGCTCTACCCACTTTCTTACAGAACGATGACCCTACCGCCGCACGGGCCCCGAGGATAGACGCATGACCGACACCAAGCGCATCAACCTCGCTCTGCAAGGTGGCGGCAGCCATGGAGCCTATACTTGGGGCGTGCTCGACGCGCTGATCGAGGATGGCCGCCTCGAGCTCGAAGCGGTGAGTGGAACGAGTGCCGGCGCCATGAACGCCGCGATTCTTCTCCAGGGCTGGGCCAAGGGCGGTGCCGCTGGCGCGCGCGCGGCGCTGTCGGCCTTCTGGAGCGAACTCGGCCAGATGTCGATCGCCAGTCCGATCCGGCGCACCCCGCTCGATCGCCTGCAGGGCAACTGGAATCTGGACGATTCGCCCGGCGCCTTGTGGGCCGACCTGATCCAGCGCACGCTCACGCCGTGGCAGCGCAATCCGCTCAAGTTCGATCCGCTGCGCGACCTGCTCACGCGTCACTTCGATCAGGAATCCGTCCGCGCCTGCCAGCAGATCAAGGCTTTCATCGCCGCCACCAACGTGGCGACGGGCAAGGTGCGCATCTTCACGCGTGAGGAGCTGTCGATCGATGCCTTGCTCGCATCGGCTTGTCTGCCCAGCATCCACGAAGCCGTGGTGATAGATGGCGAGCCCTACTGGGACGGCGGCTTCCGCGGCAACCCGCCGATCTGGCCGTTCATCTACAACAGCGCGAGCGCCGACGTCGTGATCGTGGAAGTCGACCCGCCCGGGCGCGAGGGCGTTCCGCGTTCTAATGCCGAGATCGCCGACCGGTTGAACGAGATCACGTTCGGCGGTGCTTTGATGGCGGAGATGCGGGCCATCGCCTTCGTGCAGGAACTCATCGACAACGGCGCCCTCACCGGCGAGTTCAGCGACCGGCTGAAGAAGCTGCTGATCCATTCGATCGGCGATCCGGCGACGCTGGCGCCGCTCGGCGCCGTCAGCAAGTTCAACATCGAGCCGGAGTTTCTCGACTTTCTCTTCAAGGCCGGTCGTGCCTCCGCAACCGCATGGCTGGCTTCGACGTTCGACAAGGTCGGCGTCGAGAACAGCATCGACATCCGCGCGCGCTTCCTGTGAGATCGAGGCGAGGAAACGAGGACAAGAACGAATGAAGCGACTTCTCCCCGGCATCGCATCGCTTGCTGTAGCTGCAGCGTCTCTTGCGTCTCCCGCCTCGGCTTGCACGCGGACCCTCTACGTCGGTGAGGGCAATCTCGTTCTGACCGGGCGCAACATGGACTGGCGGGAAGACATGGCCTCGAACCTGTGGGTCTTTCCCGCCGGCATGAAACGCAGCGGCGCTGCCGGGCCGCAGTCGGCGGAATGGACCTCGAAGTACGGCAGCGTGGTGGTGTCGGGCTACGAAGCCGGCAGCACCGATGGCATGAACGTGAAGGGTCTCGTCGCCAACCTGCTCTATCTCGCCGAGTCCCAGTATCCCAAGCCGGTGCAGGGCAAGCCCTACATTTCCCTGTCGACCTGGCTGCAATATGCGCTCGACAATTTCGCCACCGTTGCCGAGGCGGTCGAGGGCTTGCGAAAGGAACCGTTCAACGTGTTGGCGCCTCCCCTGCCCAATGGCGCGCCGTCGACCCTGCACCTCTCCCTTTCGGATGCGTCGGGCGATTCCGCGATCCTCGAATATGTGAACGGCAAACTTGTGATCCATCACGGCAAGCAATATGTCGTCATGACCAATTCACCGATCTACAGCGAGCAGCTCGCCTTGAACGCATACTGGGAGGGTATCGGCGGTCTGACCTTTCTCCCCGGTACCAACCGCGCTGCCGACCGGTTCGCCCGCGCCTCGTTCCTGCTCGGCGCGATCCCTCGTGTGAGAGACCCGAATTACATCAAGGGCGTGCCTGCCCAGTCCTTTACCTTTCAGGCGGTGGCCAGCGTGATGAGTGTGATGCGCGCCGTCAGCGTTCCGCTCGGCATCACCACGCCTGATCAGCCGAACATCTCGTCGACGCTCTGGCGGACCGTCTCGGACCAGAAGAACCTCGTCTACTATTTCGACTCGGCGACTCGTCCGAACACGTTCTGGGTGTCGTTCGACAAGCTCGACCTGAAGTCCGGCGCGCCCGTGCGGAAGCTCACAATACAGAATGGCGAAGTCTTCTCGGGGGACGTCTCCGGCGCCTTCTTGCCGGCCGAGCCATTCAAGTTCCTTCCTGCAACACCCTAGGGACTCATGCGCATCGGTATCGACCTCGGCGGCACCAAGATCGAAGGGATCGTCCTCGGCGACGATGGCTCGGAGCGGGCGCGGTTGCGTGTAGCGACCCCGCACGAGAGTTACGAAGCCACGGTCGACGCCGTGGCGGGCGTGGTGCGCGAGTTGGAAACCCGCGTCGGTGCGCGCTGCCGGGTCGGGATCGGTCATCCGGGTGCGGTCTCGCCCGCGACGGGGCTGGTCAAGAACGCCAACTCCACGCGGCTTAACGGCCACCCGCTCGACGTGGACCTGAAGCAGGCGCTGGCCCGCGACGATGTCCGGCTCTCCAACGACGCCAACTGCTTCGCCGTCTCCGAAGCGTCGGACGGCGCGGGTGCGGGCGCCCCGGTCGTCTTCGGCGTGATCCTGGGCACCGGCGTCGGCGGCGGCATCGTCATCGATGGCAGGCCGCTGGTCGGCGCGCAGGCGATCGGCGGCGAATGGGGCCACAACGCCCTGCCTCTGCCGCACGACGACGAGCGCCCCGGTCCGCAATGCTATTGCGGGCGCAAGGGCTGCGTCGAAGCGTGGTTGAGCGGCCCGGCTTTCCAGGCCCAGTATGCGGCCGCATCGGGCCGTGAACTGAGGGCCACGGACATTGCCGAGGCCGCAGCCACGGGCGACGCGGCGGCATCCGTGTGCTTCGACCGCTACTGCGATCGGCTCGCCCGCTCGCTCGCCAACGTCGTCAACCTCCTCGACCCGCACGTGATCGTCCTGGGCGGCGGACTCTCGAAGATGCGGCAGCTCTACGAGCGCGTGCCCGAGCTTTGGAAGGACTACATCTTCTCCGAGCGCGACAGCATCGCGACCCGTCTCCGGCCACCCCGGCACGGCGACTCGAGCGGCGTGCGCGGAGCCGCCTGGCTCTGGCCGGCTTAGAGCCCTCCTTGCCTACTTGCACTCGGGCTTGGGAAGCGGCTCCAGGCGAGTGATGCGGTATTCGATGCCGCCTTCGCCCTGTTCATGCGTGCCGTAGAGTTCGACACCATTGTCCAGGGTGACGCTGCTCATCTCGAAGGCCGGTTCACCCGCGCCCTTCCCGTCGGCGTCGAAGAAACCGGCGCGGTAGTAGATGCGGGTGCGGCCGTCGACCAATTCTTCGGCACCCTCGGGAATCTTCACGTCGGTCAGGCGCCGTGGCACCTTGCCGATCACGGCATTGACCTGTTGCGGCGGCTTCACCTTGTCGCCGAAGAAGAACCGCGCATCCAGGCCGGTCTCGCCGGCCTTGGCGGCGCGGATGGTCGCACGGGCGATCGTGACAGGAAACATCGTGCCCTTCGGAAGCGCCACGGTCTGGTTCGGCGGATCGCTGAAGCGCGCCTCGCCCGCGCCGTCGTCGGGTAGGGTCGCCTCGCCCTTCATGAGGCTGGTTTGCTTGCCGCCCGTGATCGAGCGATGCTCAAAAGTCAGCCTTCTCCCATCCTTGCTCTCGGTCATCTGCGTCTGCTGCTCGCTCACGACCGTCGACCGCTGGCCCGCTGTCTCGAGCCGAAGACGCTGATAGATGACATAGCCGTCACAAGTGAGCTTGAGTTCGTAGGCGTAGGTCCCGGGCGAGCCGCCGGTCGGCTTGCCATTTTCGATCGCGCGGACCGCGTAGACGGCACGATGAGGCACCATCTCCTGTGCCGACGCCTCGACGCCGAAGAAGAGAAGACTGGCAACGGGCACAAGCAGGCGGCGAATCAGCATCGTGGCCTCGGCAGGGCTTGGAGTTGAACGAGTCGGGAATCCACAGCGAAGTCACCGTAGTCCAGCAGCATCGAACGGGCGATACCGTTGCCCAGCAAGTCGAGCGCCAACTCGTACTCCGGGGGAGCCCCCTGGTCACCGCTGGCGAAGAAGGCGAACCGCACGCTCCATGCTGGTTGATTGCGCAGGAGCGCCACGTCGCCGCGCACCACCGGCGCACCGGTTTGCCGCGGGGGCCGGCCGATCACGGCATTCACCTGGAACGCGCCGTCGAGGCGGGCGCCGTCGAACACCAGATAGGAAGCCGACTTGTCGCCGTCGCGGGCATGGCGAAGAACCAGCGTGAGGTGCGTCGTCGGGAACAAAGTCCCGGCCGGAAGCTCGAAGCTGCGCGCTTCCGGGAGCGTGAAGCTCGCCCGGCCCTTGGCGCCCGGGGCATCGAGGTCGGCGTGGCCCCGCAATTCCTCTTCGACTTCGTCGTCCTGGATGTTGCGCACACTGAATCGCAGGGAAAGGCCATCCTTGGTCTCGTAGCTGGTGAAGCTCGAATCGGTGGTGAACTCGTCACCGTCGTTACGCAGGAAGGTGAGCTTGATCCGCTGTTTGACCTCCCAGCCCTCGCAGGCCTCGACGGTCTCCAGAACCATGCGTCCGCCCACCTCGACGATCCCGCTGTTGGGGCGGGAAACGGCCAGCTTCATGTCGTAGGTGGCCCGATGCGGCACCAGCGGCTGGTCCTGTTGTTGTGCCTCGGCATGATTTATCCACAGGCCCAGAAACAGGAGGACGCCGACGGTGGCGAGGACGACCGCTGTTTGGATGCGAGGACGGCGAATACTATACGTGGTCAACTGACGTGGGCTTTGAAGGCCAGACCTTGTAGCCAGGCTGGCAAGCGTAATATCCATGCGCGCGGAACACCAGAATGATTGCCTGCGTCAGGGCTGCACAGGGAGGAAATTGTCGATGAGCAAGGGTAAGCCCAGGGTGTTCGCCACCCGCCACTTCCCGCCCGAGGTGGAGGCCCGTCTGGCGGCCAACTTCGACGCCCGGCTCAACCCGGAAGACCGGCTCTATGACGGTCCGGCGCTGGCCGAGGCCTCGGCCGGCTTCGACGCCATAATGTGTGCCGCCGGGGACGCCTTGAACGCCGCGGCGATCGCCGCCCTGCCCGCCTCGGTGCGCATGATCGCCACCTTCTCCGTCGGCTACGAGCATGTTGACGTGGCGGCGGCCACCCGGCGCAACATCGTTGTCAGCAACACCCCCGACGTGCTGACCGACGCCACCGCCGACATCACGATGCTCTGCCTGTTGGGCGCGGCCCGCCGGGCGCACGAAGGCGCCACCATGCTGCGCACCCACAACTGGGTCGGCTGGACGCCCACACAGCTCATGGGCACTCACGTCAC
Source organism: Reyranella sp. (assembly GCA_046296475.1). Classification (GTDB taxonomy): domain Bacteria; phylum Pseudomonadota; class Alphaproteobacteria; order Reyranellales; family Reyranellaceae; genus Reyranella. Next base: position 42,336 of record JBKBLH010000010.1, read on the forward strand.
GGGCAAACGGCTCGGCATTCTCGGCATGGGCCGCATCGGCCAGGCCACGGCCGACCGCGCCCGCGCCTTCCGCATGCAGATCCACTACTCCAACCGGAGCCGCCTCGCGCCCGACCGCGAGAAGGGTGCGGTGTTCCATGCCAATCCCGACGACATGCTGCCCCATTGCGACTTCCTGTCGATCAATGCGCCGATGACACCTGCAACGGCGAAATGGGTAAATGCCGAACGCATCGCCAAGCTGCCCAAGGGTGCCATCGTGGTGAACACGGCCCGTGGCGGTGTCGTCGACGACGAGGCCCTGATCGCTGCCTTGAAAAGCGGGCATCTCGCCTCGGCCGGTCTCGACGTGTTTGACGGCGAGCCACGCATCCATCAGGGCTATTACGGTCTTGAGAATGCGTTCTTGTTGCCGCACATGGGCTCCGCCACGGTCGAGACCCGCAATGCGATGGGCTTCAAGGCGCTCGACAATCTCGAGGCCTTCCTGCTCAGGGGGCAGACGCCGCCGGACCTCGTGAAGACTTCTTAGCGGAGCGCTGGACCGTCTTCGCCTTCTTGGACGTCGACTTGGCTGGGGATGATGCAGCCGGCGAGGGCGTGGCCCTTTCAAGGGCCGGCTCGACCCTGGTCGTAACGGGTTCCTGGCGCGCGGCCGGAACCGGGGGCGTGACCGGCGGCGCTTCATAAGCCGCGGCATCCCAGCTCACGGCCGGCGCGTCGGGCTGGGGTCGCAGCGGCGAGGAGTAGGAGACGCCGCTCTCGGATACCGAGCGCTGAGGCTCGGTATAGTCGGTCTCGTAGGGGTCTTCGCCATCACGCGCGTTGCAGATCTGGCGCCCTCGGAAAGCACGCCAGATCGCGCAATCCTTCTTCGTAACGACCGATGCAATGTGGTCGGTCGAAGTCTTGTCGGATGTTGCCAACAGACCTCCATCCGCGGCGTAGCTCGCCGCGGAAACGGCGACGGGCACACCGCAGGCACTCGTCATGAGCGCCAGTCCCACCACCGACGGCAGCAGAAACAAGGAAGAGAGCTGAAATGAGCTCATAATCTTCTTTATAAAAAGACTATAACACATTGATTGTACTGGGCCCTGTTCACCCAGTCAATTCGCCCCTCTCCCTTGCGGGATTTACTCCTTTCGCGGCGGCAGGCGCAGCCCGATATGGAGTTCGCGCAGCTTCTCGGCCGGTACCTCGGCAGGGGCGTCCATCATCAGGTCGACCGCCGACTGGTTCATCGGGAAGGTGATGATCTCGCGGATATTCGGCTCATCGGCAAGCAGCATGACGATGCGGTCGACGCCCGGTGCCGCGCCGCCGTGCGGCGGTGCACCGAACTTGAAGGCGTTCAGCATGCCGCCGAAGCGCGCCTCGACCTCTTCCTTGCTGTAGCCCGCGATCCCGAACGCCTTGTACATGATCTCGGGCTTGTGGTTCCGAATCGCGCCGGAGCAAAGTTCGATGCCATTGCAGACGATGTCGTACTGCCATGCCTTGATGGTGAGTGGGTCCTGCGTTTCCAGCGCCTCGAGACCGCCTTGGGGCATCGAGAACGGGTTATGGCTGAAGTCAATCTTCTTCAGCTTGTCGTCGTACTCGAACATCGGGAAGTCGACGACCCAGCAGAGCGCGAACTGGTCCTCGTCGATCACGCCCAGTTCCTGGCCGATCTTGGTCCGCGCCTGGCCGGCGAACTTCCAGGCGGCGTCGGCCGTGTCGGCCACGAAAAACACCGAATCGCCGTCCTCGGCGCCGGTCAGTTCCTTGAGCCTTGCCAACCTCTCGTCAGCGACGAACTTGGCGATCGGGCCTTTCCCCGCGCCGTTCTCCAGGGTGATGTAGCCAAGGCCCGGCTTGCCCTCCCCCTGGGCCCAGCTGTTCAGCTTGTCGAAGAAGCTGCGCGGCTGGCTGGCCGCATTCGGTGCGCGGATGGCGCGCACCACACCGCCCTTCGCCACGATGCCTGCGAAGACCTTGAAGTCGGAGCCCGCGAACACCTCGCCAACGTCGAAGATGCGCAGCGGGTTGCGAAGGTCGGGCTTGTCCGTGCCGAACGACAGCAACGCCTCGGCGAAGGGAATGCGCGGAAACGGAAAGGCCGACACCTTGCGCGGCGTCTCGCGGTTGAACGACGCGAACTCCTGGAAAACGCCGCCCAGAACCGGTTCGATCGCCTCGAACACGTCTTCCTGCGTGACGAAGCTCATTTCGAAATCGAGCTGGTAGAACTCGCCCGGCGAGCGGTCGGCGCGGGCATCCTCGTCGCGGAAGCAGGGCGCGATCTGGAAGTAGCGGTCGAAGCCCGACACCATCAGCAGCTGCTTGAACATCTGCGGCGCCTGCGGCAGGGCGTAGAACTTGCCGGGATGCAGACGGCTCGGCACCAGGTAGGAACGGGCGCCTTCCGGGCTGTCGGCCGTCAGGATCGGCGTCTGGAACTCCGTAAAGCCCTGATCGATCATGCGCCGGCGCAGGCTCGCGATCACCTGGCTACGCAACATGATGTTCTTGTGCAGCTTGTCCTTGCGCAGGTCGAGGAAGCGGTACTTGAGCCGCAGCTCCTCCGGCGTGGTGTCGTTCTCCTGATAGACCGGGATCGGCAGCGGTTCGGCCATCGACTGGACCACCATCTCGGCGGCATCGAGTTCGACGGCGCCGGTCGCCAACCTGGGGTTGACGGTCGAAGCCTCGCGGGCCACCACCTTCCCCGAAACGGTGATCACGCTTTCGGTCCGCACGGCCTCGGCGGTCTTGAAGACAGGGCTCGAAACGTCCACCACCACTTGGGTCACGCCATAGTGATCGCGCAGGTCGATGAACAGCAGATTGCCGTGGTCCCGCTTGCGCTGCACCCAGCCTGAAAGCCGGGCCTGCTGGCCGACATGTTCGGGCCGCAGCTGGCCGCACGTGTGGGTTCGGTAGACTGAAGACATGACTTGTTTTCCGGGTTTGGAGGCCCGGCAAAAGGCACCGAAAGCCGAGGCAAGTCAAGGGAATGGCCGGTTTCCGTTCGCGGCAACTTTGCCGGAGCCGCCCGCCGGGTCTATAGATCGTCCCCAATGAAGCTCATTACAACGACCGACGAGTTGGCCGCGTTCTGCAAGCCCCTCGCCGACACCGAGTTTATTGCCGTCGACACCGAGTTCATGCGTGAGCGGACCTACTGGCCCAAGCTCTGCCTGGCCCAGGTCGCCGGCCCGGAGGACGCGGCCGCGATCGACACGCTGGCCGACGGGATCGACCTCGCCCCGCTCGACGAGTTGATGCTGAACCCAAAGGTTCTCAAGGTCTTCCATGCCGCCCGGCAGGACCTCGAAATCTTCTACCTGCGCCTCCAGAAGGTGCCGGGGCCTCTTTTCGACACGCAGGTTGCCGCCATGGTCTGCGGCCACGGCGAGGCCGCCTCATACGAATCGCTCGCTACGAAGCTGGCGAAGGCCAAGATCGACAAGTCGAGCCGGTTCACCGACTGGAGCCGCCGGCCGCTCAGCGAGCGGCAGATCACCTATGCCCTCTCCGACGTCACGCACCTGCGGGTGGTCTACGAAAAGCTCAAGCGCCAGCTCGACAAGACCGGCCGTTTCTCCTGGATCGCCGAGGAGATGGCGGTCCTGAGCGATCCCGCCATCTATCGCGCCGATCCCGAGCAGTCCTGGCGGCGGCTCAAGCCGCGGGGCGCCTCTCCGCGGATGATGGCTGTCCTCAAGGAAATCGCGGCGTGGCGCGAGCGGACGGCGCAGCGCATCGACATTCCCCGCCAGCGTCTCGTCCGCGACGAGCAGCTCCTCGAGATCGCGAGCCACGCACCCAAATCGATCGAGGAACTCGCCGCCACTCGCGGGTTGGGCCGCGGCTTTGCCGAGGGCTGGCAGGGCCGCGAACTCATGGAAGCCATCGAGCGCGCGCGGGCCTTGCCGGAATCGGAACTGCCGGTCCGCGACAGGCCCCCCGAGCAGATCAGGGCGCCCGGCGCGATCGTCGACCTGCTGCGGACCCTTCTGCGCCTCAAGGCCGACCAGGCCGGCGTGGCAGGCCGTCTGGTGGCGAGTGCCGACGAACTCGACCGGCTGGCGGCAGGCAAGCGCGACATCGGTGCCCTGAAGGGCTGGCGCAACGAGGTGTTCGGCGCGGACGCGGTGGACCTGATCGAGGGCCGGCTGGCGCTGGCGCTCAACGGCGACCAGCCGAAGCTCATCCAGTTGTCGCCGAACTCGTAGTCACCCCGGCCCGGCGGACACGATCACCGGTCGGAGCTCGAAGGCTTGAGCGGCGGTTTCGAGTCGCCGCGCGGTGACGTCGCCCAGGCTTCTCTTCAGTCCCGTGGGGACCAGGAGCCGCAGCTCCCGGTCCGTCCGGCGAAGCTGCAGCTGCGGCAGGAGACCCGGGGCACCGCCGCTCAGATTGTAGGCAAGCCGCAGGCAGGCGCCGAGCCGCCGGGCAAAATTGCGTCCCTTGCTGTCGGTCAGGCGCAACGCAGTGTCGATCATGGCCGCCTTCGGTTCGCTCTTGTAGCGATAAGTGAGCGTCATCGCGAGGATGGCGCGCTCGCGATGATTCATTCCCGGTGCGGGGAGGTGCAGCACCCGGAAATAGGCCTGATCGGCGCGATAGTCAGGATGGTCGTCCCACGAGATGTCGCTGAGGTGGCAGGCGGCCCTGCGCAGGATCTGCTCGCTGTCCGTCTCGCCGGCGAAGGCCGGCGACAACCAGTCGAAGATCTCGTGCGGCGACAGGTCGAAACGGTGCCAGCTCTCGCCCTGCTCCTCGGCGAAAGCGATCAGCGGGTGACGTTCCCTCTCCTGCTCGCTCAGCCGCGAATAGTAGAACCCCTCGCGCAGGCCAAAGGCCGAGAAGACGATGGTCTTCGGCTTCAGAACCGCGAGCAGCCTGTCGAGGGCGAGGCAGGCGAGCGGCAGCGTGTCGACGCGACGGCGCGAGACTCCCGGCATCTTCTCCAGCGACTTGGAGCTCTGGACGGCGATCAGCCGCGCCACCGCGCGGGCCTCGTCGGCCGGGATCTCGTATTGATGGATGATGTGGAGCGGATAGCCCGCCTGCTCCATGTGAAGGCGGGCGAAGGCCCGCCACGCGCCGCCGACCGCATAGAAACTCTTGCCCTGCTCCTCCCGCAACCAGCGCACGTCGTCGATGGCATCGACGACCGCCTTGCGGGGGTCACTTCGCCCCGACGACATGAGGCGCAGCGGACCGACCGGCAACGTGCTGGAAGAGCCGAGTCGCCCCCGGGAGAGCGACGCGAGTTCGAGACTGCCGCCACCCAGATCGCCCATCACGCCGTCCGCATCGGGCATGCCGCACATCACGCCGTAGCCAGCGAAACGCGCCTCGTCCTGCCCGCTCACCGTGTGGGCGACGATCCCGGGACGGCTCGCGAGTTCGCGCATGAAGTCGGCGCCGTCGGCGGCGTCGCGCACGGCAGCGGTCGCCAGCAGGTCGAGAGACGCGACCTTCATGTTGTGGGCGAGGGTCACAAAGCGGTCGATGTTCGCCAGCGCCATGTCGACGCCTTCGGGATTGAGGCGCCCGGTGGCATCGAGGCCACGCGCCAGTCCGCACAGAACCTTCTCGTTGAACACCGGCAACGGCGCGCGGCTCGCGCGTTCATATACGACGAGGCGGATCGAATTCGATCCGACGTCGATGATGCCCACGCGCCCCGTCCGAAGAGGGGCGTGCGAGGCGGAGGCGCCCGCGGGCGAGTGGCCGTCCATGCGCGCTCCCTCTAGCCGAAACCGGGATGGAATACAGCGCCAAAGAAGGCGCGACCCGACGCCGCTACCCCACTCAGGAGCTCAACACCAGGCGCGGCACCGCACCACTCAGCTTCAAGGCGCTCCCGCGCCCGGAGAGCGAGGGGTTCGTCATGAAATAGTGATGGGCAATGAATGGTTCCTTGCCGGTCTGCGGCCGACGATAGTTACCGTCTTGTGACATCAGCCAGCTTTGGCCGTCGTCCTTGAGATTGGCCACCATGATCTGGTCGAGGACCTGCTCGCGCACGGTCTGGTTCTCGACCGGGCACAGAAGTTCCACGCGACGGTCGAGGTTGCGCGGCATCCAGTCGGCCGACGAGAGGAAGACCTTCGCTTCCATCGACGGCAGCGCGCGACCGTTGCCGAAGCAGATGATGCGCGCGTGCTCCAGGAAGCGCCCAACCATGCTCTTGACACGAATATGGTCGCTGAGCCCCGGAACGCCGGGCCTGAGGCAGCAGATGCCGCGCACGACCAGATCGATCTGGACGCCGGCATTCGACGCCGCATAGAGGCGATCGATCAGGGCGCTGTCGACCAGGGAGTTGAGCTTGGCCCAGATCGCCGCCGGCTTGCCGGCCCGGGCGTTGGCGATCTCGGCATCGATCAGGTCGTAGAGCGTCGGTCGCAGGGTAACCGGGGCGAAGGCGATCTTTTCCATCTGCTCGGGGCGCGCATAGCCGGTCATGTAGTTGAACAGCCGGGCGGCGTCGCGGCACATCGCCGGATCGCATGTGAAGAACGACAGGTCGGTGTAGATGCGCGCGGTGATCGGATGATAGTTGCCGGTGCCGAAATGCACGTAGGTGCGGATCGACTGCGCCTCGCGTCGGACCACCATCGAGACCTTGGCATGTGTCTTGAGATCGATGAAGCCATAGACCACCTGCACGCCGGCGCGCTCGAGATCGCGCGCCCACCGGATGTTCGCCTCTTCGTCGAAGCGGGCCTTGAGCTCGACGAGTGCGGACACGGTCTTGCCCGCCTCCGCGGCCGCGATCAGTTCCTTTACGATCGGTGAATCGGCGCTGGTGCGATAGAGCGTCTGCTTGATCGCGACGACGGCGGGATCGCGCGCGGCCTGGCGCAGGAACTGTACAACGACGTCGAAGCTTTCGTACGGATGATGCACCACGATGTCCTTGGCGCGGATGGCCGCAAAGCAGTCGCCGCCGAAATCGCGGATGCGCTCCGGAAAGCGCGCATTGTAGGGCTCGAACTTCAGATCCGCCCGGTCGTCGACGATCACCGCCTTCACGTCGCCGATGTTCAGCATGCGATCGAGATGGAACACATGCACCGTCTGGGTCTGCTCCGGAATCTCGAGCTGGTCGAACAGGAAGTCGCGCAGCTCGGCTGGCATCGCGCTGTTGACGGAGATCGAAATCAGATCTCCCCGGCGCCGGCGCTTCAGCGCACTCTCGTACAACAGCACGAGGTCCTCGGCCTCCTCGTTGATCTCGACGTCGCTGTCGCGGATTACCCGGAAGAAGGCGCGCTCGATCACCTCGTATCCGGGGAACAGGCGCGGCAGATAGATGTCGATCAGGTCTTCGAGCGGCAGGAAGCGGATGTCCGGCCCGGGCAGGCGCACGAAGCGGTCGACCTGCGATGGCAGCGGCAGCAGCGCCATCAGCGGCCGGCGGTCGTCGCGTCGTTGCAGTTTCAGGATGGCCGAGAAGCCGCCGTTCGGAATGAACGGAAACGGGTGCGCCGGATCGATCGCCAGCGGTGTCAGGATCGGGAAGACCTGATCGATGAAATAGGTGTCGAGCCAGCTCCGCTCCACCTCCGTCAGTTCGTCCGAATCCAGCACGGCAATGCCGGCCTGGCGCAGATCGTCCTGCAGTGACGCCCAGACGTCCTGCTGATGGGCCATCAGGGTCGAGGCGCGGTCACGGATCGCCGCGAGCTGTTCGGCCGGGGTCATGCCGTCGTCGCTGAGCAGGCTCGAGCGGGTCTGCAACATGTCCACGAGGCCGGCGACACGGACCATGTAGAATTCATCGAGATTCGCGGCGGAGATCGACAGAAAGCGGACCCGCTCCAGCAGCGGATGGCGCTTGTTGGTCGCCTCCTCCAGGACGCGGGTATTGAAGGCCAGCCACGACAATTCGCGATTGATGAAGCGTCTGGGGCTGTCGGGTGGTATTTCGAGCGAAGCCGGATCGGCCGAGTTGAGCGCGTCCATGTGGACCCCTGCCGGGGCACTCTCCCTGAAATTATGCACAGGAACGGTAGCGTCTCCACATGACCCTGTCATGGCAATTAACTAAAGCGTTGTTCTCATTGATTTTATCGGGACGACGGGCGTGAAGAAAATTCTCCTCTTGCGCCACGCAAAATCAGCCTGGAACGTGCCCAACCAGAGCGACCACGACCGCCCGCTCAACGATCGCGGTGAACGCGCGGCGAAGGCCATGGCCGCCTACATCGTGGCCAAGGCCCCGCGCCCCGACCTGATCCTGTGCTCGACGGCGGCGCGAACGCGGCAGACCCTGGCCCCGCTGGTGACAGCCCTCGACAGTCCGGCGCCGCCGATCTCGCTGGAGAAGCAGCTCTACCTCGCGTCGGAGAGCGAACTGCTGGAACGGCTGCGGGCGCTGCCCGAGGATGTCGAGAGCGTCCTGCTGATCGGCCACAACGAGGGCATCGGGGAACTCGCGGCCGCCCTCGCCGGCGATGGCCCGCGGGACGCGCTCGAACGCCTGCGGGACAAGTATCCCACCGGAGCCTTGGCGACCCTCGCGCTTCGCCCCGGCCCCTGGAGCGCACTGGCTCCAGAAACCTGCGAACTACTCGCCTTCGTACGACCGCGCGATCTCGACCCGCGCTGACGACTCAGTAGGTGCCGGGATACTGGCCGCCGTCCATCAGGATGTTCTGGCCGGTCATGTAGCCGGCATGAACGCTGCACAGGAACGCGCACATCATGCCGAACTCCTCCGCCGTGCCGAAGCGGCCCGCGGGATGCGCCTTCGCCGCACTGGCATACTCCTCCTCGAAGCTGCGCCCGGCCTTCGCCGCGCGCGCCTTCGTGGTGCCCCGCAGGCGGTCGGTGTCGAAGGGCCCCGGCAGCAGGCCGTTGATCGTCACGCCATGTCGGATCGTCGTGCGCGCGACGCCCGCCACGAAGCCGGTGAGGCCCGAGCGCGCGCCGTTGCTGAGGCCCAGGATGTCGATCGGCGCCTTCACGGAACTCGAGGTGATGTTCACGATGCGCCCGAAGCCGCGCTTCATCATGCCGTCGACGCTCGCCTTGATGAACTCGATGGGCGTCAGCATGTTGGCGTCGAGCGCCTTGATCCAGTCCTCGCGGTTCCAGTCCCGGAAGTTGCCTGGCGGCGGGCCGCCGGCGTTGTTGACGATGATGTCGGGCTCGGGACAGGCCGCCAGAACCTGATTGCGGCCTTCGTCGGTCGTTACGTCGACCGCGACCGCCGTGACCTTCACGCCGTACTTCTTGCGGATCTCCTCGGCCGTCGCCTCCAGTTCGGACTTGGTGCGCGCGTTGATCACCAGATCGACGCCCTCGCCCGCCAGCGCCTCGGCGCAGCCGCGCCCCAGCCCCTTGCTTGCCGCGCAGACGATGGCCCTGCGGCCCCTGATGCCCATGTCCATTTGCGTTTCCTCTCCTAGTTCACTCGCGTCCAGAATTGCGTCTTGCCGAACATCGGCGTGCCGACGAAGCCGCGCAGGCGCAACCTGCCGTCCGGCTGGAGGCTGATGTTGGCGCTGTAGGTCTTGCCGTCCTCGCCGTTGTAGACCTTGCCGTCTTCGAAAGTGTTGGGCTGAGCGGCCTGTTTGAACCCCCAGATCAGCGGCATGCCGATTACCTTGCGTTTGCGCAACGCCGGATTCTCGTTGCGATAGTCGGTGGCTGCCTCCGGCGCGACGGCCGCGCCGTCCGGCCCTCTGGGATTGACGAGACTGGCGACATAGCCGCAGATCGGACCGCTCGCCGCATCCGGGCACGGGCCGATCCTGATCTGGGCAACTCCCGACTCCGAAAGCCAGGTCCCCATGACGGTACCCTGCTGGGCCGATGCCGTCGCCGCGAAGCCGCAGAGCACGAAGGTCGTCAGAAGCAGCTTCACGTCTCACTCCCTTCAGGGCGCGCCGGTAATGTCGAGCAACACGTCCGCCGCCAGCCGGCGGTCGATCTCCCGCCGTTCCGTCAGCGCCCGTCGATCGAGCGCCGCAACGGCCCGCCGAGCGGTTTCCGCCGAACGTTCCATGTGCGAGACGAGATACTGCACGACGCCGGGACCCGCGTGCAATTGCCGGTCGGCGAGTTGCTTCAGGATGATCGAGCCCAGCAACTCGTCGTCGGGCGGCGCAACCGCCACCGCTGGCGCCGCACGCAGCCGCGAAGCAAGATCGGGCAGGCCGATTGACCAGCGCGCCGGCGGCTCCACCGAAATCAGCAGCAGAAAGCCGCCGCGCTCGTGCATCAGATTGTAGAGATGGAAAAGCCCGCGCTCGGGTGCCTTCTCGGCTTCCTCGATCGTGATGGCGCGAAAGGCCGTCGCGAGTTCCGCGAGATCGGCGACGCTCCTGCCCTCGAGATCGCGCCCCGTCATCACGGTCCCACCGCTGCGTGCGGCCCAGATGCGCCCGAGATGCGTCTTGCCGCAGCCGGTCGGACCGCTGAGCGACAGGGCCGGGGCCGGCCAGTCCGGCCACCGGTCGATCCACGCCAGCGCCTCGCGGTTTCCATCCGCCAGGACGAAATCCTCCCGAGCGTAGGTCGGCGGCGGCAGCGCGAGATCCAGGGTGAGCTGGTTGGCCATTGCCCGGCTCAACTGGGAGCGCCGCCGCGGTACAGGGCGCTCTCGCGATAGCGGGCGAGGAAGTGGCGAACGACAACGCCCAGGACCGCTGCAACCGGAACGGCGATGAGTACGCCAGTGAAGCCGAACAGAGAGCCGCCCGCCAGGAGCGCGAACATGATCCAGACCGGATGCAGGCCGACGCGGTCGCCGACCAGTTTGGGGGAGAGAAAATTGCCCTCCAGCATCTGGCCCACCACGAACACGGCGGCGACCTTGACGACACCGATCCAGTCCGGCGGGAACTGTGCCAGCGCCATGCCAAGGGCCATCACGCCGCCCACGAAGGTGCCGACGAAGGGAATGAAGGAGATGGCGCCCGCGACCAGTCCGATCACGAGGCCGAACTGCAATCCCACCAGGGTAAGGCCGATCCCGTAGAAAGTGCCGAGGGCGAGGCAGACCAGGGCCTGGCCGCGCACGAAGCCGGCGATGGCTGCATTCGATTCGGCGGTGAGCTTGCGGATTGTGTCGGCGTGTTCGAGGGGAAGCGAATTGTCGATCGCCGCCACCAGCTTCTCCCAGTCGCGCAGCATGTAGAAGGTCACCACAGGGGTAATGAAGAGCAGGCCGAGCAGGTTGATGATCGCCACGCCGCGCTCGGCGAGGGCTCCCGCGATGCCTCCGGCAACCGCCAGACCCTTGCCGGCCCATTGCGTCGCTTCGGACTGGAGGTCGTGCATGCTCAGGGGGTCGAGACCCAGTCTGTCCCGCAACGGCTCGAGCAGTGGCTGGATCCGGCCGAGCGCCTTGACGATGTATTCGGGGGCCTTGGTGATCAGCGACTGGATCTGCCCGAACAGGGGCGGAAGGATCGCCATAACGACGCCCACCGCCACGAGCACGGCCACAATCGTCACGAGGGTGGTGGCCATCGTGCGCGACATTCGTGACCGTTGCAGGCGCACCACTACCGGATCGAGGAAGTAGGCCACAACCATGCCTACGACGAACGGCAGCAGAATGTCGTTCAGCACCCACATTAGGAGCAGGAAGACGGCGGCGGCCGCGACCCAGAATAACCACCGTCCCGTCGCGGTTTGCCCCATTCGATCAGACTCCCCGGCGCGCACTAGCGCGGCTGCAATTGCCAGCGCCCCATGTCCTGCGACAGGGTCAGCCCGGCCTGGCCCAGCGTGCGCTGCAACTCCTCTGGAGAACCGAAGAAGTCGAGCCGCAGTTCCGCCCTGTCGGACTCCAGCGTCTTCACGGTCACCGATTTGACAGCCGGGATGGCGCCGAGCCGCTGCCGCACCTGGACCCAGTCGCCGAGCGCCCGAATGGGTACCACGACGTCCAGCGAATCCTGGGAATCGCGGCGCACCGTGCCGATGCTGCGCCAGTCCTGGTCGGCCTTGGCGTGGATCGCCTTCACCGCCGCCGGGAGGTCCGCGGCACCGGCGACCGGGATGGGCGGAATCTCGCTTCGGGCGCCGGTCTGCGTGTCGTAGCGCAGGCCGCCCACCGTGAGGCCGCCGCCGGCCTTGTCGCCCTCGAGGGTCGCCACGATGATCGTCGGTGCCCGGTAACGCTGGTTGAGCCGCGCCAGCGCAGAGACATCCCCGACATAGGCCTGCTCGGCGGACAGCGCGCCTTGATCCGTGGGATCGCCGCGAATCACCGTGACTGGAACCGCGCTGCCGGCGCTATTCAACTGCTGCCACGCCTCGCGCCAGGCATTTCGGTCGTTGAGCGGCTCCACCCCGGCAGGACCCTTCCACAACGGAATCACCAAAGCCGGCCGCGACACGGTTTCCACCACCCGGGCCCCCGCCCCGCTCAGGTACGACTTCACGGCATCGGGCACGAAAACGACGTTCAGCGTGGCACTGTATCGACCGGGTGCCGGACGCTCGCGCACGAATTCTATGCCGCGCACCATGTTCTCGAGCTGCGCATCGTCGATTTGCGGTAACCGTGCACGATCCTCCGCCGGGACCGTCCGGTCGACGAGCAGGCCGAACGCCTTGCGCCGTGCCTCTCGAATACCCTGTGCCCGAGCCTGTACCGGGTCGGCCCCGGGCACGTCGACATCGACCCCGGTGACGTCGTACCCGGTGCCTCCGGGAGACTGCGCGACCGAGACGTTCGTGGCGAGCACTGCCAGGAGCACGGCAGCTATCGTGGAAAAGACGCGGCCTATCGGCATTGCGGGGGTCCGGTTTTTGGCTATGTTCGCGCACCGTATTAGCATGAATGAGCCCGGCTTGAAGCCTGACGCCCCCGGCCACAATCGGCCCCCCCTCACCTACAAGGACGCCGGCGTCGACATCGATGCGGGCGACAACCTCGTCGAGCACATCAAGCCTCTGGCCAGGAGCACGAATCGTCCGGGCGTGATGGGAGGGCTGGGCGGTTTCGGCGGGCTGTTCGATCTGAAGGCGGCCGGCTTCAGCGATCCCATCCTGGTATCCGGCACCGACGGCGTGGGCACAAAGCTCAAGGTCGCGATCGAGGCTGCGGTTCCCGATACGGTCGGCATCGACCTCGTGGCGATGTGCGTCAACGACATCGTGGTCCAGGGAGCCGAGCCGCTGTTCTTCCTCGACTACTATGCCAGCGGCCGTCTGGACGTCGATGTCGGGCGCCGCCTCGTGGCCGGCATCGCCGAAGGTTGCCGTCGCGCGGGATGCGCGCTGGTCGGCGGCGAGACCGCGGAGATGCCCGGCATGTACGCCGAGGGCGACTACGACCTTGCGGGCTTTACGGTCGGCGCGGCCGAGCGCAACGCCCTGCTGCCGCGCGCCGATATCGCCCCCGGTGACCTGGTCCTCGGCCTGGCGTCGAGCGGCCCGCATTCCAACGGCTATTCGCTGGTGCGGCGCATCGTCGAACGCAGCGGCCTGACATACGCCGACCAGGCGCCTTTCGCCCAGGTCAGCCTTGGCGAGGCCCTTCTGGAGCCGACGCGCATCTATGTGAAGCAGCTTCTGCAGGTCATCCGGGCCACCGGCGCCATCAAGGGCCTCGCCCATATCACCGGCGGTGGCCTGCCCGGCAACGTGCCGCGCTGCCTGCCCGGCGGCACGCGTGCGCGACTGGACGCACGCCGCTGGACGGCGCCACAGGTCTTTCAGTGGCTGCGCGAGACGGGCCAGGTCCCGACCGACGACATGCTGCGGACCTTCAACTGCGGTCTCGGGATGATCGTTGTGGTTGCCAGGCAGGACGCCGCGCGCGTCGCCCTGGCGCTTGAGGATACCGGCGAGACGGTGGTCGAGATCGGCACGATCGAGAAGGCCCCGACCGACGAGGCGGACTGCGTTGTCGACCATGCCGACGGACTATGGCGAAGCTGAAGGTCGGCGTTCTGATCTCCGGCCGCGGCAGCAACCTCGCGGCGCTGATCGAGGCCGCGAAGGCTGAAGACTATCCCGCCGAGATCGGCTGTGTCGTGAGCAACAGGGAGACTGCGCCGGGTCTCGCCATTGCGGCTGCGGCCGGCATCGCCACCGCCGTCGTCTCTCACCGCGACCGCCCGGACCGCGAGAGCTTCGATCGCGGCGTCTCGGCAGAACTGGAGCGCCATGGAATCGAACTGGTGGTCCTGGCCGGCTTCATGCGCATCTTCAGCCCGTGGTTCCCGACTCGCTGGAAGGACCGGCTGATCAACATCCACCCGTCGCTGCTGCCCGCCTTCAAGGGCCTGCACGTCCAGCGCCAGGCCTTGGAAGCCGGAGTCCGCCTGAGCGGCTGCACCGCCCATCTGGTGACACCGGACCTCGATTCGGGTCCGATCATCGCCCAGGCTGCGGTCCCCGTGCTTCCGGGCGACACCGAGGAAACACTCTCGGCCCGGATCCTGCAACAGGAGCATCGCCTCTACCCGCTGGTAGTGCGTTGGTTCGGCGAAGGCCGGATCGCCGTGCATGGCGATAAGGTCGAGGTCAAGGGCATCGACTGCGACGCCACGCTCCTCTTTTCCCGAGAAGCCTAGTCCGATATAAGATCGCCAACGATTTCAAGCGGGGAAGAGATATGGCTGAAGCAAAGGATGATTATCCGGCTCACGTCGCGACCTACACGTCCTTCAGCAAACTGGTGACCTTCTCGATCATCTGGATCGTACTCATCCTGGTGTCGATGGCTTTGGGTCTGGTCGCGCACCTGCCGCTGCTGGCGCTCGTGCTGGGTATCGGCGGTTCGATCGCGCTGCTGATCGGCTTTGCGATTCTGGACTGACGTCCCAACCGGCACTCCAAAAGAAAAGCGGCCCGGGTGGGCCGCTTTTTTCGTTTCCGGAATGCCCCGTGTCAGCCGACGATCTCGGAGCCGGCGAAGAAATAGGCGATTTCGATGGCCGCGTTCTCGGGCGAGTCGGAGCCGTGCACCGAGTTGGCTTCGATCGACTCGGCGAAATCCTTGCGGATGGTGCCGGCATCGGCATTGGCCGGGTTGGTGGCGCCCATGATCTCGCGGTTCTTTGCGACGGCGTTCTCGCCTTCGAGAACCTGCACCACGACCGGCCCCGAGGTCATGAAGGTGCACAGGTCGTTGAAGAACGGACGCGCCTTGTGCACGCCGTAGAACTGCTCGGCCTGCTGGCGGCTCATCTGGATGCGCTTCTGGGCGACGATGCGCAGGCCCTTCTCCTCGAAGCGGGCGTTGATCTTGCCGGTCAGGTTCCGGCGGGTCGCGTCCGGCTTGATGATCGAGAAAGTACGTTCGACGGCCATGAATTCCCTCGTGGAGGCAGTGATTTCAGCGCTTGGGCGCGCCTTATAGACGCGGGGTCTGGGCCCGGCAAGCGCGGCCAATGAGCTTGGTTTGCGGCCAAATCGCATGGTAAATGCCCGCCGCTCATGCTCCACATCAGTGACATCTCCTTTCGCCACGGCGAGCGGGTGCTCTTCGACCGCGCCTCGGCGGCTCTTTCGGACGGCTGGAAGGTCGGTCTCGTCGGTCGGAATGGCGCCGGCAAGTCGACTCTGCTGCGCCTGATCCAGGGCCAGATCGAGGCCGACAGCGGCGAGATCAACCTTATGGGCCGCACCCGCGTGGGTTCGGTCCCGCAGGACCCGCCCGGCGGCGACATCAGGGTGATCGATGCGGTGCTGGCGGCCGACGTGGAGCGCAGCGCGCTGCTCGCCGAAGATGCGACCTGCCAGGACGGCGTGCGCCTCGCCGAGATCCATGCCCGCCTCGAGGAAATCGGCGCGGCCGCTGCACCTTCGCGCGCGGCCGCGATCCTGAACGGCCTTGGCTTCGACAACGACAAGCAGTCCCGCCCCTGCGGCGAGTTCTCCGGCGGCTGGCGCATGCGCGTGGCGCTCGCCGGCACCCTGTTCAGCAGCCCCGACCTCCTGATCCTCGACGAGCCGTCGAACCACCTCGACGTCGAGGCGATGATCTGGCTCACCGAGTATCTCAAGCGCTTCCGCAACACCGTCCTGATGGTGAGCCACGACCGCGACCTGCTCAACGACGTGTGCGACCATATCCTGCACATCGACCAGCAGAAGCTTGTCGCCTACACCGGCAACTACGACTTCTTCGAACGCACCCGCGCCGAACGCCTCGCCAACGATGCCGCGCAGCAGGCCAAGATCGCGGCGCAGCGCAAGCACATGCAGGCCTTCGTCGACCGCTTCAAGGCCAAGGCCAGCAAGGCCCGCCAGGCCCAGTCGCGCATGAAGATGATCGAGAAGCTGGGGCCGGTCGCCTCGGTGCCGATCGACGAGCGCATCTCGTTCAACTTCCCCTCGCCCGACATCCTCGCCTCCCCGATCGAGACGCTCGACGACGTCTCCGTGGGGTACCCCAATGGTCCCCTCGTGCTGCGCAACCTCGACCTGCGCATCGACATGGAGGACCGGATCGCCCTGCTGGGCCAGAACGGCAACGGCAAGTCGACCTTCATTCGCCTGATCTCGCAGCGGCTGGAGCCGCGCGAGGGCCGGCTCAAGAAGACGCCGAAACTGCGTGTCGGCTACTTCTCCCAGGATCAGGAAGAGAGCCTCGACTACGAGGCGACACCGTTCGACCACATGAACCGCGCGCTGGGACCGGGCGCCGGGGAAGCCAAGGTGCGCGCCCAGCTAGGACGCTTCGGCTTCTCGCGCGACCGGGCGAATCTCAAGGTCGGGGTCATGTCAGGCGGCGAGAAGACCCGCCTGCTATTGGCGCTCGCCACGCGCAATGCCCCCCATCTGCTGCTGCTCGACGAGCCGACAAACCATCTCGACATGGATGCGCGCGCCTCGCTGGTCGACGCCATCAACGACTTCGAGGGCGCGGTCGTGCTGGTGAGCCACGACACGCATCTCGTGAAGATGGTGGCCGACGCGCTGTGGGTGGTCGAAAAGGGCACGGTGAAGCCTTTCGACGGCGACATCGACGAATACCAGGCCAGGTTGCTCAAGGAGCGCGGGGCACGCCCGCCCAAGGCCGAGAAGCCGGCCGACGCCGGCAGCAAGAAGGACCAGCGCAAGGCGGCAGCCGACAACCGGACCAACAAGGCGCCGCTGAAGAAGGCGGTCGACAGCGCGGAGAAGATGCTGGCCCGCCTCACCGACCAGTTGAACGGCGTGCTGGCGAAGCTCGCCGATCCGGCGATCTACGCCGGCCCAGGCAGTGTCGTCACGGAGCTGCAGAAGGAGAAGGCCCGCCTCGAGCGCGAGGTCGACAATGCAGAGAAGCGCTGGCTGACCGCCCAGGAAGCGCTGGAAGCCGCCGCCTGAGCCTTACTCTGCCGCCGCCGGCAAGGGTGGTTTTCGCCGGCTGCTGCTCCGGATCAGCATCACCATACCGGCATTGAAGGTATAGAGGCCGACGGCGATCCAGAAGATGACGGCCGGCAGACCGCTGTTCATGAGCAGGCCGAACAGCGGCGGCGCCACGAACGAGCCGATGTCGAGCCCCGAATACACGAAGCCGAAGACCTTGCCCGACGCGCCGGGCGGCGTCGCGCCACGCACGATCATGTCGCGGGACGGGTTGGTGATTCCGCCAGCGGCGCCCGCCAGCGCCAGCAGAACCGGCAGTAAGGTGGGCGGAACGGTCTGTGTGGCAATCGGAACGGTGAGCGCCGCTGCCGCCAGGAGGCCGAACGCCGCCACCAGGTCGTGCCGCCGCACGTGATCGGCGAAATGGCCCCCGATCAGGATGCCCACAGCCGAGCCGACGATGAACACGATCAGGCAGATAGCCGCATAATTCTCGGTGACCCCGAACATGCTGCTCCAGGCCGGCACCGCGAACTGCTGAATACCGACCGTGTTCGCGGCTATCAGCGCGAAATAGGCGAGGCAGAGCAGCAGCGCCGGCTGAAGGAACAGTGCGAGCCCCGGTCGGCCGCCGGCCTGCGCGGCAGCGGCTTGTGCCTTGACCCGATGATCGACCAGCTCTTCGCGGTGAATGAAAACCAGTACGGACAATATGATGCCCGGCAATGCACCGATCAGGGCCGCCCCAACCCAGCCGAACAGGCTGTCCAGGAAATACATCACCGGTGCCGCCGCCCAGCCCAGCGAACCGCCCAGCCCGTGGATGCTGAAGGCTCGGCCGAGACGGTGCGTGTTCACTGACGAGTTCAGGAGAGCGAAGTCGGCGGGATGAAAGACCGAATTGCCCAGCCCGGCGATGACGGCGATGCAGGCGAAGCCCAGGAAGGAGTGCGCGACCGAGATGCACGCCAGACCGAGCCCGACGACGAACAGGCCCCCGGCGAGGATCGGTCGGGCACCGAACCGGTCGACCGCGAAGCCCGCCGCCGTCTGGGCCACCCCGGAGACGCCATAGAAAATGCCGGCAAGCAGGCCCACATCGGCGTAGGTCAGGCCCACCTCCTGACGAACGATCAGCAGCATGGTCGCGAAGGCGAGCTGGTAATAATGGCTCACGCCATGAGCGACGCCGATCAGGCTGATCACCCTGAAATCGTGCTGGAGCGGTGCAGTGGTGGCAGCGGACATGGAAACCTCGTCTTCTTCATCATAGGCGATCCGCATCGCGAACGTTGGCGGAAATGCGCGGGTGAGCCATGCGCCCATAATGACGCGCTGAGGCAGGCCTTGTAGTGTCCCCGCCGGCAAGAGGGAGAAACGCATCATGAAGCGCTGGAAGCATCGCCCCGAAGGATCAACCTGGGGAGACTGGGGCGACGACGATCAGCTCGGCCGCCTGAATCTGATCACACCGAAGAAGGTGCTGGAAGGTATCGCCGAGGTTAAGGAAGGGATCTCTTTCTGCCTCAGTCTTCCGCTCGACTTTCCAGGCGGCAATGTCTTGAACCCGCGCCGCCTGCCCCCGGTCCTGTCGCCCACCGGTGACGAGAACGGCTGGCGCTTCAACTTCCTCACCAACAGCCTCGACCCGAAGTTCGTCGACGTGGCGAGCGACGACCGGGTGATCCTGACGCTCCAGTATTCGACCCAGTGGGATACTCTGGCGCATGTCGGCGGCCTGTTCGATGCCGACGGCGACGGCGTGGCCGAGCCGCTCTACTACAACGGCTTCAAGGCCGGCTCCGACGTGGTCGGTCCGCAGCCCGATGCCGGCCGCGACGGCTGTGGCCACCTTTCCTACGCCCACAAGCTCGGCGTCGAGAACATGGCCGCCAAGGCGATCCAGGGCCGCGCCGTTCTGGTCGACCTGGAGAAGCACTACGGTCGCGACCACAAATATGTGAGCTACGACGACTTCAAGCGCGTACTCGATGCCGACAAGGTCGTGGTGGAACCCGGTGACATGCTGCTGCTCTATACCGGCTTCACCGACGAGATCGTGAAGATGAACAAGAACGTCGACCCGGCGCGCGCGCACGCGATGTGCTGCGTGCTCGACGGTCGCGACAAGCGCCTGCTGCAGTGGATCACCGACAGCCAGATCTCGGCGCTGATCGCCGACAATTACGGCGTCGAAGCCGTGCCGGCCAAACCCGGCCCGGAGGATGCCGAGCATCCGTCGCTGCCCCTCCACAATCACTGCCTGTTCAAGCTGGGGCTCAACCTCGGCGAGATCTGGTGGCTGAAGGATCTGGCGCTCTGGCTGCGCGACAGGCAGCGCTCGCGCTTCCTGCTGACGGCGCCGCCGCTGCGCCTTCCCGGCGCGGTCGGCTCGCCTGCGACGCCCGTGGCAACGGTCTGAGCGCGCCCTCGCGATGTCGTTTCCGGCGTTCGTCGCCCGAGGGCTGAAGGCGGAACGGTTCGCGCTGCTCGACATCGGCTGTTCCGGCGGCCTCGATCCGAAGTGGCGCGCCTTCGGCGACAGGCTCAAGGCCCTGGGCATCGACGCCAGCGCCAGCGAATGCCAGCGCCTAAACGCAGAGGAGAAGAACCCGGACGTCTCCTACGTCGCGGCGTTCGTGAGCCCCCGCGCCGACCGGCCGATCGACCTGTCGGCCGGTCCGGCGGCACCGCTGATCATGAAGATGCGCGATCGCATGAGCTTCATGCGCACGCGCGAGATCCGCGACGCCAAGCTGCGGACGGCCTCCACCGAGGAGCAGCTGCGGCACAATGCCTGGGAACTGACCGGGCTGGCCGATCCTTCGAAGCCGGTGGTCGTGCCCGAGCTGCTCGAAGCGCGCGGCTGGACCGACCTCGACTACATGAAGATCGATACCGACGGCATCGACTGGCAGATCCTGCAGAGCTTCGAGGGACGGCTGCCCCCGAATCTGCTGGCGGTGCAGATGGAGGTGAACTTCGTGGGTGACGGGCGCCCCGACGAGCACTCCTTCCACAACACCGATCGCTTCATGCGCCGCCACGGCTTCGATCTCTTCCGCCTCGACGTGCGCAACTATTCCTCGCGCGCGCTGCCCGCCCGCTATATCTGGCCGACGCCGGCGGAGACCCATTCGGGCCGTCCGTTCCAGGGCGAGGCCTATTATGCTCTCGATCTGCTGGGTCCGAACGGTCCGGCGAGACTTGCGCAACTCAGCGCCGAGAAGGTGGCGAAGCTGGCGGCGATCCTGTCGGCCTGGGACGTTCCCGACGCCGCGGCTGAACTCTTGCTGGGTTGTAGAGACAAGCTGGGCGCGATGCTCGATGTCGATCGCGGCCTCGATCTGCTCGCCGCCCAGGCGCAGGGTGATCGAGCCCGGCCGCTCGACTATCGCCGCTACATGGCACATTTCGAGTCCGATCCGCCGGACTTCTACCGGCCCGAAGGACCGATCCCGCTGCGCGAGCGGCTGGCCGCCGCCTGGCGCGCATACCTGCGGCCGCGCGACCGCCGGTAGTTCAGGCCTTCTTTTCCCAGCCGCCGCTGTCGGTCTGCTGCCAATAGGCCACGACGTGGCCTGCGGTCTTGTACGCCTTCCAACGCTCGCGCGCGTCGGCCACGGCGCTGTCGTCGCGGCCATCGAACAGCTCGAAGCAGCGCTTGTAGTCGCCGACCTTCTCCGATTTCGCCCGGTCAGCGACGAAGAGAAAGGCAGCACCGTTCGGGTTCTCGTCGAGATGCGTCAGCCAGACCGGCTGGCGGTCGGCCTCGCCATCCCGGGCGGCCCCGTGCGGCAAAAAGCCGTCAGGATCGTACACCCAGAGATGCGTGTTCAGCGCATCCACCCGCTCCGGCGAGCCGAGCAGCACCACCGCCCGTTCCCCCGCCTGCAGCGTCTTGGTGAGCAGGCGCGGCAGCATGTCTTCCAGTGACGATCGGGTCAGGTGATAGAAATTGACCTCCGTCGCCATCGGCGGATCAGCGCTCGTAGTTCTCGGCAATCAGGCGGTCGAGCAGGCGCACGCCGAAGGCCGTCGCGCCCTTGGGTCTGGTGCTGTCGCCCTTACCCGACCACGCGACTCCCGCGATGTCGATATGCGCCCAGGCCACGCCTTCCTTGACGAAGCGCTGCAGGAACTGCGCGGCCGTGATCGAGCCGCCATCGCGCCCGCCGCCGACGTTCTTCATGTCGGCGATCTCGGAATCGATGAGCTTGTCGTACTTCGGCCCGAGCGGCATGCGCCACAGCTTCTCGCCGATCCCCGAACCCGCCGCGCGCAGGCGGTTGGACAGTTCCGTGTCGTTGCAGAACAGGCCTGCCCGCTCATGACCTAGCGCCACGATGATGGCGCCGGTGAGGGTCGAGAGTTCGACCATCGCCTGCGGCTTGAACTTCTCCTGCGCATACCACATGGCATCGCACAGAATGAGGCGGCCCTCGGCGTCGGTATTGATGACCTCGACCGTCTGGCCCGACATCGACTTCACGACGTCGCCCGGACGCTGGGCATTGCCGTCGGGCATGTTCTCGACGAGCGCACAGACCGCCACGACGTTTGCCTTGGCCTTGCGCCCAGCGATCAGTCGCATGGCACCGGTGACGGCGCCGGCGCCGCCCATGTCCCATTTCATGTCTTCCATGCCGGCGGCCGGCTTCAGCGAGATGCCGCCGGTATCGAAGCACACACCCTTGCCGATCAGGGCGACCGGCGCCTGGCCCTTCGGGCCGTTCATCCATTTCATGACGAGGAGTTGCGAGTCACGCCCGCTGCCCTGGCCGACGGCCAGCAGGGTTTCCATGCCGAGCTTCTTCATCTCGGCCTCGCCCAGAATCTCCACCTTCACGCCCAGCTTGGTGAGCTCCTTGGCGCGGCGGGCGAATTCCGCAGGGAACAGGACGTTCGGAGGCTCGCTCACCAGGTCGCGCGTGAGGAATACCGCGTCCACCACCGGTTCGAGCGGGGCGTAGGCCTTGCGGGCGTCAGCCGGTGTCGCCAGGACGACGGTCAGCCGCTGCAGGGACAGCTTCTGTTCCGGCTTGTCCTTGGTCTTGTACTTGTCGAAGCGGTAGCTGCGCAGGCGAACGCCCAAGGCCAAATGGGAGGCTATCTCCGCCGGTGAGAGGCGGCTCCCCTTGACCGGATCGACGACGACCGTCACGGCCGTGTGTCCGGCGGCGTTGGCCTCGGCGGCAACGACGCCGCCCAGCTCCTCCGCCGCCCGCGCGTCCAGCTCCTGCCCCTTGCCCACACCAAGAAGCAGAAGGCGTGCAATATCGCCGGAGTGGCCAAGAACGGTCTGGGTCTGACCCTTGGCCCCGCTGAATCGCCCGGCCTCCAGGGCGCGCGTCACTGCCCCGTCGGCGGCCCCGTCCACGGCCTCGGCCGTCGCGAAGAGCTGCTTCTCGGCACCGACGAAGACCGCGACATTGCCTGAAAAGGCCTTCGGAAAGGCCGAAAACTCCACTTTCATCCACATCCCCTGCGCCTGGCGCCTGATTTGACCCGATATTTCGCCCCTGCGACGGGACCGCGCAAGCTGTGTTTGACCGCCGCGCCCCTGCAAAATCGGGGTGGCATCGGGACGCAAGCGCCAGTATCAGTATCGGCCCTCAAAACGGACATGGAAATGACCACAGGAACTCTGCCTCGCGTCTCGGTCGTCGGCCTCGGCAAGCTCGGTGCCCCTCTGGCCGCCGTTCTCGCCAGCCGCGGTTTCACCGTCATCGGCCTGGATGTGAACAAGACGCTGGTCGACGCGATGAACGCCGGCAAGATGCCGATCGTCGAGCCGCAGCTCAACGAACTGATCGCCGCCAACAAGGAGCGCCTTTCGGCGACCATGGACGCCAACGAGGCGATCCAGAAGAGCGACGCCAGCTTCGTGATCGTCCCGACACCGTCGGACAGTACCGGTTTCTTTTCCAACCGTTTCGTTCTCCAGGCCATGGAGACGCTCGGAAAGGCCCTCAGGAGCAAGAAGGGCTACCACATGGTCGTCATCACCAGCACGGTGATGCCCGGCACCACCGGGACGGAGATCAAGGACGCGCTGGAGGCCGCTTCCGGCCGCAAGGTCGGGCCCGACCTCGGCCTCTGCTACAATCCGGAATTCATCGCGCTGGGCAGCGTCGTGCGCGACATGCTCTTCCCCGACTCGATCCTGATCGGCGAGAGCGACACCAAGGCAGGCGACATGCTGCAGACCATCTATCTGCAGATGTGCGAGAAGAAGCCGCCCGTGCAGCGCATGAACTTCGTGAACGCCGAGTTGACCAAGATCTCGGTGAACACCTACGTCACCACCAAGATCTCCTATGCCAACATGCTGGCCGACATCTGCGACCGGATCCCCGGCGCCGACGTCGACGCGGTCACCAAGGCGCTGGGCGCAGACACCCGTATCGGTGCGAAGTACCTCAAGGGAGCGATGGGCTATGGCGGCCCCTGCTTCCCGCGCGACAACGTGGCCTTCGCCGCCTTCGCCCGGAAGATCGGCGCGCGTGCGGACGTGGCCGAGGCGACCGATCGCATCAACAACTTCCAGGTCGAACGCCTGTCCAACCTGGTCTCGAAGTTCGCCAAGGGGGGCACCCGCATTGCAATCCTCGGCCTCTCCTACAAGCCGCACACTCCAGTGGTGGAAGAGAGCCACAGCGTGAAGCTCGCGGCCAAGCTCGCGGACGCGGGCTATATCGTCACCGTTCACGATCCGCTGGCCCAGGACGCGGCGCTGGCCGCCTTGGGTGACAAGGTGGTCGGCGCCTCCTCGATCGAGGGCGCCGTGCGCGAGTGTGACCTGCTGATCGTGGCGACCGGCTGGCCGGAGTACAAGGAGATCTCGCCGGACTGGTGCAAGCGCGAGGGCCAGCGCCTGACAGTTCTCGACTTGTGGCGGACCCTGCCCGCCGACAAATTCGACGAGGTCGCCGACCTCCTGTATCTCGGGTCGGGCCGGTAGACCCGGCTTTTCACCGCCGCTGAAATGTCAAAGCCCGCCTCGCGCGGGCTTTTTCATGCCTTTGGCAGTTTGTTGAGTTGCCGACGTTTACGCCGCACAATCGGGGGCGAACTTTCTCCCGCGAGCAGACGAGGCTGGCTCATCGAATGACCGTTTTCACCGACCTTACCGGCAGGGCCATCACGGCAATCCGCCGGAGCACGCCTCGGCACAAGTGGGACGAGATCGCCGACGTGATCGTCCGGGACCGGCAAAAGGTAGAGGCGGACCTGAAGTCCGCGGCGCCGCAACCCGGTTTTCGCGCCCTGCTGCCGGAGCTGAAGGAGCGTTCGCATGTGAGGATACCGAGCGTGCTCGAGAGTGCCGCCGAACTTCGCGACTATTTTCGGACGCTACCTGTCCACAAGGGAGCGCACGTTTTCTCGTTCGATGGCGTCATGCGCGCCCTCCCCGACGTGCGCTCGGACTTCCCGATGGCAGGCTATAACTCGGATTTCGTCCTGAAGGCGCCGGGCCTGCTGGAAGCGCTCAACGATCCCGCGCTCATTGATCTGATCGAGCAGTATCTCGGCTGCGTTCCGACGCTCTATTCGCTCAACGCCTGGTGGACGTTCCCCGCCGACAAGCCCGAGATGACGAATGTCCAGTTCTTCCACCGGGATACCGACGACTGGCGGTTCCTGACGCTGTTCATCTATCTTACTGACGTCGGCCCGGACGGCGGACCGCACGAGGTGATCCCCGGGTCGCATTCGATCGAGGGGATGAAGAAACTGTTGAAGTCGGTCCCGTGGTGGCGCTCCAAGATGGATGTCGAGCGCAGCTTCGTCGACGACATGGGCGAAGACTTTTCAAGCGCCTGCGAACAGCACTTCAACAATGCGGCGGTTCGGCTCACCGGGCCGGCCGGCTCGATGTTCCTCGTGAACACGCTCGCCCTCCATCGCGGCATCGTTCCAACGCGCACCGACCGGCTGCTGATCTGGGCCCGGTACGGTCTCGGCCCCAACACCAACTCGGCCGACCTCGAGCGAGGTCCTTTGGGAATCCGATTGGTTCCGACCAACCTCAAGGGCACGCCCCGCGACCGGTACATCAATCGCCTTCTCGTGCAGTTCGACCGCAAGCCGGAGAACTGAGGCCGGAAAACCGATCGATTAGATCGCGCGACGTCCCCGGAAACGTAGCACCTTGCCGCGAAGGCTCGGATCGTTGCGTGGCAAGCCGGCGAGGACCTGGCTGCAGAACGGGTTGATGTTGGCACCGACATAGTCGGTGAACAGAGGCCAGAACTTGTTGTAGATGACGTTCACGCCGACGAAGCGGCGTGGAGTGCGACGCCCCGGCGGCCGCGTTTCAGCCTCCGTCGACGTCGCCTGTCTGAACAGCCTCGTCACGACCCGGAGGCGCTTGAGATCCAGCGGCCCGGCCTGACGTCCGATGCGGATCGGCTCATCGGGATGCTGCGTCGCGAGGCCGAACTCGAAAATGAACATCTCCGCCCTCGGCAGCAGGTCCTCGAAGGCGCCTCGCTCCAATCCCTCCAGACCAGAGGGAAGACCCTCGCATTCGTTGGGCACCAGCACCGCGCCCGTGAATCCCATGGCCCGCCAGGCCGTCAGGAACCGCTCGACGAACTCGCCGCGCGTCCCCACGATCATCACCGACGTGGAGCGCGGGTAGGTCAACATCTGGTCGGCCACGAAAGGCAAGGTGTGGTCGATATCGTAGGTCAGATCGTCGTAGAGGAACCATTCCAGGCTGGTCGACGTGTACGGCACCGTGGCCGGCTTCAGCGCTGCATCGAGGCCCGCCGTGAAACGCTGGTAGGACGTTTCCCGGTCGAGCCGCACTTCCTCGATCTCGACATCCGGCCAGCCCCAGTTCTCGGCCTGCTCCGGAACGTAGGGAGTCGATACGTTCCAGATGTACTGGTCCTGGTCGTTCATCCTGGTCTGCCGGCCCTTGTTGTTGGCAGCGGCGACGCGGGTGTGATCGCAGTGATAGCCGAACACCTTGTCGATCAGCGTGTCGACACGTCCGCGATAGAGCGCGAGGCGCGCAGCCAGGTTCGAATCGCAATGCCAGCCCAGCAGCATCGATTCGTCGAAGCCATGGATGGCGAACATGTCCTCGCGCAGCGCTGCCTGGAAGTCGCCCAGGGCATCGTACTTCATGGGCATGAAGTTATGGACGACCTGGTTGAGATGGTAGCGTACCGACCAGTCGCGAAGCTTGGCGAGATTGCCGGCAGGGTCGCGGCGATCGAACGCCGCCTCCCACAGCATCTCCGGCAGCTCGAAGCGCGGGATCTGGTAGAAACCGTCCGGAATGGCGCCCAGGATATCGCTGAGCGATTCCCCCTCGGTGCGCGAAACCAGGAGCATGTCGGTGTTGGTATAGAGGACCCACCGGTTCCGCGGGTTCGAGCGGCGCAAGGCGACGTTGCGCGACTGGGCCTCCAGCGCAACGAGGTGAGTCTTGGACTTCAGATGCGCATGCTGCTCGGGGCGAATCCGCAGGATCCGCAGGACCTTCTTGGCCTTCTCGGTCAGCGTGTCGTGGATTGCCTCCGGAAACGTCGGATGATCGTCGGGTGTGTTGTAGTCGACGAAGAGAATCTCGTCGTCCGGATCCGACATCACTTCGGCGAGGGCATTGAAGCTGATGGCTGCCCGCTTGTGCAGGTTGTAGCCGTGCGAGTCGTTGCGGCCGTAGATGATGACGGAAAACATGGGACCTCGCGTAACGGGCGAACAGTCAGGAAGGGGAACGCGCCAGCTCGTTGCGGGCTGCTGCGTACTCCACGAGGGTAGGCTGCGCGGCATCAACGACCTGCTGCCAATATGCGCGGGCGGCGGCCGGATCGCGGGCGTGGACGGCCACGCCGAACTGGAACAGGACTTCCGCACGACGGGCAGGACTGTCGGCCCGGGCCATTACTTCCGTCTCGGAGGCCTTTCCAGACTGCAACGCCAGCAGCGAGGAGGCCCAGGACTCCCCGCCGACAGAGACGTCTGCGGGCAGCGGCCGTCCAAGGCGAAGCAATGCGGTGCGCTGGTACACCTCCCAGTAGGGATCGCTGCGGTCGTTCCGCACCATCGTCTCGAGATGGGGCAGCGCGACCTCATAGTCTGCGAGGCGCAAGGCAACATAGGCGCTCGCGGCCGGGCGCCCACCCAGCAAGCCGAGTTGCTGCCGCCAGTCACCGTTGGCCTGTTCGACATGCCCAAGCGCCATATGAGCAATTCCCCGGGCGTTCAGGGCTTCGGAGTCCTTCGGTCGCGCAGCGATCACCTTGTCGATCGCCTCGATGGCGGCGCCGAACTGGCCCAGGGCGGACAGGGCCTCACCCTTCAGCGCCAGGGCGTCGAGCGAGTTGGGGTGAAGCTTCAAGGTGCGTTCATAGTCGGCCAACGCCATTTCGGGTTGCCGGTCGGCAAGATAGGCATTGCCGCGCGCAAGGTGCGGCAGGGCAAACTTCTTGAGCGACTTCAGCACCCTCGTATAGGCGACGATCTCGGCGGTGTGGGATCCCTGCTGACGCAACACGAAGTGCCGGTCGGGCGCCCCCGGCCGCCCGACCTGCCGAAGCCTGCGGGCCTGCTCATACTTCGCCGACGCCACGGCCGTGTCGCCCTTCATGTCGAGCGCCTCGGCTTCGGCCTCGATTGCATCCGAAAACTCCGGAGCGATCTCGGTCGCCTGCCGGAGCAGGCGGATGGCCGTCTCACCGTCGCCGGACCGAAAGAGCGCCGTCGCACGCAGGAACAGCTGCTCCGCTTCGCGGCCGTTGATACCCGGGACCCACTCGTCGACCGTTTGACGTCGCCGGGTACCCAGCGCCTCTCGCAGGCCTCCCGACAGGCGCAACAACATCCCTGAGTTACTCACAAAACTGCTCCCGCACGGTAGGGGACCGAATGAACCGCCAAGACCGCCGGGACCCGATCCTGCCCCGAGATCGCTCGCAGAACGGCCAGAATGCTCCGATGACCCGCCAAAACCGCCATTTTGGCCAGTCCGCTAACTTAGCGTCGCAGGCACGTCAAGGCACCGTTAACTCCCGAAGGCCGAACCGTCCACGGGAGTTAATTGACGGAATTCTACCGCATCGATAACAAACCGGCCCACAAGGCGGCATTTGGGCCGTTCGAGCAGGTGTCAGAAAATGAACGCCCCGCCCTATCTCAGCATCGTTGGCTGGGCACGGAACGACGGTTACACGCCGAACTACACAAAGCGCCTGGAACATTCCCTGGGCTTTCTCGTCCGTCAACTCGATCTGCACAGGATCCCCTCCGAGGTGATCGTCGTGGAGTGGAATCCGCCGCCGGAGACACCCCTCCTGGCGGACGAACTGGACGGTTTCGCCGGCAAGACGTCGCACGCGAGTGTCCGGTTCATCGTCGTGCCTTCGCAGTTCCATCGTGGACCACGGGGCTGGCAGAAGCGCGGCATGCACGTGAACCACGCGGCAAATGTCGGCTTCCGTCGGGCCCGGGGCCGCTTCGTGACGCCCAAGGCGCTGGATACCTTCTATTCGGAGCAACTTGTGGCAACGATCGGCCGCCTCGACCTCGACGACAGCCGCGTCTATCGCTGCGACAGGCTCGATGCCCGCCTGGAGGACGAGACTTGGCTCGACCTGCCGGACGATGAGCTCCTGGCATTGCTGGCGCGCCACGTCGTCCACAGGAACGATCGCCTGACCCATAGCATCGACTGGAAGATGCGAGACCTCCACACCAATGCCTGCGGCGACTTCATCCTCATGTCCACGCCGAGGTGGCACGAGATCCGCGGCTATCAGAAGGATGGGACCGTCCTCTGCCTGGATTCCGATTCGATTGCGCTCCACGCCGCGGCCGCACACGGCGCATCCGAAGTTCACTGGCAGGAGGAATGCATTTACAAGGTGGTGCATGGAAACACCCATGCCCAGCGGGTGGCCACGATCTGGAAGGACTGGCAGCTCCGGCTCGACCACTACCTGATCATGCGTCACCGGCGGGAACTGGCGATGAACCTGCGGATATGGCTCAACTACCCGCGGCGCCGCGTCCGCGGCCTCGAAGAGATCCTCGCGCCCTCGATCGAACGTCACTTCGTCGCCAAGGCGGCGCGATATGCAAAGAACGACACGTCCCTCATGACGAACGACCCCGACTGGGGGCTGGCCCGCGAGACGCTGAAGGAACGAACCGTGGCTCGCGCTAGCTGGGACACGCCATGACCGTCCGGCAGGTCGTCTGCCTGGTCGGCGGGCTCGGGACGCGCCTCGGCCCCCTCACCCGGCACACGCCCAAGCCCCTTCTAGACGTCGGAGGCCGGCCCTTTCTCGACTATCTGATCGACGAGGCGAACCGGTTCGGCCTCGAGCGATTGCTCCTGCTGGCCGGGCACAATGCCGGCGAGGTCGTTCGACACTATGCCGGGAGGGTCGTCGGCGGCCTGTCGATCGACGTGGTCGTCGAGACGGCGCCCCTGGGCACGGCGGGCGCGCTCGTCAACGCCGCCCACGCCCTGGATCCCGTCTTTTTCCTGGCCAACGGCGATTCCTTCTTCGGCTTCAACTGGCTGGCCCTGGTGCCGGCCCTCGAGCGTGACGACTGGACGATGCACCTTGCGCTGGCCAATGGTGTCGCAGGGGGGCGGTACGGCCGCGTCGAAACCCGCGGGAATCGTGTATCGCGATTCCTGCCCAAGGCGGAAAGCGAACTGCCCATCAACGCGGGCGTCTATCTCGTCCGGCGCCGGATACTCGAAAGGATTCGTGGCGTCCCAAGCTCTCTCGAGAACGACATTCTCCCTCCGCTCGCGTCGGAGGGCGAACTCCTCGGGCTTGTAGCGGACGGCACGTTCATCGACATCGGCGTGCCGGACGATTTCGTGCGGTCGCAGCAGGTCATGCCAGCCTTCACGCGCCGGCCGGCGGCCTTCCTGGACCGGGACGGCGTGATCAATCACGACGACAACTACGTGCATCGCCCCGATCAGATACGCTGGATCGACGGCGCCAAGGAGGCGATCCGCTGGCTGAACGATGCGGGTTATTATGTGTTCGCTGTCACGAACCAGGCCGGTGTCGCGCGCGGCTACTATGCAGAGGAGGACGTGAGGTCGCTCCATGGCTGGATACAGGGCGAACTGCAGAAGGCCGGCGCCCACGTGGACTGCTTCGAGTACTGCCCCTATCACCCCGAGGGTGCGGTCGAGCGATATCGGCGGGTTTCCGAGATGCGCAAGCCGGCACCGGGCATGATCCTCAAGCTTCGACGGGTGTGGAACGTCGACTGGGAAGGGTCATTCATGATCGGCGACCGCGACATCGACATGCAGGCGGCAGCGGCGGCTGGTCTCTCCGGCCATCAGTTCCTCGGGGGCAACCTGCTCGACTTCGTCAGGACGCGCGTGGCGGAGAGACGAAGAAGCTCCGCTGGGCGTTGATCGCCAGCACCTTCGCCACGACCTCGGCCGGCAACGCGCCCTGGTCGCTCGCTTCGGCGTTAGTCTCTGCTTCTTCCGGATGCAACACGCCGGGGATGACGCTCGATACGCCATCGAACGAGAGACAGAAGCGCAGCGCACTCAAAACGGCTTCCCGGCCCGCGGTCGCCGAGACTGCGGATATCAGATCGCGGGCGCCCTCGATCCAATTGTCGAGCTGGTGGCGCGACCACGCCGCCCTGTGATCTCCGGCGGCAAAGACGGTTGTCCGGTCGATTGCCCCTGTGAGGAAGCCGAAGCAGAGCGGCGTGCGGGCGATGAAAGCCGCACCGCGTCGGCAGACCTCCTGAAGCAGCCCCTCCGTGACGACGCGCACGTCCATCATGTTGAAGTTTGCCTGGACGATCGGCGCTCCGATCAGGTGCAACGCCTCGACTGCGCCGGCGGGATTCTTCGCGGAGACGCCCCAGGACCGGATTTTCCCTTCGCCCTGCAACGCCGCGAGCACATCCCTGGTCTCAGCGGCGGCCAGAACCTCGGAGGGCGGGTTGTGCAGCTGCAGGACGTCGAGATAGTCCGTCCCGAGGCGCTTCAGGCTTAACTCCGTCGAGCGCCTAAGGGCGGCCGCCGAGAAATCGGGCGGCCGGGTCCAGTCGTCGTAGCCCGCCTTGGTGGCAATGACGGCCTTGTCGCGCCGGCCCACCACCGCACGGCCGATCAGGACCTCGCTATGTCCCGACCCGTAGGCACTGGATGTATCGAACAGGGTTATGCCCAGGTCCAGGGCGCGATACAGCGCCCGCAACGATTGCGCGTCGTCCGTATCGCCGTAGGACGTGGCGCCGGCCGTCCTACCACCGATACCCCAGGCACCGAATCCGACCTCCGAGACCAGGATGCCGGTCTCGCCCAGCTTGCGATACTTCATGACGTTCGCCGCAGGGTCAGTAGTGACCGGCGAGCTCGGGCGTGATCTCGACGGCGCGCGGCGAATAGAGATAGGCGCCCTTCTTGTTGCCCCACCAGACGATCTCTCGACACCACTTCTGGAAATCGTCGTACGGACGGCTGGTCCGGTCGATCTCCACGACGATCGGGACCTTGCGCAGCAGAGCCGGTTCGCCGCCCCGCACCTTGTTCCAGTAGTCCAGCAGGTCGTAGTCGAGCTTCACCTTGATGTCGCCCTTGGCGAAGGGCTGATGAACCAGCGCATGATTGAGCCTGACGGCCTCCTCGACGATCTCGATCGGAAGACCGTCGCTGCGCGCGCGCACGGTCTCGGACAGGAGTTCACCCGCCTCCTTGTAGAAGGCGTCGAACCGGCCCTCTGCCGTTAGCTTCACAAAGATGTACTCGTCGGCCGGCCAGAAGATGTTGAGATATTCCTTCGAGAATACGTACTCCGACCCACCCTGCTGGATGGACCGGGCCTCGCTCTCGAAGAAGGCGTTAATGCCCGCGATCGTCGGGAACCGCCTGGCATCGGCGGCCATGAAGGCCTCGATCATGTCTCGGTAGGAAATGCCGGAGACACCGTGCGCGAGGATGAGTGGGATCTGGAAGAGCTTGTCGAAATGCAGCAGCGCCGTCATCCAGCAGAAAATGCGCGTGCGCCGCCAGTCGTCGAGCGGGGTTGCCGCCGTGGCAATGACCAGATCCTGCACTTCCGGCACGTCGTCATCGAGTTCGATACGTTCGCCGTGAATGTTGATGATTTTCGACTCGACCGTGACCATTCCGTATTTCGCCTGATAGGCGGGATCGCCCATTTCGGCGTTCGGCAGGATCGACAGGTTGTTGAATTGGATGCGGTTATGCTGGCCGTTTTCCATCAGCTGGTCGACGCCGCGCACGAAAGACTCGTAGGTCTCGCCGGGCAGGCCCAGGATCAGGTCCGAGTAGGTTTCGACCTTGTCCCGCGTGAAGCGGCGCTGCAGCTCCATGTAGGTGCCGAGCGAGATGTTGTCGCGCTTGATCGCCTCGAGCGTCGGCATGTCGACGCTCTGCATCGAGAGCGCCACGCCCTTGTTCAGGCCGGCGTCGGACAGGATCTTCTGCGTCTGGTAGGCCCGCTCCGTTGCGTTCTTGGTGTTTTGCACCGAAAGCGCGACAGGATACCCCGTCTTCTTCTTCACGTCGGCGACGTAGTTGGCGATGTCGACGTCGCGCTTCTGGATGCCGAAGTTGGCGTCGCAGCAGAAGATGTATTCGATTTTCTTCTCGGCGAACCAGTCGACCTCGCGATAGAGCCGCTCCTCGCCGAACTTGGTGACCTTGCCGGCGGTCGCCGAGCCCCAGTCGCAGAATGTGCAGCGGAAGGGACAGCCGCGGTTCGTCTCCCACAGCCCGATCCAGCTTTCGGTCTGGTTGGCCGCCATGATCTCGTCGAAGGCACCTTCGAGGAACGGCGACGGGATCTCGTCGAGGTCGCGCACGCGGTCGAGGTTCTTGGTGCGCACGAAGCTGCCGTCCGCCCGGACCATGCTGATGCCCGGGACCGTGTCCCAGGTTGAGCGCTCGTGGAATGTTTCCAGGAGCTTCAGGAACGTGCGTTCGCCCTCGTTATGCACCGCAAGGTCGATCTGGCGGTTGGCCCGCATGAAGGACTCCGGTTGATCGGGCACGTGCGGCCCGCCGAAGACGATGGTGATGCCGGGTTTCAACGCCTTCAGGCGACGAGCGATCTCGAGGGAGATCCGGCCGTTCCAGACGTAGGTGCTGAAGCCGACGATGTCGGCACCCTTCAGCGCCTCGACGGCGTCGGCGATGCGCACGCGCTTATAGAGCGGCGGCAGGAACCGATAGAGCTCGGGCCGGGCCGCGAACCTCTTCACGTAGGTCTGCAGCAGCGCGACCGAATAAGGAAGATAGTTCTGCCCTGAGAAGGAATTGTTGATCTGGACCAGACCGACAATGAGCGGCTTAGCCGGAGGTGCTGCCTGCATGGTGGCTTCTTCGGCGTATGGCGTGGACATTCGCTTCGCCCCGTTGTCCTCGGTCCCTTGGCGGAAACCAGCCAAAGCAATTGATGATATGTCGGTGGAAGTCGCCCAGAGAGGTAGAGCGACCGACTTCGCATTGCAATAGGATTGACTGGCATAATCCCATGGTCCAGCAGGGATTTTTGGGTGTCTCGAGGGTGAAATGCAGTACGCGGGCAAAAAGGTTCTGATCACCGGCGGCGCCGGCTTCCTGGGAACCAATCTGGCCCTGAAACTGGCCACCCTCGGCGCCCGGCTCCGCCTGACGGTCCACCGTAAGCCCCTGCAGGTGGCGTTTCCGGATGCCGAGGTCGTGAAAACCGATCTTCGGCGGCCGGAGGATTGCGCCCGCGCCGTCGCGGGTATGGATGTTGTGTTCATCTGCTCGGCGCAAACTTCCGGCGCCGGCGTCATCCGGACGACCCCTCTCGTGCACGTGACGCCGAACGTGCTGATCAACAGCCTTCTCCTCGAAGCCGCCTATCAGGCGCAGGTGAAGAAGGTCTGCTTCATCTCCAGCGGCGCGGCCTATCCCGGCACCGGCGCGCGGCCCGTCACCGAGGCGGAGATGTTCGACGGCGATCCGGAGGAAGTCTATTTCCCGGCGGGCTGGATGAAGCGCTACGCCGAGATCCTGTGCCGGACCTATGCCGAGAAGATTGCGAACCCGATGTCCACCGTGGTCATCCGCCCCTCGAATGTCTACGGCCCCTACGACAAGTACGACTTTGCCGTGAGCCACGTGACGGCGGCCCTGGTGCGGCGGGTCGCCGAGCGGCAGACCCCGCTGCAGGTGTGGGGCACCGGTCAGGACATCCGGGACCTGATCTACATCGACGATTTCGTCGAGGGCACCCTTGCCGCCGTCTCGACGGACCTGCCCTTCCTCGCCGTCAACATCTGCGCCGGACAGGGCTATGCCGTCCGGCAGGTCCTCCAGACCTTGCTGGAGGTCGATGGCTTCGACGATGCGCACGTGACGTTCGACGCGTCGAAGCCCAGTACCGTCCCGGTGCGTCTGATGGACAACGGTCTCGCCCGCTCGCTGCTGGGCTTCGAGGCGAAGCTATCCCTGGCGGAGGGCCTGCGGCGAACCCTGGCCTGGTACAGGAACGACCCGGCCAGCCCGGCGCGTCGCTAGAACGGTCCCCTGAAGCGCTTGTAGCCTTCGGTCATCGAGCGTTCGACGGGAAGCTCGACGCCATGAGCGCTGCCGCGGACCTGGGTCAGGATCGCTTCGACGGTCTCGTGCTGGCTCGGGTAGTAGATGTCTTCCAGGCTCTTGGCCGTCGGACAGGGCGCCGCGGCCATGCCGAGCATGGCCGGCGCCTGACGCAGCATCGAGGGATCGCGCAGCATGACCTGCCGGCAGACCTCGCCGGCGACGCCGTATTCCAGCCACGACGTATCGGCGATCACCAGCCGGCCCGTCTTGCGGATGCTGCCGATGACGAGATCCCAGTCGGGATGACTGACGGAATTGAGGTCGATGACTTCGACTTCGATACCGGCCTTCTCCGCCACGTACTGGGCCGCACGCAACGCCTCGAGCACCATCACCGATGTCGCCACGACGGTCACGTCGCGTCCCTCGCGGGCCGCGTAGCTGGTGAGCGGGATCGGCTTCGACGGAGCGCCGGCAGAGACCGAGAAGTCGAGGTTGTAGAGCAGCCGGTGTTCGATGCTCACCACCGGGCCCGGATGCCGGGCGATGATCTGCGGATACATGTCCAGGATCGCCTGGCTGGTCGAGGGCATGACGACCGTGAGGCCGGGATAGTGGGCGAACGTCGCCTGCGGGCTCTGCGAATGCTGCGCGCCCTGCCCCCAGCTGCGGCCGACGACCAGGCGGATCAGCATCGGGCACGACATGATGCCGCCGAACATGTAGCGGTACTTGGAGGCGAGGTTGACGATCTGGTTCATCGCCAGGAACGAGAAGTCGGCGCGGATGTGCGTGGTGATCGGATAGTCACCCACCAGCGCCGCGCCGATCGCCACGCCGGTCATGCCCTCTTCCATCAGCGGCACGTCGAACACGCGCGCGGCGCCGTACTTCTGCGCGAGGCCGGTTGTCGACCCGAAGATGCCCTTAAAGTCGTCGACGCCCTGGCCCATGATGAAGGTGTTCGGATGCTCGGCGAGCGCCGCATCCATGGTCTCCAGCAGAGCGCCGGCATAGGACAGGACGCGCGTCTGTGTCGACGGACGCTCTTTCGTAGAGACGTTCATGCTTCAAGCCCTGTCTAGATGATGTCGGTCAGCAATTCGTCGCGCCCCGGGAAAGGGCTGTTCTCCGCGAACTCTGCGGCCGCGGCGATTTCCCGATCGATCTCCGGCTTCAGCTCGGCCACGAGCTTCTCGTCGAGCAGCAGCGGATCCCGCGCCTTCCATTGATCGATGCCGGCGGCACTGCGGTAGCCGAAGTGGAAATCGTCACCGACGCCGACATGCTCCTTGTATCGCCCGGTGGCGATCTCCAGGACGAACGGCCGGCCAGTCCGCACCACGGCCAGCGCATCGAGCGTGGCCTGGCGAATCGCCAGCATGTCCCAGCCCTCGTCTACCCGGCGGCACTCGATGCCGAAGGTCCTGGCGTGCTCGAGCAGATTGTAGGATTGCCGGGCGTTCTTGAAGCTGTGCACGGCGAGGCCGTTGTCCTCGCAGAGGAAGAGCACCGGCACCTTCATGAGGGCCGCGAAGTTCAGGCTCTCGTGATAGACGCCCTCTTCGGTCGCGCCGTCGCCGAACACCGCGACGGCGACCCGCGAACTGCCGCGGCGCTTGAACGACAGAGCAGCGCCGACGGCATGGGGAATCGAGCTGGCGACGACCGCGGAGGAACCCATCAATCCGACTTCCGGGGCGGAGAGGTGCATCGACCCGGCCTTGCCCTTGGAGACGCCGCCGATGCGGCCGTACAGTTCGGCGAACATCTTGGGCAGCGAGCCGCCCTTGGCGATGTAGAAGCCGTGCGAGCGGTAGGTCGCAAAGACGAGATCGTCGGCGTTCAGCGCGTCGCAGACCCCGACCGCGACGGCTTCCTGACCGATCGACAGATGGACGGGGCTCTGGATCCTGTCGGACGGGTAGAGCTCGATGATGCGCTCTTCGACCAGCCTGATCGTCAGCGCTGTCCGGAAAAGTCGGCGGTAGCGCTCGTCGCTGTCCATCAAACTACGTTCCCCAGCCTGAAAGACGGCCACTCCGGCCGCCACAGTCGCTTCTCCTAGCGATCCGCCTGCAACTATTCAACAAGGCGGTTGGCGCGGTACCAGACGAGCAGCTCCTCCAATCCCTTCTGGAGAGGGGTCTCGGGCCGCCAGCCCGTGGCCTCCATGAAACGCCTCCCCGAAACGCGCAGCATCGAGGGGCCGAGATTCCGGCCCTCGAGTTCGACGACGGCATCGCCGAAGCCGTCGGCACGGAGGAGAGCCTCCAGGATCGACCGGACGGACACCTCGTCCGGGGTGGCCACGTTGAAAGCCTTGAAGCCCCGATCGAGGTGAATCGCCGCCCCTACGGCACCGGCGAGGTCCCGGGCGTGGATCAGGTTCCGCGTCTGGGTACCGTCGCCGGCCAGCCGGATCGGATTGGCACGTTCGACCACGCGCCGGACCAGCGACGGGAGAAAATGGCCGGTTCTCGGATCGAAGTCGTCGTGGGGGCCGTAAACGAGAGTCGGTCGCAAGACGATCCCGGCCTCGAGCCAGCCGATCGTCCGGACGTACCATTCGAGTTGCTTTTCCAGATAGCGGTGCATCCACCCCACCCCGAACCAGTGCCCCGGGGGGTCGCCGGCCTCATAGCGCTCCTCGTCGAGCAACTCTGTCGCAGGCGGATACCCGGTGCAGGAGCTGAGGAGCACGACGCGACGGGTTTCGCCTCGTGCCGCTGCCTCCAGGCCATTGGTAACGATGTGCAGGTTGTCGAGCACCGACTCCACCGGCTCCTCCCGCAGGACGGCACTCGTGGAGACCCGGCCCGCGCACAGGACGACCGTTTCACACCCGGCGAATGCTCGCGATGCCTGGGTCCGATCGTTGAAATCGCACTGGACCCACCGGACGCCTTCGGCGGCAAAGGGCGGGCGCGACCTGTAGGTGGCAACCACCGGCTCCGCCCCCCGAAGGGCCAGATTTTCGACGACGTGCCTTCCGATCAGACCCGTTGCACCCGCCACAGCAATCGTCATCGTCCTTCGGTCTCCAATCGCCTGCTTGCCGTTCCGACCGTAGCCGCCGGCCGGCAGATTGTCGCATGGTTCGGTCGACCGGGTGGCCGGGCGTGCTAATGAACGCGCACGCAAATCGACGAGTTGACGGGAAAATGGGAATGTCACCGCATCAGCGCCTGGGCCAGAAGGAATTCGAAGTTGCGGTCGGAATTCCGGCCGGAAGCCTGGACGCCCCCACCAGGATGCTGCTGGAGCAGACCCCTCTCCTGTACGCGCCGCTCGACGACGACGCCCAAGCGGCCGCCCGCGCCAAGGTGGCCGAGGACATCGACCGCGGCTTCACGGTCGTCGGCGAGCATCGCGCCTCGATCTGGCGCGACGCGTGGCAGGATCACCTGGACGACTTCATCGGGTCGGGACACGCGCTGGAGGCGCTCAATCCGCGGTTCGTGGGAGGCACCGTCCTCCTGCGCTGGCAGGGCGCCTATATCGAGGGGGTCACCGAGCGCTTCGAACTGGCCTTCCTCGAAATCTTCCGCGACTGGCTGTTCCGGACCTATCTTGCGGATGCGTCGCATCTCTACGAGTTCGGCAGCGGCAGCGCCTTCAACGTCGCGGCCTATGCGAAACTCTATCCTCAGACCTCGATTACCGCGCTCGACTGGGCGCCCGCTGCGGTGAAGATCGCCGACCTGCTGGGCGAGCGCCACGGCATGAAGATCTCCGGCCGGCGGTTCGATTTCTTCGCTCCGGAGACCGGCTTCGAGTTCGCGCCGAACAGCAGCGTGCTGACCATGTGCGCGCTGGAACAGGTTGGCGACCGGTTCCAGCCCTTCCTGGATTTTCTCCTCGCAAGGCGCCCGCAGCGGGTGGTGCATGTGGAGCCCATGCTGGACCTCTACGATCCCAGCCTGCCCCACGACGCCCTGGCCATCCGGTACCACCAGCAGCGCAAGTACCTCAGCGGCCTCCTGCCTCATCTGCGCGCTCTCGAGAAGGCCGGTTCCATCCGGTTCCTGAAGGTGCAGCGGCTGAAGTTCGGCAGCCGCTTCCACGAGTGCTTCTCCTTGGTCGCCTGGGAGCCGGTCTAAGTCCCGGGCCATTCCCGGGGGTCGCATTCAATGGCGAGACGGGCTATTGAGGCCGCCGACCGGCGCCGCACGGGCACCCGGACGGATCAAAGCCAAGCGAGAGGCACTTCGAAATGTCGGCCAAGCGCGCCCTGATCACGGGCATAACGGGAATGGTCGGCTCGCACCTTGCCGAATACGTCCTGAAGCACACCGACTGGGAGATCGTGGGGCTTCTCCGTTGGCGTAGTCCCCTCGACAATCTCAGCGCCATCGTCGGGCCGATCAATTCCGGCTCCCGGGTGCGGCTGGTCTACGGCGACCTGAGGGATACCCTGTCGATCCAGCGCGCCGTCGAGTCGGCAAGGCCGGACTATGTGTTCCATCTCGCCGCCCAGAGCTTTCCCCGCACCAGCTTCGACTCCCCGCTCGACACGATGGACACCAACATCCTCGGCACTGTGCGCGTGCTCGACGCCCTGCGCACCACGGCGCCGGACGCGGTCATCCATGTCTGCGCGTCCTCCGAGGTGTTCGGCCGGGTACCGAAGGAGAAGCTTCCGATCTCCGAGGAATGCAGCTTCCACCCCGCCTCGCCCTACGCGATCTCCAAGGTCGGAACCGATCTCGTCGGCCGCTTCTATGCCGAGGCCTACGGCATGAAGGTCATGACGACGCGCATGTTCACGCATACCGGTCCTCGCCGCGGCGACGTGTTCGCGGAATCGACGTTCGCGAAACAGGTCGCGATGATCGAGCACGGCCTGGTGCCGCCGGTGGTCAAGGTCGGCAACCTGGAATCGCTGCGCACCGTCGCCGATGTGCGCGATGCGGTGCGCGCCTACTATCTCCTCGTGACGAAGAATCCGGTCCCCGGCGCCTACTACAATATCGGCGGCACCCACTCCTGTACCGTCGGCAACATTCTCGAGCATCTCATCGCCCTGTCGCCGAAGCGCGCCGAGATCAGGGTCGAAGTCGACCCGGACCGGCTCCGGCCCATCGATGCCGATCTCCAGGTTCCCGATACCTCGAAGTTCGAGCAGCACACCGGCTGGCGGCCCGAGATCCCCTTCGAGCAGACGATGCGCGATCTGCTCGACTATTGGCGCCAGCGGATCGCCGTCGAGGGCAACCGCTTCCTGACGCGTTAGCCAGAAGAACCGAACAGAGCATCCGAAGATGAAGCGCCCGCCGGCAAGCGACAACATGTCGATGGCAATGTCGAGAACACCCTACCGCGTGTCGTTCTTCGGCGGCGGCACGGACTATCCCGAATGGTACCGCGAGCATGGCGGCAGCGTTCTGTCGATGGCCATCAACCGGTACTGCTACATCGTCGGGCGTCATCTGCCCCCCTTCTTCGCCACGCGCCACCGGGTGGTGTGGTCCCATATCGAAACCGTCAACTCCATCTCCGAGATCCTGCATCCGGCGGTCCGGGCTGGACTGCAGTACATGGAGTTCGACAACGAACGGGGCGTCGAAATCCATCATCAGGGCGATCTCCCGGCGCGCTCGGGCATCGGCTCGAGTTCCTCCTTTTCCGTGGGGCTAATCAACGTCCTCCACGCGATGCGCGGCCAGACGATCAACAAGCGCGATCTCGCCAATGCCGCGATCCACCTGGAGCGCGACATCCTCCAGGAGACGGTGGGATGCCAGGACCAGGTCGCAAGTGCCTATGGCGGCCTGAATGTCATCCGCTTCGGAACCGACGGCGCCATCGACGTCGTGCCGCTCGACCTGTCGGGCGAGAACCAGCGGAAGCTCGAGGACTGGCTACTGCTGTTCTACACTGGGACGACCCGGCTTTCCTCGACGATCGCCAAACTGCTGGTCTCCAATCTCGCCAAGAAGAGCAGCCATCTGCAACGCATGCACGCCATGGTCGATCCCGCCGCGAAGCAGCTCCGGCGGGGCGATCTCGAATCCTTCGGCCATCTGCTGAACGAAGCCTGGCAGCTCAAGCGCCAGCTGTCGGACGGCGTCACCACGGGCAGCATCGACGAGGTCTACGCGGCCGCGCTTTCGGCGGGCGCGCTCGGCGGCAAGCTGCTGGGTGCCGGCGGCGCGGGCTTCATGG
The DNA here is from genome assembly GCA_046296475.1 of Reyranella sp. Classification (GTDB taxonomy): domain Bacteria; phylum Pseudomonadota; class Alphaproteobacteria; order Reyranellales; family Reyranellaceae; genus Reyranella. Next base: position 83,341 of record JBKBLH010000010.1, read on the forward strand.
CGTTCATCGTGCCGCCGGAAAAGCAGCCGGAGGTTCGGGCCGCCCTCTCGCATCTGCTTCACGTCCCGGCGGGAATCGATTTCACCGGGTCGACGATCGTCTATCGCCAGCTCGAAACCCTGCCCCAATCCTGACAGCGACGGGAATTCACATGGAGACATTTCCGACGACCCTCGACTCCGTCCGGCTGATCAAGCCGCCGACGATCTTCGAGGATTTCCGCGGTCACTATGTCGAGACCTACAACGAGCGCCTCTACCGCGAGGCCGGGATCGACCAGCATTTCATCCAGGACGACATCTCGGTGTCGCGCCGCCATGTGCTGCGCGGCATCCATGGCGACGACAAGACCTGGAAGCTGATCTCCTGCCTCCAGGGCACCTTCTACATGGTCGTGGTCAACAACGACCCTCAGTCCTCACAGTACCGGAAGTGGACGTCGTTCACCCTGTCGGAGAGCAACCGGCTTCAGGTGCTGGTGCCGCCCAAGTTCGGCAACGGCCATGTCGTCATGAGCGAGCAGGCGATCTTCCACTACAAGCAGACCACCGATTACGACCGCTCGGGCCAGTTCACGCTGATCTGGAACGACCCGGCGTTGAACATCTGGTGGCCGGTGAAGGATCCGATCGTCTCGGTACGCGACCAGGGTGGCTGACCGCCGTCGCTCAGCCTCGTGAGCCCGCTGCGAAGCGCATGAGTTCGTCGATCGCGCCGGCCAGGTGGTAGAGACTCGTCGCCGGCATGAAATCGCCGAGCGGCGCTCCGTCCGGACCCAGGCGATCCACCCATCCCCCTTGCGGTGCGGGATCGAGGAAGCGCAGGTGGAGCGCTTCCGTCGACGCCATGGCCCTCTCCGACGATCGGGTTCGCCCGGCCAGCGCTTCCGCCAGATCGCTCTTGATGGCTTCGGTCAACGGCCACAGGCGGCGCGAGGGCTTTATCGTCGTGCCGTCCGGGCGAACCTCGTCGACGAGCAGCCCGTCCGCGTCGAAGCCCGCTCGACCGGCATGCTCGTACAACCTGTCGATGATCGATCCGACGCGACCGTCCCCGCTCGCCTTCTCATAGCGACGCAACAGCCAGCACCATTCGAAATGATGCCCCGGCTCGACGGTCTCGCCGACACCGGAGAGAGGGTTCAACGCGGAGTCGAAGTATTCGAGGAGCACGCCCTGCCGATCCTGAAAGAACCTCCTCAGGAACAGATCGAAAAGCTGCCCGGTTCTTTCCAGGAACCGGCGGTCTCCCGAGCACTCCCACAGGGCCAGCATGGCCTCGAACAGATGCATGTGCGGATTCTGCCGGCGAGGCCCATCCCGCGAGGGCAGGGTCTCAAGATAGCCACCGCCGAGCGGCGCCGTCATGTCGCGATCCAGGAAGGCGATCGTCTCGTGCGCAACGGCCAGCCCTTCCTGTCGACCGGTTGCTTCCACGTAAGACGCAACCGCCAGAAGAACGAATGCATGCGCGTACAGGTCACGCGCGGCATCGACGACGCTTCCGTCCCGGGCAATCGAGAACACCCAGCCATCGCGACCATCTGGCCGCAGATAATCCCTCGTCATCGAGACGAAGGCGCGCTCGACGAGCTGCCTGGAGCCAGCATGCCATTGCCGGCGCGCCGCAAGCGCATAGACGAAGATCTGCCGGGCCTGGACGAGCAGCCTGATCGGCAACTGCCGCCGTGGCTCTCTCGCGAAAGTCAGTCCTTCCTCGAAACGGCCGGCCTCCGCGTCGAATCCGGAGGCTGCCCAAAGAGGCAGAGCCTGCTCGCGCATCCATGCCTCCATGAACCTCGCAGCAGACCGAACATCGCTGAACATCAGGCTCGAGCCCGGACGCCGGTGCGGCGCGCGCTTCTATGCGCTGAGCAGAGCGTCAGCACGTTCTTTCGGCACCGCCACGACGTTCGGAGACAGAGGCGCCCCCTCGACCGCGCACTCGGGCCAGCCGCCGACCTGGGAAAAGGTGAGTATCTTGTAGTTCAGGTCCTCGCGGAGCACCGAGAGAAGGCTTTCCGCGCTCTGACCCTGCGCGTGCAAGGCCCGCTCGTTGAGTTCCATCAGCAGCACCGGCCTCGCTGTCGCCAGCACATGGCGTGCGCCCGCCACGACTCCCGCCTCGCCCCCCTCGACGTCGATCTTGACCATGTCGACGCGAGACAATCCCTGCCGCGCCACCACCGCGTCGAGCGTGTCCAGCGCGACGCGCTCCGAACTCGCACGTATGACGTCGTCATGCGCGAAGTCGCCCAGCGTGTTGTGCCCGGCGTGGACACCATGGGCGAGGTGCAGGTCCACGAAGCCCGACTCGGCGCCGAGCGCGGCCGCTACCACCTGAACGTTGTCTAGACCGTTGCGGCCGAGATTGCGCTGGAGGTGCGCGCGTTCGCGCGAACTCGGCTCCACGGCGATCACCCGGCCCGACGGGCCGACGCGGCGGGCGGCGAAAAGCGTGTAGTAGCCGTCATTGGCGCCGACATCGATGAACACCATGCCGGGCTTCAGCACGCGGTCGACGAAGGCGAACTCGTTGGGTTCGAAGGATCCGCAGACGTAGAGGCACAGACTGTTGTCGTTGCCCAGGGTCACGTCCACGGTGGTGCCGCCGTGCCAGCGAACGGTGAGCGGCACCGCCAGCTCCTTTTCACGCGCGGCCTCCCACAGGGCCCCTCGCCGGCAGGCCAACCAGCGCCTTTGCTCATAATATTCCTCGGCGAAGCGCCACCCGGGACGCGGCTCGAGCCGGGGTGCGCCCGGCGCCAGGATCGCGGCATAGGCAGCGCCGATCGTGGGCGCCCGCACGATGAGCCAGCGCCCCATATTGTCGAGGTGATAGCCAACGCCGGAGCAAACCCGTTCCCAGGCGCCGGCAACGCTGATCGAACGGCGGGCCGCTCTCATGCCTGAACTTTTTGCCCCCAACTTTGCGACCGTTCGGCTAACGTACCCACCGCGAAGCGTCAAGCGTGCCTGTGTGTTGCCACTTTCTGTCTCTACGAGCCTGCGTTGCAGCCACCTTGCTGCGGAAATATAATGACCTTCCCTCTCAAACGCCGCCGGTGAAATGTTCGCGCCCCTCCCCCGCGCTCTCGTCATCCTAACGATCATGTTGCTGCCCGCTGCGGCGGCCGCCCAACGACCGGCGGCCCAAGGCGCGGCCGCGAACACCGCGCCGGGCCCGGGCACGCGGGTGTTGGCCCGCGTCAACGACGACGCCATCACCGACTTCGACCTGGCGCAGCGCGTATTGTTCGCCATCAAGACATCCGGGCTGCAGGACAGTCCGGACCTGCGTCAGCGGATGGCGCCGCAGGTGCTGCGGCAGATGATCGACGAACGCCTTCAGGTGCTGGATGCGAAGAAGCTCGGCATGAAGCCCACGGAAGGCGAGATACAGAATCGCTACACCGAAATCGAGCGTGCTGCTGGCTTGGGACGTGGTCAATTCCGGCAGTACCTGCAAAGCGTCGGTATCACCCCCGACATCGCCACGCAGCAGATCGAGGCGCAAATCGCCTGGGCCAAGATCATCCGCCGAAAGGTCCGTTCGCAGGTCGACGTATCCGAGGCCGAGATCGACGATGCGATGAACCGCATGCGGTCCAACGTCGGCAAGACCGAAACCCGCGTCGCCGAGATCTTCGTGCCGGTCGACCGGGCCGATTCGGTGGAGGAAGGCAAACGAAGCGCCGACCGAATCATGGAGCAGCTGCGGCGCGGCGCTCCCTTCGCCGCCGTCGCGCAGCAATTCTCGCAGGGCGCGTCCGCGGCGGCCGGCGGCGATCTCGGCTGGGTTCTGCCGGGTGCACTCGATCCCTCGCTCGATGCGGCCCTCGAGAGGGTACAGCCCCGGACGTTCTCCGAACCGATCCGCTCGGCAGCCGGATGGCACATTCTCTACGTCGTGGATCGTCGGCCGTTTGCCGCGGCGCGGCCCGACGACGTCAAGCTCAACCTGGTCCAGATGACGCTGGCGCTGCCCACCAACGCATCGCCAGAGGAGACCAACCGCGCCACCGCCGAAGCCCAGAAGGCGATGGCGGGCGTCCGCCAGTGCTCCGATCTCCACGTCCAGTCCCGCCAGATCAAGGGAAGCACGTCGGGCGACCTGAACGGTGTCAGGGTCGGCGATCTCGCGGCCAATCCTCAGATGTACGAGCAGCTGCCGCGCCTCCCCATAGGCGGCACAGCCGGCCCGTTCCGAGTGGCTGAAGGCATGCAGGTCGTGGCGCTGTGCAGCAAGTCCGGTGGCGACGGCCTCCCCACCCGCGACGCGATCTCGCAGCAGCTGCTCATCCAGAAGCTCGACGCGGCCGGACGCCGATACATGCGCGATCTTCGCCGGCAGGCCACGATCGACATCAAGTCGTGACACCGCTGACGGACCGGCGATGACCGCTACCATGCCGCTCGCCGTGACTATGGGCGAGCCGGCCGGTGTCGGCGGTGAACTCACTCTCAAGGCGTGGCAGGCACGGCACTCGGGCAGCCGTCCGTTCTTCGTGCTCGACGATCCCGACCGCCTTGCCGCGCTCGCGCGCCGGCTCGGGGTCGACGTGCCCCTGCGCGAAATCACCGGTCCGGGCGACGCCGCCGCGATTTTCCCGGGCGCCTTACCGGTGCTGACGGTCCGCCTCGGCGCGCCCTCGACACCTGGCCGGCCGGACGTCGCGAACGCTGCTGCAACGATCGAGGCGATCGCGCAGGCCGTGCGGTTCGCCCAGGAAGGAACGGTCGCCGGAATCGTCACCAATCCGATCCAGAAGAAGACGCTGCAGGACGCGGGTTTCCGTCATCCCGGACACACGGAATTCCTGGCCGAACTCGCCGGGGGCGCCGATGTTGCGATGATGCTGGCGTGCCCCCAGCTCCGGGTCGTCCCGGTGACCATTCACCTGTCGCTGGCGGAAGCGGTGCGCGTCCTCGACGGCGAAGCGATCGTGCGCGCAGGCCGGATCGCGGCCCAAGGTTTGCGCACTTTGTTCGGCATCGCCCGTCCACGGCTGGCCGTGGCCGCCCTCAACCCGCATGCCGGCGAACAGGGTGCCATGGGCGACGAAGAGCGCCGCATCATCGCGCCTGCCATCGAGGCGCTGCGGCGCGAGGGCATCGAGGCGAACGGACCGGCGCCGGCGGACACGCTATTCCACGCGGCGGCGCGGCCGGCGTACGATGCCGCGCTGTGCATGTATCACGACCAGGCGCTGATCCCGATCAAGACCATCGACTTCGCCGGCGGAGTCAACGTTACGCTCGGACTGCCGTTCGTGCGCACCTCGCCCGATCATGGGACGGCGCTCGACATCGCCGGAACCGGCCGCGCCGATCCGACGAGCCTGCTCGCGGCCATCGACATGGCGGACGACATGGCGCGCCGGCGCCAGCCCTGAACATGGACGGCGTCGCGGCATTGCCCCCGCTGCGCGAGACCATCGCCGCGCATGGCCTCGATGCGAAGAAGCGCTTCGGCCAGCATTTCCTGCTCGACCTGAACTTGACGCGCCGCATCGCCCGCGCCGCGGCGCCGCTCGGCGAAGGAACCGTCATCGAAATCGGCCCGGGTCCGGGCGGTCTCACCCGTGCACTGCTGTTGGAAGGCGCCGGCCGGGTCGTCGCTGTCGAGGTGGATGCCCGGGCTTTCGGTCCCCTGCTGGAGTTGCAGGCCGCGGCGGAGGGGCGCCTCGACCTTCTCGAAGCCGATGCCCTGAAGATAGAGCCCCGGGACCTCGGCGTGGCTCCCCGCCGGATTGTGGCCAATCTCCCTTACAACGTGTCGACGGCCCTGCTGGTTCGCTGGCTTCATGCCGCGAACGATATCACCGACATGGTGCTGATGTTCCAGAAGGAGGTCGTCGATCGCCTGGTGGCTGCGCCGAGGACCAAGGACTATGGCCGGCTGTCGGTGCTCGCCCAGCATGTCTGCGAGGTGCGTCGCCTGTTCGATGTCGCGCCGACGGCCTTCGTCCCCCCGCCGAAGGTCACGTCGGCCGTCGCACGGCTCACGCCCCGACCCCGAGGCGAGCGGTTGGCCGATCTGAAGCCGCTGGAGCGGGTTACGGCCGCCGCCTTCGGCCAGCGCCGCAAGATGCTCAGAGGCTCTCTGGCGGGCCTCTATCCCGATCCGGTGGCCACACTCGAGCGATTGGGCCTGCAGCCTACGGCGCGAGCGGAGGAACTCTCGGTCGCCGACTTCGTCAGATTGGCAGGAACGCTTGACAGTGAGTGAACACTCACTCATATTAGCGCCATGATTAGATCCCTAGCGTTCAATGCCTACTTTTACATCGGCACGCTGCTTGTGGCGGTCGTCGGCATCGTCCTGGTGCCCATCCCCACCCCGGTACTGCTCCGCGGCCTCCTCTTCCACTGGGCCCGGGCCGTCGTCTGGGGCATGCGCTGGATCGGAGGCATGAAGATCGAGTTCAGGGGCCTCGAACATCTCCCCGCCAGCGGCCCGGCGCTCCTGGCCAACAAACACCATAGCGAGAGCGACGGCATCCTGCTGGCCGCGAAGATTCGCGGCATCGCCTTCGTGGCGATGCAGGAGCTGTTCCGCTATCCGCTGATCGGCGCGATCCTCTATCGCCTGCAGATGATCCGCGTCGATACGTGCGGCGGCGGGCGAGAGCGCGAAAACCTCGCCCAATTCGCCAGGCGCGCCTACGACAGCGGCCGGCACATAGCGATCTACCCTGAGGGCAATCTGATGGCGCCGGGCGAACGTGAGCGTTATCGCTCCGGCATCTACTATCTCTATCGCGACCTCGGGCTGCCGGTGACGCCGGTCGCCACGTCGGTGGGCCTCGTCTGGAACCGCAGGGACTGGCGAAAGAAGGCCGGTCGAGCTGCGGTCGAGTTCCTGCCTCGGATCGAGACGGGCCTCGAAAAGGAAGCCTTCATGCACCGCCTCGAGCAGACGATCGAGAGTGCGAGCGACCGGCTGATCGCCGAATTCGCGGGTCGTCCCTATCGACCCAGCGAGCTCGTGCTGCGCTCGCAGGGACAGACCGGCATCGACACCCCGATCACCGCCCCTCGCGCAGCGCCTTGACGAAGTTCGACAGGCCGACCTGGCGCTCGCGCTTCAATCTTTCCGCCGTCAGAATTGACTTCAGTTCCATCAGGCTGGTGGCGATGTCGCGGTTGATGATCTGATAGTCGTACTCGGCCCAGTGGCTCATCTCGTCAGCCGCCTTGGCCATCCGCTTCTGCACGACTTCCATCGAGTCCTGGGCGCGGGTAATCAATCGGCGCTCCAGGTCGCGCGTAGAGGGCGGCAGAATGAAAACCGTGACGAGGTCGCTGCCCGCCTTTTCCTTGAGCTGCTGCGTCCCCTGCCAGTCGATGTCGAACAACACATCGCGGCCGGCCATCAAGGCGGCCTCCACCGGGGCGCGCGGCGTGCCGTAGAAATGGTCGAACACCCGGGCATGTTCCAGGAACTCGCCGCGCTCGATCATCCCGCTGAAGGTCGCGGTGTCGACGAAATGGTAGTCGACGCCGTCCTTTTCGCCGGTGCGCCGCGCGCGCGTCGTCGCCGAGACGCTGAGCTGGATCTGCTTGTCGTTGTCGAGAAGCTGCCGCGACAGGGTCGTCTTGCCGGCGCCCGAGGGCGAAGACAGGACAAGCATCAGGCCGCGCCGCTGGATCTGGCCGGCATCCACCTCATTCGACATTCTGGACCTGCTCCCGCATCCGCTCCACGGCGCCTTTGAGATCGATGCCGATCCGCGTCAACTCGATGTCTGCAGACTTGGAGCAGAGCGTGTTGGCCTCGCGATTGAATTCCTGGCACAGGAAATCGAACTTCCGGCCCACCGGATTGTCGACTCGCGCATCGGCGAGCAAGGTTCGGGCCTGCGCAATGTGGGCAGCCAAACGGTCGAGTTCCTCGCGCACATCGGCCTTGCCCACCAGCAGCGCCACTTCCTGGGCGAACCGCTCCTCCGAAAGCGCGGGCACCCGGCCGAGCAGTTCGGCAAGCTGCGCCTCGAAGCGCGCCCGGACGGTGCCGATCTGTGCGAGGGCACGTTCCGCCGCTCGGCCGCAAAGGCCTTCGATTTCCCCGACGTGACCTTCGATGACCGTGGCCAGCGCCTTGCCTTCGGCGGCGCGAGACGCGACAAGCGCCTTCAGCGCCTCGTCGAGGGTTCCCTGGATTTCCCTGTCCAGGAGAACCAGCGCCTCCTCGGTCTCCGCGCCGGCCTCTTCTTCCTCGATCACGCCCCGCACCCGCAACAACCCGTCCGCGGAGGGCGCGGCCGCCCCGGTCGTCCTCCGTACTTCGTCGACCAGCGTCGCCAGCTCCGCAAGCAGGGTACGATTGATGGCGAGCGGCTTGGCGCTACGTTCGCTCGTGACGGTGAGGGTAAGCGAGACGTTTCCACGCTTCATCCTGCCCCCGACGGCCGCCCGCGCCGGATTTTCGAGCCGATCGAACCCCGGCGGCACACGGCACCTCACCTCGAGGTTCCTCCCGTTGACGCTGCGCGCTTCCCAGACCCAGCGCCGCCGATCATCCGATCCTTGCGCCCGGGCGTATCCCGTCATGCTTGCGATCAAATTGCCCCCTGCCCTGTTCGTGGGCACTCTAAACCCTTAAGTGGATCGGCTTATCGATTCAATCGGCTATTGAGGCGAACGTTCGTCATGGTGAAGAAGACTGATCGACGGCAAACGGGCCTCAAGCTTGCCGCGCTGGTTCTCGGTGTCGTCGGGGCGCTGGCAGGACTGGAGATCCTCTCGACGGTATGGCTCACCGTTCGCGACGGCCGCTACGTGCCGGCCAAGGAACTCTTCGCCACGTCGCGAAATACCTACATCCAGGACATTACCGGCAAGGGCGGCAGCAATTGCCGGTACATCGACACGATGTTCCCGCACCCCTACCTCGCCTTCGTGCACCACCGTAACGATCCCTGCGGCGTCCCCAGCGCCAACGATATCGGCGTCCTGGGCGACGAGTATCCCGTGGTCCGAGACCCTGAACGTTACGTGGTCCTCCTGACCGGAGGCTCCGTTGCCTCGCAGCTGGGTCAACTCGCCCAGCCCGGCAGGCGTAGCTTCCTGGAGGAGGAACTCAACCGCTCCTATGTCAGCCCGAGCGGCAAGCCGTTCCAGGTGCTGAACGGCGGGGTCGGCGCGTGGAAACAGCCGCAGCAGTTGATCCTGATGGCCATCTATGGCGACTTCATCGACGCGGTGGTCACGCTCGACGGCTACAACGAGCAGTACCTCATGAAGCCGGGCCTCAACAGGCGTTTCGAGATGCCGGCCGTCAACTATCTCGGGGTGAACCCGATCGTCGCCAGGGACGGCTTCGGCAGCCTCGCCATGAGCTGGTTCATGGGACGACTCTCCGGTTGGCTGGGAACGGGCCTGACCGGCCACTCGCATGCCGCCTATCTCCTCGCTTCCGCCCTGGAACCGAAGCCGGCCGACCACGATGACGGATTCGGGGCGAGGACCTACTCGACCATGACGAGCCTTCCCGCCGGGATCACGGACTCCCCCGCCGTCTTCATGGACTGGCAGATCGCCCAGTACGCCAAGTACATCCGCATCATGCACGTCACGGCCCGGGACTTCGGCATCAAGTCCATGTTCTTCCTGCAGCCCGTACCGGCCGTCGACAAGGTCCTGACGCCGGAGGAACGCCGCGGGACGCCCGACACCGGCTACGGACAACGCTACGTCGAGATCGTCGGACGCCTCCTCGCGCTCCGGGAACGCAACATCGAGGTCCGCAGCCTCCTCGACCTCTTCAAGGACGAGAAGGGCACCATCTACAGCGACGACATCCATCCCAGGCGGGATCTGATGGACAGCCGCGGCTATTCGCTCATGGCGGCACGCATGGCGCATGAAATGGCCCGCACTTGGGGCTGGCGCACGAAACCCCAGCAGGAGGGCATTCGCAGATGAAGACCTTTTCCAGCATCGTGCTCACGGGCGCCTCGAGCGGCATCGGCGAGGCTCTGGCTCTCGACTACGCCGCGCCGGGAGTGGCGCTGGCCCTGACCGGACGTGATCCCGAGAGGCTCGAGACCGTCGCGGCCGCCTGCCGGGCGAAGGGCGCCACGGTCGCCGCGGAGACGATCGACGTCACCGACCGCGAGCGTTTATTGCCGTGGTTGACCGCTTTCGACCAGGCGCATCCCGTAGACCTCGTGCTCGCCAATGCCGGCGTCTCGATCGACAAGGACAACTCCTCGCTCCACGACTTTTCGATCATCCGCAAGACGCTCGACGTGAACATCAACGGCGTTCTGAACACCGTCGAGCCGCTGCTCCAGCCCATGATTGTGCGCAAGCGCGGCCAGATCGGCATAGTCTCCTCGCTCGCCGGCTTCATCGGCCTGCCCTACTCGGCCTCCTACAATGCCAGCAAGGCCGCCGTTCGCGTCTGGGGCGAAAGCATCCGCTATGTGCTGAAGAAGGACGGAATCGGTGTGAGCGTCATCTGTCCCGGTTTCGTCGTCAGTCGCATCACGGCCGAAGCGCCCTTCCCCATGCCCTTCCTGATGAGTTCGGCGCAGGCGTCGAAGATCATCCGCCGCGGCCTCGCCGCCAACAAGCCGCGCATCGCCTTTCCGATCGGCACCAAGGCCGGCGTGTGGCTGGGGTCGGTGCTTCCCGGTAGTTGGACGGCACGGCTGCTGGGCGCCGCCTAGCGGCGGTCGAGCCGGCGCAGTTCCTGGAAGACGCGGTTGGCCGCGATCTCGACGCCCTTGTCCGTCCAGTGGGCGTCGCTGCGCCGGTAGGCGCCGCGCACGCCCTCGAAATCCTTGCGAAGGTCGACGTAACGGATCGAGGTCCTGCTCAACGCATCGAGCAACCTGTCCTGCCTGTAGTCCGCGATCACGTTGAAGGCATAGAAGCGCGGCCATGGCTTCCAGTACTCGACATAGTCCGGATCGACGCTGCCCGGCGGCACGATGAACAAGACCAGCGGCACGCCGCGTTCGCGGGCGGCGCGGTCCATGGCCGCGAGCCAGGAGAGCGTCGCCTGGATGTCGCCGTCCTTCACGAGACCGGCCGCCAATTCCCTGGTCGTGGCCTCGAAATAGCGAGACTTCTCGAACTCGGCCTTGGTCATCAGGTTCAGAAGCCAGCCCTGCAGCGATTCGTCGTCGGCCTTGCCCGAGGCATAGGCCCGCCAGAAGGCATCGCCGTCCCGGCTGAAGATCTCGGCGATCTGCTGCTCGCCAAGCTCGGGGTGGTAGTAGCGCTTGACGTGCCGGGCGAGCGCCGCGGTGCGCTCCGCCGGCGGCAGGCGGGCGATCTTCTCCAGCGTTTGGAATTCCTGCGGCAACTGCTTGTTGGTCGCCAGCATCTCGGAAAGCCTCAGGCGGTTGACCAGGACCCAGTTGGCGTTCGGCATGACGTTGCCGAGGATCGACCCCATTGGCGCCTCGTCGACCAGACGGGGCAGGATTGACTGGCCGTAGCCCTGGCCGTCGAACAGGAAGTCGTTGCCCGAGAAGAAGAAAACCGCCAACGCATCGGGTGACAGGGCGAATGCGACGTCACGCAGGCGATAGTAGTAACTGCGCGGGCCGGTGGCGGAGATGCCGAGGTTGATCATCTCGGCGTTCGGTTGACCGGCCTCGAGAAAACGCCGCTCGACCTCGCCGGGCAGGGTGAGACGCGTCAGCTGGAACTCGAGATAGCTGTCGCCGATGAAGACGGTCCGGAAACCATCCGCGGCCGGCTTCGCGATGCTGCGTTCCTTGTCGCGCATGCCCCACGAATTGTACGGCTCGAACATCCAGGGTTTGTCGGCCAGGAACTCGGCAAAGTCGGCGGACTGGACATTGACCGGCGGCGTGGACCTCAGCGCACGCGCCGGCCATGACGGCGCCACGAACGAAGCCAGCATTTCGAGGCCCGCGAGCGTGACCCCCGTCAGGATCAGGCCGAATACGATCGCGTAGATGCGCTTGCGGCCGTTCTCAGTCATCGCCCGGGGTAATATAGGGCGAGTCCGACACGGTCCAGCGGGCCGGCCGCTCCTGCCGGAAGATCTGCCGCAGATGGACTTCGTCGGGTCCGTCGGCGATCCGCAGCATGCGCGCGACGGCGAAGGCGCGGTGGATCGGCGCGTCGTCGCTTCCGCCCATCGCCCCGAACAGCTGCAGCGCCCGGTCTGCGATCCGCTGGGCCATTTCCGGCACCGCGACCTTCACCATCGAGACGTCGCGCCACACGGCGTGATGTCCGTCGCCGTCCAGCCGCTCGGCCGTCCGCAGGACCAGGAGTCGAGCCTGCTCGATCTCGATTCGGGAGCGCGCGATCGCCTGCTGCGCCGAATCGTAGTCGATCACCGCGCGACCGAACGTCCGGCGCTCGGCGGCCCGCGCCATCATGAGTTCGACCAACACTTCGCAGGTGCCGATCGCGCGCATGCAATGGTGCAGCCGCGCCGGCCCAAGCCGCACCTGCGCAGCGGCAAACCCCTCGCCCTCCTCACCCAGCAGGTTCTCTAGCGGCACGCGCACGTCCCTGAGTTCGAGCTCGGCGATCGGCGCGATGCTGTCTTCCCATCCGAGGAAGCGCAGTTCGCGCACGACCCGCAGGCCGGGCGAAGGCATCGGCACGATCACGCAGGAATGCCGTCCGGTGCGCGGCGCGTCAGGCCGCGACACGCCCATGACGATCACGAAGGCACAGTCGGGATGCGCGCCGCCCGTAATGTACCACTTGCGGCCGTTCACGACCCATTCATCACCATCGCGCCGCAGGGTCGTGGCGATGTTGGTGGCGTCCGACGAAGCGACGTCGGGCTCCGTCATGCCGAACGCAGACCGGATGCGGCCCTCCAGCAAAGGCTCGAGCCAACGCTGCTTCTGCGCAGCGTTCGCCGCGTGCTGCAGCATGATCATGTTTGGCACGTCCGGCGCCTGGGCGTTGAACACCTCGGGCGCCCAAGGCAGGCGCCCCATGATCTCGGCGATCGGCGCAAAGGCGCGATTACTCATCCGGTCCGGCAAGCCAAGGTTCCAAAGGCCGGTGGCACGCGCCCTCGCCTTCAGTTCGGTGACGAGCGGGGGCGTTCCCTTCCGACCCGAGACTTGGGCCGCCCATTCGCGATGGCGCGGCAGGATTTCCTCGTCGAAGAAGCTCTCGACGGCAGCCAGCAGGTCGGTGGTCATTTCATCTGGTTGGTGAGGAGAGCCGCTGCGCCGCCTTGGTCCCTGCCGTACTTCAGCAGCGCGGAGCGTCCCCCGGCGGCATAGGCGGCGACGGCGCCGAGCAGACGCTTGAGCTGGTCCGGGCTCGATCGGTCGAACTTGCAGTAGGCCCCTCGCGTCAGCTTCGCGATCTCGGGAAACAGCCGGGAGGCCACGCGATCCTGGCCTTCCTGGAACACGAAGACCGGCAGGCCGAGCAGCCCGAGCTGACCCGCCTCATGGCCGACCGCATCGACATCCTCCTCGCAGCAGTCGCCGACGAACACGACGGCATCGAGTCGGCTTTCGCGGCGCTGCTCGCCGGCATAGCGTAGCAGGCGGGCCACCTGCGTGCGTCCCGCCGCGCACCGCACGCTGCTCATCAGGCGTGCGAGTTCGCGACCGTCGAACGTCCACTTGCTGACCTTGAACTCCTCGAAGCCGCGATAGAAAGCGAGCCGCACGTCGAGGCCGCCCAGCGCATCGGCCGCCACGAACATTTCGCCCTGGATGGCGCAGGCGTGATCCCAGGTCGGCTCGCGGCTCGCCGTCGCGTCCATGGCGAACAGCAGGCGACCGCGTCCGCCCGGCGCTCGACTGGCCGGCAGCCTGCCGACTTCGCGCACGAACGCATCCACGGCATTCGCACCTGCGGTAGACGGCACGTTGCGATCTCTGGCGCGATCCTCGGCCATGTCCTTTGACCCTCTGCGATGCGTTCAATATGGTGCAGCCGCGCCCGCGCGCCAACATTGAAGCATGACCGGAAACGTCCCCTCCTTCGCAACGCTGCTGCTGCGCATCTTCGTTCCGTTCGCGCTGGCTTATTTCCTCTCGTACATCTTCCGCGGTGTGAACGCGGTGATATTCCCGTACCTCGAACGGGACGTGGGAATCAGCGCCGGCGACCTCGGTCTCCTCACCTCGGCCTTCTTCCTGTTCTTCGCCGGCTGTCAACCGGTCCTCGGTGTCATGCTGGACCGCTACGGGCCGCGGCGCGTGCAGGCGGTGCTGCTGGCGATGGCGGCGGTCGGCTCGGCCCTTTTCGGGCTCAGCCTTTCGCTCGGCGAGCTGATTGTGGCCCGGGTGCTGATCGGGCTGGGCTTCGCCGGCGGACTGATGGCCGCGATCAAGGCGATCACCCTCTGGTATCCGCCGGAGCGCTGGGGCCTGATCACCGGCTTCCACATGATGGCGGGCGGGCTGGGCGCGATGGCCGCGACCCTGCCGATCCAGTGGTCGCTCTCGGTCATCAGCTGGCAGGGCCTGTTCTTCTGGCTGGCCGGTATCTGCCTCGTCGTCTCCGTGATCCTGTTCACCGTCGTGCCGGAACGCGACACGTCGACGGCGCACGGTACCCTGCGCGACCAGTTCCGCATCACCGGCGTCGTGCTGACCAACGGGTTCTTCTGGCGCATCCAGCCGCTGCTCACCTTTCAGCAGATGGCGTTCATCGCCGCGATCACCTTGTGGATCGGCCCCTGGCTGCGCGACGTCGGCGGCATCGCCAGCAACGAGACCCGCGCCGACATCCAGCTCTACACCACGGCAGTGATGACCGCGGGCTTCGCGCTGAGCGGCGTGCTGGCCGGCGCGTTCCGCCGCATCGGCGTGAGCGACTTCGCCTCCGCCAACCTCGTCAGCATGCTGTTCGCCCTGGTCTGCGCCTGGTTGGCCTTCCTGCCGTCGTTCCATCCCGTCGTGGCCTGGCTCCTGTTCGGCTTCCTCGGCGCCTATCCGATCCAGTACATGCCGCTGCTGGCGCGGTCCTTCCCGCCGCAATATGCCGGGCGGGTCAGCACCAGTTGCAATCTCGTGGTCTTCACGGTGATCTTCGCGGGTCAGTGGGCGATCGGAAGGGTGGTCGACCTGTGGCCGCGCACGGCAACGGGCTACTCACCGGACGGCTATGCCTGGTCGTTCGGCCTGCTGTTCATTCTGCAGGTGGCGGGGCTTCTGTGGCTTCTTCTGTCACGGGCGCGTCCGCTTCTGCAGGAGCGACCCCCGGCAGGTTGAGCGCCATGACGAGGTCGCGCACTTCCTGACGCGCCGCGACATGGCTCAGAGTCAGGGACGGCCCACCACCACCGCCGCGCTTCAGGTCGAGCAGGGTGAGGCCCATCAGGAAGAGTTCCTTATAGATCACGCGCTCGCTGAGGCCCGCGGCGACCCGGAAGCCGATCCGCTTGGCAAGCGCCTCGATCACGTTGCCCATGTCGCGCTTGTTGCGAGCCGCCAGCGATGACAGGCGATTGCGCATCACGATCCAGTCGACCGGCCGGCCGCCCTCGATGGCGCGGATCTGGCGCTGCTTCCAGACGGCTTCGGCATAGATCGACGGCCGCACGATCTTCAGCGTATCGGGATCGACCCGTGCCAGAAGATCGAGATCGATGAAACTGTCGTTCAGGGGTGTCAGCAACGTGTCGGCCCAGGTATGGGCCAGCCGGCTGAGATGGGTGTCGCTGCCCGGCGTATCGATGATCACGAAGTCCGCCGCGCCGACCGCCGGTTCGAGCGCCGCCGCGAGCCGCGCACGCTCGTCCGCCTCGGCCTCGCGGCGATCGTTCAGCGTCGAGATCATGACCGGCGTATGCATCGGCATGGGCAGGTCCAGCCCCTTCTTCGCCGAATAGCTCGCGCGGTTCTCGATATAGCGGCTGAGCGTGCCCTGCCGGGCATCGAGGTCGAGGGTCGCGACGCGGGCGCCGTCCCGCATCAGCGACACGGCGATGTGCAGCGCCGTCGTCGACTTGCCCGATCCGCCCTTCTCGTTGCCGATCACGAGGACATGGCCGCGGCCCTCGATCCGAGGGGCCTGGGTCTGGGCGATACTCGGATTGGGCGCTGGTTGGAATCCCTCGCTCACGATGCCTTGCGGATCCAGACGGCGGTGTCGTGGAACACCGCGCCACCATTGGGCCAGCCCGGATCGGCCGAAGTGAGCGCATTGATACCGATGCCGGTCTCGAAATTCCGGTTGGGCCAGATGCCTTCGACGATGACCACGCCCCTCTGCTGCCCCTCCCGCGGCCTGGCGTTGACCACGGTCTTCCCGCGTTCGTTGCCGATCTCGAGACGCTCGCCCTCGACGATGCCCATGGCGATGCAGTCTTCGGGGTTCATTATCGCCGTCGGCCGGACTTCGCGCTTCTGCGAACTCGGCGTCTCTGTGAAGGTCGAGTTGAGGAAGGTGCGTGCCGGCGCCGCGACCAGCCGGAACGGCTTGTCGTCGGTGGCATTGTCGATCACGTCGAAATGGTCGGGCAGGACCGGCATTTCCTTGCCGCGCGGTCCATAGGCCGCCCAGTCGGGCTTGAAGCGGAATTTCTTGTCGGGCCAGGCGAAGCCGTCGAGGAAGTGCGAGGTCTCGAAGCCCAGGTGGAAGTCCTGGCCGCCCTTCTGCCAGTTGGTTTCCGCATCCCACATGCCCGAGACCTTGAGCGTCTCGTCCATGATCTCCCAGGGCGTCATGTCGAAGCCGCGATGCTTGGCACCCAGGCGCTTGGCGAGTTCGGAGATCACGTAGTGGTTCTCGCGGCACTCGCCCGGCGCGTCAATCACCGCTTTGGCCACCTGGAAGAAAGTGTGGCCGCTGGCTGTGTAGAAGTCGTCGTGCTCGAGGAACATCGTGGCCGGCAGCACGATGTCGGCGAAGGAAGCCGTCTCGGTCATGAACTGCTCGTGCACGCAGGTGAACAGGTCTTCGCGCTTGAAGCCCTTGTGCACCAGTTCGAGTTCCGGACAGACCATCGCTGGATTGGTGTTCTGGATCAGCAGACCGGTCACCGGTGGACCATTCTTCAGCGCCTCGGAATCATTGGTCAGCACCGGCCCCAGGCGCGACTGGTCGAGGTCGCGGATCGACGGATCGACCATGTCGAGCCCTTCGATCAGCGTCTTATTGATCGGGTACATGCCGGTATGCCCATAGAGCGCGCCGCCCCCCTTGTACTGCCACGCACCCGTGACCGCCGGCAGGCAGGTCACGGCGTGCATGTTGGCCGCGCCGTTGCGGCTGCGACTGAAGCCGTGATGGCAGCGGATGAACGAGGCCTTGCTCTGCCCATAGAGGCGCGCGAACGACACGATCTCCTCGACCGGGAGGCCGGTGATCTTCGATGCCCATTCCGGCGTGCGCGATGCGACATGCGCAGCGAGTTCGTCCGGCGCATCGGTGTACTTGCGCAGGTAATCCCAGTCGGCATAGCCCTCCTTGAAGAGGACGTGCATGACGCCGACCGCCAGTGCACCGTCGGTGCCCGGGCGCACGGCGAGATGGATGTCGGCCTGGTCGGCCGTCCCGGTGCGATAGGGATCGACGACGACGAGCCTGGCGCCGCGCTTCTTGGCCTTCATCGCGTGGGTCATCACGTTGACCTGGGTGTTCACCGGATTGCCGCCCCAGATCACCACCAGTTCGGAATGCTCGTCGATCTCGCGCACGTCGGCGCCACGCTTGGCGCCGACACCCGCGATCCAGCCCGTGTCGGACAAGGTCACGCAGATGGTCGAGAAATAGCGCGAGTACTTCATCGCGTTACGCAGGCGGTTGATGCCATCCCGCTGCACCAGCCCCATCGTGCCGGCATAGTAATACGGCCAGATCGTCTCGCTGCCGTGCTGGCGCGCCTTGGCGATGAACTGTTCTGCCACGATGTCGAGCGCGTCGGTCCAGGAGATCTCGGCGAATTGCTTGGAGCCCTTCGGACCGACCCGTCGCAGCGGCTTCATCAGCCGGTCGGGATGGTGGATGCGCTCGGCATAGCGCGCGACCTTCTCGCAGATCACGCCGGCGGTGTAGTCGTTGCGCATCGAGCCGCGGACGCGGCCGATCCTGCTGCTGCTCAGCCTCTCGACGTCGAGCGCGCAGGTGCTGGTGCAGTCATGCGGGCAGACCGAAGGCACGGTCGTCGTGCCGGCCTCCCCGCTCCGGGCACGGGCGATCGGCGGATAGGCATGATCGTCGGGGGACATCTGGACGCTCCACGAGAAGTGCCGCAGCATACAGACCGGTCATCGGCGGTGAAAGCCGCCTCAGGGAGTGGAAAGTCAGCGTGTTTTCTCAGGCTCGGGTTTCCGTGGGCGCCGTGCGGCGTGCCACCGCCGCCGATGCCGACGGGATCGCGCGACTTTTCCCCAGCCCGTCGCCCCTAGGCTCGACAAGCGATACGCGGGCGCACTTCGTGATCGATGGCGAGACCGGGCTGCTCGGCGCCGTGCAGCTCGAGCAGGCCGCCGATCACCTGGCGGTCGGTCCCCTGGCCACTGCGTCCGATGACGAACGCCGCGAGATCGCGCGCGTGCTGATCGCCTTCGCCGAGATGACGGCGCGCGCGATCGGCCTGCGCGTAGTCCGACTGACAGGCGACACCGTCCCGTCCGGCCTTGCCGACTCACTCGGTTACCGCGGCGGCGTGAAGCGCATCGGCACCGGCAAGCTCGCCCGTATGGTCGACCATCTGGAGGCGGTGGGCGTACCGCTATGGTGCGATGGCGGCGCGCCGTTCGATCTCACGCTCTACTATCGCGGCGTCTGGGCGGCGATGGCGCTGCTGGTCGGGTTTGGCAGCATCACGCTCGCCGTATTCGGGCCCGGCGAGGTGACCCTCATGCACGTGGTGGGCCCGGCCCTGCTCTGCGTCGGCGCTTCAGCCTTCGCCTTCGTGCAGGTCTGCCTGATCGCGATTGCTGCCCGGCGGCGCGCTCCGGTCCCGATCGCCCTCGGAATCGTCGTGGCCGCAGCGCTGTCGATCGCCGGGATCGGCAGCCTCTTTCATCAACGGGCCGTGCCCGCGATCGGCGAGCTTTGGGCGATCTATACCGGCGACGAGGCGCTCGATACGCTCGCCGTCACGGTCAGTCCCGACGGCACGGCGCTGAACGTCGAGGGCGCGTACGGCGCCGGGAGCGCCGATGCCGTGCGGCGTGCGCTGGACAAGCATCCTTCGGTGCGTCGCGTCATCCTCGCCGGGCCAGGCGGACGCATCGGCACCGCGTTCGAGATCAACCGCATGATCCGCAATCGCCGGCTGGCGACGCGCGTCGACACGATCTGTGCCTCCGCCTGCACCATCGCCTTCCTGGGCGGCAACGACCGCTCGATCTCGCCCAACGGACGGCTCGGCTTCCACCAGGGCAGCTTCCCCGGCCTCGGCCCCAACGACCTCTACGAAAGCAATCGCGACATGCGGCGTTTCCTGGTCGCGAGCGGCGTCACGCCGGAGTTCGCGCAGCGCGTGATCGACACGCCACCCGATGAAATCTGGACGCCGACGCCGCAGGAACTGCTGGCCGGCCGCGTCGTGCAACGCGTCACCCGCCAATGAAGGTACTCTGCGCATGATCCCTCGCGGCCTCAGCTACGACGATGCCATACGGCAGTTCCGCTGGCCCACACCGGCGCGCTTCAACATCGGGCACGCCGTGTGCGAGCGGCATGCGCCCGACACGCTGGCAATGATCGTCGAGAATGCCGACGGCTCGGTCCGCAACTGGACCTTCGGTCAACTCCTCGCGGCGAGTTCGCGCCTCGCCAACGCGTTGGTCGCGCGCGGCATCGACAAGGGCGATCGCGTCGCCGTGTTTCTCAGCCAGGGCGCCGAACTCACCCTCTGCCACCTCGCCGGGTACCGCATGGGCGCCGTGGTGCTGCCGCTCTTCACCCTGTTCGGCGAGGAGGCAGTCGAATTCCGCCTGGCCAACGCCGAGGCCTCGGCCATCATCACCGACATGAGCCAGCTGCCGAAGCTGCTGGCGGTGCGCGACCGCCTACCCCATCTCAAGACGATCGTCGTGATCGGCGCCGGGGCCCATGGCGCCGCCTTCCTCGACTGGGACCGGCTGCTGGGGGCCGCCTCGGACCGTTTCACCACCGTCGACACCGCGGCCGAGGATCCGGCGCTGCTGATCTACACCTCGGGCACGACCGGCCAGCCCAAGGGCGCGTTGCACGCCCATCGCATGATGCTGGGCTGCATCCCCGCCGTGGAACAGTGGCTCGGTCACTGGCCGCGCGGCAACGAGGTGATGTGGACGCCGGCCGAATGGGCGTGGATCGCCGGGCTCTACGACGCGCTGTTCCCGGCCTGGTACTACGGCACGCCGGTGCTGGCCCACCGCTTCGCCAAGTTCGATCCCGAGCGAGCCTTCGCCATGCTGGGCAAGCACCGTGTCGGCGTAAGCTTCATTCCGCCGACCGCACTCAAGATGATGCGCCAAGTCCACAAGCCGCGGGACCGCTGGAGCTACGATGTCCGCGCCATCTCGACCGGCGGCGAGGCCATGGGCGAGGAGCTGCTGAGCTGGGGCCGCGACACGTTCGGCACGACGATCTCGGAGGGTTACGGCCAGACCGAGATGAACCTGATGCTGCTGAACTCGCCCGGCTGGTTCGAGGTCCGTCCCGGCTCCTGCGGCCGCGCCTGCCCCGGCCGCAAGGTCGCGATCGTCGACGGCGACGGCAACGTCCTGCCGCCCGGCGAGGAAGGCCAGATCGCGGGCTGGCGGCACGATCCGATCGTCATGCTTGAATACTGGCGCAACCCCGAGGCCACCGAGCACAAATATGCCGGCGACTGGCTGCTGACGGGCGACCTCGGCACCATCGACGCGGACGGCTACGTCTTCTTCAAGAGCCGCGACGACGACGTCATCACCTCGGGCGGCTACCGCATCGGGCCCGGCGAGATCGAGGAATGCCTGATGAAGCACCCGGCGGTGGCGATGGTGGGCGTCGTGGGCGTGCCCGACCGGCTGCGGACGGAGATCGTGAAGGCCTTCATCCAGCTAAGACCCGAGATCGCGCCCACCGACTCGCTCAAGAACGACCTTGCGAACTTCGTGAAGGTCCGGTTGGCGGCGCACGAATATCCGCGCGAGGTCGAGTTCGTCCCCGAACTACCACTGACGACGACCGGCAAGATCCTGCGTCGCGAGTTGAGACGCGTCGAGGCGGAACGCAAGGCGGCGAAACGGCCCTGAGCGCCCTGTATCCCGTTCTCACCCAACGCAGCGAGCGCGCAGCACTTCCGACGACACGGGAGCACAACTTGGGTCGTTGCCACGTTGAAAACCAGCCAGATGTCTCTAACCTCCCGGAGGGGTGGGGCTTGTGGGCATGAAGAAAATCTCGGGCAGTTGCCTGATCGCCATGCTTGGGGGCGTTGCGCCGGCATGGGGACAGGGCTTGCCGTCGCCGGGCTGGAACATGTACCAGGGCAACACCAGCCTCGAGATCAGATACACGGGCGACGCCCTGAATTCGGTGACCGGCGGCACATACTCGAACCATCCCGCCTTCATCGACATCGGTATCCTCGGCAACACCATCACGGGGATGACGATCGACACCGGATCCACCGGCATCGCGATCGCGTCAAACCTTCTTCCGTCTCTCGCCGGCTACAAGCCCCTCGGCCCCGGTACCATCAACTACGACAGCAGCGGCGTCTCGCCCAGCGGGACCTTCTACGAGCTGCCCGTGACCCTCCTAGGCGGCACTTCAGGCGGGATACCCGCGACGGGTACGACGACGGTCAAGGTGCTGGTCGTGACCAACGAGAGTTCGACCAAGTATTTCGGCATCGGCAACAACAGGAACAACGTCTACAGCGGCGCGATCGACCCATCGCTCACTTTTGCCCAGAACGTGGCCCAGGGAATCCTCAAGCCCATCTCTGCCGTGGGGATGAACCCGCTCCTAGATGTGTCGGTGAACAATACCGCGCTGCCGAACCAGGGCTATGTCGTGATGAACGACAGGATCGTGGTGGGCCTTACGACGGCCAACAACGGCTATGCGTTCGTCAAGCTCACGCCCGATCCCGCGAACGGTCCCAACCTCTGGAACGGCATTCCGGTTTCGCTCGCGGTCGGCTCGGGAGCCACCCCGGCCGCCGGAACGATTCTTCACGACACCGGTATCGACTACGCCTTCCTCACGCCTTTCGGGCAGACCGGCGAGATCGTCGGCGTCGCGATGCCGGGCGCGCCGGCGACGGCCGCCTTCTACAGTTTTCCGATCACGCGGGGCACAAGCCAGCCCCCTGCAACGCCCTGCGTGACGACTCCCAGCGCGACCATGACGCCCTGCCATGTCGAGGGCTCCACCTCGACCACGGGGGCGTTCCTGAATACGGGACGACAATTCTACGCCGGGTTCAACTACCTCTTCGACCCAGTGAACGGCTTCGCGGGCTATGCCTTGTCCGACTCCGGCCTGAGCACCACCGCGACGCTTAGTCCGCTTCTGGCCCTGACCGGAACGGTTGCGCTCAGCAACGGCTTCGCCGCGGACTTCGAAGCCTTTCTGATGGGCAACACGGTGCTCAGCCAGTCCGGGACCGGCACCTTTTCGGGCGCCATCTCCGGGCCCGGCGGACTCACGGTCAGCGGCGGAAGGGTCAACCTCACCGGTGCCAACACCTACACCGGCGGCACGACCGTGAGCGGCGGCGGCATTCTCGCCATCGATGCGAACGCCCGCATGGGCGATTCGGCGAGCGGACTCAAGCTCGACGGCGGCACGCTGCTGCCGACTGCCTCCTTCACCCTGCCGCGCGAGATTACGATTGGTGCAGCTGGCGGAACGTTCGATACCAACGGCTTCGACCTGACGCTCGGCACGCCGGTGACCGGCAGGGGCGGTCTTGCCAAGAACGGCCTCGGCATCCTCACCCTGTCGGGTGCCAACAGTCATGCCGGCGGTACCACCTTGAATGCCGGCACGCTGCAGCTGGCACCGGGCGCGTCGTTGCCAACGACCGGCCCACTCGCGGTCAACGGCGGCATCCTCGACCTCAACGGCAACAGCCTCGCGATAGGGTCTCTCTCGGGCCTCGGCGGCAGGATCGAACTGGGCAGCGGCACGCTCGCGATCGCCGAACAGGGCAATACGAGCTTCGCCGGTATCCTCGCCGGCACTGGCGGGCTGACGATGCAGGGACCGGGTGTGCTGTCTCTCGCCGGCGTCAACACCTATACCGGCCCCACCAACGTCACCAGCGGCCGCCTGGCCATCAACGGCAGCATCACCAGCGACGTCACCGTGGGCGCCGGCGGCAGTCTCGGCGGCAGCGGTACCGTCACCGGGACGGTGAACGTGCTGGGCGCCGCGGCGCCGGGCAACTCGATCGGCACGCTGAACGTCGTCGGCAGCTTGACCCATGCCGCCGGCAGCAGCTTCCAGGTCGAGACCAATGGCGCCGGCCAGGCAGATCGCGTCAATGTGAGCGGCGCGCCGGGGACCACCACCATTGCCGGTGGCACCGTGACCCTGACGGGCGCGTCCGGCGTCTATGCGCCGAGCACCACCTACACCATTCTCAACGCCATCGGCGGCGTCACCGGCACCTTCGCCAACGCCAACAGCCTCTTCCCCTTCCTGCAGCCCTCGCTCTCTTACGACGCCAACAACGTCTTTCTGACGGTGAAGCCCGGCGGGTTCGGGGCCGGAGCCGCCACCGCCAACCAGGCGGCCGTGGGCCGCGTCCTCGACGCCAGCGTCGCGGGTTCCAGCGGCGATCTCGCCACCGTCATCGGCACCATGGCGACCTACCCCCTGGCCCAGGGCCAGGCGGCGATGAACGCCCTCAGCGGCCAGAACTACTCGGGCTTCGGCACCGCCAACCTGGGCGGCGGCCTGCTGTTCATGAACGGCCTGGGCCAGCAGATGAGCCTCGCCCGCGTCGGCTTCGGCGGCGGCACCCGAGTGGCCCTCGCGCAAGCCTGCGAGACGAACCTTGCCGAGGCCTGCGATGCCGAGACACCCAGCCCGTGGAGCCTGTGGGGCAGCGCGCTGGGCGGTACCGGCCGCGTCGCCGGCACGGCCAACGCCGGCACGCTCACCTACAATGCCGGCGGCTTCGCCACCGGCCTCGACTATCGCTTCGATCCGCGCTTCCTGGCCGGTATCGGCGTGGGCTTCAGCAGCGGCAACCAGTGGGCCAGCGGTTTCAGCGGCCAGGGCACCACCAGCAGCTACCAGGCGAGCCTCTACGCCTCCTTCACCCAGGGCGCCTTCTATCTCGATGGCATGGCCGGCTACGGTTACAGCGACAACTGGATGACGCGCCAGATCGCGCTGCCCAACCTGGCGGTGCGCACCGCCCAGGGCCGCACCGGCGCCAACCAGTTCCTGGGTCAGGTCGAGGCCGGCTACCGCATCCGCCTCCATGAACCGGCCGCCCTGTCGGTCACGCCCTTCGCGCGCTTCCAGGGCATCACGAACAGCCAGTACGGTTTCAGCGAAAGCGGCGCCGGCGCGCTCAGTCTCACCGTGGCGCCGCAGACCACCGGCTCGGCCCGCAGCGTGCTGGGCGCCGAGTTCGCCGGCGCCTTCGGCGCCGAGGGCCGCGAGAAGCTCGCCGTCCAGATGCGCCTGGGCTGGGCGCACGAGTATGCCAACACCGCGCGGCCGGTGACGGCCGCCTTCGCCGGCGCGCCGGGCGCCAGCTTCACCGTGTTCGGCGCCGCCCCCCAGCGCGACACCGCCACGCTGAGCCTCGCGGCCAACACCGCCGTCGCCCAGGGCGTCTCCCTCTATGCCCGCTACGACGGCGAAGTGGGCAACGGCATCTCGACCCACGCCCTCAACGGCGGTCTCCGCGTGACCTGGTAGTTGGACGGAGGAACCAACCTCAGTTCGCAGCCACCGCCGAGTGGCTGAACTGCAGCTCCGCCAGCCGGGCATAAAGGCCGCCACGTCGCACCAGCTCGGCGTGGGTTCCGACGTCGACCACCCGCCCCTGATCGAGCACGACGATGCGGTTGGCCTTTTGCACCGTGGCGAGGCGATGGGCGATCACCAGGGTCGTACGGTCGCGCATCACCCTGTCGAGGGCCTGCTGGACCGCCAGCTCGCTCTCGGCGTCGAGGGCGCTGGTGGCCTCGTCGAGCAGCAGCACGGCAGGGTCGCAGAGCAGCGCCCGGGCGATGGCGATGCGCTGGCGCTGGCCGCCCGAAAGCCGAACGCCGCGCGCCCCGAGATCGGTCGCGAAGCCGTGCGGCAGTGCCTCGATGAAGCCGAGCGCCGACGCCGCTTCGGCAGCGGCACGTACCTCGGCGTCCGTGGCGTCCGGCCGGCCGTAGCGGATATTGTCGGCGACCGAAGCGCTGAACAGGGTCGGATCCTGCGGAACCACGGCCAGCGAGCGCCGCAGGTCACGCAGCGCCAGTTCCTTGATGGCAATTCCATCGAGACGGATCGTGCCCTTCTCCGGGTCGTAGAAGCGCAGCAACAGGTTGAACGCGGTGGTCTTGCCGGCGCCCGAGGGACCCACGATCGCGACCGTCTCGCCCGGCGCTATCGAGAGGTCTAAGCCATCGAGGGCGAGCGCGTCGGTTCGCGTCGGATAGCGGAAGGACACGCCCTCGAACGATACGGCCCCCTGCACCGGCTTCGGGAGCATCTTGGGGTTCGCTGGCCCGGCGATCGACGGCGGCTCGGCGCGCAGCTCCGCGAGCCGCTCGGCGGCTCCCGAGGCGCGCTGCAGGTCGCCGATGGTCTCGCTGATGGCGCCTCCCGAACTCGCCACCAGCACCGCGTAGAACACGAAGGCCGAGAGGTCGCCGGCGCTGATGCGGCCCGTCAGTACGTCGTGCCCGCCCATCCACAGCAGGAAGCCCACGGCGGAGAAGACGATGAAGATGACAAGGGTAGTCATGACGGCGCGGCGCGACACCCGCCGTCTTGCGGCGACGAAGGCCCTTTCCGTGGCCTCGCCGAAGCGCTGCGCCGCCCGGTCCTCCTGGGCGAAGGCCTGCACCGTACG
The DNA here is from genome assembly GCA_046296475.1 of Reyranella sp. GTDB lineage: Bacteria > Pseudomonadota > Alphaproteobacteria > Reyranellales > Reyranellaceae > Reyranella. The sequence goes on from JBKBLH010000010.1 coordinate 109,291, forward strand.
CACGGCGTCCAGCGTCTCGGCACCCTCCGACACCATTTCACCCATGCGGGCCTGGGCCTCGCGCGACAGCGCCCTCACCTTTCGGCCGAACACGACGATCGGCACCACGGTGAGCGGCACGACCGCCAGCGTCCACAAAGCGAGCTTGGGGTTGGTCACCACCAGCATCACCACGCCACCGATGCACATCAGCGTGTTGCGCAGGGCGACCGAGGCCGAGGAGCCGATCACCTGCTCAATCAGCTGCGCGTCGGCAGATATGCGGCTCATGACGTCGCCCGACCGCTTGATCTCGAACCAGGCCGGCCCCAGCCGCACGACGTGGTCGAACAGATCCCGCCGCAGGTCGCCGACGACGCGCTCGCCCAGCCACGAGACCAGATAGAAGCGTGCGCCCGAGGCGATCGCCAGCACGACGGCGACGGCCAGCAGCGACGCCAGGGCGTAGTTGAGGATGTCCGGCCGTCCCTGGGCAAAGCCGCGGTCGATCAGGGCCCGCAGGCAGGCCCCGAAAGCCAGCACCGTCCCTGCCGCGACCAGCAGCGACAGGAGCGCCAGGATGGTGCGCCCCCGATAGGGTTTGAGATAAGGACCCAGCAGGGCCAGACCGCCGAACCGGTTCACGGGGCCTGCCATTCGAGTTCGACGCCCAGTTCGCTGCCGAGCGCCTCGAGCAGGTCGCCGCCACCGCGCGTGTCCTGCCACCGGCCGCTGCCCTCGTCCAAGGCATAGTGACGGGCGCCGCTGACCGGGGAACTCACCCATATCTGCCTGGTGGGCGCATGTTTGTTGACGATCCAGGTCCCGCCGCCGGCCTCGACCGTCAGGATGCCCCCCTGCAGTTCGGCGTCGACATGGTCGCCCAGTGCCTCCTCGAGGGTCGCGAGCAGGCTGTCTGCGAGGGTTTCGAAGGCTGAATCGCTCATGGCTGGCCGGTCTACAAGCCATGACGGGGCGGTACAACCAGCTTGTCGCCGCGCCCCCGGGACTGTATATCCGCGCCCTTGTTGCGCCGGCCGGTCGGAATCGGCCCTGAAGCGCTGGAGAGAAATCATGAAGCAGAACATCCACCCCGACTATCACACGATCACGGTGGTGATGACCGACGGCACGTCCTTCGAGACCAAGTCGACCTGGGGCAAGGAAGGCGCGACCATGCGTCTCGACATCGATCCCAAGACGCATCCGGCCTGGACCGGCGTGCGCCAGAGCATCGATCGCGGCGGCCGCGTGCAGCGCTTCAAGAACCGTTTCGGCATGATCGGCGATGCCGGCGTCGGCGCGGGCGCCAAGGCTGCGGCCGCTCCGGCCAAGACCGACGGCAAGAAGTAAACCCGCTTCTTTCGGCGCTTCTGCTACATTACGACCGCGATACCCTTCGGGAGGCGGCGTAGTGAAATCCGTTAGAGTTGTCTGTGCTCACGATTGTCCCGACATGTGCTCGCTCATCGCACATGTCGACAACGGTAAGGTCGTGCGCATCCAGGGCGATCCCGACCAGCCGTATACGGCTGGTTTCGCCTGCGGCAAGGTCAACCGCGACAGCGACCTGGTGAACTCTCCCGAGCGGCTCGCCACCCCGCTGCGCCGCGCTGGGCCCAAGGGCTCCGGCCAGTTCGAGCCGGTCAGTTGGGACGAGGCGCTCGACGAGATCGCCGACCGCTGGAAGTCGATCATTCGGGAGAGCGGCCCGCTCGCCATCCTTGGCTACGCCTACTCCGCCCACCAGGGGCTGATGAACCGCGGCCTGGTGAACGGTCTGTTCCATGCCCTCGGCACGTCACGCCTGCAGGCCGGCACGGTCTGCGACACATGTTGCGAGACGGCCTGGGAAATGACGCTTGGTCCGGTGGGCGGGGCGGATCCGGAATCGGTCATCTATTCCGACCTCATGGTCTCCTGGGGCGCCGACCTGGCGGCCACCAATGTGCACTTCTGGGCCCTTGCCGAAAGCCAGCGCAAGAAGACCGGCATGCCGATCGTCGTGATCGACCCGCGGCGCACGCGCAGTGCCCGGGCCGCCGACCTCCATCTGCCGATCAGGATCGGCACCGACGCCGCCCTGGCGCTGGGCGTCATGCACATCCTCGTGCGCGACGGGCTCGCCAACCGAGACTACATCGACGTGCACACGTTGGGATTCGACCGGGTCGAGCACGAGGTGCTGCCGAGGTTCACGCCGGCGCGCACTGCAGAGATCACCGGCCTGCCCGTCTCCGACATCGAAAGCTTCGCCGCGATGTACGGCAGGGCCGAGGCCGCGTTGATCCGTCTAGGCGAGGGCATGACCCGCCTCACCCATGGCGGCCAGGCGCTGCGCAGCGTGGCGCTGCTGCCGGGCGTGAGCGGCCACTACGGCGTCAAGGGCGGCGGCGCGCTGCTGCTCACGGCCGCCTCGTGCGATCTCAATTACGCAGCGGTCCGCAAGCCCTCCGGACCCGCGACGGCCCGAATGGTCAACCATCTGCGCCTCGGCGAAGAACTCCTCAACATGACGGGGCCGCCGATCCGCGCGCTGTTCGTGGCCGCCAACAACCCGGCCGTGACCTGTCCGGAAGTGCACAAGGTCCGGAAGGGCCTGATGCGCGACGACCTGTTCACCGTCGTGCACGACCCGTTCATGACCGACACGGCGCGCTACGCCGACATCGTCCTGCCGGCCGCGAACTATCTCGAGACGGACGATCTGTACCGCGCCTACGGCGCCTACTGGATGCAGTGGGGCCAGAAAGCGGTCGAGCCGGCGGGCGAAGCGAAGTCCAACTTCCATGTCGCGCAGGCGCTCGCGCAACGGATGGGGGTCACCGATCCGATCTTCAGCCTGACGCCCCGCGAAGCGGCCGAGGAGTTCTTCAAGGGCTCGACGGGACCGGCATCCAGGGTCGACCGCAACCAGCTTTTCGCCGGCGTTCCGCTCAACATCAAGCACGACTGGGACGGGCAGCCCTTCAAGACGCCCTCGGGCAAGCTCGAATTCTATTCCGAACAGCTCGCCAGGCAGGGCCTGCCACCGATGCCGGACTGGGAACCCGATCCGGTCGAGGCCGAGGAAGCCGCGCGCTGGCCGCTGCGCCTGCTGACGGCGCCGGGATATTTCCAGGCCCATACCGCATTCTCGGGTGTCGGCTTCCTGCGCGAACGCGAAGGAAAGCCTTTCTGCATCCTGCATCCGGACGACGCAGCGAAGCGCGGCCTACAGGACGGCGACGCGGTGCGCGTGTTCAACGACCGCGGCGAGATCGGCCTGATGCTCAAGGTCGACGACGAAGTCCAGCCGGGCGTCCTGCTGGTCCCGGGCCAGCGCCCTGTGGGCGAGGCCGTGTCGGGCACGATCAACATGCTCTGCTCGGACCGCTACACCGACATGGGCGAAGGCGCGACCTACCAGAGCACATGGCTCGAGGTAGCCGCCTGGACGGACGCCGCAGCAGCCTGAGCACCGGCGATGCGGTAAAGCGGGCGATCCCTGCGCGATCGTCCTAACGGCCCGCCAACGTCGCGAGGCGGGCACCCGCCACGGCCCCGACGAGGGCGACGGGCGCGAAACTCGCCGGAACCCAGAAGGCGGCCGCGGTCACGTCCTGCGCGCTGAGGTCGCGGGAGAACCCCGCGAGCGTCGCGGCGATGCCGGCCGCCGCGGCGCCCAGAGCGAAGCCGCTCTGCTGCACGGTCGCAACGGCGGACGCGGCCAATTCCGCCTCCCCTGGGCGCGCGCCGCCCATCAGGCGCTGCACGCCGAAGCCCCAGCACGCGCCGATTCCCAGGCCGACAAGGGCGATGAACGCGGGCAGCACGACCACCGGCCGCGACATCAGCAGCGCCACGCAAGCCAGCCCCGCGGCCATTGCCAGCGGTCCGGCAACCAGCAGCCGGCCGGCCGCGCGCGGCGCCCGCCCCGCGACGACCAGCGAGGCCACGGTCCAGCCCATCGAGGCACCGGCGACCGTGTAGCCGGCGGCCAGCGGATCGAACCCGTGGAGGCTCTGCAGGAAGATCGGGATGAAGATCGACAAGGGGCTGTAGGCGACGGAGACGAGCAGGCAGAACCACATCGCGATGCCCGTCACCGAGCGCGGTGAAAACGCATCGCTCGGGAAGAGCGGCGCCTTCGAGCGCCGGTCGAGCAGCATCATCGACACCAGCAGGACGACCGCCGTCAGGAAAAGACCCGCCTTGGTCTGCGGCAGCGCTACCACGCTGGCCGCCGACATGGTGGCGATCGCCAGGCAGATCAGCGCGACCCGGCCCGCGGGAATCGCGCGCGCCGGCCCTGCTTTCTCCGCCCGCACCCGCGGCAGCGCCCGGGCTGCAACGACCGCCAGCAGGGCCGCGAGAACGGTCACGGCATAGAAGGACCCACGCCAGTTTCCCCAGGTCGCGAAGGCGCCGCCGAGCATCGGTCCCGCCAGCACAGCCATGCTCCAGGCCCCCGAAAGCAATGCGGCCACCCTCGGCCAGACGGGCTCGGGGAAGGACCGGCCCACCAGCACATAGGCCATGGCCGACAGCACGCCGCCACCGAAGCCTTGCACGAAGCGCCCCGCCACGACGATTCCCATGGACGGTGCCACCGCACAGATCAGCGCGCCGATGCCGAAGACCAGCGCGCCGGCACAGAAGGCGGTGCGCGCGCCGAGCCGGATCGTCAGGTGTCCCGTACAGGTCGCTGCAACGATCGACGAGGCGAGGAAGGCCGTGGTCGGCCAGCTCACCATCGCCGCACCGCCGACATCGGCGACGATGCTGGGCAGTACGGTCGCCAGCATCAGCACGTTCATCGAATGCAGGAGAACGCCGCCCACCAGCGCCACGAGCAGGGGTATCCATTCGCGCTTCAGGAGCGCCGACCAGCCGGCTGTCGCAACCATGGCCGTCGACTGATCATGTTCGCGTTCCGGGGTCAAAGCCTAACGGGTCCGAAAACCGCGAGCGCCGGTCTCGCGCGCGTGGAAATATCGGCTCATGGAATTGCTCGACCGCACCACCTGTTACCGCGCCTTCGAGAGCCACGATGCCCGGTTCGACGGCCGCGTGTTCGTCGGCGTGACCTCCACCGGAATCTACTGCCGGCCGGTATGCCCCGCCCGCACCCCCAAATTCGAGAATTGCCGCTTCTTCGCGTCGGCCGCGGCCGCCCAGGAAGCAGGCTTCCGACCCTGCCTGCGCTGCCGCCCCGAAATCGCACCCGACTTCGCCTCCTGGCGCGGCAGCGCCAATACGGTGAGCCGGGCACTTGCCCTGATCGCCGACGGCGCCCTCGACGAGGAAGGGGCCGGCGTCGAAACCCTGGCCGGGCGGCTCGGCGTTGGCGGCCGGCAACTGCGCCGCCTGTTCCAGCGACATCTCGGCGCCTCGCCCATCGCGGTCGCCCAGACGCGGCGCGTGCTGTTCGCCAAGCAGCTGCTTCACGACACCAGCCTGCCGATGGCCGAGGTCGCGCTGGCATCGGGCTTCGGCAGCATCCGACGCTTCAACGAGACGTTTCGCAAATTGTTTGACCGGCCGCCCCGTATGCTGCGCCGCAGGACGAGCGGCGAGAACACCGCCCGCGACGGCGTCACCCTGAGACTGGCCTACCGTCCGCCCTACGACTGGTCCGGTATGCTGGAGTGCCTGTCTTCCCGAGCAATCTCCGGTCTGGAGTGGATCGAAGCCGGGGTCTGGCATCGCCGGCTCGATCTCGACGGCAAACACGGCCGTGTCTCGGTCGCGCACCTCCCCGGACGCAATGCCGTCTCGGTCACCATCCATGTTTCGTCGGTGAAGTCCCTGCCCACGATCGTTGCGCGCGTCCGCCGCGTCTTCGATCTCGGCGCGGACATCACGACGATCGACAGCCATCTCGCGCGCGATCCCGGACTCGCGCCGCTGGTCGCGCGGCGACCGGGCCTACGTGCGCCAGGGCGCTGGGATGAGCGCGACATGGACGATCCGAGAGACGACACCGCGCCGCCTGCCTGGCGGCCGTGGCATGCCTATGCGGAACAGCATCTGCGGATGGCACGCTATGCGTGAGCTCCTGCCCCTCAGGGTCGACCGCCTCGCGACACCCATCGGAGAACTGCTGATCGTCGCGGATGGCGAGGGCCGGCTTCGCGCCATCGACTGGAGCGACCATGAGAGCCGCATGCGGCGCCTGCTCGATCGCTACTACGGTGCCGGGCGCTACGCGATTTCGGCCGCCAGCGATCCCGGCGGCCTCACCAAAGCGATGAGCGCCTACTTCGAAGGCGATCACGAAGCCATCGACAGGCTTCCCGTGGAGACGGCCGGCACGCCGTTCCAGCGCGGCGTGTGGCAGGCGCTGCGCGGGATCCAGTCCGGCACGACCATCAGCTATGCCGAACTCGCCCGGCGCATCGGCAGCCCCCGCGCCGTGCGGGCGGCCGGCCTCGCCAACGGCCAGAACCCGATCGGCATCGTCCTGCCCTGTCACCGTGTCATCGGCAGCAACGGCACGCTGACCGGCTACGGCGGCGGCCTGCCACGCAAGAAGTGGCTGCTCGAGCACGAGGGCGCACTGTAGCAGGCCGCTCCGCCGGGGCTCGCTACGTCGGCGGCATCGTGTCGAAGGCCGACAGTGCCGGATCGACCCGGTCCCAGGCATGACCGCGGGCCCTGTAGAACACCATCTGCGGCGAGTATCGCTCCGGCTCGTCGAGACTGGCGGCGTGCACCGTGAAGAGATCGGGCATGAACGAGAAGGTCAGATAGACCGGCGTTCCGCACACAGGACAGAAAGCGTGTGCCTTCACGTTACCGCTGTCGGCGACAAGGTCCCAGTGCGTCGCGCGCCCGGAGATCGCGACGTCCTTGCGGCCTGCGAAGGTCAGATAGGAGCCGTGCCCCGTCCCGCTGCGCCGCTGGCAGTCGCGGCACTGGCAGTCGGCCATCACCACCGGCTCGGCCGGGATTTCATAACGGACCGCGCCGCAGGCGCAGCCGCCGGTATAGGGTCTGGTCATGACGTCCCTCTCCTAGCGTGGCTTGGGCGAGGCGGTTCCTTCCGCCGACAGGGCATCGATGGTCTTCACGACCTGCTGCCAGCCCTTGCCCATGCCCCTGTAGGCGGTCTCGTTGCGCGGCAGCACGAAGCCGGAGTGGACGAGACGCAGGCGCGTGCCAGCCTCGACCGGCATCAGGGTCCAGGTCACCACCGTGTCGAGCGGTGCACCGTAGCCCACGTTGGACTCGTGCCCGCCTGTCCAGGAATGGACGAAGCGGCGATTCTCGACCACTTCGAGGACCTCGCAGTGGATCGTGCCGTCCCAGTCGCCCGCCGGCGTCGTCGTGTAGGTGAACCGAGTGCCGACCACCGGATTGAAGCCGGAGAGCGGCATCTTCAGCCAGCGGCCGATGAGGGCGCCAGTGGTCAGCACCTTCCAGATCGTGGGCGGGCCATGCGGAAAAACGTCCTCGACCACGATGTCGTGGGTGTCGAGTTTGCGGGCAGCGGCGTTGCTCATGGGTCCATTTCCTTCAGGAGGGCACGGAGGTTGTCGAAGCGCTCGCGCCAGAAGACGCCGTAGTGGCTCATCCAGTCGACCAACGGCTCCAGCCCCTTGGGCTCGGCGCGGTAGTAGACGTTACGACCCTCCGGGCGTTCGGCGACGAGCCCGGCCTGCTTCAACGACTTGAGGTGCTGCGAGATGGCGCCCTGCGTCACCCCGCTTCCGCGAGTGAGTTCTGACACGGTGATTTCCCTGGCGCCGACCACGCGCTCGAACACCGCCCGACGTGTGGGATCGGCGAGGGTGCGCATGACGGCATCGATGGGAGCAGGCTGGTTCATGACCAATAAATTAGTTAATACTAATATATTAGTCAAGGCTAAATTGTAATCGTCTTTGGCTGGCGGTCCTCACGCCTGGAGGATCGACACCGCCTGGCTGTAGGCCGCCTCGGCCCGCACTTTGAGTTCCGGCAGCGTGCAGCTCCCGATCGGATGCTGGACCTTCACGAACGGATAGTCAGGGATACCGAGCACCCGTGCGATGTTCTTCACGGTCACCTCAAAGGGCGTCGTGCAGATCACCACGGCGCGCTTGCCGAGTTGTTCGAAGCTGATGCTGTCGTGCAGACTGCACGTGGAGCAAGACCCTCAATCCCCCAGGCCGGTGATGAGAAAATCCACCTCCTGTGCGACCTGAGTGAGTGTCGCCGACGGCGCCGGGGCGCTGGCATTCTTCTTCGAGGCAACGGTGCGGATGGTGCAGCCGTGCCGCTCGACGAACAGCGCCGCCACTTCCCGCAGCATCTCGTCGGCGTTGAGCTTGCCGTTTTCCAGCAGGCCGATCCGCAGACCGTCGAGGCTGGCGAGAGGCGGAGCCCGGAAGGCCTGGCGCTTGGGCGTCGTCGACATCGGTGAATAGAGCTGCATCGGAACCCTCCTTCTTCTAGGTGCGCACGCCGCCAGGCGGCGGCGTGATGGCCTGGTGCTGCATGATCGACGCCCGCCCCCGGCTCCAGGACGGGATGAAGCAGGAATGGCCGCCGGCATCGCCGCCGCCCATGGTCACGAGGATGTCGTCCGGCCGCAGGCCGCGATGCATGAAGCCTTCCATGGCCAGCCCGTGCGCGTCCTCGCCGTGCTGCGCGTCGTATTCGCGGTCGCGGTACTTGCCGGCGCTCTTCATGCCCTCGACCGAGCGCCTGGCGGCGACGAACAGAAACTCCTGGGCCTGCTGGCGTGACCAGCCGGCATCGGCGACGATCTTCATATGCTCGGGCGCCAGGATCACCACGCTCTGGCCGAGGCTGATGCAGCCATAGTTGGCCATCGAATCCGCCACCGAGGTCAGCACCTCTTCCGGCGTGTTGCCGCCATGGTTCTCGACGTTGAAGAAGCCGCCGCCGGCAAAACAGGTGACGCTCGACACGCCCTTGTCATAGCCCTGCGCCTCGCAGAGCAGCGGCCAGGGATTGCCCCGCGACCGCTCGGCGATGCAGAAGCTGTACTTGCCCGGATTGCCCTGGGTCGACTTGTCGGAGATGCCCGGCAGCATCTGGAAGACGTTGCGCAGGATGAGACGGGTCGCCCGGCCGATCGTGCCGTTGGCGCGGTTACCCGGACCGAACAGGTTCACGTCGGAATTCATGCCGATTTCGTCGGCATAGGAGCCGCTGACGATGAGCAGCGGTGCCGAGCCGCCGGTGCTGGCGGTCGAGCCATGGAAGTTGAAGTCGGGACGGTTCATCGCCTCGAAAGCAGCGACCAGCACGGGAAAATACTCTGGCAGACATCCCGCCATCACCGCGTTCACCGCCGCTGCATGCAGCGACAGGTCCAGGCCGGTGGCCGGATGATGCGCGATGACCGTCTCGCGCGGTCGCGCGTCGGCGACCAGCATCGCGTCGACGCGGTCCACGACCGGCGGCACGACGGGCAGACCGTCCGTCCAACCCTGTTCGTAGCACCAGTCGATGGCCGCCAGCGGATCGTCCGGCACTTCAATAATACGGGGCTTGGCGGCGACCGCCATGGCATTCGCTCCTTCCCTACTCGACCTTTGCGCCGACACCTTCGACGAGCTTGCGCCACTTCACGAGCTCGCCAGGCAGGATCGCACCAAACTCGGATCCCGGCTTGAAGTCGATCTGGGAGCCGCCGCTTTCGAGTTGCTCGCGGAAAGCCGGATCCTTCAGAGCGTTGGTCATGGCCGAAACGATCGCCCGGCCCACTTCGGGCGGGGTGCCCGCCGGCGCGACGAGGCCCAACCACCCTTCGAGACTGAAGCCGTTCGGGAGGGCTTCGAGCAGGGTCGGCGTGTCGGGCAGAAGGCGCGAGCGCCTGGAGCCGGTCGTCGCCAGCGCTCTCAAGGTGTTCTGCTGCACCTGTCCGAGTGCCGTCTCGAAGGTCGGGAAGCCCACCTGAACCTGGTCGGACAACAGCGCGCGTACGATCTCGGGAGCGCCCTTGTAGGGTACGTGCACGTAGTCGATGCCGGTAGCCTGACGAAATGCCTCGGCCGCGAGGTGAGCCGGACTTCCGGCGCCGCCCGAACCGAAGTTCAGCTTGCCGGGGTTGGCCTTCGCGAGTTCGACGAATTCCTTCACCGTCCTCGCCGGGCTGCTGGCCGGGACGACCATCATCGACCCGCCGCGCAGGATCAGGCAGATCGGCGTGAAGTCCTTGACGACGTCGTAGGTGATCTTGGAATAGAGTGCCGGATTGATGACGTGGCTGTTGGCCATCATCATCAGCGTATAGCCGTCGGGCGCCGAGCGGGCCACGGACTCCGCGCCGATGTTCCCGGCCGCGCCCGGGCGATTCTCCACGACGAACTGCTGCTTCAGTTCCTGGGTCAGTCGCTGCGCCACGCGCCGCGCCGTGGTGTCTGGAGAGCCACCCGCGGTGAAAGGAACGACCAGGCGCACCGGCTTGTCGGGATACTGGGCCGCCGCCTCTCCCGCGAACGCAAGGGCAGCCCCCGCGGCAATCGCCAAACAACTCAACAGGCCTTTGATGCGCTTCGAAGCCATTGATCCTCCACCGGCACTTTGCAGCCGTTGGCTCGATAGGAAGCCCCTCCCAAGCACATGACAACCGCCCGATCGCGAATGGGCCATAGCCGCCGGGCATGGCGCGCTCCGCCGCGACTTCTCAGCGGCGAGCCGCCCTGCGACGCATCGCTGCCTGCGCGAAGCCCGCGACCTTCTTCACCAACGGTGATCGCCACCTGGTCTCGGTGGTGAGCATCCAGCACTCGTAGGGGATCTCCACGCGGAGCTGCAGTTCCACGAGTGTGCCGTCGCGCAACTCTTCCTCGAAGACGAAGCGCGGCCCCATCGCAATGAAGTCCGAGTCCAGAGGCCGGCTCTTCACGAGGGCGTAGTCGTCCGAGACGAAGGCGTTCAGGTTGCGGGCCGCCTTCGCGCTGGTGACGCCCAGCCATTTGCGGAAACTCGGTACGGCGCCGACGCTGGCCAGCGGATAGCGAAGCAGCATTTCCGGTGAGAGCGGCGCCTGGCGCAGAGCTGGGTGGTGCGGGCGGACCACCGCGACCCTCCGGTCGTCGCAGATCTTCACGCGGATGAAATCGGACTGCTCGTCCGGCGCCTCGAAGTAGCAGAAGACGAGGTCGAGGCTTCCCATGCGGAGCGAGCGCATGAGGGTCTGCACGTCGTCGTAGCGCGCCTCGAGCTGCAGTTCCGGAAAGGTCCTGCCGACCTGCCGCACGACCTCGGGCAACAACTTGACGCGTGTCGCCGGTCCCACACCGATGCGCAGGCTCCCGGTCTCGCCTCCGGCGAGTTCCTCCAGCTGCTCGCACATCCGCCCCACGCCGGCCAGCAGAATGGCCGCGTGTTCGGCCGCCGCACGGCCGTACACGGTGGGGCGCGCGCTACCGCCGGCGCGCTCGAACAGCGTGAGGCCGAAGTGCCGTTCCAGCCGTGCGATGCTCTTGCTCAGGGTCGGCTGGGAAATGCCCAGCCGCTTGGCGGCGCTGCTGAAGCTGCCCTCACTGCACACGGCGACGAGATGCTCGAGTTGCCGGAACTCCATCTTGGCAGGGTATCAGGCCACGACCGGAGGGCAATCGGCACCCGGAAGCCAGCGCAGGATCGATGCCGCCGCACCGTCGCCGGACGACGACGCTGCGGCGGCCGACAACGGATTGCCTCAGCCCTTGGCGGCGATCTTGTCCTGAGTCTTCAGGTCGAAGTCGCTGGCGTCGTGGCGTTCGTGGAGCTGGGCCGCGGGATCGCCCTGGAGGCGGTTGACGATGCGGCCGCGCTTGACCGCCGGGCGCGCGCCGATCTCGTCGGCCCAGCGATTGACGTTCTTGTATTCGTGGACTGCGAGGAACTCGCCCGCGCCATAAAGCAGGCCCTTCGCCAGCCCGCCGTACCACGGCCAGACGGCGATGTCGGCGATCGTGTAGTCGTCGCCGGCCAGGTACTTGCTCTCGGCCAGGCGCCGGTCGAGCACGTCGAGTTGCCGCTTGGTCTCCATCGCGAAACGGTCGATGGCATACTCGATCTTGGTCGGCGCATAGGCGTAGAAATGGCCGAAGCCGCCGCCGAGATAGGGCGCGCTGCCCATCTGCCAGAACAGCCACGACAGGCACTCCGCGCGCTTGGCGCCCTCCGTCGGCACGAGCGCGCCGAACTTCTCCGCGAGGTAGAGCAGGATCGCGCCCGACTCGAACACGCGCACGGGATTGGGGCCGCTGCGGTCCACCAGCGCCGGGATCTTGGAGTTCGGATTGATCGCGACGAAGCCGCTGCCGAACTGGTCGCCCTCGCCGATCTTGATCAGCCAGGCATCGTACTCAGCGCCTTTGTGACCGAGCGCCAACAGCTCCTCGAGCATGATGGTGACCTTCTGGCCATTGGGCGTGCCCAGCGAATAGAGCTGCAGCGGGTGCTTGCCGATCGGGAGCTCCTTCTCGGCGGTCGGCCCGGCGATCGGCCGGTTGATGTTGGCGAACCGGCCGCCGCTGGCCTTGTTCCAGGTCCAGACCTTGGGTGGGATGTACTCGGGTGCGTCGCTCATGCTTCCAATATCCTGTGATGGAGCTTCGGGAATGGCGCCATCCTAGCGACCTTTCGCAGTCCCTGCTCGCCTCCGCACCGCCGGCAGGAGGGGTTAGAAATCGAAACGGAACATATGGTAGGTAGGGATAAGTCCCCGGATTTCGGGCATTCCCTGAAGCAAGGAGGGGCGAGCCCCGCTCGCTTCGTAATGGCCCCATGAGAATTCTTGTTACCGGCGGAGCCGGGTTCATCGGCTCGGCCGTGGTGCGTCACATCATCCGCGACACCGACTGGACGGTCGCCAACGTCGACAAGCTGACCTATGCCGGCAATCTCGAATCGCTGGGAGAGGCGCGGACCAGCAATCGGCACCGGCACTACAAGACCGATATCTGCGACCGCGCGGCGATCGACGCCATCCTGGCGGAGTTCCGCCCGGATGCCATCCTGCATCTCGCCGCGGAAAGCCACGTCGATCGTTCCATCACTGGCGCCGCGCCCTTCATCGAGACGAACATCAACGGCACCTTCACCCTGCTCGAAGCCGCCCTCGCCTACTGGCGCACGCTCGACGAAGCGGCGCGCGGCCGCTTCCGCTTCCAGCACATCTCGACCGACGAGGTCTTCGGCTCGCTGGGCGCGACCGGTCTCTTCACCGAGACCACGCCCTACGCGCCCAACTCCCCCTACTCCGCCAGCAAGGCCGCGTCCGACCATCTCGTGCGCGCCTGGCACCACACCTACGGCCTGCCGACCCTGGCGACCAACTGCTCCAACAACTACGGCCCCTATCACTTTCCGGAAAAGCTGATCCCGCTGGTCACCATCCGCGCCCTGCGCGGGGAGAGCCTGCCGGTCTATGGCAAGGGCGAGAACGTGCGCGACTGGCTGCACGTCGAGGATCATGCCGAGGCCCTGACCCTGGTGCTGCGCAAGGGCAGGCCGGGCGAGACCTACAATATCGGCGGCAACAGCGAGCGCCGGAACATCGACGTGGTACGCGGCATCTGCCGCCTGCTCGACGAGATGCAGCCCGATGCCGCCCACCGTCCGCACGAATCGCTGATCCGCTTCGTGACCGACCGGCCCGGCCACGACGCCCGCTACGCCATCGACGCCTCGAAGATCGCGACCGAGCTCGGCTGGCGGCCGCGGCACGATTTCGAGAGCGGCCTGCGCGACACCGTGCGCTGGTTCCTCGACAATCGCGCCTGGTGGGAGCGCGTGATGAGCGGCGAATATCGCGGCGAGCGGCTCGGCCTGACCGCCGCCTGATCGGCCCGTCGCCCTATTCGAGGAGCGCGAGGAGACTGCCTGGCAGGTCGCCGCGCCGGCGGCGGACCTCGATGCCCAGCAGGGCCGCGATTCCCGGCAGATTCGAGATCTCGCCCGTCAAGGCCATGCTCACGGCATCGGCGAACCGCACGCGGCGACGCGTGAGCAGTTCCGTGTCGTCGGGTTGCGGGGCGCCCCGGTCCAGTCCCCAGGCGACGAAGGCCGGCACCGCCTCGGTGGAGATACCCGGAGACACCGAGCCCTCCACGATCTTGAGCCAGTGTTCGGCGGTGCAGCCGGTTTCCTCCCGGAGCTCCGCCCTTGCGACCGTGAGGGGATCTTCACCCATCTTTGCCCCTCCGCCGGGAATCTCCCACGAGAAGCGGTCCAGCACATAGCGATACTGGCCGATCAGGGTGACGCTGCCGTCGCGATCGACCGGCACGATGCAGACGCCGTAGTACTTCATACGCACGCTGTGATAGCTGCGCGGCTCCCCGTCGGACAGTGTCACCCGGTCATGACGGACGGAGAAATATCGGCAGTCGTATCCGGTTTCCTCGTTCAAGACTTTCCAGGGGTTGCCTTGGTCAAGTCGCTCCATCGCAATCCCCCTCCGGATCTGCCGCCGTGTCGTCTTGCTCGTCGGACTCGGGCAGCCGTCTTGTATCCGGCAGCGCCCCCCGTCGCTCACAAGCTAGCACGGACCGGATGTGGCTTGCCTGCAAGTCCTCGCAGGGCATCCTTCTGGCAGCGGGCACAAGTAGTCGAATCGCGAGCACCTTTACGAGCAGCTCCTGACCCTTCACCCGGGGATGCTCCGGAGTCTGGATTTCCCGAGCGGGATCGCCGCAGCCGAACGCCGCAGCGTCTTTCCACCCCGCAGGGCAACCGGTATCGTCACGGCGCGCAGGCCCAAGGGAGAAGCACATGTTCGAGAGCGAGAAGGATGAGCGCATTCGCGGCATCGATTCGAATGCGGCTGCATTGTCGATGGCCATGGCGCACGATTTCATCCTCGAAATCCTGCTCACGCGCGACATGCTCGAAATGGGGCAAGACGAATCGCGCAAGCTCGCCCGCGTCGCGATCGAACGATGGGAGCGGAGGCATGGGGCCGGCGCGAGTTCGAGTTTTACCCGCGAAGAAGACCGTGGTCGCCTCCATAGCGCGGGCAAGGCATTCGTCGACCGGCTGATGAGAAAAGCCCTGGCGCGGTCGGAGTACATTCGGGAGCAGCTGATGCAACCCGACCAGCCAGCCGATGCGCCTGGAACTCGTTGAGCCTTGTTGCGAGCCCGGCAGCAAAGGAGGAGACGGCCCAGGCATTTGCCCGGCCGTCCTGACCTGAGACAAAGTGGTGCTTGAAGGCCACAAGACTAAAGTGGAGCGGCGTCAAATGGCGCCAACGATCGAACCGGACCGCCACGGCAACAACGCGGATGCACCCTCGATGCAAGCCGCATCGGCAAGACGGGCCTGCTGGTTTGTTGAAGTCGCTTCGATCCGTATGGTACTGATGCGCCGCGCAGCTGTAGCGGGCTCCCGCCGGGCCTCTCGCTGTTGGGATCACTTCGAGGAGCGTGCGTGATGATGGCGGAAGGCGAGAGTTTGGAGGCCCTGCTGACCAGGATGCGCACCTCGTTCGGCGAGCGGCAGTGGAACGAGACGGTTGAGTTGTTCGGTGAATTGAGCGGGTTCAGCAAGGTGCCGCGGAACATACGCGTGGAGGCAACCTGCCTCGCGGCACGTTCGATGATCGCTCTCCAGAATCGCCCGGCGGCACGGAAGATGCTGTCCGGCGTGGCCGGAATAGAGCACGCAAAGGCCGCATCATACGCCCATCTCGCGCAGGCCTATATGGACCTCAAGAATTACCGGGAGGTTGTGCGACTTTGCGAGCGGGTCATAGAGCTCGAGGACGCAGCGAAGGACCAGGTCTAGTCGTCGGACCAAAGCCTCGGCCGGGCCGTCCCTCTCGGCCTCCCTACCTTGCCCCGAAGACCACCGGTTCGGTCGTCCCGATCCCGGGAGGGAACGCTGGGGTGATCTGAGTGACGCGCGCCTTCGATGGTTTGTCCGTGTCGCTGAAATCCAGACTGAGCGCTTCGTCGCCGAAGCGAATGAAGATCCGGCCGCTATCCCAGTCGGAACGAATGAAGGGAGAATCGTACAGGCGCGGAGGTGAAACATCGACCACCTCGCCATGCCTGCTGCCGATTCTCTCAGATCCATAGAAGACAAGACCGGCGAACCTGAGCGTCTGGCCGTCGTGTTCGATCTTCTGCTGCTTCATTGCCGCCTTGAACCTGGCAAAGTCGTTGCCGAAATCAGTCGCCTGGTTGATTGCGAAGATGATTGGCGAACCGGCATTGCGAAGCGTCACGAACTCTCTTTTCTTTTTATCGTTGTTGCCGACCGCCGTAGATGCCGCGGCGTCACGGTTGCGTCCCTGCTTTTGCCGGGTCTCACTCTTCTTCTCGTCGGCGGCGTCGAGCCACGTGTAGGGATTGGATTGCTGGGCGACAATTCGAATGGCGGCAAAAGACTTGCCCTCGCGAATGAATATCCAACCATCTTCCTCTTCGAGAGCATCCAGGGAACTCGGAAGGTAGAGGTCCGTCCTCATGTTTCGGCGGCCCTTGGTCTTGGACTGCTGCATGATCAGGATGTTGCGGTCCTGTAGAGATGCGAATGCATCGTGCGCCCGCTGTTCCGCGTCGACTTCTCCGGCACGTGTGAGGCTGACCACCCGCGGCGCGACGAGGGCTCCGAAATCTCCATCGAAGACGACTCCCTGCCAGCGATTCTGCGAACTCGTCGGAGCGTAACTCACGGCCGGGTCCAACACGAACGAGCCAAGTACGTAGGACGGCGTCACGAAACCGTAGCGCAAGACGCTCCTGTCCGGATCGAGCTGGGTTTCCTTGTCTTTGCGCTTGCCGACGCCGGGGACTCTGGTGACGATTTCGTAGGTACCGCGCGCGGCCGTCTCCCGCCCGAGCTTCAGCACGGCCGACGGGGGAAAGTATGTGCTCGTGGCCTGGTCCGACCCTCCCGGCGCATAGCCCGCCGTGCCGAAGATGAGGTTGTAGTTGACGTCCCTCCCTCCCAGCCGGAACTTGTCGTCCTTGAACGTGTAGACCCTGCTCTTGGCACCGCCCCTGGCGCCGTTCCCGAGGCTGTCCTGCGCGATGAGGGCGTAGGTCACGTCCAGCAGCATCTCCGCCTTCTGCCGCAAGACCGGATCCTCTGCGAAATCTCTTATGTTCTGGATGGCTTGGCGCGTTTCATCCTCGTACGTCGGCGAAGCGATCTCCACATAGATGCCGCGCTTAGCGCGCTCATCCAGGAGCTTTGACCAGTATCTGCGCCACGCCTCGTAATGCTCCGCAGGCGTCCTCCCGTCCTCGTAGGCACGCTTCGCCAGGTCCGGGCTGTTCTTGAGAAACTGCGAGACCAGCAGAAACGAGGACTGTGCCGCAAAGGCATGATTCTCAGAGCCCTTCATCGTCCACACGTTGGCGAGGTTGCTCGCAAACCTGTAGTCGTTGAAGCGGGTCTGGGACGATATCCGGTAGAGTTGTTCTTCCATACGCCGCTGCGCGGCGGCCGTAAGCCTCCCCCCGAAAACTCCCGAGCGATCGTTGAAGAGGCCATAGAGACGAACGGCGTCCATCGAGAACAGGCCGAAGCCGAACCGGTCGTGCTGGGGGGCCTCCCAGTGGCTGGCAAGATACTGATTCACGCGGTCGACATCCTGCTCGAAGAGCAAAGACGATATGGCGTAGCCGACCCACCTGTGGTCGTTGACCAGTCTGGCTCTCGTAATGGATGTGGCGAGCGACTCGCGCACCCGAATCAGGTAGTCCGCAGGCATACCGGCCAATGCCGCCGGCGGCCAATGAAGAGGCTCCACCCTCTGAGGGACGGCTACGGACACGCGACACGTGGCGGTCCCATTGGGACCCGCAACTTCCATCTCATAAGTCTTCGTGCGTTCCGGACGATCCACCACCGCCTGTCTCGACGGTTCGAGCGGCACTGAACCGATGCCCTCGATACGAGCCGACGTGGCATTCTGGGCGGTCCAGGTCAGCCGGACCTGCTGGCCTGGCTGAAGGAGAACGTGTGGAGCGACCGATATCGCACAAGAGGCCTGCTCTGCACGGGCCTTCTGCTTCGCTCGACGTCCGCCACCGACGGAGGCGTCCTGTTCCTTGGCAATGACGCGACCGGTTGCGGGGCCGGATGGCCCAGCATCCTGCGCATGGGCCACCGGAGCGCAGCCAATGGCAAGAAGTGCCAGAATGTACTTGATGCGCATCTCTGCCTCCCGACGCCGGGAAAGTAACCTGCGGTCATTGGTGGTACCGGCGACAGGCCATCAACGGCCAAAGACCGTCATGCCCGCAATCATCCTGTACCGACTGCTTCTGGACGCGAATTGTGGCGTCTTGGCGTGCGATCGAATTTGCCACGCAACGACGGCACCTATGGGGACTGCCGGACTGCCTCTTCCATCATGTCCTGATACTGGAAGAATTCTCTTTCCAGGGGCAACGCCTCGCTACGCGGCCGGCGCCACGGCTTGTCGCCGCCGATGTAGTGGATGATCGCCGGATCGGCGCCGATCGCATCGAATTGCTCGACCGTCAGCCCCCAGGTGCGGGCTCGTCGCGAACCGACCGATCGATTGAAATTCCAGGTGATCCCGACCTCGTGCCAGGGGCGACACACATGATTCAGAACGCACTGATCGTGATACCGGATCTTCTCCGGATGCTCGCGAATGAAGCGCGCGCATGCTTCCGAGATGCCGTCACGCCTCCATAGCGCAAGGTTGAGGATCATGACCCCGGAATTGAAGTAGCGCCCGCCGAACTGGGCGACGAAGTCCCTTTCCTTCATCGACGAATGAAGGGTGGCGGCCGCCAGGTAGCAAT
The DNA here is from genome assembly GCA_046296475.1 of Reyranella sp. GTDB lineage: Bacteria > Pseudomonadota > Alphaproteobacteria > Reyranellales > Reyranellaceae > Reyranella. The sequence goes on from JBKBLH010000010.1 coordinate 127,992, forward strand.
TCCCGGGCAACTCGTTCCACAACCCCTGGAGGCTCTTCCGCACGATCAGATCCGCATCCAGATACAGGACGCGTTCGACAGACGCCGGCAGGAGCCGGTCGGCCTGCAGGCGATAGTACATGGCCTCGGTCCGCTGGCCATGGATCTTGCCCGGTGCGTCGCCCAGTTCCCCTACCGTCGGATTGATCACGCGCAGCGGTACCCGGAACACAGAGCAAACCCGGTCGATCTGCTCGATGTCGCTCATCGCGCCTTGCGTCAGCAGGAATATTTCGTCCACCTGGGGGTTGTTGTGCATCAACGAGTACAACATCACCCTCAGGGGACCGAAGTAGTCCCTCTCGGCCGACACGAGTATCTTCATCGCAGATCCTTCGCCGCTGCGGCCGTCCGGCGCGGCACGGCGAACATCCATCTCATCGCACGGCCGCGGAACTCGCTGACGAGCATGTACCGGTCGAGTTCGCTCAACGCGGCGAGCTCGGGAATGGCATGGGGATTGCGCCCGTGTTGCGGGATGATCTCCACCTCGTGCGTGGCATCCAGCATGTCGCGGTAGTGGGCCGCGAGATCGGGCGTGTCGGTCAGCCAATCGTGCAGTTCGACCAGCAGGGTGGCATCCGCGAGCGCAGGCACCCGGTCGATGTCCAGCAGGATGCGTTCGTAGCCTTCGCAATCGCACAGTACGAACCCGCGCTTGCCCTCCAGAGCCAGTTGGAGAGCCGCGTGATCGCACTCGCCACGGACGTCGACGATGGCCTGTACGCCATTCGCCGCCGCCATCTCGGCGCATACCGCACGGGCATTGGGATTTATGTCGTAGGCGATGACCGGAATCGTGCGGGCATAGCGCGCCAGACCGACGGCATAGTAGCCCTCCGCACAGCCCACATCGACCATGACATCCGGTCGGGCGGCGATCGCCCGGTCGATCGGACCATGGAGCTCGCTCTCGTAGGTCCCCAGGATCTTGGGACCTATCGAACCGCCGCCCCAACTCGTCCGGCCCGGCAGTTCCATTCCCTTGAACGGACCATACAGCACCGTCGATTTGGCGGCCGCGGAAAGACGGCGGTACAACGCCTTCCGGTGTTGCTTATACTCGGTCTTCCAGCCTGGCATCTATGAACCCACCACTTTGACATGCCTCACTTCGCCAAGGATGCCGTCACGCAATCCGCGAAGAGGCGGTAGCACAATCGCATTACGGCAAGGCGAAATCATCGCATAGCTCGGGATCAACCTCCCCGCCGGGACGTTGAGCACTTCGCAGTACTGCTTTCCACCATCCATCGCGATACCTACTCCCGCCACGTTCCAGCACAGGCTTCACAGCAAGCATACCAACCCATCGGACGCCGGCCTCGCCCTTTAGCAGGTTCACGCCATCTTTCGCGCCCGCCCGACTACCGCCGCCCGGCCGGCTTGCGAGAAATGGTCATGCCTTCCCGGACGGAGCCGTGATAGAATGACCACTCAGTGGCGGCAAAGCTTCCCCCTACGTCGAAGGTTGCACCGTTGTTCATAGTCTACTCCGAAATCCTCTGGCTTGGGGGGGCCGTCCTGGTGTTGACGGCGGGCGCCGTGGTCGGACTTCTCTCACGCGAATATCCGACCGAGCGGCCCCCTTCCAAGCCGCTTGTGCTTTCGACCGAGCAGCGCGAGCTGCTTCTCGCCGAAAAGCACTCGAGCATTGTGAAGGCGTTCGAGACCCGGAAAGCCGCGAAAAAGGCCGTCAAAGCCCGCAATCGCGATTTGGCGAGAAGCCGACGCGAAGATTCCGCCACCGACGCAACGGGCTGAGGCCGGCAGGCCCCTATCGGGCGCACCGACTCCACTGCCCTGGCAAGTCATCGACTTCACGCCCTCAGACGCCCCTGGTCCTCCAGATAGGCAAGCAGCTCGTCGACCGACTGCTCCACCGCCTTCTCTGTCGTGTCGAGCCGAATCTCGGGACTTTCCGGCGCCTCATAAGGCGAGGAGATGCCGGTGAAGTTGGGAATCTGATTGAGCCGCGCCTTGTGATAGAGGCCCTTGGGATCACGCGCTTCGCAGACCTCGAGTGGCGTGTCGACGAAGACCTCCATGAACTCGCCCTTGCCGATCAGTTCCCGGGCCATCCGCCGCTCGCTGCGGAACGGTGAGATGAAGGAGACCAGCACGATCAGACCGGCGTCGGCCATCAGCCGCGCCACCTCGGCGACGCGACGGATGTTCTCGACGCGATCGACATCGGTGAAGCCGAGATCGCGGTTGAGCCCGTGCCGGACGTTGTCTCCGTCAAGCAGGTAGGTATGGCGCCCCAGGGCGAAGAGCCGCTTCTCGAGCGCCACCGCGATGGTGGACTTGCCGGAGCCCGACAGGCCGGTGAACCAGATCACCGCGGCCTTCTGCCCCTTCTGCGAGGCGCGGCTTTCGCGGCTGACCTCGAGCCCCTGCCAGTGGATGTTCGTGGCGCGGCGCAGGGCGAAGTCGAGCAGCCCCATTCCCACGGTCTGGTTCGTGATCCGGTCGATCAGGATGAAGCTGCCGAGTTCCCGGCTCTCGACGTATGGTTCGAATGGAATGGGCTTGGACAGCGCGAGATTGCAGACACCGATCTCGTTCAGGGCCAGGGTCTTGCCGGCGCTGTGCTCCAGCGTGTTCACGTTGATCTTGTGCTTGAGCGACATCACCGTCGCCTCGGCCATGGTCGTGCCGATCTTGATCAGATAGGTGCGCCCCGGCAGCATCTCCTCGGCTCCCATCCAGAGCAGCCGCGCCGCCAGCTGGTCGGCGACCTCCGTCGGCTTGCGCTCCTCGCAGAACACGTCGCCGCGGCTGACGTCGATTTCGCGGTCGAGGACGAGCGTGACCGCCTGGCCGGCGATCGCGACGGGCAGATCGCCGTCCTTCGTGACGATCTGCGCAACCGTCGCTTCCTGCGCCGACGGCAGGACCTTCACCTTGTCGTTGGGACGAACCGTGCCGCTGACGACCGTACCCGCATAGCCACGGAAGTCCGCATTCGGCCGATTCACCCACTGGACGGGCATGCGGAACGGACGGGTGTCCTCTGCCGGGGCAATCTCGACGGTCTCGAGATAGGGCAGCAGCGCCGGCCCGTGGTACCAGGGCATCTGCGGGCTTGGCGCCACGACATTGTCGCCGCGCAACGCCGAAATCGGAATGCAGGCGACGTCGTTGATGCCGAGCTGCTTGGCGAAGGCCGCATACTTCGCGGCGTAGGCGGCGAAGGTGGCCTGGTCGAACCCCACCAGGTCCATCTTGTTCACGGCCAGAACCAGCTTCTTGATGCCGAGCATCGAGCAGATGTAGGTGTGCCGCCGCGTCTGCGTCAGCAACTCGCTGCTGCGATAGACGTCGCCCAGGATGATCGCCAGGTCGGCCGTGGATGCGCCGGTCGCCATGTTGCGGGTGTACTGTTCGTGGCCGGGCGTATCCGCCACGATGAACTTGCGCTTGTCGGTGGCGAAGAAACGGTAGGCGACATCGATGGTGATGCCCTGCTCCCGCTCGGCCGCAAGGCCGTCCACGAGAAGCGCGAAGTCGAGATCGCCCCCCTGGGTGCCGACGCGCTCGCTCTCGGTCTTGAGGTTCGCCAACTGGTCTTCGAACAGCATCTTGCCTTCGTAAAGGAGGCGGCCGATCAGGGTCGACTTGCCGTCGTCGACGCTGCCGCAGGTAATGAACCGCAGCAGTTCCTTGTGTTCCTGCTGGCGCAGATACGCGTCCAGACGCTCTTCCGACTGGTCCATTAGAAATAGCCTTCCTGCTTCTTCTTCTCCATGGAGCCTTCGCCGTCGTAATCGATGACGCGGCCATGGCGTTCCGACTGCTTGGCGCGGAACATCTCCTCCAGAATTGCCGCGAGCGTGGTGGCCGAACTCTCCATGGCGCCGGTCAGCGGGTAGCATCCGAGGGTGCGAAAGCGGACCAGCTTCTCCTGCGGCTTCTCGCCCGGCCGCAGAGGCATGCGATCGTCATCGACCATGATCAGCACGCCATCGCGCTCCACCACAGGCCGCATCTTGGCGAAGTAAAGCGGTACGATCGGAATGTTCTCGAGGTGGATGTACTGCCAGATGTCGAGTTCCGTCCAATTTGACAACGGAAAGACCCGCATGCTCTCGCCCTTGCGCTTGCGCGTATTGAAGAGATTCCAGGGCTCGGGCCGCTGATTCTTGGGATCCCAGCGATGATGCTCGCTGCGGAACGAAAAGACCCGCTCCTTGGCACGCGACTTCTCCTCGTCGCGGCGTGCCCCGCCGAAGGCGGCGTCGAATCCATAGAGATCGAGCGCCTGCTTCAACGCCTGCGTCTTCATGACGTCGGTATGAATGGCCGAACCGTGGGCGAAGGGATTGATGCCCTTCGCGAGCCCCTCGGGGTTCGTATGGACGAGAAGCTTCAACCCCAGTTCCGCCGTGATCCGGTCCCGGAACTCGATCATCTCCCGGAACTTCCACTTGGTATCGATGTGCATAACCGGAAATGGCGGCTTGGCCGGATGGAATGCCTTCATCGCGAGATGAAGCATGACCGCGGAGTCCTTGCCGATCGAATAGAGCATGACCGGGTTCTCGCACTCGGCCACGACCTCGCGCATGATGAAGATGCTTTCCGCCTCCAGGCGCTGGAGATGGCTCAGACGATTGGCAAGATTGAGCAAAGTCCGTTTCCTCGACTAGGTTGATGACGGAGCGGATGCCATCTCCAACTCCCTTAGCAAGTCGCGCACCATCATGCCGGACGAACAGGGCTGCCGTTCAGGGCCCCTACCCGACACCGGAATTAGTATAGTGACTTGAGCAATCGATTCCAAGATACTATGCGCCGACCGCGGCGCCGACCGCGCGGACGGCAGTGATGATCACCTTACATTCCGTATCGAAAGTCATCGGATCAAAACGCTTCCAGCGCACGATCGCGCGGGACATTACATGGTCGATCGAGCCGCGTTCGAAGCTCGTCATACTCGGTCACAGGCGAGAGGCGCTGTCGGTGTTTCTCAACATGATCGTGGGCGTTACCGTCCCAAGCGAGGGATGGATCGAGCGCACGGGAACATTCTCCATGCCTGGCGGCTTCCTTCATCTGTCCATGGGCCGCACGCCACGCCATCTCATCGACTTCCTGGCGCCTCTTTACCGCTTCGAACCCTCGCAGGTCGCCGACTTCGTCGAAGCATGCGTCAAGTACGATCGCCTGCTGGACATCCCGATCGCCCAACTTCCGCTGGTTCTCAGGCGCGAGTTGAACATGGTGCTGATCTACGCCATCCCCTGCGACTACTATGTCTTCGATGGCTCCCCGGAGGGTGGCGGGCGCAACGAGATCCGCGCCCTCTGCCGAAGAGCTTTGAATGCCCGGAGCGAGAAATCCGGCGTAATCATCGGGACGGGTTCTGCGCGCACGGCGAAAATTCTCGGCCCCGAAGCGAATGGAGCCATTCTCTACCAAGGCAGCCTCACCGTTTACCGGTACGTCGAAGACGCGCTCGCCGTCTTCGAAGGGCTGGAACCGGAGGAAACCATCCCACGGGAATCGATGGAGGAGGAGCACGAGGGCGAGGAATACGATCTGATCGTCTGACCACGATGGCCGAGATGGGCAAGTCCCTTGACTTTTTTTGCCTCGACGGCAACTAATGGATCCGCATTTTATGGGATGTCGACATGAGAGGTTTTGTCATTGGTTTTCCCAAGTGTGGGACGACGACTATTCACGAGGCCTGCGTCCGGAGTGGCTTGAGGTCGGCCCACTGGCGAATGCCGGGCGGATACTGCGGCCAACTGATCTACGAACGGTACCTGACCGGACAGGACCCTCTTGTCGATTTCAAGGACTATGACATCGTCACCCAGGCTGATGTCTGTCGCCCTGCGAACGGCCTCAATTTCTGGCCGAACCTGGACATAGCGCTGTTGTTGACGATACGCCGCTACCATCCCGAGTGCTGCTTCATCCTCAACGTCCGGGATACCGGAAAGCTCATCAGCAGCATTACGCGCTGGTACAATCTGAGACGGGTGGTCACCGAATCCGACATCGTCGGCTTGCCCGCCGGATACGGCGACAAGGACGAGCATTTGTACAACTGGATCGAAGGCCACTACCAAGCCTGCCGGTCGGTCTTCGGCAACGACGAGAAGTTCGTCGAGCTTCCCATCACGGAGGACGACAGTTCGAGACTGCTGCTCGAGAAAGCGCTGGGAACGGACATCAAATGGTGGGGAGTCGCTCCCCAGACGGTTGGTTCGGCCGTCCAGACTGGAAAGAAGGATCGCGCCCGCAAGCTGCGCAAACGAATGGCGGTGGCGACCATTTAACCCTGCTGCGGGTCCCGAGCGCGATGTTCGACCAGCCCCTGCATCCGCCGGCAACATCCGCGAGGTGTCCCGACGGTTGGTCTGTTCATCGCATCGCCGCAACGGCACGGGACAGAGCACGCCCGGGAACAGTGGAAAGTGAGCAAGTGTGGTCGCTTCGCCGGAGCCCCCCCTCCTCCCCAAACTTTCCCTTTCCCGGTTGCAGGACTAGAATGAAAACCATGGCGCGCCGGATAGTGTGGACACATGATTGCTTCGCGTAAGTACGGCTTCATTTTCATCAAGACGATGAAGACCGCCGGTACATCGATTGAGATGGCGATCGGGCCGCACTGCGGTCCGGAAGATATCCTTTCGCCCATCAACCCGAAGTTTGATCGTCAAAGAGTGGAAGCCGGGGTGTATCCGCGCAATTACGCTCCTGAGCCTGCCGTGGCGGCCTATGTCGAGGCTTTGAAGCAGAGAAAGCCCAAAGTGGCGCGAGAGGCCTTGTCACGCATCCGCAAGAAGGGAAATTGCGCCTCGTCGCATGCGCGGGCGGGCAGCATCAAAGCCGTAGCCGGGGACCTTTGGGATACGGCCTTCAAGTTCACCGCCGAGCGGCACCCCTACGAGAAGGCGGTGTCTCTCGCCTTCCATGTCAATCGACATCCATCCCGCCGGACACGTGAATTCGACGAGGCACTGGAAACGGTCGTGCGCTCCGGGAAGCGCTATGTCAGCTATCCCTGGTACATCGTCGAAGGACGGGTCATCGTGGATGATTTCGTGAAGCATGAGACGATCCAGGCCGACATGCTGCGGATTTGCACCCGCGTGGGGCTACCTCCTGTCGAGCTCCCGCGTGCCCGGGAACTCGATCGGGACAGAAAGCCGGCTCGAGAGATGCTGACCGCCGAGCAACGGCGTATCGTGCAGGAAACCTGCGCACCGGAGTTCGAGCTTTTTGGCTGGGAACGCTGACCGACGTCGTCGATTGCCCGCTGACGCGTCCGGCTGCGGAAATTGCCCTTTGGGCTGCAGCGTCCGAGGTGGCCATCGCCATCCCGCGAAGGGTCTGTTCCACGGCGGGTTTTCGGCGTAGCCCTCGCTTGAGGCGCCTTAGGCGCTGCGCTTCCAGTCAAACATGAGCACGCTCTGCGGACTGGCGGTATCGTGCCTGCGGACCTGTATTCCCATTCTCCGCGACCGGCGGGTCGATTCGCCCCTGCCGGTCCAGCACATCCCAGGGAGAACTCGATCGAGGCGACCGAGCGTGGTCCTTTCGACGCTCACTCCGCTTTAGCAGCGTCTGCCTTCTTCTTCCCCGCCTTCGCCGCGCGCTTTTCCTTCCTCTTGTTGGACTTCTCCGGCGTATCCTGAACCAGGAGGCGTCCCAGGGACTTCATCTGCTTCTTCGCACCCAGCAGCGTGCGGCCATTGAGTGCCTGGGAAAGCATGGGCTTCATGCTGGCATCGATGCTTTCCAGCTTCGCCTTTCCAGCATCGCTGATCTTTACCAGATGCACCTTGTCGTTCTGGCCGGCCTGTCCGATTGTCACCAGACCGGCACGCAGCAAGGAACTGCTGATTTCCCCGGTGCGCTGTCCGCGAACCCCCAGAACACGACCCAGCGCCTTGTTGGTCACGCCTTCAGAGGCCCGCGCCAAAGTTGCCAGCGCCACCCATTCGCCCAGGCTGATCCCCGCCTCGCGCAAGGGTTCCATGCGACCCAGGCCGCTCAGCAGTCGACTGATGCTTGCAACGAGCCGGGCGAACTCCTCTACGCTAACCTCGGCGGCCGGCTTGACACTCCCGGTATCGACTTCGCTCATGGCAGTTCCTTCCCATCACAAAAGCACAGGAAAATGATAAAGAGGCTTGTCTATATAATCAAGCGCCTTTGGTAATCACAGATGCTGGCGCGCACTCCGCGCCGCCGTCCTGCGTGCAGCTCGCTTTCTTTCCTTGCGGGCCTGTTTGTCACGATCAACCTCGCGGTCCGCTTTCTCTCCCGCTTTCTCGACGGATGCGGCAGCGCGCTCACCCGACGTCCCGCTGCCCGGGGCACCCGCAATGTCTGTTGGCTTCACGTCGCCGCCGGGAGCGCCAGCGGGAACGCCAGATCGCCGGCGAACGCTTATCTGCCTTAGCGCAACCTCATGGGCAGAAAGGGAACCCTTTCCGACAACTGCAGTCGCCGTGTTCCGCTTCAGGAGATAGCTGAGAATTTTCTTCATGGCTTCGTCTGCACGCGCATGGTTCGGGGCGTCATGACCGTCCACTGCGCCGTTGCAGCCTCATCAGGGCCTCTCTCCGAGCGCCGAGATGACCTGCTCCCGCGTCCAGAGACACATTTCCCGAGGAGGATAAGGCGCCACGTAATCTCTCACTCTCGCGAGAGGGAGGGGAAAATTGAACGGTGGAGAGAAGAGATCCATGAGCCGGAACGGGCCTGCGCGGTCGGTGTCCTTGTTCAAGAACGTCCCGCTGTTGACGTGGGTCGTGATCATCGCGAACTTGATCTGGCTTCTGGTGAAATTCTCGAGTGCCGACAATCCCAGCTTGAATGGCAGATGGAACAGGAGATCTCGGCAGAACCACATGTCGACTTTTGGAAATTCATCCGTCACGACGTCGAACCTCATGAACGAACGTTTCGGGGATGAATATTTCTCGGCCGTATGCGCGATCAGATCTGCGACGATGTCACCCCCCATATAGATGAAATCATCGTCGAATTTCACTTCCTTCATCCAGTTGAAATCACCGCACGGCGCATCAAACATGCTCTTGATCCCATGCTCCCGCACCAGGATCGGCAGCTTTTCGCGCAGATTCGCGGTGTAGGCCAACGTCGACCCGGCCCCGGACTTGCTTTCCTTGTTGCCCCATTTGTTCGTCGTGTAGAACTGGGTGAACGCGCTCTCCATTTGCCGCTGAGGCTGCGGCGCCCCATCGAGTGCACGCTGGACCGTCCCGACAGGCCGCTTCACGGTCCGGTCAATGACGAATACGGCCGTGCCGGACTGGATCCCGTTGCGCACGGTTGCGGCAGCCGTGTCCCGGTGCGAGTGATTGAAGAAGCCGAAGAGCCTGTAGCCGTACGCGAACAGGAACTCCGCCATGGCGGGATAGGGAGTATGAATCGCGTCCTCGGGCGAGAATGCGCACTCCGCCTGGACAAACTCGACCTGGCCCGCCTCGAGAAAGCCGCCCAGCGCCTTCAGAAGGTCGAGGTCGTTGCCCGCCGCGTCAATCTTCAAGAAATCAATTCGTTCGATGCCGCGATCACGGCAAAAGGAGTCGGAGGGAACGGCGGCAGCCACCGGCGCGGTCATCGTCAGGCTTTCGCCCCCACCCGACTCGTCCACCGTCCCCGCTCCGGTGGACGCAATGCGAAAGGCATGGGACTTCGAGTCGTCCGTTGCGGGCCCCTGCGATGCCTCGTGGAAATCGACCGCATGATCGAACGAAAAAATTTCCGCGGCCGGGAACGCCGCCCGAAACTCCCTTGCGCCATGCTGGAGGTGGGTCCCGATACTGAAGATGATCGCCGGCTGAAAGTTCGGGCGGACCCGCATGATGTCGAGGAGCACGGGATTGGTGATGTTCATCGCAGAAATCTCACCTACAGGAATGGCAGTTCAGGCAGTTGAATGAGACGCGACATTGACAATCGAGCCGTCGAAATCCACGCGATGCCAGCGTACACCCCTCACGACGGCCCGACTGAGACGCAACCTCTACTCGCTATGTGCCAGATGCTCATAGCTGCCTCTTGCCAAATAGACAAGCCCCTTTACAATATGCGCCGTACGCAGCCCCCGCGAAGGAGATTCGCAAATGACCGCGGCCGAAGTGAAGGCCACCCTACCGATCAACATCCTCGACCTCGCACATCTGATTTCGACCGCGAGCCGTGTGATCAGTGGTTTGGCCGCCCTTCCGCCGTTCAAGCAGGCGGAGATAAGCCTGACCGAGTGGCTCGTGTTGTCGGTATTGTCGAGCAAGGACGGCGTCAGCAACAAGCTGCTGGCACGCAGCCTGGGGGTCACCGGACAGCGTGCAAACCAGCTCTGCACGTCACTCAGCAAGGCAAGGTTGATATCCGTGGCGCAGGCCGAGGACGACAATCGCCGAAACGTGATCAAGATCACCGAGGCCGGGCGACGGCAGCTCGATACGGTGAACTCCCAGCTTCAGGAACTCGTGACGCGGGCCCTGGCCAACAAGCAACGCGCCTTGGTCACCGCAAACAAGCAGATGCGACTTATCATGAGGATCGTACAGGCTGGCAATCCCGGAAAGGTGAGCCAACCGGCGATGCTGCGGGAAGGCAAGAAGCGCCGATCCAGGGTGAGTCGAGAGACCACCGGAGCCCCGAAGCTGCCGCCGTCCGGCGGGTCTGGCATTCGCCAATGATCATCGATTGTCTAACGCGGGCCAGACCACCAAGATCGAGACAGCCAGGCACCACTTCTTGACGGAAGAACCCAGTTGCTGTTGTGTTCGTGAAGGAAATCCCAATGAGTTTTCGTAACAGGAGAGCCGAGTGAGTCCGAGTGACAGCTTGCCGGCTGAAGTCATCTCGCTTTCCGAGGCGGCCAAGAACACCCTCGGCGTGCACGAGATCGAGAAGGGTGTCTTTCTCGAGGTCCTGGAAAAGCAGACGTTCAAGACGCATCGGCACTTCCGTGCGTCCTTGCCGGAGACCAAGGGCATCGAAGAAGGGTTCGATGCCGGTCCGGTGTATGTCGTCTACACCGAGGACGGCTATGTCGATGTTCAGGCAGGCCTTACGCTGATCAACGGCCGTCCAGTGCGGGAAACGGCCGTGGTGCCCAAGCTGGTCGAGGGATATCAGCGATTGTCCGCTGGGGAACTGGAGCAGGCCCCCGTCATCGATGACGCGCGCATCGTCCTGCCGCTGGCGTCTCAGCGAATGGGAAACTATTGCCGGTGGTGGCTCGACAGCGTCGCCAAGCTGTTCGTCTGCGGCAGGTCGAGCGTGTTTCGGCAGAATCTGAGGGGAAGCAGCTGGGATGTCCTCGTGCCCGAGCTCACCCTCCCCTTCCAAAAGCAGGCGATCGACCTCCTCTCCTGGCGTCCCCTGATTTCTGCGAACCGTGAGAACCGGGTGCTGCGCGGGAGAACGATCAATTCTGCCGGACTGACCTTCGGCGGCGGGCAGAGGATCGGCGAACTCGTCAAGGAAATGGCGGGTTTCCTCGATATTCTGTTGCCGGCGCCCCGGCGATACGGCCGCGATCGGAGCGGCGAGTTGCTCTATGTGTCCCGCAACGAATCCTCGATGCGGCGCATCCTCAACGAAGAGGAGCTGTTGCCCGGCCTGCGAGACATGGGCTTCCATATAATATCCCCGGCGAAACTGTCGCTCGCGGATCAGATCGAGGCATTTCGAAATGCCCGTGTGGTGCTGGGTGCTCATGGCGCCGGGTTGACCAATATCCTTTTCTGTCGCCCCAACACGACACTGATCGAGATTTTTCCAGCGGGCGGCGTGCATGGCTCGGCCTTTCTGCGCATCGCGAGTCAGCTGGACTTCAACTACTACTATGTGATCGGGAAGAAATCGGAGAACAAGCAATCCCGGAAGAATCCCAACAATTCCGACCTGACATTGGACAAGTCGACATTCTTGGCCTTCGTACGCCAGGCACTTGATGCCGATCTCAGGTAGCCGATGGAACCGGTCGATTCGCCGCTTGGAGCAGCCACGGTGACTGGTTCCCTGAATGCGGGTTTGTCCCCGGATGCATCGGAGAATTCGGGCGAGGCCAGGACGACCTCGCAGATGCCTCCCCTTTTTCTTCACATCGGGCGGGGGAAGTCAGGGTCGTCGACGATCCAGAGTCTCGTTCACGAGCATCTGGATTTCATGAACTCGATGGGCATCGTGTGTCCGCTGACCGTGCACGGCGCGGTGAATCATCATCTCCTGGCAACGGCATTGTTCGCGCCGAACGAAGATCCGTCCACCATTCAGAAATTCCGCACGGACGTGCGGAAGAACAAAAGGAAGAAGCTGTTCATCTCGGCAGAGGCACTCTTCTCTCTCACGAGCGAGAGCATGGAGCGTCTGAAGCGCCACGCCGGCAACCGCGAGGTCCGGATTCTCTGCTACGTCCGGGACTACCCGAGCTGGTTCCAGTCGATCTATGCCCAGCGGACCAAGAAGGGCTCGAATGCTCTGGATTTCGACGCCTACTACGCAGCCGTACGCCGAAATGTTTCTGCGCTTCCCCGCATCAAACGCTGGGCGAAGTCGTTCGGCTGGGAGGCCATTCACGTCAGACCTCTCCTGCCGGAGGCGTTGACCGGAGGAAGCCTGATCACGGACGTCCTCCACGCCATGGGGGTCGACACGCTGCCACAGGGCGTCGAGGCGCGAAACGTGGCGCCACATTGGGTGACGCTGGAACTGCTGCGTGCATTGACGGCCGCTCTCAAATCCCACTCGCTGGCCGTCGATCAGCGATCCATTCGATTTGCGCTCCACCTGTTCGAGCAATGTGCAGCGGAGGTAAAGCCTCGGCGCGTGCAGTACCTCACACAGGAACAATGGCGCGACCTCGCGGAACTGTACCGGTCGGACATGGACATTCTTGGGCGTCGGCTGAACTTGTCATTTCCGGTCACCCTCGAAGACCCGCCGGAACGGCCGTTTCTACCCGACATTTCGATGGTGCCGAGCGCGACGAAGGCCGAGGTCCTCGCAAAGTTGAACAAGCCTCACCTCAGGACCCGTCTCGAGGCCTCGACGCATGAAGTGCTGGTCGGATTGCTGAGCGCCAGGTAGGTAGAGCGATCGCGCGCCGGCGCCCCATCGGCCCGGCGCCGGGACCGGCATCAACGGCGGGCGCGCAACGATGCCCGATCGATCACCATTCCCAGGAACAGGCAAACCAGCACCCATTCGATCAGGTAGGCTTTGTCCAAGCTGTTGTGAGGGTAGCGCTCCCAGATCCCCAAGCGTACCCATTCGATGGCATGCGACAGGGGATTTATGATCGAGTACTGACGGATCCAAAGTGCCTGGAGATCCACGATGTGCAGAACGCCGGAAAAGAAGATCAATCCGCGCGTCGCAAGGCTGTAAATTATACTCCAGATCGGAATGTACCTGACCACGGCGCTGTTGATCATGCCGACCCCCATCGCCAGGAGGACCAGGAGAATTAGCGGCGGCACTACCACGGAAATGGTTATGTTGCGGATTTCCTTGACGTCCGATACCCACCACATGGCCAGGAAGATCGCGATGATCATCCCGATCCATATGATCGCGTTGGCCAGGGTTACGGCGATATAGGCATCGAGCGCCGATTGCCCCGGCAACCTCCCGCGCCCGCCCCCGCTGTTGCGGGCTCTGCTGGAGAGGCGGACGAACATGAAGTAGGGAAAAAAGCCGCTCGCGTAGAAGAGAAAAAGCGAAGTTCCGTAGTTCGGAGTGTTCTGCTTCAGCAGGCCGCGAATGGCGTAGATGAGCACGATCGCGATCAGGGGCTCCGCCAGGGTCATGATGAAGCCCAGCGCATTCTTTCGCCCGAGAGCCGCGAACGTCTGGACCATGGCCAGCCAGACCACCCGCCGCCAGTTGGACAGAGCCAGAAAATGGTTGCTGATCTGGGCAATCACGCTTTTATGACCTGCTGTTTGGAGGGGTGTGTGACAGCACGCCTTGCCAGGACCGACAAATGGCCGACAAGCCAGGGAAATTGACATGCATCCTATCGTTGCCGCCTACGATTTCCTCTCGCGCTGGTTTGGGGAACACATGATGTGGGGCGTGCTCATCGTAGGCGTGGTCGGCGGTACGATTGCAATCAAACTTCACTTCGACCGAGATCGCTAGTCAACCGGCGAGCCTCAATTCAAGTGCTCCTTGATGGAGCGGCTAAGCAGCAAGCTGATCGTCCAAAGCAGGAGGCTGGCCGAAGCAACCGTCAGCACCGCGACAAAGCGATTGGGATGCGTAGACATCTGGGGCACGGCGGGCTGCACGAAGGCGGTGATGAAGAGTCGCTTGGCCGCCGCATTGGCCTTGGCCTGTTCCAGCGACTGCATCGTCGATGTCACCATGTTCTGGGCAAACTGGCGCTCGAGATCCAGCTGCTCATAGCGCGCGACGATGGCGCCGATCGACGTGTCGCCGGATTGCTTCGCCTTCGAAATCTGTCCCTCGACCTCCTTCAGTTGCTCCTCGGTGGCCTTGAGCTTCGTTTGCAGAGACTGAATCGTGGCGGAATTCTGACTCAGCCCCTGCTTCCTGAGTGCCGCGATTTCGGTTTGTATCTGCGAGAGAGTGCTGCGTATGGTCGCGGCAATGCTGGCATTGGAAACCACCAGGTTCGCAATCGGATCGATGACCCCAGACCGGCTTCGGAACTCCGACAAATCCGCCCATACGGTCTTGAGCCGATCTTCGGCACGCTTCACCTCGGCTTCGGCGTACTGAATCGCTTCCCGCTGCGGACGTTGGGCGACTTCATTGATCAAGTCCTCCCCCAGCGACAGGAGGGTCTTGGCGATCAGATAGGCGTCCTCGGGAGAGAATGCCCGCACTTCTGCAAGCGACGTACCCTGAACCGTGTCGTATTCGATCTTTGTCATCGCCTGCCAATATCGGGCGAAACGCTCCATCGGCGCGTCGGGATTCAGGCGAGACCAAAAATCGATGTCGGGCTGCGAGTAGCGTTTCTTGAGGTCTATCTTGTCCTGGAGATCCTGCACTGCCTGACGGCTGGTCATGTATTCCACGACCATGTAGTTCTCTCCGACACTCGTCGCACCGCTCGATATACCGACCATGGCGGTCAGGCTTTGCGCCGCCTGCGACGTACTCGTTGCCGTACTCGTATCCCGCACGGCAAACAGGAACTTGGAGACGTACTGGTTGCTTGCATACCCATAATAGTAGATCGCAGCGATCACCGTGGGCAGGATCACGCACATCACGAAGGACACGATCCCGCCGAGCGGCCGTCTCTTGGTACGCTGGGGCAACTCCGGGAGTGTCGCATCGACCTCGGATTCCGAGGTATCGGGCCGGAGGTCCTCGTACGGCGGCGCGGCGCGCGCGACCGGGGCGGTCCTGCTGCGAGCCTCCACAGCCTCGGCTTCGGGCAAAGCAACCGCTTCCCGCTCCCGCGCCCTGACGTCGGGCCCACCACCCCTGCGCTTGTTCCTGGGACGCTCGCTCTCGTTGATCGTCTCAAGCAGCGACAGGTGCTTTCCGGAATCTGCGTTCGGCATCGAACTCCACGGGCGACTGGCACCGGTATCCGCAGCTATAGTCAATCAGCTTAGTCCAGGCCCCGGCGATAATCAAGGGCCTTGCGCAATGCCGCCGGCGCCCTAGCTGCGAACGAACTGCCGGATGATCCTCAACTCCGACAGGGCGGCCTTGGTTACCGTGAACTGGGCACTCGTCTCCAGGGCCGAAAGGCGCATCTCCGCGCGCGAGGAAGCGTCCATCGTGATGAAGGTGTCGATCGCCGACAGGATCTCCTGGTCACAGCGCGTATCGACGACGAAGGCATTCCGGCCGTGAACCGCATACTCGCCGGTCCCGCCAAGGACGGGCACGATCGGAATGCAACCGCAGGCCATGCCCTCCAGTCCGGTTCGGCCGAAAGCCTGATAGTCGGACAGATCCAGGAACAGGTCACTGGCCCGGAGCAGGTCCGGCACCTGTGACCGTTTCAGGACCCCCCAATTCTTGACGTTGGCCGGCAGCACGATCCCGGCGGCTTCGAGTTCCTCGTCCGAGGCCCCGAAAACCTGCATGGACACGTCTGCATATTTCCCGGCGATCGCCCGCATGATGCGAACCGTCCGCTTCGGAGCGCGCCGCGGCGTCGCCGGTCGCAGCATGGCCACGACCGAGAGCGGCGAACCGGCACGGCGAAGATCCGGATAGTGGACGTCGTGGTCGATCGACGGCACGACCTTGAGGACCTTGATGCCGTGATTGGCATAGACGATGTCGCACAGCCAGTTCGTCTTGGCGAACAACATGGCATCCTTCAGCGCCGTATAGGACTGGCCGGCCTTGATCCAGCGCTCGCTGTTGGCCGGATAGAACAACGGCTCGTAATCCTGGACGTAATACGCAAACTTCGGGACAGCCTTCGGCTCGCCTTTCATCATCTCCGCACGCGCATTGGCGACATCGAAGACCGATGCATTGGTCGTCGCGACCGCGATCTGGCACGAGGCGAAGTGGTCGGCGAGGCCGGCGCCGTCGGCATAGGAGAGTACCGGGACCTTCAGTGCCTCTAGTTCGGGGTAGCTCGCGAGAAATTTGCCGTAGTTGGGTACGTTGACCGCAAGGCGCACGTCGACGCCCAGCCTCGCCAACCCCATGGCTTCCTGGGCAACCGAGTTCGACCCGCCCCCGCCGCCGCCGGAGGGCAGCACGAACATGACACTGACGGCTTCCATCGATATTGCCCCGTCCCAGAAAATAAGGCGTCCCGCGGCCCTGCGATCAGGTCACGGCCGTGCCAGCCGAGGCCGCCCGGTCGCGCTTCGCGTCTGCTGGCGCGGGCGCAGCGTCGCCGCGCAACCGCCGGCGCAACCTTTTCCGAAGCTCGGTCAGCGAGGTCAGTTCCGCCATTTCCCGCTGAACCGCCTTCATGTCGACCTCCGGATGCTTGAGCGCCAGCTGGGCGGTCCCCCTCTTGGAGAGTTCGGCCCGGCGGGCGCTGCCGAAACTCGCCGACTTCACGTGGTAGACGTAGACATGGTCGGCGACGACCAGCGTGTAGCCCGCCTTCCTGACCCGAAGGCACAGGTCGTTTTCCTCTCCGTAGCCCATGGGGAAGGCCGCCTCGTCGAGGAACCCGACCTGCTCGATCACTTCGCGCTTCATCAGCGTGCAAAAGCCGTTGAGCAGGGTCGCCTGCGGAAACTGCCTGACCGACAGGCTGCTGACCAGCCGCGAAACATCCTCGGGCCGAACGCCCTCCGGCAACGGATTGCTGCTCCAGCCGCCCTTGACGTCATGCAGTTCCGGCACGGACTGCCACGAGGCCGCATTCGATACCGGTCCGATCATCGCCGCCTTGGGATGAGCCTCCGCAGCCTCGAACATTCCCTCGAGCCAGCCGGGCGTGACGATCGTGTCACTGTTCAGCAAAACGACCCATTCGGCGGTCGAACGGCTCATCCCGATGTTCGCGGACTTGGTGTATCCGAGATTCTTCTCGTTCTCGATCAGCCGGATCCAGGGTTTGCCCCGAACATACGACCGCAGCTGCAGACGGGTCGTATCGCCCGACTTGTCGTCGATGATCGTGACGGTATGAGGAAGCGAAGTGTTCCGCGCGATCGACTCGAGGCAATCCAGCGTTTCCTCGATGGCATTGTAGACGCAGATCACGATGTCGACCGAGAACTTCGAGTCGGGCAGCCACGCCCAACTCGTCGCTTCGCCCTCTCCGGCCGTAGAAGCGGGGGCCATTGCGTGGATGGGCTGCGTCGACTGCCAGCGCTCGAGGCCCTTGACCAGTGCCAGCTGTCCGGCAATGTTCGGGTCCTCCATCATGACTTCATGAGCCTGCTGTTCGGCGTTCGCCGCCAGGCCGTCGCCGCTCCCCATGTAGACGTCGCCGATGGCGATATCGACAAACCCGGCAAACTCGAAGATCAACAGGAGTCCGTGGCCGGCATCGCGCAACGTCTCCCGTGCTTTCGCCTCCAGAAGTTGTCGATGGTCGTTGCGAAGCGGCAGGGTGTGGTATTCGCCGACGCGGCCGATCCTTACATTCTTTCGAATCGTGAAGAGGCGCTTGACGTCGAACTCGGGCCTGTCGGGAGCGATCCGTCGGCGTTCGGCAACGATGATCTGCTGTATGATCAGGCCTTCCCGTTTGCTGGTCGCCCCTGCCGGTTCGGCGGAGCGGGCGCAGAATCCGAGCTGCCGTGGCAAAGCCGACAGGATCTGGAGCGAGTCCAGCCCGGCCTCGAGGCGCAGGTAGGGGCCGGCGATCTCGCCGTGCAGCGCCAGCGCGAGAACGCTCGGATGGTCGCGCCCGTCCTTCAGTCCACGCGGCGCGATCTCGGTGAGTCTCGCATCGACGCCAGGCGACGGCGACTTGCCGGCCAGCAGCCATTCATCGGTGATCTCGGTACGGCGTGTGGTCAGGGCAAGTTTCAGTCTGCCCGACCAGTGCTCGAAGCGGCCGTTCACGACGGCATTCGAGTCGAGCGGCACCTGGCGGGGCTTGAACTCTTCGCTGATCGCCTCGCCGGCCTGGCCGGCCGCGACGAACGCCAACTGCACGTTGCTGGACTGGCCGTCACGAACGATCAGCGCCAGCCCCTGCTGCTTGGCCTCGAGTTTCGCCGGCAACCTGAGGCGGGCCGGACGGTAGAGCCACTTCGACCAGAGTATGACAGTCGTCCGCGCTCCTGGAATGATTCTGCCCGCAGCATTGGTGAGGGCGATCTCCACTTCCGTGCGGGCGTCGGCTCGGCCGACGACCACGACGTCGACGAATTGCTGAGCGGTGAAGCCCTCGATCCGTTGCGCGATGGACACGACCTGGTTCGCCGGCGACTTGCCGAAGGCGATGGCAAGGCACGGCGTCGCGAACGGTCGATCCTGCGACGCCGCCTCGCGCTTGATCGTCACGCCCGGTGGTGCGGTTACGCTCCAGTGCGACGGCCTGTTCTCCGTCCACTTCTCGAACGCCGCGTTAATCAGGACGTTGGAGACGGTCGGGGGCGCCGGTGTCGACGGCGCCTCCGCCGGCTCGATCTTGACGCTCGTGACCTCGATGGTGCTGGCGGACACGACCAGTGGCGGCTCGACGATCCCGTGGCCTTCATCGAGCGCTCCGTCGCCGTCAGCCCCCACCGGCGCCGTGCG
Organism: Reyranella sp.; assembly: GCA_046296475.1. Taxonomy (GTDB): domain Bacteria; phylum Pseudomonadota; class Alphaproteobacteria; order Reyranellales; family Reyranellaceae; genus Reyranella. Next base: position 147,204 of record JBKBLH010000010.1, read on the forward strand.
CCGGAAGCCCGTCACCAGCTTCGCGGCGAAGCTCTTCGCAGACGCCAGCACCCTGGTCGCAACCACGGGATCCTCGATGCGACAAAACTCGACTTCGACCTGACCGGCGCCGGAAAATCGCAGCGACAGGTAGCGCCGCCCCGGTGGAGACGTGCCACTCGGCCGCAGCGGGACAGAGAATTCGTGCCAGTCGCGATTCAGCGGAACCGCACCGATCAATCGTCGGTCCACTTTCCGCTGCTCGTCGTTGCCATTGAACAAGGCGATCGAATCGAGCTGGAGCTTCGCCCCCTCGCCCTGAATTCCCCTCAGGCGAATCCTGACGACCTTCCCGCCTCCCTCCACCGCGCCGTCGTCGAGCGCATGCCACAGCCGCACCTGCTCGGGGGGCGTCGTGAGCACTAGGCGAACGCCGCGCTCGGATCGCGGCTCCAGGGGTTCCAGCACGATTTGCATCGGCTGACCGCGACTGACGTGCGTCACGAACCACTCCCGGCAGAACCGGAAGCCGCTTCTCGGGTTCACAACGCTTGCAGATACCCAGTTCTCGAACGTCGAGTTGAAAAGATGCCCGCCGCCGGCGTCGCCCAGCATTCTTTGCCCCGCAGTTCCTAGCGATCGTTGACTTTAGCAATAAGCATACCGGCGCGACCGACGGACCCGCCGCCACACCGCCGGCTGCCACTCCGACCCTGGCGGGCTATGCCCGTCTACCGCTTGCAAAGCCATTATACACCGACATCAGGTACTGACCATAGCGGCTCTTGCCCGCTGAAGACGCCAGTTTGAGAAACGCCTCGAGCGAGATGTATCCAAGCCGCAGCGCAATCTCCTCCGGACAGGAAACGCGCAGGCCCTGACGCTGCTCGAGGATCTGCACGAACTGACTGGCTTCCGTCAGCGCTTCGTGGGTGCCGGTATCGAGCCAGGCGAACCCGCGTCCGAGAACCTCGACGAAGAGCTCGCCCCGCTCCATGTAGGCACGGTTGACATCGGTGATCTCGATCTCGCCGCGAGGCGACGGCTTCAATCCCGCGGCGATCTCGATCACACGATTGTCATAGAAATAAAGGCCGGTCACCGCGGCATTCGACTTTGGACGGGCGGGCTTCTCCTCGATCGAGATCGCCTGACCATTCGCGTCGAGCTCGACGACGCCATACCGTTCGGGATCGGCGACGACATAGGCGAACACCGTCGCGCCCACCTCGCGCGCCATTGCGCCGGCGAGCGCCTCGGGCAGTCCGTGGCCATAGAAGATATTGTCGCCCAGGATCAGGGCGACCCGATCCGAGCCGACGAAGTCGCGTCCGACGATGAAGGCGTCAGCGAGACCGCGGGGCGTTTCCTGGATGGCATACTCGAGGCGCAGCCCCCATTGGCTCCCATCGCCCAACAGCCTCTGGAAGAGTGGCATGTCGGCCGGCGTCGAAATGATCAGGATATCGCGAATCCCCGCGAACATGAGCGTCGAGAGCGGGTAGTACAGCATCGGCTTGTCGAAGACGGGCAACAGCTGCTTGGAGACCACCGCCGTGACCGGATAGAGGCGGCTGCCCGTGCCGCCCGCCAGAATAATGCCCTTCATCCAGTGCCCCGCGCTGCCAGTTCGTCGCCTTGCCATTAGACCAGAATCGTTCCTATAAAAAGGACGTTACGTGTTGGGAGCAGGTGCGGCATGAAGACAATCGAGGCGCCATTGCCAGGAGTGATTGTCTTCGAACCTCGCCGTTTCGGCGACGCCCGCGGCTTCTTCGTCGAGACCTTCCAGACCGACCGCTACGCTGCGGCCGGCGTTTCCGGGCCGTTCGTCCAGGACAATCTGTCCAGATCGAGTCGCAACGTGTTGCGCGGCCTCCATCTTCAGAACCCGAATTCGCAGGGCAAACTCGTGAGCGTTCTGCGCGGCGCGGTGCTCGATGTCGCGGTGGACGTTCGGGTGGGCAGCCCGGCATTCGGCAAGCATTTCGCGATGGAACTCAGCGAGGAGAACGGCCGGCAGATGTTCGTTCCCCGAGGCTTCGCGCACGGCTTCGTCGTACTGTCGGAAACCGCCGATTTCTTCTACAAGTGCGACGGCCCCTACAGCCCCAAGGACGAGATCACCGTGCGCTGGTGCGATCCGGCGCTCGGCATCGACTGGCGGGTCTCCGATCCCCAGGTGTCCGCGAAGGATGCGGCCGCGCCGCTCCTTTCGGAAATTCCCAACCTTCCCCGGTACGAGGCCTGACGTTGCGCATTCTCGTCACCGGCGTCACCGGTCAGGTCGGATCAGCGCTGGCCACGAAGCTGGCGACCTTCGGATCCGTCGTGCCCGCCGACCGCTCGGTGCTCGACCTGACGCGACCGGAGGACATCGCATCGCGTCTCGACGAGATCGCGCCGGACCTCATCGTGAATCCGGCCGCCTACACGGCGGTCGATCGGGCCGAAGACGAACGCGACCTTGCGTTCCTCGTGAACGCCGACGCTCCGCGAGCCCTGGCTCGCTGGTGCGCTCGGCGGCAGGTTGCATTGCTGCATTTCTCGACCGACTACGTCTACAGCGGCCGCGGTAGCGCGCCCTGGAAGGAGAGCGACGAGACCGGTCCGCTGTCGGTCTACGGCGCCAGCAAACTGGCAGGCGAGAGCGCGATTCGCGAAGTCGGCGGCCCTCATCTCATCGCCCGGACATCCTGGGTATACGCCGCCACCGGCAGCAACTTCTTGCGCACGATCGTGCGGCTGGCGCGCGAACGCGAGGAACTGCGCATCGTCGCCGACCAGATCGGTGCCCCCACGTCCGCCGGCGTCATCGCTGACACGCTGGCGGCTTTTTTCGCCTCGCCCGGAGGGCTTCCTTCGGTCATCGAACGCACGGACGGGCTCGTGCATGTCGCCGCCGCAGGAAGCACCAGCTGGCATGGCTTCGCGACGTCGATCGTCGAGGGCCTGCGGACGCGCGGCGTTCCGTTGAAGGTGGAACGTGTCGTGGCGATCGGCACGGCCGACTTTCCCACCAAAGCGCAGCGTCCAGCCAATTCACGCCTCGACCTGTCGAGGCTGTCGCAGTTACTGGGGCATTCCACGCCGGACTGGTCGGCTGGTCTCGCCACCGTTCTGGACGATCTCGCGGCTTCGGGCCTATAGCGCCTCGTGCGGTCGCCCGGAGCGATCAAGTCATGAACGACGGTATGCCGCGTGCCTAAAGTCTGCTTCGTGCCGATCTGGTATCCGCTGGAACAGTACGCCACCTCCCGTTTGCGGGCGAAGGGCGTGGTGGACCTGATGCGTCGCGATGCCCGCTGGGAAGTCGAGCTGGACTACAAGGACGATGCCGACATCGCGGTCATCGTCCAGCTTTGCAGCGACCGGAACCTGGAGGAGATCAACAGGAATCGCGACCAGGTGGTGGTCTACGACATCTGTGATCGCTTCTTCGCGACCGACAGCATCTTCAGGACCGACGAAGGTGTCCTCCATTCGCGAAGCCGTTGCCTCGAAGTCATCGAGCGCGCCGATGTTCTCACCGTCCCCACACGAAGGTTGAAGGAGGAATTGGGCAACCTGTTTCCCTCCAAGCCATGCGTGTACCTGCCCGAACTCGTCGACTACGGCGCGACGCCTGCTCCTGCCAGCCCGGCCGACTCGCGCCGTTTCGTCTGGTTCGGCCATACGACGCGCGGCAACTTCGAGAGCGTGCGCTGGATGATCGATCACCTCCGGTCGGCGCACGGCTATCAGCCGGTACTCGTCACCAACCCGTCCACGCTGCGGCGCCGCTATCCGGCCTACGCCGACTACGGTACCGAATGGTCCCTCGAGGCCGTCAGGTCGGAACTGGCTACGGCGGCGCTTTGCGTCGTGTCCCACTCGCCTGCGGAACCCTTCAAGAGCGCCAATCGCCTTGCGACGGCGATGACGCAAGGCGTCCCCACCCTGGCAAGTGGATCGCCGGCCTGCGACGAGATCCTCCTGGCGGCCGGCTACCCGCAATTCTCCGTAAGCACCGCCCACGACATGGACCGGGCCCTCGAGTTCCTGGCCGATCCCGCGCGACGCAGCCTCTACGTGGCGGACGTGCAGAGAGAGATATGGCGCCGGCATGCTCCGGAGGTCGTACGCGACGCCTATGTCGAACTGTTCGAAAGGATCCTGCCCGACACGGACAATTACTGATCGCCTGCGATCAGCCGGTCAGCGCGCGCGGTCGAGAAACCACTGCCAGGTTGCCTGGAGGCCCGCTTCCAGTCCGGTCTTGGGCGAGTACCCAAAGGCGCGGGCGGCCTTGGCGATGCTGGTGTGGGTCCGCCGGACCTCGCCCATGCGCCAGGGCGCATAGCGCACGTCGAGGGGCCAGCCGGGCCCGATGACCCGGCCGACCTTGTCCAACAGCTCCGTAAGCGACGTCGGGCTTCCCGAACCAAGATGGAAAATCCCGGATGCCTTCGCGTCCATCGCCTGGACGATGCCGTCGCATAGGTCGTCGACGAAGACGAAATCGCGAGCCTGACTTCCATCGCCATAGATGGTGATCGGCTCGCGGGCCAGCACCTGCCTGAACAGATGGGCGATGATGCTCCCCTTCAGCGTCGAGTGGGGTCCATAGACGTTGGCGAACCGCATCACGGCCGACTGCAGACCATAGGAGCCGGCGAAGGCCTGCGCGTATCCCTCCATCGCGAGCTTCGACGCGCCATAGGGCGAAGATGGTCTGGGCAGCATGTCCTCATGGATCGGACCCGGCGTGTCGCCGAACATGGCCCCGCCGGTCGACGCGAGCACGACATGATCGACGCCGCACTCGCGGGCGGCCAGCAGAACGTTCAGCGTGCCGCGCGCGTTCACCTCGAAGCCGAGAACCGGGTCCTGGATGGAGTCGACCACGCGCGTCTGGCCGGCGAGATGAACGATCGTGGTGCAACCGCCGGCCGCATGCTTCACGGCATCGAGATCCCGGACGTCGCCATCCAGATCGACGATGCTGCCATCTGCAGGCAGTCCCGGCACCGTCATCGATCCGTTGTCCAGTACGACGAGGTCCGACCCGGGGCTCGTGGCCCTGATCCGGCGCATCAGATTGGTGCCGATGAAGCCGCGGCCACCGGTAATCAGGATCTTCTGCCTAGCCACGCGATGAACCGCTGCCCAAATCCCGGCGTCTATTCGGCGGCGATAGTGTCGAAATGTTTGCGGGCGACGACCGCCCGCTCCGGCGTCCAATAGGACGCGCAGGGAATCTTCGAGAAATCGGCACGATCACGATAGAGGCGCGCAACCGCCGTGATTTCCTCGAGCAAGCCCCGCTCCAAAGTCGTCGAGGTAACCCCAAGCGCCTGGAAGTTCGGGTTCGAGACCCGAAGCTCGTTCTCCTCGGCCTCGTTGCGCGGATTGGGGATCTTCTCGATCGCGGCGCCGGTCAGCCTCTGCACGATCGCCGCAAGGTCGCGGATGCGATGAGTCTCCGTCATCTGATTGATGATGCGGACGCGGTCACCGCTCGCGGGCGGCGATTCGATGGCCCGCCGCACGCAATTCACCGTATCGCGAATATGAATGAAGGCTCTGGTTTGGCCGCCCGTTCCGTGCACGGTCAAGGGATAGCCAACCGCGGCCTGCATCAGGAACCGGTTGAGCACCGTTCCGTAGTCGCCGTCGTAGTCGAACCTGTTGATCAGCCGCTCGTCGAGCACAGTCTCGGCGGTCTGCGTGCCCCACACGATGCCCTGGTGCAGGTCCGTGATCTTCAGCTTGTCGTTCTTCGCATAGAACTGGAAGAAGAGCGCGTCCTGCGTCTTGGTCATGTGATAGATGCTGCCGGGATCCGGCGGGTACAGGACTTCCCGGTCGACATAGGTTCCGTCGGGAAGCGGCACCTTGATGTTGAAGTACCCTTCCGGAACCATCCCCCCGAGCGCACCGTACCCATAGACGCCCATGGTCCCGAGATGAACGCAATGAATGTCGCGGTCGACCTCGACGATGGCGGCGAGAATGTTGTTGGTGGCGTTGAGATTGTTGTTGACCGTATAGCGCTTGCAGGCGGCTGACTTCATCGAATACGGCGCCGCGCGCTGTTCGGCGAAGTGGACGCAGGCTACCGGCCGGTACTCGCGCAGCACGTCGCAGACCGCGTCGAAATCGGTGGCGACGTCGAACTCCCGAAACTTGATGGCCCGGCCCGTGAGCGAGCTCCAGGCTTCCCGACGATCGTCCAGGGAACGAATCGGCGTCAGCGAACTAGCGCGAAGCTCTTCCTCTATGCGCCGTCGAGAGAAGTTGTCGACGATGACGACCTCGTATCCAGCGCGACTCAAGTGCAGGCTGGTCGGCCACCCGCAAAAGCCGTCTCCGCCGAAGACGACCACAGTGCCTTCAGACATTGTGCACTTCCAACATAGAGGTCTCTCTTACCCGGAATCTCACATTGTGACAAATTCCCCCCGGACCATGGCGTCACGGAGGCAGAACTCATCAATAGTTCGAACTCCGCGTCAGATCGTAGTAGGTACCCGAGACGGCGCGGATGACCTGCATCAGCTTCAGGAACTGTGCCGCCTCGGCCGTGGCCAGCACGACGATGTCCTTGTTGCGCAATTGAATTTGCTGGGCAGAGAAATACCCCCCCGCCTGGGTCAGATCGATCCTGTAGATGAACGGAATGCTACCGGCTGCTTCCAGGGTGTCGACACGAGAGGTCACGTACTGGGTATCGACGGCTTGATGATCGACCGTGAGCACCTTGCGCGCCAAGGGGGCTGGCTCGTAGCGGAACAGGTAAATGGCCGCCAGGTTCGTGATCGTCTCGACACCACCGCCTGCGCGCGCCAGGGCTTCCGCCAGCGTGATCGTCTCGACGTCAAAGGCATACTGATTGACCTTCTGCGTCGCCCCCATGACGAGATAGGTTTTCGGATTGAAGACCAGCGAAACGTTGTCGTTGGGTTGCACGAGGATATTGTCCTCGGCGTTCGACATGATCTGTGTCAGCGGAACCGAGAAGGTCTGCTTCGCACGCATCAGGCGGAGGTCCATCTGGATGGCAGACTGCTTCGGTCCACCGGCCCAGGCAACGGCGTCCAGCAGCCTCTCGCCGCGCAGGGTCAGCGGCATCAGGCCGGACCTGTTGACTTCGCCCCCAACGGAAATGGTGTTGCTGACATTGCCCGCGATCGACACGACGACTTGCGGGCGCACCGTCTGGCTGGAAAGGTTTTCCTGGATGATGGCGGCAGCCTGCGCAGGGGTTCGACCCGCTACGGAGACACGACCGACATAGGGTACGGTTACCTTTCCGTCGGATTCGACCACCTGGAGTGGGATCGTGGTGGGTTGCGGCGCCGCCAAACCGGGCGTTCCCGTCATCAGCGCCGGGACCGTGCCCTGAAACAGCGCCGAACCGGCCGTCTCATAGACGGTGATGCCGATCGCATCTCCCGGCTTGAGCGCGATGCTGGGAGTGTAGTTCTGCGATCGAAACCCGGCGGGAAAGCTTTCCGGCCGGTAGCTCGCCAATGCCCTGCTCACCAGCGACGTGACCTTGACCACGTACACGTCCCAGTTTTCATCCTTGGAGCGGATCAGCTGCGTGGCGGTCGGCGCCACGCCCGGAAGGGCGTCGCACGATGCGAGACCGAGCGCGAGGAGGCCGAACAGTATCCGCGAAAACAGCGTCATTTCCTGGCAAAATCCGTAAAGGAAGCGAGCCCCACGACTGAGGCAGATGCGAAGCGGACGCGACCGTATCATATATTTCCAGACACGAGGCAGTGCGCGGCCGTGACCGTTGTGAATTAAATCGTTGAACGACCCACAAGAGCGTCTCAAAGTCGACCGCAATACCTCCAACTCGGAATCTCTCGGACCGGGCCGCAAGCGCATGGCTCCCATCGGTTACATTGACGGCCTCTCCCGGGGCCAGATTCGGGGGTGGGTGGTCGACCCGGAATTTCCCGGTCGGCGCGTCGTGGTACACGTCGAGGCGGCGCGCGGCACGGATCGCCGGCAGGTCGTTGCCGATCGCTACCGCGCCGACGTCCACAAGCAGGGCATCGGCGATGGCTACTGCGGTTTCGCCGTCCCCGGGAAATTCTTCGCCCCGGCGGCGCGCATTCGCTTCCTTTGCGGTCGGCCGCTCCGCGAGTTCGGGCGCTTCTCGCTGCCTCCTCCCCCCGGCAAGTCCACCACTTTCCGGCGGGGTGCCCTGGTGGTTCGCCTCGACCGACGCCCTGCGTCCGCGGGTCTGACGGGCTGGGCCCTGCAGCGCCGGGATCTCGAGCACAGGCGGCGCCTCCTTCTCTGTGCGAATGGGCACATACTCGCCACCCAGACGGCCACGCTCTTCCGCGAGGACAGCCTGACCGAAGGGGGCGACGGACTTCACGGCTTCAGCCTGCCTCCCATCGACGCGTCGTCGGGCCTCGCCCTGGTCGACGCCTGCAGCGGGACGGCAATCGCCCTCGACTGATGGCCAGAATTCGCATCGGACTCATACATGCCTTGTCGACCGATGGTTGGCAGGGGCCCTCCCCCGCCTTTCAACGGGCGGCGCACGCTCTCTCGCGCAGCGGCCACGATGTGATGGCGATCGACGCCTCACAGGTCGGATCGGACGATCTCCCTCCGATCCTCACGGCGCAGAATCGGGCCACGGCGACCCGGCACATGCTCGCGAGTCACCGGCTTGCCATGCGGCTGGCGAAAGCGCCTCCCGATCTCGTCATTGCCCCCTTGCGGGGAGGGATCGCCCAGGCCGCGCTCATGGCGAGGGCCTGCGGTGAGGCTTTCGGCGGGACGCGCTTTGCCGTGTGGTCGAATGCGCCCACACGCGACCTGCTCGTGGGTGGCGATGCGGCGGTTGACGATCTGTCGCCGTTGCTCGCCGACGCCCTCGAGCGCCAGTGCCTCTCCCTCGCCGATTGCCTCATCGTGGACGACGCGTCCAGCCTGCCGACTTCGCTGGGAGACGACGCGAACAAGCTTCCGCACGTTCCCTGCCGGCGCATCCCCTCCTCGCCGCCGCTACCGCCCGATCGGGAGATCCGGGAGATCGTCTTCGTCGGAGCGTTTCAGCGCTCGACCGGCGCGCCGGACTTCATCGAAGCGATCGAGCGCCTGGAGAGGCGCGGCCAGCTGGGCGGGCGCCTCGTCACCTTCGTCGGACCGATTGGCGATTCGCGGCACGGGCTCAGCAAGGAGTGGCTGGGACAGAAAGCGGCTCGGTGGAAATTTCGCTTTCGCGTCGTGGCGGAATCGAATCGCGACGCCGCCCTCGCCTATGCAGCGCAGCCCGGACGCCTTGCCGTCGGCATCTCGGCCAGAGGCGAGGAACTCGGCGACATTCGGTCACTTTGCCCGCGCCATGTCGCCCATCGGGCGCAGCCGATGTCGGGCGGTGAAGCGGTCGCGGGGCTTGCGGCGGCGATTTCCTCCGCCTTGCAGGGCGTCGGCACGAGCGAGCCTCCGCATACCGAGATCGACTGGAGTGGATTGCTGGATGTTCTTCTCGATCAACCGATCCGCGCCCGGAAGACATCCTCGCCGAGTGTCACGGTATGCGTGCTCCACCATGACCGGCTCGCGCTGCTCGAGCGCGCACTCTCGAGCATCCCCGAGTCGATCGACGGCCGGGACGTCGAAATCATCGTGATCGACAATGCGAGTCCCATGAGCGGGATGCGGCGCAGAATCGAAGCCGTCGCAGGCCGGCGGCGCCGGCTCGAGGTCCTGGAACTGCAGGAGCAGGCCACACGGTCGGCAGCCTACAACGAGGGGCTCGCCATGGCGAAAGGCGAGGTGGTGGCCTTTCTCGACGATGACAATTTCTACGTGCCTGGCGGCCTCGAGCGCCTCGCAGCCGCGACGAGCGTTCACGACATCGTCGTAACCAACCTCGACGTGTTCGACGGAAACGACGCGACGGCGAGTGCCGGCCGGCTTCTGTTCCTCGGGGAGGCTCATTCGGCTGGCCTGTTCTACAATTTCATCGGCGATACCGCGATGGCCGTGCGCCGGGAGGCGTTTGCGGCCCATGGCGGCTTCCACGATCTCGGCTGCGAGTATCCCAGTTTCGACTGGGTCAGCCTCGCCAAGGCCTATGGTCGCGGCCTGAGAATCGGCACGCTCCAATGGCCGGCCGTCAGGTATCGCCGCGACACGGCACGGGCCGACACCCAGGCGATCAAGCTGGATGTCGCAAGCGCGCGGGCTCTCGTCTTCGAAGCCTATCGCGGCCGGTTCGATGCCGAACTGGTCGCCCGTTACGCGCAGAACCTCGAGCTCGGCGATCTCTAGGGCTTCGACTTTCCTGCATACGAGAGTTCGTCTCCCTTGAGGAGCAGACGCCCGCGCTTCAGGAAAACGCCGCTGTCGGCGACCACGATGTCGATGCGATGGGCTTGCCCGTCCCTCAATGCCCGCGGCAGCGCGATCTGGAAGCCATAGGCCCCGGTACCGATGTTGAGCGTCCGCAGATCGTTCCGGATCCCGTTCGCGATCGTGCGCACGAGGAACTTTCCATCGACGAAGGCCGCCACCTCCACCGAATGCTCGGGATTGTCGGGCTGCCACACCCAGCCTCGAATCCTGGTATCGACGACGTCGCAATAGCCTTCGTGGCCGGATGCTTCTAGCGCGGACGCGTTCGCGGGTATCGAGAATTCGCCAAGCACGACATCCGTGCCCTTGATCGAGATCGTCAGGTCCCGCGTCCGCCAATCGCCCTTGAAACCGAACGGACCTCGCCAGACCTCGAACGCAAAGGCGCAACCGAGCGCCTCCCTGTTGGAGAAGGCAATCGCCGGCGACGAGATGTTCGCCAGCACCGTCCGTGCACGGCGGCGGTCGACGCTCCCTTCGATCTCGATCACGCGTCGCGGATGATCGAGATCCTTCACCCAGCCGTAGACCACGCCGTTGTGAATCCCGAAGATCCGGCCGACGTAGCGGCTCCCATTGCTGGCCTGCCAGTGAACGTCCGGCCCCGCCGAGGCAGTTGGATGGGCGTCAGCAGCAATTCGATTGGACTTCACGGCGGGTTGCAGGGCGCCGGCAGTTCGACGCCGTTGCCGCCGCTTCTTGCCCTCGGGCAACCATCCGATCCGACGCAGCGGGGCAGCGACGACACCGATCAGGTTCTGGACGCGTCCATTGGCCTGGGAAGCGGTCCGCCGGATGATGGCGGAACCTCCGAGCCGCCCGCGGCGGCCGAGCGCTCTCTGCAAGCCCTTGGCCATCAGCAGAGTCTCGCGCAATGCCAGGGGAGCCGCAGCAAGTTGCGGCCTCGCGGACCGAAACTCGGAAGTGGCGCGACTGTACCGCTTCTTGTGCAGACGCTCTTCGTCCCAGCCGTCCACGGTGCAGAGTTCCTGGAGGACGGTTTGGCAGTCGAATCCCGCAAGCTGCGCCTTGGCAGCGAACTCGTGATCATGGGCAAGCACACCGTAGTCCGCCGTAAAGCCTCCAAGGGCATCGAAGGCCGCGCGCCGGACCAGCAGCGGCATGGGCGTGACGTCGGTGTGGAAGAATCCCTGGGCCGCGTCGCCGAGCAGTTCGGCGCTGAGAAAGCTGCGGCCCGGTGACTGGGCGGGGAAGACCACGCGGAACAGGCATGTCATCAGATCGCTCCGACTTGCGTCGGCGACGTTCGCGAAGGTCGAGAGTGCTTGTGGCCGGAGGATCGTGCCCGACCAGAGAAACAACAGGTGATCGCCTCCGCTCGCCCTGGCCAAGAGATTGAATCCCGCACCGGCGCCGAGATCGAAGGCAGGGAGGATCGTCACCCGCAGGCCGGCTTGACTTGCCGCTTCCGTCAGGCGCTCCGGCGCGGACGCATCGTCGGTGTCGATCGCCACGAGTATTTCGGCAGGCTGTTGCTCTGCCAGCGAGGACAGCGTCGCCATCAGGCGATCGTCGTCATCCGCGTGATAGATGCAGACCGACATGCGGCCGGTAGCGCCATCCGGTCTGGCGGCCGGTTGCGGCAGCAGGTGCTCCAGGAGCCCCCGGCCGAGGTCGTCGTGGAACCGGCTCCATTGCTCCAGATTTTCGGCATTGTCGAAGCTGGGCGCTGCGACGTAGCCGCCCTGCTCCATCGCTTCGGCGATCTTCGCAGCAAGAAAGATGGGATGCGCCGGACAGAGCACATGCGGCCGGTCGGGCGCCGCGATCAGCTCCGGCGTCCCGCCGGAATCGGATGCGATGAAGGGAATTCTGCAGATCGCCACTTCATAGACGGCAAGCGATGAATTCTCGATGATGGAGGGCATGACCGCGAGGCGAGCGGCACCCAGCAGGAACTCGAGCGCCTCGAACTGCTGGAGGTCGCTGCGGATCTCGACCTTCGTGGGCCAGGCCGCGGTTTCGGACCTGATGAATTCGAGAACGCTCTCGCCGCTGCGCTCCGTCAGGGACGCGCCGGCCTTGCCCAGGAACGTTATCACTCGTGGAAGGGGCCGCTTCTCGCGCAGCAGGCGGTTGATGGCCTGGATGAAGATCAACAGCCCCTTGCGTGCCTCCAGGCGCCCGAAGAAGACGATCTCGTCGATCGGGTGCCGCGTGCCGTACTGCAGGTCGCGAAGCTTCTGCAGAGGAGCGAGATGGTCGAACGTCGCGACGTTCGGCTGAACGAAAGTGGTGTTGGGCGCGATTGCGTAGCCCTGGCTGAGCATCCACCGCAGGAGATGAAGGCTGCCACCGATGACCATGTCCGCCAGCTCGACGCTGCGCCGCTCGGCATGGACCCGCGCGAGATCGTCGAGGCCCTCCAGCGGCTGCAGGCCATACAGCCTGTTCCACATCCAGGGCGAGGAGGTCTTGACGATGAAGAGGGTATTCGCCAGCGCAAGACCCTGGCGCTTCGCCAGCAGGCTCAGATAGGCGCTTCCCCGCCACTCCGAGACATGAACCACATCCATGGGATGGGCGATGAGGTAGCGCATCAGATTGTAGGATGCGTGTACCCATCGATCGTTGCCCGCCGAATACCGGTCGGCATGGGCATAGTTCGGCACCGGAACGAACCTGATCCCCTTGATCCCGTAGTGCTCGATCCAGTGATCGAGAGTCTCGTTCTCGACCTCGTGGCCCTTGAGGTAGAGGATCGTCACCTCGTGATCGCTCTTGGCCAGGAATTCCGCCAGGGCGGCGTAGGTCGTGCCGATGCCTCCGTTGCGGACCGGACCGACGATGTCTTCCGTGGCGATGCAGATCCTCAATCGCCGGGGCGTGCCTTCGAAGCGCGGAAGCGCGGAAAGCCCGGGCAAGGTCATCGACCACGCCGTGGAGGTCCGGGGGACGAGGGTCTCGAGATTGCCGACGGGGGCGGGCCGGCACAGCACTTCCTCTATGGCGACACTGCCTACGTCACGGCTGCCGAGCTGGTAGCCGGCTTCTCTATCGGCGTCGTGGTTCACCACACCTCCGGGGACGGGCAAGTCGAAGCATCGAGCTGGATCAATACAGGTCATCAGACGTGCGCGTCGACCGTCCCGTCAAGGGACCCCGCCGCACCGGCGCGTGACCTGTCGGAGCCCGGTCAGGAACTCGGCCGGGCGGTGGGCGCCTCGGCGCGGCTTTCCGGCAGCCGGATGCTGCCCCTTCCCACCCCTTCGTAGGCAAACCCGAGGGCGTGCATTTCCTCGGGATCGAAGATGTTGCGCAGGTCGACGATGCGGGGCTGGCGCATCGCCTCCTTCAGGCGGCGCGGGTCAAGACCGCGGAACTCGTGCCATTCGGTGATCACCACCAGCACGTCCG
>JBKBLH010000011.1:0-143193 GCA_046296475.1 Reyranella sp.
GAGGCAGGGTGAGGGGGCGACGCACCTCCTGTAACCCCCTCACCTAGCCTCTCCCCCTGGCGGGGGAGAGGAATATGAAGGGAAGTCCAGACAAGGCCAGCCTTACTTGTTCGCGGCTTCGAAGCGCTTGAGCTGGTCGTTGCCCGCCTTCACGGCGTCATCGAGCGCGGTCTTTGCATCCTTCTTGCCGGACCACACGTTCTCGAGTTCGCCGTCGACGATGTCGCGGATCTGCACGAAATTGCCGATGCGGAGGCCCTTGGAGTTGGCCGTCGGCGGGTTCAGCGTCAGCTCCTGTACGGCCACTTCACGGCCCGGGAACTTCTTGTAGAAGCCTTCCTTCTCGGTCGCCTCGGCGGCGGCCATCGTGATCGGCACGTAGCCCGTCTCCTGGTGCCACTTGGCCTGCACCGGCGTGCTCGACAGGTAGCTCATGAACTTGGCGACGCCCTTGTACTCGGCAGCCGGACGACCCTGCAGCACCCACAGGGTGGCGCCGCCGATGATCGAGTTCTGCGGCTTGGCGATGACGTCGGGCGAATAGGGCATCATGCCGATGCCGTATTTGCTCGTCCCGCCCAGCGCCTTGTCGATGCCCGCCGCCGAACCCGACGACGCGATGTGGAACACGCAGTCGCCGGCGGTGAACAGCGCCGTCGACTTGCCCTCGCGGCCGCCATAGACGAACGTCTTGTCCTTGGTCCAGTCGGCCAGCATCTGGATGAACTTGACGCGGGCCGGGTCGTTGAACTTCAGCTCGATGTCGGTGCCGCCGAAGCCGTTGTCCTTCGTCGCATACGGCAGATTGTGCCACGCACCGTAGTTCTCGATCATCGTCCAGGTCTGCCACTGCGGCGTGAATCCGCACTTGGCGCCGGCAGCGACCGCCTTCTTCGCCATCTCGCCCAGCTCCGGCCAGGTCTTCGGCGGCTTGTTGGGATCGAGGCCAGCCTTCTGCAGCAGCTCCTTGTTCCAGTACAGGACCGGCGTCGAGGAGTTGAAGGGCATCGACAGCAGCTTGCCGTCCGGCGTCGAGTAGTAGCCATAGACCGGGCCGATGAAGGCCTTGGGATCGAACGGCTCCTTGGCATCGGCCATGAGCTGGTAGACCGGATAGACCGCGCCCTTGGCGGCCATCATGTTGGCCGTGCCGACCTCGAAGACCTGCACGATGTGCGGCGCCTGCTTGGCGCGGAAGGCGGCGATCGCGGCCGTCAGGGTCTCGGTGTACGAGCCCTTGTAGACCGGGTTCACCTTGTATTCCTTTTGCGACTTGTTGAAGCCCTCGGCGAGGGCATTGACCGTGTCGCCCAGATTGCCGCCCATGGCGTGCCAGAACTGGATCTCGGTTTGCGCAAACGCGGTGGACGCGCTCGCCAGCACCGCCGCAGCCGCGACGGAAGAAAGTAGAATCCGTGTCATGTCGAACAAACCTCCCAGAAAAATCCCCGGCGATGTATCGACGGGCCGCAAGACTGCTGTGTGTCTGTTTTGTTGCGGTCTGATGACAGTCCACCAAGACTGCGCATCGAACGCAACCCCCAAATGGTCGTTATGGCCGAAGCGCCGCCAATATCACGTCCGGCGCGTCGGTGATGACGCACTGCACGCCCATCCCGACCAGCGCCCGGGCGACGTCCCCGTCGTTGATCGTATAGACGCTGAGGACGTAGCCGGCCTTGCGGACTTCGACCGCCCGTACGGCGGTCAGGCGCTTGCCGTTGGTGTTGATGCCGGCGGCTCCCACCGCTTCTGCCCGTCCCCGCCAGTCGTCCTTCAGCTCGTCGATCAGCAGCGCCCGCGCGAACTCCGGCGCCACCTCGAGGGCGGTGGCGAGCGACGAGTCCTTGAAACTCGACAGCAGCGGCGCCGGCAGCGCGGCCGGCCAAAGGCGGCGCAGCGTCTCGACGGTCACCCGCGCGGTCTCGGCCTCGCGCCCCTCACACGGCTTGATCTCGACGTTGCAGCCCAAGCCCAGTTCGCCGAAGCAGGCGATCGCCTGCTCGAAGGTCGGCACCGACGGCGGCAGCTCGGATGCACGCATCTCGGACGCCAGCCGGTCGACCCCGGTCGTCCGCTTCAGCGACGAATCGTGCAGGACGATCGGCACGCCGTCGGCCGTCAGCTTGACGTCGATCTCGACCCAGCTGGCCCCGCGCCGCTGCGCCTCACGGAACGATTCCAGCGTGTTTTCCGGGGCGTAGGCCATGGCGCCCCGATGACCGATCACTTTAGGCAGTTGCAGCATGCACAATTCCAACGCTAACTGAGCCGTCGCATAGCCCAGTGTAGCGTCCCCCTTCCACCGTCATCTGCAGCCCCTCACGATCCTTGTCGACCTTTCCGGAAAAATTCCGCCTCGACGGGCGCACGGCGTTGATCACCGGATCGGCGCGTGGCCTGGGCTGGGAGATGGCCAAGGGGCTGGCCGAGGCCGGCGCCCGCGTGCTGCTGCACGGCCGCTCGCCGGACCGGCTCGCGCCCCGCGTGGCCGAGTTGCGCGCCGCCGGCCGGGCGACCGACGCCGTGGTGTTCGAGATGGCCGACAGAACGGCCATGCAGCGGGCCCTCGCCGCAGCCGGGCCGGTCGACATACTCGTCCACAATGTCGGCGAGCGTGACCGGCGCCCCTTCACCGAGATCGGGTCCGACGATTTCGCGCGCCTTGTCGACACCGATCTGTCCGCGGGCGAGGCGCTCATCCGTCTGGTCGTGCCGGGCATGGTC
This sequence comes from Reyranella sp., assembly GCA_046296475.1. Lineage (GTDB taxonomy): Bacteria > Pseudomonadota > Alphaproteobacteria > Reyranellales > Reyranellaceae > Reyranella. The sequence goes on from JBKBLH010000011.1 coordinate 2,728, forward strand.
GCCCGCGGCTGGGGGCGGCTGATTCTCGTCACCTCGATCGCCGCGACCCTCGCCGCACCCGGGGCCTCGTCCTACATCGCCGCCAAGGCCGGCCTCGAGGCGCTGGCCCGGGCGCTGGCCTCGGAGCTCGGTGCCACCGGCGTCACTTCCAACGCCCTGTCGCCCGGCTTCTTCGCCACCGAGACGAACGCCGCGCTGATCGACTCCGCCGCCGGCGAGAGGCTTCGCCTGCGCTGCCCGGCCAGACGCTGGGCCGACCCCTGCGAAATCACCGGCGCGGCGATCTTCCTCGCCTCTCCTGCCGCGAGCTACGTCAACGGCCATACCCTGACCGTCGACGGCGGCGTCACCGCAACCTACGTGAACTGATGAAACTCCGACACCTGCTGCCTGGCCTGCTCACCTTCGCCCTCGCGCTGCCGGCACTTGCGGCCGGAGGCGATGCCCCGGCGATCGACGGGCGCCATCTCAACCTCCTCTGGATGATCCCGTTCGCCGGCATCCTCCTGTCGATCGCGATCATGCCGCTCGCCGCGCCGGCCTTCTGGCATCACCATTTCGGCAAGGTCTCCGCCGCCTGGGCGGCGCTGATCGTCATCCCGTTCGCGCTGCTCCACGGTGTCCCGACCGCCGTCTACGAAGTCGTCCACCTGGCGCTGCTCGACTACATCCCGTTCATCGTCCTGCTGACGGCACTGTTCACCGTGACCGGCGGCATCCACATCAAGGGCAACCTGCACGGCTCGCCGTCGATGAACACGGCCCTGCTGGCGATCGGCACGGTGCTGGCGGGATGGATGGGCACGACCGGGGCCTCGATGCTGCTGATCCGGCCGATGATCCGCGCCAACGACGACCGCCGGCACAAGGTCCACGTCTTCGTCTTCTTCATCTTCCTGGTGTCGAACATCGGCGGCGCGCTGACGCCCCTCGGCGATCCGCCGCTGTTCCTCGGCTTCCTGAAGGGCGTGAGCTTCTTCTGGACGACGACGCACCTGTTCTCGGAGATGCTGGTCTGCGCCATCGTGCTGCTGGCGCTGTTCTACGCCATCGACAGCTACTGGTACCGCAAGGAGGGCCGTCCGAAGCCCGATCCGACGCCGGAGACGCCGGTGCGGATCGAAGGCGGCGTCAACATCATCCTGCTGGCCGCCATCGTCGGGGCAGTGCTGGCCAGCGGCACGTGGAAGCCCGGCATCCACTTCACCGTCTTCCACGTCACGCTCGAACTGCAGAACGTCGTGCGGGACCTGATCCTGGTCGCGATCTGCTTCCTGTCGCTGCGACTGACGTCGCGGGCGTCCCGCCTCGACAATGGCTTCAGCTGGGCGCCCATGATCGAAGTGGCCAAGCTGTTCGCCGGCATCTTCATCACCATCGCCCCGGCACTGGCCATCCTGCGGGCCGGCAAGGACGGCGCCCTTGCGCCGCTGGTCGCGCTGGTCACGGGCCCCGACGGCCAGCCCAACGACGTCTGGTACTTCTGGCTGACCGGCATCCTGTCGAGCTTCCTCGACAATGCGCCGACCTATCTCGTCTTCTTCAACCTGGCCGGTGGCGACCCCAACGTCCTGATGGGCGCCCTTGCGAGCACCCTGGCGGCGATTTCCTGCGGCGCGGTGTTCATGGGGGCGAACAGCTACATCGGCAATGCGCCCAACTTCATGGTCAAGGCGGTGGTCGAGGAGGCGGGCATCAGGATGCCCAGCTTCTTCGGCTACATGGCGTGGTCGAGCGCCATCCTCCTGCCGATCTTCGTGGTGTTGACCTTCATTTTCTTCTGAGTTGGAAAAGACGGCGAATTTGCAGCTCGATTCAGTGGTTCTGCCATTCGGATTCTCTGGCACAAGGGAAATTCGGCATTAGAATGGCTAACATCTGACAAGAAATAAGCGAGGATGGGGGGCTTCGAGTAATGGTGGCACTTCTCAAACTGAGTGCAGCGATCGACCGCATAACGGAATTCGTCGGACGCTCGCTCTACTGGCTGATCCTCGTCATGGTTCTGGTCAGCACCCTGAACGCCATCTCCCGCAAGTTCCTCAACGTGAGTTCCAACGGCTGGCTCGAACTGCAGTGGTACATGTTCGCCGTCGTGTTCTTGGGCTGCGCCGGCTATGCGCTGCTGCGCAAGGAACATATCCGGATCGACATCATCGCCAGCCATCTGTCGGACCGGGCCAACCAGCGGATCGCCCTGTTCGGCCACATCTTCTTCCTCGTGCCGCTCTGCCTGATCATGATCTATTTCTGCTGGCCCTATTTCCTCGAGTCCGTTCGTATCAACGAGCATTCGAGCAATGCGGGCGGCCTCGTCCGCTGGCCGGTCAAGCTGATGATGGTCATCGGCTTCGCCCTGCTGCTGATGCAGGGCATATCCGAGATCATCAAGCAGGTGGGCGTGATGCGCGGGGTCTATGTCGATCCGCGCACCGCACCGTCGACGCACTGAGGCCCGCGCCATGAGAGTTCTTCGCGGGATCTTCTATCTCTTCCTCATTTTCATCGCCGCGCTGGTGGTGTCTTCCTTCTTCGCGCCACAAAGCGCGCTCGCGGGCTGGGTCAAGGCCGAGATGGCCCCGATCATGTTCGTGTCGCTGATCTTCTTTCTCCTGCTCGGTTATCCGGTCGCCTTCTCGCTCAGCGCGCTCGGTCTGCTTTATGCGATCGTCGGCATCGAACTGGGCCTGTTCACGCCCAACCTGCTGCAGGCGCTTCCCAATCGCCTCTATGGCGTGATCGAGAACGAGACGCTGCTGGCGATCCCGTTCTTCACCTTCATGGGGCTGATCCTCGAACGCTCCGGCATGGCCGAGGACCTGCTCGACACGATCGGCCAGCTGTTCGGCCCGCTGCCCGGCGGCCTCGCCTATGCGGTCGTGTTCGTTGGCGCGCTGCTGGCGGCCACGACGGGCGTGGTGGCGGCGTCGGTCATTTCGATGGGCCTGATCTCGCTGCCGATCATGCTGCGCTACGGCTACGACCGCAAACTCGCGTCCGGCGTCATCGCCGCCTCCGGCACCCTGGCGCAGATCATTCCGCCCAGCATCGTCCTGATCGTGCTCGCCGATCAGCTCGGCCGGTCGGTCGGCGACATGTACAAGGGAGCGATCATTCCGGCCTTCGTCCTGACCGGTCTGTATGTCGGCTACGTCTTCTCCCGGACGATCTTCACCCGGGGCGTGGCGCCGGCCCTGCCGCCGGAGGCACGTCAGCTCAAGGAGGACAATGGCAGCGCCGGCTATACCTCGCTGCTGGTGCTCGTGGTCTGCGTCGTGGCCGGCAGCCTGGTGCTGGCGTACGGGCTGGACTGGGAGGGTATTTGGGCGGCATCCATGGCAGGTCTCGTCGCCTATGTCGTGGCCCTCGGCAATCGGACGTTCAAGCTCGGGCTGCTGAGCCGGCTGGCGCAGCAGGTCGTCATCGTGATGATGCCGCCGCTGGCGCTGATCTTCCTGGTGCTGGGCACGATCTTCATCGGCCTCGCCACGCCGACCGAGGGCGGCGCGATGGGAGCCACCGGCGCGGTACTCCTGGCGCTCGCCAACCGGCGGCTGGACTTCGCCCTGCTGCGCCAGGCGATGGACGTGACGGCCAAGCTCACCGCCTTCGTCATCTTCATCCTGGTCGGCGCGCGCGTGTTCAGCCTGAGCTTCTACGGCGTCAACGGCGACCAGTGGGTCGAGCACCTCCTGCTGGGATTGCCCGGCGGACCGATCGGCTTCCTGATCGTCGTGAACATCATGATCTTCCTGCTGGCCTTCTTCCTCGACTTCTTCGAGCTGGCCTTCATCATCATTCCGCTGCTGGTCAAGCCCGCCGAAGCCCTGGGCATCGACCTGATCTGGTTCGGCGTGCTGATGGGGGTGAACATGCAGACGTCGTTCATGCACCCGCCATTCGGGTTCGCGCTGTTCTACCTGAGATCGGTCGCCCCCGAAGGAAGCTATGTCGACAAGGTCACGGGCAAGCTGATGGACGGTGTCACCACGGCACAGATCTACTGGGGTGCCGTGCCGTTCGTCTTCATCCAGGTCATCATGGTGGCGCTGGTCATCGCCTTTCCCGGCATGGTCACGTCGAGCCTCGACAAGGGCACCGGAGTCGATCCCAGCAAGGTGACGATCGAGATCCAGGCGCCGCCGTCGGTCGACGACGCTCCGCCGATCTCGTTCAAGTAGGCTCGCCAACGCGCCCCGCCCGGTCTGCCGGGTGGGGCGCGCCGGGCACGGGCAGTCGTAACCGGATCGTATGACCACACGTCCTCGCACGACCATCGAGAAGCACAGCGAGATGCTGCTTCGCGGCCTCGCGGCCTCCGGCACGGCTTCAAATCTCACAGCCGATCCCGCAAGCATGGTGCGGCTGGCGAAGGCCCTGAGCGACGGCGGTGAGACGGCGCGCGCCGCCGAACTCGCCGACCAGGCGCGCCGGCTCGCCCCCGAAGATCCCGAGATCGAGCGGATCGCACGGCTCGTCCTGGAAAGCAGCGTGCCGGACTGGCATCACGACATCCTCGCGGACGCCGCGCGCAACTCGGCGTTCGACTCCGCCTTGCGTCGCAGCGTGGTCCCGGGCTGTCGCGTGCTCGACATCGGCGCCGGATCGGGCCTCCTCGCCCTGATGGCGGCCCGGGCGGGCGCCGCCGAGGTGGTGAGCTGCGAAGTGAATACCGCGCTCGCAGCCGCGGCGACGCAGATCGTCGAACGCAACGGCCATGCCGACCGCGTCCGGATCGTGGCCAAGCACTCGCGCGACCTCGAGATCGGAACCGACCTCGCCGGGCCGGCCGACATCATCGTGTCCGAGATCGTCTCCAACAACCTGCTGGGTGAAAACATTCTCGGCTCCATGGAGGACGTCGTCAGACGGCTGGGCCACCCCGCCACCCGCGTGATCCCCTCGCATGGCTCGGTGCGCATCGCTCTCGCCCACTATGCCAACCTGGCCGCCAGGCAGACCATGTCGGTCGAGGGCTTCGACCTCTCGCCGATGAACGGCTTCACCGCGCGCATCCCCCTGTCGCCGGGCAATGCGGCGCTGGCGCTGCGCAGCGCCCCGGAGGACCTCTTCTCCTTCGATTTCAGCTCGGGCGGTCCGTTCACGGAGCATCGGGCCGCGGTCGACCTGGTCAGCACGGGCGGCGCGGTGAACGGCATCGTCCAGTGGTTCAAGCTCACGTTGGATGCCGAAGGGACCTACGAGAACAGGCCGGCGCCCGGCGCGTCTTCAAGCTGGTCGGTGATGTTCCAGCCTTTGCCGTCTGCCGTGGCGTCCCAGCCGGGCGATCGGTTCGTCGTTCGAGGAGGCCGGGATCAGACGTCGGTGTGGATGTGGCTCGACCCGACTGCCAGAGAAACGCCAATATCCGCCGGTACGTAGAGGATGGAAAGTCGCAGGATGGACTCTCTGCCGCTGCTCTAGACTGGCAGGACGCCCTCCCCCGACGAGGCGGCGAGGCATCGAGGCGAAAAGCTGTAGAACCATCCCGTGGCCCACGCCGTCAGCGCCTCTTCCCATCGATACGACCGCATGTCGCCCGTCGCCCTGGCGCTGGCGATCCTGTTGCATGTCCTTGTGGTCGCGGCCCTGTGGTGGCTGACGCAGCAGAAGCCGCCGGCGCCGCCGGTCGAGGAGGCGATCACCGTCTCATTCGAGCAGCCCAAGCCGCCGGAACCGCCGCCGCCCGAGCCACCGCCGCCCGCGGCCCAGCCTCCGCAGCAGGTTCCGCTCCCGCAGGCCCTGCCGCCGACCGTTCCCGGTGTGCGTCCGCCGGCGCCCGTCACGGGCGACCGGCCGACCCAGGCGCCGCCCACCGACCAGGTATCGAAGGAGCCGCCCGCACCGCCGCCGCCGCCCGAGAGCAGGGAGGAACCCAGCCTGCTCGCTGAACCGGAGGCTGCGCCGCCGCCCCCGGAGCCGCCTGCCGAGGCGCGGGTCGAGCCGCCGCCCGCACCGGCCGAGAAGCCCGCGCCGGCGCCGCCGGCGGAACAGGGGCTGAAAGTGGCGCCGTCCCCACCGCCGCCGAACCGGGCCGTGCCGGCCAAGCCGCCCGAGCCCGCCCCGGCGCCGAAGCCGCTGCCGCAACAGCAGGCGCTCGCCGCACCGCCGCGGCCGCCGCCCCCGGCACCGAAGCCGGAACTCAAGCCCTCGCCGCTCTCGACGGCGCCGACGAGGCGACCGCCCTCGGCTTCGACCGCCGAGCCGCCGACGCAGCACCGCTTCGTCAACCCCGCGGACACCTACGCGCGCGCCCGGGTCGCGGACAACTACCTCTCCGAGGTCCTGCGCAAGATCGTGGGCTACCGCTACCAGTCGAACACCCAGAGGCGGCAGGGCGTGACGGTCGTGCGGATCGTCATCGCCCGCGACGGCCGCCTGCTCAGCGCCACCGTCATCAGTTCGAGCGGCGAGCCGGAATTCGACGCCGGCGTACTGGCCGGCGTCCGCGCCGGCGCGCCCTATTCGCCCCTGCCCGACAACATAAAGGGCGCCAGCGCCCCCTTCGACCTACCCCTTGTGTCGATCCGGCGTTAGGGCCGCACCGGCCATGGCCGGGCAATCAGTCATGCACCGTGCAAAACACCGGGCAGGCCCGGCCCCGGGGATCGCCGCGCCGGGGGAGGGCCTTTCCCGTTCAATTATTTCGTTTAATTCGTTTGTTTCGATTATCGACGTCACCGCGCGTAGCCCATCAACTCGAACGTCTCGCGGCAAGTCTCGTAGATGGCCCTCTTCTGCCGGTCCGTCAGGATCTCCGCCGCGGGCCGGCGATCGGCGCGCTGCACCGTCTTGGCGCGCGGCAGCGGGCCGTCGAAGCGCAGTCCGGACTTCGCCAGGACCGCATTGAACGAGCCGGGCAGGTCCTCCTGCCGGATGATCTCGTCGAGGGCGACCTCGCCGTCGATCGTGTAGAGATCCCGGTTGTCGATCTCCTCGTGGGCGATCAGCTCGTCGAGCACGGGCTGGAAGTCGACTTGGGGCCTCCCCATGAACCACATCTTCCAGTAGGCCTGCGACACCGCCTTCTCGTACGGGTGCCGTTCGATGGTCCATTTGTGGGCCTTCCGCCAGAAGTCCTCGCCCAGCATCCGGCGCGCCAGGCTCGCCGGCATGTGGTTGAAGTACTCGTCGCCGGTGGGATGTCCCTTCATCATCTCCTGGTAGTCGGCCTCGTCGCCCCGCTCGAGAACGCCCTCGTGGCCGCTCGCCGATGCCGGCCCGACGCGGAAATTCTGCGGGCCGCGCCAGCCCTGCGCCCGCCGGATCTTTTCGTCGTCGGGATGGATCGGCGTGATGATGTCGGCCGCGCCGCACAGGCTGCTGAGCACCAGCTCGATGGCGGTGCCGGCCGTCTTTCGGGTCTTGATGAAGATGAAGCCGTGTTCGAATGATGCGATCATGCCGGGCATGCCTCTCCGCTTTTCCGTCCCCTCTGCCCAGCGCAGATCCTCCTGCCGCTCGGCGTCCGGACGAATCCGGACCTGGGTCCTCCCGCTGGCGATGCTCGCCCTTTTCTTCGCCCGGGCGCAAGCGATGGCGCAGCCGGACGTGGACAATCTTCAGAACAGGGCCAACGACCCGCTGACGCCCCGGATGGCGTTCGAGTTCCACAACTACGCCCAGCCCGTGCTCACCGAACGGCCAGCCAGTGGCGCCGATCAGGGATACTTCCGCTTCGTGCTGCCCCATGCCCTGTTCGGCGTGGACCAGATGATGCGCGCCTCCATGCCCGTCGTGGCCAGCGCCTGGGACCCGGAGAAGGCGGTCAACGGCGTGGGCGACTTCACGATCTTCGACCTCGCCGTCTTCTATTTCGGCTCGGTGAAGACCGGCATCGGTCCACTGCTGGTCGTGCCGACCGCCAGCGCCCAGGCGCTGGGCACCGCCAAGTGGCAGGTCGGGGTCGAGTCGGTCGTCAGCGCCCGCCACCGCTGGGGTCTGACGACGCTGCTGGCCTCGTGGCAGCAGACGCTCGACGGCACGCTCCAGACCGTCACCGCACAGCCGCTGCTCTTCTACAATCTGGGCGACGGATTCTATCTGCGCTCCTCGGGAATTGCGTCATTCGACCTCGGCAGGAACGCCGTGGTCCCGGTCGGCCTCGGCCTCGGCCGCGTGTTCGAGCTGCCGAACGGCGCCAGCCTCAACGCGTTCGTCGAGCCGCAATACTCGGTGATCCAGAGCGGCCGGGGCGTCGCGTCGTTCCAGGTCTTCGCCGGCGTCGTCGTCCAGCTTCCCGTCAGCTTTCGCTGACGGAGCTGGTCGGCGTCAGTTGTCGGGTGCCTTCGAGGACGCGCCGGACGGCAATTGCGAGATCGGTCTTGCGGAAGGGTTTCGTCAGCAGGCTGACGCCGGGGTTCAACACGCCGAGCGTTGAAATCGCGTCGTCGGAATAGCCCGACATGAACAGCACACGCAGGTCGGGTGAGAGCTTGGTCGCCTCACTGGCGAGCGCCTTGCCATTGAGCGGCCCCGGCATGATCACGTCCGTCAGGAGCAGATCGAACGCCGAACCGGTTCGAAGCTTTTCAAGCGCGGTTTCCCCGTCGCTTGCTTCGACGACGGTATACCCGAGACTGGACAATTGCCCGACCACGATTGCCCGTACCTGTTCCTCGTCTTCCACCACCAGGATCCGCTCGGTACCGCGGGGAACCTGGAACTCCCGTGTCACGGCCTTTTCCTTCTCCCGATTCGCCTTGGGCAGATACAGCGTGACGACCGTGCCGTGCCCAATCTCGCTGTAGATCGCGACATGCCCTTTCGACTGCTTGACGAAGCCATAGACCATGCTCAGTCCCAGCCCCGTGCCCTTGCCCACTTCCTTGGTCGTGAAGAAGGGTTCGAACGCCCTGGACAGCACTTCCGGCGTCATCCCCGTTCCGGAGTCGGTGACGGACAGGGCCACGTAATCGCCGGGCCTGGCCTCGGGATTGAGAGCCGCGTAGTCCTCGTCCAGCGTGACGTTCCTGGTCCTGATGAAGAGCCGTCCCCCATCCGGCATGGCGTCCCTGGCGTTTATGCAAAGGTTGATCACGGCTGCCTCGACCTGGCCGCGGTCGGTGTGGGTTTCCCAGAGGTCTTCCGCCAGCAGCGAATTTATCTCGATGTGTTCACCGAGGGTCCGCCGCAACAACGAACCGGTCGCCACCACCAGGTCATTGAGATTGGTCTTCTCCGGTCGCAGCGTCTGCTTGCGGGAGAACGCCAGCAATTGCCGCGTCAGCTGCGAAGCCCGCTCAGCCGCGCCGCCGATCCTCTCGATGCTGCGTCGGGTCTCCAGGGCGACCTCGTCAGAGTCGAGGACAGCGTCGACGTTCGCGAGAATCACCATCAGGATGTTGTTGAAGTCGTGAGCGACACCTCCCGTCAGTTTCCCGACGACGTCCAGCCTCTGCGAGGCGCGCAACTGTTCTTCCGCCGCCACGTGCTCTCGTTCGCTGCGGATCCGCTCGCTGACATCGGAGATGACCGCCAGCGTCGCAGGCCTGCCGTCATACTCCAGGAGGCGAACGGCCATTTCCACGTCGATCAGCGTGCCGTCCTTCCTTCGGTGCCGAATATTGTTGAGGAGGCTGGTGTCGGTGCTCGAAGAGGAGCGCTGAAGGGCAGCCGGAGCGGGAAGATCTTCGGCCGCATGGAGGTCGCTCATCTTCATCTCGAGCATTTCTTCCCGGGACCAGCCATACTGCTTCACCGCCGCGTCGTTAACCGCAATCAGGCGATGGGTCTCGCGGTCCTTCACGATGATCGCGTACGGCGCAGCCTGGAAGAGCGTCCGATAGTTCTCTTCCGAGTGGCGTACCCGCTCCTGCAGCTCTCGCTGCTCGGTCACGTCTTCTGCGCTGCCGACGATCCGGACTGCCTTTCCCAGGTGATTGCGAATGACCGCAGCCCTTGCCACCATCTGAGCGTAGGATCCGTCAGCGCGCTGCAGCCTGTACTCCGCCGACCAATCGTCGCCGCCCCCCCGCAGGGCTGCGACCAAATCGGCGAGAACCCTTTCGCTGTCCTCCGGATGTATCCGCTCCATCCAGGATTGGGGGCTGTCGGGTTTGTCCTCGGGCCTGAAGTACCGGGCAGAGCCTTCCTCGTTCTGCCAGATCACATTCGAAGCCAGCTCCCAGTCCCAGACTATATCGGCACTGAGCTGGGCGACCGTCCTGAAGCGCAGTTCGCTGATGGCGAGTGCGTCCTGAGCGGCCTTGCGCTGGGTGATGTCCCGCTGGACCGCAACGAAGTGGGTGGCGCGACCCGCTTGATCGACGATCGGTGCTATATCCAGTTCCGTCCAGTACGCCGATCCGTTCTTGGCATAGTTCACGAGTTCCGCGCTGACCGGTGCATTGGCTTCGAGGGCCGTCCGGATCCGGGTGAGTTCGCTGCGGGATGTTCCCGGGCCTTGGAAAAGCCTCGGCGATTTGCCGATGACTTCGTTCGGGCTGTATCCGGTCAGCTTCGTGATGGCATCGTTGGCGTAGACGATGGCCGGCCCCGGCTCGTCGAGTACGTTCGCCTCGGTAATCAAGATGATGTCGTTCGAACGCGAAACGGCCGCCTCGAGAAGGGCGAGATGCTCCTGCTGTTCCCTGGAACTGGTGACGTCCTGGAGATAGATGGCCAAGCCTTCATTGGAAGGATAGGCACGTACACTGAACCACTTCGCGAGTCCGGACGCATACTCGACGAACGTCTTCACCTGCTGCGATTCGGCAGCCTCGCGCAAATTTCGCTCGAAGCCTGACCCAACGATATCCGGGAGCATCTCCCACAGCAAACTGGCATAGAGATCCGTATCGCTCCTCTCCAGGAGTCGCATGGCTTCCTGATTGACGAAGGTAAACCTCCAGTCCGCGTCGATCGTGATGAACCCGTCGTTGATGTTGTCGAGCGTTTGATAGAGTCGCTCCGCCAAGCGCCTGGAACTCTCACGGGCTTCCAGCAGCTCCGTCATGTCCTGCAGGGCGCCCCGGATCGACCGGATCGCCCCCTGTCGGTCGCGCACCGCCTCGCCGATGACACGCACCCAGACATGTCTGCCGCGCGCCGTCACGATACGCAGCGTCTCGTCGAAGGGTCTTCCTTCCAGCGCACAGAGGTCGAGTGCGACCTCCATCTTCTTGCGATCTTCGGCCACGAAGTAGCGAAGCCCTTGTTCCAGGGAGGGGCTGAATCCCGGCGGCTCGTCGTGAATCTCGGCCGTCACCGACGACCATTCGAGCTGTCCCTTCTCGAGGTCGGAGACCCAGCCACCAAGCCGTGCCGTTCGCCCGGCCACGCGCAGCAGATTTGTCGCCTCCTCTGCCTTGAGCTGGGCGATTTTTAGCTCGGTGCAGTCCTGACAGGTTCCGACCGCACGAGCGGGCATGCCGTCGCCCTCGGCCACGGTCTGCCACCGCTCGACCACGAACTTCAGTTTGCCGCTGGGCGTGACGATGCGGTGCTCGATGGTGCAGACCTCCGTCGTGCCGAGGGACCCCATGAAGGCCTCGTCGACGGCGGCGCGGTCGTCCGGATGGACCAACTCGAGGAACCGGTCGTGCGTCGGTGAAAACTCGCGCGGCTCGACCTCGAAAATCCGAAACGTTTCCGCCGACCACTGCACCTCCATCGTCCGCAGGTCCGTCTCCCAGCTCCCGACCCGTGCGACGGTCTGAGCCGCCACCAGGCTTTTCCGTTCGCGGTCGAGTTGCTCGGCGAGGCCTCGGCGCTGGGCGTCATGGCGACGCGACTGGGTAACGTCCGAATAGGTCATGACGGCCCCGCCGTCAGCCAGAGGCTTGAAATGAACGGAAACGATGCGCCCGTCCTGCCTCTCGCGATCGGCCGTGAAAGGCTCCCGGCTGTGCATCAGTCGCATCCTGAGGGCGATGGCAGCCTGCTTTTCCTCGGGTGCATACTCACCCCGCTCGGCGAGATAGTGCAGGATCTCATCGAGCGTCATTCCGTGGGCATCGAAGCTCTTGTCCAGCTCCAGGAAGTCGCGCAGGCGCTCGTTGTAGACGACGACCCTCATGTCCTGATCGAACAGCACGACACCCTGTTCGACATTTTCGAGGATGGACTCCAGCTCGGCGGCACGCCCGGCGGCCTCTCGCTCCCGGCGGCGAAGTTCGGTCAGGTCGTGACCGACCCCGAAGTATCCCGTGAACACGCCCTGCTCCGAGAACAGGGGCGTGCCGCTGATCCAGAGCGGCCGCATGTTCCCCGCAGAGTCCATGAACGTGGTCTCGAAGTGACGAAACGGCCGGCGATGCGCGAGATCGTCGAGGTGGGCGCGCCATCCCGGGCTTTCATAGTCGCCTCGATGCAGTTCCACCCGCGTCCGGCCGATGACCGCCGAGGTCGGAATGCCGAAGACGCTCGTGAATTGCTCCGACATGAACGTGAAGCGCAGGTCGGCGTCCATCTCCCACCACCAGTCGGAGGCCATTTGCGCCAACAGCGAGAACTTGTCCGTCATGAAGCCCCCCGGCCGTCGAGCACCTTACGCTCGTCGGCAGCACCGGCATATTCGTTCGATCGGGCGGGCCGGAACCCGGCTTCCGCTGGCACGAAGCGACCTGTCCCGCGGATCTATCGCCGCTAGGTCCGAGTCCTCGGGAAGGTGCGCATCTCGCAGCCCGCGGGCGAGCCGATGCCCAGAGAGATCCAGGAGCTGGGCGTCTCCCGCTCCGGGGGCCGGCCGCCGGGCGAGCGGACCAGACGCTCGACGGCCTGGGCCAGCACGCGCATCGGCAGCGGCTTGTTCAGGAACGCCTTGATGCGAAGCTGCCTTGCCATGTCTTCCGAGATTCCGCCGACATCGCCCGACATGGCGATGAATGTCGTATCCGGCCAAGCCTCGCCGAGCTGGCGTATGAGGTGAAGACCATCGACGTCCGGCAGGATGCAGTCGATCAGTGCGACGACGGGGTTGTAGTTCCGGGCAAGGGCAACCGCCGCCTCACCATCGAGGGCGACGCGTACGGACAGGCCACGGCGCCGGAGCGCTTCTGCAATCGACGTAGCCAGCTCCGGGTAGTCGTCGACGACGACCGCGTCGCAGCCGACGCGACCGGTGGACGGCGCAAACTCTTGATGATTCACCCAAGTCCCCTCATGCTTTGCTCTTGTGCCATATGGATCTAGCCGTGCCGGCCGCTGGAGGGAATTCCGATCGCATCCGTATCGGAGCGTTCGCCTGCGTCAAAGCGGGCTCGCGCGGCGAGGCATGCCGTCCGATGCCGGCCGCGCCGAGGCCTTCACCGCGGTGTAAGCACCGGTTCCGCACGCCATCGTATGGCCGCGCTGGCCACCGCTTGCGGAGTCCGGGGGTCGCCTGGTGAATCCCCAGCAATCGGCGTCGGGCGCATCGAGCCAGCGCATCTGGCTCGGCGCGCCGAGATGCATGAAGGCCATGATCGAGCCGTAGGGTGTCCCGCGCGAGACGGCATTCTGGGCGATCAGCTCGTTGCAGACCACCGACCGGCTCCGCTCCCGTGAGTCGTAGCAGGAGTGGAGGCCCAGCCGTCCGCCCCCTTCGACGGTGCGATGGATTCCGGACAGGAACAGAATCTGGGCACAGGCCGACGCGCAGGCGGCACCTGACGGCACGACGGTGGAGACCCGCTCCCTGTCCATGACCTCGACCATCAGGAAGGCTTCCATGACCGAGCCGCCTGAACTGTCGAGCGCCACGATCTTGTGTCCGAACGAATCGCGATCGGCCGATTGTAGCGCGACGCGAAGCCGGCCGGCATCGCCTTCGCCGATCTGTCCTCTTGCGAGCACGTAGCGCTTCCCGTCGACCGATACCGCCGTTGAAAAGGTCATGGCTGCGGCAGGCACGACGGCCAGGCAGAAGAGAAAGCCGATGAAAGACGCGGCGGCGTGGAATGGGAAAGTCCGATCGGTGAAGCGCATGGCGCAAGTCCTCCTCCGATCCATGTACGACGGAAGCAACCTTGTCGCGCGCGTCGATGTCTCCATTCTGGATGAGCACGGGGACGGTCCATTCCCGGAACGGCCGGAAGCCTTGGGGAATCGCGCTTCAATGCTTCCAATCTGGAAACGAACCGGCGAGATCAGCTCCGATCGAGCGCAGCGCTCAAAGCGCGCAGGGACACCGGCTTGTCGACGATCGTGCAGGACGGCGCGCCGACGCGGACCCCAGCCTTCTCGACCCGGTCGAGATCATGGGCGCCCGACATCAGAACCCACTGGCAGTTCGACAGTCCGGCAGAGGCGGCAATGAAGAAGTCGACGCCGTTCCCGTCGGGAAGGTTCACGTCGCAGACGATGACGTCGGGCGGCGCCGAGACGGCGACGAGTCGCTGGACGAGCTTACGGCCCTCGCCGAGCGACCCGCAATCCGTGACCTCGTGGCCACGGCGCTGGAGATACTCGCGAATCTCACTCCGAAGATCAGGGTCGTCCTCGATCAGAAGTACACGCACGCTCACCCCGATGCGTCGGGCAATTTCTCGAGCCCGAGACTACATGGTCATCGAGTGAGGACCCGATGACGACCGAAGTCAAGAAACGCGTGCAAGCCCTCCATCTACCCAGCATTCCGGGAGAAAGCGAACGACAGGGAAAAGCGTGGCTTCCTCGGCAGCAAGGGCGGCAGTCCCGTCCGCGTCGTGGTCCGCACGAGCTTTCGCACGGCGCTGCGCAAGGCACCAAGGGCAACCGGCTTGTTCATGAAGGTGAAGATGCCGACCTTTTCGAGCGTGAGGTCCGAAAGCCAGTCGATGCGGCCCGACATCACGATCATCGCCGTGCCCGGGCTGAGGCGCCTGATGCGTTCCGCCACCGTTACGCCGTCCATGTCGGGCAGGTTGTAGTCGATCAGCGCGACTTTCGGCCGGAGCTGCGCAACCGTATGAATGGCGAGCGAACCGCTTACGGTGGCGTCGACTCGCAGGCCGGCGCGTCGCAGGCAGCAGGCGATTTCCTCAGCCTGGGTTGGATCGTCCTCGATGATCAGGATGTCGGTACCGAATGCGGCGGCGGCGGTGTCCGTGTTTTCCATGCCTCAGACTAGGACGGGTTCGCCCTGAGCTCACCCCAGATCGCCTCCGGATCGGATACATCGCGCATCAGGTCGCCGGGCGCTGCAGGTAGGTATCGAAGAAGCCTTCGACGGCATCGAGGCCGGCCTGGGTCAGGCGCACGATGGTACGTCGCTTGTCGTCGACGTCCTCGGTACGCTCGATCAGCCCGTGCGCCTTGAGCTGGTCCATGCGGCGCAGAGCCGTCGTCAAGGGAACACCCGATGCGGCTCCCAGGCTGGTGACGGTGACCTCGGCCGCAGCCAGATGGCCATCGTACAGGTCGAGCAGCATCTCCCAGCAGGGATCCGAAAAGAGCTGGGTCGGGAAGTGCTGGCCGCGCATCCTGCGCATCGAGCGCATCTGCTTCAGGGCGGCGCGCTTGCGGTCGGCCAACCCTGCGGTGGGCGCTCCCGCAGCCGGCGCGGCGCGATCGCGGCCCTGGCGGGCGACGAGGGCGGACTTGACTGCCTTCACGAGGCGCGGCCCGTCCACGGGTTTGGTCAGCAGGTCCCGCGCCCCGAGGCGGATCGCCTCCACCGCATCGTCGAATCCGGCATGGCCGCTCACGAAAATCACTTCCGGCCGGTCGCTGCCGCCCAGCCGGGTCAGTCGTTCGGCGAACTCGAGTCCGGTCAATTCGGGCATGCGGAGGTCCGATACCACCACCCTCGCTCTCCGCCTGTCGGCCAGGAGCTTCAGGGCCTCCCAGCCATCCCCGGCCGAGAGGCAGGACAGACCGGCCTTGGCGAGATACTCGACCAGTTCCTCGACGGCATCCGAATCGTCGTCGACGACCAGGACGTCGAACGTTCGATCCTCGGGAATGGCAGCGTCCGGGCTCGACATGCAGCAACGACTTCCCTTGCAGCTGCAAATCATTTCCAAAGTGGAGACGATCGCAGCGGAGCACAGCTTCCAAGCTGCCCGCTCTGGGGTACATTCCGCAAGGGCCTGCACCCGATGGGGGCAGAGATTCTTGTGGGTCGGGTTACCGAATCTCGGGACACGCTTGGCATGACATTGTCGATCGCAGGCATTGGGAAGACCAAGGCGGCGCGGGCGCGCAATCGCCTGCTCGACGTGCTGATCCGGCCGGTGAGCAAGCGACGCATGCTGGCCATCTGTGCCGCCCAGGTCGCCCTCGTCTGGGGTCTTGCGCTGCTCGTCATGGAGCAGAACTACGAACTGTCGGTCGAAGGGTGGAAGACCTCGGCGGAGAATATCTCCCTCACCGTCGCGGCCCACGCGGCGCAGACCCAGGGCGCGGCGGATCTCGTCGCCAAGAG
Source organism: Reyranella sp. (assembly GCA_046296475.1). Lineage (GTDB taxonomy): Bacteria > Pseudomonadota > Alphaproteobacteria > Reyranellales > Reyranellaceae > Reyranella. Next base: position 19,055 of record JBKBLH010000011.1, read on the forward strand.
CATCACCGATTGGGTCGATGAAAATCGCATCGAAACGCCAGAAGAGTTCCGTAGTATCATGGGCGAGAAGCGCTACCACGAGGCGATGCGCGATCGTATCGTGGGGCAACCGCAGATTGGCGTGGCCATCATCATCGCGGCCAACGGCGACGTCGTGAACACCACAAGGGTGTGGCCGCCCACCCCGATCAACGTCGCCGATCTCGAGTGGTTCAGGAAGGCGATGGAGCCTGGAGCAACCACGATCGCTCTCAGCGCGACGGCGATCGGCCGGGCAAGCGGTAAGCCGCGCTTCTACGTCTCCCGCAAGGTGGTGTCGGCGACAGGCGAGTTCCTCGGCGTGGTCGCCGTCGGTCTCGAAGCCGAGTTCTTCGCCGATTTCTACAGGCAGGTCGCACTCGGCGCCGATAGCTGGCTCGCGCTCTTCCGGGACGACGGCACCCTGCTGGCGACCAGCCTTCCCGACCAGCCACTCGGCAAGCGTCTGGACGAGACCCTTCCCTATCGCCTGATCGCGACAGGGCAAGCCGGCAAGGCGGTGCTCACCAAAGGTCCGTTTCCCTACTATGCGGGCAGCAGTCCGACCCGGATTGTCGTCGCGACGAAAGTCCGGACCTTTCCAGCATACGTTGCGGTCGTCGTCGGCGAGAGTTCCTTCCTGACGCCGTGGCGGGATCGCAACCTGCTGATCTTCATGATCGCCACCCTGCTCACGGCTCTCACGGTGGTGGCGGGTCTGGGCATCTCCCGCCTGATCGAACGGTCGGCCGCTGCGGCCCGCGAAGCGTCGGAGCGCCAGGTCCTCGCGGCGATCGTCGACACGCCGCTGGCGCTCACCGCTGTCGTCGACAGGACCGGCAGGATCATTCATGCCAATCCCTCGTTCCGGCGCCTGCTGGGGGCCGATGGCGACGATGACGTCGGCAATGCCCTGTTCAACCCGGCACTCGAGGGGGTCGAGCCGTTGCTCGCGTTCGCAAAGGGGGACGCACCCCTCGCCGAGGTCGACATCCAACTCGTGAGAGCCGCCGATCAGCCGCGCAGATTGCGCTTTTCGCTTTCGCGCCAGACCCTTCCGGACAGCGGCGAGAGCGTCATCATGGTGGGACATGACGAGACGCTTCGCCATCAGGCCGAGCGGGCTATCGCCGTCTCCGCAAAGCTGGTGACGCTCGGCGAGATAACCACCAGCATCGCCCATGAACTCAGCCAGCCGCTGAATGTGATCCGCATGGCCGCGCAGAATGCGCAGGCCGAGGCGGCCCCGGAGCCGCAAATCGCGCCTGCGGACGGCGATGATCCCGAACCACCGATGCCGGTGATGTCCGATCGCGAATTCCGCGCCTTCGCCGTCGGCAAGCTCAACCGCATCGTCGCGCAGGTCGACCGGGCGGCAGCCATCATCTCGCGCATGCGCATCTTCAGCCGTTCGACGCGCGAGGGCCCGCAGTCCTTCGATCTGCGCGACGCCTGCCGCTCGGCCGTCGTTCGCGTCGCCCAGTCCTATCGCGCCGCAGAGATCGCACTGGAGGAGAATCTCGGCGAGGAGCCTCTCACCGTCGCCGGACACCTGCCCCTGATGGAACAGGTGCTGGTGAGCATCCTCGCCAACGCGCGGGACGCATTCGCCGACACACTGGAGAAGGACAGGACCGTCGAATTGTCGGCAGGTCGCGGTGCCGGTAACCGCGTCTGGGTGCGGGTTGCCGACAACGGGCCGGGCGTGACCGAAACCATTCGCGACCGAATCTTCGAGCCCTTCTTCACCACCAAGCCGGAAGGTCAGGGCGCCGGTCTCGGCCTGGCCGTATCCTACGGCATCGTCCGCGACGCCGGCGGTACCTTGACGCTGAAACCGGGGCGGCAGGGTGCCACGTTCCAGATCGATCTTCCCGCGAGCAATCCGTCGTGAGCATCGGGGTTCTGTTCGTCTCCACCGGCGGTATCTGCCGGGCGCCGATGGCGGCGGGCGTCTTCCGCACGTTCGCGTCGAGGGCCCGGATCTCGGACAGGTTCGACATCGCCACGGCCGGCACTTTCGACGGCCATGCGGGTGAGCCTCCTTCGTTGCTGGCCTTCGAGGTCGCCGAGCGCCGAGGCTACGACGTGCCGCCAGCCCCCGTGAGGACGCTGCGGCAGGAGGATCTCGCCCGCTACGACCATCTGATTGCGATGGACCGGAGCAATCTCGCCGCCCTGCGCTGGATGGCACCGGGCGGCCGCACGGACGCCCCGCAACTTCTGATGCGGCATGCCCCGCAGGCCCTGGCCATCGACATCGTCGACCCCTATGGCGGGACGACGGAGGACTACGAACGCGCACTCGATCTGATCGAGAAAGGATGTGCCGGACTGATGATGACCATCATGTCGAAGGCTGCCCCTTCCTTGCCGGGGAAGAGCCAGGAAGACCGGTCGTAGGCGCTACGGACGCGGCGCCGCCTCGTCGCCTGGCGCTGCGACTTGCGCGCGCGCTTCCATGAGGGCCGTCCGGACGACACGCGCGAGCTCGGCCTTGCGAAACGGCTTCGACAGCAGGATCTGTCCCGGCGGAGACTGGCCGGTCGCAGCGATCGTGCCCTCCGGATAGCCCGACATGAGCACGACGGGGAGGCCTGGGCGCAAGCGTGTGGCCTCGTCGGCAAGAATGTCGCCGCTCACCGGCCCAGGCATGACGACGTCCGTCAGCAGGAGATCGATGGCATCGGGATCGCGGCGCAGCATCGCCAGCGCCTCGGAGCCGTTGCCGGCCTCGGTCACGCGGTAGCCGAGCTTTTCGAGTTGGGAGACGACGAGCACACGGACCGAGGCCTCGTCCTCCACCACGAGGATCCGCTCGGTACCGCCCGGGATCTCGTCGGCACCGTCCACGATCTTCGCGGGCATCTCCCTCCGGTCCGCCACGGGAAACAGCAGGCGCACGGTCGTGCCATGACCGGGGGCCGGCGCCGGGATGCTCTCGATCTCGATCAGACCCTTCGACTGCTTCACGAATCCATAGACCATGCTGAGCCCGAGGCCCGATCCACGGCCCGCCTCCTTGGTCGTGAAGAAGGGTTCGAAGACCCGCTCCCGGACCTCGGCCGTCATTCCCGTTCCGGTATCGGCGATCGAAAGCACGACGTATTCGGTCTCCCTCCCGTCCGACCCGGCCCGCGTTTCGCGCCGCGTCGCGACCGTGAGCGTGCCCCCCGTCGGCATCGCGTCGCGCGCGTTCAGGCAGATGTTCAGGAAAGCGGTCTCGAGCTGGGATCTGTCCGTGAAGACCGCCAGCAAGCCCGGTTCCAGGTTCGCCTCGAAGACGACGTGCTCGCCAAGCGTGCGCACCAGGAGTTCGGAGGTCGTGGTCAGGATGTCGGCGATGTCGAGACGCTCGGGCCTGAGGGTCTGCCTGCGGGAGAAGGCGAGCAGCTGGTGCGTCAGCTTGGCCGCTCGTGCCGCAGCACCATTGATGCGCTTGAGGTGCTCGACGGCGAGATCGAGCGTCGCCCTGCCCTCCTCCGTCTCCTCGATGACGGCATCGGCGTTCGCCATGATCACCATGAGAATGTTGTTGAAGTCGTGGGCGACGCCGCCTGTCAGCTGGCCAATGGCTTCGAGCTTCTGGGATTGCCGCGCAGCCTCCTCACGGGCCTTCTGCTCCGTGATGTCCACGCCGCTCCCGACCAGGCGCACGGCGCGACCTTGCGCGTTGCGGATGACCGTTCCCTGCGCCGACATGGTTCCGTAGGTTCCATCGGCCCGCAGGAGGCGATACTCCTCGCGCCAGTGATTGCCGCCACCGCGGATGACGGCCCGCACCCCCTCCAGTACCTTCGACAGGTCGTCCGGATGGATTAGTCTACGCGAGAGATCGGTGGCATCCGCCGTCTCTTCAGGCTGATAACCGTAAGTCGCCGCGGAGAGGCCGCTGCGCCACACCGTGTTTTCTACGAGGTTCAAATCCCATACGAAATCGGAACTCATCGAGGCGATGATCCGCGATCGCTCCTCGCTCACCGCCAGCGCGTCGAGCGCTTCCTTGTGTTTCGTGATGTCCCGGATGATTGCCGTATAGTGCGTCAGGTGGCCCAGCAGATCGCGGATCGGCGCCAGGCTCACTTCGGCCCAGTATTTCCTTCCATCCCGGGCGTAGTGCATCAACTGCACCGTGATCGACTTTCCTTCTTCCAGCGCCGCCAGGAGGCGCGTCGCCGCCGCCAGATCCGTATCGGGGCCGTGCAGCAGTTCGGCCGGCGTATGGCCCATGGCCTCGGAAGCGGCGTAGCCGGTCTGCCGGGTGAAGGCTTCGTTCACATAGGCGATCCGATGTTTTCGCCGGTCGTCCATTCGATACTCGGTGATGACCACCATGTCGTCGAGATGGGAGACCGCCGCCTCGAGCAGGCCGTGATCCCGCTCCGCCGTGAGGTCGCGGCCGACGGCACAGAAGCCCCCGCCGGCCACGCGGGCGAAGCGCAGGGCGACCGGAACCTCGCGACCATCGCGGTGCAACATCACCGTCTCGATCGTATCGGTCGCCACGCTGTCCCGCGTGAGAATTCGTCCGAGGCGAGCCTCGAAAGGGGCGCGTGCGGCGGGAGCGACCAGCGCCGCGACCGGCGTTGCCGGCAGTTCGGCCGGATCGAGCCCCAGCACCTCCCGGAACTGCGCGCCGGCATCGGTCACGTGACCCGAATCGTCCAGCGCGAGCACGAGGTCGGGCGAGGCATCGACGATTCTCTGATAGCGATCGCGCGCCCGCTCGGCGTCTCGCGCGCTGTCGGCCAGCCGGTTGGCCAGGTCGATGCGGTCGGTTTCGGCCGCCGGCAGCCAGCGCCAGACCACGAGGAAAAGGATGAGACCACCGGCGAGAAGGTTTACCAGCCGCGGCAGGATGACGAGGCTGGGGGCTTCGAGCAGTACCTTGAAGTGCGACGGCAGGACCCCGTAGACCGCGTTCCAGTACGCACCGAAATAGGCGTTCTCGAACAGCGTACGAAACGCGTCGATCGACAGCACGACCACCAGCACGAAGAACAGCCGGTTGACGTCGGGCGGGCGTCGCAACCGGGCCAGCAGCACGCCCAGGACGACCGCCCAGAGCACCACCCCGATGCCATAGGTGGCGGGTACGACGAACCTTTCGAGCCCATGCGGCATGGGGGCCTCCCGGCCTATTGGTTCATTGATTGCCGCCGATCCTACAGGGTCCGGCGCGTCGAAGCGCGCAACAAATGAAAATAGAACGGCAGGTGCTACTAAGTGGCGATCCTCGACAGCGCATAGGAGATGTCGTCGGCGAGGGCGGTGAGGAGCTGGACCTCCTCGGCATCGAACGCCTGCGGCTCCGCCGCATAGACCGAGAGCGCCGCGACAACCGCATCACCGCATCGGAGCGGCAGGACGATGCTGGAGCGGTATCCGTGCCGCAGCGCGTTGTCGCGCCACGGCAGCATCGTCGGATTGCTCTCGAAATCCTGGTTGACCTGGACGGACCCCGTCTTGATCGCCATGCCCAGCGGCCCGTTGCCCGTGGGCTCGTCGTTCCAGGTGATGTGCGCCTGTTCGAAATAGCCGTCATCGGCCCCCGCGATCGACGGGAACCGGAAAGTCTTGCCCGGATCATCATTGGGGACGGCGACGGTCACCATCCGGTAGTCGCCGAATTCGACGAGAGCGGTGCAGATCTGATTAAAGATCTCGGCTTCGGACCGGGCCCGCAGCAGGATGCTGGTCGCCGCCTGGAGAGAGCGCTTCACGCGTCCCAGCCGCAGAACCCGCTGCTCCGGCTTCACGCGATCGCTGATGTCGGCGCCCATCGCCTGACGGTAGGTCTTTCCATCGAGCTCGAAGGTGCTCATCCGCACTTCCGCAGGAAAAGCGCTGCCGTCCTTGCGGCGCACCATCGTGCGGAACACGGCCTGTCCCCCGGCCTTAAGCTGCGCCTCCAGCGAATCGTCCCCGTCCGCCCGGTCAGGTGCCCTGAGAAATCTCCCATCCATTCCCCGGAGTTCCTCGGCACTGTATCCGAGAGTCTTCTGTGCGGCCTCGTTGGCTTCGAGTATGTGGCCGCCGTCATCGAGCACGATGAACATGTCCTGCACCGCATGAACGAACCGGAGATTGCGCACCGTCAGCTCGTGCGTCTCCGCCTGCCGGCTCCTCCAGAGCGACCAGACCAGAACGGCCCCCACCAGAATGGTCGCCCCGAACACCAGGACGATCTGTTCGGAACGCCGGTTCATGCGGCTCATGACTTCCTGAAGATCCGTCTTGGCGATCACAATCCAGGGAACGTCCTTGGCAGCATACGACGCGGCCAGGACCCTCTTGCCGCGATAGTCAATGCCCTCCCACACGCCGTTCCCCTGACGGATCGCGGCGGCGGCGAGCAGGTTCGGCGTCGACAGCGGCAGGCGGAACTCGGCTGGCAGCACCGGGCGCTCCCCGAGGCGCGGGGGGACCAGGTAGAGGGCGTCGTCGCCTTCGCGCCGCACCACCAGGACTTCCGACGTCGGACTCTCGCTTGGCCATTTCTCGAGCTTCTTGAACAGGTCGACACTCGGGTCGACGACAAGCACGACGACGAACTTCTCCGATGCAGCCCCGCCAACACTGAATGGCTGTGCGAACGCCATGCTGGGGCTCGGCGGTACTCCGGAATCCAGGCGTAGCGGTCCGATCTTCAGCTTGGCGTCGCGTGCCGCTTCACGCACCAGGTCTTGCAGATCATCGGGGTCCTTGTGACCAGGCGCCCCGCCCACCTCCACCAGCATTTTTCCATCGCCCGAGAACAGCATGTATTCACGCCGCTCCGGATGCCCGATCAGCACCTGATACAGCATCAGTTCAACGAACTGCCGCAGCTCCTGCCCGGCGTCGATCTGCCCGAACGGCAACCCCTTGAGGGAGGTGACCAGAAAACCCAGATCGATCCCTCGCTCGGCGACCCACTGGTCGATGTACTGGGCCTTGAGTCGGGCGATCCCTTCCTGCTGGGACAGTCGCTCTTCGCGAAAGGCAGTACGCAGATCGTGGTTCAGGAGGTAGCCAGCCCCCCCGAAGCCCAAGGCAAAGGCGAAAAACACGCCCAGCAGCAATCGGCTTCTGTTTCGGGAGATGGATTGGCGGCCCGCGCGCGTCGCGCTCCTGCGCAATGAACCGTGGAATACAAAGCCGAAAACGATCAGCGCAACTACGCAGCCAAGCGCCAGCAACGCTGCCGGCGAAAACAGGTCCTCCATCGCGCGCTCGAAAGACGGCACCAATACCAACCAGTGTTCGACCGTGAGCGCGGCCGCGATGGCCATCAATCCGACCAGCGCCGCGAGCGAGATCCAATAAGTCCAAAGTGCAGAACCAGCCTCCGGTTCTGTCGCCGCGCGAGGAAGCTCCTGCTGTTTCATCGTCTCCCGGCCTCGCTGTCTCTTATCGTCGTCTGCACGCGCAGCGGATTCTTGCCATTCCAGTGTAGATAAAGCGCCGACAGAGTCCTTGATCCAGCGCAATCACCGATCCGGCACTGATGATCCAATCAGGATGGTGAATACAGACGTATTTGCATGGTACGATTTCTACCAGCTCTTGGAAATTGTTCCCGGAGGTTGCTGCGAATCGGGGGGGGAGGATAAGTGTGACGCACTCCGAACCGGCGGCAGCGCGCGTTGACCGACATGTTTAGGTGGCTTTCGACCATCGCGATCGGCTTCCTCTTCTGGAGTGTGGGGCCGGAGGCTGCCCGTGCCTTCAATGTCACCCTCGACAGCAAGTCGATTCCGGGGCTGACCCCGAAGGCGCCGCTGGTCGCCCATACGCTTCGCATCACCGGGCCTTTCCAGCCGGGTGATGGCGACAAGCTGCGTGTCGTGCTCGCCGGGCTCAAGGCCAAGACCGCCAGGATCCCCAATCAACCTCTGGCAACCGCCGAGCTCAGCAGCAGCGGGGGCGACCTGTTCGAGGGCTTGAAGGCGGGGTATCTGTTTCGCGAGTTCGAGGTCGCCACTTTCGTGCGCAAGGGCGACATCTGCCTGTCCGCCTGCGCCATGGCGTTCCTGGGCGGTACGATCAGCCGCATGCCACCGATGCCCCTGCCCAGCCGCACCATCGAGATCGGCGGCCAGGTCGGCTTCCACAACTTCACGCTGGATGCCGCGGTGGTCCAGAACGAGACGAAGGGCGACACAACGGCGGGAATCGCCCGTGGCTTCGGACTGGGCCGGGCCGGCGCGTCGGCGCTGATCCGCTATGCCGCCGACCTCGGCATCGATGCGGGTTTCATGGCACGACTGCTGGTGAGCCCGCCCGACACCTGGCTCTACATCGACACCAACGAACTGTTCCTGACCGTCGGCGCCTGCCCGCGCGGACCCGAACCGCCGCTGGGCCGTCTCGAACAGCAGGCCGTGAACATATGCAATCACGCAAGCGGCTGGACCAGCATCGCCGAGCCCTCCCAGGCGCGGCCGGTGACGCCCCGAGATGCCAAGCGCTACCTGCTGGAGCTGGTCCAGCGCAACGTCGAGAGCGCCAACGTCAAGGGACCGCTGGTCGGACAGCTCGCGGGCGTCCTGGCCTCGCGGGACGACCGCCTGATCGACAGCGTCTATTCGGACCTGAGGGCCGCGGGAATCTCCTTGCCGGAGCAGGTGGGCCGAAGCTTCATCGTCAGCGGTTATACGTTCGGCGAACTGCAGGCCGAGTGCCACGTGAACCTGGCGGGAAGCGACCCCAACAGGTTCGGCTTCGTGCTCGTCCTGACCGGCGTTGGCCTTTCCCGCCCCCTGGCGCTCCCACCCCCGATGTGCCCGTCCCTCTTCCGCTACGACAACCAGCAGATGCTCAATCCGAGACGATGAGCTTGGTCTCGATACACGGCCGACAATGGCTGCTGTTGCACGCCGGATTTACTTGCGCTCACACCAGTTGAGCGCGGTGACGGGCACTTTCAGGATCGCCGCCACTGCCGTGGCTGTCGCCTCGTTTACACATCCAAGGTCGCCTGGAGCATAGTCTTCCGCCAGAAGTTCAGCGTGCTCGAGGTGCCGCAGCCCCACGAGATGCCCGATCTCCCGCATCATGACGTCTCGCAGGCTCAGCGAATACTGCTTCAGATAGGCGCTTGCATCCGGGAAGATCAGCAAGATCCCGCCTCCCAGCGGCATGGCCTGCACGCTTCCCAGGCTCTGGGCCTTTCTTCCCAGTTCGCGCACCCCCTCCTTGCCCGGTCCCCTCCTGATGAGCCAGATCTGCCTGGGACCTCGCCCATCCGGCGAGTCCACGACGTCTATCCGGGCGACGCCATTCAGGGCAGCATTCCATTCTTCGATGGCGCTCAGCATCTGGCCACGCTCGGGCGCCGTGAAGCTCGGATCGATCCAGACCGGCACGACACGGGGCGATCCGCCATGGCGTGGGTGATCCGTATAGCCGGGTGCCGCATACGATGCCGTGGCGGCAAGCATTCCCGCCAGTGCGAGCATTCCCCGAAGCGACACAAGAAAGCGAAGGCAAGCCTTCATCGCTGGCCCGGATGCATAATTGGGACCGCCGCTGTCGAGAAGCTTCTTCATAGTGACACTCCTGGAGCAAAGGGCCTAGTGACACCGCCAAAATGGTCCAGGCAACGCATCCGCTGGAACGTGGTTCGCGGCTCCATTCTGGCCTTGGCTGAGGTCCGCAGGCGTTCACGGCGTCTCTTCGGACACGCCGCGACCGTTCATCCGTCGGCCGCATGATTGAGCGCGATTTGCAGCTGCTTGTCTTCGTCGGATTCGGTCAGGGTGATCTTGCTGACCTCCATGACCCTGGCGATCTTCCTGGCGTGCTTGGCGAACCAGGCCCGGCGGTACAGCGGCGTCATGTTGAGCACAGTGGCCGTACTCAGGGCGAACGAAAAGATGCCCGAGATGGCGATGAACACCGCCAGCAACTTCCATCCTTCCGCCGTGATGTCGGAAAGAATGCCGATGGTCGTGTAGCAACTGCCCGCGAACAGAAGAGCCCTCGACGGCGTATCGACCACCTCGAACAGCCGCAATAGTCCCGCCCAGATCACAATCGCGCCCAACTGCACAAGCGCGAGGAACACCACCGAAAGAAAGAAGTTGGCGAACACTCCGTTATACCTGCGGTTGACCAGGTTACGCCGACTCGTCAACTCGAAGCGCAGCGATATGCGACGAATGAAGAATGCATTCAGTCCCAGAATGGCAATCAGGCCGACGAGGCCCAGCCCCGTGGTTTGCAGTATCCCGATCAGCGATTCCTCAGGCAACATTGCAAGCCTCTCTTCCTGAGCACCTGAAGCTGAATAGCCACTTTGTGGTGCGACGTGGCCGCGCCATGGGATTGCTCGATCTATTCCGTGCGAACGCAAGCGCCGTTCGAGAAGGCGGCTCCCTCTTTTCGAGGATCGCCAGGATGCCCTTCACATTCTTGATCCAGGCCCGTCTGGCACCGATCCAGACGGCTTCTCCTTGCCGGGCGAGGAACACCGCAGGTGCCCGTCGCGCGCTCTCCGGCGGGTGCTAGCCGGCCTTGGGCGTCCGCAGCTTGTAGCCGCTGTCGATTACCGCACCGGGAAGAGGCTGGCTCTCCTCGTTCGGGATCATCACCTCGACGTAGCAGGCGCCCGGATGCGACTCGATCTTCTCGAGCACGGCGTCCAGTTCGGCCACGGTTTCCACCTTCGCCGTCAACCAGCCCTTGCATCCGAAGGCCTGGGGCAGCAGGTGATAGTTGACCGGCGCGAGATCGTCATAGGCATGGCCGCGCTCGCTGATCACGTCCTCGACGCCGTAAATGCCATTGTTCAGGACGAAAATGACCGGCTTGATCCCATAGCGCCCCATGACGGCGATCTCGTTCAGCGTGAGCTGGTGCGAGCCGTCGCCGGTCACGAGCCAGGTGCGGCCGGACTGCTTGCCCATCGCTACGCCCAGACAGGCCGGCGTTCCCCAGCCGATCGATCCCCACAGGCCCTGTCCCTCGGCGGTCACGCCTTCAGGCAGCAGCATCTTGTTGAGATGCGTCATGCAGGTGCCGGTCTCCACGACGACCGTGTCGCCCTTGCGGAGACGCCGCTGCAGGCGCGGGTAGAAGGATGCGGAGGAAAGCTTGTCGCTTGCGGCTCCCGCCAGCGGGAACTGCTCGACCTTCAGGGCGCCACTTTCCTTGCGTGTCGACACCTTCTTGATGAGCGCCGCCAGGACGTCATCGATCGCCGCGTTCAGGAAGACCTTGCTGCCGGCCTTGACCCAGTTGTCCTGGAGGGAGATCACCCGATCCGCGCTCGGCATGTCCGTCCACAGTCCGGTGTTCAACTCGGTAAGAACCATGCCACCGATATCGAGCAACAGATCCGCGTCGCGCACGAAATCGCAAACGGCCTGCGAGCTCGACCATCCGCCCGCGTAGAGGCCGCTGTACTGAGGCATTGCCTCGTCGATGGTTCCCTTGTCGTTCGGCATGATGACGACGGGAAGGTTGGACTTGCGGATGAGCTCCATGGCCCGGTCCCGCAGGCCGTAGCGGGCCACGAGCGCCGTGACGACGGCGACGGGCTTACGGGCTGCGGCGAGGCGCGACAGGATGGTCTCGACGGCAGCGTCAAGTTCGACGTCGACGCTCCGCTGCCGCTTGATCTCGCCGAGTGGCTTGCCCGTTACCGGTTGGCCGACAACCGGCATCGCACCGTGGACCTCCGAGATCACGATGTAGGCGGGCATGCTCTGGCGCAACGCCTCGCGAACCACCCGTTCCATCTCGTCGATGCAGTTGTCGGGAGTCAGAACCGCACTCACGCAGCACGCCGCACCGGAGATCGGCTGGAACCGGTCGTAGACCGTGTCGCCAAGGTTATGATGGGTCACCAAGCCGAGCCGCTGGATGCGTTCGCTCGGCATCCCGACAAGGTGAAACACGGGAACCCGGTGCGCCTTGCATCCCATCACACCATTGATGGCCGACAATTCGCCAACGCCGTAGGTCGTCGACAGGATGGCCGCCCCGCGCACGCGCGCATAACCGTCGGCAGCGTAGGACGCGTTGAGCTCGTTTGCACAAGCCACCCAGCTCAGGCCCGGCACCTGTTCGGCGGCGTCGTCGATCGCGAACGCGTAGTCGCCGGGAACGCCGAATATGCGGTCTATGCCAAGCTGTGCGAGACGTGCGAGCGCATATTGAGCAACGGTTGGCTGTTTCATCTCAATCTCCCAGGAACGATCGGCGAGCTTTCGATCGGCGCGTTCCGGCACACGACCAGGCACGCCGATGCGTACGCAAACGCTTGGTCCACGGCTCTTGCAGGCACCGGGCACCTTGATCGGCTTGTATCTCCGTGAGCCAGCAAGAGGAAGCCGCAATTGCAACAACTTGGTCGCACGTGCCCGTCGCGAGCCGGTATCAGTCGCATCCCAAATTGCACCGCCGGTCCCCGTGTCAGCCCGGCACGGCAAGACTTTAGAGGGGCGGCAATGCCTTGGTTAGCGGTCGGTCCGACAATCGCACCAGGCCGCTGAAAGGCTCCGAGAGTTCGAGGAGCAGGAACAGCGCTGCCGCGATCGAGAAGGCAACGAGGACGAGCGCGACGACCGATGTGCGTTTGAGCGGAGAGAAGAGGCAGAAGCTGACGAAGAGACACACCATCCAGCCGGCGAGAACGACGAGGAGCGACGTCGGCAAATCGGGCTCGGAACGCTCGTAGAGCCTGAGACGGGATTGGGCGATCTGCTCGTAAAGCCGGACGGCCTGCGCCTTCAGCAACGTCTGAGTCTCGTTGCCCGGCACCAGGCCGAATATCGACAGATGTATCTTCTCGGCTGGGGAGTTTGGCGCACTGAATCTGTTGATCGTCGGCTTGGACCACATCTGACCGACCGTCTCCGCCACCCCCGCACGAATCATCTCCCGGATCGGCCGCGTCTCGTCGCCGTACAGGCGCAACGTCGCGTCGAGGTTGATCACGTCGGCCGCCAGCGTGCGAAGGTCGTTGCGCTGGCCTTCGTAGACGCCATAGGAGGAGCTGATCAGCAGACTGAGGACGAGCGCCGCGATGGTCGACAAGAGCGCCATGCCGAGCCGCACGACATCCCTGGCCTCGTCATCGAGCAGATGGTCCGGCATGCGTCGCCGCAGGCCCACGCCCAGACCGGCGCCCGCCAGCAGGAGACAGAACACGGCAAACGCAAACCAGAGATGAGCCAGCATTCGCGCTACTCGGGTATCCGAATCCGTTGAGAAGCGGCGGGATCCATGAGACGCGCGAGTTCGCGCGCCACGCGATCCGCAACAATATCCTCACCGCGCCGGGTCCAGTGGCCGTCGAGCTTTCGATAGGTACCCGGAATTCCGGCGAGGACTGGACCGAGATCGATCAGCGGCAGTCGCTCGCGGACGGCGGCGTCGACCAATTGTCGATGCAATTCCGCGCAGAACCGGTTCCACGTATCCGTCAGCGGCCACGACTGCCAGAAACGTGCGTAGTCCGGGTCGACGCTGCCGACCGGGATCGCGAAGAAGAGGATGGGCACTCCCTGTGCCTGTGCTTCGCGGTTCATCGCCTCGAGCCAGGACAGCGTCGCCGGAATGTAACCACGGCCGGCCATCTCACGGATTTCCGCCTCGTTTCGAGGTCCCAGGATGGCACCGGTCTCCCAGTTCATCAGGATGCGCAGCATCCAGTCCAGCAGATACTCCTGGTCGCCCGTGTCGGCGGGTTCGGCGACGTCGAGATAGGCGCCATTTCCACGCCCGAGGATCTCGGCGACTTCTTCATCGGAGCTCTTCGGCGGCAGCCACTCCCGCACGTACGCGACGAGTCGTTGCTGGCGCAGCTCGCGCGGCCCGCTGACGATGGCGAAGAGCCGTTCCGCCTCGTCGGGGGGCGCCGGCCTTCCCGAACCGAAAAGCGATGGAAGCCTGATCCGGTTGGCCAGCAGCCAGTTGGTGCGCGGCATGAACGAACCGAGCAGGGAGCCACCCTCCGAGGCATCGACCAGACGGAGGGGACCCGGGAAGTCCTCACCGCCCAGGAGGAAGTCGTTGCCGGAGTAGACGAAGACCAGCAGGGCGTCCGGACGCAGCCGCATCGCCACGTCGCGCAGGCGGTAGAAGTATTCCCGCGGCCCGGTGGCGGAGACCCCGAAGTTGATCGCCTCCAGGCGCTTCTCCTCCGGGTCGAGCTTGTGCTGCACCAGGGCCGGCAGCGATTTCGGCGTGAAGCGCGATTCCACGAAGCTGTCGCCGATGAAGACGGAGCGGTACACGCCCGGCGGCTTGTCGAACGAGCGCTCCCGGTCGCGCATGCCCCACGAGTTGTCGGGATCGGCCAGCCATGGCTGTTGTCGGAAGGGCGCCGCGAGCGTGCGCGGCTCCCAGGGCGGTCGGGGCACCATCGCCCGGGCCGGCCAGGACGGCACGAAGGCCGATGCCATCGCCTCGATGCCCACGAGCGTCGCGACCGTCAGAAGGGCACCGAGCACCAGCCCGAATGCCAGATTTCGTGTGCTTCTCCTGCGCCCGCGCACTTCGACTCCGTGTGCAACGAAACGGTGCGTGGATCGAGCCTGCAGAAACGAGGCAAGGCCGACGCACCATCCGAATCAGGAGGATTTCTCCTCCTTTTTCGAAAGCTTGTCACACCACCCGGAAGTTCTTGAACTGCCACGGGTCGGACTTGTCGAGATCCTCGGGGAAGAGTTCGCCGCGGCCCTGCAGCGGGGTCCAGTCGCTGTACTTGCCGACGACCGGGCCGAGATAGGGCATGCAGATCTCGAGGTTGCGCTGGAAGTCCATCTCGTCGGCCTCGACGATGCCCTCGTTCGGGTTCTCGAGCGCCCAGACGATGCCCGAGAGCACCGGCGCCACGACCTGGATCGAGGTCGCGTTGTTGTAGGGCACCAGCTTGCGCGCCTCGTGGATGTCGATCTGCGAGCCGTACCAGTAGGCACCCTTCTTGTGGCCCATCAGCAGCACGCCGAGCTCGTCGCGGCCCGAGGTCACCTCGTCGACGATCAGGCGCTGGCGCTTCTGCTGCTTCAGGTTCTTTCCGGCGATCTCGTGCATCGACATGATCGCCTGGTCGCACGGGTGATAGGCGTAGTGCACGGTCGGGCGATAGACGACCTTCTTCCCGTCATGGACGGTCAGGTAGTCGGCGATCGAGATCGATTCGTTGTGGGTGATGATGAAGCCGTGGAACGGCCCCTCGATCGGCGTCCAGGTGCGCACCTGGGTGAGCAGGCCCGGACGGTTCAGGTAGATCGCCGCATCGCAGCCGAAGGTGTGGCGCTTGCCGTCGGGCGGCAGCGCCTTCTCGTGCGTGCCCCAGCCCATCTCGGCGGGCTGGCCGCCCTCGGAGACGAAACCGTCGATCGACCAGGTGTTGACGAACTCGCCCACTTCCTTCGGCTTGGGCGAGACCTGCGTGTCGCGCTCGGCGATATGGATCACCTTCACGCCCAGCCGCTGGGCGAGCCTGCCCCAGCCCTCGCGCGTGGTCGGCACCGGAGCCTTCACGCCGGTGTCGCGCGCCACGTTCATCAGTGCCTGCTTGGTGAAGTGCGAGACCAGGCCGGGATTGGCGCCATGGGCGACCACGGCGGTCGTGCCGCCCTTGTGACGAGCCTTGAGCTTCAGCATCGTGTCGCGCAGCGCGTAGTTCGAGCGGCGCGAGACCGACAGGTTGGGGTCGTTGTAGCCGCCCGGCCAGGGCTCGATGCAGGTGTCGAGATAGAGCACGCCCTTCTTCTGGCAGAGCTCGATCAGCGCCGTCGACGCGACCTCGACCGAGAGATTGACCAGGAAGTCGCCCTGGCCCAGCCGGTTGTCGAGGGTCGAGCGCAGGTTGGACTCGGTCAGGCGCTTCTCCACGAACTCGACGCCGAAGCGCTCCGCCTCGTCCTCGCCGCCGCGCATGTCGTCGGTGATGATGGTGATCTGCTCGGGCTTGATGCCGATATGGCGGAGGATCAGCGGCAGCACGCCCTGTCCGATCGAGCCGAAGCCCACCATGACCATGCGGCCATGGAAATCGAGGTACTTCTTCGTCGAGGGCTTGCGCGTCGTCTTCTTCGCCATGTCAGCGTCCCCGTTTCCTTGTTGAGCAGTCAGTAAAAACAGCAACGGGGCCTTTCTCAAGGCCCCGTCGTTCCGTACGCCCGATTTGTGTCAGTTCAGATGCAGACCGCCTTGAGCGGCGCGAAGCCGTTGAACGCGACCGAGGAGTAGGTCGTCGTATAGGCGCCGGTCGAGAGGATCTCGACCTTGTCGCCGGGCTTCAGGGAAAGCGGCATCCTGTACTCCGTCTTCTCGTAGAGGATGTCGGCCGAGTCGCAGGTCGGGCCTGCCAGCACGACCGGGCCCATGCGCGTGCCCTCGCCCGGGGTGCGCAGCCGGTACTTGATGCTCTCGTCCATCGTCTCGGCGAGGCCCGAGAACTTGCCGATGTCGAGGTAGACCCAGCGCTTGCGGTCGCCCGACGCCTTGCGCGAGACCAGCACGACCTCGCTCTGGATCACGCCGGCGTCGCCCACCATCGACCGGCCGGGCTCGATGATGACCTCGGGCATGCGGTTGCCGAAATGGCGCGTCAGCGCGCGGGTCACCGCCTCGCAATAGGCTTCGAGGCCGCTCACCTCGGCGCGATAGCGCGCCGGGAAGCCGCCGCCCAGGTTGACCATGCGCAGGTCGACACCGGCCTCGGCCAGCGCGAAGAATATCTGCGAGACCTGGCCCAGCGCCTTGTCCCACTGGTCGAGGTCGGTCTGCTGGCTGCCGACATGGAAGGAGATGCCGTAGGCGTCGAGGCCCCAGTCCTGCGCCTTGCGCAGCAGGTCCTTGGCCATCTCCGGGGCGCAGCCGAACTTCTTGCTGAGCGGCCACTCGGCGCCGCCGCAGTCGACCAGCACGCGGCAGAACACGCGGGCGCCCGGCGCCACGCGGGCGAGCTTCTGCAGCTCCGCCTCGCTGTCGAAGGCGAACAGCCGCACGCCCTGCTGGTAGGCCCAGGCGATGTCCTTTTCCTTCTTGATGGTGTTGCCGAAGGAGACGCGATCCATCGAGACGCCGGTCGCCTGAATCATCTCGATCTCGCCGCGGCTCGCCGTGTCGAACTTGGAGCCCGCCGAGGCCAGGCGCGCCAGCACCTGCGCGGCCGGGTTGGCCTTCACCGCGTAGAAGATATGCGCCGTCGGCAGCAGCTCGCGCATGCGCCGGAAGTTGTTCTCGACCACGTCGAGGTCGATCACGAGGCAAGGGGTCTCGGGCTGCTGCTCGCGCAGGTAACGGAAAATACGCTCGGTCATCGCTGGGGGTTTCCCCGTCTGGTAATCAGTCTGTCGGCAAGAGATCGAACGATGACGTACGGCGCCGGACGCGGCGCGGTACGTCAGCCGATACTCGACTGAGCCAGGATCCGTTTATGCGGCTGAGCGAGGAAGGAGGCCCGAGCGAGGGTCGGGCAAAGGACATAATAGCGGGGAACGCGCCCCGCGCGGTGTGCAACCATCTCAGAAGCTCCTTCCCGGACCCGGCCCGCATCGCCCGAAGGCAAATTGGCCGGCACTGCCAAAAAGAACACTTTCCGTCGTTGCGTAACCACAGAGGGCCAGCGGCACGTGCGTTGGGCGTCTTGTACGGTGGCTATCTACAACTAATCGACGCGGTTACAAGCGGAATCTGCCCCGCTCCCGAAATTTCGATCCGCTCGTGACGCCGATCCCGCAGGCGCGCGTCAAACGCGCGGCACCGACGCTCCCGGCAGCTTGATCGATGCGGCCAGCACGGTGAGCGGAACCAGCATCACGACGGAGCCGATGAGCGCGGCGCGGACGTCGAAGAAGTTGGCGATCTTCCCCCACAGCAGCGCGCCCAGCACCATGGCGCCGAAGAACACCATCTGATGGACCGCCATGCCGCGCGCGCGCATGTAGTTGGGCAGGATCATCTGCACCGAGGCGCCGTTGTTGGCGATGACGGTGATCCAGCAGGCCCCGTTGATGGCCACGACGGCACCGACGACGAGCGGCGTCATGGCGAGCGCGGCGACCAGGGTGGCGGCCGCCGAGACGCCCATCGCCCAGATGTTGGCGCGATCGGGGCCGAGCAGCCGGTTCACCGTCGGCAGCGTGAAGGCCGCGACGACGGCGCCGGTGCCGAACACACCGTAGAGGATGCCGAAGGTGAACTCGTCGAGGCCGAGCTCGAAGCGGCCGATCACCGGAAGGAGCGTGCCCATGGCGATGCCCGGCACGAAGAAGCAGAGGCCGCGGGCGAAGATCGCGCGGAGTTCCGCCGAGCCGCGGACGAAGGCGATGCCGGCGCGCGCCGCCTCGCCCAGGGTCTCGCGACGCTGGGCGGCGCGGGCCTCGGCCGGCCGCTTCCAGGACCGCATGGCGAGGATCACGCCCACGTAAGTGAAGGCATTGATGGCGAACAGCAGGAAGACGCCGACCAGGCCCAGCAGGAGCTGGCCGATGACCGGGCCGATCGTGCGGGCGAGGTTGAAGCCGGCGCTGTTCAGGGCGATGGCCGGGCGGAGCTGCGGGCCGCTGACGATCTCCGGCACCACGGCATGCCAGGCCGGCGCGTTCATCGCATTGCCCAGCCCCATGCAGAAGGACAACGCCAGCAGGTTCCAGTGGTTGAGCTGGCCGAGGAAGGCCAGCACCGCCAGGGTCGCGGCCACGCCCATCATCCAGACCTGGCAGCCCATGATGTAGCGGCGGCGATCGAACCGGTCGGCCAGGATGCCGGCCAGGAAGCAGAACAGGAACATCGGCAGCGTGCCGGCCGCGGCCAGCAGGGCCACGAAGATCGGCTCCTGCGTCAGGCTGGTCATCTCCCAGGCGGCACCCGTGGTCTGCATCCAGCCACCGACGTTCGACATCAGGTTGGCGATCCAGATCGCCAGGAACGAGCGGTTGGCGAGCGGCGCGAAGGCGGAGGGCGGCTTGGGCGGCCGCGCGGGCGCCGGTCCAGGCGACGTCGGGCTCACCCGGTGAGCGCCTTCTCGTAGATGCGGTGGGTCTTGTAGTGCACCCCGCCGACCGAGCGGATGATGTTGTTGGTCGCCTTGTTGTCCTCGAGGATCCAGCCCAGCTCGGCCGAAGTCTTGCCCAGCCGCTTGCCGTTCGCTCGTAGGGTATCGATGGCGATCATCGCGAGACCGGCGCCGAGCAGCGGATGGTTGCGGAACTTCTTCTTCACGCCCATCAGCGGCACCCTCGTGCTGCCGACACCGGCGATCTTGAGCCGCCACAGCAGCTTGGCGAGATTGATGGGCCCAAGCTTGCCGCCGAACTCCTGCACCGCCTCGTAGAGGTTGGTGAGCGCCACGATGAAGGCCACGCTCTCGTCGTCGACATCCACGAACACCGCGAGTTCGGGCACGATCACCGGCCCGAAGGCCTTGGAGGCATGGTCGATCTCGGCCTGGGTGAAGGGCACGAAGCCCCAATTGTCGCTCCAGGCGTCGTTGAAGATGGAGACGAGCGTGCGGACCTCGGCGTCGAACATCTTCATGTTGGCCGTGCGCACCTTGACGCGGCCTTCGAGACCACCGCGCGCCAGCAGCTTGGCGCCGATCGTCTCGGGCGCATTCTGGACGTCGTAGTCGTAGGAGAAGACGTCCTTGGCCTTGGCATAGCCGCAGGCCTCGACCCGCGGCCCGGCATAGGGCGGATCGTAGGGCACCATCAGGACGGGCCGGCTGTCGAAGCCGTGGACCAGCAGGCCCACCTCCTCGTTCACCGTCAGGCTGAACGGACCGGTCACGTGCTTCATGCCCTTGGCGCGCAGCCAGGCTTCGGCGGCCGCGAACAGGGCGGCGAAGATCGCCGGATCGTCCTCGGCGGCCAGGCAGCCGAAATGACCGGTGCTGTCCTGGTATCGCTCGAGATGAGCGCGATCGATCTGGGCCGAGATGCGGCCGACCACCCGGCCGGCCCGCCGCGCCAGGAAGAAGCGCACCTCGACATGCTCGAACAGCGGGTTCTTGCCCGGCGTGAAGGCTTCGCGGCGTTCGAGGTCGAGCGGCGCGACGTAGCCCTTGTGACCGGCATAGAGCCGCTTCGGGAGCGCGATGAAGGCACTCAGGTCGGCCTTGGATTCGACCGGGGTGACGATGGTGTCGAACGAAGCCATTGCCGCCTCAGGCTGCCAGGGCGGCCGGCGTGCCGCCGTTGAACACGATGCGACCGTCGGGCTCGCAGCCCGTGCGGTCGGCTTTGAGGGCACGGATGTCGAGCGTGATCCGCCAGCCGGCGGTTCCGCGCTCGATGCCGATCAAGTGGTAGCGCGCGCGGCCATACTTGCTGTCCGGCGCCGCCGACGCCGAGGTGACTCCGACCACCGGGACGGCGCCCTGGGGTCCCGCGATGCGGGCGACTTCGCTGCGATGGTTGTGACCATGCAGCACGATCTCGCAGCCGACCCGCCGGATCATCGCCTGGAAGGCGGCGGCGTCGGTGAGCCGCTTGAAGCGCGATTCGGTGGTGAGCGGCGGATGGTGGATCAACACCACGCGGCAGAGCCCTTCGCGGCCGAGGTCCGCGAGCAGTTTGCCGGCAGCGGCGATCTGCGCTTCCCCCAGCGTTCCGGTCGCCAGC
Organism: Reyranella sp.; assembly: GCA_046296475.1. Classification (GTDB taxonomy): domain Bacteria; phylum Pseudomonadota; class Alphaproteobacteria; order Reyranellales; family Reyranellaceae; genus Reyranella. The sequence continues at coordinate 39,643 of JBKBLH010000011.1, forward strand.
AGCGGCGGCTTCGGCACGCCGCTGTTCAGCCCGACCAGCGCCACCGGCCCGCGCCGGCGCACGGTCGGGAACACCTCGAAATCCGTGGCCGGCGGCTGGCCGTCGCCCGCCATGTAGGCGCCCCAAAGGCCCAGCCCCTCGCGCCACCGGGTGGCAACGTAGACGTCGTGGTTGCCGGGAATGACGGTGACCTCGTCCGGCGCGCCGAGGGTCGACAGCCACCGCGAGGCGCGGGCGAATTCGTCGGGCAGCGAGATGTTCACCAGATCGCCGGTCAGCGCGACATGGTCGGGCTTCTGCGCCTTGATGTCGGCCACGATGCCGGCCAGCGCCTCGGGGCGATGCAGGGCCACGCGGTTGCGCCACCAGTTGAAGTAGCCAGTGGCGCGCTTCCCCAGGAGATCGAAGACGCGCGCCTGCGGCATCGGCAGGTGCGGATCGGACAGATGCGCGAGGGTGAACATGGCGGATACGCCCCTAGCGGGCGCCGCCCACCACGCGGAGCGTGCGGTCGCCCAGTACGCCCAGTTGGCGGCCGATGCCGGCCATGACCTCGATCATGTGCTCGAGCTGTTCCCTGGTGTGCACCGCGCAGACCGAACAGCGCAGCAGCGACACGCCGTTGGGAGTCGCAGGCGGCACGGCGACGTTCACGTAGATGCCGGCATCGAGCATCGCCCGCCAGAAGCCGATGGCGGTCATGCGGTCGGGCAGGTGCACGCCGACCACCGGCCCGTGCTCGGGGCCGAGCTTGAAGCCCTTGGCGGCGAGGCCGTCGTACAGCGTGGCGACGTTGGACCAGAGCTGAGTGCGCAGTTCCGGCTTGGCCTTCACGACCTTCAGCGCCTGGCGCACCGACGCCACGATCGACGGCGGCAGCGACGCGGTGAACATGTAGGAGCGCACCGTGACGCGCAGGATGTCGAAGTCGGGATCGTCCGAGACGCAGTATCCGCCGATCGCGCCCAGGGTCTTCGAAAAGGTGCCGACGATGAAATGGCAGTCGTCCAGCACCCCGGCCGATTCGCACAGGCCGCGGCCATTGTCGCCCAGCGCGCCCAGCGAATGGGCCTCGTCGACGATCACGTAGGCGCCGTATTTCTTGCAGACGTCGATGAACGCGCGCAGCGGCGCGCTGTCGCCCAGCATCGAATAGATGCCCTCCAGCACGACCACGCGGTTACCCGGACGGTCGCCGAGGCGGCGCAGCCGCGCCTCCAGGCTGGACGGGTCGTTGTGCTTGAAGCGCACGACCTCGGCCTGCGTCATCTTGCAGGCGTCGTAGATCGAGGCATGGCTGTCGGCATCGATCAGCAGCTGGTCGCCCTCGCCCGCGAGGGTCGAGATCAGGCCGAGATTGGCCTGGTAGCCGGTCGTGAAGACCATGCAGTGCTTCTTGCCGTAGAACTCGGCGATCTCGCGTTCGAGCGCCACGTGCTCGCTGTAGCTGCCGTTGGCGATGCGCGAACCGGTCGTGCCGGTACCCTCGGCACGGATCGCCTCGATGGCGGCTTCCATGCAGCTCGGATCGAAGGTCAGGCCGAAATAGTTGTTGGTGCCGACCAGCAGCATCTTGCGACCGTTGATGATCGCTTCGGTCGGCGACAGCACCCGCTCCATGCGGATCTGGAACGGGTCGTAACCGGTGGTCCGAACGTCCCGATAGGCCTCGAGCAGGCCCGCATGGCGATCGAACAGGCCCATGGCTAACGCCGGGCGCAGAGCTTCTGGATGGTGTCCGCGAGCTGGTCGACGGTGTGGATCTCGGCCACGACGTTCATGGGGATCGAGATGTCGAAATGATCCTCGAGCTCCATCACCATGTCCATGATGGCGAGCGAATCGATGGTCAGGTCCTTGGCGATCACGGTGTCGCCGGTGATCGGCCGCTCGCCGGTCTGGAACGGCGCCAGGTGACGACAGATTTCGCGAATGACTTCACCCCGCGACTGGCCGCTGACGCGGGCGCGTTCGAGGGTGTCGGTCATGCCGTCGGTTTCGACGATCATTTGATGGGCAGTGCGCAAAACGCTCTCCAGCGCCCGGGGGTGGGCGGTCACCTTGTGCCAGAAACAGCGATTCCGAGTGAAATGACAAATTGTTACGCCGTGTTTCACACGTCCTATAGCCAGTGTTTCGCGCGATACCACAAGATGGTGTCGCGGAAGCCGGACGTGAGGTCGTAACGGGGCTGGAAGCCGATCGCTGCCGCCAGCTGCCGGTCGGCGACCGACCAGTCGGGGTGGAAGATTTCGTTCACCTTCCCGCGGGTCAGGATCTGGGCGCCCGCCCCCAGCGACTGGCGCAGCTCGTTCCAGCGGGCGATACCGGCCATGACCCCCCGGGGCACCGACACGCGCCACGGCCGGCGGCCCAGTGCCTCGCCCGCCGCCGCAGCCATGTCGGCATAGGTGTAGGTCCGCCCGTCGTCGATCTCGTAGGTCGCGTTCGGGGGCGGCCGCCCGACGGTCAGCGCCAGCGCCTCGGCCAGGTCCGCGACGTGGATCAGCGCCAGGCGCGCCTCGGGTACCCGCGGCTGGGGCGCAATACCTGACTTGATCGATCGGAAATAAGCCAGGGTCTCGCGGTCCCCGGGCCCATAGACAGCCGGCGCCCGGACGATCGTCCAGCGGCCGCTGCCGCTCGCGACGACTGCCTCTCCGGCGCGCTTGCTCGCGCCGTAGGCAGAAAGCTGTGGCTCGCGGGCGGCCAGAGACGAGAGCAGAACCAGGTGGGCGTCCGGCGCCAGCGCCGACAGCAGCGCTGCGCTGTCCCGGTTGACGGGCAGGAAGTCCCGGTCCGCCCTCGCCTTGATCAGGCCGGCGGCATGGACCACCGCATCGGCCCCCTCGACCAGTTGGCGAAGGGCCTGCTCGGAGGAGACGTCGCCCAGCACCAGTTCGGCATCGACCCCCGCCAGCGACGGGAGCGGCGACCAGCGCCGGACCAGCAGACGCAGCCGCCAGCCGCCGCGCGCGAGGGCCGCCACGAGATGCGGCCCGACGAAGCCGGTGGCCCCGGTGACGGCGACCAGCCTGCCCATGGCGTGCGGTCAGGCCGCTTCCGGCTTGGGCGCGTAGAGACCGGCGAGGTAGTTGGCCTTGGTCCGCGCGCGCGACAGCTTGCCGGACGAAGTCGTTGGCAGCCCCAGGGTCGGCGGCACCAGCGCGACGTCGCAATCGACGGCGACGGCCTCGCGCACCGCCCCCGCCACGTCACGTGCCAGCGAGGCGCGCGCCTCGTCGCCCGACACGCGCGCCAGCACGGCCACGACCACACGCTCGCCTTCGCCGGTATCGATCGAGAAGGCCGCCGCATCGCCGTTCTTGACGACACGCTTGGCCTCGACGGCCCATTCGATGTCCTGCGGCCAGACGTTGCGGCCGTTGACGATGATCAGGTCCTTGGCGCGGCCGGTGACGACGATCTCGCCGTCCAGCATGTAGCCGAGGTCTCCGGTGTCGAGCCACCCGTCCGACAGGACCTCCCGGCTGGCCTCGGGCTCGCCGAAATAGCCGGGCATCACGCTGGGCCCCGACACGAAAATGCGGCCGACCTCCCGGTCGCCCAGAACCGCGCCGTCGGGACCGCGCACCTCGAGACGATGCTCCGGCAGGACGCGCCCGCAGATCACGAAGCGACGCGCCCGGCTCTGATCGTTCGGATCCGCCGCCGGCACGGCGCGCTGCCGTTCGGCGAGGTCCGTCCGGTCGACCGCATCGGTCCGCACGCCCGTGTCGTGCGGGCAGAAGGTGATGGCAAGACAGACCTCGGCCATGCCGTAGCTGGGAATGAACGCGGTGCTGTCGAATCCGAACGGTGCGAACGTCGTGGCAAAGCGCTCCAGCACGTCGGCCCTCACCATGTCGCCGCCGATGCCGGCATGACGCCAGCAGCGCAGGTCGAGATCGGGCGGAACCTGGGCCGCGCCCCGGCGAACGGCGAGGTCATAGCCGAAGCTCGGGCTGTAGGAGATGGTGCAGCGGTTGCGCGACATGAGGTTCAGCCACTGCATCGGCCGGCGCGCGAAGTCGCGCGGCGTCAGGTAGTCGATGGAGATCTGGGTCGAGAGCGGCGCCATCAGGAAACCGATCAGGCCCATATCGTGATAGAGCGGCAGCCAGCTGACCGCGCGATCACCTTCGACGACACCCAGCCCGGCCGGGCCGACCATGCCGGCCAGGTTGGCCATCAGGGCGCGCTGGGTGATCTGCACGCCGTGCGGATGACGCGTGCTGCCCGAGGAGAACTGGATGTAGCAGAGCTCGTCGGCACCGAGCGGCCGCAGCTCGACCGGCTTCTCCGGCAGCGCATGGATGACGTCCATGCCGCCATGGAGCCGGATGGCGGGAAACTCCCGGGCCGCGTCGGCCAGGTAACCGGCGAGATCGTCGAGGCCGACCGCGGCGACCGCCCCGGAGGCGGCGAGCTGGCGGCGTAGCTGATCGAGATAGGCTTCCTTGCCGCCGATCCCGACCGGAATGGAGACCGGCACGGGCAGCAGGCCGGCATACTGGGCCCCGAAGAAGGCATCCAAGAAGCCCGGCCAGGTGTCGGCGGTGATCAGGATGCGTTCGCCGCGGACAAACCCGGCGCCGATCAGCTTGCGGGCGACCACATGCGCGCGCTCGCGAACCTCGCGCCAGGGCAAGGCCGAGAGCTGCTCGCCCTTGGCATTATAAAAGGTCACCCCCGTCTCGCCCCGCGCCGCATAGTCGAGCATCGCAGGCACGGAGGCGAAGCCGGCGCGATGCAGGGGCAGCGTGGAATTGCGGGTCGGCAACGGGTTCATCGGAAGGCGGGTCTCCTAGCAGAGGGGTCGAGGCCCCTCAAGACGGCCGCCGCCGGCCGGCCGCCCCAAGTTGACACACCCGGACCCCGGTAAGATAGTGCCCGACCCTCGCCAAACCCCGGAGTTTCCATCCCGGAATCGTCGGATCGGCGGGGGTTTTTGGTTTTTGAGGGAGGCTCGCTGTGATTACGGCTGTGATGCCGACGTACGGTCGCAAGGACGTCGTGTTCGAACGCGGAGAGGGCAACTATCTCTACGCGGTGGACGGCCGACGTTACCTGGACTTCACGTCCGGCATCGCCGTGAACGCGCTGGGCCACTGCCATCCCTATCTGGTGAAGGCGCTGACCGAGCAGGGCTCGAAGCTCTGGCACACGTCGAACCTGTTCCGGGTCGGCAACGGCGAGAAGCTGGCCCAGCGGCTGGTCGAGAACTCGTTCGCCGACACGATGTTCTTCTGCAACTCCGGTGCGGAAGCGATCGAGGGCGGCATCAAGCTGATCCGCAAGTATCAGTACATGAACGGCCAGCCCAAGCGGTACAAGATCATCTGCTTCCAGGCGGCGTTCCACGGCCGCCTGCTGAACGCGCTCGCCGCCACCGGCAACGAGAAGTATCTCGAAGGCTTCGGCCCGCCGGCCCCGGGCTATCTGCACGCGCCGCTGAACAACACCAACGTCGTGCGCGACATGGTCGACGACGAGACCGCCGGCATCCTGGTCGAGCCGATCCAGGGCGAAGGCGGCATTCGCGCCACCACGCCGCAGTTCCTGAAGGACCTGCGCGCCATCTGCGACGAGTTCGGCCTGCTGCTGTTCTACGACGAGATCCACACGGGATTCGGCCGGACCGGCAAGCTGTGGGGCTACGACTGGTCGGGCGTGAAGCCCGACGTCGCAGCGATCGCCAAGGGTATGGGCGGCGGCTTCCCGATCGGCGCCTTCATGGCGACCGAGAAGGCGGCGGTCGGCATGGTCCCCGGGACGCACGGCTCGACCTATGGCGGCAACCCGCTGGCCACCGGCGTCGCCAATGCCGTGCTCGACATCCTGCTGGCGCCCGGCTTCATCGACGAGGTGCGCGAGAAGGGCGAGTACCTGAAGGGCCGGCTCGAGGAACTCTGCAGGAAGCACCCGACGGTTTTCGTCGAGCAGCGCGGCATGGGTTTCCTGCAGGGCCTGCAGTGCGCCGCCTCGATTCCCGTGGGCGACATGGTCAACAAGCTGCAGTCGCTGGGGCTTCTGGTCCCACCGGCCGGCGAGAACGTGGTGCGCGTCTTCCCGGCCCTGATCGCCGACAAGGCGGCGCTCGACGAGGGCATCGCGATTCTCGGGCAGGCAGCGGAGTCCTTCGAGGCGGCGTCCAGGGCCGCCGAGTAGGCGCCATGGCAACACCCAGGCACTTCCTCGATCTCGACCAGGTCGATCCCAAAACGCTTCGCCAGATCCTCGATCACGGCAAGGCGATGAAGAAGGCGCGGGCCAATGGCGGGCACGACCAGCCGCTGGCCGGCAAGACGCTCGCCATGATCTTCGAGAAGCCCTCGACGCGCACCCGCGTGTCGTTCGAGGTCGGCATGCGCGAACTCGGCGGCCAGACGATCATGCTGGGCCGCTCCGATACGCAGCTCGGCCGCGGCGAGACCATCGCCGACACCGCGCGCGTGCTCAGCCGCTACGTCGACATCATCATGATGCGCACCACCGTCGAGGAGAAGCTCCTCGAGATGGCGAAGTACGCGACCGTGCCGGTGATCAACGGGCTGACCGACAAGACCCATCCCTGCCAGCTGATGGCCGACGTCATGACCTACGAGGAGCATCGCGGTCCCATCCGGGGCAAGTCGGTTGTCTGGTCGGGCGACGGCAACAACATGGCCACGTCGTGGATCCACGCCGCCGTCCAGTTCGACTTCGAGCTGCGCATCGCCTGCCCGCCCGAGCTCAAGCCGCCGGCCGACGTGGTCCAGTGGGCCGAGAAGTCCAAGGGCCGCATCTCGATCGGCCATGATCCCGAGTCGATGGTGAAGGGCGCCGACTGCGTCGTCACCGACACCTGGGTATCGATGGGCGACGAGGATCCCGACAGCCCGAGCGCCGCGCGACGGCACAATCTGCTGCGCGCCTATCAGGTCGACGAGCGCCTGATGAAGCAGGCCGGCAAGGACGCGATCTTCATGCACTGCCTGCCCGCGCATCGCGGCGAGGAAGTGACCGCCGAGGTGATCGACGGTCCTCAGTCGGTCGTGTTCGACGAGGCCGAGAACCGCCTGCACGCCCAGAAGAGCATTCTGGCCTGGTGCCTGTCTTGACGACGCCATCGGGAGGGTCTCCTTCCGATGACTGGGACCGCGTCCTTCCTTTCCAGCTGGACGCGCTCGGCGTACGCGGACGGCTGGTCCGTCTGGGACCGGTCCTCGACGAGGTGATCGAACGCCACGGCTATCCGCTGGCCGTGGCGCGTCCGCTCGCCGAGTCGATGGTGCTGTGCGCGACGCTCGCCACCTCGCTGAAGTACGACGGCATCTTCACCCTGCAGATCACCGGCGACGGGCCGATCCGCCTGCTCGTCACCGACCTCACCAGCGACGGCGCCCTGCGCGGCTATGCGCAGTTCGATTCCTGGAAGCTCGCGATCGCGCTGGGCGGCGGCAACGAGGACGTTCCCGACGGCTACATCCCGAAGCTGTTCGGCCAGGGGCGCCTCACCTTCACCGTCGACCAGGGCCAGCACACGGAGCGCTACCAGGGGGTCGTGCCGCTCGAGGGCGCGACCCTCGCGGACTGCGCCCACACCTACTTCCGCCAGTCCGAGCAGCTGCCGACCGGCATCAAGATCACCGCACGACGCGAGGACACCGAGGGCGGCCATCGCTGGCACGCGGCCTCTCTCATGGTGCAGCAGATGCCCGAGTTCGACGCCGGCCGCGTCGACGTCGATCTAGATCAGCGTGAGGACGACTGGCGCAAGGCCGTCATCCTGATGGCCTCCGCCACCGAGAAGGAAATGCTGGACCCGGGCCTGCCCGGCACCACCCTGCTCCATCGCCTGTTCCATCAGGAAGGCCCCCGGGTATTCGACCGGCGCGCCTTCGAGGCGCGCTGCCGTTGCAGCCGCGAGCGGATCGACAACGTCCTGCGCTCGATCCGGCGCGAGGAACTCGCCGACCTGCGCGACAAGACCGGCCGCGTCTCTGTGAAGTGCGAATTCTGCTCGACCGAATACGCCTACGACGACGGCGACCTCGACCGCCTCTACGCGGCGGCCGATTAGATATCGGGCGCGAGCGCCTTGTCGTAGAAGACCGACCACTTGACGTCGGGATAGTCGAGCACCGGGCCGCAGCGCACGAAACCCGACCGCTCGTAGACCTTCCACGCCGCATGATGCCGGTCGCCCGTCTCCAGCACGAGACGCTTCAATCCCTCCGCGCGCGCCATCGCCTCGATGCGCGCCACGATCTGCTCGCCGATCCGGCGGCCGCGATGACTGGGCCGCGTGTACATGCGCTTCACTTCACCAACGCTGTCCCCGTGGCGCTTCAGCGCCCCGCAGGCGATCGCCGCCCCGTCCTCGCGCGCGATGAAGACGGTGGTATCTTCATCGGCCATCTGCTCGACGGTGAGGTGGTGGCAATGCTCGGGCGGCGTCAGTTCCAGCAGCACCGCATTCAACTCCGCGACGAGCGCGCGGACCTCGTCCTGCAGGGGTGTTTCGACCGTGATCGTGACGGTCATCGACGGCGGTCTCCTCGTCTCGCCCCAATCAGCCGTGCGGCACCAGCACCTGCCGCACGGTGGCGACGTCCTGGAGCCGGTCGAAGCCCTCGTTCAGCTCGTCGAACCCAATGCGCTGGCTGACCATGCGGTCGACCGGCAGCTTGCCCTGCTGGTAGAGCGCGATGAAGCGCGGGATGTCGCGCACCGGCACGCAGCTTCCCATGTACGAGCCCTTGATCGTCTTCTCCTCGCTGACCAGCCCGCTCTGCTTGAACGAGAAGTCGGCCTGGATGGGCGAAAGGCCGGCCGTCACCGTCGTGCCGCCCCAGCGCGTCACGAGATAGGCCGTTTCCATAGCCTTGATGGTGCCGGCGAGATCGAAAGCATAGTCGACGCCGCCGTTGGTGAGATCGCGCACCTGCTGCACGTGATCCACGTCCCTGGCGTTCACAGTGTCCGTCGCACCGAGCTGGCGGGCGAGGCCGAGCTTGTCGTCGGAGAGGTCGATGGCCACGATGCGCCCGGCGCCCGCGAGCACCGCCCCCATCAGGCCGCTCAGGCCCACGCCGCCCAGGCCGACGATGGCCACCGAGCTGCCGGGCTCGATCCTGCCGGTGTTCACCACGGCGCCCACGCCGGTGACGACGGCGCAGCCGAACAGCGCGGCCACGTCGAGCGGCAGGCTGCGGTCGATCACCACGATCGAACCGCGATCGACCACGGCATATTCGGCGTAGCAGGAAACGCCCGAGTGATGGTTCACCGGCTTGCCGTCGAGGTGCAGGCGATGATGGCCCGAGAGCAGCTGGCCCGCGGCGCGCGGGCTGATCGAGCGCTCGCAGATGTAGGGACGCCCTTCGAGGCAGCGCCGGCAACGGCCGCAGCTCACGTTGAAGGTGAAGCAGACATGATCGCCGACCTTCACGTCGTGCACGCCCGCGCCCACCTCGACGATCTCGCCCGAGCCCTCATGGCCCAGCACGATCGGCACCGGGCGCGGCCGGTCGCCGTTGATCAGCGACAGGTCGGAATGGCAGAGACCGCCGCCACCCACCTTGACCAGGACTTCGCCTTCGCCCGGCGGATCGAGGTCGACCTCGACCACATGGATGGGCTTGGACTTCGCAAACGGGCGGGGCGCACCGCAGGTGGTGAGAACGCCGGCTTTCATCTTCATGCGATTCCTCCATCGACCCGGACCAGCGATCCAGTGGTGAAACTCGATTTGCTCGACGCGAGATAGAGCGCTGCCGTCACGATCTCCTCGGGCTGGCCGCTGCGCCTCAGCGCCGCCGTCGGGTTGGCCTTGTGCTCCTCCGGCCAGGCCTTGGAGACGTCGGTCAGAAAACGGCCCGGCGAGATCGTGTTCACCCGCACCTTCGGCCCGTATTCGAAGGCGAAGGCCTCGGTGAGCGCGTTGAGCGCGGCCTTGGCACCGGCATAGGGCGCGATCTGCGGCCGCGGGCGCAGGGCACCGGCGCTGGAGACGTTGATGATCGAACCGCCCTCGCCCGCCGCCATGCGACTGCCGACCAGCGACATCAGGCGGAACGGCGCCTTGAAGTTCAGGGACACGATCCGGTCGAACAGCTGCTCCGACGTCTCCAGCGACGAGGGGGCGAGCGGCGAGGAGCCGGCATTGTTCACCAGAATGTCGATCTTCCCGAACGCGGCATAGGCCGCCTCCACCATGCCGTCGAGTTCGGGCCAGTTGGCGACGTTGCAGGCGTAGGTCGCCGCCCTGCGGCCCATCGCCCGCACTTCGGCCGCGACCTTGTCGCAGGTCTCCAGCTTGCGGCTGGTGATGAAGACGTCGGCCCCGTGGTCGGCGAACGCCTTCACCATCTGGTAGCCCAGCCCGCGACTGCCGCCGGTGACGAGGGCAACCTTGCCCGTGAGATCGAAGTGATTGGTCATGAAAGCGCCCGGTCAAAAAAGGATCATGACAGAAGCATAGCGCCAGTTCCTTGCTTAGTGGCATGTCACTTGCTTAGTCTGTCTCGGAGCGAAACAGCAGGCCGTCATGAGCATCCACGTCGCGCTGCATCATCGGACGACCTACCGGTACGACCGACCCATCGACCTGGGGCCGCAGATCGTGCGGCTGCGCCCGGCGCCCCATAGCCGGACTCCCGTCCTTTCCTATTCGCTGAAGATCACGCCGGCCCAGCATTTCATCAACTGGCAGCAGGATCCGCAGGGCAATCACCTGGCCCGGCTGGTCTTTCCCGAAAAGACCGACCTGTTCGAGGTCACGGTCGACCTCGTGGCCGACATGTCGGTCATCAACCCGTTCGATTTCTTCCTCGAACCCGCGGCAGAGAAGTGGCCCTTCGCCTACGATGCCTCGCTGGCCGAGGAGATCGCCCCGTTCCGCAAGCTGGAACCGTTGGGGCCGAGGCTGTCGGCCTGGCTCGCCTCGGTCGACCGCAAGGAGCAGCGCACCGTCGATTTCATCGTCGGCCTGAACGCCCGCCTGCAGCGCGAGATCGGCTACATCGTCCGCCTGGAACCGGGCGTACAGAGCTGCGAGGAGACGCTCGCGCGCGCCAAGGGATCCTGCCGCGACACCGGCTGGCTGCTGGTCATGATCCTGCGCCACCTAGGCTTCGCCGCGCGCTTCGCCTCGGGTTACCTGATCCAGCTCGTGGCCGACGAGAAGCCGCTCGAAGGGCCGGAAGGTCCGACGCATGACTTCACCGACCTCCATGCCTGGTGCGAAGTCTATCTGCCGGGTGCGGGCTGGATCGGGCTCGATCCGACCTCCGGCCTGCTGACCGGCGAAGGTCACATCCCGCTCGCCTGCACGCCCGAACCGTCGAGCGCGGCGCCGATCGAGGGCGCCCTCGAGAAGGCCGAGGTCGAGTTCGAGCATGCGATGACGGTGACGCGCGTGCGCGAGACGCCGCGCACCACCAAGCCCTACACCGAGGAACAGTGGGCCACGCTGCTCAAGGTCGGTGAGGCGATCGAACGCGATATCGGCCGTCACGACGTCCGCCTCACCATGGGCGGCGAGCCGACCTTCGTCTCCATCGACGACATGGACGGGCCAGAATGGAACACGCTGGCCCTGGGTCCGGAGAAGCGGCGCCTGGCAGGTGTTCTCTTCCGCAAGCTCGCGAACCGCTTCGCGACCGGACCGCTGCTGCATTTCGGACAGGGCAAATGGTATCCCGGCGAGCAGCTGCCGCGCTGGGCGCTCGGCTGCTACTGGCGCAAGGACGGCGAGCCGATCTGGCGCGATCCGCAGCTCTATGCGCTCGAGTCCAAGCCGGTCGGTGCGACCGTCGAGGCCGCGCACCGCTTCGCGCTCGCCTTCGCGCAACGGCTGCAGCTCGACCCCGACTATCTTTTCCCGGCCTACGAGGACACCTGGTACTATCTGTGGCGCGAGCGGCGGCTGCCCAGCAACGTCGTGGTCGACGAGGCGAAGGTGAAGGATCCGCTGGAGCGCGAGCGCCTCGCGCGCGTCTTCGAGAAGGGACTGGAAAGCTCGGTCGGCTACGTGCTGCCGGTGATCCGCGACTACAACGGCCGCGGCAACGGGCATGGCCATGCGCCGCGCTGGAAGAGCGGCCCGTGGTTCCTGCGCTCCGAGAAGTGCTACCTGATCCCGGGCGATTCGCCGATCGGCTACCGCCTGCCGCTCGATTCGCTGCCCTGGGCGGCGCCCGGCGACACCGACTACATCGTCCAGCCGGACCCGATGGCGCCGCATCCCGACCTGCCGCCGCTCGACGCCTTCCGGCGCGCGCCGGTGCTGCGCCGCCAGGAACCGGGACTCGCGGGCACCGCGCAAGGCGATGCCGAAGCCCGCCGCGAGGCGTGGCGGCGCGCGCTGGCGCCCGATCAGGGCCCCGGCCCGGCCGTCGGCACATCGGCGAGCGGTATCGTCCGCACCGCGATGGCCTTCGAACCGCGCGACGGTCACCTCCATGTCTTCATGCCGCCGACCGAGCGCATGGAGGACTATCTCGACCTGGTGACGGCGCTCGAGGACACGGCCGAGGAGCAGGGCCAGCCGATCTTCATCGAGGGCTACACGCCGCCCGGCGATTCGCGGGTCCTGCATTTCAGCGTCACGCCCGACCCCGGGGTGATCGAGGTCAACATCCATCCCTCCGCCACCTGGACCGAGATCGTCGATCGCACGGAGATCGTCTACGAGGAGGCGCGGACGACGCGGCTGGGCGCCCAGAAGTTCATGATCGACGGCCGCCACACCGGCACCGGCGGTGGCAACCATGTCGTGCTGGGCGGTCCTTCCGCCGCCGAGTCGCCGATTCTGCGCCGGCCCGACCTGCTGAAGAGCCTGCTGGGCTACTGGCTGAACCATCCGTCGCTCTCGTATCTCTTCTCCGGCCTGTTCATCGGCCCGACCAGTCAGCACCCGCGGGTCGACGAGGCGCGCAACGATGCGCTGCACGAGCTGGAAATCGCCTTCCGCCAGATCGCGCCGGGGCGGCAGACTCCGCCGTGGCTGGTCGATCGCGTGTTCCGCAACCTGCTGGTCGATGCCACCGGCAATGCGCACCGCACCGAGTTCTGCATCGACAAGCTGTTCACTCCCGATTCCGCCGCCGGCCGCCGCGGGCTGCTGGAGCTTCGCGCCTTCGAGATGCCGCCGCACTGGCGCATGAGCGTGGCACAGCAGGCTCTGCTGCGGGGCCTCGTCGTCAAATTCTGGGACCGTCCGTACGAGAAGCCGCTCAGCCGCTGGGGCACGCGGCTGCATGACGATTTCATGCTGCCTCATTTCGTGTGGCAGGATTTCAACGACGTGCTGTCGGACCTCGGCGAGGCGGGTTACGGCTTCGCGCCCGAGTGGTTCGCCCCGCATTTCGAGTTCCGCTTCCCGAAGCTCGGCGAAGTCGCACAGCGCGGGCTCGAACTCGAGCTGCGTCATGCGCTCGAACCGTGGCATGTGCTGGGCGAGGAGCCGGGCGGCGGCGGCACGGTGCGCTACGTGGATTCCACCGTCGAGCGGCTGCAGGTCAAGGTCGCCGGGCTGAACGACCGGCGCCATGTCGTCGCCTGCAATGGCTGGAGACTGCCGCTGCGCGCTACCGGTACGGCGGGCGAGTACGTCGCCGGCGTGCGTTACCGCGCCTGGCAGGCCGCGAACTCGCTGCATCCGACCATCGGCGTGCACGCGCCCCTCACCTTCGACATCCACGATACCTGGAGCGGCCGGTCGATCGGCGGTTGCACCTATCACGTCGCCCATCCGGGCGGACGCAACTACGACCGCATGCCGGTCAACGCCAACGAGGCCGAAGCGCGCCGCCGGGCCCGCTTCTTCGCCATCGGACACACCGGCGGCCCCTCGCCGGACCCGCGGCCGCTCGACAATCCCGAACATCCGCTGACGCTCGACCTGCGGCGCGCCCAGAGCCTATAGTTCGCCCGCCTCACAGGCAGTCCGACCGTTCGTTCCAACTTCTGTTTCCGGGCCCATGGAGTCGTTGCGCGGCCTCTCTTCCTCGCCGGCGAGCGCGTACGACGAACTGGTCACCGGCCAGAAGTCGATCCGCTATCACTGGCAAGGCATCCTGAGCGTCATCCGCTCGCTGCCCAACGGGCTCGGCGAACGGGTCGAGAGCGCACGCCGGCAACTCGAGGAGTCGGGGGCGACCGTCAACCTGCTCGACGATCGCGGCGCGCCCCGCTGGAACTTCGACCCGCTGCCGATGGTCATCACGCCCGACGAATGGGCGGGCATCGAGGCCGGCCTGATCCAGCGGGCCCGGCTGCTCGACCGGATCCTCGCCGATGTCTACGGGCCCCAGACGCTGCTGAAGCAGAAGCTGCTGCCGCCCATGCTGGTTCATGCCAACCGGCACTTCCTGCGACCGGCCCGGGTCATGGACGGTGCCGCGCCCAGCCGCTATCTCGGCCACTATGCGGTCGATCTGGTTCGACTGGGAGACGGACGCTGGCACGTCCTGGCCGACCACTCCGAACTCCCCGCCGGCGTCGGCTACGCTCTCGAGATGCGCCGCGTCCTGGCGCGCAGCCTGCCGGAGGCCTTTCGCTCCATCCCCGTCCGCCATCTCCGGCCGTTCGTCGACCGCTGGCACGAGTCGCTGCGTTCGATGGCGCCGGCCGCCGTGTCGCAGCCCAACATGGCGGTGCTCACGCCCGGCTCGCTCTCCGCCACCTATTTCGAGCATGTCTATCTGTCGCGCGTGCTGGGTGTCCCGCTGGTCGAAGGCGGCGACATGGTCGCGCGCGACGGACAGGTCTCGATCAAGACACTCGCCGGCCTTCGCCCGGTGCACGTGCTGCTGCGGCGCCTCGACAGCGCCTTCGCCGACCCCCTGGAGATGCGCGCCGACTCCGCGCTGGGCGTCACCGGTCTGGTCGAGGCGACGCGTGGCGGCAACATCTCGCTCGCCAATGCCCTGGGATCGGGGGTCGTCGAGACGCCGGCCATCATGCCATTTCTGGAGCGGCTCAGCGACCACCTGCTGGGCGAGAAGCTGCGGATGCCGTCGCTCGACGTATGGTGGCTGGGCGAGCCTGCGGCGCTCACCTTCGCCCTGGCCAATCTCGACCTCATGATCGTGCGCCCCTGCCTCGGCCTGGACCGCGAGCCCATCGTCGTGGGCATGCTCGAACAGGCCGAGCGCGCGGCGCTGGTCGAGCGCATCCGCGCACAACCCGGCCAATACGTCGCGCAATATCCCATGACGCCGTCGCTCACGCCGAAGTGGGACGGGCAATCCCTGGTCCCATCCGCCGTCGTCATGCGTGCCTTCGTGGTTGCGGACCACGACACCTATCACGTGCTACCCGGCGGGCTCGCCCGCGAACCCGACGGCGACACGGCGCTGCGCTCGCTGGGCCGCCTGCACGGCACCCTGAAGGATGTCTGGGTGCTGGCCGAGGACGCGGCGGACGTGCAGTTGCCGACGACGCGGCGCTTTCATCAGCTCGCGGTCGAGCGCGGCACCGCCGACCTGCAGAGCCGGGTCGCCGACAACCTCTTCTGGCTCGGCCGCTATATCGAACGCCTCGACAACGATGCGCGCCTCCTGCGCACCACCGCCGCGCGCGTCGCGCAGGGCGCCGTCGGTCCGCGCGACGCCGTCGAGCTCAGACTGCTCGGCCGGCTGCTCGACGCGACCAACCTGATGGATCACACGTCGGCTCTGGCTCCGCCCGAGAGCGCCCTGTTCCAGCAGGGCCTCGCGGCCGTTGCCGCCGACGATCGCGGCCTCGCCACCGTGCTCGACGGCATCCAGCGACTCACGGCCACGATGCGCGATCGGTTCTCGGTGGACATGACGACGGCCGCCGGCCCCGAAATGGTCGAGGTTCGCAAGCGGCTGCTGGCCGCCCGTGGCAATCTCGATTCGCTGCTCGCGGCCCTCGACGAGATCGTGCGCTTCGTCGCCACCCTGTCGGGTCTCGCGCAGGAGAACATGACGCGCGGTACCGGCTGGCGATTCCTCGATCTCGGCCGCCGCATCGAACGCGGACTGCACATACTGACCGGTGCGCTCGGCCCCTTCACCCAGTCTCCGATCGACTGGTACGCCGCCATGCGCCTGGCGCTCGAACTGTGCGACAGTACCATCACCTATCGCACGCGCTATCTCGGCCAGCTGCAACCGGCCCCCGTGCTCGATCTCGTCATCCTCGACGACGCCAATCCGCGCGGCCTGGTGTTCCAGCTTCGCACGATCAAGGGCCATCTGGACTATCTGGCGCGCGCCTCGGGCGTGCGGGTGGCGGCCCTGCCGGACTCTCTGGAGGCGGACATGGAAGCCGTCGTCCGCCAGTTCAATGGCGACGAACAGGCGTGGCGCCACGAGGGGCTGGCGCTCGCCATGCTGCGCGACGTCGCATCCGACACCGAACATCAGCTCGACAGGCTTTCCGAGGCCATCACGCGCGCCTATTTCTCGCATGTGCCGGCGGCCCAGGCCGTCGGCTCCTCCGGCGGAAACTGAGCATGCGGTACCTGTTGTCGCATCGCACGACCTACAGCTACGCCAGCACCGTCGATTCGGCGCACCACATCGCCCATCTGCGGGCCCGCGATTTTCCCGGCCAGACGGTCACCGGGATCGGCATCGTGACCAGCCCTCTGCCGGCGCTCGCCGTGCAGCATGTCGACCATTTCGGCAATCTCATCGACGTCTACCGCATCGACAAGCCGCACACGCGCTTCGAAATCGAGGTGCGGGCCGAAGTCGACGTCTGCTTTCCGGAGCCGCCGGCAGCCGGTTCGACACCGACATGGGAAAGCATACGGGACGGACTGATGGGGAACGGGTTTCCGCAACCCGTCTCACCCAGCGAGTTCGTCTACGACTCGCCGCTTGTGCCGAGCGTCGGGGCGCTGCAGGCATATGGCGCGCAGTCCCTGACACCGGGACGCCCCATCCTCGAGGCGGCGCGCGAACTGACGTCACGCATCAAGGCCGACTTCGAATATCATCCCGGAGCCACCGACATTTCGACGCCGCTTGCCGACGTTTTCGCCGGCAAGGCCGGCGTCTGCCAGGACTTCGCTCACGTCCAGATCGCGGCGCTGCGTGCCCACGGTCTCGCCGCGGGCTACGTCTCCGGATACATCCGCACCGTCCACTCCCGGGACGAACTCGCCCTGCGCGGGGCCGATGCGAGCCATGCCTGGGTCGCCGTATGGTGCGGCGATGCCGCGGGCTGGGTCCATCTCGACCCGACCAACGACCTGATCGCGAGCGAAGACCATGTCGCCGTCGCCTGGGGCCGCGACTTTTCCGACGTGAGCCCGTTGCGCGGCGTCATCCTGGGCGGCGACTCCCATTCCTACGGTGTCGCCGTCACGCTCGTTCCGACGGGCTGACGCGCCGCCGCACCTGGCGATCAACCGCCGAGGAAGTCCCGGGTCCATCGCGCATAGTCGGCGTCGCGCGTGACCTTCTTCATCAGTTCCGGACTGGCCACGCCCTGCAGCTTCGAGGGCTGCGTGCCGTCGCGCAGCGCCTTCAGCGTGTCGTAGACGGCCTTCACCGCCGCGGCGAACGGCTGGTGGCCCTGCAGCGCGATGCGGACGCGTCGCGCGCCGAGATAGGCGAGATCGGTGAGATCGCCAGACACGCCGCCCAGAATGATCGGCAGGGTGGTCGCTTCCGAAATCGCGTCGAGTTCGGCGCGGGTGCGAACGCCGACGAAGAACAGCGCATCGACGCCGGCCGCCTCGTAGGCCCTGCCGCGCGCGATCGCATTCTCGAGGCCGGTGATGGTGATCGCGCTGGTGCGGCCGGCGATGCAGAGGGCCGGGTCTTGTCGCCCGCCGAGCGCGGCCTTCATTTTGGCGACGCCTTCGTCGATCGGGATCAGACGCGGCGCGGTGGTGCCATACGGCGTCGGCAGATCGGTATCCTCGAGGCTGAGGCCGCAGACTCCCGCGGTCTCGAGCTCCTCGACGGTGCGACGGGCGTTCAGCGCGTTGCCGTAGCCGTGATCGGCATCGACCATCAGCGGCAGGCCGCCCGCCCGATTGATGCGATAGGCTTGGCCCGCGAACTCGCTCAAGGTCAGCACGATCAGGTCGGGCGCGCCGAGCACGGTCATGGAGGCGACGGAGCCGGCGAACATGCCGATCTCGAACCCGAGATCCTCGGCGATGCGAGCGGAGATCGGGTCGAAGACCGAGCCGGGATGGATGCAGCGCTCGCCCGCAAGCAGCGCCCGAAAACGTGTCCGGCGGTCGTTCCAGTGCATGACAATCTCCCCCAATATCCTTCCTGTTTAGCAAAGGAGGAGGCTGACACGCAGCGATGCATTTCGACCGGCAGACGGGGCAACGAGCGCGACGTACCGCAGCCCGAGATTCCGACGTCGTTTCTCTGAGGGGCCTGCTGGTCCCGGATGGCCGCGCTGGTCTATTCTTGCCATGGGATGGAAACCAAGGGAGAGCCGTTCGCGCAGGTCGACGGGAACCGGCTCCCGCCTGACGTGCACGAATCTTGAGGAGGATGGTCCTGGATACGCTGATCCCGTCCGCCGCCGATCTCGCCGGCGACCCTGCCGTGATCTCCCGCGCCGAGGCCCTGCGGCCGGCGGTCGAGGCTGCTTCCAATACGATCGAGGAGACGCGCCGGCTGCCTCCGGCGCTGCTCGACAAGCTGCACGAGGCGCGGCTGTTCCGCCTGCTGCTGCCGAGATCCTCGGACGGGATCGAGACCGATCCCGTGACCTTCTTCCATGTGATCGAGACGATTGCCCGCGGCGACGCTTCGACCGCCTGGTGCCTGAGCCAGGCCGGCGGCTGTGCCATGTCGGCGGCCTATCTCGACCTGCCGGTCGCCCGCGCGATCTTCGGCGACGATCCCCGTGCCGTGCTGGCCTGGGGCCCCGGCCCCAAGGTCAAAGCCGTCGAATGTGAAGGCGGCTACCGCGTGACCGGGGTCTGGGCCTTCGCCTCCGGCGGCCGGCACGCCACCTGGCTGGGCGCCCACTGCCCCATCTTCAAGGCCGACGGCACGCCGCGGCTCGACGAGGGTGGCCGCCAGCAGGAACGCACCATGCTGGTGCGCACCGGCGACGTTCAGTGGACCGACATCTGGAACACGGTCGGCCTGCGCGGCACGGCCAGCGACCAGTTCGCGCTCGACGATTTCTTCGTGCGCGCCGATCATTCGATCACCCGCGATTTCGAGCGCGAATGCCGCGAGAGCGGACCGCTCTACAGGATGGGCGCCGGCACCTGCTACCAGGTGGGCTTCGCCGGCGTGGCCTGCGGCATCGCTCGCGGCGCACTCGACTGCTTCCTCGACGTCGCGCGCAACAAGGTCCCGCGCGGCCTCAAGAGCCCGCTGCGCGACAACGCCGTGGTGCAATCCAATCTGGCGCAGGCCGAGGTCAACCTGCGGGCCGCGCGTGCCTTCCTGCTCCAGTCGATGGCCGGCATCTGGAAGGACCTCTCGGCCGGCAACACGATCACCGTCGAGCAGCGCATCACCGTCCGCATGGCGGCGACCCATGCCATCCACAAGGCCAAGGATGCCGTCGACTTCGCCTACAATGCGGCGGGCGCCACGGCGATCTTCGAGAACCATCCGCTGGAGCGCCGCTTCCGCGACATCCATACCGTGACCCAGCAATTGCAGGGCCGGCTCTCCCATTTCGAGACCGTGGGCGCCTGGATGATGGGCGCCGACGCCGACCTCACCTTCGTCTGACCCGATCCACGGAGACCGACCATGCCGCTTGGCCCCCTGCAGCACTACACGATCGAACCCTCCGACCTCGAGGCCACCAAGGACTTCTACTGCGACGTGCTCGGTCTCGAGAACGGCGACCGCCCGCCGCTCGGCTTCCCGGGCTACTGGCTCTATTCCGGCGGCGTGGCCACCGTGCACCTGCTGGGCGAACGCAAGCCGCGCGAGGGCATCGTCGTGCGCGGGACCGAGGCGAAGTTCGAGAATACCGGCCGCTTCGACCATATCGCCTTCGCTGCCAGCGATCTTCCGGGCGTGCGCAAGCGCCTGCAGTCGAAGAACGTGAAGTTCCGTGAGCAGATCGTGCCGCGCACCGGCGCCGCGCAGATCTTCCTCTACGATCCCGACGGCGTCGGCGTGGAGCTGAACTTCCCGCCAGAAGAGGTCCAGGCGGAAGCCAGGGCCTAGTGCTCCTCTCGTTCGAGATCGAGACGGTCGAACCGCTCGCCGACGGCGCCGCGTTCGGCGCGGTGGGTGCCTACGAGCGCGTCATCGCCGTCGCCCGGGGTGAGGTCGATCCGTCGTCGCCGGCCAACAGCGGCATCGCCCTGATCGACAAGGCGCCGCGCAATGCCGCCGGCAGGGTCGAGTACGCGACCGGCGTCTTCATTCTTCGCCCCAAGGATCCTGCGCGCGGCAATGGGCGAATCCTCTACGAAGTGAACAATCGCGGCCGCAAGATGCTGTTCGGCAATATTGCCGACGGCCCGCAGGGCGTGAACGATCCGAAGACCCTCGCCGATCTCGGCAACGCCTTTCCCCTGCGGCTGGGCTACACGATCGTGTGGTCAGGCTGGGACCCCGATGCGCCGCGCGCCAACATGGGACTCGCCCTCACGGCACCGGTGGCCACCGCGAACGGCCAGCCGATCGTGCAGACCATTCGCGAGGAATGGGTTTCGGGCACGCGCCTCGGCGCGCTGGAGACGTTCAGGCTGTCGCACGAAGCCGCCACCCTCGAACAGCCCCGCGCGCGTCTCACCGTGCGCGAGCGGGCCGACGACGAGCCGCGCGAACTGCCGCTGAACCAGTGGTCCTTCGTCGACGCGCGATCGGTCAGGCTGCGGGAAGGCACGAAGCCGAAGCCGGGCTTCCTCTACGAATTCCACTACGAGGCGAGGAATCCCAAGGTCCAGGGGCTGGGCTTCGCCGCAACCCGCGACGTTGTGAGCTGGCTGCGCCATTCGCCGGACGCCGTGAAGGCCACGGGGCGGCCCATCACGCATGCGCTGGCCATCGGCTTCTCGCAGGCCGGCCGCTACCTGCGCAACCACGTCTCCGAGGGCTTCAACCGCGACGAAGAGGGACGCCGCGTGTTCGACGGCATCCTGAGCCACATCGCGGGCGTCGGCCGCGTGTTCTTCAACACGCCTTTCGCCCAGCCGGCGCGCACCAACACCCAGCACGAGGATCACGGCTTCCCCGAGAACGAGTTTCCCTTCTCGACGGCGACGCTCGGCGATCCGCTGACGGGCAAGAGTGGCTCGCTGTTCCGCAGCGATGGCAGCGATCCGCTGCTGATCGAGACCAACACCTCGACTGAGTATTGGCAGAAGGGCGCCTCGCTCCTGCACACCGATCCGCTCGCCACGCGGGACGTGACGCTGCCGGCGAATTCCCGCGTCTACATGATCGCGGGGACGCAGCATGGCGGCCGCGCCGGCGCGACGACAGACCCCGGTCCCAACGTCAATCCGCGCAACCCGCACAATCCGATGCCGGCAGTCCGCGCCCTGCTGGTCGCGCTCGACGCCTGGGTGGTGTCGGGCACGGCGCCGCCGCCCAGCCGCGTGCCGACGCTCGCCGAAGGGACGCTGGTCGAACCGGGCAAGACCGGCTTTCCGGCCATTCCGGGCGCCGCCATCGTCCGCACCACCAACGTCGTGGCGCCGCCCACCGATTGGGTGAAGCCCGTTCCGCCGGCCAAGGCCTATCGCACGCTGGTGTGCAAGGTCGACGGCGACGGCAACGAGGTTGCAGGCATCCGCCTGCCCGACATTGCCGTGCCGCTCGCCACCTACACCGGCTGGAACGAGTACAAGCCGCCCTATCCTGCCGGCGAGATCGCCGACCGCGACGGCAGCTGCCTGCCGCTGCCGATCGACCGGGCCGCCCGCGAAGCCTCGGGCGATCCGCGACTCTCGATCGCCGAGCGATACAAGGATGGCGGCGACTACGTCGCCCGGGTCCAGGCGGTAGTCACGCAACTCATGGCCGACCGGCTGCTGCTGGCCGAGGACGGCGAACGCTATCTCGACCGCGCGCGCAAGGAACCGCGCGTCGCGCCTTAACGAACAGCTACGGGGGAGATCAGGATGGGCAAGAGAATCGCAGTCGTCGGCACCGGCGCGCTGGGCGGCTATGTCGGCGGCTATCTCGCGCAGGCGGGCCTCGACGTCACCCTGATCGACTTCTGGCCGGAGAATATCGAGACCATCCGCACGCGCGGCCTCGAGCTCGACGGCGTGACTCCGGAGGAGAAGTTCACCGTCACCAAGGCCAAGACCATGCATCTCACCGAGATGCAGGACCTGTCGCGCCAGAAGCCGATCGACATCGCCTTCGTGTCGATGAAGTCCTACGACACCGAATGGGCGACTGCCCTGATCAAGCAGTATCTCGCGCCGGACGGCTACGTCGTGTCGCTGCAGAACTGCCTGAACGAGGAGCGCATCGCGGGGGTCGTCGGCTGGGGCAAGACCGTCGGCATGGTCGCGTCGCTGATCTCGGTCGACATGTACGAGGCCGGCAGGATCCGCCGTACCGTCTCGAAGGGCGGCGACAAGCACACCGTGTTCCGCGTCGGCGAGGTCCATGGCCGCATCACCAAGCGGGTCGAGGAGCTGCGCGAAATGGTCGGCATGATCGACAGCGCCAAGACCACGACCAACCTGTGGGGCGAGCGCTGGTCCAAGCTGTGCCAGAACGGCATGAAGAACGGCGTCTCGGCCGCCACCGGCATGACCGGCATCGACTGCGACCGCAACGACGCGGTCCGCCGCTTTTCGATCAAGCTCGGCGGTGAGGCGGTGAGGGTCGGCCAGGCGCTGGGCTACCACATCGAGAAGATCGGCAAGTTCGAGCCCGAACAGCTGGCCCGCGCCGCCGAGGGCGACAGGGCCGCGCTCGACGAGGTCGAGGCGATCCTCCGGCCCGGCTCGAACACCAACCCGAACCCGCGCGCCGACATCCAGCGCCCCTCGATGGCGCAGGACATCATCAAGGGACGCCGCACCGAGATCGAGTTCATGAACGGCTACATCGCCGAGCGCGGCGACTATATCGGCGTCAAGGCGCCGACCCACGCCAGGCTCACCGAGATCGTGAAGAAGGTGGAGCGCAAGGAGCTGCAGCCGTCGGCTGCGCTGCTCGGAGGATAGTCTCTTTTTCAGCCCGACGGCGCAGGCAGCATGGGCGGAAGGTCGACTGCGCGTTCACTCGATTGATCGGCCGCAGCCGTATATCCTGCGGTCGATCGAGTTATTTGCCGGAAAGCTCGCGCCCGCCTTGGGCGGGACGCCGGAAGTCAAAGCGGGGACGAGACAAGTCGCATGACAGACGTGATCGACAGCCTGGTGGGGATCGCACCTGGTTCCAGAATGGACGCAATCCGCGCCCAGCGCTCCGAGGCGCGCAAGCACGCGCAGGCGAGCTACACTTCCCTTTTCGAGCCGAAGGACCTGGGCGGCGTCAGCGCCGACGAGCGCCATGCCATCGCGGCGTTCGTCGCGGGCCTGCACGGCGAGCCGAAGACGGATGCCTTCTATGCGGCCAGGCTACCCGCCGCTCTGCGCGCCGCCATCGCGACCGAAGTCGCGGCCGCCAGGACCGAGGGTCCCTACGGCCACTTTCCGAAAGGACCGCTTTCGGTCGAGGATGCGCCGGGTCCGACCAGGAAAGTGAGCGACGCCGGACGCGCCGCGCTGGGTCCACGCCTCGCCGCCGCCTTCGGGCACACGCACATGCTGGTGTTCCATCCGCGCGATGCGTCGGCGGCCTCGCTGCAGTCCCTGCTCGATGCCGGCTGGTCGACCGACGACATCGTGACGGTCTCCCAGCTCGTCTCCTTCCTGTCCTACCAGATCCGGGTCGTGGCCGGGCTGGGCGTACTCGCGAGCACCCTATGAGCACCGAAAAGACCCTGACGCCGCCGCCGCACACCGAGCCGGTCGTCTTCACCCGCGACATGCTCGACTGGCTGCCGTGGCTCGAGCCGATGGCCGAAGCCGACATGACCGAGCATCACCTCAGGAGCCTCGTCGACCCTTCGCGCGTGAAGTCGCCCTACTTCCGACTGCTGGCCCGCGATCCCGACGTGCTCGAGGCGCGCACCCGGACCGACAAGGACATCTTCTACAATCCCGAGGCAGGCCTTCCGCGCGCCGAGCGCGAGTTGGCGGCGGCGGCGACGTCGCGGCTGAACGGCTGCATCTACTGTGCCTCGGTGCATGCCCGCTTCGCCGCGACCTATTCCAAGCGGGTCGACGACGTGCAACGCCTGCTGGATGAAGGCGTCGATGCCAAGCTGGACGAACGCTGGGAGGCGATCGTCGCCGCCTCGGTGGCATTGACGGCGTTGCCGATGACCTTCGGCAAGGAGCATGTCGAGCGCCTGCGCACCGTCGGCCTCGACGATGCCGCGATCGCCGACCTGATCGGCGCCGCCTCGTTCTTCAACTGGGCCAACCGCCTGATGCTCTCCCTCGGCGTGCCGGCGACGCAGCCGAAGTAGCTGCTCGCGCCTGCCCAAAAGAGAAACGCCCGGCGTATCGCTCCGCCGGGCGTTTCGATGTCAGTCCGCCCTCAGTAGGGCAGGCCGTAATAGCCCGGGTTGCCCCAAACGCCCCAATCCATGTCGTTGTCGACGGCATTGTCCATGCCGGTCGGGCTGTAGGGATCGTCCTGGAAGTTGGCGCGCATCGCGGTGGAGATCATCTGCTTCGACGCCTCCTTGATGTAGGCGTTGTAGTTGTCCTGCGTGCCCATGTAGAGGCAGCCGCACATCGTCGGGTCGGCATAGACCCAGACCGGCTTGCCCTGCCACGTCTTGCGGACGAGTTTGTGCGGCGGCAGCTTCTTGAACGACTCGGCCTGGCCGGGCGTCTTCAGGGAGACGACCTTGAAGCCCGAATCCTGCAACATGTCGCGCTTCGACTCCGGCTTGGGCGTGTAGCCGTGACAGGCCGACAACAGGCCGCCGATCGCCATGATGGCGAGTATGGACCCCACAGGCTTCATCGCGTCCCCCACCGTTACCGTCAGGCGGCCGCCTTCAGGCCCGCCTTCGCATCCTCTTTGATCATGTCCGCGCCCTTCTCGGCAACCATGATCGTGGGCGCATTTGTGTTGCCCGAAGGCACGGTCGGCATGATCGAGGCGTCGATCACCCGCAGCCCGGCGATCCCGTGGACGCGCAGCCGGTCGTCCACCACTGCCATGGGATCGGAACCCATCTTGCAGGTACCGATCACGTGATAGGTGGTCTGGCCGTTGCCACGGGCGAAGCTCAGCCATTCGTCGTAGCTCTGCACCTTGTCGCCGGGATTGTTCTCGAAGGCGATGTACTTCGACATCGACGGATGCGAGACGATCTTGCGGGCGATCTGCATGCCGGCGACCGTCGCGTCGCGGTCGGTCTGGGCGGACAGGAAGTTCGGCCGGATGGCCGGCGCGCTGCCCGGGACCGCCGACTTGATGTGGATCGAGCCGCGCGAATCGGGCCGGCACTGGCCGATGACGACCGTCATGCCGGGCTCGCGCTCGAGATCGCGCTTCTGCGCCGTGTCGTAGCTGGCATGCGCCATGTGGAACTGCATGTCGGGCGAGTCGAGGCCCGGCCGCGTGCGCACGAAGCCGTAGACGACGCCGGCCGTGAGCGCCAGCGCGCCGCGGCCACTCGTGTAGTAGCGTACCACCTCCTTCACGAGGTTGATGCCGCGCGTGCGCTCGTTCAGCGTGATCGGCAGCTTGACGCGCCAGTTCATGCGCGGCGCGAAGTGGTCGCCGTAATTCTCGCCGACTCCCTTCAGCTCGTGCTTCACCTCGATGCCGAGACTGCGCAGCAGCTCCGGCTGGCCTATGCCGGAATGCTCCAGCACGCCGGGCGACTGCACGGCGCCGCACGAGACGATGACCTCGCGCCCGCAGCGCGCCTCCTTCGCCTGGCCGTGCACGCTGTAGGAGACGCCGACGCAGCGCTTGCCCTCGAGGATCAGCTTGCTGACCAGCGCGTCGGTCTCGATCGTCAGGTTGGGACGCGACCGCACGGGATCGAGGAAGGCGCGCGCCGTCGACTGGCGCTTGCCGTTCTTCATCGTCACCTGGAAGTAGCCGAACCCCTCCTGGTTGCCGTTGTTGTAGTCGGCGTTCTTCGGATAGCCGCTCGCCTCCGCCGCATCGATGAAGGCATCGCAGAGCTCGTGGGTGTCGCACATCTGCGCCACGTTCAGCGGGCCTCCGCGGCCGCGGCTGTCGTCGCCACCCGGCTCGTAGTTCTCCGACTTCTTGAAGTAGGGCAGCACCTGCGAATAGGACCAGCCGCGATTGCCGAACTGTGCCCAGGTGTCGTAGTCGAGTGGCTGGCCACGCACGTAGAGCATGCCGTTGATCGAGCTCGAGCCGCCGAGCGTGCGGCCGCGAGGGCAGGGAATGCTGCGCCCGGCCATGCCCTCCTCCGGCTCCATCTGGAAGTTCCAGTTGAACTTCTCGTGGTTCAGAAGCTTCGTGAAGCCCGCCGGGATGTCGATCCACATCGACTTATCGGGCGGCCCGGCCTCCAGCAGCAGGACCTTGACGTTGGCATCCTCGGTCAGGCGGTTGGCCAGCACGCAGCCGGCGGACCCGCCGCCCACGATGATGTAATCCCAATTGACCATGGCGTCTCTGTCTCCCTTTTCGGGAGACAGTCTAGCGCGTCTGCAACGCGGCGCGACCCCAGTTCATGCTCCTCTCCGCCACTTCGCGGCGGAGAGGCTTTTCATCTCAGCGCAGATGGCAGGAAACGTGGTGCCCCGGTGCGATTTCGCGCAGCGAGGGAACATCGACCTTGCAGCGCTCCACGGCATAGGGGCAGCGCGTGTGGAAATGGCAGCCCGACGGCGGCTTCACGGGGCTGGGCACGTCGCCCTGGAGCACGATCTTCTTGCGCTTGATGGCGGGATCGGGCACCGGCACGGCGGCCAGCAGGGCTTCCGTATAGGGGTGCTGGGCGTTGGTGAAGATCGACCGCGTATCGGCATACTCGACGATCCGGCCGAGATACATGACCGCGATCTGGTGGCTGATGTGCTCGACCACCGCCAGATTGTGCGAGATGAACAGATAGGAGAGCCGTCGCTCCGCCTGCAGTTCCATCAGGAGGTTGATGACCTGCGCCTGGATCGAAACGTCCAGCGCCGAGACCGGCTCGTCGCCCACGATCAGCTTCGGCCCCAGCGCCAGGGCGCGGGCGATGCCGATGCGCTGCCGCTGCCCGCCCGAGAACTGGTGCGGATAGTTGCTCATCTGCGCCGGACGGAGACCGACGCGGGCGAACAGCGCAGACACCTGCTCCTGCCGCTCCTTGGCGTTGGCGACGCCGTGGACCAGCAACGGCTCGCCCACGATGTCGCCCGCGGTCATGCGCGGGTTGAGGGACGAGAACGGGTCCTGGAAGATGATCTGCATCTGCCGCCGGTATGGCCGAAGCTCGGTCTTGGACAGGCCGATGATCTCCTTGCCCTCGACCTTGATCGATCCCGAGGTCGGCTCGACCAGACGCATGGCGGCACGGCCGGCCGTCGTCTTGCCGCAGCCCGACTCGCCGACCAGGCCGAGCGTCTCGCCGGCGCGCACGGTGAAGGTGACGCCATCGACGGCATAGACCTGGCCGACCGTGCGGCGCAGCAGGCCCTTCTTCACCGGGAAGTGCTTCTTGAGGTCCTTGACCTCGATGACGGGGGGATTTGCGCTAACCATGTGTGTGCCAGCAGGCGGCCCAGTGACCGGGCTGCTTCTCCTCATAGGCCGGACGTTCGCTGCGGCACTTGTCGTCGGCCCTGTTGCACCGGGGCGCGAAGGCGCAGCCGGGCGGCAGGTCGAACAGGGGCGGCACGATGCCGGGAATTTCCTGCAGGCGCTCCTGGGAGCGATCGGTCTGCCCGCGCATCAGGTCGAGGCGCGGGATCGAGTTCATGAGGCCCACCGTGTAGGGGTGGAGCGGCTTGCCGAACAGCTCGCCCACGGCCGCTTCCTCTACCTTGCGGCCGGCATACATGACGATGACGCGGTGCGCGGTCTCGGCGACGACACCGAGATCGTGGGTGATCAGGATGACGGCCGCGCTGAACTCGCGCTGCAGCTCGACGATCAGCTCCAGGATCTGTGCCTGGATCGTGACGTCGAGCGCGGTCGTCGGTTCGTCGGCGATCAGCACCTTGGGATTGCAGGCCAGCGCCATGGCGATCATCGCGCGCTGGCGCATGCCGCCGGAGAGCTGGTGGGGGTATTCCTTCGCGCGCTGCGCCGGCTCGGGGATGCGGACCAGGTCCAGCATCTCGATCGCCCGCTTCATCGCCTGCTTGCGGTCCATGTCGCGATGCAGGATCAGCGCCTCGGAGATCTGCTTGCCGATCGTCATCACCGGGTTGAGCGAGGTCATCGGCTCCTGGAAGATCATCGAGATCTCGTTGCCGCGCACGTCGCGCATCTCCTCCTCGGAGATCTTGAGCAGGTCGCGGCCGGCCAGCTTGATCGAGCCCGAGACGATGCGGCCCGGCGGATCGGGGATCAGACGCATCAGCGAGAGCGCGGTCATGCTCTTGCCGCAGCCGGATTCACCGACGATGGCCAGCGTCTCGCCGGCAGCGACCTCGAAATCGACGCCATCGACCGCCTTGACGATTCCCTGGCGCGTATAGAACCACGTGCCGAGATCCGACACTTCCAGAAGAGAACTCATGTACGCTGTCTCGGGTCGAGGATGTCGCGCAGGGCGTCGCCCAGCAGGTTGGTGCCGAACACCGTGAGGCTGATGGCGACACCGGGGAAGATCACGAGCCAAGGCGCCGTGCGGACATACTCCGCCGCCGATTCCGACAGCATGCGGCCCCATGACGGATAGGGCTCCGGGATGCCGAGGCCCAGGAAGGAGAGCGACGCCTCGGTCAGGATCGCCGAGCCGAGCTGGGCGGTGCCGAGCACGATCAGCGGCGCCAGCGTGTTCGGCAGGACGTGCCGGACGGCGATGCGGATTTCCCCCATGCCGACGGCCCTCGCAGCCTCGACGAAGGGCTGCTCGCGCAGCGACAGGGTGCTCGACCGCACGACGCGGGCCACGCTGGGCACCAGCGGGATCGCGATTGCGAAGATCGTGTTCTGCAGCGACGGCCCGAGCGACGCGGCCATGACCAGCGCCATCACCAAGAGCGGCAGCGACTGCATGATGTCCATCAGGCGCTGGGTCGCGAGATCGAACCAGCCGCCGAGAAACCCCGACATCAGGCCGATGACCACGCCCAGGATGCCGCCCAGCAGGGTGGCTCCGACGGCGACGGCGAGCGAGATGCGGGCGCCGTAGACGATGCGGCTGAACATGTCGCGTCCCATGAAGTCGGCGCCCAGCCAGTAGCTGCCGCCCGGTACGGCCAGCGAGGCCCGCGAGTTCGTGGACAGCGGATCGTGCGGCGCGATGACGTTGGCGAACACCGCCGTCAGCACGAAGAGCAGGACGAGCAGCGCGCCCACCGCTCCCAGCGGATAGCGCCGGGCGAGGAAGCCGGCCTGGCTCCAGAAGCCCGACACGTTTGCGCCGGCCTTGGCCAGCGCGGCATCATGGTCGATGACAGCCATGGGTGCCCTCAGTCCGCGTACTTGATGCGAGGGTCGAGCGCCATGTAGGCCATGTCGACCAGGAAATTGACGACGACCACGCAGAAGGCAATCAGCATCACCAGGTTCTGCACGATCGGGTAGTCGCGCCACAGGATGGCCTCGACGAGGAAGCGGGCGACGCCGGGAATGTTGAACACCGTCTCGGTCACGATCAGGCCGCCGACCAGGAAGGCCGCCTCGATGCCGATGATGGTGACGACCGGCAGCAGGGCGTTGCGAAGCGCATGCACGTAGTTGACCGTCGTCTGCGATGCGCCCTTGGAGCGCGCCGTGCGGATGTAGTCCTGCCGAAGCACCTCGAGCATGGACGATCGGGTCAGGCGCATGATCAGCGCCGAACTTCGGAAGCCGACGGCGGCCGCCGGGATGCTGAGCAACAGCATCTCGTCGATGAAACTTCGAGGCTCGTTTGTATAGATCGGGATCATGCCGAACCACTGGACCGACGCCATCAGGATCAGCAGGCCGAGCCAGAAGGAGGGAAGCGATAGGCCGCTCAGGCTGACGATGCGCAGCAGATAGTCGATCGACGAGTTCTGCCGGACGGCGCTGATGACGCCGAGCGGCACGCCGAGGATGATCGAGAAGAACAGCGCCAAGCCCGCGAGCTTGGCGCTGATCGGGATGCGCGGCGCAATCTCCTCGAGGGCCGGCCTCTCCGAAACGTAGGCGAAGCCCAGGTCGCCGCGGAAAAGACCGCCGATCCATTGCAGGTACTGTTCGAAGATCGGCCGGTCGAGGCCAAGCTCGGCTGCGATCTTGGCCTTCTCCTTGGGATCGGCGATGCCCGCCGAATCCACCAATATGTCGGCAATGTTGCCGGGCACCAGGCGCAGCATGACGAAGATGAGCACCGACATTCCGAAGAGAGTCAGAACCATCAACAGTACGCGGCGGGTAAGATACGCTCCCATCCTCGTCGTGCCTCCGTCCGGCGGGCCGGTTTACTTGTCGAGCCAGACGTCTTCGAGACGCCAGCCGTTGTAGATGCTGTTGTGCTGGAGCACGAGGTTCTTCACGGCCGGCGCCCAGCAGGTGTTCGCGACGCCATGCGTGATCGGCGGACGGGCCGCGTCCTTGAGCAACGCCTGCTCGATCTTCGTCACCAGGGCCTTGCGCTTGTTCACGTCGGTCATGGCAGACTGCTCGTCGATCATCTTGTCGATCTCGGGATTCTTGTATCCCGTGTAGTTGCGGTCCGACGTGCTGTAGAAGTTCTCGTAGAACACGCCGTCCGGATCGTCGAGGCCGGCGCCCGTCAGGTTCATTCCGACCTGATAGTTCTTCTGCTGGACCTTGTTGTACCAGATCGTCGTGTCGATCGGCTCCAACTCGGCATCGATGTAGATCTGCTTGAGCTGGTCGATGAGGATGACCGCCGGATCGCGATAGATCGCGATGTTACGGGTCGACACCTTAATCTTGAGCGGCTTGTCGGGCCCGTAGCCCAGTTCCTTCATGAGGCCGCGCGCGATCTCGCGGTTCTTCTCGATGTCCGGCCCGAAGCCCGGGAGCTTCTGCAGTTCGTCCTGCGTCATGCCCCAGACGCCGGCCGGTGGCGGCAGCATGGTCGCGCCGCGCAGGTCGTTGCCTTGGGTCAGGATGTCGCTGAACGGTGTACGGTCGATCGAGTAGACGAGCGCCTCGCGCAGCTTGGGATTGTCGAACGGCGGGGCATCGCGATTGACCAGCAGGTTGCTGTGCACGTTGGTCGGCCGCGCCTCGCAGATCGCATCCTTCTTCTGGTCCTTCACGTCCTTCAGCAGCGGGAAGGTGATGTCCGAATCGAAGGTGAGGTCGAATTCGCCGGCGACGAAACCCAGCACGCGCGTGCTGCGGTTCGGAACGATCTTGAACTCGATCGCGTCGAGGTAAGGCCGCCCCTTCTTCCAGTAGTCGGGGTTGCGCACCAGCTTGATGCCCTCGTTGCGCTTGAACTCCGCGACCTTGAACGGGCCGGTGCCGATCGGCTTGGAGCGCATCGTGCGCGAGTCGACGTGACACGGATAGACCGGCGCATAGCCGGCCGCCAGCATCGACATGAAGGACGGCTGCTCGCGCTCGAGGGTGAAGGTCACCTCGTTGTCGCCGTTGGTCGTGACTTCCTTCAGGTTCTTGTACCAGACCTTGCGCGGGTTCTTGCGGATCATCTCCTGCTTGTCGTCCTTGCCGCTTAGGGCGTCCCACGTGCACTTCACGTCCTTGGACGTGAAGGGCTTGCCGTCATGCCACTTCACGCCGCTGCGCAGCTTGAAGGTGAGCTTCGTCTTGTTGTCGTTCCACGACCAGCTCTCGGCCAGTTCGGGCACGATCTTGTCGGGACTGTTGATCTTCTCCTTCGGGTCGAAGAACACGAGATTGTTGAAGACCGACATGAACGGCATGTTCACCGAGATCGTCGCTTCCTCGTGGATCGACGCACTCGGCGGATTGTCTCGATGGGATACCTTCAGTGTCCCGCCCTGCTTCTGCGCGAAGGCAGGAGCGGAGACGACCATGGCGGCCGCCAGGCCGCCGGCAACGATTGCCAGACGATTTCTCATTTACATCCTCCCAGAATCACGCTCGTTGGCGCGCTTGTTCTTCCCCGTTGTCCGCAGGCTATCACATCGTGTGAGTTGGCCAAGCCTTAAAGCGCCGGACCTTTCAGTTCTATCTGGTTCCCTTCCGGATCATGGAAATAGACCGAGGGTCCGGTGCCTTCGGCGCCATAGCGCTCGACGGTTTCGCCGACCGATATGCCGAACGGCGCGAGTTGCGTGACGATGGCGTCACGATCGAATGGCTCGATGCGAAAGCAGAGGTGATCCATGTTCGGTACGATCGGGCCCGGCGCGTCGCTCCGCACGAGATCGAGCAGCGAGGCACCGGCGCGCATCTGAACGAGGTTCAGACGGTCGATGCGCCGCTCCTCGCGAAATCCCAGCGCCTGTTCGTAGAAACGCACCATGCCAGCCAGATCGCGGACCCGCAGCACGACATGGTCGATCCGTTCGACTTTGAAGGTCATGGCGAATAGCCTCCTGCGGACAAGAACGAACAATGGAGGAGAGAATGGCGTTCGCAGTCAATTCCGCCAAGGCGCGCCTGAAGAAGAACGAGTTGTCGATCGGCATCGGCATCCGGCTGGTCCGCAACGTCGACATCGTGAAGGTCATGAAGGCGGCGGGCTTCGACTGGCTGTTCATCGACCTCGAGCACGGCTCGATGTCGATCGAGACGGCCTGCGAGATCGCCATCGCCGCACAGGATTCCGGCATCGCCCCGATCGTGCGCGTGCCCTATGGCGAACTCACGATGGCGACGCGGGTGCTCGACGGCGGCGCGCTGGGCATCGTGGTCCCGCATGTCGACACGCCCGAGGAGGCCAAGGAGATCGCCGACAAGCTGCGCTATCCGCCGCGCGGTCATCGCTCGGTGGGCGGCGGCCAGGCGCAGTTCGACTACGAGCCGATGCCGCTCGGCGAGATGACCACGAAGTCCGACGAGAACACGCTGATCGTGGTGATGATCGAGACGCCGAAGGCGGTCGAGAATGCCGAGGCGATCGCCGCGGTCCCGGGCATCGACTGCCTGCTCGTGGGCTCCAGCGACCTGTCGATGGAGATGGGCATACCCGGCGACACCGGCAATCCGAAGGTCCAGGCCGCCGTCGACAAGGTCGTCGCCGCCTGCCGCAAGCACGGCAAGTGGCCCGGCATGGGCGGCGCCTACAGCGAAGAGCTGCTCAAGCTCTACACCGACAAGGGCATGAAGTTCCTGCTGTCGGGCAACGACCTGCCGATGCTGACCGGCGCCGCCCGTGCGCACCAGGCCAAGGTCAGGGCGTTCCAGAAGTGACGTAAGGATCCCTCTCTCCGTTCGGGATGACAAGCTTGTTGGAATTTGCGCAGTGCGCCAATCCAGAGCCGGTGTCATCCAGAGCGTAGCGAAGGATCCTCTATTCTGCGCCGCGCGTATGAACGCGCGTTACCGCTTCCCCTCGATCTCGATCTCGACGAGGTGCGGCTTGCCGGATTTGAAGGCGGCTTCGATCGCCGCCTTGATGTCGTCGGCCTTCGAGACATAGGTGCCGGCGACGCCCATGCCCTTGGCCAGGTCGACGAAGCCCATGGTCGGGCCGGTCAGGTCCATGTGCATGTAGGGCCTGTTCGACTTCACGTCGAAGCGCTGGCGATAGGCATCGATATTGTGCTTGAGCACGCGATACTCGCGGTTCGCCAGGATGACGAACACGATCGGCAGATCGTGATGCGCCGCCGTCCACAGCGCCTGGATCGAGTACATCGACGAACCGTCGCCCGACACGCACAGGATCGGCCGCTTCGCCTCCGCCACTGCGACGCCGATGGCGCCGGCCAGTCCCTGGCCGATGCCGCCGCCACGGCCGCTGAAATAGTCGCCCGGTCCCTTGAAGGTGAAGGTCTTGAAGAGGTCGAGGTTGGCGGTGATCGTCTCATCGACGACGACAACGTCGTTCGGCGACCCCGCGCGCATCTCCGCCATCGCACGCGCCATCGAGGTCGGCGTGCGTGCCCAGGCCTTCTCGACGCGGGCTTTCTGGGCGGCATCGTCGGCCGCCTTGCGCGCCTTCATTGCCTCGTTGCGCTTCGAAGCCGCTGCCGCGTCGACGCCGGTCAGCGCCGCATCGAGGGCCTCCAGCGCCGCACCGGCGTCGGCCACCACGCCGGCATCGAGGGCGAAATTGTAGGCGAGACGCGAGGTACCCGCCTCGATCTGCAGCACCTTGGTTCCCGCCGCGAAGGGCGAACCCGGCGCGTACCAGACTTCCTCGAAGAACGGCCCGCCCACCATCAGCACGAGATCGCTGTCGGCCAACTGCCTCGCCACGCCCGGCGCATCGAAGGCCAGGGTGCCACGATA
Source organism: Reyranella sp. (assembly GCA_046296475.1). GTDB lineage: Bacteria > Pseudomonadota > Alphaproteobacteria > Reyranellales > Reyranellaceae > Reyranella. Next base: position 74,130 of record JBKBLH010000011.1, read on the forward strand.
GGCCGGATGATCGGTCGGGAAGGAGTTCTGCCCGCGAAGCCCCTCGAACCACACCGACGCACCCAGCTTCTCGACCAGCCTGACCAGGGTCTTGTCGGCGCCGGCACGGGCGATGTCGTCGCCGGCCACGATGGCCGGGCTCTTCGCGGCCGCCAGAAGCTTCGCCATGGCGGCGATGCCCGCCGGATCGGGGCGCGTCGCGGTATAGGAATGGCCCGGCCTGCCGGCCGGAATGGAGGTCTCCTGCTCCATCACGTCGATCGGCAGGGCCACGAAGACCGGACCGGCCGGCGCCTCGTTGGCGATCTTGAAGGCGCGCTGGAGGATCGGGCCCAGTTCGTCGGCCCGCTCGACCTGCACGCTCCACTTGGTGACCGGCGCGGCGATGGCGGCGAGGTCGTGGCCCAGGATCGGGTCGCGCAGGCGCATGCGCGTGTCCTGCTGGCCGGCCGTAACGACCATGGGCGAATTGTTCTTCAGGGCGCTGTAGATCGCGCCGATCGCATTGCCGAGGCCCGGGGCCACGTGGAGGTTCACGAAGGCTGTCTTGCCGCTGGCCTGCGCGTAGAAGTTGGCCGCGCCGGTCGCGACGCCTTCATGCAGGTGCACGATGTACTGGAGCTGCGGATAGTCGAGCAGGGAATCGAGCAGCGGACTCTCGGTCGTGCCGGGATTGCCGAAGATCCGGTCGACCCCGTGATTGACCAGCGTGTCCAACAGAACCTGACGTCCGCGCATCCCATGCTCTCCCATTGACTTTCCCTGCTCCGGATCGGCGATCCTGTCCGGATTGTACCGGCGCCGGAGGCCCTGTGGCATCCGGAGATGACAGCCGCCCGCCTTCCAGTTCCTCCCCGTGATACGACAGGCCGCAGAGCGCGCGGTTCATTCGGCCGGATGGCCCTGCTAAGGAAAAAGGGAGTGGAGGGTCGGAAGCACGGCATGGATGGAATTGTCGAGCGGCATTCGCCGGGCCTGGACGAACTCGAACGAATCGCGCGTCACGACCTCGCGCGATTGAACTATCCGCCGGCCAACTGGGTGCCCGCCAGGACCGGCCCCGATGGCCAGCCCGTCCTCGACGTCCTGATCGTCGGCGCCGGCATGTGCGGCCAGACCGTCGGCTGGGGCCTGCTGCGCGAGGGCATCCGCAACATCCGCGTGATCGAGCGCAACACCCATGGCCACGAAGGCCCATGGAACACCACGGCGCGCATGCCGATCCTGCGGTCGCCAAAGCACCTCACCGGGCCCGATCTCGGCGTGCCGTCCCTCACCTTCCGCGCCTGGTACGAAGCCCAGCACGGTGCCGAGGGCTGGGAGAAGCTCTACAAGATCGCACGCCTCGACTGGCTCTCCTATCTCCTGTGGGTGCGCAGGGTCGTCGACCTGAAGGTCGAGAACGGCGTGTCGCTGCTCGGCATCGAGCCTGCCGGCGCCTTCCTCCAAGCGAGCCTGTCGACCGGCGAGTCGGTGCTGACGCGCAAGCTCGTCCTGGCCAACGGCCGCGACGGATCGGGCGGCTTCCGCTGGCCGTCCTTCCCGTCGTTCGATCCCGCGGGTCCCGGCCGCGCCGGCCGCGTCTTCCACACGCTGGAAGAGATCGACTTTGCCGAGCTGAAGGGAAAGCGCCTCGGCATCCTGGGCGTGCTGGCGACGGCGATCGACAATGCCTGCACGGCGCTTGAAGCCGGTGCGCGCGAGGCGATCTGCTACGCGCGGCGCCCGCACCTGCCGCAGGTCAACAAGTCGAAGGGCGTCTCCTTCCCCGGCTTCCAGCGCGGCCAGGGCATGCTGGACGACGACTGGCGCTGGAAGATCTACACCTACATGCTGGCCGCCGGCTCCCCGCCGCCGCACGAATCGGTGCTGCGCGCCCAGAAGCTGCCGGGCTTCGCCTTCCGCTTCGCCGAACCGTGGCTCGACATGGTGGTCGACCGCGATGGCGTCACCGTGAAGACGGCCAAGGCCACGGAACGCTTCGACGCGGTCCTGCTCGGCACCGGCTTCGATGTCGATCTGGCGCGTCGCCCGGAACTGGGATCGTTCGCCGCCAACGCGACCCTTTGGGGCGACCGCCGCACGCCGGCGGAAGCCAGCGCCAATGCCGAGGCGGCACGCTATCCCTATCTCGGCCCGGGTTTCGAGCTGGTCGAGAAGGTGCCGGGGCGCACCCCGCACATGGGCGACATCCACCTCTTCAACTGGGGCAGCATCCTGAGCCAGGGCGCGCTGGCCGGCGACATTCCCGGCCTGTTCGTCGGTGCCACGCGCCTCGTGCAGTCGATCTCGCATTCGTTGTTCCGAGAGGATGTCGAGACGCACGTCCGGAACATGTACGCTCAGGAAGATCCGGAACTCGCGCCGACCGACTATTTCGTGCCGCGCGACAAGAGGTCCGGCACGCTCTGAGGGGAGAGAAACATGCAGGCGGACTATGTCGTCGTCGGCGCGGGATCGGCCGGCTGCACGGTCGCCGCGCGTCTCAGCGAGACCGGCGCGTCGGTGATCCTGCTGGAGGCCGGTCCCAGCGACTGGCATCCCATGATCCACATCCCGGCCGGCATCCGCTCGCTGATCCGCAACCCGCTGGTGAACTGGAACTACACGACCGAGCCGGAGAAGGGCTCGGGCGACCGCCGCATCGAATGGCCGCGCGGCCGCACCCTGGGTGGCTCGAGTTCGATCAACGGCATGCTCTATGTGCGCGGCGCACCGGCCGACTTCGACGGCTGGGCGCAGATGGGCTGCCGCGGCTGGAGCTATGACGACGTGCTGCCCTACTTCATGAAGTCCGAGCAGTACGTGCAGGGCGGCGACGGGGAGGTGCGCGGCCAGGACGGCCCTCTCAAGGTCGAGGACTACCGCACCATCCTGCCCCTCACCCATCGATTCGTGGAAGGGGCGCAGCAGGCCGGCTTCCCGTTCAATCCCGACCTCAACGGCAAGACAAGACACGGCGTCGGCTACTCGCAGATGACCCGTCGCGGCCGGTGGCGCGGCTCGACGGCGCAGACCTATCTCCGCGAGGCACGCGGCCGCCCCAACCTGCGGGTCGAGACGAATGCCCAGGGTGGCAAGCTGATGTTCGACGGCAAGCGCTGTGTCGGCGTCGCCTTCCAGCGCGGCGGCAAGCTCACAGAGGTCCGTGCCAACCGCGAAGTCATCGTCTCGGGCGGCGCCGTCAACTCCCCGCACATCCTGCAGATCTCCGGCATCGGACCGGCCGCGCACCTGCAGTCGCTCGGCATCCCGGTGGTCCACGACCTGCCCGGCGTCGGCGCCAACCTGATCGACCACTATGTCGTGCGCGTCGTGCATCGCGTGAAGGGTGCCGAGACGGTCAACGAGGTCTCGCGCTTCCCGCGCGTCCTGCCCGAGATCCTGCGCTTCGCCTTCACCGGTCGCGGCGCCCTCACCTTCGGCGTGACGACGGCGCAGGTCTTCTGCGACAGCCGCGAGGGCCTGGCCTCGCCCGACCTGCAGCTTCTGTTCACCCCGGGCAGTTCACATCCGCTCAAGTTCGGCCAGCTCGACGAGCAGCCGGGCATGAGCTGCGTCGTCTGCGTCGTGAAGCCCGACAGCCGCGGCACCATCATGGCGGCCTCGTCCGATCCCTTCGCCCGCCCGCACATCAAGCCGAACTATCTCTCCACGCACACCGACGAGCTGGCGCTGCTGGGCGGCTTCCGTCACGTGCGGCGCATCTTCGCCGCGCCGGCACTCACCCAGCACAGCGAAGGCGAAATTCAGCCCGGCCCTGACGTGCAGACCGACGCCGACTTGCTGGCCTATGCCCGCCGGGCCGGCAACACGCTCTATCACCCGGTCGGCACCTGCAAGATGGGCGAGGATCCGCGCGCCGTCGTCGATTCCCGCCTGCGGGTACACGGCATCCGCGGCCTCCGGGTGATCGACGCCTCGGTGATGCCGACCCTGACGACCGGCAACACCAACGCGCCCACCATCATGATCGGCGAGAAGGGCGCGGCGATGATCAAGGAAGATGCCGCGGCCTGATCAGTCGATCGTGGCGCCGGCCGCCTTCACCACCTCGGCCCATTTGGCGCGGTCGCGCCTCACCGTCTCCTTGAACTGCGCGAGCGTTTCGTAGCGCGGGGAGTTGCCGAGCTCGATCAGCTTCTTCGCAACCTCGGGATCCTCGATCGCGATCTTCAGCGCCGCATTCATCTTGGCGGCGATCGCCGGATCGAGTCCCTTGGGCGCGAAGATTCCAAACCAGATGTAGCTCTCGAAACCCGGCAGCCCCTGCTCGGCGATGGTCGGCAGGTCAGGCATCGCCCCGACACGTTTGGCCGTGGTGACGCCCAGCAATCGGACCTTGCCCGCCTTGGCGTGCTGCAGCATGGCCTGCAACAGCGGGAAGCTGCAGCAGGTCTCGCCCTTGAGCAGCGAATTGGTGGCGTCGGGCCCGCCCTTGTAGGGCACGTGCACCATGTCGAGCCCGGCCTGCTTGTTGAAGGCGGCAAAGGCGAGGTGCGTGCCCGTCCCGTTGCCGGTCGAGGCGTAGCTATACTTGCCGGGTGCGGCCTTCACCTTGGCGATGAAGTCCTGGACATCCTTGGCATCGATCACCTGGGGATTGATGGCCAGTACGTTGGGGATGTCGGCCAGCGTGGTGATCGGCGTGAAATCCGCCTCGACGTCGAACGACAGCTTCTTGTAGAGCGCCGCGTTGACGCCGTGCGTGGCCGCGGTGCCGAGCAGGAACGTGTAACCATCCGCCGGCGCGCGGGCGACCGTCTCCGAGGCGACATTGCCGCCGGCGCCACTCTTGTAGTCGATGACCAGGCGCTGCCCCAGCGTCTTCTCCAACGACGGCTGCAGCAGCCGCGCCACGACGTCGACGCCCGAGCCGGCCGGAAAGCCCATGTAGATGGTCACCGGCTTGGTCGGCCAGTCCTGCGCGGCAGCAGGAAACACGGCCGATGCCGCATAGAGAAAGAGCGCCGTGGCGCCCGCCAGGATTCTGCGCACTGTGATCTCCTCGAAGTTCGCTACGATATCGAATGCAAGAAACGGGGAACTGACATGGGTTACATGACCGACGAGCGCCGCATGATCCAGGAGACGGCGCGCGCCTTCGTCATGAAGGAAGTGCTGCCGGTGGCCAACAGGCTCGATCCGGAGAAGGGCGACATCCCGCCCGAGCTAATCCAGAAGCTGGCCGACATGGGATATTTCGGCATCGTCATCCCCGAACAGTATGGCGGGCTGGGCCTCGGCGTATTCGAATACTGCCTGATCACCGAGGAACTGGCGCGCGGCTGGATGAGCGTGGCCTCGATCATCGCCCGCGGCAATGGCCTCAGCGCCGGGCGGGGCATGACCGAAGAGCAGCGGGCCGTGTTCCTGCCCCGCGCCGCCCGCGGTGAATTCCTGGGCGCCGCCGCCATGTCGGAGCCCAACGTGGGATCGGACCTCGGCAGCATCGCCTGCCGCGCCCGCCGCGACGGCGACGACTGGGTGATCACCGGCAACAAGTACTGGTGCACCTTCGCCGACGGCGCCGACTACATCATGCTGGTCGCCCGCACCTCCGATGCCCCGGACCCCACGCGCAAGCATGTCGGCCTCTCCTCCTTCCTGATCGAGAAGCCGCGCGGCACGCTGCCGCCGGGGGTGAAGGGCGCGCCCATTCCCAAGATCGGTTATTTCGGCTGGAAGACCTGGGAACTTGCCTTCGACGAATGCCGGCTGCCCGGCTCGGCCCTGATCGGCGAGGAAGGCCGCGCCTTCTATTACATCTCGGCCGGCCTCGAGCGCGCCCGTGCCCACACCGCCGCGCGTGCCATCGGCCTCGCCCGCGGCGCGCTTGAGGACGCCACCGCCTATGCGCAGGAGCGCCGCCAGTTCGGCCAGGCGATCGGCGACTTCCAGAACACGCGCTTCCGTCTCGCGCGCATGGCGACCGAGATCGAGGCGTCGCGCCAGCTCATGTACTTCGTCTGCGACGAGATCGACCAGAAGCGGCGCTGCGACAAGGAGGCCGCGATGGTGAAGTTCCATGCCTCCGAAATGGCCGAGAGGGTCACCTCCGAGGCGCTGCAGGTGTTCGGCGGCGCGGGCTACACCACGCTCCATGCCGTGGAACGCTACTGGCGCGACGCGCGCCTCACCAAGATCTTCGAGGGCACCTCGGAGATCCAGCAGCGGATCATCTCCGATCATCTGCTCGGCAAGCAGAAGGCCTGACATGAACGTCGACAGCTTCATCGAAACCGCGCCTTCGCTGCGCTACGCCTTCTCCATCAAGGCGCAGGTGGGACCGATCCAGGATCTCGGCCAGACCGCGCGCGGCCATCGCCGCATCATCGACATCCTGGGCGGAGAAGTGCACGGGCCGCGGCTGGAGGGCGAGATCCTGCCGGGCGGCGCCGACTGGCAGATCGTGCGATCCGACGGCACGATCGAGGTGGTGGCGCGCTACACGATCCGCAGCACGGCCGGCGCACTCATCTACGTCCAGAACGAAGGCCTGCGCGTCGCGAGCCCCGAGGTTCTGGAACGCATGTCCCGCGGGGAACTGCTGCCGCCCGGCAGCTACCACTTCCGTACCGCGCCGCGTTTCGAGACGTCCGAGCCGACGCTCAAGTGGCTGGAGCGCGCGACCTTCGTCGGCGTCGCCACCCGCGCCCCGGACCGCGTCGCGATCGGCTTCCACGAGGTGCTCTAGCGCCTACGGCAAGCCTCGGCAATTCTTGGCGCGATCGTCGTCGCGAACTTCGCCGAACCGCTCGACGAGAAATGCTCGCCGTCCCAGAAGTCGTCGGCTTCGAACTGCTTCTCGTCGATGGCGACATAGGTGTCGCCCAATGCCGCGGCCTCGTGCTGCAGGATGCCGGTCAGCCGCGAGAGCAGCGCCCGCAGATCGCCGATCCTCACATGAGGCGCCCACAGGCTGCCGCGCCAGCTCGCCGCCTCGAGCGAGCGGTGATCGAACACCTCGCCGATCCAGATGGTGGCGATGCCGCGCTGGCGATTGATCGCCGAGATCGTCCGGACGTTGCGCGCGAAGATCGCCTCGAGGGCCGGATCGGGATCGCCGCTCACCTGACCGTCCGGCCGAGGCGCCCGGGCCGTATCGAAGGCAAACGCCGCCAGCCGGCCGAGAAGGCGCAGCAGCGGCGAGACCGCGGGAAGCAGCTGTTCCACCCGCCGCACCTCGAGGGCGTCGATCAGCAGCGGCGTCTGATAGTCGGCATAGCCCGGGTCGAGACTGCTCATGTGCGCGCTCGTGACGTCGCCCCCGCCAACGAGATAGAGGGCGCAATCGGGCTGGACGCCGTAGGCCGCCTGATAGAAGGCCGTCCGTATCACGATCTGGACGGTGCTGTTGGATGTGACCCCATGGTTCAGAACGGCGAACCGCTCGCCACCCAACAGGGTCTCCAGCCGCTCCGGCCATGTCTCGCCATCGCGGACGGCGAGATCCTCGGTCGTCGAGCCGCCGAAGACGGCGACAACCGTCTTGTCGCGCAGTTCGCCGGAAGAGCGCTCCCGCCCGCGCAGCCCTTGCGAATCGACATGGTACTTTCCCGTCGTGCCCGCCGCCGTCGGCACGTTCACGGCCTGCAGCAGGGGATGCCAGGTCCTGATCACCTCGCGCGGCTGGTCGGAGGGCAGCAGGTCGCTCTTCGCCAGCTCGTGCCGTGTCAGCGCGACCGATCCGAAGCCGAGCCCCAGTTCGATCGCCGCGAGCGACAGCGCAACCATGGCGACGCGCGGCCAGCGCGCGCAGACGATGCCCAGACCGATCAGGACCGCAAGGTAGACGAAATACCAGCTGCGCGGCGAACCCGGGGACAGTTCCCCCGCGAGCCCGTAACGCCACACGACGCCGACCGCCACAGCCGCAAGCAGCAGCGACACCAGGATCGAGACGGTCCGCTCGAAGCGATAGGGCTTCGCCAACCCGACGTGATGTGAAACCCAGCGGAGCATCTGCCCGCGGGCAATATCACGCCGCCGCTGACCTCACAAAAGCCGGCGGTTCACCGGCCGAGCAGGCTGGCCCGGACTTTCGCCCAGAAGCCCGGGTCGCGCGGCGCCGAGCGGCTGGCCGCCGCCATCTTGCGGTAGAGGTCGCCCAGCGACCTCTGGCCCGGGCCGGCCCGGAGCCGGGTGCCGTCCGCCCCGGGCTCCAGGGTGAGTTCGCGGGTATGGAAGACTTCGAGGCCCGGCCGATGGCCGATGCTGACGACCGAGGTTTGGGGCAGCTCCTCGATCAGGAGCTTCATCACGTTCTCCTGGCCCGCCTCGTCGAGAGCCGACGTGGCTTCGTCCATGAAGATCCAGTCGGGCTTGTGGACCAGCACGCGGGCGAAGGCCACGCGCTGCTGCTCGCCGCCCGACAGGATGTGGTCCCAGCGCTCGGTCTCGTCGAGCCTGTCGCGAAGGTGATCCAATCCGACCTTGTGCAGCATGTCCCTCAGCACTTCGTCGCTGATGCCCTCCTCCGGTTCGGCCGGATACAGCATTGCGTCACGCAGCGTGCCCAGCGGGAAATAGGGCTTCTGCGGCATGAAGGTGACGGTGCCCGCCGGCAGGTGGATATCGCCGCGACCCCACGGCCAGACGCCCGCGACGGCGCGCATGATCGTGCTCTTGCCGCTGCCGGACTTGCCACGGATCAGGACCCTCTCGGCGCGCTCGATCTCCACTTCGGCTTCCGCCACGAGCATCTTGCCGCTCGGGCGGGCGACACCGAGATCGCACATGACCAGCTTGTCGGACTCCCCCGGCGGATGGACGACGATGCGCGCCTCGTCGGGCATCTCGCTGCTTTCCTCGAGATCCGTCAGCGCCACGTGGAGGTGCACGACGCGATCGGTCGACGCACGCCACTCGGCGAACTTTGGAAAATTGTCGATCAGCCACGACAAAGCCCACTGCACGCTGGAAAAGGCCTGCGCCGTCTGCATCAAGCCACCCAGCGCGATGTCGCCACCGAGATACCGGGGCAGGGCGACGATCAACGGCACGATGGGCGCGAGATAGGCCAGCGAGCTGGTGAGCAGCGAGAGATTGCCCTGGCCCAGGGTCTGAACGTTCCAGGCCGCACGCAGGTCGGAAAGCGATTCGCGCAGCCGGTCACGCTCATCCTCCTCGCCGCGCATCAGGGCGATTCCCTCGGCATGCTCGCGGGCCCGCGTCAGGCCGGACCGGAAATCGGCCTCGCGGCTTTGTCGGACGTTTCCCGCGCGGATCAGGCCGCGGCCGAGGAAGTAGGTGAGCAGCGAGCCGATCAGCGCATAGGCCACCGCCGCCCACACCATGTAACCCGGCAAATCGAACTCGAGGCCGAACAGCCTGATCGGCAGAGTTCCCGAGAGAACCCAAAGCACGCTGAGGAAGGTCACGAGCTGCAGGACGCACTGAAGGATGCTCTGCGCAAACTCGACGGCGAGCTCCGTCGAGATGCGTATGTCCTCGGCGATGCGCCCGTCCGGGTTGTCGACTTCGTCGGCCAGCATGCCGAGCTGATATTGGCGGCCGCCATTCAGCCAGCGCAGCACCGTGACGTGCGACAGCCAGGAGCGCCAATTGATCTGCAGTCGCCGCTTGACGTGGAGCTGGATGGCCACCGCGACGCCGGCCGAAACGACGATGGCCGCCAGCACCCAAAGGAGTCTCATGAGCTCGACGACGTCACGCTTGTCGAGCGCATTGAAGAAGTCGCGGTTCCAGATGTTGAGCCACAGCGCGATGCCGACATTGGCGACACCGAGCGCCACCAGGCCGCCGGTGAGCATCCAGGCGACGGCACGGTATCCCGGCGCCGTCCAGTAACCACTGGCGACGGCGGCGAAGGCGCGTATGGAGCTGTGCGGTGTATCCAATCAGTCGCGGAAGCCGGGGTCGATCCGGTCGAGCTTCCGCAGGAGCGCCGGCCAGTCCAGCAGGCCGAAGGGCCGGCGGGTCTTCGGCTGGTAATTGTTGTAGGTCGCCTCGACCACGTCGGCCGGGACCTCGATCAGCTTGGTGTTGCACGACATGGCCGCGATCTGGGTCTTGCAGCTCAATTCCAGACGATGCATGGCGTTGAACGCCTCGGGGATCGTCGCCCCCGTCGTCAGGAGACCGTGATTGCGCAGGATCATCGCGTTGTTGTCGCCCAGGCTCTTCACCAACGCCTCGCGCGCGGCGAGATCGAGCACCACGCCGTCGAAATCGTGGTAGCTGATCTTGGCAAAGCGCATCGAGGTCTGCGTATTGGGCAGCAGGCCGCATTCCATCGTCGAGACCGCCATGCCCGGCCAGGTATGGGTGTGGATCACGCAGGCCACTTCGGGCTTGGCCATGTGGATGGCGCTGTGGATCACGAAGCCGGCGCGGTTCACCCCGTACTCGAGGCCGCCGTCGAAGTCCGGCCTGGCGAGGATGTTGCCCTCATGGTCGATCTTGAGCAGGCTCGACGCGGTGATCTCCTCATAGAGAAGGCCGTAGGCGTTGATCAGGAAGGCATTGTGCTCGCCGGGCACCCGCACCGAGATGTGGTTCGCGATCAAGTCGGACATGCCGTACAGGTCGACCAGCCGGTAGCAGGCCGCGAGGTCGACACGCGCCTGCCATTCCTCGGGCGAAACGCGGGACCTGAGGTTTGCAACCTTTGAAGTCTTGAGTGCGTGCACGGCCATGAAAACGCTCCAGCAATAGGTCGGTTCCGGAAGCTAGACCCGGGCCCTGCGGCCGTCCATCCGATGGCTCACCCCAGCCCGCGCGCAGCGAGATAGGCGCCGAGGGCGAGAAGGCCGCAGAAGAAGCACACCCGAAAGGTCGCGGGCGACAGGCACGCCCGCACCGCCTGGCCCAGTCGCATTCCCGACAGAGCCACGGCAACGCCGGCCACCGAAGGCCAGGCCAACTCGACACCAAGGTCGGCGCTGCCTGCCAGGGTAACGGCCAACGCCAGGGTCGAGACGGTGAACGATAGCCCCAGCGCCTGCACCAGCTCGCCCTTCGTGAGACCTATTGCCTGAAGATAGGGCACGGCAGGAATCACGAAGACCCCCGTGGCGGCGGTGATGGCGCCCGTGCTCGCCCCGGCGAGCGGCCCCATCCAGCTTTCCGCACCGGCCGGCACAGCCGGCTTCAGCGCGGCCAAGCCGGACGCGGCATAGGCCATGAGCGCAATCCCGAGCGCTGGCGCGCCATACGGGCCGCCCAACCCTGCGAGGAAGGCCGCGCCCACCCAGGTGCCGAGGCAGACCCCCAGGTTCAGTGGCCAGAGCCGTCGCACGAGGGACATGAGATGCGGCCCGTCCAGCATCTGCCAGGCGTTGGTCACGAGCGACGGCAGGATCAGCAGCGCCGCCGCCTCGACGGGCGACAGGACCACGGCCAGCAGGCCCATGGAGATCGTGGGAAGCCCCAGTCCGATGATTCCCTTGGTGAAGCCGGCCAGGGCGAAGACCGCGAGGACGTAGACAAAATCCGGAAGCTCCATGACACAGGCTTGGCCTGCAGCCGAGGCCTTCGCAATGTGCAGGATACGGAGTATGCCTTCGGCTAATCCGAAGACAGAGCGAGCTTTCCGTGCGCTTCGATTTCACCGACCTGCGACTGTTCGTCCATGTGACGCAAACCGGCAGCATCACGCGCGGCGCCGAACGGGCGCACCTCGCGCTCGCTTCGGCCAGCGCACGCATCCGCGGCATGGAGGATGTGCTGGGCGTTCCCCTGCTGAAGCGGGGCCGGCGGGGCATCGAACCGACCGATGCCGGGCGCAGCCTCGTCGACCATGCCCGCATCGTGCTGCAGCAAATCGAGACCATGCGCGGCGATCTCGGCGCCTATTCGCGCGGCCTGAAGGGCAGCGTGCGGATCCTCGCCAACACCTCGGCGCTCTCGGAGCACCTGCCGTCGCTGCTTGCCGCCTTCCTCGCCGCCAACCCGACGATCGACATCGACCTCGAGGATCGCGAGAGCCCGGCGATCGGTGCTGCCATCGCGGCAGGCGATGCCGATATTGGCATCGGATCTCAGGCGGCTTCCGTTCCCGGACTGGAGAGCCATCCCTTTCGGACCGATCGGCTGGTGGTGGCCGTGCCGGCCGGTCACCGGTTGGCAGGCAAGCGGCAGACCAGCTTTGCCCAACTGCTCGACCTCGATCTCGTGGGCCTGCCGCGCGGGACCGCACTCGACGAGCATCTCGCCATGCAGGCTGCCCGCTTGGGCCGCGCCCTACGGCCGCGTGTCCGGGTCAACAGCCTCGACACGGTCTGCGCCATGGTGGCAGCGGGCGTCGGAATCGGAATCGTCCCGGAAGCGACGGCCTTGCGCCACCGTCGCACCCTGCCGATTGCCACGGTGCGCCTTGCGGAGCCCTGGTCGCTGCGCGAGCTCGCTTTGTATGTGCGCGACTCACGGCGTCTTCCGAAGCCGGCGCGGCAGCTGTTCGACGCGCTGCGCGCTACCAGCGCAGCAGGCGGCGTCCGACGAGGGCGCCCAGAAGAACGACCGGGATTGCCGCCAGCGAATACCAAGTGAGGACGAAGAGCGGCGAGTCGTCGAAGCAGTGGAAGGCATAGATGACCGCCGCGGCGGCGGCGGCCAATGCGCCACAGGCTGCGCCGGCAAGCGCAGGAGAGGCCGGCGCGGCGCGGCGCATCGTCAGCAGCAGCGCCGCCAGAGGCGCGAGCGCAAAGAGCGGAATGGCCGTCAGGCAATCGAGCGCATTGCTGCCGACAAGGTGCGCCTTCCAGTGGGCGACGGGCACGACGGCGAGTTCGGCTGCCAGCGTCGACGCGGCGATCAGGAGAACCGGCAGCGCGGTCCACCGCCATCGTTCAGTGGAGACCGGCCGCGCCATCGCGAGGCACGCGGCAGCGGCCGCCACAACCGCCGCCAGCACGAGGGCGAGCTTGAGGTCAAAACGCCAGGTCATGAAGGCGGGCAGCAGGTCGACTCGCGGCCCGTACTCCACCGCAAAGATCACGAGCGACACCAGCGCGCCCGCCAGCACGGACCGGCTCACGGCGCGTCCGAGCGGCCTCGCCGATCCGGCCCGGTCGGCGACCAGGGATGCCACGAGCTGCTCGGTCTTCATGTCCTGTCCCTGCGATAGGCATCGGCGAGCGCACGCAGCGCGCGATGCAGCGTCACCCGCACGGCGCCTTCGCTCATGCCCATGCGCGACCCGACATCCCGCGCGCTCTGCCCCTCGATGGAGATACCCTCCACGATCCGGCGCTGGCGCTCGGGCAGGCTGGCCAGCATCTGCCGCGCGTCATGGGTGCTCCCCGCCTCCGCGGACACGGGCGCCGCGAGCGTGTCGGCATGGTCGTCGATGTCCACATGATCGGTGAAGCCGCGGCGCCGCAGATGATCGACCAGCTTGTGGCGCGCGATCGCCCGCAGCCAGGGCTGCAGGGGCTGCGTCTCGTCCCAGGTGTCGCGCTTCAGATGCATGGCCAGCAAAGTCTCCTGGACGATGTCCTCACAATCCGCATTCGGCCGACCGGCCGCCGCCAGGCCGCGCGATGCCACCCCACGGAGCCAAGCCGCAACGAGGAGCAGCAGGCGCCGGTAAGCCTCGTCATCCCCCTTCCGGGCCGCCCGCATCAGTGCGGAGAGAACTTCCGGATCGGACAACGAGCCCACTCTTCACGCATTCGTGTTGGATGGAGAGAACATTACAGGCGCTCTGGCGAAAAAAGAAAGCGGTCCGGCTGTAACGACGGCGTGTGTACGGCCGAATGACTTCCTGCGAGCCGGGATTGGCTCGAGAGCCCTGGAGGACTTGTCCATGATCAATCGTACCACCACTGCCGCCCTCGCGGCCGCCGTCGCCGCCGCCGCCCTGATGTCGTCCGGCGCCAATGCCCAGACCGCCAACGCCGACAAGGAGCGGTGCTACGGCATCTCGATGGCGGGCAAGAACGACTGCGCCTCGACCGGCAACAATTCCTGTGCCGGCACGTCGAAGGCCGACTACGACGCCAAGGCCTGGAAGTACGTCGCCAAGGGCTCCTGCACCAAGATGGAAGTGACCCTCAAGGACGGCAAGAAGCGCATGGGCACGCTCGCCCCGATGTAAGGACAACGCGTCGTGACGGCGGACCGCCTGCTTGGTGCCGGTGCCGGGCTGAAGCCCGAGCACCAGCGGCACATCCTCGACGCCCGGCCCGATGTCGGCTGGTTCGAGATCCATGCCGAGAACTACATGGGAGCCGGCGGTCCGCCGCATCACTTCCTGGAGCGTGTCCGCGCGCTCCATCCGCTGTCCGTGCACGGCGTGGGCCTGTCGATCGGCTCGGCCGGCGGCCTGGCACCGGGCCATCTCGCCCGCTTGGAGGCGGTGGTCGACCGCTATCAGCCTTTCATCGTGTCGGAGCATCTGGCCTGGTCGACCCATGACGGGATCTTCATGAACGACCTGCTGCCCCTGCCCTATACCGAAGCCACCCTGTCGCTGGTGGCGCAACACGTCGATGAGACCCAGACCGCGCTCGGACGGCGCATCCTCATCGAGAACCCCTCGACCTATCTACGCTTCGATGGAGACGAGATGCCGGAGACTGATTTCCTGCGCGCGCTCGCCCGGCGCAGCGGCTGCGGATTGCTGCTGGACGTCAACAACGTCGTCGTCTCCGCGGCCAACCATGGCTTCGATCCCCGCGCCTATCTCGAAAGCTTCCCGCACGAGCATGTCGGCGAGATCCATCTCGCCGGTCACGCCGTGCTGGAGAACGACGATGGCGCCCTTTATGTCGATACCCACGATCGGAAGATTTCCGAGCAGGTCTGGTCTCTCTTTCGGGACGTGATCGCGCGCCGCGGCGCGTACCCGACGCTGATCGAGTGGGACTCCGACATCCCCGCCTGGCCCGTCCTCGAATCCGAAGTCCGTCAGGCACAATCGATTCTGGAGACGGCTGGAGGCCTCGATGCCCGCGCAGCCTGACGGCGGCGGTCTCGCCGGCCTGCAGCACCGCTTTTCCCGTGCCGTGCTGCAGGCCCCCCTGTCGGTGCCCGACGGTATCCGACGGGACGTCCGGCCGACGCGCGAGCGGCGATTCGGCGTCTACCGCAACAACGTGAAGGCCAGCCTGGCAGCTGCCCTGGCGGCACGGTTCCCCGTCGTGGAGCGCCTGGTCGGCGAGGAATTCTTCACCGCCATGGCGCTCGTCTTCATCGAGCGTCACCCGCCTCGGTCGCCCGTCCTCGCCGAGTACGGCGCCGCCTTCGCGAGCTTCCTGGAAGGATTCGATCCCGCGGCGAACCTGCCCTATCTGCCCGACGTCGCCCGGCTGGAATGGGCACGCCAAGTCGCATTCCACAGCGCCGACGCCAGCGCGGCCGATATCGCGCGGCTCGCGGAACTGGCTCCGGAAGCGCTGGAGTCCGCGAGACTTGGCCTGCATCCGGCCATGGCCGTCATCGCATCGCCTTGGCCCATCGTCTCCGTCTGGACCACCAACACCCATGACGCCACGCCCCAAGCGCCGGCCGACTGGACGGGCGAGACGGCGCTCGTGACGCGGCCACATCTCGACGTTCTCGTCCACCGGCTTCCGCCGGGTGCCGACCTGCTGGTGGCCGAACTGGCGCAGGGGGTTCCCTTGGGTGCCGCTGCCGATGCGGCATCGCGCGCCCACGAAGGCTTCGATCTCGCAACGGCGCTGTCGACGTTGTTCGCCGCCGGCGCCGTCACCACCTTCTCCCAAGGGTCTTCCTCATGATCGCTCTGTTGTCACGCCTCGACGCGCTGCTGGCCCGCATCCCGCACGAGTTGCTGGCCCTCCTCGCGCGCCTGTCCATCGGCACGATCTTCCTGCGCTCGGGCCTGCTGAAGCTCGAGGGCTGGGCCGACGGCACCACTCTCGCGTTGTTTCGCGAAGAGTATATGCTGCCGCTCTTGCCGCCCGAGCTTGCGTCCTACATGGCGACGGCCGCGGAACTCAGCCTGCCGTTCCTGCTCTTCCTCGGCCTGTTCACGCGGCCGGCAGCGCTCGCCCTGCTGGGCATGACCCTGGTGATCCAGATCTTCGTTTATCCCAACGCCTTCGACACGCACGGCGTCTGGGCGGTGTCCCTGCTCTATCTCGCCAAGTTCGGGCCGGGCAGCCTGGCGCTCGATCGGCTGCTCTTCTCCCGGGCGATGCCTAGCGCTTACGGACGGGCTTGAGATCGGTGGCGATCGGATAGGCCGTCGTCGACTTCACCCGCTCCATCGAGAAGCGCGAGGTCACGTTCTTGAGCGGCATCGTGTCGATCAGCTTCTTGTAGAAGGTGTCGTAGGCCTGCATGTCGGGCACGGCGACACGCAGCATGTAGTCGATGTCGCCAGCCATGCGGTGGAACTCCATCACCTCGGGCATGGCCGTGACGGTGCTGGCGAACTTGGAGAGCCAGGCCGAAGAATGGTCGCCGGTTTCGATCGACACGAACACGGTCAGCCCCATGCCGATCGATTCGGGCGAGATCAGTGCCACCCGCTTCAGGATGACGCCCGACTTCTCCAGTCGCTGGATGCGCTTCCAGCAGGGGCTCTGCGAGAGGCCGACGCGATGGGCGATCTGCGCCAGCGAAAGGCTCGCATCCTCCTGGAGGAGCGCCACGATCTTCTTGTCGATGGCATCCATGTTTCGATCCGTCAGCGCGGTAAGGCCAGTCTAGCCCGGAAGCGATTCCAGGTGCACGCGTGGATCGGGCGCGTCGCTCGGGCGACGAAGGTGCTGGCAAGGCTGGGCATGTCGGGACTGTAAGAGCGAGTTCGCTCGTGCAGCAATGAAACGGTCGGTCGAATAGAGCGATGCCTGCAGGAGAATGAACTCCCGGGCCAGCGGTCGGGAGCATTTCCATCTCTTGCGGCGCCTAAGGCCGGACCGCCGGGGTTTCCAGCTTCATGCCCTTGGCCCGCTCCATCAGGTAGAGTTCCAACGCCGTGTATTCCGGCGCATCGAGTGGCCAGGCTTCCGCGCGAATGCCGACGAGGCAGTTGCGCAGGCGACGCTTCAGGGAGCCCAGCGCCTGCCATTCCAGGCGATAGATCGGATAGCCGGTGGGATGAGCCTCCGGAATGACGATGCCCGCGAGCTTCTTGCCGGCATTGTCGTCATGGCAGATCGCGCAGGAGAGGTTGAGCTGGCCCTGGCGGCGGCGATAGATCTCCGCCCCCTCCCGGCGGAAGACATCGAGGCGGGGATCATAGGGCGGCGCGATCTGCAGGTCGCGCGACTGATGCGCGACATAGACGGCGAGCGCAAGCAGATCGCGTTTCTCGGGCGGCAGAGGCTCGGCGTTCTGATGCTCGGTGCGGCAGAGGTTGATGCGGCCCTCGAGATCGACCGGACGGGCGCCACCTTGCGGGATCGCGGGATAGCGCGTGGCCACGCCCTTCATGCTGGCCGAAGCGGCGCCATGACAGTCGGCGCAGGATTTGTCAGCTGCCCCGACCGCCCTGTTCCAGAGCTGGCCGCCGAGCTGGACATACAGCATCCCAGGATTGGCCGTGTCGTCGTCCTGCATTCTCTGAAGCGCCTCGCCCATGTCCAGGTAGCCGGATCGCCGCTTGTCCGCGCCAACCTGCGCGGCTGCATAAGACGCCACGAAGACCAGCGCCAGGCCGAGCGCGAGCAGCCGGCCGGTCATTCGACGGCGATGTCGACCCGCTGTTCGGCGGCGAAGCCCTCGTCACCGGTCCAGCGCAGGACCACCGTGCCGCTCTCCCTCGCCTCGGCGAAGAAGGACACGAACGGATTGGCGGCGATCGCCGGCGACATGTCCATCGCGAAGACTTCGGCGCCGTTCCAGGTCGCGGTGAAACGCTCGATGATGTTGCGCGGGATGATGCGGCCGTTCGGACCGGGACGGAAGCCGGTTTCCATCGGATGCATGATCAGCGCCTTGATCTCGACGACCTCGCCCCGCCTCGCGGTCTTCGGGGCATTCACCAGGATGTTCGACATCAGGGCGATTCCTCGAGGCAGGCGGCCAGGGTCACGATCACGTCGGCGCCGCCGCTCCAGAATCTGCCGTCGCTGGTCTCGGCGATGGCGACGATCCGCTGGCTGTCGCCGAGCTTGATGCGCGTGCCGACGATCGCCCTTCCGCTGCGGGGACCGAGCCGCGCGGAGAAGACGTTGGGCTGCGGGTTCTTCTCGTTGAAGACATGGATCGCCTTCACATGATCGGCCTGCGTCATCGGACTCTCGACCGAGACGGTGAGCGGCACTGTACTGCCGTTCTCGACCAGCGGCGGCACGTCCAGTTTCACCCTGCCTTCTGTCGGCACGGCCGTACCGACCACCTTCCGGATCGCTTCGGCCATGGCTTCTGACGTCGCAGCCGCGGGGCCGAGCGGCAGGACGACGATCGCGGCGGTGCCGGCAAGGAAGAGACGTCGGTCCATTCAATCCTTCAATGTGACGAGGTAGGCCACGACATCCTCGACCTGCGCCGCCGTGAGGATCGTCCTGCCCTCGAAGTTGCGGGCGACCCGGTGCAGGCCCTGGGTTCGATAATAGGCCGGCATGATCGTGTCGGCATTGAGACGTGACCCGTCGACGATGCGCAGGCGCAGCTGTCCCTCCGACCAGCGCGAACCCGCGCCGGCGAGGCTGGGCGCCAGGTCGCCCTGGAAGCGCTCCTCCGCGATCGGACCCGAATGGCAGAGCAGGCAGAGACCGACGCTGCGGTTGGCGACAATCGCCCGGCCGCGCGCCGCGTCGCCCGGCCGGCCGGTGACCGAGCGGGGAATCGAATCGTCGATGACCTGCGGCACGATGGGCGGAGCAGGCTGCTGCGCCGCGGCAGGACCGGCGACGATTGCGAAGACGAGGAGGATCGGGAGCCGCATCGCATCAGCCGAAGGTTTCGGCAGTGATGGTGCGGAACCAACTCGACGCATACAGCGCCTCCTGGCCCCGCAGACCGCCCACGGCTTCGAGCGGACTGCTGCCGCCGGCACCTTGAACGTCGACGAGCCGGCCCTTGTCGGGTCGATAGACGCCGGCGATCGAGATTCCGTAGTCGGCGGCGACGAGGCTGTAGCAGGTGTTGATCACGATCGGATCCTGCGGCTTGCCGCCGGCCAGCAGCTTCACCATCGCGGCGGCGCAGACCTTGGCCTGCGCATTGGCCGCGAAGGCCGACTTCGGCATGCCGCCCATGATCGCCGCATCGCCCAGCACATGGATGTTGGGCCGCAAGGTCGATTCGAAGGCGACCGGCTCGACCGGGCACCAGCCGGTCCGGTCGGCAACTCCGGCCTGCGCGGCGATGGCGCCGGCCTTCTGCGGCGGGATCACGTTCGCGACGGCAGCCTTGTGCGACCCGAACTCGGTAGTCAGGGTCAGCGTCGCGGGATCGACCGCCGTCACCTTGCCGCCTTGGCTGAGCGGCACCCATTCGATCATACCCGGATAGAGTTCAGTCCAGCCGTTCTGGAACAGGCGCTGCTTGGAGAAGGCATCCTTCGAATCGAGCAGCAGCAGCTTGGACTTCGGCTTCCAGATCTTCAGCCAGTAGGCGATCAGGCTTGCGCGCTCGTAGGGACCGGGCGGGCAGCGGAAGGGATTGGCCGGGGCGGACATCACCACCAGTCCGCCATCGTCCATCGCCTGCAGCTGCCGGCGCAGCAGAACGGTCTGCGCGCCTGCCTTCCAGGCGTGCGGCATCTTCTCGGCAGCAGCTTCATCGTAGCCCTGGACGGCGTTCCAATTGAAGTCTATGCCGGAACACAGGACCAGCCGGTCGTAGGAAAGCCTGTTGCCGTCGGCGAGCGTTACCGTCTTCGCGTCGGCGTCGACCGCCGTGGCACTCGTGTGGGCGACGGCAACACCGACGCCCTTGATGCCGTCGTAGCCGAACTGCTGCTGGTCGATCTCGCGCAGGTTCGCCAGCACCGAATTGCTGAAGGGGCACGAGGTATAGACGGGATTCGGTTCGACCAGGGTGACGTCGAGCGACGGCTGCAGCGCCTTCAAGGTGCGGGCCGCCGTGGCACCGCCGAAACCGCCGCCGATCACCACGATCCTAGCTTTGCCCTGCGCCGAAACGACCGCGGGCGCGAGGCCGGCCGCCACACTGAGCTTCATGAAATGACGGCGCGTCGTCATGCCCGCTTGGTCCCTACTCCGGCTGCGCAGCGAACCAGTCCGCGATGGCCCGGGTCTGCTGGTCGTCGAAGCCCTTGGCAATCCGGCCCATCACGCTCGAAGGCCAGGCGCCGCTGCGATACTCGCGCATGAAGGTGACGATGTCCTCGGCCTTCCGCCCGGCAATGCGCGGGATCACCGAGTCCGCCACCTTCTGGGATGCGTGGCAGCCGGTGCAGGAGCTGGCGCCCGGCGGCGCATCGGCCGCCGTTGCCGGACCGGCCAGCAGGATCATGCTGGCCAGGCCCGGCAGCAGCGCGCGATGCATCAGGCGCCCTTCTTCAGGTCGTTGTTCATCAGCGGCAGGTTGCGCACCCTCTTGCCTGTCGCCTTGGCGATGGCGTTCAGCACGGCGGGCGCCGCGACCGCAATGGTCGGTTCGCCGACGCCGCCCCAGAAGTCGTTGGTCGGCACCAGCACCGTCTCTACCTCGGGCATCTCGTCGATGCGCATCATGTTGTAGGTGTCGAAGTTGGTCTGCTCGACCGCGCCGTCCTTCACCGTGATCTCGCCGTACAGGACGGCCGAGAGGCCATAGACGAACGAGCCTGCGACCTGGCGGTCGATCTGCGCCGGATTGACCACGTGGCCCGGGTTGGTCGCCGCCGTGATCTTGTGGATCTTGAGTTGCCCGTCGGGGCTCACCGAGACCTCGGCGACGCCCGCGACATAGCTGCCATAGCCCATGACCTGCGCGATGCCGTGGAAGCGGCCCGCCGGCAACGGCTTGCCGTAGCCCGCTTTCTCGCAGGCGGCCTTCAGCACCGCTGCCCACTTGGGCTTCAGGTACTTGAGGCGATAGGCCAGCGGATCCTGGCCCGCCGCCGCCGCCAGCTCGTCCATGAAGCATTCCATGTAGATGGCGTTCTGGTTGACGTTCACCCCGCGCCAGAAGCCTGCCGTGATGTGCGGGTTGCGCATGGCGTGGTCGATCATGAGGTTCGGAATCTCGTAGCCATAGGCGGCTTCGACGCCGGACGCCATGAGGCCCTGAAAGGCGATCGGGTCCATGCCGTTCACCAGGTTCTGCGGCAGCAGTGACGCCAGGATCGACTGTCCGGAGATCCGGATCTGCAGACCGACCAGATTGCCCTGGGCGTCGAGGCCCCCGGTCAGCCTGGCCATGGTCGTTGGATGGTACTGGCAGTGCGTCATGTCCTCTTCGCGCGACCAGATTAGCTTGATCGGCGTTCCCGGCATCTCCTTGGCCGCGAGCACGGCCTGGCGCACATAGTCCGAACGGCCGCGCCGGCCGAAGCCGCCGCCCAGCATCAGCTTGTAAACCTCGCACCTGGCGACCGGCAGGCCCGCGGCCTCCGATGCCGCAGCAAGCGCCGCTTCGCCGTTCTGGGTGCCGCACCAGACCTCGCACTTGTCGGGCGTGTAGCGCGCCGTGGCGTTCATCGGCTCCATGGTGACGTGGTGCTGGTAGGGGAAGCTGTAGACGGCCTCGACCTTCTTCGCCGCACCGTCGATCGCCTTCTGGGCGTCGCCGGCCCTGTTGCCGACGAAGGCCTCCTTGGCCTCGAGTCCCTCCTTCAGCATGGCGTTGATCGTCTCGGTCGAGACCTTGCCGAGCTCCCCGATGTCCCAGTTCATCGTCACCGCGTCGAGCGCGGTCTTGGCCTGCCAGTAGGTGTCGGCCACGACCACGACGGCATTCCCGTCGATCGCGAAGATCTTCTTCACGCCCGGCATTTTCTCGGCCTTTGCGGCGTCGAAATCCTTGAGCTTGCCGCCGATGACGGGGCAGGCGCGCACGGTCGCGTTGAGCAGGCCCGGCATCGTGTAGTCCATGCCGTAGATCTGCTTGCCCGTGACCTTGTCGACCGTATCGAGCCGCTTCAGCGGCTTGCCGGCGATCTTCCAGTCCTTGGGATCCTTGAGCTTCACGTCCTTGGGGGGCTCGAGCTGGGCGGCGGCCGCCGCGACCGCGCCGTAGGTCAGCGTCTTGCCCGAGCCCTTGTGCGAGATCACGCTGTTGGCCGCGCTGCATTCTGCCGCCGGCACGTTCCACTGCCTGGCCGCGGCCGCGATCAGCATCTCGCGCGCGACGGCGCCGCCTTCGCGAACATACTGCTGGCTTTCGCGAATGCCGCGGCTGCCACCGGTCGAGAAATTCCTCCACACCCGGTTGCGCTTCAGGTTCTCGCCGGGCGTCGGATATTCCCAGGTGACCTTGTTCCAGTCACACTCCAGTTCCTCGGCGACCAACTGGCACAGCCCGGTGAGAGTGCCCTGGCCCATCTCGGAACGGGCGATGCGGATCACCACCTTGTCGTCAGGATGGATGACCACCCAGGCGTTCAATTCCTTGACGGATTGGGCGTGCGCCACGTTCTCGTCGAAGGGCAGGCGGAAACCGAGCGAGAAACCGCCGGCGACGGCGGCGCCGCTGACCAGGAAGCCGCGACGGCCGAGCGAAGTCTGGATCGTCATGATGCGTCCTCCCTCAGGCCTTGGCGGCGGCGTGGATGGCGGCGCGAACCTGCTGGTAGGTGCCGCAACGGCAGATGTTGGTCATCGCCTCGTCGATGTCGGCATCGGTCGGGTTGGGCTTGGCGGCCAGCAGCGCCGTGGCCGCCATCACCATGCCGCTCTGGCAGTAGCCACACTGGGGCACGTCGAGCTCGACCCAGGCTTTCTGGATCTTGTTCAGCATGCCGTTCTCCGCGAGCGCCTCGATCGTGACGACCTTCTGCGGGCCGACGGCGTTCACCGGCATGCTGCAGGACCGTACAGGCGCGCCATCGATATGGACGGTGCAGGAGCCGCATTGCGCGATCCCACAGCCGTACTTGGTGCCGGTCAGGCCCAGTTGTTCACGCAGCACCCAGAGCAGGGGCGTTTCCGGATCGGCAGTGTATTCGACTGCCTTGCCGTTGACGTTGAGGACAGCCATCCCAGTCTCCCGTTGTCAGGAAATATGGAAGCAGCCTAGCCCAGCGACGGTCCCGCCGCCCAAGCAACCGTCCCGCTCTCACGGAGGTTTGATGGTTTTGCAAGCCGTCAGGCGAATGTGGCGAGTCCGTGTCGCCCGCGAACTACAGTTTGGGCGGCGGATAGTACGGCCTGTCGCCGAGCGCCTGGACGCGCTTCCAGAAATCCGGGCCCGAGGCCTTGCCGACCTCGTCGAGATCGGCCGCCTGGCGCCATAGGCTCCACGACTCGGGATGCAGGCGGCTCGCCTCCGCCATCTGCAAATCGCCCTCGGCCGCGCGGCCGTTGGCACGCAGCCAAAGGCCGAGGCGGAAGCGTGTGCGCGCCTCGGCAATCTCCGGCGTGACCCTGGGCAATCTCTCGCGCGCCTCGTCGGCCGGCAAGGCATGCGCACCGGTGGCGACCCAGGCGCGCACGGCGTCGAGATAGGCCTGCCGCGCGGCAAGACGCTCCGCCTGATCCTGCGGACTCATCGTGCGCGTCGCGAGATCCATGCGGCGGAAATGATCGGTCGAGCCGGCCGTCTCGGGCGGGCGGGCGATGCGACCCTGCTCGTCGATCCAGACCGCCTGCGGCACGTTCACGAGATTGTAGAGATCCTCGAGTCTATGGTCGGCGTCGATCAGCTGCCAGTAGGACGACTTCGCCTGCTCGATCCATGGACGCGCATGCTCGGCGCCGCGGCTCTCCTGCGCCACGGCCACGACCATGAACCCCTTGTCCTTCAGTTCTTCGTAGAGGGCCTGCCACACGGGCAAGTCGAAGCGGCAGCCTCACCAACTGGCCCAGGTGGCGAGGAAGACCTTGCGGCCGCGCAACTGCGACAGGGTGCGCGGCACGCCGTCGAGATCCGGCAGGGTGAAATCAGGGGCGTCCAACCCTTCGAGCGCGGCGTTGCGCTCCTCGGCCGGCGCGCCCAGCGCCCACACGTCGTGCGCGTCGCTCGCGACCGTCGGGCCGCCCAGCTTCTTCCAGAAGGCCTCAAGATCAACCTCGTTGGGCGCGAGCGCCGTCGCCGGCAACGGCACGCACAGATCGTCACGGCACATGCCTTCCGGCTTCAGCGTCCAGCCGGTCACGCGCTCGGCATCGACAGGGCTGACCCAGAGGCCGTCATGCGCGGCGACGTCGTGTTCGCCCGTGGGCATGAGGATCTTCGTCATCGCGGCCTCCCGTTCCAAATCACTTGGGTGTCGAGATCGTCACTTCCTTGGAGGTGATGAACTCCAGCAGCACCGGCACGCCCTTCCGGGTCTGCTCGATGCCGCGCTTGATCGCCGGCACGATGTCCTCCGGCCTGGTGATGCGCTCGCCGTAGCCGCCGAAGGCTTTCGCCATGGCGGCATAGTCGCCCGAAATGTCGGTCGAACGGTACTTCTCGGTCGACACCTTCATGATGTGCAGCTCGATCGCCATCGAGAAGTTGTTGAGCAGGATCGACATGATCGGAATGCGCTCGCGCACCGCCGTCTCGAAGTCCATGCCGGTGAAGCCGATGGCAGCATCGCCCCACACGTTGATGCAGAGCTTGTCCGGGCAGGCGAGCTTGGCGCCCATGGCGAGGCCGAGCCCGTAGCCGAGCTGCGTGGTCTTGCCCCAGCCGATGTAGGTGTGCGGCGCGGTGGTCTTCCAGAACGGCGAGAGCTGGTCGCGCGGGCTGCCGGCATCGTGGGTGATGATGGTGTTGGCCCTGTCGACGGTGTGCTGCAGATCCCAGAGTACGCGATAGGGATTGAGCGGCGCGTCGTTGTTGGTGAGCTTGGGCATCCACTCGTTGAGCCACTCGTCGGCGATCGGCTTGATCTCGGCGACCACCGGCGCGGCATCGCGCTTCTGGCCCCCGACCAGCTTGCTGCACTCGTCGATCATGGCGCGCAGCGCGAGCTTGGCGTCGCCGATCAGGCCGTACTGACAGCGAACGTCCTTGTTGAGGTGATTGGGATCGAGCGTGGTGTGGATCACCGTCTTGCCCTTGGGCATCGAGATGCCAAAGTTGGTCTCGGTGAAGGAGCAGCCGATGCCGAACAGCACGTCGCACTTGTCGAGGAAGTGCCGGACCTGCCTCGGATAGGCGCGACCGCCCGAGCCCAGCGACAGCGGATGGGTCTCGTCGAAGCTGCTCTTGCCCTGCAGCGACGTGCAGACGGGTATCGCCAGCAGCTCGGCCAGTTCTTTTAGTTCTTCATAGGCTTCGGCCCAGTGCACGCCATGGCCGGCATAGATGACCGGGCGCTTGGCCTCGATCAGCACCTTGGCGGCTTCCTTCACGGCGGCTGGATCGGGGCCATAGCGCGTCGGCTTGATCGGCTCGTAGGTCAGCGGATCGGGCGCGTCCTCGCCATTCGCCTCGGCCGGGAACTCGATGATGACCGGCGAGCCGCGGCCGTTGCGTAGCAGGCTGAAGGCACGGCGCATGACGTTCTCGATGTCGGCGCCCGAGGTGATCGGCTCGGCATGCTTGGCGACATGCGCCATCGTGATCGTCGAATTGAAATTCGGCGGCACATGGGCGATGCGGCGCGGATAGCCCGCCGGAATGACCAGCAGCGGCACCGACTCACCGTAGGCCTGCGCCACGCCGCCATAGGCGTTCTCCGAGCCCGGACCGCTCTGCATGCAGAACACGCCCATCCTGCGGCCCTTGGTCAGGCGCGACATGGCATCGGCCATATGCAGGCCGATGCGCTCCTGGCGCACGATGATCGGGCGGATGTCGATCGCCGCGCAGTGCTCGATCAGATGGTTGACGGGATAGGCGAAGAGATACTCGACCCCCTCGCGCTTCAGGATTTCAGCGACGGCCGGGCCGGTCTTCATCTTCGTTTTCTCCCTTTGGTGTCATCCTGAGCGAAGCGAATGATCCTTCGCGCTTCGCGCTCAGGATGACGGGCTGTCGCCCGTCACTTGTTCAGTTCCTTCATCGCGCTGTCGAGACCGCCCAGGGTGAGCGGGAACATGCGATTGCTCGTGAGCTGCTGCAGCAGCTGGATCGACGGCGTGTAGCTCCAGTGACGTTCCGGCACCGGGTTCAGCCACGCCATGCTGCGATAGGTGTCGGACACGCGCTGGATCCAGACCTGGCCGGCCTCTTCGTTCCAGTGCTCCACCGAGCCGCCCGGATAGGCGATCTCGTAGGGGCTCATCGAGGCATCGCCGACGAACAACACCTTGTAGTCGGGCGGATAGGTGTGGAGCATCTGCGCCGTCGAGAAGGTGTCGACGTGGCGGCGGCGATTGTCCTTCCACAGCTTCTCGTAGAGACAGTTGTGGAAGTAGAAGAATTCGAGGTGCTTGAACTCAGACCGCGCCGCCGAGAACAGCTCCTCGCAGACGCGGATATGCGCATCCATCGAGCCGCCGATGTCGAACAGGATCAGCAGCTTCACCTTGTTGCGCCGCTCCGGCACCATCTTGATGTCGAGGTAGCCGGCGTTGCGCGCGGTCGAGCGGATCGTGTCGGGCATGTCGAGCTCGACCTCGGCGCCTTCGCGCGCGAACTTGCGCAAGCGCCGCAGCGCGATCTTGATGTTGCGCGTGCCGATCTCGACCGTGTCGTCGAGGTTCTTGTACTCGCGCTTGTCCCACACCTTGACGGCGCGGCCCTCGCGGCCCTTGTCCTGGCCGATGCGCACGCCCTCGGGATTGAAGCCATAGGCGCCGAACGGCGAAGTGCCGGCGGTGCCGATCCACTTGCTGCCGCCCTGGTGGCGCTTCTGCTGCTCCTCGAGACGCTTCTTCAGCGTCTCCATCAGCTTCTCCCAGCCGCCCATCGCCTCGATCTGCTTCTTCTCCTCCTCGGTGAGAAGCTTCTCGGCCAGCTTGCGCAGCCATTCTTCCGGGATCTCGGCGGCGACGCCCTCGGGCGGCAGCGCCTCCAGTCCCTTGAAGACGGTGCCGAACACGCGGTCGAACTTGTCGAGGTTGCGCTCGTCCTTCACCAACGCGGCACGCGACAGATAGTAGAAGTCGTCGACGCTGTAGTCGGCCACTCCCTTGTCCATCGCCTCCATCAGGGCGAGATATTCCTTGATGGAGACCGGCAGCTTGGCGTTGCGCAATTCGAGGAAGAAATTCACGAACATCGCGTTCTCCTCTCCGCAGTGGTTACTGGCGCTGCTCCCGTCGCGCCATGAAGGCCAGACGCTCGAACAGATGCACGTCCTGCTCGTTCTTCAGGAGCGCGCCGTGCAGCGGCGGGATCAGCTGCTTGCTGTCCTTGGAGCGCAGCGATTCCGGCGACATGTCCTCGACCATCAGCAGCTTCAGCCAGTCGAGCAGCTCCGAGGTCGACGGCTTCTTCTTGAGGCCCGGCACTTCGCGGATGTCGTAGAACACGTTCAGCGCCTCGCGCAGCAGGTTGCGCTGCAGGTCGGGGAAGTGGACGTCGACGATCTGCGTCATCGTCTCGCGATCGGGGAATCGGATGTAGTGGAAGAAGCAGCGGCGCAGGAAGGCGTCCGGCAGTTCCTTTTCGTTGTTCGAGGTGATCATCACGATCGGGCGCTGCTCTGCCTTGATCGTCTGCTGCGTCTCGTAGACGTAGAACTGCATGCGGTCGAGTTCGAGCAGCAGGTCGTTGGGGAACTCGATGTCGGCCTTGTCGATCTCGTCGATCAGCAGGATCGGCCGCGTCTCGGAGGTGAAGGCCTCCCACATCTTGCCGCGCTTGATGTAGTTGCCGATGTCCTTCACCCGCTCGTCGCCGAGCTGGCTGTCGCGGAGGCGCGAGACCGCGTCGTACTCGTAGAGCCCCTGCTGGGCCTTGGTCGTCGACTTGATGTGCCACTCGATGATCGGGGCGTTGAGCGCCTTGGCGACTTCGTGTGCCAGAACGGTCTTGCCGGTGCCGGGCTCGCCCTTGATGAGCAGCGGCCGCTGCAGCGCGATGGACGCGTTTACCGCCACGCGCAGGTCGTCGCTGGCAACATAGGAGTCGGTACCGGTAAATTTCATGGTGCAAAATCCAAATTTCACTGTGGTTAAGGCCACCCTAGAGGCGCGGTTTCAGGCCAGCAAGGCCGCGCGAGCAGGTCAGCCGCCGGCGCGGACGATGAAATAGACCAGAGCGGCGCTGGCGAGCAGGACAGACATCGCAAGGCGGCTCGACGCGAAGGCGAGACGCGGCGGGGGCGCGCCCGGCTCGATCGCCTGATCGATCGGCTTGCGGCCGGTGATCATGGCGCCGATCAGATTGTGCCGCTTCCAGACGAGGTAGAGCAGGACGGCCGCGACATGGACCGCCGCGAGGATGAGCAGGACGTTGATCCACCAGGCATGGAAATCGGTGGCGCGCTCGACCCACTTGTCGGCCACCTTGAGGGCGAGCGGCCCATTGACCATGCCGGTGTCGGTGTCGGCGGTGAACAATCCGGTCACGACCTGCGCCAGGACGGCGAAGATCAGTACGAGGACCATCGCGCCCCCCAGTGGATTGTGCCCGATGTCGCGCGGCCCTTCCTTGCGAAAGAAATGTGCGACGTGGGTAAACGCAGCCCGTGGCCCCTTGAGGAAGCTGGAGAAGCGCGCAGTGGTGCTGCCGACCAAGCCCCAGACGAGGCGAAAGAAGAGTAGCGTTAGAATGGCGTAGCCCGACCAGAAATGGAGTTGCATCCAGTCGCCGCCAGCCCGTCCGCTGAAATACGAGGTCGCCATCAGAGCGACGAGCACCCAGTGAAACAGCCGGACGGGCACGTCCCAGACCATGATCTTGTCGTTCTTGCCGGCCATCCGCCATCATCTCCTTGCGAGAGCACAGAATAGTCGAATCACCATGGCTGTAGGCAAGCACCACGCCGAGGGCACCACACGCAGTCGTGATGGAACTTGGCCCACCTGCCCGTTCGCTTTCTGCGCCAACCTCTGCAACATAGTCCTCGTCGGCGAGACATAAATTGCCCGCCGACCGTGAGAATCAAAAGGGGATGGGTCTATGAGGAAGACTTTGGTGGTGGCGCTGGTCGGCGCATTGGCTGCCGGCGCGATGGTCGGCGGCGCGACGATCGCGATGGCGCAGGGCGACGTGATCGCCCAACGCAAGGACAACCGCAAACAGACCGCCGCCGCGATGCGCGCCATCAAGGCGATCGTCGACGCCAAGGGCCCGACCGCCCCTGCCGTCGAACAGGCCGCCAAGCTCAAGACGCTGGAAGCCGCTTTCGTGAAGATGTTCCCGGCCGGCTCCGACAAGGGCGACACTCGCGCGCTCCCGGCCGTATGGACCGATTGGGCGGGCTTCGAAGCTGCCAGCAAGGCGGCGGATGCGGCTTACGACAAGCTCGCAGTGGCAGCCGGTTCAGGCAATGCCGAAGCCCTTGCGACGGCTTTTGCCGATGTCGGCAAGACCTGCGGCGCGTGCCATCAGAAGTTCCAGGCGAAGGCCAAATAGCCCGGCCGTACGGCTCGACAAGGGGGGAAGACGAAGCCTCGTCTTCCCCCTTTGTCTTTTGTCAGGCTGCCGCCGACGACGGGCCCGGTCCGGTGAGGGCCTGCTGCACGATCGCCTCCGCACTGTAGCGCCAGGCGCGAGACGCGTGCATCGGCGAAAGACGCTGCCGCTCGCGCATGTTCATCCAGCTGTCGAGACCGAAGGTGCGATCGAGAGAATCGAGCGCATGATCGCGCGCGACCGGATCGAGCGCGTCGAGTTCGACGGCAAACCACGCGGCGATCCGCTCGCGCAGTACGCCGCGCAGATGCGCCAGACCGGCGCCGACGGCCGGCGCGGCGCTTCGAACCCGCTCCGCGAAGTGCCAGACCGGCAACCACTCCTCGAAGAGTTGGGCACGGTCCGAAACCAGAAGCGCGACCCGGCTGGCGAGCGGCGCAGCCCTGTCCACCTTCCGTTCCCGGCCGAAGGCGCGGCTGACGGCCAGTTCGAAGGTGGCGGCATAGAGATCCGGCAAGCGCAAGAAATGTTGAAACAAGGCCCGGCTCGGGAGGCCGGCGATGGTTGCTATGGCACCGGACGTCGGCTCGACATCGCCCGCCTGGATGAGATCCAGGGTTGCTTGGATCAGGGATTGCCGGACTCGTTGACCTCGTATGATGCGTTCGTCCTGCGAGCACGACACATCAACGGGGAATCCGACAATCTTCATTGGAACCCAACGGAAAGAGGTTTGCTGCAATCGACTCTAGCATCGCATGGCTGCAGCGTAACTTGCAAAAATGCATATCACTGCGTTTGAAAATCCCGTATTCGCTGCATTTTTCGTTGTTTAGATAGGCATTTTTGGGATATCTGATACCGCAGCAAGGCCGCAATTAGTGGCTCACGGAGGCAGGGTGGCCTTTCGCGCGGGACTCGACGGACGTTGGCGAAAGCCGAAAATACGAAAGGCCGGTCGCTTGGGGACGACCGGCCTTCCTTATAAGCCCGCCTGGGTGTGGGGTAATCGAAGCCCTGGGTGTGTGGGAAGAGGCTTCGATTGAGCGGCTTGGGAGGCCGCCGGCGGGCTGTCTGCAACAATCTGAACTTACTCTATCATGGCTTTCGTAAGGAGTTACTTGCAATATTGCATATCTACTTCCGAGCGCCTCTACAAAACGCCAACAATTCCTAAATCCTCTCGAGCCAGATAGTCGAAAAAGGGGATGCAGGAGCCACGCAGATTCGCTTGGCATTCACTGCAATAAGTCGGCCTCCCGGACTTGGTTTTCGATTTGCCGAAGAACCGGCCGCAGGTGTTCCAGAAAGCGCCCGGGATCTTCGCTCATTGGGAAGTGCCCCAGCCCAGGCATGATCGTGCATCTCGCGCCCGGCACCAAGGCAGCGACCTCCTCGGTCTCGCCAGGCGAACAAGAATAGTCGTACTCCCCCGTCAACAGGTAGAGCGGACAGCGGCAGGTGTCGATCGCGGCGATGCGTTGGCGAAGGTCCCCGTCCACCTTGTAGAAATGGAGATCGCCTTTGAAGACGCCGGGGCCGCCCTGCATGTAGTGCCACAGGGTTTCCCAGCGATGGACGTCCGGCGCGTCAGGCCCGACGAGCCCAGAAACGATTCCGGCGCACACTTCGCCACCATGGACATTGGCGTGATGCAGCCAGTCGGTCTCGTAATAGGGCGCGACATGCGCCGATGCCTGCAGGCCGATCAGCGCACGGAAACGATCGGGATGGGTGGCGGCGAGGTTCAGCACGACGCGACCGCCGATCGAACAGCCCATCACCACGGGCCGCTGCAACGACAGCGCATCGGCGAAGGCCACGACGAAGCCGGTATAGAAGTCCCGTGTCAGCCGGTATTCCTCGCGTTCGAAACCTTGCGGTGGCGACGACTTGCCATGCCACGGCATGTCGAAGGCGATGACGCGAAAGCGCCTGGTGACCTCGGCATCGTTCAGCACGCCGCGATACTGCCGGCCGTCGGCGCCGGCGGTGTGCAGGCAGAGCAAGGGGATCCCCTCACCGGCCTCCTCGAAGTAGACGCGGTAGCGTCTTCCGTGGAAGTCGAGCGAGAGGTAGCGGCCGACGATCGGCTCGAGTCCTGCGGTCATCACGACATCCCTTTCGAGCCGGCCGCCATCCTGGGCGCCTCGAGCACACCCTTGATGTAAAGCAGGTTCGCCATCAGCGGCTGGAGATCACCCTCGAACTTCAGGAGTCCGCGGCGGACCAGGGCGAGCAGGTCATGGTCGCCCGGTGCGGGCCGCGGCTGCCAGAACCGCCGCCAGGTGTTCTCGTCGGCGCGCAGGGCAAAGCGCCAGGAAGGCATGACGAACGGACCTTCTTCGACCTTCTCGATCCGGCCCCGCAGCACGTGGACCAGCCATGATCGCGGACGCGCCTCCACTAGGAAGGTGCCGCTCAGATGCCGCCCGCGCCGCACCAGGGCCGCGTCGTCGTTCACGAGGCCCGCAAGTTGTCCCAGCATGAGTTCCTCCCTGGTGGCGAGGCCGTCCGGGTTCGTGTTTCGGCCTCAATTCCATGCTAGACGATCCGCCGTCCCGCCAATACCGGCAGTGCTTCCCGGAGGCTTCTTCCGTGCATCTCGTTCGTTTCGTCCGCGCCGCCCTGCCCCTCGCCGTGACCACCCTGTTGCTTGCCGCCCAGCCCGCCGCCGCTGGCATGGAAGAAGCGGTCAAGGCCCTGCAGGCAGGCGATCCCGTGACGGCCGAGAAGGAGCTGCAGCTCCTCGCCAAGGAGCGAGACCCGCGCGCCCAGTTCCTGCTCGGCCTCTACGTCTACGGCAATGCCGAATCTAAGCTGTTCGACATCAACAAGGCGACGCCGCTCCTGCTCGACGCCGCCGAGCGCGGCTATCTGCCGGCGATGGTGCCGCTGGCCGGCGCCTACGCCGAAGGCAAGGGCGTGCCGAAGAGCCTCTTCGAAGCCTACAAGTGGTGCGCGATCGCCGACCGCTGGAACGTCCCCAACGCCAACCTGGCGCTCGAGCAGGCGGCCCGCGAACTGCCGCCCGCCGAAGGCGAAAAGGCCAAGGCGGCCGCGCTCGCCTATACGTTCAAGACGAAATGATCGTGGCGCGATCGGCGCTCGCCGCGGCCCTGATCGCCGCCAGCACCGTCGCGCACGCCCAGCAGCCATCGGACGCCTCGGACGTCGCGGCTGCGCTGCGCCCCGCGGTCGTCGCCTATCGCCAGGGCGACACGGCGACAGCCGAGCGGGTGCTGCGCTCTCTCGGTTCACCGAGCGCCGATGCGGATGCCTGGCTGGGGGCCGTCCTGCTCGACCGCGGCGCCAAAGCCGAAGGCCTCAAGCTGATCCAGCGCGCCGCCGAAGCGGGTTCGGCCGAGGGCCAGCATCGCTTGGCGCTCGTCTTCATCAACGGCGACGCCGGCGTGCCCCCCAATCCTCCCCGTGCCGTCGAACTCTTCGAGAAGGCCGCGGCGCAGGGCCACCGCCGGGCTCAACTCAACCTCGGCACGCTCTACTTTCGCGGCCAGGGCGTCCAGCGTGACCTGATCCAGGCTCGCGCCTGGCTCGAGCAGGCAGCGATGGACGGCGACGTCTACGCCACCTATGCGCTGGCCCGCGCCATGGCAGAAAACGCACCCCCGGCATCGGCCGATCCGACCAGGGCTGCCGACCTCCTCCGCCGCGCCGCCGAGAAAGGTCATATGCTTGCGGCCCTGCGCTACGGCATGGCCCTGGCCGAAGGGTCGGGGGTCAGGCAGGACCTGCCCGCCGCCCAGCGCTGGCTGATCCAGGCGCAGCAGAACGGCGTCCCCGAAGCGGCGCTGGCGCTGGGCGACTTGGCGGTCCGCACGCCGGCGACGCGCGACAAGGCAGCCAACGCGAAAATCCTGCAGTCGGCGATCAGCTGGTATCAGGTCGCCGCCAATGCCGGCGTTCCGTCGGCCCAGTTCAAGCTTGCCAACGCCTATCTCGCGGGCTCCGGGGTGCCGCGCGATCCTGCCCAGGCCCAGCTCTGGTACTCGCGTGCCGCCCAGCAGGGATTGACGGGCGCGCAGCAGGCACTGGGCGTCATGCTGTTGACCGGCACGGCCGGTGTCACCGACCCGGTCGAAGCCTTCAAGTGGCTATTCCTCGCCGAGCGTGGCGGCCATCCGGAAGCGCGTGCCGTCCGGGAAAAGGCTGGCGACAAGGTGCCCGATCGAGACCGCAAGCGCGGCGAGGCGCTGGCCGAGGCCTTCAAGCCGACCTTCGAGCTGCCGCGCGACGAGGGTCCGCCGCGCCTCGTGCCGGTACGGCGCTGAACGACGGTGGAAACGCCGCAGAGCTTTGCGCGCCAGACACGTCCCGACATCACCCTGGCGGTCTGCCGTGGCGCCTGCCGCCTGATGCGCCAATCGGGTCGGTCCGTCCTGCGGGAGCTGCCGCTGCCCGACGGGCGTCGCGCCGACATCATGGCGATTACGGCAAGCGGCGAGCTCACGATCATCGAGGTGAAATCGTCCGTCGAGGATTGGCGGGTCGATCAGAAATGGCCCGACTATCTCGCCTGGTGCGACCTGATCTACTTCGCCGTGCCGGTCGACTTCCCGCAGTCGCTGATTGCCGAGGACGTCGGTCTGATCGTCGCGGACGCCTATGGTGGTGAAGTTCTTCGCCATCCGCCGCGCCGACCGGTTGCGGC
This sequence comes from Reyranella sp., assembly GCA_046296475.1. GTDB lineage: Bacteria > Pseudomonadota > Alphaproteobacteria > Reyranellales > Reyranellaceae > Reyranella. The sequence goes on from JBKBLH010000011.1 coordinate 108,253, forward strand.
GGCGCGGCGCAAGGCGCTCCTCACCGATTGCGCGCGCCTGGCGTCGGAGCGCCTGGCGCGCCTGGAAGATCCCGAGTTCGTCGATTTCGTCTGAGCTTCAGCTGGCCATCGGGCGTGCGACGCCGCGGCTGGCTTCGGCCATGCGGATCCGGGCGTAGGCCATGACTTCGGTTGGCGGGCCGATGCGCTCGATCCGGCCGTCCATCACGAGCGCCACGCGGTCGGCGATCGCGAGCGGGGCCAGGCGATGGGTGATCATGATGACGGTCCGCCCTCGCGTACTGGCCTTGAGCTGGCGCAGAAGCTGCTCTTCGGTGGCGGGATCCAGCGCGCTTGTCGCCTCGTCGAGGACGAGGATGCGCGGATTGCGAATCAGCGCGCGGGCGATGCAGAGCAGCTGGCGCTGGCCGGTCGACAGGCCCTGCCCGCGCTCGCCCAGGACGGTGTTGTAGCCCTGCGGCAGGCGCTGGATGAAATCATGCGCGCCGACGAACTTCGCGACGGCGACGACCCGGCCGGGATCCTTGTCCAGGACGCCCATCGCGATGTTCTCGCGCACCGTCCCGGTGAAGAGCTGCACGTCCTGCGGCACGGCGCCGATCTGCGCCCGCAGATGTGCCGGCGAGACGTGCGCAATGTCGCTGCCGTCCACCAGTACGCGGCCATCGCTCGGGCCGATCAGACCCTGTATCAGGTGGGCGATGGTGGTCTTTCCCGAACCCGAGGGACCAACGATGCCCAGGATCTCTCCGGCCGCCACGGTCAGATCGGCTTCGCGCAGGATCGGCATCCCGCGTTCGTGCGCACGGTAGGTCACGCGTTCGAGCGTGATCTCGCCGGACAGCGCGGGCATGGGGGCGAACGCACCTGGCGTCGCCTCCGGCCTCTCGCGCATCAATTCGTCGACGCGTTTGAAGGCAGCGCTCACCGCCTGGAGCTGGTGCCATGCCCCGGCGAGCTGGCGCATCGGCTGCAGCGCCCGCGCCGCCAGCATGTTGGCGGCGACGAGGGCGCCGATCGTCAGGCGCTGATCGGCGATCTCGGCCACGCCCACCACGACGATGACGAGCGACGCCACGAGCTGCAACGTGCCCGAGGCGCTCGCGGAGAGATTGGCAAGATTGTTGGCACGCAGGCTGCTGCGTGCCGCTTGCTCGACGCGCACCCGCCAGCGGCGCTCGACCTCGCCCTCGAGCCCAAGCGCCTTGATGGTGGCGGCATTGGCCACGGTCTCCGTGAGCGTCGAGCTCTTCGCGGCCAGCGCCTGGAAATTCTCATCGGCCAGGCGTCGCTGCGCACGATGGCTGACCAGCGATACGCCGACCAGGACCGGAATGGCGAGAGCGGTGATCAGGCCCAGCGGCGCGCTGAGCACGAAAGTGGCGACCAGGAAGAACACGACGAACAACAAGTCGATGGCCAGCAGAGGCAATTGACCGGTGAAGAAGCCGCGCAGCACGTCGAGCTGGCGCAACCGTTCGGCGATGACGCCCGAGGGCGTGCGCTCGAAATGCCGGTAGGGCAAGGCCATCAGGTGATGCAGCACTTCGGCGCTCATCAACGCGTCGAGCCGGGCACCGGTCCTGGCCGACAGCCAGCCGCGCGCGACACGCAGGCCGAAGTCGGCCGCATACGCGAGGAGCATTCCGGCACACAACATCGTCATCATCGACGTCAGGCCGTCCGGCGGGTGATAGCGGCCGACCACGACGTTGACGACCAGCATCATGAAAAGCGGCGTGAGAAGCCCGAGCAGGTTGATGGCGAATGACGTCGCGGCGAGCTTGAAGACAACCGGCCGCACGCGCACCCAGAGCGGTGCGTACCACGGCTCGGTGGCAAGCGGTCCCAACGGCGGGCGGACCAACAGCGCGCGCGAGCCCAGCGCGCCTACTTCCTTCGCCGTCGCCTGCCAGACGCGGCCCTCGACGACGTCCAGCACGGTCCAGTCATCCGCGCGGCCCGAAACGATGACATGGACCCGCCCGCCGCCGGCAAGGAGAGCGAAGGGCATCGGCAACTCGTCGAGCAGGCGCGAAACGAGATCGACCGCCTCGCCTTCCAGGCCGAGCCGGGTCGCCGCCGCCAGGAAAGCCGCTTCGTCGAGGCCCGCCGCAGGCACCGTCGTCAGGCGTCGGATGTCGGCCTCGCTGACGGGTCTGCCCACCTGCTGGCTGATGTAAAGCAGGGCCCTCATCAGGCAATCGACACGGCGGCCGCCCGTTTCGTCCCATACGGACGGCTGGAAGCTTCCGTTCTCGAGGGGAGCCATGGCGCAAAGGGTACCAGAAATACCCTTCGATTCAATTATTTGGGTCCGTTTCCTAAAGCAAAGGGCGCGCGACTTGCGTCGCGCGCCCTGCTTTCGTGCGGATAGGGAGCCTAGCGGGCGCCGAACGCGCGCTTCAGCTCGGTCACGAGGTCGGTGCGCTCCCAGGAGAAGCCGCCGTCCTTCTCCGGCTTGCGGCCGAAATGGCCGTAGGCCGCGGTGCGCTGGTAGATCGGCTTGTTGAGCTGCAGCGACCGGCGGATGTTGGTCGGGCGCAGCGGGAAGAGTTCCGACAGGACCTTCTCGAGCTTGCGCTCGTCGACCTTGCCGGTGCCTTCGGTGTTCACGTAGAGCGACATCGGATCGGCCACGCCGATCGCATAGGCGACCTGGATCAGGCAGCGGTCAGCGAGCCCGGCGGCCACCACGTTCTTGGCGAGGTAGCGCGCGGCATAGGCGGCCGAGCGGTCGACCTTGGTCGGGTCCTTGCCGGAGAAGGCGCCACCGCCGTGCGGGGCATAGCCGCCGTAGGTGTCGACGATGATCTTGCGACCGGTGAGGCCGCAGTCGCCGTCGGGACCGCCGACGACGAAGTTGCCGGTCGGATTGACGAAGAAGTCCGACGCCTTCTTGGGCATCCAGCCCTTGGGCAGCGACTTCTCGACGTGACCGGCGATCATCTCGCGGATCATGGCGGAGTTGTACTTCTTGCCCTTGGCGTTCGTCTCGCGATGTTGGGTCGAGACCACCACCTTGGTGGCACCGACGGCCTTGCCGTCGACATAGCGCACCGTCACCTGGCTCTTGGCGTCGGGCTGCAGATCGCCGAGCTCGCCCGAACGGCGGGCCTTGCTCAGCACTTCGAGGATCTTGTGCGAGAAGAAGATCGGGGCGGGCATGAACGAGCCCTTCTCGTATTCCTCGCTGTCGCGGCAGGCGAAGCCGAACATCAGGCCCTGATCGCCCGCGCCTTCCTGCTCGCCGAGATTGCCGCCCTTCTTCTTGGCATCGACGCCCATCGCGATGTCGGGCGACTGGCCATGCAGCAGCACCTCGACGTCGGCGCCATGGAAGGAGAAGCCGTCCTGGTCGTAGCCGATGTCACGCACGACATCGCGCGCGATCTCGGTGATCGCCTCGCGATTGACCACGGTGTGCTTGCCGTACTTCTTCATGTACGGCTCGGAGGCGCGGCCTTCGCCGGCGATCACGATCTTGTTGGTGGTGACCAGCGTCTCGCAGCCGAGGCGCGTATTGGCGTGGCTGTCGTCGGCATGGCCGAGCTTCACGTCGTTGGCGATGAACGCGTCCAGAATCGCGTCCGAAATCTGGTCCGCGACCTTGTCCGGATGGCCTTCCGAAACCGACTCACTGGTGAAGATATAGTCCTTGAGCGCCAACGATCCCTCCCAAAGTGCACTGGACTCCGGGCAGGGCGGGTTGTGCCGCCAACGTCCGGCTTAGCCTTTGTTAGCGCGGTGGCAAGTCGTCCAAATCCGTCCGCGGCGATCCCGACCACCGGGACCACGGTCCGCTAAAAACGCCAAAAGCCGACGAAAATCAAGAGGATCGCACGGCCCTATTCCCATCCCTTCAGTCGCGGGCTTTCGCCCCCCTCCGGGACCCCATCGTCTCCGCGTGGCTGGCCGCTCCGATGGCCTTGACCATCTCGAAGATGCGCTTGCGCACCTTGCTCTCGCGGATCTTGTAGTAGGCACGGACGAGCTCGAGGGTTTCCCGCTTGATGAGAGGATCCTTCTCCTGCTCGAACGGCGTGCCGGCTTCTCCGAAACCACCCCTCTTCCCGCGACCGGACATCGGCCGTCCCGACAGGGCGTTCGAGGGCATCTCGTCGAAGAAATAGGACACCGGAACGTCGAGGACCTTGGCGAACTCGAACAGGCGGCTCGAGCCGATCCGATTGGAGCCCCGTTCATATTTCTGGATTTGCTGGAAGGTCAGGCCGACCGCAGTCCCGAGTTTCTCCTGGCTCATGCCGAGCAAGGTGCGCCGCTGGCGCATGCGCGCTCCGACGTGAACGTCAACGGGATGCGATTTCGCCATGGATTGTCCTTTTCCTTCCAACTCCAGAATCACGCATACACGCATACGGTTGAATAATGGCCGAATGGCGTGCCGCATCCGCCGCTTCGCCGGACATGCAAATATGCATATCTTAACGTGCAGACTGCATATTACTTAGGCGCGTCCCGCACAGAATGCAAGCCAGATCAAATCCGTTAAGGTCTTGAATCTCTTGTTTTTTTGCTCGATGCGAACAGTGCAGATCCGATCAGCCCGCTCGTTGCAAGAATCAGCCACACGACCAGAACGCCATCGCCCCATCGGCCATAGGGAGTGGGCTCGCGGGTTGCAGGTATCGGGTGGTCGATGACGCCTTCCTGTTGCATGTCCAGAGCGGCCAGCACGCGGCCGTAGGCGTCGATCACCGCCGAGACACCGGTATTTGCGGCGCGCAACATCGGCAGGCCCTCCTCCACCGCTCGTACGCGCGCGCTGACGAGGTGCTGGTAAGGGCCACTGGAAAGGCCGAACCAGGCATCGTTCGTCACGTTCAGCAGCCAGCGCGGCCGCGCCCCCGGACCGGTGACGGCCGCCGGGAAGATCACCTCGTAACAGATGATCGGCGAAAAGGAGGGCAGGCGTGGCAGGTCGAGCGTGACACGCGATTCACCCACCTCGAACGAGCCCCGGCCGATGGCGCCCGAGATCGGCGCGAGCTGCTTGTGAAAGGGGATGTATTCACCCAGGGGAACGAGATGGACCTTGTCGTAGGTGGCGACGATCTCGCCCTGTCCGTCGACGACCAGCAGCGAGTTCCAGACCCCATCCTCGCGATTGCGCGTCCCCCGCGCCGCGCCGGTGAGGAGGTAACCTCCAGGCGGCACGGCCCTCGCCATGAACTCGAGCGACGGCGAACCGGGCCGCACGACGAACGGTGGCGCCGTTTCCGGCCAGATCACCGCCGCGAGCCCGTCGAAACCTTCGCGGCGGCTCATATCCACCAGCTTGGTCATCTGCGCCGCACGATTCTCCGGCCGCCATTTCTCGGCCTGCGGCGTGTTGGGCTGGACGATCCGCACCATCGGCCCCTCTCCCGCCGTATCGACCGGCGCCATGACGGCCTGCCCCGCGAAGCCGGCGCCGCCGGCGACGACGAGGGCGAGGACCGATGCGCGCCAGCCCGCGACCGGAGCGGCGAGGATCATGAACGTCACGAGGCCGAGACCGTAGACGCCGAACAACGCCGCGCCCTGGAGCAGCGGCGTCGCGAAGGCCCAGACATGCGCCAGCGGATTCCATGCGTAACCGGTGAAGACGTGACCGCGCAGCCATTCCGCGATCGTCCAGGCAATCGCCAGCAGCAGCAGCCGGCTAAGGCGCCCGCCGAGCGACGGCCAGCGCAGCACGGCCCATTTTGCGGCGCCCGCGGCCATCGCCGGAAAGAACCCCAGCAGGGCGGCAAGCCCGACGACGATCGGCGGGCCGAGCGGTGCATAGTCCGCCGGCGGCACGAAGAAGGCTTCCAGGATCCAGTAGGACCCCACCGCGAAATGGCCGGTCCCCCAAGCCCATGCACGCAGAAGAGCGCTCTTCGGTGCAGGCGCGCCGTCCCACAGCCAGACGAAGACCACGATGCCCATCACGGCCAGCGGCAGCCAATAAAGGGGCGGCATCGCCAGCGCGGCGAGCGCGCCGGCCACGAAGGCGGCGCCCGCAGCCCGCCAGCCCTTGAGGGTCATTGCATCATTCGAGGGTCAGGCGGCCGGCGCCGTGGTCGGCGGCCGCACGCGCAGGCGGCGGATGCGCCGGGGATCGACATCGAGGATCTCGAACTCGACACCCGACGGGTGACGAACCACTTCGCCCCGCTCGGGAATGCGGCCGAGCAGCGAGAAGATCAGTCCGCCCACCGTGTCGATCTCGCGCCGCTCGTCTTCCGACAGGACCTTGCCGATCTCCTCCTCGAGAAGTTCGATCGGCGTGCGGCCGTTGACGTCGATCGTGCCGTCGACCCGGCGGGCAACGGTCGGAGTCTGCGCGACGTCGTGCTCGTCCTCGATCTCGCCGACGATCTCCTCCACGAGATCCTCGATGGTGAGGAGTCCGTCGGTGCCGCCGAATTCGTCGACCACCAGCGCCATGTGCGTGCGCGAGCGGCGCATGTCGAGCAACATGTCGAGCACCGGCAGGGTCGGCGCCACGAACACGACCCGCCGCAGTATGTCGCGAAGATTGAACTTCTTCGGCGTGCCCCAGTAGGCCAGCACGTCCTTGATGTGGATCATCCCGATCACGTCGTCGAGCGACTCGCGATAGATGGGATAGCGCGAGTGCGCCTCGGCTTGGATCAGGCGCACCACTTCGTCGAGCGGCGTGTCGGCGGCAATGCCCACGATGTCCACCCGGGGCACCATCACGTCCGCGACCGTCTTGTCACGAAGCTTCAGGATGTTGGCGAGAAGGACCCGCTGGTCCTCGCTGATCGGGGTGTCGCTCTCGGGCGTCTCCTCGATCAGCTCCTCTATGGCTTCGCGGACCGCCTCGTTCTTCTCCCGGCGACGCAACCGTCGCAGAAGTGTACGCAGCAGCCCGCCGCTGGAAGGAACATCGGGGACCGCCGGCGAGGCGGCCGTGATCGTCAAAGGCTCAGTCGATGAAGCCGGGCCGTAGCCCGGCTTGGTACTGTGCGCTGTGGAGTCAGGCATGGCTGGTAAGATAAGCTATCGGCCCCGCGTTGCAATCCATGGAAGTTCCCGATGCGTTCCTGCAAGCTGCCTTCCGGAGCGGAAATGCCGCTGCTCGGCCTCGGCACGTGGCGTATGGGCGAGAATGCGCGTCGCCGGGCCGAGGAACTCGACGCCCTGAAGCATGGCCTCGATCTCGGCTATCCCATGATCGACACGGCCGAAATGTACGGCGAAGGCGGCGCCGAAGAGATCGTGGGCGAGGCGATCGCGGGCCGCCGCACCCGGCCCTTCATCGTGAGCAAGGTCTACCCGCACAACGCCTCGCGGGCGGGCACGATCGCCGCCTGCGAGCGCAGCCTGAGGCGCATGCGGCTCGAGCGCATCGACCTTTATCTGCTGCACTGGCGCGGCGGCGCCCGCCTCGAGGAGACCTTCGAGGCGTTTCACAAGCTGAAGGACGCCGGAAAGATCGGCGATTTCGGCGTGAGCAACTTCGACCTCGACGACATGCAGGACGCCGCCGAACTCGACAGGGGTTCGAACGGCACCAATCAGGTTCTCTACTGCCTGTCGCGACGTGGCCCGGAATTCGACCTGCTGCCCTGGATGCGCGAGCGCTCAATCCCGCTGATGGCCTACTCCCCGCTCGACCAGGGCGCGCTCCTGCGCCACGCGGCCCTCAGGACGATCGCTGACGAGGCAGGCTGCTCGCCTGCGCAGCTGGCGCTGGCCTGGCTGCTCGCCCAACCCGGCGTCGTCACGATTCCGAAATCGGCGAGCCGCGCGCGTGTGGAGGAGAATTTCGCGGCACTTCAGGTCAAGCTGACCCCGAAGACCCTGGCCGACCTCGATCGCGCCTTCCCGCGGCCGAGAACCAAGCAGCCGCTTGAGATGCTCTAATGCGACGCGTAGGGATCAGCGATCCCGAGTTTGGCGAGCACGCGACGCTCGAGCGCTTCCATGCGTTCGGCATCGGCCTCGCCCGTCTCGTGGTCGTAGCCGAGAAGATGCAGGGTGCCGTGCACCACCAGATGGGTGAAATGGTCGGCCGGCGACTTGCGCTGTTCGCGCGCCTCGCGCCACACGGTCTGGCGCGCCAGCACCATGTCGCCCAGGAAGTCGCGCTCGCCTGAGGGATAGGACAGGACGTTGGTGGGCTTGTCCTTCTTGCGGTCGCGCGCATTGAGCGCGCGCACGCCCTCGTCGTCGTCCAGGGCGACGTTCAGCGAGCGCCGGCCGCGGCGACGGGTGCCGGCGAAGGCGGCCCGCGCCGCGCGCCGGGCAAGCCGTTCGGCATCGGGCATCATCTCGGTCCAGCGCTCGTCGAGCACGACGACCGTGCAGCGGAGCGCCGGCTCAGCCTTTGGCTTTCTTGTCGCGGGCATCGTAGGCGTTGACGATGCGGGTCACGAGGTCGTGCCGCACGACGTCCTGGGCGGTGAGCCGCACGAAGCGCAGGCCCTCGACATCCGCCAGCGTCTCGACCGCATCGTTCAGTCCCGACTTCTGGTTGTTCGGCAGGTCGGTCTGGCTGGGATCGCCGGTGATGACCATGCGCGAGCCTTCTCCGAGGCGCGTGAGGAACATGCGCATCTGCATCGGCGTCGTGTTCTGCGCCTCGTCGAGAATGACGTAGCAATGGGCGAGCGTGCGGCCGCGCATGAAGGCGAGCGGCGCGATCTCGATTTCGCCGGACTCCATGCGATGCGCGATCTGCTCGGCCGGAATCATGTCGTGCAGCGCGTCGTAGAGCGGCCGCAGGTAGGGGTCGATCTTCTCCTTCATGTCGCCGGGCAGGAAGCCCAGCCGTTCGCCCGCCTCGACGGCCGGCCGCGACAGCACGATGCGCTCGACCTTGCCGGCCAGCAGAAGCATGACACCCATGGCCACCGCCAGATAGGTCTTGCCGCTGCCGGCGGGCCCCAGCGCGAACACCATGTCGCGCTCGCGCAGCGCCGTCAGGTAGCCGCGCTGGCCGGGCGTGCGCGCCTGGATGGTGCGCTTGCGCGTGCGGATGCTCTCGGCGTCGCCGCCTTCGGCGCCGCTGCGCGCGAAGCGCACCGCCGCATCGATGTCGGCACCCTCGATCGTGAGGCCGCGCTTCAGCCGCTCGTAGAGGCCGGATATCGCCTTTTGCGCGATGGAGGCATCGTCGGGCGTACCGGAGATGGCGAGCTGGTTGCCGCGCGCGGCCAGCTGCACGTTGGCGAGCTGCTCGATGCGCACGAGGTTGCGGTCGTGATTGCCGTAGAGCACGGCGACAAGCGCGTTATTGTCGAACGTCATACGCCGCACATCGGCAGCGCGCATGCCGGCGACCTGGTCGCTCACGCCGCCACCTCGTAGGGGCCGACGACAATCTCGCCCAGCAGGCTGTTGGCGTAGCCCTCGATCAGCCGCACGTCGACGATGCGCCCGAACAGACGCGGATCGCCTTGGGCGTAGACCGACTGCAGCCACGGCGTCTTGCCCATGATCTGGCCGGGCTTGCGGCCGAATTCGGCGAACAGCACCGGCACGATGGTGCCGGCCTTCGACTCGTTGAAGGCACGCGCCTGCTGGCCGACGAGTGCCTGGAGCGCCGCGAGCCGCGCCACCTTCACGTTCTCGGGCACCTGGTCGACCAGCGCCGCCCCCGGCGTACCGGGCCGCCGGCTGTAGCGGAAGGCATAGGCCGAGGCGAATCCCACCTGCTCGATAAGCCGCATCGTGTCGTCGAAATCGGCATCGCTTTCACCCGGAAAGCCAACGATGAAGTCTGACGACAACGCCAGGTCGGAACGGGCGTTGCGCAGGCGCTCGACGATGCGCAGGTAGAGATCGCGATCATGGCGGCGGTTCATTGCGTCGAGGATGCGATCGGATCCCGACTGCACCGGCAGGTGAAGGTAGGGCATGAGCTGCGGAACGTCGCCATGCGCGGCGATCAGATCGTCGTCCATGTCACGCGGGTGGGAGGTCGTGTAGCGCAGGCGTGCCACGCCTTCGATCTCGCCGATCGCGCGGAGCAGGCGTGCCAGCGACCAGGTCGAACCGTCAGGTCCCTCGCCATGATAGGCGTTGACGTTCTGGCCGAGCAGCGTGAGTTCGAGCGCGCCGGCTTCGACGAGCTGCCGCGCCTCGGCGAGCACCGCGGCGACGGGCCGCGAATATTCCATGCCGCGCGTATAGGGCACCACGCAGAAGGTGCAGAACTTGTCGCAGCCTTCCTGGATCGAGAGGAATGCCGAACCTGCGCGGATGCCCTGAGGCGACGGCAGGTGATCGAACTTGCTCTCGGGCGGAAACTCGGTGTCCAGCACCCCCGCACCCGGCTGCCGCCTGCCTCCCTCACCGGCCGCCTTGCGCGCGACCTGCGCCAGCAGCTCGGGCAGCCGGTGATAGGCCTGCGAACCAACGACGATGTCGACCGCGGGCTGGCGGCGGATGATCTCCTCGCCCTCGGCCTGGGCCACGCAGCCGGCGACCGCGATCGTCAGGTCGCGCCCCTCCGCCCGGCGCTCGGTCTTGGCGGCGCGCAGGCGTCCGAGCTCCGAATAGACCTTCTCCGAGGCATGCTCGCGGATGTGACAGGTGTTCAGCACGACGAGATCGGCCTGCTCCGGCCCTTCGGCCAGGGCATACCCCAGCGGCCGCAGGACGTCGGCCATGCGGTCGGAATCGTAGACATTCATCTGACAGCCATAGGTGCGGATGAACACGCGCTTGGGCTGCCCGTCGGTGCGGACGTCCTTCATCGGTCTCCGGTACTGGAACGGGCGGTTTCTATCACCGGCACCTCCCAGGGTCGAGGGCCTCAGGGCTGAGGGCCGGCCGATACCGGCTCTGTCAGCGAGGCCATGAGTTCGGGTCGGCCGGAATTCGCCGCCTGCACACCCGACGACACCTGGCGATGGCAGTATTCCGCCAGTTTCTTGCGGTCGCCCAGACGGTCGATATCGATCGGCGGGAAGAAGGTCACGACCGCCTGCGTCTCGCCGAGGCAGACCATCTGCCAGAGATGCGGCACCAGGTCGAGATCGCCGAACCAGGCAAAGAGCGGCCGCCAGTAGCGGCCGAGCGGGATGCCGTCGAGGCGGGTGTAGGAGATCGCCACCGGCTGCACCACGATGGGCCTGTCGTCGCGCCGAAGCTGCGCCACGGCGAACAGGGCGCTGCGAAAGGGCAGTACCCGCGTGCCGTCGCTGCTTGTTCCTTCGGGGAACAGCATGAGATTGTCGCCCGTGTTCAGCCGCTGCATCATCGCGTCGCGGCTGCTGCTGGTCTTGTTGGACCGTCGTTCGACGAAGATGGTGCGCTGGGCCTTGGCCAGGGTGCTGAAGAACGGCCACGTCGCCACCTCGGCCTTCGCGACGAAACATCCAGGGATGAGGCCGCCCAGCACTTCGATGTCGAGATAGGAGACGTGGTTGCAGACGAAGAGCGTCGGCGTGACCGTCGAGCGCTCACCGTTCACCTTGACCTTGATTCCGAGGATCACGCAGACGGTTCGGTGATACATCACCGGCAGCCAGCGTATGACCGGTGTCACACGCAACGCCAGCGCCAGCAGATGGAACGGGAGCAGCACCAGCGTGAGCAGAAGATAGCTCAGGAGCCTAAAGGCGCCACGCAGGGGAGAACCGATCCACGTCACGGCGACAGGAATGTCCGCGGTGCTACTCACGCATTCCGCGTTCGTAGTGGCGGATGTACTTCTCCGTCACCAGTTCGGTTTTCACGATGATGAAGACGTCGGTGCTGTTGAACTCGTGGTCGATCACCGCCCCGTCGCCAACGAAGCCGCCCAGCCGCAGGTACCCCTTGATCAGCGGCGGCACGCGCGCCATCGCCTTGCGCGGGTCGTAGCTGCCGGGCTCGAGCATATCCATCTTCACGTAGCGGCTTGGCAGCGCGCGCACGCGGATTTCCGGCGGGGCGAGATGATGGTGATGAAGATAGGATAGTGCCTGGGCGTGCTGCTCGGGATCGATGCCCGGCAGGCTGGCGCAGCCGAACATCACCTTGATGTTGTAATGGTAGGCATAGAGGGCGATACCCCGCCACAGCATCTGCATGGTCGCCGTGTTGCGGGCGTCGCGTTCGATGCAGGACCGGCCGAGTTCCAGGACTTCGCCGGGATAGTCGATCATCTTCTGGATGTCGTATTCGGCGGACGAATAGAAGCGGCCCATCTTCGCCGCCGCCACACGACGGATCAGGCGATAGGTCCCGACGATTCCTTCCGGGCCCTCGCCGCGGCGGCGGTCGAGCACGAGCAGGTGGTCACAGACATCGTCGAACGGATCGAAATCGCGGCGCAAGGCCTGCATTTCGGGCGAGGCATGTGCGGTCATTTCTTCATAGAAGACGCGAAAACGCAGGGCCTGCGCCGCCTCGATCTCGGCCGACGTCCGGGCGAGGCGCACTTCGAAATCGCCGGCGACGACCTTCACGATCTCCGCGTTGGAGACGGGCGGTCCCAAAAGCTCGGCTTCGCTGTCAACGCGGTCGATGCGCATGATTAATCCGCAAGGGGTCCGCCCCGATCATGGGCCCATTATCGAGGTGGCGCGAGGCGCGTCCACCTATTTTTGACGGTCGGATTTCCCGTCCAGGGGAATGCCGTACAGTTCGAGGCGATGGCCGACGAGCCGGTACCCGGCCTTCTCGGCGATCTTGCGCTGCAGCTCTTCGATTTCGTCGTTGTGGAACTCCACGACCTTTCCGCTCTGGATATCGATCAGATGATCGTGGTGTTCGTCCGGCGTCTCCTCGTAGCGCGCCCGGCCATCGCCGAAATCGTGCTTGGCGAGAATGCCCGCCTCTTCGAACAAGCGCACCGTCCGGTACACCGTGGCGATGGAAATGTTGGGATCGATCGCCGTTGCGCGGCGATGCACCGCCTCGACGTCGGGATGGTCCGACGCTTCCGACAGCACGCGTGCGATCACGCGTCGCTGGTCGGTCATCTTGAGGCCGCGCTCTGCGCATAGGACTTCGAGTTTGGACTTTCGGTCTGGCATGCTTGCCTACCCTACACTGGCAGGCGTTCCGGGTATAGTTGGACATGTCCATACAGGCCGACCATGACATCGACATTACCGGCGAGGTCTGCCCCATGACGTTCGTTCGGACGAAGCTCCGGCTCGAGCGCATGCGGCCCGGCGAAGTCCTCGCCGTGCGCCTGCGCGGTGAGGAGCCGTTGCGCAATGTCCCTCGCGCCGCGAGGGATGAGGGACATGCCATTCTGGGCATCGAGGCGGACGGCGATATCCACATCGTCACCATCCGGCGCGCCTGACTAGCTGAGATTGAGACGCATGACGAAGGCATCGACAGCGGACCGGTTCGGGCGGGGATAATAGGCGGTACGGCGCCCCACCGACTGGAAACCCAGCGACTCGTAAAGCGCCAGCGCGGCAGAATTATCCGCCCCCACCTCGAGGAAAAGCGTTCGGGCGCCACCGGCCCGTGCGCTCTCGACGATGGCGCCCAGCAGCTGTCGGGCCGCGCCACGGCGGCGATGGGCCGAAGCCACAGCGATGGTCAGCAACTCGGCCTCCCCCGCAACGATCCGGCATATTGCCATGCCAATCTCCACGCCGGCTTCCGTCAGCAGCAAGCCCGCCACCCCCGGCGATGCGAGCAAGCCCGCAATGTCGGCACGCGACCAGCCACGCTCGCCCATCGGCTCGAACGCGCTGAAGTGCAGGCGCGATGCCTGGTCGAGGTCGAGGGCGCGGACCGGGCCGAGAACGAAGTCCCTGCCCATCACTCAACCGTGCGACGCGCGCCGTTCGGGAGGGTGATGTTCACGCCACGCAGGTAAAGCGGGCGCGGCAAGCCCTCGCGCCGATTTTGCGCGGCCCACGCCTCCACGCCGGTCTCTCCGGCCAGCCGGCCGAGCACCGCGGGATCCGGCGGTCCGTCCTGCTCACGCGCGTCGATGCCCGCGGATAGCAATGTCCGGACCAGCGGCTCGACGTCCTTCCCGACGACCAGGCAGCTCTGGCCGGCAAGCCGCGCAGCAATACTTTCGGCGGTTGCGGCGAAAGGCGCGGGATCCTCGCCGACCGCGCAGAACCAGTCGCCGAGCCTGGTGTCGACCGCCGCGACAGTCCGGCGATCCGCTGCCGTCGCCTGGGCGCGCAGGACCGTGGTGGTGGGGATGCCCGCCAGGGGAATTCCGAGCCCGACTGCCAGTCCGCGCGCGGCGGACAGGCCCACGCGCACCCCGGTGAAGCTGCCGGGCCCCGTCGTGACGGCGATCATGTCCAGTTGGCTTCGCGCAACCCCCGCCCGTTCGAGCGCTGCCGCAATCGCAGGCAGGAGCCGTGCGGCCTGGTCACGTCCCTCCTCGAAGAGGCTCGCGAGGCAAACGCCGTCGCGCACGATCGCGACGCCCTGGCCGCTCACGGCGCAGTCGAATGCCAGGACGGTGCTCATGGGCGGCGTCCCGGCGGCGCACTGGCGCGGCGGGAGGCGGCTCGGCATTCTGGTGTCATGAAGCTCGACATTGTTGCGATCGCTCCGCCCGAATTCGACGTCGACGTGACGCTGGCCTATGCGACGGATGCAAATCTAACGGGGACGCCGGTTTACCGGAACGCCGAATGCTGGCTGCACCGTCAGGCGGCCGAACGGCTCGCCGCCGCCATCGATCTCGCCCGGCCGCTGGGATACCGACTGCGGATATTCGACGCGCTGCGGCCTGTCGAAGCGCAATGGGCCCTATGGAACGTGAACCCCGACCCTGAGTTCATCGCCGATCCCCGGCGCGGCTCGCCCCACTCGCGCGGCGTCGCGGTCGACCTCACCCTGCTCGACGCCGGCGGCAACGAGCTCGACATGGGCACCGGATTCGATGCGTTCACACCGCTGTCCCACCATGGACGCACCGACATTTCCGTGGAGGCGCAACACAACCGCCTGCTGCTCATGGGCCTCATGACCTCGGCGGGCTGGGACTTCTACCGCAACGAATGGTGGCACTATCAGCTGTTCGACGCGCGGCGCTATCCGCTGGTCTCCGACGCCGACCTGCCCCGCCCCATGATGCGAGCGAGGGTGTAGCGCCGGGCTTGCTCAGAATCCGGAGAGCTTGGCGCGGTCGAAGTCGCGCAGATCGTTCTCCCGCATGATCTGGCGAACGAACTGGACGTAGGCCTGGCCGCGCTCGGAATAACGCAGCAGCGAGCCGATCAGGCGGAAGCCGTCGGGGTCTTCCCCGCGCTCCCTCATGGCCGCGCGCTCGTTGCGGAAGCCGGCATAGGCGGGGTGGGTGTTGAGGTTGGCGACATAGGCGTCTGTTGCCTCGCCCACGTCGGTGAACGGCTGTGGCATGCCCGCGCCCGGCTTCCACGGCACCGAGACGCTGTGACGACCGGCCGCCTGGATCTGTCCGTAGAGGGCGTTGCCGTTGCGCGCCGCGAACGAAGTCCCCCAACCCGATTCCACGCCGCCCTGGGCGATTGCCATCGAAGGCGGGACGATGTCGACGCGCCGTACCAGCTCGTCGAGCTTGTCGGGCGAGGTGTCGTAGCGGTCCGCAAGATCGTCGAGCCAGATTCGCTCGATGGCCGTGAGCATCTGCGGCGCCGAAGAGAGCTTGTCGCGCAGGTAGAGAAGCTGCTCCCGATCGGCGAGCACACGCTGGTTGACCTCGAGGATCACGGGCAGGATCGCCGTGATGAACAGCATCTTGCGCTCGTTGCCGTCCTTGCTGCCGAGATCGGCGGGCACCCGGTCGACCTTGTACGGCGGCACCGCCTCACCCTGTCGGATGTCGGTCAGGGTATAGGAAACGTCGCGGAAGAAGCCGGCGAGTTCATCGGCCGTGCGCGGGCTGATGGCGCGCACCTGCACCTGGCGGCGGACGGCGTTACCCGGCGCTGCGAACCGTCCGTGACTGCCGGCGCCCTCGCGCGTCGAACGATAACCAACATCATCGGGTTCGCTCCATTCGTGACGCACGAAGGTCAGCGAAGCGGGCTCGGCATCGGCAACGAAGAGAGCCGTCTGATCGATTTCGCGGGCCTCTGCGCTCCCGACGCCAAAGGAAAGGTAGGGCGCCGCATCGACCGACGGCAGGGGCTTGTAGAGCACCACGCCGGTCGCCAGCAGTGCCGCCCAGGCGGCGGGAAACGCGTAATTGCGCCCACGCTCGATCGCGGGCCGTAACGTCAGATGCATGCCATACTCTTTCATTTGCGCGCACGAACGGGCTGTCGCGCGGGCCTTTGAAGGGCCCGCGAACGCCATCTCAACGCGAACGCTTGAACTGAAGGGGCCTACTGGGCCGCCTGGACTTCCACCACTTCCGGCACGTAGTGCTTCAGAAGGTTCTCGATTCCCATCTTCAGCGTGGCCGTCGAACTCGGGCAGCCCGAGCAGGATCCCTGCATGTGCAGGTAGACGATGCCGTCGCGGAAGTCGTGAAAGACGATATCCCCGCCATCCTGAGCTACGGCGGGCCGCACGCGGGTGTCGAGGAGTTCCTTGATCTGGGCGACGACCTCATCGTCGTCTGCCGCGATGGACGACGATGCGTCCTGGTCGGCGATCACCGGATCGCCGGACGTGTAATGCTCCATGATGCCGCCGAGGATCGACGGCTTCATGATCTGCCAGTCCCGGTCGGCCGCCTTGGTGACGGTCACGAAATCGGAGCCGAAAAACACGCGCTCCACCCCTTCCACCGCGAACAGCCTCTTGGCAAGCGGTGACGGCGTGGCAGCCTCGACGTTGGCGAAATCTGCCGTCCCCTTTTCCATGACCACCCGGCCAGGGATAAATTTCAGGGTCGACGGATTTGGCGTCTGCTCGGTCTGGATAAACAAACCTACCTCCGGTTCGAACGCTTCGGGGCGCACCCCGCCGCATCGCTCAGGCTGGGGATCAGGACGTCTCCATCCCCACTCGATGCTTCGGACGTAGGAACCGGTTGCAGGACGATCAAGATGATTCTTGATCGTCACTGTATAAATATTATGGAATATATCCGGATTATCTATATCCATGAGATGGATAAATTGCGAAATCGCCAACGCCACCTTTATGCTTCAATTGTACACAAAGAAGATCGGTGCGCGCATTGACGCAGAATGCCGCCGCAAATGTCCGCACGGCTCATGAAATGGCGTCGATCTCCGCCTCGGTGAGGGCACCCGGGACGATCGTCAGCGGAATGCGAAGCTGTCCTCCGGACTTTCCCGTGAAGGCCGTGACCAAGGGACCAGGTCCATCGTTTCCC
Organism: Reyranella sp.; assembly: GCA_046296475.1. Taxonomy (GTDB): domain Bacteria; phylum Pseudomonadota; class Alphaproteobacteria; order Reyranellales; family Reyranellaceae; genus Reyranella. The sequence goes on from JBKBLH010000011.1 coordinate 125,468, forward strand.
GAGGCGCTGCCGAGTACCAAGACCGAAATCGAGCGGTCCTCGCCGAGGAGCTTTGCGAGTTCGTCGCGGCTCTTGCCTTCGCGAATGTAGATCGACGGGGGCTGGCCGGTCATCGAGGCCGCCACATCGGCGTGCTGCGCCACGACGATCTCGGCCTGCTGACGCGCCTCCTCGCGCATCAGCTCGACCACCGAGCCCCATTGCTGGCCCTCGGGAGGATCCATGACATACAGCATCGCGACGCGGCCCCCGGTGCGCTTGGCGCGGCGGCAGGCGTAGCGCAGGGCGTTGCGCATCTCCGGACTCTCGTCGACGACGACGAGGAAGACCCGCTCGCCGGTCTTGACCTGCTGGTTCATGGCCCCCTCCCTTCGATTTCTAGAGTCGCCGCATGACGGTCCCGCCCAGCCAGCCGACCAGCAGTGCCATCAGAATGGCGCCAAGCCCGTACAAGGCGCCCTCGTGTGCCGACCAGCCCGCGAGTTGGGCACTGAAGCCCACCTTGCCGACCGGCAGCGGCCGCGACACGGCCGCAACGATCTTCCCCTCCCGCAAAAGATAAACCCGTATATCGTATACCCCTTCCGGCAGCCGGGACGGGAACGGCAGGTCGACGCGAAACAGCCGGCCGGCCTGGACCGTCACCTGGCCGATAGCCGCAGGGTACAGGCCCTCCCGCCGCTTCACCTCCACCAAGCCGGCCCGGAAGCGCGCCAGATCCGCGGCGTCGCGCGGCGTCGCCGGCTTCAGGCTGGACAGCCGGTCCTCGAGCGACAGGATCTCGCCGCCAGCCCCACGCGCCAACAGGCGCTGCAGCGGCTGGCTGGCCGCAATGGCATAGTAGGCCGGCACATCGTCGAATGCCTGCCGCCCGGTGTTGAGCCAGATCCCCATGAAGCGCTGCTTGCGCATCACCGTCTCGCGGGCGGGCGGGCCGGCGACGACGACGACGATCTCGCCGGGCGGGTCGAACATGCCGAACAGCAGGATGCTCTCGCCCTGGAAGGCCGAGGTGATCGAGACCCGGGCGCGGGAGAGATCCATGATCAGGTCGGGCGTCGTCGGCTCGTTCGGCACCGAAGGCGGTGCGATGGCGTCGGGCGGCCCGCCGATGCTCGGCGCCGGCAGGGTTCCGGGCGCCGGCTCGAGGCGCGGTCCCTGGGCCAGGGCGCCGGCCGTCGTCCCAAGCAGAACCGCAAGGCAGGCGAGCAGGCCCAGCGACCTCAAGGCAGCACCTCCCGACTGCCGAGCGAGTAGAGCGAACTGGGCGTGCGCAACAGTTCCGTCAGCAATTCGGCCGCCACGAGCAGGATCAGCAGCGACATCAGGGCACGCAACGCCACGCCCGGCAGCTTTGCCGCCAGGCGCGCACCGATCGGCGCACCGACGACGCCGCCCAGGATCAGCAGCAGCGCCAGCACGACGTCGACGGTGCCGTTGGTCGCGGCTTGCAGGAAGGTGACGTTGGCGGCCACGAACAGGATCTGGAAGTTCGACGTCCCGATCACCACCGCCGTCGGCATGCCCAGCAGGTAGATCATGGCCGGCACCAGGACGAAGCCGCCGCCGACGCCCAGGATCGCCGACAGGACGCCGATGACGAAGCCGAGCCCGATCGGCAGCAGCGCGCTGATGTAGAGCTTCGACTTGTAGAAGCGCAGCTTCAGCGGCAGCCGGTGCACGAGATAGTGGGTATGGAGCTTGCCACGCGGACCGTCGGGATTGCGCCTTCGCTTGAAGTAGGTGTTGAGGCTCTCGAACATCATCAGCAGGCCGATGGTCGACAGCATCACGACATAGAGCACGGCGATCACGAAATCGATTTGTCCGATGCGCTTCAGGTAGGTGAAGAGCCAGACGCCGGCCGACGATCCGAGCATGCCGCCCGCCAGCAGGACGAGCCCCATACGCAGGTCGACGTTGCCGCGCCGCCACTGCACCTGCAGCGAGGAAATCGAATTGGCCACCACCTGGTTGGCCTGGCTGGCGACCGCGACGGCCGGCGGGATGCCGACGAAGATCAGCAGGGGTGTGGCGAGAAATCCGCCGCCGACGCCGAACATGCCCGACAGAAGGCCCGCCGCGGCGCCGAGGCCCAGCAGCAGGAACACGTTCATCGAAAGCTCGGCGATGGGGAGGTAGATCTCCACGCTGGCGCCTACTTCAGCAGGATGTTGGTGATCTCGCGCAGCTGCGTGCGGGCGCGCAGCAGGTAGAAGCCCTGCGCGAGCAGGTGGTTGGGGATCAGCAGGGCATCGGGATACCCGTTCCACACGACCCAGGGATCGAGCTGGGCGGCGATACGGAAGGTGTCGACGGTGCCGTTCCAGGCGGTGGTGAGTTCGCGGTCCCGGATGACGTTCTGGAAGTCGAAGCCGAGATCGCGCATCAGTAGGTAGTAGACGTACAGACGGCCCTTGTTGAAATAGAAGATATCGTCGCACCGCGCGTCGAACAGGTCGCCGGCCTTCTCGATCACGTGCTGGTCGATTGCCGCCGAATCCGAGCCCAGATCGTTGGCGATGCGGTCGAGCAGCGCCTGCAGATTGTCGGCCCGTCGTTCGAATACCGCCTGCCCGGTGCCCAGCCGCTTGTTGTAGGCCATCAGCCGGTCGCGGCCGGCGCGATACTTCTGCGCCGAGGTCGTCGAGGGCAGCAGCGACACGCTGGGCTGCCACAGCCAGATATTGGGCTGTTCGTTCAGGAAGCCACGTGCCTGTTCGAGATCGCGGTCGGTCTGGCTCGAGCCGCGCGTGCGGCCGAGCTGGTCCATCAGCTCCGTGCTGAAGCGGCCCAGCGCCGACATGATGCCGCGCTGATAGTTCGGCATGTTGTCGAGCAGTCCCGCGGGCGTGAAGAACGGCATCATCGGCGTCCAGGTGTGGACGTCGACCTCGCGCGTGACGAGGTCGGCCGCGGTGGCGACGGCCTTGCTTTCACCTGGCGCAATGCCGCGCGCCGTGAACTGCGGATCGTCGTCGATGTCCTCGGTCACCAGGGCGCCGACCGGGTAGTAGAGGATGAGCAGCAGGACCACGATGCGCCACGTCCATCCCCATACCCGGCGACCGCCTGACGATGGGGCGGCCGTGGAGAGGGCCGGGCGCCATCCCCGCACGCGATCCCAGCTTCGACGCCACCAGGAGGGCTTTGCCGACGGGGGGGCGCTGTAGTCCGGTTCGAATGTCATGGCACACCTTACCATTCGCCTCGTGACGAAACAGGGGCGAGGGCTGCTAGAGTGCAACGAATGTTGTCAATGGAGTGGGTGGAATGGCTCTCGATCCGGAATCCCAGCGGCTGATCGACCTGATGGCGGCGGCAAACCGCCCCGCGTGGAACACGCTCAGTCCGCAAGCCGCCCGCGATCTCTATCTTTCCCTGCGCCCCGGTGCGCAGGGCCCGCGCCCCGCCGACGTGAAGGTCGTCGATCGCACCATCCCCGGCCCGGCGGGCGAAATGCCCGTGCGCATCTACCGCCCGGCATCGGCGCCCGCGGACGCCGCGTTGCCGGCGCTGGTCTATGCGCATGGCGGCGGCTGGGTATTCGGCAATCTCGACAGCCATGACGTGCTGTGCGCCCAGCTCGCGCTCGAGGCCGGCATCGCGGTGTTCCACGTCGACTATCGCCTGGCTCCCGAGGCTCGGTTCCCCGGCGCCTTCGACGATGTCGTGGCGGCATTGCAGTGGGTGGCGGCCAACGGCGGCTCGGTCGGAATCGATCCGGCCCGGCTGGCGATCGGCGGCGACAGCGCCGGCGGCAATCTCGCGGCCGCGGTCTCGCTCTGGGCGCGCGACCATGGCGGACCGAAGCTCCTGATGCAGCTTCTCGCCTATCCGGTGACCGATGCCGTGGCCCGCGCCGAATCCTATCGGCATTTCGAGGACGGCTACGGGCTGAATGCGGTCACCATGGAATGGTTCTTCGACCACTACGCCCCCGACAAAGCGAGCCGCGGCGACTGGCGCGTCTCGCCGCTGCGCGCCTCGTCGCTGGCCGGGCTGCCGCCGGCGCTGGTCGTCACGGCCGGCTACGATCCGCTGCGCGACGAAGGCCGCGCCTATGCCTGGCGGCTGCAGCAGGAGGGCACGCAGGCCGACCTGGTCGAGTTCGGCGGCATGCTGCACGGATTCCTGAGCTCGCCGATGCTGCTGCACGGCGCCCGCCGCGGCACGTCGCTCTGCGCCGCGGCCCTGCGCGAAGCTCTGGTGCTGCGCGCCCAGTAACGACCACGGCATGACCGCGACCGCACCCCGCGGCGCCGCGCCGGTCGGCATGGCGCTGCCGGGCCTGGTGATCGCCGTCTGCATGATCGGCGACACGCTGCTCTATGCCGTGCTGCCGCTCTACCATCAGGAGTTCGGTCTCTCGCTGGCGATGGTCGGCGTGCTGCTGTCTCTCAACCGCTGGATCCGCCTGCTCGCCAATTCCGGCGTCGCCCATTTCGGCGAGCGCGTCGGGCCGCACGCGCTGATGATCGCGGGCGCGATGGGCTCGGTGCTCTCGACGACGGTCTATGGCCTGATCGAGGATGCGACGGCACAGGTCCTGGCACGCATCCTCTGGGGCATCTCCTACGCCTCGCTCAATCTCGCGACGCTTGCCTATGCCGTGAGCGACCGCGCCAACGCCGGCAAGCGGGTCGGCGCCAGCCGCGCCGCCATCGGCCTCGTGCAGGCCGTCTCCCTGGTCGGCGGTGCCTGGATCGTCCTCGAACTCGGCGCCCGGCCGGTGTTCCTCGTCTTCGGCGCCCTGACGTTGATCGCGCTGGCCGCCGCGATCGCCCTGCCCCGCCTGCCGCGCGAGCCGGTCGCGAGAAAGCGCTTCAAGCTGCCGGTTCCCCATCGGCTGGAGGTCTGGGGCTTCGTCCTGGGCTTCTCGGGCGACGGCGTCTTCCTGCTGACCCTCGCGTTCCTGATGAAGGACTCGATCACCTCGGTGGCCCCCGTGATGGCGACGGCCATGCTGCTGGCGCTGCGCTGGCTGGTCGAAGTCACGACGGGTCCGCTCGGCGGCTGGATCGGCGACCGGTTCGGGGCACGGCGCATCGCCATCGCGAATGCCGCCCTTCTCGTCGGCGGCTTCATCCTGATCGCGGCGGACCACGAGCTGCTGGGAGCCCTGCTGATCGTCATGACCCGCGGCATGTTCAATACCTTGATCCCCGTATTGGTGATCGAACGTGGTCACGGCACGGTGCTCTCGAGCCAGGCGAGCTACTCGACCTGGCGCGACTTCGGCGCCGCCGTCGGCCCCCTCACCGCCCCATGGCTGTTCCTCGCCATCCCGCAGGCGCCGCTTTACGCTGCATTGGCGTTTGCGCTCGGTCTCAGCGGTTACTTCTGCCTCGTCCGGCGCTGAGACCGAGGGCGTCCGGATCTCGCGCTAGCGGAACACGTCCTTGCGATGACGAACCTCGGCGAACACCGCGACCGGGTCGCCGCCGGCGAGGCCGACCGCGGCCTGGACCGCCGGCACGTCGACACGGAGGAAAGGGTTGGTCGCCTTCTCCTCGCCGAGCAGCGACGGCACCGTCGCCTCGCCCTTGGCGCGTGCCGCATCGATCGCCGCCGAGCGCGCCTTCAGCTGCTGGTTGCCGGTCTCGACGGTCAGCGCGAAGCGGGCGTTCGACTGCGTGTATTCGTGCGCGCAATAGACACGCATCTCGTCGGGCAGCGCGCGCAGGCGGCTGAGCGACGTCCAGAACTGCTGCGGCGTTCCTTCGAACATGCGACCGCAGCCCAGTGCAAAGAGCGTGTCGCCGCAGAACAGCGCCTTCTGCTCCCGGAAGGCATAGGCGATGTGGCCGCTCGTGTGGCCCGGCACGAAGAAGATCTCGGCCTCGGCCTCGCCCAGCCGGTAGCGGTCGCCGTCGTCGACCTCGACATCGATGCCGGGGATGCGGGCGCGGTCCTGGCGCAGGCCGACGATGGTGCAGCCGGTCGCTTTCTTGATCTCCAGGTTCCCGCCCACATGGTCGCCATGGTGGTGGGTGTTCAGGATATGGGTGATCTTCCAGCGGCGCTTCTCGGCCTCCGCAAGCACCGGCCCGGCCACGGCCGGATCGACGACGGCCACGGCGCCGCTCTGCGGCTCCCGCATCAACCACACGTAATTGTCGTTCAGGACCGGGATACGGACAATGTCTAGCGTTGTGCTCATGATGCAAGGCTAGCAGAGCTGACTTGCGCCGGCCATGGCCCGCTGGTGGCGCTTTCTGCTACAGTTCCCAGCATGTGGAGCAACGTCCTCGACCTGGAGGAATTCTACGGCAGCACGCTCGGTCAGATGACCCGGCGGCTCCTGCGCACGCGCCTGCGCGAAGTCTGGCCCAACGTGCGCGGCGAGACGGTGCTGGGATTGGGCTACGCGCAGCCGCTGTTGCGGCCCTTCATGGAAGAGGCCGCACGCACGCTCGCCTTCATGCCTGCCCAGCAGGGGGTGACGCGCTGGCCGCGCGAGGGCCGCAACCTCGCGACCCTGGTCGACGAACTCGACCTGCCGCTCCCCGACCGCTCGGTCGACCGGGTCGTGCTGGTCCATGCCGTCGAATGCACCGAGCAGCTGCGCCCCATGCTGCGCGAGATCTGGCGCGTCATGGCCGATGGCGGCCGCATGGTCGTGGTCGCACCGAGCCGCACCGGCTTCTGGTCCCAGATCGACCGCTCGCCCTTCTATCAGGGCCATCCCTATTCGACGGGACAGCTCAACGCCCTGTTGCGTGCCAACATGTTCGCGCCGCTGCGCCAGACCCGCGCCCTTTACATGCCGCCGACCCGGTCGAGGCTGGTGATGCGCATGGCGCCGACCATCGAGCGGTTCGGCCAGCGCTGGCTCAGCCGCTTCGGCGGCGTCAACGTCATCGAATCGGGCAAGCAGCTCTATGCCGGCATTGCCGAGCGCAGCCAGCCGCAATCCGTCCCGGTGCGGCCAAAGCTGCGGGTCGCCAGCTCGCGCGACACCCCGCAGGTCGTGGGCGCCGCGCGCAACGCCGAGGACGGCGAGAAGCCCGCCTCCTGACATCCAAGCAGAAAGAACGACATGTCATTTTCTCCGCGCGTCATCGCGCTGCTGGGTTTTGGCGAAGCCGGTTCGGCGATCGCGCGCGGTCTCGCGTCCGAGAACGGATGGCGCGGTCCCTCGAAGCCGGGTGACAACGCCCCGCGCCGCCTGATCGCCATCGACACCGCGCTCGACAAGGATCCGCGCGGTACTGCTCTGGGCAAGGTCGCACGCGGCCTCGATGTCGCGATCAGCGACGGTTACACCGAGGCGCTGAGCGAAGCCGATCTCGTCATCTGCGCCGTTCAGGGCGAGCATGCCCTCTCGGCCGCGCAGTCGGCCGCGCCGCTCCTGAAGAAAGGCGCACACTATCTCGACCTCTGCACCGTCACCGGCAGGATGTCGGACGAGGACCGCGCCGCGATCGAGACGGGCGCGGGCCGCTACATCGACATCGCCGTCATGGGTGGCTTCTTCAAGCAGGGCATCAAGGCGCCGATGCTGGTGGCCGGCGAGGACGCCGCCGAGGCCGTGGCCTGGATGAACGAGAACGGCTTCGTTACCACCCTACTCGGGCCGAAGCCCGGCAGCGCCTCCTCGGTCAAGATGCTGCGCAGCACCCTCGTGAAGGGTCTCGAGGCGCTGGGTGTCGAGGCGCTGGTCGCGGCGCAGCGCCAAGGCATCCTCGACGAAGTGCTGGGCTGCCTGGGCGATGCCGATTCGATGGGGCTCAGCGGCTTCATCACCATGCTGGTGCAGACTCATGTCGTTCATGCCCATCGTCGCTGGGAGGAGATGGGTCTGGTCGCCCGGACCCTGCGCGAGACCGGCGTCGATCCGCTGATGACCGAGTCCATCGAGAAGAGCCATCGCCGCACGGTCGACGCCCGCATCGCCCCGGCCGACGGCCAGGTGCCGAGCCTCGAGGAGGCGCTGAAAATCCTCTCGGAGAAGGTGATTCGTGGCCACTGAGGCTGGGGCGGGTGAAGTCTTCGATCGGCTGGTGACGCTCCTCACCGACGCGAAGGCGAGGTTCCGCGTCATCGAGCACGTCCACGAGGGCAAGTCGGAAGCCATCAGCGCAATTCGCGGCAACCGGCCCGATCAGGCCGCCAAGGCCATGGTACTCGACGTGCGCGGCGGTGGCGGCGGCAAGCGCCATGTGCTGGCCATCCTCCCGGGCAGCCGCAAGCTAGACTTCGCCGCGGTCGCCACGCTCTTCGAAGCCCGCAAATGCGGCTTCGCCTCGCCCGACACGGCGCAGCAACTGACCGGCTGCGTCATGGGCGCGGTGCCGCCGTTCGCGCTCGATCCCGCGATCTCGATCGTGGTGGAAGAAGACCTGCTGGCCAACGAGACTCTGTTCTTCAACGCCGGCCGCCTCGACCGTTCGATGGAACTCGACACGAAGGACTGGCTGGCGATCGCCAGGCCGCGCCTCGCGCGGATCGCGACGCGTGACTGACGTCTGGAGCTTCGGCCCCGTCAGCGAGGCCGACTTCGAACCGCTTCTGGTCCTCCGCACCGAGGTGATGCGCGAGCATCTCGAACGGGTCGGACGTTACACGCCCGAACGATCGCGCCGCATGTTCCGCGGCCATTTCGATGAGCCCGGCATGCGGCTCATCCTGCAGGATGGCATCCGCGTCGGCTGCGTCGGCTTCCGCGGGAACGACCACGAAATCCGCATCGATTCGTTCTATCTCGAACACCGCCTGCACGGTTCAGGCCTCGGTACGAAGATCCTGGAGGCGCTGCTCGCCGAGGCCGATGCGGCCTGCCTGCCCGTGCGCCTCGAAGTGCTGACCGGCAGCAAGGCCGACCGCCTCTACCTGCGCCACGGCTTCGTGAAGCTCCGGGAAGACGAGATCGAGGGCTTCTACGAGAGGCCCGCCGCGGGTGGCGCGATCGCCGCACTGAGGCCTCGCGGTGCAGGTCATCAGTTCGTCTTCTACGGCGACGCCTGCTCCGGGGTGGCCGGCGCCCTGCACGAGCGCACCTTCGCCGGCGTAAACGCGGTCGTGCGGCGGCTCGCACCCGCTCCCGAGTTCATCCTGTTCCTGGGCGACGAGATCGCGGGTTACACGGCCGACGCGGGCTCGCTGCGCCGTCAGTGGCGGCACTGGCTCGACGAAGAGATGGGCTGGCTCGACCGTCGTGCGATCCCGATCTGGCATACGACCAGCAACCACGCGACCTACGACGCGATGAGCGAGGACGTGTTCCGAGAGGTGCACGGCCATCTGCCGCGCAACGGACCTCCCGGACAGGAAGGCCTCTCCTACTGGATGCGGCGCGGCGACCTGCTGCTGGTGTTCGTCCACACGCTATGGACCGGGCTCGGCGGAGAGGGACACGTCGAGACGGACTGGCTTCGCGACGTCCTTCGCCAGCATGCCGATGCCCGTCACAAGATCGTCGCGGGCCATCATCCGGTCCATCCGGTCAACGGCTTCGCCGGCGCCTATCAGCGCGATGTCGGCCCGGAGCACGCGACTGCCGTCTGGGACCTGCTGGTCGAGAACGATGTGCTGGCCTACCTGTGCGGTCACATCCTGGCCTTCGACGTGCAGGTCCATCGCGGCGTGCTGCAGATCTGCACAGCCGGCGCCGGCACCGCCCACCGCATGCCGGAGGGCATCGAGTATCTTCATGCCGTCCAGGCGGCGCTGGATGACGATGGCCTGCGCTATCAGGTAATCGATGCCGACGGCCAGCTCCGCGAAAGCCTGTGTTGGCCACTAGAGCTGCCGCCAGTCGCGCAGTGGCGGGGTCTGAATCAAGCGCGGTTCGGCAGGGACAGGATCGCCGCTTTCCGCTTCACCGGTCGCGCCGCCGCGGCGGGCACGAGCACCATTCAGACGTTCGTGTCGGCATTCTGCCCCGGCCGCCGCGCGCCTTTCTGGGTCGGCCTCAGCGGGCCGGCGCAACGCCTGATGGTGATTCTGGAACCGGAGCCCGGCCGCAGCCCTCACTATTGGGTTGGACCACCGGTGACGGCCGATGCAGCCTTCGACATTCGGTTGGTCGTCCATCCCGGCATGGGGCCGGGCGGCCTGCTGTATCGCCTGTCCCGCGACGACGCCTGGACGTCGCTGTCGGCCGCCTCGGCCTGGGGCGCCGAGCGCCTGGAATGGCCGGACGAGTGGAGCGTCGGCCACGGCCAGCAAGGCCCGGGCGACCGCGCCTTCCTCGGCAGCGATCTCGCGGTCTCGGCGGCGACTTTCGACCTGTAATCGCTAATCCCGCCTCAACATGAACACCGCCTGTTCGCCGATCAGGTTGGCGAGCAGCGGCGGCAGGTTGATGCGGCGGCTCTTGCTGTTCAGCACGATGGCACGCTCGATGCGCACGCCCATGGTGCGGCAGAGCGCCCGGAAGTCGTCGATGCTGCAGAGATGGATGTTGGGCGTGTCGTACCACTTGTACGGCAGCGACGCGGTTTCGGGCATGCGACCGCCGAAGACGAGTCGCAGCCTCACCTGCCAGTGGGCAAAGTTGGGGAAGGAGACGATGGCGTGCTTGCCGACGCGCAGCATCTGCTCCAGCACCCGGCGCGGCTCGCGCGTGGCCTGAAGCGTCTGGCTCAGGATCACATAGTCGAAGGCGGCATCGGGATAGTCGCGCAGGTCCGTATCGGCGTCGCCCTGGACGACCGAGAGGCCGTTGGCGACGCAGGCGTTCACGCCGGCCTGGCTGAGCTCCATGCCGCGGGCATCGACCCTCTTGGCGTTCATGAGATGCGCCAGCAGCGCGCCGTCGCCGCAGCCGACATCGAGCGCCCGCGTGCCGGGCTCGACCATGTCGGCGATGATCTGGAGGTCGACGCGGATCGCGGCGGCCGTCATGCCACGCTCCCGAGGCCGCGCACCGTCGCGGCCCCCTTCAGGAAGCCCGAGAGCGTCCGGAACATCTCGGGCTCGTCGAGCAGGAAGGCGTCGTGGCCCTTGTCGCTGTCGACCTCCACGAACGACACGTTGGCGGCGACGGCGTTGAGCGCATGAACGACGGCGCGGCTCTCGCGGGTCGGGAACAGCCAGTCGCTGGTGAAGGACATCAGGCAGAAGCGCGTCGCCGTCCCCTTGAAGGCGTTGGCCAGCACGCCGCCATGCGCGCCCGCGAGGTCGAAATAGTCCATCGCCCGGGTGATGTAGAGATAGCTGTTGGCATCGAAGCGGTCGACGAAGGTCGATCCCTGGTGCCGCAGATAGCTCTCCACCTGGAAATCGGCATCGAAGCCGAAACCCAGCGCGTCGCGGTTCTGCAGGGAGCGGCCGAACTTGCGCTGCAGGGCCTGCTCCGAGAGGTAGGTGATGTGCGCGGTCATGCGTGCGACGGCGAGGCCGCGCGCCGGATTGGTCTGATGCAGCCGATAGTCCCCGGCCTTCCAGTCGGGATCGGCCATGATGGCCTGACGGCCGACCTCGTGAAACGCGATGTTCTGTGCCGAGTGATGCGCGGCACAGGCGATCGGCACGGCCGAGAAGACACGCCTGGGATAGGTCGCCGCCCATTCCAGGACCTGCATGCCCCCCATCGAGCCGCCGATTACGCAGAAGAGATCGGGAATGCCGAGATGGTCGAGCAACGCCGCCTGCGCCCGCACCATGTCGCCGATGGTCACCACGGGAAAGCGCAGGTTCCAGGGCCGCCCGGCCATAGGATCGTGCGCCTGCGGGCCGGTGGTGCCCATGCAATGACCGAGCACGTTGATGCAGATGATGAAGTAGCGGTCGGGATCGAGCACCTTGCCAGCGCCGATCAGGCTCTCCCACCAGCCCTCCTTGCCGGTGACCGGATGCCGGTCGGCGACGAACTGGTCGCAGGTCAAGGGATGGCAGACCAGCACGGCGTTGGATTTCGCGTCGTTCAGCGTCCCGTAGGTCTGATAGGCCACCCGGTAGGGTCCGAGTTCGACGCCGCAGTCGAGGCGCAGCGGCCGGTCCACGCCCAGGATCGCGTGGCGGCACTGGGCGAGCGCCTTGCGTTCTGCATCGGTGAGATCGTCCAGCACTGCCGCTCCAGCGAAAAGCCCCCGACCGGAAGGACGGGGGCTTTTTCGAGCACTCCGACCTTTTAGCGGTGTTTAACGTGGCCGCAAGCCGGTCGGCTCAAATTCCACGGAGAGGCTCTATACGGTCGCGGGTGGCGGGAAGCAAGCCTCTTGCGGCTTGTTTGCCTTTACGCGGGCCGTGCGGACGTAGTATCGCCGCTGCGCACAGGAAACAACGGCCTAATGGACGCTCCCAGTCTCGACAGCTTGCGGCAGGAAATCGACGCCATCGATACCGAATTGCACGGCCTGATCCGCCGTCGCGCGGAGGTCGTCGGGCACATCTCCGCAACCAAGCCGGCAGGAGGCCTCGCGCTGCGTCCGGGCCGTGAGGCACAGGTCCTGCGCAAGCGGCTGGCGACCCATGACGGACAGTTCCCGTCCACCGCCGTCTACCGCATGTGGCGTGAGATGATGAGCGCCTTCACGCTCATCCAGACGCCAGGCCTCAAGATCGCGATCTGCCGTCCCGACGACCAGCCTGGTTACTGGGACCTCGCGCGTGACCATTTCGGCTGCCAGATCCCCTTCGTCGCACACGATACGCCGGCTGGCGTGCTGGCCGCGGTGCGTGCCAGCACCACGACCATCGGCGTCGTGCCTGCCCCGATCGAGGCGGACTCGACGCCGTGGTGGCCCCTGCTCGCCGGCACGGACACGACCCTGCCGACCGTGATCGCCCGCCTCCCCTTCCTCGCGATGCCGAATGCGCGCGCGCGGGGGGTCTCGGCCTTCGTGCTGGCCCGCATCGATGCCGAGCCGAGCGGCGCGGATCGCGGGCTGGTGGCCATCGAGGCGAAGAACGGGCTGAGCCGTGACCGCATCGCCAGCGCCCTCGCCAAGGCCGGCCTGCCGGCCTTCACCTCGGCGCTGGACCAGGTCGTGGCCGGCGTGCATCACTATCTCGTGGAGGTACCGGGCGTGATCGCAGACGACGATCCGCGCCTGCGCGATCTCGAAGCGGCCCTGGGACTGGATAAGGGCTGTGCGGCCGCGATCGGAGCCTATGCCGTGCCGATCGACGCCAAACCGTGATCTGAACTTTCGGAGGAGACTGGCATGAGCGCGCTCACCCCGCGTCCGGGCATCATGAAGATCGCGCCCTATGTGCCGGGCAAGGACTCGATCGACGGCAAGGAGACGATCGCGAAGCTCTCGTCCAACGAGGGCGCCCTCGGACCTTCGCCGAAGGCGATGGCGGCCTACGCCAAGGCGGCCTCCGAGCTGCATCGCTATCCCGACGGCGACACCGCCAGGCTGCGCGCGGCACTGGGCCGCCACTACGGCCTCGATCCGGCGCGCATCGTTTGCGGCGCGGGCTCCGACGAGATCCTGAACCTGCTGGTCCGCGCCTACTGCGGCCCGGGCGACGAGCTGCTCTACAGCCAGTACGGCTTCCTGATGTACGCGATCAATGCGCTGGGCGTCGGCGCGACCCCGGTCGCGGCGCCGGCCAAGGGCTATGGTAGCGACATCGATGCGATGCTGGCGGCGGTGACGGACAGGACGCGCATCGTCTGCCTCGCCAACCCGAACAACCCGACCGGCACCTACGTCAGCAAGGACGATGTCCGTCGCCTGCATGCCGGCCTGCCGAAGAACGTGCTGCTGGTGATCGATGCGGCCTATGCCGAGTATGTCAGCCGCAACGACTACGAGTCGGGCGTCGAACTGGTCGACCAGGCCGAGAACGTGGTGATGACCCGCACCTTCTCGAAGATCTACGGCCTCGGCGGCCTGCGTCTCGGCTGGATGTACGGCCCGGCCGGCATCGTCGACGTCATGAGCCGGCTGCGCCAGCCGTTCAACGTCAACTCCGCTGCACAGATCGCGGGAATCGCCGCGCTGGAGGACATTTCCCACACCGACGCCAGCCGCACGAACAACGACATCTGGCTGCCGTGGCTCAGCGCCGAACTCACGAAGCTCGGCCTCGAGCCGGTGCCGAGCGTCGGCAATTTCGTGCTCGTCGGCTTCGGTTCGAAGGAACGCGCGGTCGCGGCCAACGAGTGGCTGATGAACGACGGCCTGATCCCCCGCCTCGTGGCGGGCTACGGCCTGCCCGAACATCTGCGCATCACGGTCGGCACCGAGGCCGAGGTGAAGGCGGCGCAGGCATCGCTGGCCCGCTTCGTGGCGGCGAAATGACCGAACCCCTGTTCGACAGGATCGCGCTGATCGGCATCGGGCTGATCGGCGGCTCGATCGCGCTCGAGGCGCGCAAGCGCGGCCTCGCGCGCTCGATCGTGGCGGCGACGCGCAGCGCCGAGACGGCGGCGCTCGCCAACAAGCTCAAGCTTGCCGATCATTGCGGCACAGATCTCGCGGAAGCCTGCCGGGATGCCGACCTGGTGATCGTCTGCACGCCGGTCGGCGCCTGCGGACCGGCCACCAAGGCCATCGCGTCGAGCCTCAAGCCTGGCTGCATCGTGTCGGACGTGGGTTCGGTGAAGCAGACCGTGATCGCCGACATGGCGCCGCACATCCCCGAGGGCGTGCATTTCGTGCCGGCCCATCCGGTCGCCGGCACGGAGAATTCCGGCCCCGAGGCCGCCCTGCTCGACCTTTTCCAGGGCCGCTGGTGCATCCTGACGCCGTTGCCCGACAGCGACGAGGCCGCGGTCGCCAGGCTCGAAGCCTTCTGGAAAGGCCTGGGCAGCCAGGTCGAGCGCATCGACCCCAAGGATCATGACCGCATCCTGGCCATCACCTCGCATCTGCCGCACCTGATCGCCTACACGATCGTCGGCACGGCCGACGATCTCGGCGGCCACCTGAACAGCGAGGTCCTGAAGTTCGCCGCCGGTGGCTTCCGCGACTTCACGCGCATCGCCGCTTCCGATCCCACCATGTGGCGCGACGTTTTCATGAACAATCGCGAGGCCGTACTGGAGGTGCTCCAGCGCTTCCAGGAGGATCTGTTCTACCTGCAGCGCGCCATCCGCTGGGGCGAGGGCGACAAGCTGTTCGACCTTTTCACGCGCACGCGCGAGATCCGCCGCGCCCTGATCCACCTTAACCAGGCCTAGGATTGAGCGCGCCCGCGGCGACGATCCCGTCCGGGCCCCTGTGGGTCTTCGGCTACGGCTCGCTGATGTGGAACCCGGGCTTCGCGACGCCCGAGACGCAGGCGGCACGGCTGCAGGGCTGGCACCGGGCCTTCTGCATCTACTCGGAGCACTATCGCGGCACGCCGGAAAAGCCGGGCCTCATCCTCGGCCTGCTGCCGGGCGGCTCCTGCCGCGGGCTGGCGCACCGCCTGCCGGCCGCCACCTACGACGAGGTGCGGCGCTACCTGATCCATCGCGAAATCGACAATGACGGCGTCTACGAGGAGACGGTTCGGCCGATCCGGCTCGACGACGGCCGGACCGTGCCGGCGCTGGTCTATCTCGCGGACCGTGCCCACCGGCAGTTCGCCGGCAAGCTGCCGGAGGCGGAGGCGCTGCGGCTGATCCGCCAGGGCCACGGCGCCACCGGCAGCAACCTCGACTACGTGCTGAACACGGTGAACCATCTCGGAGAGATCGGTCTCAGGGACCGCTCGCTCGAGCGACTGGCACGCGCGGCCGCGAGCCGCTAGCGGCGCGCGGTCTCGGTCGCGAACACCGACTGGACGACGAAGCCGAGCTCGTCACGCGCCTGCTCGACCGAGAGGCCGAGGCGCTGGCGCAGCACCACCCAGCTCTCCGGCGCAATGGCCAACGCCAGCGCCGTCAGCGTCCGCTGGCGCGACTCTTCGGGCAGGGCCGCCAGTTCGGGGCCGAAGGCCTGCGAGAGTTGCGCGGTGTTGGCGCTGTAGATCTGGGAGATCATGTCCGCCGCTTCCGGCGACCGGCGCTGCAGCGTCTCGACGAAGGTCCACATCGGGCGGAGCTGCTCGTACCGGTCGGCGCACTGGTTGATCATGCTGGCGATGCGAGTCTCGACCGGCCCGGCGGCCGCGATCTCGGGGGCCTCCCCTACCAGAGCCGCCAGCACGCGACCGAGCACGGCAACATAAAGTTCGGCAGTGTCGGCGAAGTGCTGGAACACGGTGCGGGCCGAGACGCCGGCCATCTGGGCGATGTCGCGCACGA
Source organism: Reyranella sp. (assembly GCA_046296475.1). Taxonomy (GTDB): domain Bacteria; phylum Pseudomonadota; class Alphaproteobacteria; order Reyranellales; family Reyranellaceae; genus Reyranella. Next base: position 141,603 of record JBKBLH010000011.1, read on the forward strand.
TCGGCGCGACCTGCCCCGCCGCGGCGAGGGCAAGCGCCGAGGCCACGATCGATTCTCGCGTGCGGGCGACGCGGTCTCCCCGACCGGCCGCGTGAGGCTGCTTAGTGTGCAGGGTCTGACCGTCCATTCCTGACTCCCCAGCGAGTGTTTGCCGTCGTGTCGGCAACCTTGCCGATCCTTGAATATATCGCGAGCAAATCACTGTATATGAAGCTACTAGTGCATCCTCATTTCAAGTGCTGCGATGCGCCATTTGGGCGCGTCCGACGTAAGATTCGTGTAAGCCGGCGGTGCCCCAGATGTCTGACAAGAAGTTTGCCCCCGCGTCTCTCGCCGCCCAGGCGATGGGATGGGTCGACCCGGTCACCAGGGCAGTCGTGCCGCCCATCCACATGGCCAGCACCTACCTGCGCGACGAGGACAATGGCTACAGTTCCGGGCGCATCTACGCACGCTCGGACAATCCCACCTTCGATCATGCCGAGGCCACGCTGACGGCGCTCGAGGGCGGCGCCAAATCCCTCATTTTCTCGTCGGGCATGAGTGCCGCAACCGCCTGTTTCCTGGCCCTCTCGCCGGGTGACCATGTCGTGACCTCGAAGGTCATGTACTGGGCGCTGCGCAACTGGCTGATGACCTTCGCGACCCAGTGGGGACTCAAGGTCGAGTTCGTCGACACCGACAAGACCGACCAGGTGGCGGCGGCCGTGAAACCGGGGGTCACCAAGCTGGTCTGGATCGAGACACCGGCCAACCCGACCTGGAGCGTGTCCGACATCGGGGCGATCGCCGACATCGCCCACAGGGCCGGCGCCCTCCTCGGGGTCGATTCGACGGTCGCGACGCCGGTGCTGACGCGGCCGATCGAGCATGGCGCCGACATCGTGATGCATTCGGCGACCAAGTATCTCAACGGTCACTCCGACATCATCGCCGGTGCGCTCACGGGCGCGCGCGACGATGCCTACTGGGCGAAGCTCCGCACCATCCGCGCACAACTCGGCACCATCCTCGGCCAGACCGAGGCATGGCTGCTGATGCGCGGCATGCGCACCCTGTTCCCGCGCGTCGCCTGGGCCTGTAGATCCGCGCAGACCCTCGCCGAAAAATTCGCCGAGCATCCGATGGTGGAACAGGTCCTCTATCCCGGCCTGCCCTCCTTCGCCGGCCACGCGGCGGCGGCGAAGCAGATGAAGGGCGGCTTCGGCGGCATGCTGTCGGTGCGGGTGAAGGGTGGCGAGCGCGCGGCCATCGCCACGGCGGCGAGGGTCGAACTGTGGAAGCGGGCCACCTCGCTGGGCGGCGTCGAGAGCCTGATCGAGCATCGCGCCAGCATCGAGGGGCCGGGCACGCCGTGCCCGCCCGACCTGCTGCGGCTCTCGGTCGGTGTCGAGGAAAGCAGCGACCTGTTCGACGATCTAGACCAGGCGCTGAAACGCGCCCACAACGCCTGAGGCGCCTCATTGGAGCGCGCCACTGGAGAGGTTGTGAAGAAACCTCTGGCGCTGTGTTTGAAGTTTTGATTCGCTGATCAGGACGACAGTTCAGCGAGGGATCGATGGCCAAAGGCAGACCGCCGGGATTGCGCCTG